>JAEWTL010000085.1 GCA_023459495.1 Bacillota bacterium | reverse complement strand
CGATGGCAACCGACCAGGGCGTTGTGGTTTTTCCGATGGTGACCGGTGCGTATACCACCTTTACCGGTTCTCCGGTTGCCTGTGAAATGCTGTCATTCCGGTACCCCTGTCCGGCGGCAATGGCGGAAAGTATATTGCCCGAATCTGCCTGGCCGCCGCTTGAAATCGAAGTTCCCACCGCTTCGCTGTCCGGACTGATCACGTAAATGCCGCTGTTAGAAAGCACATAAGTCTTGGTGGTCTCAAGGCCGCCGTTGTCGAAGCTCATCCCCTGAAGGTCCGAGAGTGCCAGATCGATCCCTACAACTCCCACGACCTTACCTGATTTATCTTTGATCGGTACAGCAACCGTAGTCAGTAACACTTTCTTTCCGTCGATCTCATATTCGTATGGCTCCAATATGGTTTCCTGCCCGGAGTTCCTCGCCAGCAAATAATAATCGCCCGCGCCTTCTGTCTCATAATCCGTCAAGGGAGTAAAAGCGACTTTTCCGTCCGCCCAGTAATAATACGGGATATATCGCCCGGTATTGTCCGATGTATCAGAATTCGCATATTTATTATCCAGATTATCCAGTACATTAGGTTCCCAACAGGACCATACGCCAAGATAATTTGGATTCTCTTCCAATACGTTACGCAAAATGTTATCAAAGAAATTACGCCTGTAGCTGAACACCACGGTTTCATAACCCTGCATGCTTTGAGAAATAGATCTTGCCATATACAATGGCTCTTCCAGCATTGTCTTGACCGATGCTGCATCCATCTGTGCTTGTCCGGCGATGCTTTCGTCCATGCTTTGTTCCGTAGTCTGCACGGTTGTTAAAATAATGACCGAAAAAGCCGACAGCATAATGACTGCAATGATGCCGACAGACAACAGTACGATTCTGGTTCCGATTTTCCTGGTCTTTACTTTTTTCATTTGCATTCCCCGCTTATCATAAATACTCAACCATATTCCGTCACACTAGGAGTGAACTTGCTGTCTGTACCATCCTTTGCAGCTCCGGTTCTACTGTTCAAGTCCCAACTATCATCTCATATTGTTTATATCGTCATTATTGTTTTTTATAATTACATCAATCGGGATAACTGTATATGAAATTTATCCCATTACATGAATCCATAGCTGACGGGCTGTGTGATTTTAATAAAATACGGAAATTTGTATCCCAAAAAGACGTTCTTTGTGATATGATACATATACGATTCGGGGAGGAAAAATATGCAGCTTCAGCTCAAGAACAACGCAAAGAGTACTGCCGTGCCCAACCGCTTTATAGAATGCTGTGCGGACGCGCCGGACAAGTACGCTGCCGCATACCTCTTGGGGCTGATGCACGCATCGGGGCATCAGGCTGTTGATCTTGATATATTCTGTGCGCGCCTCGGTCTGCCCTCGGACGAAGTTTTCGCCGCTTTCGAATACTGGCAGAAGAAAGGCTTTGCCCGCATTGTCAACGGCGCGGAGTTCTGCCTTGAATTCGGCGAGTTCATGCGCGAGCCCGCGGGCGACGAGCTTTACACTGAGCGTGAATTCAACCAACGGCTGCAGGAGCTGTTCGGCTCCCGCCAGCTTTCTCCCCACGAATACCTGAAGATTTACGATTATACCGATATATTCCGCCTGCCTAAGGCTGTGGTGCTGCGCCTCGCGGAGTATTGCATCGCGCTCAAAGGCAAGCGCGTGTCCGTGGCGTATATGGATAAGGTCGCCCAGTCGTGGGCCGAGGAGGACCATATCGACACGGAGCAAAAAGCCGTGGAGAAGATTGCGGCGCTCAAGGAGGCATCCTCAGGCGTGCCGCGTGTGCTCTCACGTCTTGGCATCACGAGCCGCGGTCCCACACAGGACGAAGCGGCGCTGTTTGACAAGTGGACGCGCGAATGGGGCTTTAC
The DNA here is from genome assembly GCA_023459495.1 of Bacillota bacterium. Lineage (GTDB taxonomy): Bacteria > Bacillota > Clostridia > Christensenellales > SZUA-584 > JAEWCC01. The sequence continues at coordinate 258,237 of JAEWTL010000085.1, read as the reverse complement.
ACTAGAGGCCGTGCTGACCGCATGCAGCCATACCACCGCGGCGCGGGAACCCAGTATGAAATACCTCGACCGCATTCTGGAGCGGCTGCACGACGACGGCAATATCACCTCGCGCCAGATCAGTGAAAAGAAATCGCAGACCGAGAGCGCCTCGAAGGACATTCAGGAACTGATGCGCATTTTGGGTGAACCGGCGGCGCGGCCTACGCTGGAATACGAAAGCCTGTACCGCAAGTGGACAAGCGTATTTGGCTATGGCATGGACATGCTTTCTGCTGCGGCCCGGTTGCTCGCATCGCGCGGAAAGCTGCCCCTGCCTTACATGGACGATATTCTGACCGACTGGTATAACAACCGCGTGCAGCGTCCAGAGGAAGCGGAGACGCTGATCGCCGCACAGAAGGCACAGGACAGCTCCGTCGCTGCGGTTCTGAGCGCCACGGGCCACCCCTGCCCCATCACCGATGCGCACCGGCGTGCCTATACAAAGTGGAACAAAGACTGGGCCATCTCCCACGACGCGATACTGCTCGCCGCGGAGATCAGCTCGCTTTCCGATAACCCGTACCGGTATCTCAACAGCGTGCTCACGGGATGGCACAACGCGGGTGTGCGGACGTTGACCGACGCGCAGGGCGAGACGCGCAAATACGGGCAAACCACGGGAAAGCGCGCATCATTTGAACGCCCGGTTGAGAATCTGGACCACCTCGCACTGGACCCGTTCGCGGAAGAAGGAGCAGGCGGCCGTGGCTGAGGTGTACGAGGTATACGAAAGCATCCGGCGCAGAAACGAAGCGGAGCAACGGCGCAGGCAGGAGGAAGTATACGGCACGCTGCCGGAGCTTAAGCGCCTGCACGAGCGCATTCGCGCGGTCCAACTGGAACGCATCAGCAAAACTGTGGGCGGAGAAGCCTTTGACGCGGCGGCACTGAACGAACTGCTGCAACAGGCCGATTCGCAGCTTGCCGAAGCGGGCTTCCCTGCGGACTATCTGGACCCCATCTACACCTGCCTCGCCTGCCGTGACACCGGAATGCGAAGCGACTCGCGGCGCTGCGAATGCTACTCGCGCTACCGGCTGGATACCCGGCTGGACGACGCTCGCTTTACGGGCGGCGACGTCAGCTTTGAAAAATTTGATCTCACGCGGTTTTCTGACGAGCCCTTCGAAAACGGGAAATCGCAACGTGACTATATGGCGCAGTATAAGCGCATCACCATGATCTGGGCGGACAGCTTTCCCGACTGCAGGCAGATTCTGTTGATCTCGGGCGGCACCGGCCTTGGAAAGACGTACACTGCGCGCTGCATTCAGCGGCGTGTGCTCGAACGCGGATATTCTGCGGCGGGCTACACCGCGTACCGGCTGTTCTCGCTGTTCCACAGCGACCGCCTTGGCGAAAACGTCGACCTCGACGCGGTTTTCAGCGTGCCGCTGCTCGTCATCGACGATCTTGGCACAGAGCCGATGACGCGCAACGTAACCATCGAGTACTTCTTTGACCTGCTCAACGAACGCAGCAGCGCAGGGCTGCACACCGTGATTGCAACCAACCTGGATTTTGCCAGTATCAACGAGCGCTATGGAGAGCGCATCCACTCGCGGCTGATGGACACGGGCCATTCCGAAAAGCTCATCTTCCGCGGACGCGATATCCGCTATTAGCATGGCGATTTGGGCATACTGAAAACAAATATCTTTCCGGAGGCATTCATGAAAAGAAGCGAGATCGAAAACAAATACAAGTGGGACTTAACCGCCATATTCCCCTCCGACGAACAGTGGGAGAAGGACTTTGGCAGTCTGCAGGGAGCGCTTCCCTCTTTAGCTGCGCTCAAGGACGGCCTGACCAGCAGTGCCGCGGCGCTGGCTGACGCGCTCATCAAAATTGACGAGTCCGCGCTGCTCTGTGAGCGCATCTTCGTATACGCCAAAATGCGACGCGACGAGGACAACGGCAATACCCGCTATCAGGGTATGACGGAGCGCGCGTGGTCGCTCTATGTTGCGGTATCCGGCGAAACCTCGTATGTCGCGCCAACGCTGCTCAAGGAGAGCGATGAAAAGCTGCTGGGCTTTATTGCCGAAGAGCCGCGCCTTGCGCCTTACGCGTTCATGATCCGCAATTTGATCCGGCAGAAGAGCCATGTGCTGGGCGAAGCGGAGGAAAAGCTGCTCTCCATGAGCGCCGAATTCGCCGCTGGCGCCAAGGAGATCTTCACCATGCTGGAGAGCGTGGACATGAAGTTCGGCACGGTCAAGACACCTGAAGGCGACGTGCAGCTCACACACGCGAAGTACCTGGAGCTTATGCAGCACCGCGATCGCAACGTGCGCAGGGATGCGTTCGAAACATATTACACCAGCTTCCGCAACAACATCAACACCATCGCTACCTCCTACGGCACCAGCATCAAGAAGGATGCATTCTATGCCAAAGCCCGCAACTACGGGAGCGCGCTGGAGCAGGCGTTGTTCGCGGACGATGTGCCTGTTTCACTCTACGACGGCTTAATCAATACCATCCACGAGAGCCTGCCCGTGATGTACGACTACGTGGATGCCCGCAAGAAGATACTCGGCCTTGACGACATCGCCATGTACGACATTTACGTGCCGCTTGTGGGCGATACCGAGAAGAAGTATTCGTACGAGGAATCCCTTGATATCATCTTCAAAGCGCTGGAGCCGCTCGGCGAGGACTACCGCAAGCTGCTGCAGCGCGCCCGCGACGAGCACTGGATGGACGTGTTTGAGAACGAAGGCAAGACCACCGGCGCGTACTCCTGGGGCGCTTTCGGTTCGCATCCGTACGTGCTGCTGAATCACCGCAGCGACCTTGACAGCGTATATACCATCGCGCATGAGCTCGGTCACGCGATGCACACTTACCATTCGGACGCAGCGCAGCCCTATCCGCTCGCGCAGTATACTATATTCGTTGCGGAGGTGGCCTCCACAGTCAACGAGGTGCTGCTCACGCGGTATCTGCTGCAGCACGGCGACGAGAAGCTGAAAAAGCACGTGCTGAACCACTACATCGACCAGTTCCGTACCACCGTGCTGCGCCAGACCATGTTCGCCGAGTTCGAGCGCACCGCGCACGGCATGAACGATGCGGGTGAGCCGATCAATCAGGAGTCGCTCTCGGCAAAATACAAGGCGCTCAACGCGCTGTATTACGGAGATGGCATGAAAACCTGCGATACCATCGCTCTGGAATGGGCGCGTATCCCGCATTTCTACAACTCGTTCTACGTCTACAAGTACGCTACCGGCTTCTCCTCGGCCGTGATGATTGCAACGCGGCTGTTTGAAAAGCAGCCCGGCGCGCTGGAGCAGTACATCACGTTCCTGAGCAGCGGCGGCAGCGACCATCCGCTGGAGCTGCTTAAAAAAGCGGGCGTGGACTTTACGGACGGTGCGCCGATACGCAACTGCATGAAGGAGTTCGCGCGTGCGCTGGCTGAATTCAAGCAGGTGATGGGCGTATAATCGGGCGCTGCCCGCGATATAATGCAGTACCTTATTTTTAAGGAGGAACGGCCATGAAGACATGCTTTTCCACACTCGGATGCCCGGAGTGGACGTTTTCGGAGATCGTATCAGTCGCCTCGGACTTAGGCTTCAACGGTGTGGAGATCCGCGGCATCCAGAACGAGCTTTATGCCCCGGCAATTGACGCGTTCTCACCCGCGCACCTTGCGGCAACGCGCGAGACGCTTAACCGTTTGTCGCTTTCCATCCCGTGCCTCGCATCCTCGTGTGACCTGAATTCCGAGGACGTGCTGGACAGCGTCAAGGCGTACGTGGATACCGCGAGCGCGCTCGGCGCGCCGTACATCCGGCTGCTCGCAGACAGGGAACCCGCCCCTTCTGACGAGGTGCGTCCCCGCGTCATCGCGGCCAACCTGCGGGAGATTGCCCAGTATGCCGCGGGCAAGGGGGTTATGCCGCTCATCGAAACCAATGGTTTTTATGCTAAAACCAAGGTGCTGGGGTTGATGTTCAATGAGATCAAGACCAAAAATATCGGCATTCTCTACGATATCCACCACCCGTACCGCTACTTCAACGAGGACCCGGAGTACACGATCAACAACATTGCCCCGTATATCCGCCACGTACACATCAAGGACTCCGTGATGGAAAACGGCAAGGCCCGCTACCGCCTTTTGGGCGAAGGCGATCTGCCCGTAGCGCGCATCGTCAAGCTGCTGAAAAGAGCGGGCTACGATGGCTTCTATTCGCTCGAATGGGTGAAGCGGTGGGACCTTTCGCTCGAGGAGCCGGGCATCGCATTCGCGCAGTATAAGGCCTTCATGGACGCGCTGGCATAAGGCCCAACAGACTTTTATATCAAACTAGCTGCCTGAAAGGGCGGCTTTTTTATTTTACTCTTGACAAAACAAGAAATAATGGAAATAATATTACATATAGTATCTATGTATCGCATTCCTAGGTAAGGAGAAAAGCTATGAAATCAGGCGAGTTGGTGAAAGGAACCACCGGTATGCTGGTGCTGAGACTGCTGGCAGGCACGCCGATGCATGGTTATGAGATTATACGAAAGATGGATGCCTTAAGCGAAGGCGTGTTCTCGCTACGGGAAGGCACACTCTACCCCGTGCTGCACGCACTGGAAGCCGAAGGGCTTCTGGAAGCTGTATGGGAGGGTGAAACAAGCCGCAAGCGCAAGATATACCATGTCACCAAAAAGGGCAATAAGCGGCTCCGTGAAAAGCACCTGGAGTGGGAAAATGTAAAAGGCGCGGTCGATAAGATCATGGGAGGTATCCAGTATGCATAATGGAAATCCCGAAGAGAGCTATATCAGCGCCGTCCTGAGGCAGATCCAATGGAAAAAAGCCCGCCCGGTTATCCAAAAGGAGCTTGAAGGGCATATAGAAGAGCACCTGCGGGAAGTAAAAAACTCCGGGCTGGACGACACCGCCTCTATGGAGGTATCCGTAAAGGCAATGGGCGATCCGTTGGAAACTGGCAGACGGCTGGACCGGCTGCACAGGCCCAGGGTGGATGTGCTGATGTTGATATCCGTGGCCATCCTCATTACTTTTCCGCTGGCGCTTATCATATACAGCATTACTGCTCAGTACAACGAGCCGAATTATATTCAAGGCCTTGCCACCACTGCCATTGGATTCGGCATCGGCATCGCCTGCGTATTAGCGGATATCCGCAGGATCATCCGGATAGCCTCGCTGCCGCTTGTGATCGGCAGTCTGGTCGGGCTGCTGGCGCTTTACCTTGTTTACATGCTCTACCTCCGTAATAGTCCTAACCACATGACGTCCTTTCCTAATTCTATATACTTCTGGTTCTATACGGTGCTCGATTGCTGCCTGCTCGTTTTCCTCGCCGGTTTTTCCGGGCTGGCTGCGCGCACGAAAAGAGGAGATACCAGGGCCAATATATTGGCTGTCGCCACGGCAACCGTTGCAACCGTCCTGATCTTTATGATGCATAAATACAATTTAGTCTGCACCGTATTCGCCTGCTTTTTCATGCTCCTGTTTTCAGGCGCGGATAAGAAATGGAAGGCGGTATTTTCGGCCGTTTTGGTTGGCGTAACCGTATTTATCTGTCTGGAATTTTTAGATGATGCGGCTGAAGCCAATGAGGCCAGCCACATAACATCCCTGTTCAAAACGGCCATGCAGCACCTGAAGGATCTGAAACTGATCGGACACGCCACACCGGAACTGATCGGAATAATATCGGCCCCGGCCAGTTATATATCCTCCGCTTTTTCGCAGCCTTTCGGATATGCTGCTGCATTACGGAATACTGCCCGCTTTGCTGCCGTATGCGGCGATGGGCGTTATGATATGGCGGATGCTGCGCTCGCTGTTGCATTTCCACGACCGGGCCGGGCGCACGCTGGCAATCGGCACAGCGGTATACTTCGTAGTCTGGACCGTTTCGATGCTCCTTCGGGATGTATTGTACAGGGGAGCCCTCGATTTAACCATGCCGTTTAATCCCATATCCGGGTTTGATAACGCGTTATATCCCGGCCTTTTGGGACTGCTCTTCGGCCTGTACAGAAGAAGAGACCTGTACAGCAATGTTGGTGAAAGTCCGGCAGAGAAGATCATACCAATCCAATAATACTTGATTGGTCATTTATCATCTGAATCCATCAAAACAGCGGAGCCGAAACGGCTCCGCTGCGATTTTATTTTATGGGTTCATGAGACTATCTATGGCTTCTCGGTCTGGGCCGCGGTCTCGATACGGGCTCCGGAGCCGGTCCGCCCTCCTGCCCTTTGATCGCCACCACCACGCTGCGGTAAGGCTCCTCGCCCTCGCTGTAGGTATAGACTTTGTCATAGTCCTGCAGCGTCGCATGCAGGATGCGCCGCTCGTAAGGATTCATAGGCTCAAGCACCATGGCCCGCCCGCTCTTGACCACCTTGTCCGCGAGATGCGCCGCGAGTCGCTTTAACGTCTCTTCGCGCTTCACACGGTAGTTTTCGGTATCGAGCATCACCTTGGTGTAATCGTTCTTGTTGTTGTTGATGACCAGGCTGGTCAGGTACTGCAGCGCATCCAGCGTCTCTCCGCGACGGCCGATCAGCATACCCATGCCGCGGCCTGCCATGTCGATGTGCAGCATGCTTTCCTGATCCTTGGATGTCAGCGCCACGTTCATGCGCATACGCTCGAACAGGCCATAAAGGAACTTCTCGGCGTCGTTCTGCGGCTCGTGCGGCACGATGGGCTCGTCCGGTATTTCCTCCTCGCGACGCTGGCTGCCACGATCGGAACGGTAGTCGTCCCGCTTGCGCTCGCTATAGCGGTTATCCCGGCGGTCCCCCGGACGTCCGCCCGGCCGCCTGTCATCCCGGCGACGGTCGTCCCGGCGATCATCCCGACGCTCACGTCTTTCGAAACCATTGCCCATGTCCTCAAAGCCCTTACGGGGCAGGGGTGCAGGCTGGGGCTTTGGCTCTTCAGCCTCGGCAGTGAGTTCGGCAGGGAATACCTCAGGTTCTGTCTTTCTTGTAAGCTTGACGCGGGCGCTTTTGAACAGTCCGCCGCCCTCGTCAAGTATCTCGATATCGACTTCGTCGATGGAGCAATCCATCTTCATGAGTCCGCTGAAAACCGCTTCGTCTACCGTCTTGCCTTTGCTTTCGTAAACATCCATCAGGTTGCCTCCTCAACTGTACCCTTGGCCTTCTCATCCTTCTTCTTGTAAATCAGGTTGAGCACAAACGTCTGCGCCAGCGCGTAGATGTTCGCAAACAGCCAGTAGATAGAAAACGCCGCGTTGGACGTCGAACAGATCCAGATCGTAAAGATTGGGAAGAACCAGAGCATGAACGCTCCGCCCTGCTGCTGAGCCTGCTGCGGATTCTGTCCCATGGTCAGCTTCTGCTGCAGGAACAGCGTTACGCCGGCCAGCAACGGCAGTATAAACCAACCGTTATTGTAACCCGCAAGCCCGTTTCTCGAAATAATATCCGATACCAGCCCACTGTAGTTCGCTCCACCGGAAAAGCCATTAGCAGTGTCAAAGCTGACCAGTCCGGCTTGAGACATCATATGAAGCGCCTGCGGACTGACACTGTTCATGTTCTGCTGAATAAAACTTGTAAATTTGCTGGCGATCGGCAGGATCGGTTCAAGGCCGGAATCCGGCTGCCAGATGTTGTTGATCCACAGCAAACGCGGCAGATGCATGAAATCGGTAAATCCCGCGAGGTTGGAAAGATGCTGCGCATTGAGCATGAAGGAAACCTGCTGCTCCGAAGCCAGCGCGCGCATCGCGCCAAAGAACGCGAAGAAAATCGGCATTGTGATGAGCATAGGCAGACAACCGGCAAGCGGTTTGACGCCTTCCTTTTTCATCAACTCCTGCTGCTTCTTCTGCAACTGCTGCGGGTTGTTGGCATAGCGCTTTTTGAGCGACTCAATCTTGGGCTGAATCATCGCCATCTTGCGCGAGCTCTGCTTCTGCCGTAAATCGAGCGGCAGGATCAGCACGCGGATAGCGACCGTCAGGATGATGATGGCGAGCGGATAGCTCTGCACGATCGTCACCACCCATTTGAGCGCGAGGATAAAGAAATCGGAAATAAAATTATCGCTTAAAAATCCCACGGGTACCTCCTAGCTTACCCCAAAAGTTTCACTTATGGGGGACCCCGTCTTTTCACCCCAAAAAGCTTTACCTTTTGGGGACTCTGTATTCACACCCCGGAAGACCGGTCCTGCACAACGTCCCAAAGACACCTTACGGTACCGGATCGTATCCGCCCTTGCACAGCGGGTTGCAGCGCATGATGCGCCAGATGGCAAGCCCTAAGCCCTTGAACGCACCGTGCTTCTGAATCGCTTCCACCGCATATTCCGAGCATGTGGGCGTAAACCGGCAGCTGGGCGGAAGATACGGCGAAATTGCCCTCTTATAGAACCTGATTATGGCAAGCAGCACGCGTTTCATACCGTTTTTACCAACAGCCCGGCTCTTTTTAAAAGCCGCTCTTCCGAAGCTTTAAGCTCGTGGTAAGAGAGATCCTTCGCGTTATCGCGCGGTACAAAAACGAGCAGGCTTTTGGGGGAAATCTCTCCGATCATCGAAAAAAACGCTTCCTTCAGCCTGCGCTTAATCCGGTTGCGCTCCACACTGTTGCCCATTTTTTTTGATACGGAAAAACCCACCTTCAAACGCGGTGTTTTGGTGACCACATAGATCAGCACAAGATTTCCGTCCGAAACGGATTTGCCCTTTTTATAAACGTAACGAAACTCTTTGTTGCGCCTGAGCGAATATTCACGCCTCAATATACCTTCCATCCAATGCGGCAAAGTAAGCCGCCTGTGCTTTACGCGGAGAGCACCTTGCGGCCTTTGGCGCGCCTGCGCTTCAGGACGTTCCGTCCGTTGCGTGTCTTCATGCGCTTACGGAAGCCATGCTCTACTTTGCGCTGCCTTTTCTTCGGCTGAAATGTCATCTTCATGTGTCAGTAACCCCTTTTATTTCTTAGGGAGCAGTTTTTTAAACGCGCCTCGTATCGCCGCAGCATCGGCATTCCAAAGGTCAGTGGTTTCACTCAGCGTTCGGTTTAGCCCCCGGTTTCGTATAGTCAGACGAGTATATTATATTGAAGCAGCATTGCGATGTCAACCAGAAGGTTTATTGTAAGGTTATGATGAGAAAAATCACCAATCCAAGCTGTAAAGCGGCTAAAACCGGCATCAGCACCGCAAAAACCGCTTTTCGTGTCTTATGATGCGCAATCAGCATCGCAAACCATACGCCTATGGCCCCGCCAAGTACCGCGAGCGTCCAGAGCGTTTTCTCTGGCACCCGGCGCGCATGCCGTCTTGCCGCCCGCTTGTCCGCCGCGCAGACGATTGCGCCGATGAGGCTCATGAGTGCCAGCCATGCCCCCGCATATACCGCCACGCTATTGACCTCGCACACCGTAACGCATGGGACACACCGCGCGGCAGCGATTGCACCGGATGATGAACTCGCCGCCATCCACGCCGCCGAACGCGTAATTCCAGCAATCCGTCTGCTTCATCGCAGGTTCGCCCACCGCGTCGATCGGGCAGGCGTCGAGGCACAGCCTGCATCCGGATGGGCAAAGGCTTTTTTCAATCAGCGGGTCGGGTTCGAGCTCCGCCTCTGTCAGAATCACGCTGAGCCATACCATGTTGCCGAACTGCGGTGTGATGAGCAGCGTGTTTTTTCCGATAGTGCCCAGCCCCGCAGCTTGCGCGCAGTGCTTGGCCGATACGACGTTTCGAAAGCGCTGTGTGCGCGTATCAAACATCGTCGGGCCGTTGGTACCCGTGGGCACAGCCGCAATGCCCGCCTCTTCCATTTCAGTGCAGAAGCGGAGGGACATCTCGTCCATCATGGAGGACAGCAGGTTGCGGACGATGGTGTACGGCACCGTATTGCCGCAGTCCATCGTAGCGCGCAAAAACCGCTGTGCGAACACGACGACCGACCGACAGCCCGGAAATACATCGAGCGGATGGTACCCCTCCGGCGCATCGTCAAAGCGGTCCATACCCGCGATGCCCACGAGGTCCGCTCCCATGTCGTATAGCCGCTGTTTCACCTGCCCGGAATCCATCGCTCCTCCATAACCCATATCATGTATGCACCTTGTATATTTATTCGATTATATCATAAATGGGACGGTTAATCCACACGCATTCATACTGGAAAAGTCGGCGGCAGGCGCGTATAATTGAAAGCAATTAAGCACAGGAGCGTACAAAATACCAATGCAATCATCCAACCTCATGCAGCGGCTCCAATCTGGAATATTTACCGAGCTTGCACAGGAAAAAGCGGCGCTTATCAGCGCAGGCGTCGATGTGATCGACCTGAGCGTGGGCACGCCCAACATCCCCCCCGCGCCGCACGTACTCGAAACGCTCGTGCAGGAAGCGGCCCGCGATGAAAATTACATCTACGCAATCGGCGATCTGCCGGAGCTGCGCGAAGCCGCAGCGGCCTGGTACGACAAGCGCTACGATGTTAAGCTGGACCCGGAGACCGAGATCTGCGCAGTGCTGGGCAGTCAGGAAGGCCTTGCACACTGCTGTCTGCCCGTAATCAACCCGGGCGATACGGTGATCCTGCCCGACCCGTGTTATCCCGCGTTCTTTGCGGGGGCGGCGCTCGCGCATGCGCAGGTGTTTAGCGTACCACAGCGGCGCGAGAACGGCTTCGTCATTGACTTTAACGATATCCCTGCGGACGTCGCCGACCGGGCCAAGCTGATGATCGTCTCTTACCCGAACAATCCCACGGCAGCCCTCGCGCCGGACTCCTTCTACCGTGACCTGATCGCTTTTGCGCATAAGCATGACATCTTCGTTCTGCACGACAACGCCTATAGCGAGCTCGTATTCGACGGCCTGCACGTGGGCAGCTTCCTCGCCTTTCCGGGTGCGAAAGAGATCGGCGCGGAGATGAACTCGCTGTCCAAGACCTACGGCTTCGCAGGCGCGCGCCTTGGATTCTGCCTGGGCAACCGGGAGTACGTTTCTGCGCTCAGCCGCTTGAAATCCAACACGGACTACGGCGTGTTCCTGCCTGTACAACGGGCGGGCATTGCGGCGCTGGGCAGCGGTGAAGCGCTCGTGCGCCAGACCGCGCAAGCCTATGAACAGCGGCGTAACGCGCTGATCGAATCTTTTGGCGAAGCGGGCTGGACGATTGAAAAGCCGCATGCCACGATGTTCGTCTGGGCGCGCATCCCCGAGGCGTTCGGCAGTGACGACACCGGCTTCTGCACGGCCCTGCGGCAGCGCACCGGCATCATCATTACGCCCGGCAGCGCTTTCGGCGAAGGCGGACGCGGCTATGTGCGCATGGCGCTGGTACAGGACGAGGCGCGTATCCGCGAAGCGGCGGCGCGATTTGATGAAGCCATGCGCTCAGCTAAATAAGGCGTTCCCTTTTTTCGCACCGCATGGTAGAATAAGGTACACTGACTGGGGGTACGTCATGAAAAAATGGATTATCCGTCGGCCGCCTATGCTGGACGGTCTGAACAACCCGTCCTATGGCACAGGCGTGTGGCTGCAGATTCTTATCGCGCTCACGATTTATGTGGCTTTCAATAAGGCAAGCCTGCTTGTAATGATTCCATGGATGGTCTGGCTCATGCGGGACCTCTTTTCAGGTTCTTTCTACTCCGCTCAGGATTTTTTGAATTCCATGAACGGTAACAGCCTGATGCTTGTATCACTATTTCTGACCGCAGTGATGATCGCGTTCACCCTCATCTACCTGCGCCGCATTGAGAAGCGCCCGCTCTCCGCCGCGGGTCTTTCACCCCGACTTGCTGTGCCGCGGTATCTCATGGGCTTTGTGGGAGGTGCAATCGCGCTGGCCGTCAGCTATGCGTGGCCGCTCCTTGACGTTGGTATCACCTATACCGGATTCACGTATCTGGTACCCATCTATCTTGCCGCGTTTATCATCCAGTCCGCCTCAGAGGAGCTGCTGTTCCGCGGTCTGCTCGTACCCGGTATCTCGCGCAAGCTTGGGCTGCTGCCCGCTGTGCTGATCAGCTCCGGACTGTTCTCCATAGCGCACGCGCTCAACGGTGGTTACACTATATTGGGCGCAATATACTACCTGCTGATCGGCGCGTTTCTCGCGCTGCTAATGCTGCGCACCGATAGCCTATGGGCCTCCTGCGGCTTCCATGGTGCGTGGAACTTCACCATCGGCCTTCTGGTTCCCATGTCCCTCAGCGGCCTCACCGTCGACTACGCAATCTTTCATACCAATTCAGTGATAGAGGAAGCGCCGCCCAGCGTCATCGGTGACCCGTTCTACCTCATCCTCATCGGCATCTTCGCAATACTGATCGCGCTGCTGCTGTTCGTGGGCCAAAACAAGCTCGTGGTACGCGCACCCGCACCGCCCGAGGGAGCTGCTTCGACACCGGATATGCCTCCCTTTGCGCCGCAGATGCCGCCAACCGGCCCGTATTACCCTCAGCCGGGCATGCCGTACTTCCAACCCATGCCGGGCAATATGAACTATCCTCCGGCTCCAGGTGCTCCGCTTAATCCGCCGCAACCGGGCATGCCATATTACCCGCCCATGCCGGGTCAGCAGAATGTCCCGCCACAGCCGGGCATTCCGTATCATCCGCCACAACCGGGTATGCCATACTACCCGCCCATGCCGGAGACGCAGAACGTCCCGCCTCAATCGGGGGCTCCGTATTATCAGCCACAACCCGGTATGCCATACTACCCACCCATGCCGCCTCAACCGGGTACTCCGTACTATCCGCCGCAGTCGGGTATGCCCTATTATCCGCCCATGCCGGGTCAGCAGAACGTCCCGCCACAGCCGGGCGCTCCGTATTATCCGCCGCAGCCGGGTATGCCATATTACCCGCCCATGCCGGGGACGCAGAACGTCCCGCCTCAACCGGGTGCTCCGTATTATCCGCCGCAGCCGGGCATGCCCTACTACCCGCCCATGCCGGGGACGCAGAACATGCCGCCTCAACCGGGTATACCATATTATCCTCCTGCGCCGGGCGCTCGGAACCCTTCGCCTGATCCGCAGCCGTTGGAAGAGACCCCGCATCCCCCGCATCCCCCGCAGCAGGAGGATGGCAAATGAAATACTATGTAGTGGACGCTTTCACGAATACGCCTTTCCATGGCAATCCCGCGGGCGTTTGCCTGCCGGACAGGGAATTGCCGGATGACGTGATGCAGTCCATCGCGTTCGAAAACAACCTATCGGAGACAGCCTTTGTCGTGCCGAACGGTGGGCATTACGATCTGCGTTGGTTTACGCCTACGACCGAGATCGATCTGTGCGGCCACGCCACGCTTGCGAGCGCGTTTGTGGTGATGAACTTCATTGACCCTTCGGCGCAGCGTGTGGAGTTCCGCTCGCAGAGCGGGCCGCTATTTGTCAACCGCGAAGGGGATATCTATACGCTCGACTTCCCTTCCCGCCCGCCCATGCCGTGCAAAAAGCCTGAGCTGCTGGAACACGCGCTCGGCATGCCTGTGCTTGAAACACACCTTGCACGCGACCTTGTGGCTGTCGTGGGAAATGAACAGGCTGTACGCGGTCTCAACCCCAACTTTTCGCTGTTGTCGAAGGTTGGCGGCTTTGGCGTGATTGTCACAGCAAAGGGCGAAACCTGCGATTTCGTCTCGCGCTTTTTCGCGCCGCACCACGGCATCGACGAAGACCCGGTGACCGGCTCGTCCCACTGCACGCTCATCCCGTTCTGGAGCGCAAGGCTCGGCAAAGCAAAGATGACTGCTCAGCAGTTATCGTACCGCGGCGGACAGCTTTTCGTGGAGGACTGCGGGCAGCGCGTGAAGATTGGCGGACAGGCGGTGTGTTACCTCAAAGGGGAAATTGAGGCTTGACGCTTCAAGAAATAAAGCTAATACCTTATGCAAAAAACATCACGATATCGCCGGATGGGCAGACCATGATCGCGATGTCGGGTAGGACGATGCGCATCATCCGCATGGCGGACGATAAGGAGCTTGTTGCTTTCCGCAACCTGCAAGGCGCTTATTACGCTGCTTTTTCGCCCGATGGAGAAACGGTTGCTGTGAAAACAAACGGGCACCATATCGACTTCTACTCGCTCAAAACTTTACAATCAACAGGAAAAATCACAACCAGAAAAGGCGATGAGCCGCAAAACGGCGGCTTTTGTTTTTCACCCGATGGCAAATTTGCTTATAATCTTGTAAGGACCCCCTGAGATGCTCAGTCGCCTTGTCAAATATGACGCCAAAACGCTACAGGAAGTTGGGTCTTTTTTTGCAAATGACCGGGCATTTGTTCTGGATACCATAAACTTCGTTCCGGAGAGGGGGCAATACCTGCTTTCCGGCTTCTCGCGCTCTAAGATTTTCGGAGTGGCCCAAAATGGATTCGCACTCTGGTTGGATCAGGATTTTGAGCATTTTCACCATATCCCGCTGGACATGGTGGTTGCAGATTTTCAGTACCTCTCGGAACGCGGTGAATTCCTCGCACACGACCTTCGCTATCTGCTGCGGCTGGATGGAAACGGACACTGCCTGAGTCGGTTTTTTGCTTGCCCAAAGAATAATTTAATATACGGGCTGGCGTTATCCTTTACAGAGCAATACCTGTTCTGTGCATTGTCCGATGGTTTTATCGTTTTCTCTACGAAAGACTTTTCTCCGCTGTACAGTCAAAAGACAAAGTGCCCTGTCCTCTCTTTTGCGACAACGCCTGATGACAAAAATGTCTACGTCACAGACTTCACCACCTGCACACTGTTTGAAATCCATCCGTAACTCAAAAAGCCGCATCCTTTTCGGACACGGCCCGGGTTCCTGATGCTATATCAGGGTTCAGTCTTTCCCTAATCGTTCAACCCCTTCCCGCTGAGTATTTGCTGCTCATACTTTTCAATTCTCGCTGTCCTCGTCTTGGATTGCTTGGGCTCCGCAAAATAGAACAGGTAGCCCCTTTGCCGCCCCGGCGTCAGCGCTTCAAATGCGGTTTTCAGCGCGGGCGTTTCGTTAAACTTACTCTGAAGCTCCTCCGGCACGGTGTATTCCGTATTCTTCTTAAGCTCCACCTTAAGCCCTGCCTTTTCCACTTCAATCGCTTCGTTGATATACGCTTTCAGAGTAGGCTCCAACATTACGATTTCTTCCAAACTAGTGAAACGAATCTGCCGAGCAGTCTGCGCGTTCTCCGTCTGCTGGACGAGTATGCCCTTGTCATCTTTCAGCAGTGCGCCTTTGATAAACAGCAGAGCGCAGTATTCCTTGAAGCCGTGGATCAGTACGACATTGGCGTTATCCAGCGTGTAGCAGGGCTTGCCCCACTTAAAATCCTCGGTCAGCCCGCAGCTGAGAACGATGGCCCGCAGCTTTTCAAACTCCTCCCGCCATTTTGTTTCTTTGCTTAAAAATTCATCAACCTTGGGATTTGTATTTCCGTATTCCATCAGGCTGCACCTCTCTTGGATTATTATCGCTTGTTCCTTATCCTTTATTATACCACTGCAAGATTGGAAACAAAAAGACCGCATCCTTTCAGATACGGCCCAGTTTGCTGTTTAGTTCCCCACGTACATTTTCCCGTACGGCCTTGCACTCTTTGGCTGATATTTTTTGAAGTCCGAGGGCTTGATTCCGGAGACGTCTACGCCGAAATACGTGGCGTAATTCGCGATCTCCTGTTTTAAGAAAGCTTCATCCTCTTCGTCCATCGGTGCCTGCGCAATTTCGCGCCCCATGAGCGCTTCGTTCACTGTGCCGCGGATATACATCTTACCGCCGTGCATGCCGGTGCCGAAGAACTTGCCCGCGACCTTCTCATCCTTGTCGAGCCCGAGGCCCAGCACCACGATACGTCCGCCCGCCATGTATTCGCCGAGGAAGTCCCCGCCCTTGGTCCCGATTACGATTAACGGCACCTTGTCCATGTACTCCTTCATGTGGATGCCCGCGCGGTAGCCCGCGTAGCCTTGGATGTACACCTTTCCGCCGCGCATCGCATAACCCATGATGTCGCCGCAGTTACCGTGTACGATCAGCGTTCCGTCGTTCATTGTATTGGCGATGCCGTCCTGCGCGTTGCCAAACACCTCAACCGTCGCGCCGTCCATATAGCAAGCCGAGTCGTTGCCCAGCGTGCCGTGCACGGTCAGCTTGGTATGATCCTTCAGTCCGCAGCCCATATACCGATGGCCATAGACCTCACGGACGATGATCTCGCCCGGCTCTTTGGCTATCTCACGGATGCGGCTGTTCAATTCACCGTATACCTGGTCCCCTGCTGTAAGTTCCATTTTTATCCACCCCTTACGAAGAAATCCGCTGTTTCATCCGGTCATAGCCCAGCGATATCAGGCCGAAACCGTCGTCGGTAAGCTTTTTGTTCAGGGATGAAAGCGGTATCTTCTCGCTCATCAAAGACGTGTAGATGCCCGCCCGGTCCACCTCACCCACGAGGATCATGCCCACGAGCATATCGTCCTTGACAATAAAGCGTTTCATGCTGCCATTTTTCAGGTCGTCTTTTGAAAACACCTCTGTGCCTTCGCCGCCCTGCAGTCCGGCCGTGATGATCGGCAATCCAAAGAACCCGACCGCGTTCATCGGAAACACGCCCGCAAAGTCTTCTTCCTTGCCGCACATGTCATAGCCCGCGGCGCGTCCCTGCGCGTATGCGTTGGGCCACAGCGCCATGATGCGGTGCTCGCCGGAGATCAGATCCTTGCCTTCGGTCACGTCGCCCGCTGCCCAGATGTCTGAAACGTTCGTACGCGAGTGCTCATCGATCACGATGCCGCGGTTCACGGTGACGCCCGCAGCCTTGGCTTCCGCGACGTTGGGCCTAACGCCCACGCCCATGACCAGTATGTCGCACGGCAGCTCTGTGCCGTCCTTTAATATCACCTTTTCGATGTGCTTATCGCCCACCACCTGCGCCACGACCGTGCCGAGGTGGAAGGTGACGCCCTGTTCCTCAATGCGCTTCTGCACAGGCGCAGCCGCCGCGTCGTCGAGGATCATGGGCAGCACGCGGGTGGCCATTTCCACCACGTGCACACTGCCTGCCACAGGCGCAATTCCCTCGGCGGCTTTCAAGCCAATGAGGCCCGCGCCGACGACGACCACGCGGCTGTCCTTGGTCAGCAGCTTTTCGATGCCCAGCGCATCGTCATATTTCAGGAACGTAAACGCGTTGTCCTGTCCGGCCAGCCCTTCGGTGGGCGGCACAAACGGGGACGAACCTGTCGCAACCAGTAGCTTGTCGTACGGCACGGAGGTGCCGTCGTCCAGCGTCACGGTTTTCTTTTTCGGGTCGATCGCCATGGCCTTCTTGCCGAACACCGTATCCACGCGGTTCTTCTCGTAGAAGTCGAGATGCCGGTAGACCATGTTCTTCGGCTCCACCTTGCCCGCGAGATAGTACGAGATGAGCGGCCGCGAATACACGTGGTGCGTCTCGTCGGAGATCACGGTGATGGTTCCCTGCTCGTCGCATTTTCTGACGGCTTCGATGCAGCCCACGGCTGCGGCGGAGTTCCCGATGATTACATATTTCATATCGTCACTCCCCCCTGTCTTCGTATTTGAGCGCGTTGTTCGGGCAGTGCTTTACACATTCCGGTTCGCCGAGCGCGGCACACAAATCACACTTGGCCGCTACTTTGTGAGCGCCTTCGTCACGTACGATCGCACCGTACGGGCAGACCAGCACGCACGTCCAGCACCCCACGCACCGTTCGGTGTCGTTGATGACAATGCCTGTCTCCGGGTCCTTGTGCATTGCGCCCGTGATGCAGGCCGCTACGCATTTGGGATCGTCACAATGCCGGCACTGCAGCGCAAAGTTGATCCTGTCGCCCGTTTCGATACAGATGCGCTCCACCGGCTTTGGGTCTTCCAGCTTGTGCGCCTTGATGATATCGTGAGTGGCCGAATGCGCCGTGCGGCAGTAAACCCTGCACAATCCGCATCCCAGGCACCACTTTTCATCCGCGTAAACCTTCTTCATATCCGCTCCTCTTTTTCCACAAACCTTGGAGGCTCCGCCTCCAAACCTGCACCCAAAAAGCCTTCGTCTTTTCGGGGACCCGCCCCACCGCTTAAGGGGCATTACCCCTTAAGAATCCCGCCATGCGAAACGCTCCTTCGGGGCGTTTCGCGGATAAAGGGATTCCAAAGGGATCAGTCCCTTTGGCGGGAGCGCGAGGGCAGCGCCCTCGTAAAAAACTTTGATTATTCTCCAGCGTGCATGATGCCGAGAAGTTCAAGTTCCTTCTGGTTCAGCCCCACGCCGCGCAGCATCAAACGATTACCGCGCAGACTTTCGATGGCGTTAATACCCATGCCGCCGAGCATCTCGTCGATCTCGTGATGCCAGCCGGTGATCAGGTTGATCAGCCGCTCTGCGCCTACATCAGGATTCAGGCGCTTCACAAGATCCTCACGCTGCGTAGCGATACCCCAATTGCACTTGCCCGTGTAGCATGTCTGGCACATGTGGCACCCCAGCGCAATCAGCGCCGCGGAACCGATATATACCGCGTCCGCGCCCAGTGCAATAGCCTTAACGACGTCCGCACTGCTGCGGATGCTGCCCGCGACCACTAGTGACACCTCGTTGCGAATGCCCTCGTCGCGCAGCCGCTGATCCACCGCGGCCAAAGCCAGCTCGATGGGAATACCCACATGGTCGCGCGTTCTGGTCGGCGCAGAGCCGGTGCCGCCGCGGAACCCGTCGATGGCAATCACATCCGCGCCTGCCCGGGCAATACCCGAAGCGATCGCCGCCGCGTTGTGCACCGCCGCGATCTTGACACAGATGGGCTTTTCGTAATTCGTTGCTTCCTTCAGCGAATAGATCAGCTGACGGAGGTCTTCGATGGAATAAATATCGTGGTGTGGGAACGGCGAAAGCGCGTCGCTGCCCACCGGGATCATGCGCGCCTTGGAAACCGCCTCATCCACCTTCTGGCCGGGCAGATGCCCGCCGAAGCCGGGCTTTGCGCCCTGGCCGATCTTGATCTCGACCATCGCGCCCGCGTTGAGGTACTGCGGATGCACGCCGAAACGCCCCGAAGCCACCTGAACGATGGTATTGGGTCCGTACTTGTAGAATTCCTGTGAGAGGCCGCCCTCGCCCGTGTTGTAGAGGATACCCAGCTTCGTCGCGGCGCGCGCCAGGGACTCGTGTGCGTTGGCCGAAATCGAACCGAACGACATCGCTGAGAACATGATGGGCACCGAAAGCTTGATCTGCGGCGGCATCTTGGTTTTCAGACTGCCGTCAGGACCAAACTCCAGCTTCGCGGGCTTACGTCCGATAAACACACCCGTTTCCATGGGTTCGCGCAGCGGGTCGATGGATGGGTTTGTCACCTGCGACGCGTTGATCAGCATCTTATCCCAGTAGATCGGATAAGGCTTCGGGTTGCCCATGCCGGATTGCAGCACGCCGCCCGAACCTGCCTGCTTATAGATTTCCTTGATGGCGGTATTCGACCAGTTCGCGTTGGGTTTAAAATCCAAATCGTTTACGCGAATCTTCAGCGCGCGCGTGGGGCACATCGCCACACAGCGGTGGCAGTCCACGCACTTCATTTCATCTGCAACCATCTTCCCCGTGTCGGGGTCCAGCGTATGCACCTCGTTGGCGCACTGTTTGGCACAGACCTCGCACTGGATGCATCTATTTTCATCTCTTTCGACCAGATAATCCGGCCAGCCCAGTTGTAAACTCATTTTTTGCCCTCCACCATGCCGATGACCGGTTCGCCGCCGCTGGGCGACCACACGCGGTCGGGAGACGCACACACTACGCGGATTGCGGCCTCCTCACTGGATACATACAGCGTGTCACCCTTTTCCGCCGCGACCAGAGGCCGAAGCTTGATGCGGTCGTTGAGCGCCATCATGCCGCCCGGGAACCCCAGGATGATCGAGAACGGCCCGTTGATCAGCGCGGACGCGTATACGGCCCGGATCGCTTCAAAGCGTTTGCGGTCCTCCTCGCTCATCAGCTCGATCTCACGCCAGAACGGTGCCACGACGACATCGGCAGCCTGCTGCAAGGTCATGCCGTGCTTGCGGATCAGCAGGTCAAACAGATAAGTGATGACCTCGGTATCCGTCATCAGCGTGCATTTGTATCCGAACATCTCCACGAACCGCCGGTTGGCGTCGTAGGAGGAAATTTCGCCGTTGTGCACGATCGACCAGCCGAGCAGCGTGAACGGATGCGCGCCGCCCCACCAGCCGGGCGTATTGGTCGGGAACCGGCCGTGCGACGTCCACATGTACGCGTCGTACGTCTCGATCATATAGAACTTTCCGATGTCCTCCGGGAAGCCCACGCCCTTAAAAGCGCCCATGTTCTTGCCCGAGGAGAAAACGTAAGCCCCGTCGTACTCGCCGTTGATGCGGAATACGCACCGCGCGACGAACTCGTCCTCGCCAAGCTCCGACTCCTGCAGCTTGAAGCGCCGCGGCGTCACAAAATACCGCCAGATCAGCGGACTGTCGCCCACGTCTTTGGTTTTACGCGTCGGGATCTTGCCCGCGCTCTCCACCTCAAAGTGGCGGTTGATAAAATCCTCCGCGTTGGCTTTAGCCGTCAGATTGTCATAGAAGACATGCAGCGCGTAATGCTCCGCGTACTGCGGGTAGATGCCATAAGCGGCAAAGCCGCCGCCCAGTCCGTTGCTGCGGTCGCGCATGAGCGCGATGGACTTGAGTATGGTCTCGCCGGAAAAACGATCTCCCTTGCGGTTCAAAATCCCGCTGATCGCGCACCCGGACGGTATCCTCACTTGCCCCTCTTTGATCATTCCTTATCCCCCTGTTCGCCGCTGACGCGGCGGTGCACTGCTAATAAATAAAGACGTCGAATCAAGCCGTGCGGAGACGGCTCAACAGAAACGTCTTTGTTTCTTTCCCAAAGTTTATTCATCTTCCGACAAATCTCTGCCTGTCGGTTGTACCATTATACTATTCACCGTATAAAAAATCAATACAAAATCACAACCAATTATGCATTAAGCAAGAGCGATATTGCATTATTTTTGACCCATAACGGCAAAATTGCGGGTTTATAGCCCAAAGATGAAATTGGTTTGCGTGATTCCTGCATTTTTCCGTATCATGCAAGGGCATGTACAGTTTTAAACATGCAAAAAATGCATAGATATTTCACAGGAAGCTGCACATAATAATATATGAAAGGGCGCGCAGCCACAGCCGGGGCCAACCGAGATGTCGGTATTGCAGCATTCACGGCCATGGCACCTGAGACCATTTGGCCTTAGGTACAAAATTAAAGATTACCTGCAGGACGATACGAGTTTTTCGGCCGCACGGACATACCGGCTGCCGTAGCACGCCAAAATCCGCAGGCGGGACTACCGCTAATGTAATTCGTTCAACCGACATTTTTCTGGCGGCAGCGCAACCGAATGAAAAGAGCCGGCGGTGTGGCAGAGAAGGCCATGCCGCCGGCTTCTTTTATGCATTTTTATTTATCTGATACTTTTTCGATACGGGCGATATCAGCAGTTTGCCCCACGACGATCAGCAGGTCGTCCGAACTCAGCACATCCACGCCACGCGGAGCAGTGTTAATCTCGCCCTTGCCGTTTTTAATGGCAATCACATTGACGCCGTACTTCTTGCGGAAGTCCAGCTCGATCAAGCTCTTGCCTGCCCACGAAGATATCACGCCGATCTCCAGCACGTTCAGCTCGTCCGACACTTGAATATAGTCGATCACGTTGGCCGCGGCCAGGTTGTGCGCAAGCTTTAATCCCATATCCCGCTCAGGAAAGACCACTTTGTCCGCGCCGATCTTCAGCAGCACTTTCGCATGCAGTTCGGTCTGTGCTTTGGCCACTACGAAGCCGATGCCCAGTTCCTTGCAAAGCAGCGTCACGAGAATGCTGGCCTGTATATCGTCGCCAATGGTCACCAGCGCCACATCGAAATTGCGCAGCCCCAGAGCATTGAGCGATTTCTCGTCTGTCGCGTCCGCCTGCACGGCGTGCGTCACATAGGGTGCGATATCGTTGATGAGCTCCTCGTGCTTATCCACCGCAAGCACTTCCTTGCCCATGGACGTCAGCGTCCTGGCTACGCTCTGTCCGAACCTTCCCATACCGATTACAACAAACTGTCTTCTTTCCATATTCACCCCACCATGAATCTTGCTTCCGGATAACGGATATTGCACTCGTTGTTATGACCGCGGCTGGAGAGTGCCATAACGAGCGTCATGAATCCCACGCGGCCCGCGAACATCACAAAAATGATGACGATGCGGCTCGCCACGCTTAACAGCGGCGTCAGCCCGGCAGTCAGTCCCACCGTGCCGAACGCAGAAAGCACCTCAAAAAGTATATTCTCAAATGTAAACGGCATACCGCGCTGCCCCTCAATGCTGACTACCACGAGGAACGCGAAGCCTACCAGCAACAGGCTCAAAATCATTATGGTTACCGCGCGGCGGATCGTATCCGTGGCGAGACGGCGGTCAAATACCTTGGGTTCCTTTCTCCCAATGATGGTTGCAAGCGCGAACAACAGCACAACGGCAAAAGTGGTAGTTTTGATACCACCGCCCGTGCCGGAGGGCGATGCGCCGATAAACATCAGCACCATCGTCACCAGCTTACCAGCCGGTGTCATGACGCCCTCGTCAATGGTATTGAACCCCGCCGTACGAGGCGTGACGGACTGGAAAAAGCCGCCCATGATCTTGCCTGTCACCGTCAGGTCATCGGAACCCAGCGTCGCCGGGTTGGGGAGCTCGAAAACGAAGAACAGCGCTGCGCCAATCACGATCAGGCTGCCGGTCAGCATCAGCACGAAACGTGAATAGCGCGTCAGCCTCTTGTGCTGCCGCATACGTATCGGGCTGAAGATATCCGCCACAACCATGAATCCGAGGCCACCCGTAATGATAAGCAACATGGTAGTGATCATGATTACCGGATCATTCGCAAAGCCGACAAGACTGGAAAATTCATGTCCAGTAATACCGCTGAACACGTCAAACCCGGCATTGCAGAATGAGGATATCGCGTGAAACACGCTGTAATAGATGCCCTTAACGCCAAATGCAGGTACAAAACGTGTCGCAAAAATAAGCGCGCCCGCGCCTTCGGCCACGAGCGTTACCTTGATTACACGAATGATGAGCCTCACCATTCCGGATATATTATCTTCGTTCAGCTGGTTCTGGATCAACAGACGTTCGCTTAAGGTAATACGCTTGCCAAGGATGATGAACACTGTGGACATCACGGTCATCACGCCCAAACCGCCGATCTGAATCAGCGCAAGGATTACGAGCTGACCGAACGGGGTGAATGTCATTGCGGTATCCACAACGACCAGCCCCGTAACGCAAACCGCCGAGGTGGACGTAAAAAGTGCGTTCAGAAAAGACAGGCCCCGTTCGCGCGTCGCAAACGGCAGGCACAGCAGTACCGCTCCGAAGAGTATTAACAGCAGAAACCCCGCCACAATGACTTGTTCCGGCTTAAGTTTGAGCTTATGCAGCAAAGTTTTCATATAAAGTTCACCATGCCCCGCATTATAACACCGATGCACCGTATCGTTCAAGTACGGTCATGTCATGTTATCGCTAAAAACTGGGGCTTTCGAGCATTAAACGTGCATATATACCGGTATCCCATGCGTTTGAGGGCTGCCAGTGTCTCAGGCACAGCGTGGCCCACTACATTTTCTCTGTGCGCGTCGGAACCGATGGTCACGATCTCTCCGCCCAACTCCCGGTACCGACGGATAATGGGCGCTTCCGGCATGGTATCGGGCGTCATGTAAAGGCCGTTGGTGTTGACCTCCAGCCCCTTGCCCCGTTCCACCAGCAGGCGTAGTATCGCGTCGATAGCATCCGGAAAGTCGGAGTAGCGCATCAACTTGTCCTCGTAGGGACAGAACTTTGAAACGTATCCCAAATGCCCCAGCACATCAAAAAAATCACACGCCTCAATGCTGCGCAGCGTTTCCGCAAGATACTCCACGTAGATATCCCGCTGCGCATATTGATCCCAAATTTCCTGGTAGTATGGATCCTGCCCGAAAACCACATGCTGCGAGCCGACCACGTAATCGAGGCCGGAGAGCAACGCGGGCATGGCATCCTTCGTACGCACGTCGAGGCCCGCTTCAATGCCTATGCTGATATTTATATCGGGAAACTGCAACCGTACCTGTTCATATTCTGTACGATAGCGGTCCATATCCACCGTCAAATCGAGCCCATCCGGCATACCCAAATCAATGTGCTGGGTAAAACACAGTTCGCGGATACCCGCCCGCTGAGCAGCAGCAGCCATATCGGCCATGCTTACCGCGCAGTCCAAGGAGATATCGGAATGGACGTGGTAATCGATCATGCGCGCTTTTTTCCTTTCTTCAGCAGCCGCTTTACGCCTTTGACGAGTTCGGATACCGGGACGATCACCGCGGCAGCCACGATCACTTCCAGCCACTGCGTTCCGGAGAGTGGCGTAGAGCGGAAGAATGCCGCCACCGGCCCAATGGCCACGACACCGATCTGCAACGCCCCTGCCAGCAGGAACGCGCCGATCATCCACGGGTTGTGGGTGATGCCGGAGAACACCGTACGGTGCCCCGCGCGGATGTTAAACGCGTGGAACAGCTGCACGAGGCCGAGCGTCAAAAACGCCATGGTCGCGGAGACCTTATAGTCACCGTACCACGAAAGTGACAGGAAGTAAATGCCGAGCGTAAGTGCGCTCATCACAGCCCCGAACAGCGCCATATCCACAGCCATGCCGCCTCCGAAGAAGTTCTCCTTTGCGCTGCGCGGCTGGCGGCGCATCACATCCTCCGGGGCACGCTCCATGCCGAGCGCCAGCGCCGGGAACGTGTCCGTCACCAGGTTGATCCACAATATCTGCACGGGATACAGCACCGAGTTGCCCCCAAGCTGCCCGGCAAGCAGCGTGCCGATGAGCAGTGTGATGACCTCTGAGAGGTTGGTGGACAGCAAATACTGCACCGCCATCTTGATGTTGCGGAAGATGCGGCGGCCCTCCTCCACGGCCTTGACGATGGTGGCAAAGTTGTCGTCGGTCAGCACCATGTCGGAAGCGCCCTTGGAGACCTCTGTGCCTGTGATGCCCATACCCACGCCGATATCCGCGGTTTTTAAGGCCGGGGCGTCGTTGACGCCGTCGCCCGTCATCGCGACCACATTGCCTTTTCTCTGGAAGGCCTTTACGATGCGCACCTTGTGCTCCGGCGCGACCCGGGCGTAGACGCCGATGTCGTAAAGCTGTTCGTCCAGCGCTTCGTCAGAGAGCGTATCAAGTTCGGCACCGGAAAACGCTTTACCGTTCTTGCCGAGTATGCCCAGCTTCTCCGCGATGGCCACAGCAGTCAGCTTGTGGTCGCCGGTGATCATGACCGGGCGGATGCCCGCGCTGCGGCACAGTGAGACAGCCTCCTGCACCTCGGGCCGCGGCGGGTCCATCATGCCCGCAAGGCCGATGAATACGAGTCCGTTTTCCAGGCCCTCCGGCTTGTGCGGCACGGCTGTAAGGGGTCGGTATGCGGCAGCGAGCACGCGCAGCGCCTCGGCAGCCATGGCCGCGTTGGCTTCACGAATGGTCTTCTCGTCCTGCGGTGTGAGCTCCCGCACCTGCCCGCCAACCGATATGTGCGTGCAGCGCGCTACCAGCTCATCCGGTGCACCTTTGACGTATAATGTATACGCTTCCGTGCCGTTTACCGTGCTCATCAGCTTGCGTTCCGAATCGAACGGAATCTCGTACCGGCGCGGATGCTGCCGAATGACCTCCTGCGTGTCGGCTCGCTGCGCCGCAAACGCGTACAGCGCGGTTTCGGTTGGATCGCCTGCCAGCTTCGTTTCCCCGTTCTCTTGAGTCTCCTGCGTATCGTTGCACAGCAGAAACGCCCGATCAAGCAATACGAGCTCCTCCGAGCTTTCGAGTGACTGCGCGTCCTGCCCTGTGCCGTTAACATACACCTTCATGACGCTCATACGATTTTGCGTCAGCGTACCGGTTTTGTCCGAGCAGATCACGCTCGTGGAACCCAGCGTCTCCACGGCGGGCAGCTTGCGGATAATCGCACCGCGTTTACTCATCTTCTGCACGCCCATGGTCAGCAGCAGCGTAACCACGGTCGCAAGCCCCTCCGGTATCGCCGCGACCGCAAGGCTCACGGCCACGAGGAACATGTCGAGCGGTTGGCGCCCGGCCAGCATACCGAGACCAAACACGATGGCCGCAATGGCGAGCACGCCGACGGACAGCACCTTGGACAGCGAGTCCATGCGCTTCTGCAGCGGCGTCTCATTTTCCACCGCGCTTTCCAGCGCGCCTGCAATCTTGCCGATCTCGGTATCCATACCGGTATCCGTTACCACACCCACGCCGCGACCGTATACCACGCTTGTGCCCGAGTAGGCCATGTTGATACGTTCGGCCAGCGGCGTTCCTTCGGGCAGCGCGTCCGCAGCGTCCTTCTCGGCAGGCACCGATTCGCCCGTGAGCATGGACTCGTCGATGCGCAGCGACGCAGAGGCAATGAGGCGCAGGTCGGCAGGCACGAAATCGCCTGCGGCCAGCAGCACCACGTCGCCCGGCACAAGCTCGGCAGATTTCACCGCCTTCACCCCGCCGTCCCGCAGCACGTTTGCGGAAGGCGCGGATAGCTTTTTCAGCGCTTCTAGCGCGGCTTCCGCGCGGCTCTCCTGTACGGTGCCCATCACCACGTTCAGCAATATCACCGCGAAGATAATAATCGCGTCCGCCATGCCGCCCTCCGGCTCCACCGCCCAGCTGATGATGGCAGCAGCCAGCAGCACCAGGATCATCAGGTTCTTGAACTGACTGAGTATGATCGTCAGAAGCGTACGCTTTTTGCCTTCGCGGAGCACGTTGCCGCCATGCTGCTCCAGGCGCCTTTGGGCTTCCTGTGCGGAGAGGCCGGCATCTTTTGTGTCAAGCGCCTCCAGCAGCGTTTCCTTATTCATGCCATAGGGCTGTCCCTGCATTGGAAATCTCCTTCCCCGTTTAAAGCTTCGGTAAAATTACACCAATATAACAAAAAAACTTTCAATGCGCACCCGCATTAAAAGTCTCGCAATTACCGCAGAGCCGGCTGCAAGTGCAGCGTGTTGACGACCGTGCGACCTCCGGTTGGAAGCTACTCCCTTTTAACGCGCTGATTATATCATGTGCCTTTGGCCCATGTCAATGCAGCCCTGCCATGTCCGCTTAACAAAATGTTTCATGGATATTTCTGAAAACTGTGTTATACTGTGAATACATACTATAATAAATATACTGCATCCGGATGAGTGAAAGGGGTAAGAACATGGCGGAACTGTTTCAAACGATCGAACCGGTAGCGCTGATTCTGTTTATCATCGGTCTTGTGCTGCTGCTCGTCGAGTTGTTCGTGCCGGGTTTTGGGGTGTTCGGCATCCTCGGCATCATCTGCCTTCTTTTATGCATCGTGTTTCAGGCCAAGACGCTCACCGAGGGGCTGTTGCTGTTTCTCATCATGAGCGTCATCGTAACAGCGCTGGGATTCATCTTTGGCCGAAGCCTTAAAAAGGGCTGGCTGTACCGTTCCACCATCGTGCTGAAGGACTCGGAAAACCGCGATGACGGCTACATGGCGGGCAATGATAACACCCATCTGCTCGGCCGCCACGGCGTCAGTATCACGACGCTTCGTCCGGCAGGCAGCGCAGATTTCGACGGCAAGAGAGCCGACGTGCTCACGGACGGCGAGTTTCTGCCCGCGGGTACATCCGTCGAGGTTGTTCGCACCGAAGGCTCGCGGATATTCGTAAAAAAGCTTGATCCGCAATAACGGGATACGCTTATAATTTGGTTAGATGTAAAAAATACTGAACAAAGGAGAAAACCATTATGCCATCATTGAACAACATTGGGTTGGCGGCAGGCTCCGCCGCGGCAGCTGGCACAGGGCTTCAGCTTTGGGCCATAGTCGTGATTATCGTAGCGATTTTTATCTTCCTCATCATTTTCTTCAGCTTTGTTCCTGTAGGGCTGTGGATTAAAACGAGGGCGTCTGCGGTCAAATTAAAGATATCCTCGCTCATTGGTATGCGGCTGCGCAAAATTCCGCCGAACCGCATCGTCACGCCGCTCATCAAGGCCGTTAAAGCGGGTCTGCCCATGACGACCGACATGCTGGAACAGCATTACCTCGCGGGCGGCAACGTGGACCGCGTCGTGGACGCGCTGATCGCCGCACAGAAGGCCGATATCCCCATGGACTTCAAGCGCGCTACGGCGATTGACCTCGCAGGCCGCGACGTGCTGACTGCCGTGAAGATGAGCGTTATCCCCAAGGTCATCGAGACCCCGGTGGTTGCGGCCATCGCCAAGGACGGTATCGAGCTCCGTGCCAAAGCGCGCGTCACCGTTCGCACCAACATTGAGCGCCTCGTGGGCGGCGCGGGCGAAGAAACCGTCATCGCGCGCGTCGGCGAAGGTATCGTCACCACGGTCGGTTCCGCGCTGACACATAAGGAAGTGCTGGAAAACCCGGACCGCATCTCCAAGACCGTGCTGTCCAAAGGCCTCGACGCGGGCACCGCGTTTGAGATCCTCTCCATCGACATCGCGGACGTGGATGTGGGCCGCAACATCGGCGCACAGTTGCAGATCGATCAGGCGCAGGCTGATAAGAAGATCGCCCAGGCAAAAGCCGAAGAGCGCCGCGCGATGGCTGTGGCAAAGGAGCAGGAAATGCTTGCTGCCGTGCAGGAAATGCGCGCCAAGGTCGTGGAAGCCGAGGCGGAGATTCCCCGTGCCATGGCAACCGCTTTCCGCGAAGGCAACCTCGGTATCATGGACTACTACAACATGAAGAACGTGATGGCTGATACCAGCATGCGCGATGCGATTTCGAGCGCAGCCGATCCCAAGCGCGAGAAAGAAACGATGCAGGAATAGGCGATAACCATGGATCTGTTATGGATTATAATCGCAGGCAGCGTGATCCTCAGCATCATATCCGCTGTCTCGAAAAACAAAAAGCGGGAAGAAGCGCAGCGTGCGGCACAGGCCGGACAAAGGCCTATGAGCGACATTCAGCGGGCGGCAATGATGGCGCAGGAGACTGCATCGCAGCAGCCCGCCGCACCGCAGCGTCCGGCGAACGCGTATACCGCGCAGCCGAACCCGATGTACGCGCAGCAGTACAGTGCGCCGCGGCAGCCGTATGTGCCCCAGCAGAATGCGCCGTTTGCGCCCATGCAGGCCCGTACCGCTGCGCCTATGGAAGCGCGCACTGCCGCGCCCATGGAAGCGCGCACCGCAGCGCCTATGGAAGCGCGCACTGCTGCACCCATGGAGGCCCGTACCGCCGCACCGCTGCAGGCGCGCACCGCTGCGCCGCAGGCAAGGCCCGCCTCGCCTTTTGGCGAATACGTGGGCTCGCTGGGCTCACTGTCCAGTGAAGGCCGCGCAGATGCCATGGAAGGTGGGAAGCCCGCGGAGGTAAACCGGAACCTGCAAACCATCACGGATGCAGACCTCGGCAGCCTCTCCAGTCTCGACGGGGCAAAACCGCTGCATACCACGGCTCACGCAGCGCCGAAGCACATGCCGTTGAACATCTTTGAGGGCAAAAACGAGTACTTAAAAGCGGTGATCTATTCCGAGGTTCTGACGCGCAGAACCCCCGGCAGGCGGCCGGGCAGAGCATAGACCAAAACAATGAAAGAGGGGCTGCAGAAATCTGCAGCCCCTCTTTTGTAATTCAGAGTTTTCGTAAGCATCCCCACGGCGCGATTAAGGGTTGCCCGGGCACTGACCTAAAGATACAATGCCCGGACGGGGGATCAACATACTTCGTCTGCGCCTGTCCAGCTACGTTTATAAGCACAGGCCTCTTCTTATTCCGCCGACATCGTGATGGCCGCCGCATTACCGGCTTTCTTCGTATCGCCGCAATATACCACCGTGATGGAGAAATACACCGTCTCCCCAGGATCCAGGCCGATATCCGCGGGATCAACCGTACAGCTTGTCCTTGACGGATCATCATAGTACGTATAAAGCTCCGCGCCTTCGCCATATACCGGGGTGGAGTCGGTAAAGGAGTATACCACCTTGTAGTAGCAGAAATCGCAGTGCGACACCGCCTCCCAGCTTAGATGGATTTTCCCATCCTCGCCCAGAGACCCGCTGATGGTAGTGGATACATATGGCTCCGGCTCCGCACACCCGCCGGGCATGACGAGCACTTTCGTGTTGCCCGCCTTTTTCACCGAATGCCCATCATAGAGTGCTGTGATAGAGAAATACACAGTTTCTCCTCCACACGCACCGATTTTGGACGGAGCGAAGCTGCAGCTGATCGTGGCATCGTCCTCGATCCAGAAGACATAATCGCAGCCGCACTCGCCGTATACCGGGGTGTCATCACAGAACGAGTACATTACCTTATACCCCTCAAAGCCGGGATATTCTGTCCGCGAAATCTTTGTCCAGCTCAGATATATCTTGCCGTCATCACCCAAATAGCCGCTGATGGACGAAGCGGTATAGCTGCTTGAAGACGCCGACGGTGTTGGCGACGGCAACTCTTCCGTTTCGTCTTTTTCCGGCACCTTCAGGCGCACGGCGTTACCCGCGATCGTGCTGCCGTCCTGATACAAGTAAGTGATGCTGAAGTAATAGGTAACGCCCCCCTGCAGCCCGCCGTAGCCCTCATAGAGCGAGATGCTGGTAGTGTCCCGGTTGGTGATGTATTTGAGATAACCGTCCGCCGGATAACTAGGCGCAGAGTTGGTCCGCGACGCCACCACCTTATAGCCCGAAAAATCCTTCGTTGTATCCTTATCCCACGTCAGCAGCACGTTGTCCCCGGAAACACGCCCGCTCACCGTATGTCCGGCAGAGGGAGTCACCGTCTGAGTCGGTTCCGATATGGTTGAGGCCAGCGGCGTTGCGGTCGCTTCCGCAGCCGGAGCGGTATACAATACCGGGCTGCCCGCTACCATCACACCACAGTACTCCGCCCAGACGCCGAAATACTGCGACTCTCCGGGCGCAAGTCCGCATTCAGCCAGCGTGAGCTTGAGGCTGGTCGGCTGATCGCCGTAGGTATAGAACGGTATGGTTTTGATCGCCCGCGCGGAAAATTCCGTAACCTCCACAGCCGTATCCGCCGCTACGAAGTGATACTTCACCTTGCCGGTAAAGCCCATGGCGTCAAAATCCTGCTTGTTCCATGCAAGCTTCACATACTGCCCGTCGCCGGTGACTTTAAGCGCAGGCGACGCGTAGTTGGCCCGGTTGACTTCAGTTACCTCGCCGATGACATCCTCCACCTTATCACCGTCCGTTACCTGTACGCCCTCCGCGAGCTGACTCAGCTTCAGCAGTCCCGGGGATACGCCGAGCGCGTCGGCCATCTGCTTATCCTCCAGCGTGCCCGATACGATGAGCAGATCGACCATATCGCCGAAATCGGCCTCCAATTGCGCTTGCAGGCCGCCCAGCGCAGTCTGCGCCACCGTACCATCGGAGGTAAAGCAGCCGATCAGCACGTACCGCTCACCCTCCGCAAAATATCCCGCGGCCTGCGCGGATGAAATGATCTGCCGGATCGCTTCGTCGGCGGGCTTGCCCACGCAGTCGAGCGCGCCGACCAGCGCTATCGCGTCCTCGTTTTGCGCCACTACGCCCGTGACGCCCTCAGGCCCCACGTTGACGCACACGCTGGGATTAATGTCCACGGTGTAGTATGCCACCGCACCGGACGGGTTGGCGGGATGACCAAAGAACCTTGCCCCGATGAATATGCCCACAGTCAGCACTGCCGCAGTGGGCAGCGCGATCATCAGCGTTCTCTTCCAACGCTTTGCGGAGAGGCTATGGCGGCGCTTCTTCTCCTCAGTCTCCTCGCAGCGCCGCTTCGTGCGCCGCAGAAGTTCCTCATCAACTGTCACGTCCTTCAGGCGGATATCATCCAGATACTCATCTATATTAAACATACAGTTCACGCTCCAATTCGCCTTTCAGTCGGTTCTTGGCTAGGCTGAGCCTCGATTTGACCGTGCCCTCCGGCACACCCAGCACGTCCGCGATCTCCGAAAGCTTCATGCGCTGGTAGTAATGGAGCACCATGGGAATCTTCTGATGCTCGGGCAGCTTGTCGATGTGCGATACGATCAACGCCTGAATCTGCCGCTTTTCCACCTGCTCCTCCACTGTCTCGCCGCCGCCCGCGGACATGAGCACGAAGTCCTTGACGCTGGTAGTCTCAAAGTCCTCCGCAATGTGCTTTTTGCGGCGGGAAGCCTCCTTGCAGTTGTCGCGGAACTGGTTAACGCAGATCTTCATCAGCCAGGGACGGAAGTTCCTGTGCTCGTACCGAGCCGAATGTTTAACCGCCTTGATCCAAGTCTGCTGAAAAAGATCCTCTGCATCCTGCTGGTTAAAGGTAAGGCGGAAACAAAAATTATAGAGTTCGTCCTTGTAGGCGTCCACAAGAATACTCATCGCTTGCATGTCTCCTTTTGAAAAACGTTCGTAGGTATCATCCGGTACGTACACAGCGTTTCCTCCTATGACCTTATAACGATTATTGAAAAAAAAGGTTCATTTTTGTCGTAAAAATGAAAGCAGTGAAAACCCGGTTATATATACCCGTAAAATCTAGCATCTAACGCTGAACGCAGCTATGTACATCCCGGGAAATATGTGGTATAAATTAGATGGCTAAACATATTACTTTTATTTTAAGTATTTGTTACATATGTTGCGACAAAATCATTATTATACAGGTGAAGGAAATGCGAAAAAGATTAACGGTAGTACTTTGTATCATACTGATGCTCTCAGCGATACCGGCTGTAAAAAGCGCGCTGGCGGACGGCGGAGAATATGACACTGTACGCGTCAGGCTTTCCGTGGGGGCGGTGGCTTCGCTGTCCTTCTTTGTGGATGGAAACTATACCATCGGCGACGGCAGCACGGCAACCGAACGGGATCAATATACCGTCAGTCTGGAAAACGGCAGCCTGAGCATGTATTGCGGTTTAACGAAAATTTGCAGCGGCTCGTCAATCAAGCTTGTTCAGCGCGAGGCAACAAGCGGGCGCAACAATTTCATCTGGCTTTACAATACGGAATATGAAACCACACTGAAATACTTAGGCGACATGGAATTCCTGATCAATGGTTCAAGTATCGCCGTGGTCAACCACGTCTATATGGAAGACTACCTTTACGGTGTGGTACCTTGGGAGATCGGCAATACCTCTCCGTCTGAAGCGCTCAAGGCACAGGCCATCATTTCGCGCAACTACGCGGAGCAGCATATGGGCTCGACGGGCAGCTATGACCTTGGGGATACTTCAAATGATCAGGTATATAAAGGCTACGATCCCTCGACGACCAGCTCTATTCAAGCCGTAGATGCTACGGCAGGCATGGCGCTTACTTATGAGGGCAGTCCTGTCGAGGTGTTTTTCAGTGCTTCCAACGGAGGCTGGACGGAGATACCGCAGCACTTATGGACAGCATCAGCTCCCCTTATGCCTTATCAGGTGATTCAGCAGGATACCTACGATATCCAAAATCCCTACAGCAAGCAGGACATCCTGATCCTTCCGAAAACAATCACCGATACGGAGAATATATCTTACGCATATTCCGACGACAAGGGTGGCACGGTCACTGTTACCGACCTCACAAGCACCGAAATCGCAAACGCGGCCGCGTTTCTCAAGGATTCCGCACTACCATCTGCTGAAACGGCAGGCTACAGCAGTGTCGATTCCATCGTCGGAATTAACAGCGTTACAGCTCATACATTACAGCCCCAGCATGATATTTCGGATTATTACGGTAGTAGCTGCGTATGCTACCAAAATGCCGATATTAGCATGACAGTACTCGCGACCCGCCCGGGCACACCGGAGGAGCAGGCCGCAGGGCAGCCGACAGTACAGGATCAGATCACAGTAAGCTTCACGATCGACATGACGCGGCTTGACGATAAGGACGGCGGATATTTCGTATTCGACGAGCACCCATCCCTCCGGCTGTTCACGGTAGAGGAGGACGCGGGAAATTGGTACATATGCCACCGTCGCTTCGGGCATGGCGTCGGTTTCTCCCAGCGGGGCGCGCAGCAGCGAGCGAAAAGTGTGGAGGAAGATGGAGCCGGACAGGACTATCAGCAGATACTTGGATTTTACTATCCGCACACGGACATTACTCAGCAGACCTACACGAGGCCGGTACTGCCAGCGGTCACCATTGTCGATCATACCAACGCATCCGTTTATCTTACCACTTCCACGCCGCTCAACGTACGCACCGGGCCGGGAACCTCCTACAGCAAGGTCGGCACTCTTCCCAACGGCGCGCGAATTGAGGTCGTACAGGCAAACGCGGCCACCGGCAACGGATACACATGGGATAAAATCTATTTCGCCGGGCAATATGCCTATGTCGCAATTAACTACGTGACTCTTGATAACCCGCAGCCTGCCGCGCAAACCTGCACCGTAACGTTTGTAACAAACAGCGACAGTAACGTATCAAGTTGGGTGGGGAACCACGCAGACTGTATCACTTCAGCTCCCGCCGTATCCAAAACAGGGTATAGCTTTGGCGGATGGTATTCCGATTCAGGGCTTACGGTACCGGTTGCTTTCCCTTATATCGTGAGAGATGACACAACATTATACGCAAAGTGGGATATCGCTGCGTACTCAATCAGCTATAACCTGAACGGTGGCGTGGCCTCCAATACGGGCAGCTATACGGTAAACGATACGATAACGCTCAGCAACCCGACGCGGAATGAATACAGCTTTGCCGGATGGACGGGGACCGGGCTCTCAGGGCCTACGATGACCGTAACGATACCTGCTGGGTCTACGGGCGACAGGTCATATTCAGCGAACTGGTCGGCAAACACATATTCCATAAGCTACAATCTCAACGGCGGCGCGGCCTCTAATCCGGGCAGTTATTCAACAGACGATACGATAACGTTGCAGAACCCAACAAAGGCGGGATACCGCTTTTCCGGCTGGACGGGAACCGGGCTCTCAGGGCCCACTACGACCGTAACGATACCTGCCGGATCTACGGGCAACAGGTCATATTCCGCGAACTGGTCGGTAAACACGTATTCCATAAGCTATAATCTCAACGGCGGCGCAGCCTCCAATCCGGGCAGCTATACGGTTGCCGACACGATCACGCTCACCAATCCAACGCGGAGCGGATATATCTTTGCCGGATGGACGGGGACCGGACTTTCCGTTGCTTCCACCAGTGTAACCATCCCCGCAGGCTCGACAGGCAACCGCGAATACACCGCCAATTGGACAGCCCAGCCGCAAACCGCCTATCTTTCCGGAGTAAGCCTTTCCGTTGGCTCGCTGAACAGGGCATTTTCCAGAACGTACTACAGTTATAAAGTAACCCTCGGCGAAAATGAAGGCAGCGTTACCATTACGCCTTTCAGGGAAAACGATAACGCTACGATGACGATCAACAACAAAGCGGTTTCGAGCTACACGGTTTCGCTGGCGAACGGAAAGAGTACAACCGTTTCTATTAAAGTAAAGTTCGGCAAAACGTCCAAGACGTATAAGTTCACCATAACGCGCGCCAAGTCCACCAACAACAGCCTTGCGACGCTGACCGCCAGCGCGGGCGCATTCGACGGGGCTTTCGACCCCGCTGTTACGAGTTATGTGCTCACGCTGGACGAGAACACGAAGAGCGTGACGATCTCGGATACCGTTGCCACGTCTCTGGCAAAGGCTTCATTCAGATCAAAAAAGATCACGTTAAATAACGGACAGACGAAGAAAGTGACCATCACTGTCAAGGCGCAGTCGGGCGCGAAGAAGACCTATACCATCACCGTTACGCGCGCACCATCGACGAACATCGGCCTTAAATACCTGAAATCGAATTCAAGCCGGTATCCGCTGACACCGGCCTACAGTCAAGGCGTCACGAATTATACGGTTACGCTTCCAGCGGGCGCCAGCTCCGTTACAATCTCTTCCAGGGCACTGGGCTATAAAGCGGTAGTATACTTTGATGGGGTAAAGCGTACATCCAAAAAAATAACGCTGGCCCATGGGCAGAGCGTCACTATTCGCGTAACCGTAGTCGCGCAGGCAGGCAATACGCAGGACTACTACATCACGGTGACCAGGCCATGAGGGCTAAAGGAAACAAAAACCGAGGCATGGCCTCGGTTTTTTAAGTTACATATTTACAGCAGCTTGGCAGTCTCCACGTTTACGCTGCCCGAACCCAGCGTAATCACCACATCACCCGGTGAAGCATGCTGTTCGAGGTAGACTTTGATCTCCTCAAAGGTGGGGATATATTCGCAGGGACCATGCTCGCCGATGGCAGCCACGAGGTCCCGCGCGTGAATCTCGCCCCGGTCGATGTCGCGACCCGGAAAGATA
This sequence comes from Bacillota bacterium, assembly GCA_023459495.1. Taxonomy (GTDB): domain Bacteria; phylum Bacillota; class Clostridia; order Christensenellales; family SZUA-584; genus JAEWCC01. The sequence continues at coordinate 221,676 of JAEWTL010000085.1, read as the reverse complement.
TCCGGCACGAGCACCATGTCCGCGTCCCCGAAGCACAGCGCGTATTTGTCCTTGAGCGTCTTGGCGCGCGTAAAGCTGTTGCACTGGAACACCACCCACAGCTTCTTGTGCGGGTACTTGGCCGCAGCGGCCAGGCACGCCGATATCTCAGCCGGATGATGCGCATAGTCGTGGATCACCTTCACACCGTTCTTCTCGCCCATCAGCTCAAAGCGGCGTCCGGCAAGGTGGTAATGGGCTAGCGCATTTGCGGCGCATTGCATATCCACGCCGAAAATCTCATGCGCCACTGTGATAGACGCCAGCGCATTGCTCATGTTGTGCCGTCCCACGACGGAGAGCTTCACATGTGCGCTTCCCTTTGCGCTTTCCACGTCAAATTCCGGGCAACCGTTCGCGTCGTAGCTTTCGTTTTTGGCGACATAGTCCGCGTTTTCAAAGCCGTACGAAACGGTGCGCCTGCCGCACTCGTTCGCGAGCCGCACGGTCAAAGGATCGTGCACATTATAGAACAGCACGCCGCTCTCAGGCATCAGCTGGGTGAACTTCAGAAACGTGCCGTAGATCTCCTCAATGTCCTTGTAGTAATCGAGATGGTCGTCGTCGATGTTGTTGACGAGTTCAAATGTAGGCCGAAGCGAGAGGAAACTACCCACATACTCGCACGCTTCGGTGAGAAACGCGGGATAGCTGCCGACCGCCACGCCGCCGCCCAAAAAGTCCACCATTCCGCCCACGTGCACCGTTAAGTCCACGCCGCATTCACGCAGTACCAGCGCGGTCATGGAGGTGATCGTCGTTTTGCCGTGGCAGCCTGCGATGCCGACCACCGTCTCGAACTGGCGGCTGATCTGGCCCAGCAGGTCTGCGCGCGTCAGCATGGGAAGGCCCAGCTCTACCGCGCGGTCGTATTCCGGGTTGCCCGGTTTAATGGCAGCAGAATACACTACCAACTGCGCGTTGCCCAGATTCTCCGCCCTGTGGCCGATGGCAAACGGTATGTTTTCCTCTGCAAGTTTTCGTGTGAAATCCGATTCCCGAATATCAGAGCCCTGAGGCCTGTAACCTAAATTCTTAAGTATCACGGCAAGGCCACTCATGCTGCAGCCGCCGATGCCGATAAAGTGGACGACTCCGCCCTTAAATTGCTGCAAATCCGCCATATATGTACGCTCCCCAACCATACCGAACGCTTGCTTGCGCCCGTAAGATGCATTATACTCCAAAATGTGATACAATAGCAACCACCAAGGCTCCTTTTGGCTGCCTTAAAGGCTATGAAAGCCCATAGTAAATTATGTTTCACAGCAGCGCGAGGTGAACAATGGAAAAATCGGACAGAAAAACGCGGATTGCCGCGGCAGCGGCACTGCTGATCAAAAATCCCGGCACCACAATATCGCTGAAGGTGTTCTGCGATATGTTTGGCGCGGCCAAATCTTCCATGAGCGAGGATCTGTCCATCCTGCGGGGCGTGCTGCGCGAATATGGCCTTGGCGAAATCGAAGTGACCTTAGGCGCGGGCGGCGGCGTCAAATACCTGCCGGTTCTGACCCCGGAGCAGAAGGGCACGGCGCTCTCCGGCATCGCGGAGCGGCTCTCCGACCCGGCGCGTATCCTGCCCGGCGGCTTCATCTACACTGCTGACATCTTCTCCAACACAAAATATCTGACCCCCATGGCTGAAGCCCTGGCGGGCATGTACTACAAAACCAACCCGGACATCATCGTGACCGTGGAAACCAAGGGCGTGGCGCTCGCGACGCTCGTGGCCCACGCGATGAACAAGCCGTTCGTCATCGCCCGCCGCGACGCGCGCATCACCGAGGGCTCGGTGGTGACAATCAACTACCTCTCAGCCAACTCCAGCCGCATGCGCACCATGTCGCTCGCGCGGCGTGCGGTCAGCACGGGCCAAAAGGCGCTGCTGATTGACGACTTCATCGCGGGCGGCGGCACGGTATACGCGCTGTGCGAGATGATGAAGGAGTTCTCCATTACCGTGGTGGGCTGCGGCGTGGCCATTGCGACACGCCAGCCCGAAAAGAAACAGGTCGACAGCTACAAGTCGCTCTTCACGCTGGAAGAGGTGGATACGGCACAGGGCCGCATCTCCATCCATCCGGCTTAAAGCTCATCCTCCATCTGAAGGATCTTGTCCACGCAGCCGCGCAGCAAATCCAGCTCGCGCAGTGCTTCCGCAATGCTGTAGCGCTTACGGAAATCCCCCGCGCACATCAGCGCTTTTTCGAGGCGGGCTTTGTCGATGCCCGCTTTTTTCGCGCTTGTCGGTACGCCAAACCGCGCCAATATCCGACCAACTTCCTTGTAATCCGGCAGTATCGCGCAGTCCTTTTTGTACTGTTCGTGGTACGCCTGCAACGCTTCGATACGGCGCTTATGCTCCGGCCATTCCAGATACCAGTCCTCGTTGGCTTTCAGGACATCCTCGCCCACGCCTGCAGGATAGATGTCCAGGAACCACTGTTGCCGCTGCTCGCGCGTCATGCGGTTTGCTTCCACCGCGGCAAGGTCGACCCTGGTCAGATCGGCAGCGCGCAGGTAATCGTGCATCAGCAGCGAATAGATGAGGCCCATGCCCACGCTTACGCCATGCGATGGGCAGTTTCCGCCCCAGGCAAGCTGAGCCATGTCCCAGTAATGGGCCATGTTATGTTCGCCCGAAGCCACGGGCCGGGTGTTGCCCACGATAAGCACCGTCAGCCCCGCGAATATCAGCGATTCGATCAGCGCGTCTGCTCCCTGTGGCGTGCGCTGGGAAATCTCGTCCACGTTGGAGGCGCACCGGTCCAGTGCCGTGAGCAGCAGTTCCTCACACAGCGGGCAGAACACTTCACCCGATACCGCGTGCCCGAGCTTCCAGTCCACCAGCGCGTTGTATTTGGCCATGACGTCGCCCACACCTGCCGCCTGCATGGCGAGCGGTGCGGTAGCCAGCACCACCGGGTCAAACATCAGCAGTCGTGCAGCATGTCCGTATTTGGATATCTTGGTGCCGCCGATCATCATGGACGAGGTGATCGACGTATAGCCGTCCATGGACGGCGCAGTGCCAAATACGGCAAAAGGCTTTTCCATCAGCGAAGCGCTCCGGCGCGTCAGGTCGGTAACGACGCCCGAACCGACTGAAAGCAAAAACTCCGCTTTGTCCGACCGGCTGCGGATCAGCTCCACCATCTCCTCGGTGGGTTCCACATGTTCGCCGGGCAGCATGCAGAGTGAGATGTCAAAACCCGCTTCGGCAAGGTGTTCCTGTACGGTGGATGCCGCCACCTTGTACGTGTTGGCGTCGCAAACGATCAGCCCGCGCCTGCCGATATCCGCCGCTGCCACACATTCCGCAACGTCGTTAATCAGACCTTCCTGTATATAAATGTCCATCTGGGGCATCACGTGATTGTATTCGCAGCCGCATTGCAGATCCAAAAGTGTCAGCTTTCCGTTTTTGCGTTCGATATTCAAGTCCGTTGTCCTTTCCGCCGGCAGCGCCGGCATCAAAATTCCGTAACCATCATACTGATTCCGCACTCCAATGTCAAAGGCATCCCTGCGTGTCGGATAGTTTTTTGTCTTGTTTTGTCGAATTCATGTAAATAGTCTAATTTGTTGTATAATGAAGTCAGAAGTGTCAACCATCGTTTTCGAATGGGGTGGCGGGGGGATTAAATGCGGAGGCAAATCAGCAACGACGCGATTCCGCCGCAGCAGCTTTTTATGAAAGCCGCGGAACAGCAGTCTGTTTACAGCACGTATTTAAATGAATCATCCGGACAGCCAGACGAATTTAACACTAAGGATGACCAGGACATTCCAGCATCCATTTTCAGCGCAGTCAGCAGCTATTCGAAAAACACCTGTTCCATCTGGGATGTGTGCCCGGAGGGTGGCTTTGCGTTACGGTACGCGAACCCCCAATACTTAAAGATGTGTGGTCTCACCGATGAGGCGTTCGGCAAAAAGCTGAATGAAATCTATTCAGCTAAAGCTGCAAGAAAGATCCAAAAGAGGTTCATCGAATGTATACGGTGCCCGCATGAGATGGAATTCGTTCATGACCTGATCGGCGGGCGTATGCTCTCCACTCGCATCGTATCACAGATCAATCAGGGCAGGGTGACAAGGCTCATCTGCTCCGGTATCGACGTAACCGAGTATGTCCGTGAACAAAGGCGGCTCAAAGCCGAGAGCGAACAGCTGGAGCGGCAAAGCCGAATGCTCAGCACGCAGCTCAAATTCGAATCGATCATTACCCGTGCGTTGCGCGAACTGATGGATGCGGGCAGTGCGGGCTTCGATGGCTGCCTGTACGGCTTATGCAGCGAGCTTGGCAATGTACTTGGTACAGACCAGAACTTCATATTTCAGAAACGCTCCGGCAGACTTTTTGTTCATAAGGCGTACTGGTCCCGCGTCGACCGCCCGCTGTACGCCTCGCCCAACCAGATGCATGCCATGCAGGCAAACGGCTTTGGCATGGCCCATCTCACCCGGCTGTTGACCATCAACGATACCCACACCGCAAAAGGATTCTCCGGCGCAGAAAACCTGCAGGCAATGAATATCCGCGCGCTGCTGGCTATGCCCATCCGCCGTGAATCACAGGAATTTGGCTTGCTCTGTCTTGTACAGATGGAAAAACCACGTGTTTGGACGACCGCGGAGATCAGCCTTGTCAAAACGGCAGCGGATGTGATCATGAGCGCTTATCAGCGCCTGCATCTGGAAAGCGGCCTGCGGGAAAACCTGCAGGTGCTGACCGAATATGATGAGTCGCTGCAGGAACTGCTTGCACAGAAGGAAACTCTGGCCGGGGCGGCACAGGATTTTCTGCGCGCAGGCACGGGCCGTTTTGCCGAATGTGTGCCCCGCGTACTGCGGGATATCGGACGGCTGCTGGACGCGGATGGTATCCGTGTTCTCGTGCGCAATTCCGAAGAGGATACTGCCTATTTCTCGTGGCGGGAGGAGGGTCTGCCCTATCGTTTCGGATATGACCATGGTGAGCTGGACGCCGCGCTCCAAAACGCTCTGGATACGCTGCGCGTACCGGTCGCCATTGACGACATAACGGAAGCAAATCCACTGACTGATATTCTTCAGGCCGGAAGGGAGGAAGGGCTGCGATCCCTGCTCGTCGTTCCCGCATGCCGGGAAGACGGTATCGCTGGCGCGATCGCTTTCTATAAAATGATAGGCGTCAAGTGCTGGCACAACATGGATATCAGCTCTGCAGGCGGATTTTTCAACATCTTCCTCGACGCGTGCCAGCTTAAAGCCGGGTGCGCAGCCTGCGGATCGGAGAATGTGGGCCTTCAGCTTTAAAACTCATGCTTCCGGCTGCGCATAAACAACCGGTCGAAGCATTCTGACGGTGTGCGGCCATCAAACAGCATATCGTGTACCGCATGCACAATGGGCATATCCACACCCAGCTTTTTGGACAGCGCGGTAAGCGCATGTGTCGTGTAGACGCCTTCAGCCAGCTTGTCCAGCGTTTTGCCCTGGATAAAGAGCTCTCCGTACTGCCGATTGTGACTGTGGGGCGAAAACAGTGTGGCCTCGTAATCACCCAGATGGCACAGGCCGTATACTGAGCGCTCGTCGCCGCCTTCCGCCGCAATCAGCCGCGCCACCTCGCGCGTGCCGCGCGCCATCAGCGCGCCTTTCAGGCTGGACATGTTAAGTCCGTCCAGCATGCCCGCCGCGATTCCCACCACGTTTTTGGACGCCGCGCCAATCTCGTTGCCGATGAGGTCCGTGCCGTAGTAAAAGCGGATGAGCCTTGAAGAAAATTTATCACATAATGATTTGACGAGCTTGGGGTTCTGCGAGTCGATCACCATACAGCCCGGGATGCCCGCCGTGAAATCCTGCACATGCCCCGGCCCAAGCCATACCGCAATGCGTGAGGCGTCGCCGATCGTCTCTGCCGCCACCACGCTAAGTCGCTTGCCTGTCTTTTGCTCCAATCCCTTGATGCACAGCACCACCGGTTTGCCCGCGATATCGCACTCTGCCAGCCGCCCCAACAGACCGCGCAGCCCCTGCGCGTCCACTGCGACCACGATGATCTTTGCGCGTGTCGCAACAAAGCGCAGGTCGTCCGTGAGCGTCACACCCTCCGGCATTTCAAGGTATTCGTTGGCGCGAATCTCCTGCAGCTGTTTTAAGCGAAGCGAGGCTTCACGGCCCCACAGCGCCGTATCAAATCCACAGCGGTTCAGATACCATGCGATGAAGCTTCCCCAGCGGCCGCAACCCAGTACCGATACTTTCATTCGCCGTCTCCGCGATTCGCTTTCCCGCTGATTTGCGTAATGTCCACCCGGATCATCGCAACCTTTGGCAGATACGCCTCGATCACCTTGTCTACCCGCTCTTCTCCGGGCGTCAGGACATCGCATAGCTGGCGCAGCCGCAGACGCTTCTCGTTTTCGCTGGTGATAACCGACGCGCGCCCCTGCGCAATTACGCTGGAGTACAGGGTTGTCAGTCGCTTGTGATCGATATCCGCGCGGCCTACCACCGTGAAGCAGACGCGCGGTTCACGCAGGATACAGTCCATCTTTTGCCCTACAGGCGCACAATGGAAAAACAGCGCTTCCTCGTCCTGTGAATATACATAGTTCAGCGGCACTCCGTACGGCTCGCCGCCTTCTCCCGCGACGGAAAGTACTCCGTATGTTTCCGCCTTCAGCAGTGCCCTCGTGTCCTCATCCGTCATGCGTCTTTCCGGTCTGTGCATTTGCATCCTCCTCTGCTGCTCAGGCAGCTTTATTCGGGCTGTGTAATATAAATGGGCGGCCACTGATGGACCGCCCCGTAAAATATCTCGTTCAGCCAGCCGCCGTCAGCCGTTATTGCTGTTCAGGCGGTCGTAATAGTAGGTGATGTCCGCTTCGCTGATCCACAGGTCCGTGAGCTCAGTGTACTTTGCGTCCTGCGCATCGGGCAGCAGCGCAGTCTTGATCTTATCAATCAGCTGCTCGAAAGGCACAGCGCCTTCGTTGTACACGTTGATGCTCTGCAGCACATGAATGCCCATGTACGATACGGTCGGCTGAGAAACAGCGCCTACATCGAAGAGTTGCATTGCGGCATCGCAGAACTCCTGCACATAGGTCGTGGTGGACTCGCTCACCAGATAGCCGTAAGTCATTGCAGGGTCAGCAGTCATGCCGGGATCCTCGCCCATCTCTGTGATGAGGTCGTCGATGCTCTCACCAGCCATCAGCCTGTCGTAAGCTTCCTGCGCCTTGGGCATCAGCTCGTCGATCTGCGGCTGGAGCAGCTTAAACGCAAGCTCCTTCTGATCATTGTCATATAGCGCCTGCGCTTCTTCCACGAGGTCCTGATCCGTGAACTTGAAGAACACCTGCTTAACCGCTACGGTTTTTTCCGGTACGTAGGTGATGATGTTGTTGCTGCCCACATAGTCCTCGAAGACCGAGACATCCTCCTCAGTGGCGGCTGTCTGCTGCTCGACCATGGAGTCATACCACGCACGCGCGTCTTCGTCGGTCACTGTCGCCTGATCGCTGATCCAATCCTTCATCTTGGTGATGAGGTCCTGTTCGTTGAGATAATCGTAATATTCATCCACGGTATAACCGAAGTTATCGATGAAATCCTGATACTGCTCATCCACCTCAGCCTGCTGCGCCGCGTTGAGCGACGGTTCAGGCGTGGGCTCCGGCGTAGCCGTGGGTGTGGGCTCCGGCGTGGCGGTCGGTGTTGCCGTCGGCGTGGCCTCCGCAGATGCGGACTCCGTATCTTCCGGCGTTCCAGACGGTGACTCAGATGTTGTCTCAGACGGCGTTGCCGTGGGCGTCGCCTCCGGTGTGGCAGTCGGCGTGGGCGTCGCCTCCGGAGTCTCCGTCGGATCCGGGGTCGGCGTCGCAATTACTTCTTCAATGATGCTGTCCTTCTGGCTTTTGAAATAGTTTTCAGCCTGTTCACGGTTTTCCGCAAGTTCTTCATCGGTCAGTGTTACGCCAAGTTCCTTTGCTTTCTGCACCAAAATTTTATTGAGCACCAGACTCTGCAGGGCGGATTCGCGCTGCTGCTGATACATCTGTTCCAATTGATCCGCGTCCATCTGGTCCGCAGACGTGCCGTAATTGTAATACAGCATCATCTGGACGTAGTACTGAATATCGCTTTCGTTGACCTGGTTTTTATAGATCTTCTCGCCATTGACCTCGGCGATTACCTGCTGGCCGACCCTGTCCGAATCAATGCTCACCAGCGAGCAGCCGGAAAACAGCATCACGCATACCAGCGCCAGCGCAACGAATTTCAACTTTCTCATCGGTCGTAATTCCTCCCAACAGCCCCTTATCTTTGGCTCTATCCGTCCTATTATACTTGATGCTTTTCAATTATGCAACGCCTGATGTCCGCAAGGAATTTCAGCAATTCATCCACCGCGCCGCCCGGCGGGCGAAGCAGGATGAACGGCGGTTCCGCTGCCTTAAGCTGCGCAACTCCCCGGTATTTTTCGAGTACGGCAAGCAGCCTTCCAACGTCCGGTGCCAGTTCCGGGCCGTATTTGAGCGTGTATGTCCTGCCGCTGCGCGTTACCGAAACGAGCCCCGCGCGCGCCGCAAAACCTTTGATAAGCGAAATCATAATGAGGTTCTCCACAGGTTTGGGCGCATCGCCGTAGCGATCGTGCAGTTCCTCGCGTATCTGTTTCGCTACTTGCATGCCGTCTATCGCCGCAATTTTCTTGTACGCCTCGATGCGCAGCATCTCGTCGCTGATGTACTCCGTCGGAATGTGTGCCGATACGCGGATCTCCACTGAGGTGTCCGCGGTGCGCGGTACGCTCTTTCCACGCAGCTCTGCCACGGCCTCGCGCATCAGGCGGCAATACATGTCGTAGCCCACCGCAGCCATCTGCCCGGACTGCTCCGGCCCCAGCATGTTGCCCGCGCCTCGGATTTCGAGGTCGCGCATGGCGATCTTGAAGCCCGCTCCGAGTTCGGTGAACTCCGAGATGGTCTGCAGCCTCTTTTCGCCCTCGGGCGTCATGCGCACGCCCGGCAGATAGGTCAGATATGCGTAGGAGCTCTTGGTGGAGCGCCCCACGCGGCCCTTGAGCTGATACAGCTGCGCAAGGCCGAACTTGTCCGCCTCGTACACGATCAGCGTGTTTGCGTTAGGAATGTCGATGCCCGACTCGATGATGGTGGTGCATAGCAGTACGTCGAACTCGCCCGCGAGGTAGGAAACCATCACGCGCTCCATCGCGTCCTCACCCATGCGTCCGTGGGCCGCGGTAACGCGCGCCTCTGGCACCCAGTGGCGCAAATCGCCCGCCAGCTTGTCGATCTGCCCGATCTGGCGGCAAACGAAGTACACCTGCCCGCCGCGCTCGATCTCCTTCATCACCGCGTCTCGAATGAGCTTGCCGGAATACTCCATCACGTAGCTCTCCGGCGCGCGGCGCTCCTCAGGCGGCGTATCGATGGTGCTCATGTCGCGGATGCCCGTGAGCGACATCTGCAGCGTACGCGGTATGGGCGTAGCGGACAACGTCAGCACGTCCACCGTGCGCTTCAGGTCCTTGATGCGCTCCTTGTGGCCCACGCCAAAGCGCTGTTCCTCGTCAATGACCAGCAGTCCCAAGTCCTTGAACACCACGTCCTTGGACAGCAGCCGGTGTGTGCCGATTACAAGGTCCACCGTGCCGTCGCGCAGGCCATTCAGCACCGCCTGCTGCTCGGTGGCGGATACGAAGCGCGACATCTGCGCGATGCGCACCGCGAAATCGCCGAAGCGCTCCTGAAACGTGTGGAAGTGCTGCCGCGCCAGCAGCGTAGTGGGCACCAGTACGGCGCACTGGCAGCCCTCCATCACGGCCTTAAAGCAGGCGCGCATGGCGACCTCGGTCTTGCCGTAGCCCACGTCGCCCAGCAGCAGCCGATCCATCACCTTGTCGCTGCGCATGTCCTGCTTAATCTCTTCAATGCTGCGCAGCTGTCCACTGGTCTCCTCGTAAGGGAAGCCCTCCTCGAACTGCCGCTGCCACACTGTATCCTCGCTGTATACAAAGCCCTTGCTGGCCGTGCGTTCGCTGTAGATGCCGATCAAGTCCTCCGCGAGCTCCTTTACCGCGCTCTTGACGCGCGCTTTGGTCTGGCTCCACTCCTTGCCGCCCAGCTTGGAAAGGCGTTCGTTGTCGCCGCCCACATACTTCTGCACGCGGTCGATCTGGTCGGTCGGGATAAACAGCTTGTCGCCGTCGCGGTATTCCAGCTCCATGTAATCACGCACCACACCCGCCAGCTCGCGCTGCACCAACCGCACAAAGCGGCCCTTGCCGTGTACGTCGTGGATGATGAGATCGCCCGGCTTTAAGTCCACAAAGAGGTCCATGCGGGCCGCTGCGGAAACCTTCTTGCGCTTCTTCGCGAAGCCGTATATCTCGTGTTCGCCAAGGAAATACGTTTTCTGTTCAGTCAGCTCAAAGCCGGAGTTCAGCTTATCGGCGTAGACGCCCGCTTCTCCCCGGTTCAGGTCACGTCCGTCCGCGATGTACGGTACGGAAAGCGTGCGGTCGGACAGCACCGGCGCGAGCTTTTCCGCGCGCTGGGCGCTGCCGCTCATCAGGTACACGCGCCAGCCGTTCTTCACGCGCGCGCGCACGTCCTCTGCCATGAGTTCCATCTTCCGGTTGTAAGAGAGCGCCCCGCGCGTTCTGAAGCCCACCTCGCTTTTGGCGGAAAGCTCTGCCGACCGGCTGATCACGCAGAATTCCAATATATCGCGGCCTTTGGCGCGCTGCTTCAGCGGCGGCAGATAAAGCTCCCGCTGGTCCTCCACGGCCTCGCCGCCTTCGATCAATGCGTTCAGGGTTTTGGCAAACGCCTCTGTGCGCTCATCCTCTGCCTCGCGGATGCGCCGGTACTCGTCGAATATGACGATGGCATCCGGCAGATAGTCCAGTAAGTCCGCGCCGCAGCAGGTGTAGGCGTAGCTCTCAATGTCCTCGAAGTAATGCCGTTTGCCCATCTGGTCCGCGTAATTCACAAACCGCTGATGCAGCTCCTCGCTCTCCGGCTTAGCAGCGGTAAAGTATGCCGTGCCGCGGCGGGCGGCTTCCTCGCCCAGCACCAGCTCCACGGCAGGTGGCAGCGTTACCTCGGCCCTGCGCTTGCGGCTGCGGCGCTGTGTGCCGGGGTCGAACTCAGCGATGCTTTCAATCGTATCGTCAAAGAAGTCGATTCGGAAAGGCGCGGGCGCTCCCGGGCAATATACGTCGAACACCTCACCCCGCCGCGCGGCCTGCCCCGCGGCCTCCACGGTCATGGTACGCTCGTAGCCCGCGGACACCAGCCTCTCCATCAGCTTTTCAGGCGGAAATACGTCGCCCTCGCGCAGTGTGATAAAGCTGTCCGAAAAATCCTTGGGATCGGGCAGGCGCGCAGCCAGCGCTTCCTCCCCGGCGTAAACCACTTTTGCTCCGCCGCGGGTCAGCTTGGACAATGCCTCGATGCGCGCAAACATGCGGTCCCGGCTGCGCGCTACCGACGACCGAAGCTGTAATGGACGGCGTGGCAGATATGCCGCCGGGCTGTCAGCTTCGGCATGGCTGCGCGCCTCCTCATCCGAAGCGCACACGACGATCACCGGCCTGCGGGTATGCGAAGCCAGCGCGGAAGCCAGATACGGCTTCACGCTGTCGGCCACGCCAAAAATCGAGCAGGGAAGCTTCCCTGCCCGCAGGTTTTCAGTCAGCGCGGAGAACTCCTCAAGCCGCGCGATGTGATCCGCAATCCGCATAATCAGTTGAAGCGGTTCTGCGCTTCGAGCACGCCCTCCTTCAGTATGGTTTCCACCGCGTCCGCAGCCTTGGTCAGCGCGTCAAACGCGGTCTGCTTGTCCTTATATTCCCCCAACACGTGGTCGATGATGTCTCCGTCCGGCCTGCCGATGCCCACACGCACGCGAATGAACTCGTCCGTCTGCAGATGATAGATGACGCTGCGCATGCCGTTGTGCGTGCCCGCGCTGCCCCGCGCCTTGATACGCACCGCGCCTTCCTTTAAATCCACGTCGTCGTATACGAGAATCAGCTGGTCCGCCTTGATGCCCAGCGCCGCGCACAGCTCCTTCACGCTCTCGCCGGAATTGTTCATGTAGGTCTGCGGCATAACGAGCAGCACACGGTGCCCGTCGATCTCGCCCTTACCCAGCGCTGCCTGATACCGGTGGATGCGCACCGGGATGTTGTGGCGCTGCGAGAGGATGGAAATTACGTCAAAGCCCACATTGTGGCGGGTGTGCGCGTACTTTCCGCCCGGATTGCCGAGGCCGATGACATAGTATTCGCTTTTCAGATCGGCGGCAGATTTCTTGCGAACTGCTCCAGTGCCGAATAGTCTCCCTTTTGGCATTGCGGTGCCTGCTCCATATCCCCGATCATGTGATCGGTCAGTAAAAAGCCCGTGAAACCCAGCTCCACGGCAGCCATGTCTTCCTTTACATCATTGCCTATCATATAGCACTCGTCTGCCCTTAGCCCGGTCTTTTGTAGAATCTCAAGAAAGTATCCGGGATTGGGCTTGGCGAAGCTGGAGTTGTCGTAGTACGAGATGTATTCGAAATCGTCCGGGCTGAGGCCCGCCCACTCCACACGCTGGTTCGTTGCGATGGCGGGGAACAGCGGCTGCGTGGAGAGGATAAGTCGATAGCCCTTCTCCTTCAGCGTCCTGATGATGACCGGCACGCGCGACTCTTCGGTGGCGCTTTGACGGATGCTTTTGTATTCTCCATTGTAGAACTTGTCCATCAAAGCGAGAAAATCCTCCCGCCGCAGGCTGGAATACCGTTCTACCGTGTCGAAGAAAACATCGGCGTTGGTTCCCTGTCCGTTGTTGGCCAGCATGGCGTATACGGCCTTGCCGAAAATCTCATTGCCGTCCGTCGGATGGATGCGGCGCATCAAGCCGCAGTCCTCGATCGCTTCAAAATACAACTGAGTGAACAGAGGCATGTCAAGCGGCAGCAGCGTACCGTCCAGATCAAAGAATACGGCTTTTTTCACTCTTCTCTCCGCTTCTTTGCCCAGCCGGGTTTCACCACCTGGCGGCTGCGTGCGATGCACAGCGCGTCCGCTTCCACGTCCTCCGTCACGGTAGAGCCCGCCGCGATATACGCACCGTCGCCCACGCTGACGGGTGCAACGAGGTTGCTGTTGCAGCCCACGAATACGCCCTTGCCCACCACGGTGCGGTACTTCTTTTTGCCGTCGTAGTTTACGAACACCGTGCCGCAGCCGATGTTGCTCTTTTCACCGATCTCGCCATCGCCGATATAGGTCAGGTGCGACACCTTCGCGCCGTCCTTGATCTGCGCGTTCTTGACCTCCACGAAGTCGCCCACACGGCAGTGGCTGCCCACCTCGCTGCCGGGGCGAAGGTACGCGTACGGGCCGATGGTGGAATGTTCGCCCACGCGCGAGTCCAGTACCACCGAGTTCTGAACCGTGGTGCCGCGCCCGATAAAGCTGTTTTCGATACGGCTGCCGGGATAGAGGATGGCTTCCTCGTCGATCTCGGTTTCGCCCTCCAGCGTCACGTTCGGGTAGATTACCGCGTCGCGGCCCACCTTTATGCCCGCGTCGATATATACCGTGTCCGGGTCAATCATGGTCACGCCCTGCCGCATCAGGTCCTCGTTGATGCGCCGCCGCAGCGTTTTGGCCGCTGCCGCCAGCTGAACACGGTCATTCACGCCCATGCACTCGTCCGCATCCGCGCACACCACTGCGTCCGCGCCGAGGCCTTGCCGTGCGATATGTTCCACGCAGTCGGTGAGGTAATACTCTCCCTGATCGTTGTGGTTGCTCAGCGCCGAGAGCGCATCCAGCAGCGCCGGAATGTGGAAGCAATACACCGAAGTGTTCACCTCATGGATAGCCTGCTGCTCCTCCGTCGCGTCGCGGTGCTCCACAATGCTTTGCACGCAGCCGTCCATGCGGCATACGCGCCCATAGCCTGTCGGGTCCGGCACGATAGCGGAGAGCATGCATACACCCAGCCTTCGGGTACTCGCGACGTCAATCACGCGGCGCAGCGTTTCCGCCCGCAGCAGCGGCATATCGCCCGCAGCAACCAACGCGTAGCCGTCGCCTTTCAGATAGTCCTTTGCGGCCATTACGGCATGGCCGGTACCGAGCTGTTCGCTCTGCAGCGCATACGACACGCCGTCACCAAAATACGCTTTAATCTGTTCCGCGCCCACACCCACCACGAGCACGGGTTTTTCGCCCGTTGCCTCTGTTGCGGCCTCAATTACCCACTGCGCGAGCGGCCTGCCTGCGGCGCGGTGCATCACCTTGGGCAGCGACGAGCGCATCCGCTTGCCTTCGCCCGCGGCCAGTATAATTGCGATACAATCTGAATTCATGCTGATAAACTCCCGATTCCGGTTTTTATTTTTATAAAGCGCCTCGCGAATTGCGCGCCAAAGCGCCCGGATACTCCTGTTCTCCAAGCATCACCATATTAATTTATTATACCGGACGTGTCAATGTCACCGGTCCGAAGGTTATAAGTGACCATTTACGAGGGCTCTGCCCTCGTGCTCCCGCCCAAGGGACAATGTCCCTTGGGAATCCCGTTTGCGAAACGCCTTTTAGGCGTTTCGCTTGTTGGTGTTCATTATCTAACGTACACCGTCTCTAAAAGCCAAAGTTTTATAAAGAATCTAATTGCGTCGAAACTTACTCATCATCCCTAAAACGGATGCGCACGAACCTGTTTTTACCGCAGCTCAAAACCGCATCACTGTCCACGACAAAATAGACATCGCTTACCGTCTCGCCGTTGATCTTAACGCCTTTGCCTTCGATAAGCCTGCGCGCCTCAGAGTTGGACGCGGCAAAATCCGCCAGCTTCATGAGCTCGATGACCGTGGCGCTGTCTCCGTCCGCCATGATTTCCGCCATTTCGTCTGGCGCTTTGCCCGATGCCACGTCGATATACCGCTGCTCCGCCTGTGAAACCGCGCCCTCCCCGCAGTACATCCGCACGATTTCCCGTGCGTACACAAAATGCGCCTGCCGGATATCGCTTGTCACCAGCGGCCCGTACGTTTCCTCCGGCACATCCGTGGTCAGGCGGAAGTAATCCGGCAGAATGTCATCCGGTACGCGCATGCACTTCTCAAACATGGTCTCCGCGGGTTCGCTGATGCCGATGTAGTTGTCCAGCGATTTGCTCATCTTCTCCACGCCGTCCAGCCCGGGCAGCAGCGGGAAGGTGATGACCTCCTGCGGCTCCTGCCCATAATCGCGCTGCAGCTCCCGCCCCACCAGCAGGTTGAAGGTCTGGTCGGTGCCGCCCACCTCGACATCCGCGTTCAGTGCCACGGAATCGTACCCCTGCATCAGCGGGTAGAGCAGCTCATGCAGCCCGATGGGCAGATTGCCTGCGTAGCGCTTCGCAAAGTCGTCGCGTTCCATTATACGAGCCAGCGTGTACTTGCCCGCCAGCTTCAGTACGTCCGCGAAGTCCATGCGGCCCAGCCACTCGGAGTTGTAGGCAATGCGCGCCTTGCCGGTATCCAGCACCTTGCCCACCTGCTCAAAGTAACTCTGCCCGTTACGGCGCGTCTCCTCAAAGGTCAGCGGCACACGCGTTTTGTTTTTGCCGGACGGGTCGCCGATCATGCCCGTGAAATCACCGATCACAAAGATGATCTCATGTCCTGCATCCTGCAGCCGCCTCAGCATACGCAGCGGCACGGTATGTCCCAGATGCAGGTCCAGGCGCGAGGGGTCTGCGCCGAACTTGATACGCAGCGGCCTGTCACCCACCAGCCGCTTTTGCAGCCCTTCGGCAGAGAAGATATCCACCGCGCTGCGCCGGATGGCACCAAATAAATCGTCCATAATTCCTCCAAATAAAAACGGCTCAAAGCGTTTAAGCCTTGAGCCGCCGGATTGCCTGCGAAAGACCGTCAGGGCAACGGCAACCAAGGCCTGCTTCCGTAATAATAGGAAGCTGCCTGAGCGTAAACCGTATTCACTTTGCGCACTGCCACGGTCATGATCTCACCTCTGTTTTATTAGAGCCAGTATAGCAAGGCACAACAGACAGGCCAAGGCGAAATTCTATCATATCCATTCAAGGCAAAGTGGTTTGCATCCATTCCCGCTTTGATCTATAATTGTTATAATATGTAATCAAGCTCTGTTGGGAGAACAATTCATGAGAACTACGCAAGGCATCACTTTCACGCTGGCCATAATCCTTGGTATGGTGGCCATATGTCAAGGGTGCGCTCCGGTCTCAACTGCGGATGCGACATCTTCTGTCCCTTCGTTCATACAGATCACGCATGCCCGCAGCGAAAATTCCGCCCGCACGTTCCCGGCACTGTGTGCAGAAACCATAGAGGGACGATACGAGATCGAGAAAAGCGCGGTCAGCGACGAGGTGCAGGCAACCGAGATCGCGAACACAGCAGACGCAGATATCCGAAAGCTGCGGGAACTGCTGCCCGATTTGGAGTTTGATAAGCCGTCGGTATGCGTCGTAACAGCCGATCTGCTGACAGGAAAAGCGCTTGCGGAATCGTATTGTCTGGATGGCGTCGCGGTTACCACAACGGAATATATCGCCTCAAAAGAATACCTTGGCGCGCTGATCTGCGCGGCGGGTGTTGCCGAACCGTGGGTTGCATATGGTCTCGCAGCGCAAATCAACGGATCGACGCCTAACAGTGAAACGCTCGCCGCGTATTACAATGGCGAAGAAAATATGGATACGCTCGATCTGTTCGGCGCGCGATTTTTCAGCACCGTAGCTGGTGAGGATACGGTCATTGCACGTGAGACCGCCGCGTCTTTGACCGACTTCATGCTCCGCCGGTATGGCGAATCTTACGTGGAATCGCTCATCGGTACAGCAGACAACCCGGACCTGACCTCGGTCAAAAACGACTGGCTTGCGTTCATCGGCGTGACAACTGCCTACCATTCCGCATATGAAGGGGTCTTTACGGGATACCGGTTCGAACGTTCCGGCAGCTTCGATATCGTCATCACGGCCCCTTTCGCGATATACGAGATCGTCATGCAGGACGAGGAATGGTGCCTGCTCACCTCTGCATCCAATATTGAGGCCTTCCTGTATAAAAACAAAATGGGCGTGGAGGAGCTCATCCGGCGGCTCGCGGATAACCCGTGTGCGGACCTGCTGGAGCTGGACAATGTGATTGTCTATGATATCGACGAAACTGCGGATCCTCCCGACGTATATACTAACAAACATTTAAATATCGTTTTTCTTCACACCCCATACATCGAATATGGGCATCTGCATGAAGCCGTACATGTTTACACTCCTTATAATGCCCCGGACAAAGAGTATGAAGAAATTTATGCGATGCTAGTCGAGGGGTTTGCCTGTTATATGACGACAGCCGTGACAAACGAGTATTCCTGCTGGAAAACTGATATGTCAACCGGTGAGTTTTCCGATGTAAATTATCTATTGTTGTTAAGGGTGATCGATAAAAACTGTGACGGCAGCACGTTCGCAAATTATTATACTGACCCTGATAAAATTGAGAAGCTGTTTACTGAATATTATTTTTCAAACGGAGGAAGCGCTGAGTCCTTGAATTCGTTTAACCCGAGCCTTTATATGGACGCGCTTTCCTATGCAATCAATAGCATATATGAAGATAATCCAACAGACAAGCCTGGCTACCGTTATCCGCTGTATGAATCGTTTGTGACCTATCTGGTCAACACATATTCTTTGGAGCAGGTCATCCGGGCAATTTCGGATTGCACGGATACTGATAAAATATTCGGCAAATCACCGGATGAATTATTGACCGGGTGGAAAGCGTATTTGGTTGATAGAGCCTGAAGAATGCAGCTCTATCAGCCTGAAAATAGCCGTTGTCACGTTATCATCGAAAATGCTATAATCATTTGCGGGAATGAAGCTCTCCCCGCGCCTTTTTTGGGCCGAACCGCTTTTTAGCTGATGGCTTCTGCAACAACACTGCGGAAGCGTCAGCTTTTTCGCATCTATGGAGGGCTTGATATGGCGATCATCTTTGTGGGTTTGGGCGGATTCATTGGCGCGTGTGCACGCTATTTGCTCTGCAGCCTGCTTACCACGGCTCTGCCTCATTTTCCTTACGGTACGCTGCTGTCCAACATCATTGCCGGATTTCTGATTGGTTTTATCATCGGGCTGGAGCGTCAGGCTCCGTCGCTTTCCGAGCATGCCAAGCTGTTTTTAACTACCGGGCTGATGGGTGGCCTGTCCACCTTCTCTACATTCAGCATGGAAACCATCACTTTGGTCGAAAAAGGATCCTATGGGCTCGCAGGCGCCAACATCCTGCTGAACGTCGGACTCAGTCTGCTGTGCGCTTTTGGCGGGCTGATGGTGGCCAGGCTCGTCCGTGCCAGCGCATAGAAAGAGCCCTGCTTCGACAGGGCTCAATTGCTTATGGACTCTTTTACAAGGGCGCTGCCCTGCGTTTCCGCCTAAAGCACAGTCCCTTGAGCACTGGTTTTGGACGGAGTCTCCAAGAAATGCTTCTTACTTTCCTGTTTTCGGCTCGCCGAAGCTCAGACCGATGTCCCGACCGACCTCAAGCATGTGTGCGTCTTGCGGTACATTTTTGGTCTTACCCGCCACATCCTTCATCAGGTTGGATGTCACCTTTCCGTTTACAACCGCCACAGTGTGGCCGAACTGTTTCTCCTGAATCAGCTTGGCGGCGTAAACGCCCATCTCGGTCGCAAGCAGACGGTCGTACGGACAGGGCGGGCCGCCTCTCTGATAATGCCCCGGCACTACAACGCGTGTCTCAATATCGATGACCTGCGAGAGCTCGTCAGCCAGCTTGTAGCCGATGGAATAGTGCTTGCCTTTGAGGCTCACATCCGCCTCATCGGTCGCGCTGCGCGCGCCTTCGGCCACCGCGATGATCGAATAGGGCTTGCCGCCCTCGTAGCGTTCGTAAATCGCGTCCGCTACGGCTTGGATGCTGTAGGGAATCTCGGGGATCAGCACCACGTCGGCGCCGCCCGCAATGCCCGCGGACAGCGTCAGCCAGCCCGCTGTGTTGCCCATCAGCTCGATGATCATCACGCGCGAATGTGACATCGCCGTGGTGTGCACGCGGTCAATAACGTCGGTCGCGATATCCACGGCGCTCTGGAAACCGAACGTGACTTCCGTGCCAAAAATGTCGTTGTCGATAGTCTTGGGCAGGCCAATGATATTGAGGCCATGCTCTGCAAGAATGCCCGCCGCAGCGTGCGTGCCGTTGCCGCCCAGCGTCACGAGGCAATCTAATTCCATCTTCTCATAGTTCTTGGCCATCATGCGGAACATGTCGAGATACCGGCCGGTGTTCTGGTGCCCCTCTACATTGCCTCCGCGCGACGTGCGCAGGATCGTGCCGCCCAGCGTGAGGATACCGGAGAACTCTTCCTCGTTCATCAGACGGTAGTGCCCGTTGATGAGGCCCTCGTAGCCTCCCATGATGCCGACGATCTCGGCGTCGCTGAATAATTGATACGAAGCTTTGGCAACGCCGCGTATGGCCGCATTGAGGCCCGGGCAATCGCCGCCGCTCGTCAGAATTCCGATGCGCATGGTTTACCTCCCTTGCTTTTCGCATTGAGTATACAACAACGCTTAATGCCTTTCAACCGGTCCTTTGTAAAACTGCGGCGTACCCTTCACGTCCTTATCAGGCTTTATAAGGTTGTAAAAAAGGCGGTGGAAATGCCTGTACCGATAAGGATTCGAGGAAACCCCCGTAAACGATGATATGAGGCAAAGCCTCCAAAAATAGCGCGTTATACGTCCACGCCGAACACATTCTTGACGAGGATACCGATGAGGAACGAAATGCCCGCCACGCCGAGGCTGATGAGCACCATCTCCCAAAACTGACGGCGGAACGGCGTATCCTTGGCGACCGAAACGTAGAAGTTGAACACCAATATGATGAGCACCGCCGCACCGAGGCACACGCCAAGGCTAACGAAGGGATTGGCAATCAGCAGGAAGGGCAGAATCAGGATGACCACGGTCAGCACATAGGCCGCTCCAGTGTACAGGGCCGATTTGAGCGCGCCCTTGCGGCTGCCCGTCTCGTGTGAAGCTGAAAGGTATTCGCTTGCCGCCATGGACAGTGAAGCGCTGATACCTGTGATAAGGCCGGTGAGTGCGATGAGCTTGGTGTTCTGGAATGCGAAGGTGAAGCCCGCGAGCGCGCCTGTCAGCTCCACAAGGGCGTCGTTGAGGCCCAACACGATTGCGCCGACATAATTCAGCTTCTCTTCGTTAATCATGTCGATCAGCTCACGCTCGTGTCCCTCCTCGTCGCCCACGAATTCGGCGACCTGCGGATACTCGCTGCTCAAACGTTCATACGAATCCGAGGCGTCCGTTTCGCCGCGCTCCAGCAGCTTCACGCCGAACGTCAGGCCGAAGACCCGCGCGATGATAAAGAAGAAAAAAGCGTACAGCCGCCGCGGCGGCACATCGGTATGCGTAATGCTTTTCAGCGTTTCGTAGTGTTCCAGTTCGTTGTCGCTGATGCGCTTCAGCGTCTCGCGGTTCCCCGCGTCGCGTACGGTTTTGCTCAGTCTTTTGTAGATGATGTGGGACGTGATCTCGTTGCGTTGTTCACACAGCAGTGCTTCCATCATATACTGTCACCTCCTGTCACTCAGTGTAGCACGCGCAGGGCGCAAATACAAACCACGTCACACCTTTCTTTGCCGTGCAACGCGCGCCAGATCCTTCATCCAGTTAAGATCATCCCGAGTGAGGCAACGCGTCAGCCGGAGCAGCGCAATATACAATACCGACGTGAGCAGTGCCTGCAACGTTACGCCCAGTACGCCGTCAAGATGCAGCAGCCGGGATATCAGCAGCGCCAGCCCGCCTGCGATGGCGGCGGACAGTATCGGCCCCCATACCCACAGCGGATAGTCGATGCGGCAGCCGCTCGCGATCAGCAGGCGGCGGATACTGAGTGTGGCGTTGAGCACGGTGCTGAAGTAGAGCACCACGATGTAGGCGACGAACCCGAAGCGCGGGATCAGCAGCAGAATGAGTCCCACGCGCAAGGCATAGTCCACCATATTGATGCGCAGCGTTTTCATCTGCTGCCCAAGGCCGGTGAGCAGCGCATCCACCACGAAGTCGAGGTACATCAGCGGCACGAGCGGCGCAAGCGCGGTAATGAGCGACCCCGCGTCGGCGTTGCGAAAGATCAACTCCCCCAACTGATTACCAAGCGTAGTGAACAGCACGCCGAACAACAGCGCGAACAACACTGTCATCCGGAAGGTGCGTGCGAAGATGCGCCGCACCCGCTCTTCGTGGCCTGAGGCGCGCGCTTCGGATGCTTCGGGGATAAGCAGGGTGGCCGCTGCCGCGAGTATGCCCGAAGGGAAAAACAACACGGGTGAGGCCATGCCGATCAGCCCGTACTGAGCAAGCGCCTGCCCTTCCGTCTTGCCGTTTGCACGAAGACCCGAAGGGATAAGCACGTTTTCCGCCGTTTTAAAGGCGGCGCGCAGGTAGCCTGTGAGCGCAACAGGCAGCGCAATACCCGCCAGCTTGCGGAGCATGCCGGGCTCCCGGACAGCGCATACGCCTTTTCGCGCGTCGGCGATATACAACACAAAGCCAAAGGCGCATGAAAGCGCCTCTGAGATCATGCAGCACAGAATGATGGCAAAGCAGGAGGCGGCGAGTCCGCGCGGAAGGAACGCGCCGATGACCGCCATGATGAGCCCCATGCGCAGTACCTGCTCAAATACCATCTGAACCGAGGGCTGTATTGCTTTGCGCACGCCAAAGAAGTAACCTTGCAGGGAGGACGACATTGCCATAAAAGGCAGGCCTGCCGCAAGCATCTGAATGGACGGTACGGTACGTGCGTCCTTTAGCAAGCCCTCACCGATGGGCACAGCAAGCAGATACAGCGCCACCCCTGCGACGAGGCCAAGCAGCAGGCTTAAGGGCAGCGCTTTGCGCAGTGCGCCATCCGGGCGTCCCCTGCCACATTTGGGAAGCAGCTCCGCAGTGAGGCGGGATACGGCGGTGCTGATGCCGGAGGATGCGAGTGTAGCCGCAAGAAAGTAGACCGAGAGTATTAGTTGATAAAGCCCCACGCCCTCCGCACCGATCCGACGGGTCAGGTATGCGGTAAAAGCGATGCCCACGATCCGCAGCAGCTGTGCGGTTAAGGCAAGCGTCATGGTATTGGCAAAAAAGTTTCTTTTCATTGCGGCAGCCTTCGTTGAACAGCGTTATCACATGATATGCAGGGGCTGCGCGATGAAGTATGCTAAAATGACCGGGCCGCACGTTCTTTCCATATAAAATGCTGAAGTGATATAATAAATATAAGTAACAGGCAGGGAACGAGGCGATTTTGATGGATATTAAAGGCTTTCGGATGATTGCACAGGGTGGGCAGGCACAGATATATGAATACGGCGACGGCAAGGTGCTGCGGGTGCTGCGCAATCCCAAGGATGCGGAGCTGCTGCAGTATGAGATTGAGATTACAAAAGCGTTGCAAGGCAGCGGCGTCAGCGTACCAGAGATGTATGAGTCCCTGACGGTGGAGGACAAGCCTGCGGTGATCGTTCAGCGTATCAACGGCATTTCCATGCTGGATGATATGAAACGGCATCCCCTGCAACTGCGCAAGGAAGCAAAGACTTTGGCTTCGCTGCACCTTAAGGTGTCGCAGAACATGGTGCCCGGGCTCAAACCGGCACGGGGCCGTGCACGTTATCTGACTGAGAAGGCGCAGGAACTGTCCGCGGAGGCCAAGGCGTTTGTGCAAAAGCAGATCGATCTGCTGCCGGACGACAGCGCGCTCTGCCATGGCGATTTCCACCCCGGCAATATACTCAAGGCCGACGGCAGAAACTATGTCATCGACTGGTTCGGCGCTTATCAGGGGGACATCCTCTCGGACGTCGCCCATACGGTGCTGATCCTCAAAAAGGTACCGCGCTTTCCGGGCGTAGGCGCTGCCGCGTACGCCGTAATGCGGATTACGGGCGGCATGATCGCCAACGCGTATCTCAACGCATTCCGTTCGCTGACGGATTTTGATCCGGACCGGTTCGGACGGTGGCTGGTTGTGAAGGCTGCCGAGCGCTGTTGTTATGGTATGCCAGCCGAGAAACCAGCGCTTATGCATTTTATCGAAAGATGCATGCAAAGCGAAGCCAGCCCGTCAGCGTGGCGCGATTGGATATAAAAGGTATACGCTTGCGCATCGTAAAAGCTGTGGTAGAATCATAAAAATAAAACGAGTTGGGGGATGGGGATGAAGAAGACCGGACGAAAGGTGATGAGCATGATGCTTTGTTTGGTGCTGTGCGCGCTTGCGGGGTGTGCAGGTGGGACGGGTGAAACGCACTCCGCTTCCGTACCATCGTCTTCACCGGAGACTGAATTGTCCACACCGCCCACACCCATTTCCACGCCCGTACCGACGCCTGTTCCCACCACCGCGGCCGCAAGTGAAAGCTATGCCACACCCTCTCCTTCGCCCACGGCCACGCCGGACGATGGCCGCGTCACGATCGCCGATGGGTTCTACTTTGTCAAGCTCAGCGCTGAGATCAAGCAGCGCATCACGGGCATGAGTTACCCCGCCGACGACTCGGACGCCGCCATCACTTATGACGACCTGCGTTATATCCGCCTGCGCTACTACGATTTTGAGGGCAAGGAACACAGCGACGGCGAGCTGATTGTGAACAAAAAGCTGGCCAAAGAGGTGACGCAGATCTTCTATGAGCTGTTTCAGGCGAAGTATCCGTTTACCTCAATCCGCCTTGTGGACGACTTCGGTCAGCCCGGCGACGATACGCTCTCCATGGAGGCCAACAACACGTCGGGATTCTGCTACCGGCAAGTTACCGGCTCCTCAACCCTCTCGCGGCACAGCCTCGGAGCAGCCATCGACATCAATCCGCTCTACAACCCGTACATTGACGGCGACCGCGTGGCGCCGGAAAACGGTGCACAGTATGTGGACCGGACTTTAGGCCTGCCCGGTATGATCGACCACGACGATCTGTGCTACAAGCTGTTCATTCAGCATGGCTGGACATGGGGCGGCGACTGGAGCGGAGACAAGGACTATCAGCATTTTTCCAAGAAACTGTGAACATGGATATAAAAAAGGCTGCCGATCGGGCAGCCTATTTTATGAGAAGGCTTGTATATAGGTGTTGACCTGTTAGCGGATAGGATTGTTCCCGCTGAGAAACCGGTCAAGCAGGGTCTGAACGCCCGCGCCATCCAAAGCGCCGGTCAGCACCGCGACCACGACAAGCACGGCAACCAGTACATTATCATTGAACATGTCGATATGAACATTGCCGATTTCCTTGAATACATTCCTCTGGTTCTGATCCTGATCCTGATCCTGGCCCTGCAGCTGCGCCTGTGCCTGCGCCTGCAGCTGCGCCTGTGCCTGTCTCTGTTTTTGTTCCTGTTCCTGTTCCTGCTCTAACTCAAGTTCATAATCCCGCCAGCTATCCTGATGGTGCTTTTTCTCTTCACAAGGATCCTCACAGTGACTATGGCAACGTTTCTGGCAGGGATCCCAGCAGTTATAGCGGTAATAGCAAGACATAATTTGACCTCCATATCAGTAGTAAAAGTGGATTTCACCCTGTTATACCATATGGTATGAAGCGTAATGTGAATGTGTGACACATCGTATATGGATGGTTTCATCCCGAGAGAAAAAGAGATAAATAGGTCGTTTTGCGAGAATTTATTGGTTTATATATGTTGTGAATATGGTAAAGACTGAATTAATATAGTAAAATATTAATGTTATTAAACTGTATTATTAATTGGAGGAGGGTGAAATTAATGTTTTGCAGCAACTGCGGGAAGGAAATACCCGATGGCTCCGCATTTTGCATCAACTGCGGTGCCAAGGTGGACGCAGAGCTTCCCGCGCAGCCGCCGGTACAACAGCCGCCAGTACAGGCACCAGTGAACCAACAGCCTTATTATCAGCAGCCGGCAGGCCAGCAGACTTACGGCCAGCCATACGGTCAGCAGCCGCCTTACGGGCAGCCGCCAAAAAACAAATTTAAGCTGAAACCGTGGATGTACATCGCGGGGGGAGCGGTCGTGCTGCTTGCCATCATACTGGTGCTTGTCTTCACGGTATTCAGCGGTGGTATGGGGCCGTTCAAGGGCAATACGACGCAGACGAAGTTTGCCAACGACGCGGTGCGGGTTTTTGCGGGGGCGTTTGAGGGCCTTGGAAATCAGGACCTGAAGAAGCTCGCCGATCAGCCCTTTGACATCAACATGGATGTCGACGTGGATACGGGCTACTATCCGGTCAGCGCTTCTGTGGAGATGGCGTACGACAAAGAGGTGCTGGGCGTCCATGCAGAGGCGGTGGATCAGGATATCATCGCACAGCTTGACGAGAACATACTCTATATCAGCATGTACGATCAGGTAGGCGGCATTGAGTTCGACACGGATGCGGACCTCTCAAAGCCCATGCCGCTGAAAGACCGTTTGGAAGCGGTCATGGAAGGCATATCCGGCGGCTCGGAGGTGTCCCAGGCGGATTATATCATGGTGGCCGAGGCCATGCTCAACAGCATTAACCCGGAATGCTTTGGCAAGAAGGGGGACGAATGGACGCTGACGATGACTCCGGATGACATCGTCGACATGCTCAAAACGCTGAAAGAGAAGGCCGACAAGAACGATAAGCTGGCCGATGTGCTGGATGAGCTCGATATGGACGTCGACGATGCCATCGACAACGCAGAGGATATGGCTGACTACGCTGACTTTGAATTAAACGTCACCATCAGCTATGAAGGCGGCAAGCCTGTCGGGCTGGAGATGGATTATGACGATGGTTCAGAGTACAGCTCGTTCAATCTGCAGTTCGGCTACGAGAAGACGAAGAACGGCAGGGACATCAGCCTGACTGTAAAGGCTAACGGCTCTGAAATGAATGTCGACATGAGCATCGTTTCCAAGGGCAAGGACATCGAATTCGACGGCAAGGCCGAATACGAAGGCGACATCGTACGCTTTGAGGGATCTGTGACCTGGGACGGCAGCGACGTGTCTGGCACGGTGACGGTCTCAATGGATGGCAGTGAAATGAGCGTGGATTTCGACGGAACAGTCGCAATCGGCATGCCCAAGGAAAAGGTGGCGGAAGACAGCCGATTCGACTTGGATAAGGATGAAGCGACTGTCCGCGATTTCGAGGACGTCGTAGGCGGCTACATGTTTGGCGGTCTGGGGTTCTGACACATACGGTTTAACCAATGCCATGTATGGCTGAGGAATTACTGTTGGGCCATGCACAATGCCTGCGCAATAAGATCAAAGAGGGACGGACAAATAATCCGTCCCTCTTCATTTCCTCAGTTGTACTTCAGCGTGATGAATACCGCTGTATAATCCCCGTCGTCCGTGATAGTCAGGCCGTTGATATGCACATTGCCGCCATCGATATCGAAATCCTCAAAGTAGCACTCATCCGGCTCATCGTACTCTTTTTGAATACCGGAAAACGCCTGCTGGTAGAAGCTTACCACCGTTTCGTACGGCACAGATACCATGTACACCATTGTATAGCCGTGTTCACCGTATTCTCCCGCTTCGAGTATCTGCGCACCGCTGTAGATCGGCATGCTCTCCGGGAAGCCCTCTGGGATGCCATCTATGGGCATACCGGTTTCGTTTAACTCTTGCAGCATACTCTCCGCCATGTCTTCATCGATCTTTTCGCCGTTGATATAGCCCTCCGCGTTGCTCTCGTTCACCTGTGCAAGGTCTTCTTCAGAAAACATATAGTCGCTCTCGCCAGCATTTCCGGTCTCCTTCGCGCCGCAGGCCGGCAGCGCGAGCAGCAACGCAATCGTCACGCATATGGCTAACAGTCTTTTCATCTCATACTCCTTTATCTTTGTATTGGCGGCTGCGCACCAAAAAACGCCGCCGCGGTTGCAGCGTCTATTATAAGGGCAAGGCATGCCGTTTTCTGTTGTATGGTTGCCGGATTGCTGTTGTGATATTGCGCTTTCGTTACCGCGGCTGCGCGAGGATGTGCGTGCGGTATTCAGTGGGCGTCAGTCCTGTACGCTGGCGGAACAGCTGCGTGAAGTGGCTGTGGTTTTTAAACCCGCACTGCAGGGCCACGTCGATGACGCGGCTGGCCGGGTTAGCGAGCATCTCCAGCGCCTTCATAATACGGATGTCCTGAAAGTATGCGTAGGGCGTTTTACCCGTCATGTCCTTAAATCGGCGCGCGAAGTTGAATTTGCTCATGTTTACCGCCTCGGAAAGCGAGTCGAGCGAAAAGCTTTCCTCATAGTGCGCTGTGAAGTGCTCGATGGCTTTGGTGACAAAGCCCTGCGGGTCCTGCACGTCGATATGCTGCGCAACGCCTGTCTGCCGGAATATCGCGATGGCGATCTGCACGCTTAGGTTGCTGAGGTTGTAGGAATATCCCTCGCGCTGCCGCTCATACTCCTCCATAAACTTATGCGCGAGGAAGGGGATTTCATCGCCGCACGGCACAACTGTGTTGGCAAATACCACGTCCCGGACGCCATACACGCCAAAGAAAAGCTCCTCGATGAACTCCGCTTCAAATTGTATATTCATAAACGACACGTCGGATATCAACAGATGCGTGCCGTGTACCTGATTTGAGTTGACAGGCAGCAGGGCGTTCTCCGGCATTGAGATGGCCGTGCCGTCCACCGTAAAGCCCGAGACGGGCGACAGCGACACGACAAACTCATAGCTCCGGTGCGAGAATTCCCCCTTGAGCACTGGGCAGGGCTTGCGGGTGATGAATATGGTCATCTTTTCACTGGGGTAAACCGAAAAATAATCGTTCTCGCGCACAAAGCCGGGCAGTATCTGCTTCTCCATGCTGGCTGTCTGCTTGTCCGCTCTGTCTTCCATGTGCCCTCTCCTGCTGTTATATTTTTCTTTAGTATATTGCCTTGCCGCCGCATGCACAAGAGAACGGTCAAACTTTGGCCGGATAAAGCGAATCAGTTCAATGTCATCGTCACGCCTGCCCCAGCGCCGGCGGGAAGGTCCAGACCAGATGCGCGGTGCGTGCGGTATAGCGTTCCGGCAAAGCCGCCAGCAGCTTAAAATCCGGGCGCCCCGTCGTGTCGCGCAGATACGCCTGCCGCGTTGACCCCGGCTTGCGGTTGGCATTGAGCGCGCGGATCACCTGCTCTCCGGTCCGGATGCCGACGCCATGCCCGTAGTACAGCCCGCCCTGCAGTACGATCACATTCTCACCCTGCCACTCCGGCGTTTTGGGGTCCACGTCGGGATTGACGAAATATTTGCGGTCGCCCAGCAGGGTATCCGCCGTCACCCTCGGCATACCGACGGACCGCAGCCGCGGGTCGATCCCGTTCCAGTTCATCAGGTAGATGTCAGGAAACAGCCCGTCGAACAGCGTGGGGCTGTAAGCGCTGAGCAGCGCCTTGTAATATATGATCATCATGGCCGTGGCGCACTCCGACGCATAGGCCCCACCGTTGGTGAAGATGTCGCGAATGGCCTCAGAAGGACTCACTCCGCTTTTCAACTGGAACCCGCCATTGGGCGTCCGGTTCCAGTACTCGGCGTTGCACCGCGATTGATGGAAGGTGGCAAAGGCGAATCGGCTGCGGTTCAGGTCCAGCGAGGCGTCCACGATCGCGCGGCGCAGCAGCAGCTCAAATTTGAGCTGCTCAGCGGTGTCAAACCGGTAGTTTTCGGCGCTCTGGGACATTTCCGCCAGCACCTGCTGCTCCACGCTGCCGCGCGGATATTCCTCCGCCAATGCGGATGCGTCAAACGAACTTCCCGAAACCGTAATCATGATGGCTCCCCCGGCTCAATTTTGCTGATCTGATCTGCTCTTCAATGGGCTGCTGCACCCATGCCTTCCATTCGGCGGGATTACTTTTGTGCAGCCGCTGCGAATGCCCGGACAGCAGCGCCTGATCCTCCCGGCTGAGTGGCTTGAACGCCGCAAGTGCAGCCTGCTCCTCCTCGCCCGCGGGTGATACTGGCTGATGATCGTAGCGCGGAGTACCCCGGTGGAGATACCGGCGCTCGAAGTCGATGCTGTAAAATGCGGGACGGCTGGCGTACTGAAAGCTCTCGCCCGTGAAATATAAGAACGGGTCATTGTCCTCCAGCCATTGCAGATAGGCTTCGTACTGTCCGCGAATGCTTTCGTCTGAACTATCCTCCGCCTCAATGCCGAGCAGGCTGCAGGCCAGCCGTGCATCCCGCTCATCCGGAGAGCGCAGCCGCTTCGCAATCAGCTTCAGCGCTTCGGGATTCTGACTTTGAAATATGGCCCATACGAGGCTGTGAATGTTGTGTTTTATGCGGCTGCGGTTGAATATCATATCCACTGCGGCAGGCAGCGCATCCGCGTCCTTGTAAGTATTGATCAGCACCGACGCCGCAATGTCCATCGCTTCCTCGTACTCGCTGCTCATGCCATCGTCCGCACGGCCCGTATTCAGCATCCACTTCATTGCCGTCCGCGCCGTTTCGCCCGTGCCGATTCCCTCCGGCCTTCCGGCTGCGCGCACGAGCCTGAGCGCGGCTGCGTTACGCGGACTCATATAGCGCTCCAGGTGGAACTGAGTGATGCCCGGCGAGAGCATGTAAAGCGTGCCGAAGGTAAGGCGCGGATCGTTTAATTGCCCCGCCGCCTGTCGGATATCCTTTTCGCAGAGCTCGCCAAAGACCGTCCGGCATTGTTCGGCCCCCTCGCTCAGTCGAACGTCGTCCAGATAGCTGTTTTCGCCTGTTCCGTACTGCGTCATGCGCATCCCTCCGCCCTGATAAAATGCTTCCTGATATCATATGAGCGCAGGGCAAAAATTGCTTATACGTCTCCGGATTTTTAGGGCAACGAAAAAGACGGCTTACGCCGTCCTTCGCTGTGTCTTTCCTTATGCTGCTGCGTTGCGGGCCACCACCTGCTCTCCGGCAGGCAGAAGCCGCCCCATCTATTAAATCACAAGTGACGGCGGCGCATATACGCGCGTCCCCAACTCGTTGTCCAGCATGTAAAGTCCTTTGGGATCGCTGCCGAACAGGTCGAACTTCTTGATGTTCGACTCGGCGTTCTTCTCCTCCTCGCCCTGCTCCTTGACGAACCAGTCGAGGAACTGCATCGTGCGAAAATCCTTCAGCGCGTACGCCGCAGCGTATATGTTGTTGATCGAGGCCGTCACCTTCTGCTCGTGCTCCAGGGCAGCGTCGAGCGGTGCGCCGAAGCTTCCGAAGGTGATGTCGGGTTTTTTGACTTCCGCCAGCACCGGACGCTCGTTGTTGTTCTGCAGATACTTGAAGAACAGCAGCGCATGGTCGCGTTCCTCCTGCGTCTGAACGAAGAACCATGTTCCGAAACCGTTCAGCTCCTGATCGACGTAATAGCCGTGAATATCCAGATATAAGTACGCCGAATACCATTCCATATTGATCTGATCGTTGATCATCTTTACCAGTTGCTTATCCAACATTTCTGATTCCTCCCGTTTCGCGTAATGTCTATATGATACGCTTCTTAAGCGTAATTTCCTTCTTTG
Source organism: Bacillota bacterium (assembly GCA_023459495.1). Classification (GTDB taxonomy): domain Bacteria; phylum Bacillota; class Clostridia; order Christensenellales; family SZUA-584; genus JAEWCC01. The sequence continues at coordinate 190,982 of JAEWTL010000085.1, read as the reverse complement.
TGAGCTCATTTTCTCAGAAAACAGGCTCGGTGTATGTAATAAAGTCACCATTTTCCATAAAAGATCGTTATAAATAAAAAGGAGCGGATGTGCTCCGCTCTTATCCTGACTTTTATTCCTGGCCGCCGTGGTGATGCCCGCAGCCGCAGCCGTGTCCGTTCGCCCCACCGCAGGCGTGGCGCTGTCCCTCCACCAGTTTCACCTTGTTCAGGCTGCCGCACTTGGGACAGGGGATCTCATAGCCGTGTCGCGAGTCTTCCCCGCCGCACGGTCCCACTTCAAACTTTTCCCCGCAGTCCAGACATTCAAATACCCGATTCGCCATAACATAATTCCTCCTTTGATGATGATCGTCTTCTCTTCCGCCAGCGCGGCGGCTACCTTGCTCCGTGCCGAAGACAGTATGTGCTGAACCATAGGCCGGTAAGCCCCATCTCCTGCACACAGGTCTTCTGGTGTACCCCAGCATATCCTTAAGGCGCAGCGCCTCGGCTTCCTCCAGACCCAAACACGGGTGTTCCGCTTTTCGGCGATATAAACTCCCGATAAACCCGGCATTCGCCCACCAGCCGCAGCAGCATCTCCCTAGCATCGTCCTCTTTAATTGGGCATATGCTCAATTTGGAGCATAGCAGATATGGAATTGAAATGCAAGCAAAAAGCCGCCTTCCGGCAGCTTCTCTTTTAATTTTCGTTATAGGCTTTTTCGATCAATGGTTTTGCTCTTTCAAAATCAGTAGCATCCTTGATCGTTACCTGAAGATTTCCTGTACCAAAATGCCCAACTTTCGTCATATCCCTCGTGAAATCTTTTATCAGCTCAACCGAAGAAGGATCAATACTCAGATGAATGAGAATTTTGCTCAAATAAATCTCTACGCAGGCGATGTTTTTTACCTTGCGGAATGCCACGTACAGCTTAAGCTGATTTTCCGTTACATCCTCGCCAAGGTCCAAAATGAAATCACGGATTGAAGAGTATAATGCTTTCATCTTCTCAGGAGCGGATGCGTATTGTTGAATAAACGTCTTTGTCTCTGTATTTTTCTCTGAGGCTGCAACAATGGGCTCTTCCTGTATGGGCTTTACATTCGGCGCATTCAGATGCTCAAACAAAATGAGGTCCTTGCCAAACTTGCTGTACCGGACCAACCGGATATTCCGCTGCATCTGGTTCACTGCGTGTTCATCAAACTTAGTAAAATCATTGGCTATGCAAATAACCTGAGGCAGACTCCAGTCGATCTTGTTTGCCGTTTCGAATCCTATCGCATCCATCACCAGCAGCTTAAAATCCGCTTTGTGATCCAACAACCAGTCCAGATAGAACAAGCCCTGATTGATTACATTTTCATTCTTGCTTCGCTTATACTCAAAAATGACCGGACAATAGTTTTCATCCAACCCAAGGCTGTCGATTCTGCCGTTTGGAAAGGAATGCTCGCTTTTTATAAATGTAACGCCAAAGAACTTCACCATGTTTTGTTCTATCACTGTCTGAAGTTCCTTTTCCAGCGTCACCGATGTAGAAGGCAGCTCGCTTACGCCGTTTTGCAGGTTATACAACTTAATCTCAGCCATTTTTCACCTCAACATGATGCAATATCACCAGAGCATCAACATACGTTGCAATTTTTTTATACTCATTCCGGCGTAGCGATATCCGTACCCAGCACGTCGATCGTACGCTCGCGCGAGCTCGTAAGCGCCGAAGCATATGGGCTCGAAGCGATATTGCTCTCTGTGGCGAGCAGCACCGTAAAGTTGCCCGCGCTCGTACCGGTGCAGTAGGTCGGAATGTAGCTGAGCGGCCCCAGTGTCACCTCGCCTGTCACATTGTTCTTCTCCAGCTCAAACTTAAAGATCATTGAGTCCCGGTTGATCTGACGCGATGCCATGCTGGAGACGAAGTTGCCCAGCGAATAAATCACCGGCACTTTGCCATTCTCGGTTTCCAGCAGGTCGAACTCCTGCGTGCAATGCGGGTGTGAGCCTAAGATAAGGTCCGCGCCTGACTCGGCAATATGCTGAGCCATGCTGCGCTGTTTGCTGTTTACCTTATGGGTGTTCTCAGTACCCCAGTGCATATAGACGATGACAAAATCCGCGCCCGCTTCTTTCACGGCCGCGATATCCGCCGTTATCGCATCCGCGTTGTACAGATTAATGAGCGCGTGGTTGCCGTCTCGGTTCAAATGATCGGTGTAGGCGACGAAGCCGATTTTGATGCCCTGCACATCCACGACGAGCGGAGCTTTGTCCTCCTCCGAAGCGTAAGCCCCGGTATGAGGGATACCCAGAGCGTCGATCTGCTCCATCGTTTTCTGGATGCCGTCGGCACCGTAATCATTGATATGGTTGTTGGCCGTGGTCAGCACGTCGAAGCCTGCGCCGACTACCGCGGTAAGGTAAGACTGCGGCCCGTTAATGCGGGGGCCTTCCAGCAGCGGCTGCCGCTCCTGTGTCTGACTGGACTGATACAATATGGCCCCGAGGATGCCGCCGGTCATCACGCCAGCAACCCCGTCGCCGTCACTACTGGGTGGCTCTTGGCTGGATGGCTCTTGGCTGGGCGGCTCTTCGCTGGCTGCAGCGCTTTCGCTGGGTTCTGCCGAAGCTTCGTCATCATCGCTGCCCGATGAGATAGCCGTGTACGGATGCCCCTCCGCAATGAGCGTCTCCAGATTGCCAATCGTCAAGTCCGCTGAAGAGAGAAGGTCCTTCACCTCGGCAAAGGCATAATCGAAGCTGTACCCGCCCGAGGTGTGCGCGGCATTCAGCTGTGCGCCAAGGCACATCAAATCGCCCACTGCCATCACCGTGATACGGGTAGGCGCAGGTGTGGGCGTGGGCGTTTGTTCAGATGTTGTTGTGGGAACGGGTGTTGGGCTCGGTGTGGGAGCGGGTGTTTTCACCGCCACCGATGTCGGCGTCGCCTCCGCTGTCTGCAGGCTGTCGCACGCGCAAAAAGCCGTGAGCAGACAGCATACCATCACCACCAATAATATGCGTTTCATAGGCCTTCCTTTTTCTGAATTCTCTTTGAATATGATACCATGATTGATAGGTACCTACAAGCACGGCTTTCCTGTTCCTTCCTGAACATGTCCAATAAATTTACATTTCGCAATTGGTATGGCCCGCTGTTTCTGGTATAATGAGGGTACTAAACTGGGAGGATACGACATGAGAGTGAAACGGATCGGTGCGCTGCTGCTCGCCGTCATCATGGTCTTTGCGCTTACGGGCTGCTACTTCAGGAATCATCATCCGAGCGATGAGCAGGAGTCGCCCAGCGCTTCGTTGTCGGCCACGACTTCAGCAACGACCGCACTGCCCACACCTTCTGAAAACATTTCTTCCGGCACGGACGAGCTGATCCCCATCGACGTGCTGATGAATTATTCCAACTATTCCGCGCCGGAGATCTCTTCGGACGGCCAAACGATCCTTTACCGCTACAGCACGGACAGCAGTGATACGGTGCTCGCGGAGAACCTGCAGACGGGTGAGCGCACGGTCGTGCCTTGGCCGCAGGTGAACGGCGTGCCATACTATACCTGGGCACCCGACGGCAAGACGGTTCTGTTCTTTGTGGACAACGGCGGCGATGAAAACTACGGCCTCTATACCGCCAATATCGAAACGGGCGATACCAAAACGATCCTTCCGGGCGGCGAAAACAACTGTTACTACGCCACGGATGTTCCGGGCAATGAGGACGAGATCATCATCGAGCTGCTCAACAACACTTCGAAGAGCTACGATCTGTACCGTCTGAACTACAAGACCGGGAAAAAGACAAAGATATTCACCAACAACGGCAGCATTTCCGGCTTCTACTTCGACCACACCGGAACGCTGCGCCTCGTCTCCATGACGGACGCGCAGGCGGGCGTCACAATCTATTCGAAGAAAAACGCCTCCAAGTCCAGCTCCAGCTTCGTCGCTTCCGACTGGGAGCAGCTTTTTTACTGGGACTACGAGGACGCGGGCTCAAGCAGCATTTACGGTTTCATGCAGGACGACGAACGCATCCTCTATGTCGACTCCTCCACGAACGATACCTCCACGCTGTACACCTATGACCCGGATACGGATGAGACCGTCGAAATCTTCAACGATCCGGACTACGACCTCTCCGGCACATGGACGGATCTCGAGCTGGACAAGGTGACTGCGGTTACGACCTACAGCCAGCAGCTGGAATGGCATGTGCTGGACGACAGCTTTCAGGACGACTACGACGCCCTGAGCGCCATCGGCACTTCGTTTGAGATTTACGATTCCAGCGACAACGACGAATACTGGATGGTTGCCTATATGTCGGATAAGCACGAGCCGGATTACTACCTGTATGACATGGAGACGCATAAAACCACCTTCCTGTTCAACGCACAGCCCGACCTGCTCAATTACGACCTGTACGACGTGACGCCTTTCGCGTACACCGCGTCGGACGGCCTTGATATCGAAGGCTACGTGACTTTCCCGTCCGGCAGCCGGGAGAACCTGCCCACCGTGATGCTCGTACACGGCGGCCCTTGGGTACGCGACACCTGGGAGTTTAACAGCGAGGTGCAGTTCCTTGCCAACCGCGGCTACCTCGTCATTCAGGTGAACTATCGTGGCTCTACCGGTTACGGCAAGAGCTTCATGCTCGCGGGCGACAAGGAATGGGGCCGCAAGATGCATCAGGACATCCTTGACGCGGTAGCTTACTCGGTCGAACAGGGCTGGACCGATCCCGACCGCGTAGGCGTGTACGGCGCATCCTACGGCGGATATGAAGCGCTGGTATGCGCAACGTTCTCCTCGGATACGTTCCAGTGCGCGGCGGACGCCCTTGGACCCTCCAGCCTGCTGACGTTCCTCAATACCATCCCGACAGAATGGTCCACCGAGTATCAGGATCTGCTGCGCTCTGTGGGCGATCCGGAAACCGAAGCGGAGGACATGAAGTCACGCTCCCCGCTCTACTACGCGGATCAGGTTACGATTCCGGTCCTGATGGCGTACGGTACGAGTGACCGGCGTGTACCAACCAGCGAGGGCCAGCAGATGCGCGACGCTCTGGAGGAAGCTGGCGTGGATGTAACCTACATGGAGCTGAATACGGGGCACGGCTTCTTCTCTATGAATGTGCGCATGCAGTTCTATACCGCGCTGCAGAACTTCCTAGCAGAATATCTTGGCGGAAGAACCCACTGACAAAGCTTAGTGAAGGAGCGGCAGCCGCCGCTCCTTTTTTCGTACAACAAGCCAAAAAGAAATGGCCAAGACCGATTTTTTATCTTAAAATTGCGGCGAATACTCGTCTTAATTGTAACGGATTCTTAATTTATCCGTAACATTCTTGACCTGTTTGTCCAACGCGCGTATAATATTGTCATCAAATATGATCGAGGTTGCCCATGCTTCAAAAGATCTCCGAAATTTTCGTCAGATTCTTTTCCGGAGTAACGCGTTTATGGCAGAAGATGGGCCGTCCCGTGCAGATTATTATCCTGTGTGGAGTTGCGGCCGTGATCATCGCTGCGGTTTCGGTGCCAATCGCCCTTGCTCTTCCTGCTCATGAGACCGAGCAGGTTGTCGCAGAGGCTACGCCGGCGCCTACTCCTTACGTGGTTTCAACGCCGGAGCCCACGCCTGTGCCCACCACTCCTGCCGAATCGGCCAAAGACATCACGCTGCAGTATGGTGACGAGTGCGAAGAAGTCGTATCGTTGCAGAACCGGCTGATGAACCTGGGATATCTCGATCTTGATGAACCCACGGACTATTTCGGCCCGGCCACTCAATCTGCGCTGAAGCTTTTCCAGCGGCAGCACGAATTGGAGCAGGACGGCATTGCGACCTATCCGGTGCAGGCGCTGCTCTATTCGGAGGAAGCGGAAAAATATACGATCAAGCTGGGCATCACTGGCGAAGACGTGGCGGACGTGCAGCGCCAGCTGATCGATCTGGGATACCTGGCCCCCGGCAATGCCACCGGCTATTACGGAGACAAGACCGTGGAAGCGGTTAAGGCCTTTCAGAAGGCCAACAGCTTAAGCCAGGACGGCCTGACTGGTCCGGCAACGCTTGAGCTGCTCTATTCGCCCAATGCTATCGCGACGCCGGAGCGACGCAATGCGGTCCGCAGCAGGGCTAGCGTTGAAGAGATGATCGCGGCGGCGCAGGCCAAGCTCGGCAAGCCGTACGTGAGCGGTGCAGAAGGCCCCAACTCCTTCGACTGCTCCGGTCTCGTTTACTGGTGTCTCCGGCAGGCGGGTTCCAACCGCGGGCGATACAGCGCGGCAGGATATGCGCAGGTATCCGACTGGACAAAAATTACTTCGATGAGTTCTTTGAAACGCGGCGACCTCATCTTCTTCTGGAACAGTGACCGCTCAAAGATCGGCCATGTGGCCATTTATATTGGCGGAGGCATGATGATCGACGCTTCGTCCGCCAACGGCAAGGTCGTTAAGCGTTCGTCGACTTCGTCGTGGTGCAAAAATGAGTTCTATTGCGGCCGGCGCCCATGGTAGCGGCGTGGCAGCATAACGAGGCAGTGATATGAAAAAATTCTCTGACGGGCTCGTCAACGTCATCGCGGGCGTTATCCGCGGCTGGCGCAGGCTGAGCCGCCGAACAAAAATAATCATGCTGAGCGCAGCGGCCGCAGTGGTTGTCGCGGCGGTGGCCATTCCGATTGTGCTGACCCTGTCCGCGCATGAGACCACGCCTGTTGTGGCGGAAACCACTCCGGCGCCTACTCCCTATGTGGTCGTCACACCCTCGCCGACGGCTGTACCAACCACGCCGCCTGAAGAATCGAAGGACATAACGCTGCAATACGGCGATCAATCCCCTGATGTCACGACGCTGCAGAATCGGCTGATGGATCTGGGATACCTTGATATCGATGAACCCACCGATTATTTTGGCCCGGCCACCCAATACGCGCTGAAGCTTTTCCAGCGCCAGCACGATCTTGATCAGGATGGCGTTGCAGGCTATGAGACGCAGGTGAAGCTTTATGCGGACGACGCCGAGCATTATACGATTAAATTGGGTACCACCGGTGACGACGTAAAGGACGTGCAGCGTCAGCTGATCGACTTGGGATATCTTGCAGCGGGCAATGCCACAGGCTATTATGGCGACAAAACCGTGGAAGCGGTTAAAAAATTCCAGAAGGCCAACAGCCTCTCCCAGGATGGGCTGACCGGCGAGCAGACGCTTGAACGCCTCTATTCGCCCAATGCGATCGCTACGCCCGAAAAGCGCCAGCAGATCACCGCCATCCGTAACGTCGATGAAATGATCGAAGCGGCGGAAGCCAAAATCGGAAAACCCTATGTCAGCGGCGCTGAAGGACCCAGTTCGTTCGACTGTTCGGGACTCGTATATTGGTGTTTAAAGCAGGCGGGCTCCAACCGCGGCCGATACAACGCGGCAGGCTATGCATCCGTAACCTCATGGAAGAAGGTGTCCTGGAGCGAGCTGAAACGGGGTGATCTCATGTTCTTCTGGAGTGACTCAAAAGGTAAGATCGGTCATGTGGCCATCTATTTGGGCGGCGGCATGGTCATCGACGCCTCGTCGAGCAACGGCAAAGTCGTCAAACGCTCGTGCACCGGCTCTTGGTTCAGGAGCAATTTCCGATGGGGCAGGCGGCCCTGGGGCGATTCTTAATCTAAATGTATGGCGGGTGCAGATGCGTCCGCCATTTTTATTTTGAAAATGCGCGCCAATGCACGGTTTCTTCCGTCCGTTTAATTACATCTTCTTAATGATAACGCCAAGTACCAGTAGGATGAATGCGATAGCCAGCAGTACGACATTCGCAATGCTTGAAATGATCGGGACCGGCAGACGGATGATAAACTGGTTAATGATCGCAAACAACCCGATGATCAATGAGATCCAGAATACCGGTTTGGACGGCTTTGAAAGGCCCATAAAGCACCTCCGTATAAATTCACATTTTTCCTATGTGATATCAATATATATGATAACTGCACTGCCTACAATCATTTTTCGGAAAAAATTGTCCTCCGGCGGTTACGATGGTATAATGGGTGATGCACTGAAACGATGGAGATAAAACGAATGAAAAGCAAGCAAAACCATTACGATGTGGCGATCATCGGCGGCGGAATCAGCGGCCTGATGGCAGCGCACCGTTTAAGCACCGGTTGCCCGGGGCTGAAAATCATACTGATTGAAAAAGGCAATGCACTGGAAGGCCGCCGCTGCCCGATGATTACGCAGAAGACAGGCGTTTGCGCGCACTGCCGTCACTGCGCTATCATGGAGGGCCTCGCGGGCGCAGGCGCGTTCTCCGACGGTAAATACGTAATTTCTACCGAGTATGGCGGCTGGCTGACGGACTTTCTGGATGCCTCCACGGTGATCGATTATATCGAGCAGGCCGACGCGATGCTCGTGTCTTTTGGCGCAACGACGCAGCGCTATATGCCCAACGACGAACTGAAGACCCTGTGTCTCAAACACGACCTGCACATGCAGCAGGCGAACTTAAAGCACCTCGGCACAGACGACAACTACACGACGATGCTGCATATGGTACACGACGTGGCAGACCGCGTGGAGATTTTGACGCAGACCGAAGTCACGGATGTGGACAAGGACACCCACACGCTTAAAACTCCTGATGGAGAGATCAACGCAGACGCCATCATCTTTGCAGTGGGCCGCGCGGGCAGCCGCACCTTTGCCCAGTGGTGCCGCAGCAACAGCATCGAGATGGTCAATAATCAGGTGGATATCGGCGTACGCGTAGAGCTGCCTGCACTCATCTGGGATCACTTCTCCAAGAAGATATACGAACCGAAGATCTGGTATCGCAGCCAGCGCTACGGCGATATCACGCGCATGTTCTGCTTCAATGAGCGGGGCAGCGTCGTGATGGAGAACACAGACGGGGTGCTCACCGTCAACGGCCACGCCTACAAGGGGATGGACAAAAAGACGGAGAACTCCAACTTTGCGTTGCTCTCCACCATCCATTTCACGCAGCCGTTTAAGGACCCGATCGGCTACGCGCGCTATGTGGCCTCGCTGGCCAACCTCATCAGCGGCGGCAGCGTGCTCGTTCAGCGCCTCGGCGACCTCGAGGCCGGACGGCGCACCAACGCAGTGCGCTTAAAGCAGGGCACCACGCATCCCACGCTGGACGTCGTGCCGGGCGATCTTTCCCTCTGCATGCCCAAGCGTCAGCTGGACAGCATCCTCGAAACGCTCCACGCGCTCGACAAGGTGGCCCCCGGCACGGCCAATCACGATACGCTGCTCTATGGCATCGAGTGCAAATACTATTCCGCACGTCCCGCTGCGGAGGATTTCGAGCTCGCTGGCTGCAGCGGTATCTACGCCGTGGGCGATGGCGCGGGCTTCACGCGGTCACTTTCGCACGCGGCTGCGCACGGTTTGTATATCGCGGACAAGATTATCAATTCCCGCAGTTGCGGATAAGTTTATACCTCATTGACTGGACTCGGCTGCTGAGATAACCGCCGGATCCTTATCGCATAAGAGCAGTGCTGAATTTCGTTAGTTATATTAATTTTATAACTTTATTTACATGCGCCTAAAATTCGTGGTAAAATAACCCGGAATATGTTTGTTGCGCCGGAACCAAAGCAAACGTTTGAGGCGTTGAAATGAAGCGACTTTTTAAAATTAACCCGTACGATTTCTCGAATTACCGCCTGTCCGCATCTCAGCCGGGCGTCCGCGTTTTTACTGTTATCGTCGGGGTGTTGAATCTGCTGCTGCTGATACCCGATTCCATCAATCTTGACGGTGACGTGCTGACCGCCGTCTGGATTTTGCGGCTTTCGTTTACCGTCGTATGTACGATATTCTTTTTTCTCATTGGAAGATTCCACACCTTCAAAGCACTCTCCGCGGCCATTACTGCAGCGGAGCTCCTGGCGGTGATCGTCTTTCTGGTCATATTCAGCCTGTACAGCACGCCGGATTTTCTGATCCAGCTGCTGGGTGTCATGCTGATCATCCTGCTGATCTTTATGCTGCCAAACCGCTTCTTTTATACGATCACCCTGTCCTTGCTGGCTGCGGCGGGCTTTATGATTGTTGCGCTTGGGATATTTGGGTGGCAGAATACCGCACAGTATATGTCGGCTGCCATCTATATGGCTGCTGAAATCGCGCTGGGTACGGCGTTCGCCCTCGTCTTTCTCAACTATCAGCGCAGCGAGTATGCCTCAAAAACCGAACTGCTGAAGATTTATGCCACCGACCCCTTAACGCAGGTGGGCAACCGCGTGCGGCTTCAAAAAGAAGCGGAGAAGTGGCTCAGTTTCTGTTATCGTCATAGCCTGCCGCTCTCTCTGGTCATCGTTGATATCGACAACATGAAGCGAATCAACGACGAACACGGACACTTAACGGGTGACGCCGCCATCTGCGAGCTGGTGCAGACCATCTGTGACGGCCTGCGCCGCAACGACGTATGCGTCCGTTGGGGTGGAGACGAATTTGTGCTGTTGCTGCCCGGCACCAGTGCCCCCGACGCGCACAACCTCATTGAGCGGATACGGGACGAGGTCTACGTCCATATCTTCCCCGGCGAATCCCGCATCACCTGCAGCTTCGGCATATCAGACCTGACCTGCGGCAACACGCTGGAAGCGCTGCTGCAGTGTGCGGACGAGCGCCTCTATCAGGCTAAGAAGCAGGGCAAAAACACTGCCTGCGGTGTGGCTCCAGAAGATCTGCTGCAGAGGACTTGATCAATTCCACATGACCGCAGCGGCATATCATCACGCTAGTAAAAAGGGCATCCCGCAGATGCCCTTTTTCACGTCACCGAAATCCGGGGGCGTGATGTATGGATAACGGCCTCAGCCGTGACGATCAAAAGCCTGACGACATTCAGCAGCAGCCCCACCGGTTAAAGCCGCACGGACCGCAGCCGCAGCCGGAGCGATTCCAGCCGTATGGGCCGCATCCCCAGCCCCAGCCGCACTGATTGCCCCAAAAACCGCGGGAACAACCCCAGCCGCAGCGGTTCCCGCCGCAGCAGTTCGGACGGCAGCAACCGCACCCCCTGCCGCCGCAGGAGCAGCAGCCGGGCTGACAGCCGTTGTTGCCACAGCAGCTCAGCAGTGCCAGCAGCCACAGGCAGTTTTCGTTGTTTCCAAACATTGGCGATATCACCACCTTAAATACGAAGGATAATTTACAGTATTCGATTCATAATAAAAAAGTGCAAAACTATATTGCATTGTTCAGTAGTGTATGATATTCTGTAATCGTCTACTGAACAATGTTTAGTAGTATGGGAAAGGGGGCTTATGAACGCACAGTTTAAAAAGGGCGTGCTGGAACTCTGTGTGCTGACTCGTCTGAAGAAAAAGGATACCTACGGCTACGAGCTGGCAGAGGATATATCCAGACGCATCGAGATTGCGGAAGGCACGCTGTATCCGCTGCTGCGCAAGCTCAAGGAGGACGGCATGTGCGAGACCTACCTCTCGGACGACTCATCCGGTCCGCCGCGCAAATACTACCGCTTAACCGCCAAGGGCATCGAGGCAGAGCGAGAGCTGCGCATCGAATGGCTGGCCTTCGTAAAACAGGTGGGCATACTGATGGAGGAAGATGTATGAATGAATTTTTAAACGCATTGGAGCAGGCACTCTCCGGTCTTGATTCGCAGGAGAAGTGCGAAATACTGGATGATTACCGGGAGCACTTCGCCCTCGGGCTGGCTGCGGGCAAGACCGAGGAGGAAGTTGCGCGCTCGCTGGGCGACCCGGTGCAGCTGGCGAAGATGTACACCACGGCCCACCGCGCGCGTCAGGGCGGCCTTGCGGACGCCTTGCGCATGATCGGCGCAGCACTGCGGTTTCAAGTCGGCGGCGGCCTTGTAATGGGTGCGCTGTACTTCTTCTGCTTTGCCGCAATCGCGGTGCTGTTCTTCGTAGCGGCGGCGCTGATCGTGGTGGGTATCGGCTGCGTGGTGCTTGCCGGAGCAGAGATCGGACGCGGATACGGTGCGTATGCCGTGCTGGCTGCGTTCACTGCGCTCATGTTCCTGAGCGGCGGGCTGCTGTGGAGTGTGGGCAACGCGCGGCTGTGGAAAGCCTGCGCGCTTCGACTGCCGCTTGCGGCGCGACACATCATGAAGCTGCGCATCGCAAAGGAGGTCATATGAAAATCTTTACCAAGGTGCTGCTGATATTGTTGGCTGTAGGTATCCTCGGCACAGCCGTAACGATGGGCTATATCATGGGTTCCAGCACGCTGATATCGCGCGAGGCGGAAAAGACCTATACCGTGACAACGCCCTTCGATACGCTGAAGTTTCATACCGTGCTCGGCCAGGTGACTGTGCTGCCCGCTGAAGACGGTAAAACACGGGTCGAAGCTTCCGCCAAGGCGTGGCTGCCCGAGGATATTGACATGGATGAACACATCCGCTTGGATGTGCAGGAAGGCGTTCTGGTTGTTACCGAAACGCCCTTTCCGGATGAGTTTCTGGGCGTGTTCCCTCAGCCCTATGAGATGATCCTGCGCGTGTATGTGCCGCAGGACGTATATGAAACATGGACAGGAGACCAATCATGAAAACCGCAATCATCACCGGCGCGACTTCGGGCATCGGACTTGCGGTCGCCAAACAGCTCTGCGCGGATGGCGTGCGTGTGATCGGCATCGGCCGGGCGCAGGAGCGCTGCGACACGGCACGCGAAACCGTGCTGCAGGCCGTACCCGATGCGGACATCCGCTATCTCGTCGCCGACCTCTCGCAGCAGGCGGAGGTGAACGCCGTGGCGGAGCAGGCCGCGGCCATTATCGAAACGGACTGTGGCGGCAAACTCGACGCACTGATCTTAAACGCGGGCGGCGTGCGCAACTGGTACACGACCACCGCGGAAGGTTATGAGCTGCAGTTCGCGCTGAACCATCTCTCCGGCTTTCTGCTGACCGCACGGCTGCTGCCGCAGCTTCAGGCAGCGCAGGGCCGCGTCATTCTCACGGGCAGCGGCTCTCACAAGCACATGCGCGTGCACTGGAAGGATGTCATGTACAAAAAGCGCTACAGCTGCCTGATGGCTTACAAGCAGAGCAAGCTGTGTAACGTGCTGTTCGCGGCAGAGCTGAACCGCCGCTATACACCGGATGTGCGCGCGTACGTCGTCGACCCAGGCTTGGTGAACACCGAAATCGGCCAGAAGCAAACAAGCGGCCTCGTGGCGTGGTTCTGGGGTAAGCGTGGGAAACACGGCACACCGCCTGAAGTTCCGGCCCGCACCTATGCTTTGCTGGTCGGCGCAGATACCCGGCCCGAAGGGTTGTACTATTACAACTGCGCGGAAGCCAGCTGCAGCCGCGCAGCAAAGTCTGAGGCGGACGCAAAGCGGCTGTTCGATCTGAGCAACCGGCTCTGCGGAAACTGCTTTGAAGGAGGTAACACGAAATGATCGCATTGATTACCGGCGCGGCGGGGGGCCTTGGCCGCGCGATGGCGGGCGAATGCGCCAGCCGCGGCTACTCGCTTATCTTAACCGACGCGCGTGAAATTGCGCTTCGGCATATCCGGGACGGCATGGAGCGCCAGTACGGCGTAACCGCGCACGCCTTCCCCTGTGACCTGACGAGCGCGGAGGGTGTGGCAACGCTGATGGCATATATGGACCGCGAAGGGCTGTACCCCGACATGCTGCTCAACGTGGCAGGCATCGACTATGAAGGGCCGTTTTTGCAGAAGGGTTGCGAGGAACTGCTGTCCATCGTGCGGCTGAACATTGAGGCGACGATGCGCATCACGCACGAAGTACTGTCCCGCAGGCAGCCGGGCAAACGCTTCCATATCGTCAACGTGTCCAGCCTCGCGAGCCTCTACCCCATTCCGCTCAAGGCCACCTATGCCGCGTCCAAGCGCTTTTTGCTGGACTTCTCCATTGCGCTGGGCCGCGAGCTGAAGCGGGAGAACGTGCGCGTGCTGGCGCTTTGTCCGGGCGGCCTTGCCACTACGCACGAGGCACTGCGCGGTATCGCGGCTCAGGGCTTCTGGGGCAATGTCACCACCTGCAAACTCAGCGTCATGGCGCACCGTACGATATCGCGTGCGCTTCGGGGTCGGCACATCTACATTCCCGGTGCGGTAAACCGGATATTCTCCGCGCTGGGCAAAATCGTTCCCGCGGGAATCGTCGCCAACCTGCTCTACCGCCGCTGGGACATGGCGCAGGCGCAGTGGGGCAAGCTGGACAAGAAGATGGGAATGGAGTAATGAAACCGGGCTGGATGTCAAAATACGAGAGGCGGGCGGTTCGGGCAATCTCCCGCCTTAATGATAGAACGGAGCTGGTTCAGGCGGCCATTCTCAGCCCGCGGTCGAGTGTGCGGCTCGCGGCGGCCGAGCGCCTTGACGATGACACTACGTTGCTCGAAGTACTGAGTGCGTCGCGCCATTGCGATGTGCATGAAGCTGCCGTTCGCAGGATACGGGACGTAAGCAGCCTGATCCCCTATGCCTGCGGCGGGTCCTTCATCCCGGCGCGATGTATCGCGGTAGAAAGAATCACGGATCAGGACACTTTGCAGGATCTGATTCTCAGCGATCCCTGCGGATGGATACGGGAAACGGCCATGAAGAACATTATCGATCAACAGTTTCTCGCCGATGTTGCGCTGGGAATGGGAGATCGTGATATCCCGGCGCGGGTATGCGCGGCGCGGCATATCACACAGGAATCCGCCGCAAGGCGTGTTTACGAAGCTATTGCGGCGGGCGCTTTCGGCGACTATGCTAACGAATTCGCAGGCGCACTGGCGGATGGGACCGCCTCCCCGGTACGGTGAACCACATGTTATCCGCGCAAGTCTGGATTATCTTGGAATCATCGTCAACCTGCTCTACCTCCGCTGGGACATGGTGCAGGGCGCAGTGGGGCAAGCTGGCTAAGAAGATGGAGATGAAGTAGGCTAAAAAAAGGATGCAATACGCACCCCTTTCATGTAGTAGCAATCAGCTAGGCCATTTAAGGTCAGTTTACATCCAACGCCCTGCCCGCTTCATCATTTAATACGCTGATAATCGTTTGCCCACCGTTTTCGTCGCAAAGATACCGGCTCATAACCCCGTTTTCACCCGGTGATATCCATTCAGCCAGCAGCCCACCGTCGTTTTGAATATACGTGTTGCCAGAGAAGAAAACATCGCTCTGCTCCGGGTCGCTGGATTTGTTGCTTACGAGCGCATACCTTGATAGACAGAACACATTGTCTTTCACTCTAACATTCTCCCCTGCCCTTGCTGGAAATCCAAAGAGAAGGTTGCTGTTGCCGTTATTCACCGGTCCCGCAACTCCCCAGTCGAAGTCCGCTGTAATATGAGCCCACCCGTAACCGGAATACATAACATAATTATCTTCTATCATGATGTTTTTGAAGATTACCCTGTCGTCCCAACCCTCGTTTAAAGCTCCCCAATCCGCCAATGCGATGCCACCGGAACTTTTTTCAGTCAGATTACCCTGAATCGTCACATTTTCAACATAGCGCAGGCCCTCATTATATCCGGAGCCGATCTCGGCTGTAATAGCCTGATCATAGATGTCGTGACAATAATTTCTGATAGCAGCGTTATTAACGCCAGGAGCTTTTTCGCCGCGGCCCATGGTAATCCCGTCTCCGACCCGGAAGAGACAATTCGTCCCGAATTCATTAAAGAGCATCACAGCCCCGCCGGCCCAGCCCGCCTCGCAGTTTTGTATGATAGAATTGCTTTTTATCTGGATTATGGACATGCTGGTGTACATCATACACAGGTTGTCGATTGCGTTCCGGTCAGCGCCCTGAACGATCTGTTCCCCGCCGTTCGGGTCCGCCTGACAGAGAAATTCGATGGAACTATAGACCTCACCTGGGTTGCCTGAGTCGCAGCGCAGGTATAGCTTGCCTTTTTTAAGCAGCTCATATCTAGCTTTTTCCGACGAATAGCCACTGTAATCCACAGCGCTGAAAATTTCCAGATCGCTCAAGAGATCAATCCCAACGGGGGAAGTCTTGTCCACGATATCGACGTACTTTTCGCCATCCCAGAAACCGACCATCCTGGGTGCATAGTCTTCTCCATCATTGAATACGATACCGCCCGTATCGTACATGTCATTATAGAAAACCCAGATGTTGCTGGTACCATCCACAAGACTCCATTTATTTGGGTCGGCCCCGTTTTCGGGTGATCCGTAGATCCTGGGTTTCTGCCCCTCGCCATAAGCGGAATATGTAACGCCATCCTGACAAAGAAGCTGTCCACGAAAGACGCCGCCGCGTTCAAAGAAAACCGCGTCGCCGGAATTCAGCGCGGTGTTGCTCACCTTCTTCAACGTTGCCCAGGCTGTTTCAGGCGTCAGTCCTTCAGCATTGTCATCGCCGCCGTTAGATACATAATAGGCCGTTCCGGTATAAGTCTTGCCCAGAACAAGCGTATCGCTCTTCACGATGTCCGTTTTGGTGTTCAATATTTCGTCCCGGCGATCATCAGCTTCCGAAATAATACCGCCCACTTCGTCGCTGTTCTTAAGTCCCTCAATATAAGCGTCCAGTTGGTTTTTATAGAGTTTTTCCACAGCCTTGGCTACCGGTCTTTTTGATTCATACAGGCGGACTGCAGCGTGAATAGCCTGTTCCCTCGTCAAGATCTTTTCTATGCCAAGGCTGCCGCCGTCCAGTGTAAACAACGGCAAATAGCTGACAAGTGAAATCTGCCGCATACCGTAGAATATCCCGGCCATGATATAATTATCCCACACGCCGTTTCCGTCGGTGCTTATGGTTACGGTCTGATTCCAGTCCGGGTATAGCTTCGAGTCCATATCGGGATCTAAAACGCTTATGTTCTGTTCCTCAGTATAATCCTTCGCTTCATTAAGGCCCGTCAGTTGCCCCGCGAGCAGGCAGGCCAGCATCCCTTCCTGCCGCGTCATCATCTCATTCGGCAGGTTGGCCGTAAGGCTTTCCCATTTATCCGTCAGGAAAGGGTCGGTCAGATCAAGCATACCGCCCAGCATTGTGCAGAACTGCTTATACGTAACCGGTTTGTCCCAGTCGCCCTGTATTTCTTCCGGTACGAAACCATAGGAAAGCGCACGGAGGATTTCCATGTCATCTGTGGAAGAGTCGACAGTTTGAGGCGTGTTTATCGGGGGAACCTCGATCACCTGCGAACTTTCAATCTGTGTGTCTTGAGAAGATTCTTTCGTGCTGCTGCATGCGCTGGCCGAGACTAATAAGCAAAATGTGAGAAGTAAAGCTAAAAGCCTTTTCATTTTGAGTACCCCTGTGATGTTAATTCTTTTCCATATATAATCCATTCCGGTATTAAAACCCTGTCTTCTATGCTAAACCCTTTTTTGCTTTTTTACAACTTTCTCTTTATCTTTATAGTAAAAGAGCATCCGCTTCCGGTGCTCTATACCTTTGCTTTATGAGAGGGAATAGAGCCCCTCCCCTACACCAGCTTAAACGCCACGTTGATGTCCTCGATCTCGCTGTCCGGGATGTGTACGATGTCCCCAAGGCCCTTGGACGAGATGATGGACTTGGCGGTAAACTC
The DNA here is from genome assembly GCA_023459495.1 of Bacillota bacterium. Classification (GTDB taxonomy): domain Bacteria; phylum Bacillota; class Clostridia; order Christensenellales; family SZUA-584; genus JAEWCC01. The sequence continues at coordinate 173,374 of JAEWTL010000085.1, read as the reverse complement.
GGCTACCTCAAGGCGGTCGAAGGCGTTCAAGAGGCTGCTGCCTGTTACCATCACGCAGTCGTTCTCGCAGATCACCACGGGCGTTGAGGGTGAGAACATAGCTGCCATCTTGTTGGGCTGGCGGTAGCTCACGCCAAAGGGCGCTTTCTTCACGTCGCGCAGGAGAATGTAGCTCTCCGGGATGGTGCGCGGATCGAATACCGCGTCGGTGACGGCAAAAGCCATGATGCTCGGCGGATGGGCGATCAAGACGGACTCGATCTCCGGGTGGGCCGCGTAGATGGCCTCATGCAGGCGCACGCTGCGGCTGGGCCGCTTGCCCGCTTCCTTCTTCCCGTCTTTGATCAGCACAAGGTCCTCGGCTTCGAGATACTGCCGGTCCCTGCCGTAGGGCGTGATAACAAACGCGTCTTTGCCGGTCCGGGCGGAATACGTGCCCTGCGTGCTGGTGAACAGCCCCTGCTCATAGCTGCGGTGGATAAATTTTGAGAGGTCGCGGCGAACGGCGTTTTCCGCGCTGGAGTGGTATTCCGGCTCAAACTCGTCCATATTGTCGGCGCGCTTGGCCGAGGCTGCGATGATGTCCGTTGTAAGAGGCTTGGGCGTGCCCAGGTTAAGGGCATTCAGCTGCAGCCGCGCACAGAATTCCAGCGTCTCAAACGCCATGAAGGCAGCGAAGATGTCCTTTGCGCCAATCACCACGCCATGGTTCTCCAGCATGACCACACCGTACCCCTTGTCGAACTCCGCGGAGATGTTATCGCCGAGCAGCTGACTGCCGGGCAGCGCGTAAGGCGCCATGGTGATGTCGCCGCAGATGAGCCGCGCCGTGGGAATCAGGTTGATATCGGGCAATTTACGCGCGATGCTGAATGCCACCAATGCTGGCGAATGCGCGTGCAGCACCGCACCGATGTCGGGTCGCTTGGCGTAAACCGACAGGTGGAACGGGTATTCCGATGAGGGCTTGTGCCGCCCCACGATGCTGCCGTCCGCCTTGACGCGCATGATGTCGTCCCGGGTCAGCATGCCCTTATCGATACCGCCCGGCGTAATCCAGATATCGCCGTCCTCGTCCTTAATGGACAGGTTGCCTCCCGAAGTGGTCGTCATGCCGCGGTAATAGATGCGGTGCATCATCATCACCAGCTGGTCTGCCGGATGCAAAAGCTCAAAGCGCATGTACGTATCATCTCCCCAAATTTAAAAATACTGGTTTATATGGCCTTTTTCTATCATAATATACATCCCTTTAAAACACAATCATTGACATGCGCTCATCCTTCCCCGGATTCTCCCGATATATAAAGTAAGAGAAAAAATTACAGAGAGAACATGATGAATTTATCTGATGACCCGGCCCGGTCTGTTTCCGGCACGACAGCTGCGAACCCTGCCGTTCAGAACGGCGAGTCCGCCAAGGACGCTTCATACGGATTTGAATACGGCGAAGACGGTGTTTACCTGCACGTGGACTACGAGGAGGCGGGCGGCAAGCCCCTGCCGTTCGAAGTTCTGGTATACGACCTGAGCCGCAGAAACATCACCGGTTATTCCATCGTTGACCTTCGGCTGCGCACACGGCGGCTTGATGAGCGTATCCGCCTCACGGATGCGCGCGAGGAGCCCGACGCAGACTCCGACGCGATCGTTTATATTTCGCGCGACGAGATGTCGGCGGATCTGGTGCTCTTGCCGCCGTGCTGCGCAGGCCATTTAAAAACAGCGGATGAACTGCTGGCGATGATCCAGGAAAAGTGGGGCGTTGTTTACGGACTGGACGAAGCTGCTGTCCGAAGAGCCGTAGAAAACGCGCAATATTATGACCGCATCCCCATTGCCGCGGGCACGGCCCCCGAAAAGGGCGAGGACGGCCATCTCGTCTTTTTGTTCAGCACGGATCGCAGCTATGCCCCCAAGATCATGGAGGACGGGAGCGCCGATTATAAGAATCTGAATGTCTTCGAAGGCGTTAAGGAAGGCGCTGTGCTGGTTAACGCCATTCCGCCGGGCGAAGGAAAAGAGGGGCATACCGTAAAAGGCGTGAGTCTTCCGGCACATCGCGGGGCCGATGCCAAACTGCCCAAGGGTAAAAATGTACGCGTCTCGGAGGATGGCCTGAACCTGATTGCCGCAAAGAACGGACGCGTCGACTATATCAATGGCCGCGTGGAGATATCGGACGTATACCGCGTGCCGGGCGACGTGGACATGGGTGTGGGCAACATCAAGTTCGAAGGCGACGTGGTCGTAGCCGGCAACGTGATCTCGGGGCTTACGATTGAAGCGGCCGGGATGATTGAGGTGCGGGGTTATGTCGAAGCGGGCACTCTGATTGCGGGCGGCGATATCATCCTCAAGAACGGCATGCAGGGCATGGACAAAGGACGCCTCTGCGCGGGCGGAAACATCGTGGCACGGTTTATGGAACGCTGCGAGATCGAAGCGCAGGGCAGCATCTTCTCGGACTATATCGTGCAGTGCAGGGTGACTGCGTGCGGAACGATTACCATGAAGGGCAAATGGGGTAAGATCATCGGCGGAGAGGTACGGGCCGGGAAGGGAATCACCGCAAACTTCGTGGGCTCTCCGTCCAACGAACTCACCGTAATCGAGCTCGGGGCCTCCCCCAACCTGCGCGCGCGCTGCATCCGGCTTGAAGCCCAAAAGAATCAGCTCAGGGCGCAGCTGGACAAGATCAACAGCCTGGCCCGCGTGATCCCATCGCGCACCGATAACGCCGACCGGCAGGAGATGCGTCAGAAGCTCATTGACGCCAAAGACCAGCTGCAGCAGCAGTATGACGCAACAACCGCCGAGATCGATGCGTTGACGCAAAAGCTTGCTGAGCACAGCGGCGCCCGACTTCACGTATTTAAGACGACCTATCCCAACGTAAAAGTGATCATCGACTCCTGCTCGACGACCACCAAATCGAAAATTGAGTTTTCCACTTTCCTGTACCGCGAGGGCGAGGTTGTGTTCACGGCCTGTGAGATACGCCCCTAGGTTAGAGCAGTATGCGGTAACGACACTCGCCGAGCGCCTTGCCGATATTGATGGGTTTCACCGTACCGTCGAACGCAAAGCCCATCTTATCGTAAAACGAGCGGGCGGAATGGTTGTCCTCCAGCACCCAGAGCGTGGCCTGCAAACAGCCGCGCTTTTTCAGTTCCTCAAGGCCCCAGCACATCAGCTGCATGCCGACTCCCCTGCGCCAGAAATCGGGCCGCAGGTAGATGCCCCAAACCTCGCCGCAGGTGCTGTCCGCGTCCGCATCGCGGCTTTTGCCAAAGCAAATAAAGCCTACGGGCTGCCCAGCATAAAAAACGACTGCGTCTTCCTTCCGCTCTTCTTTCAGCACCTTTTCAAAACATGCCTGCCATTTTTGAGGCGTAATGCCGTCCAATACTTCGTCCGGAATGATGCCGCGGTAAGCCGCCTGCCATGACAGCGCGTGAATCTCGCCCAGCGCCGCCGCGTCGCCCGCCTCCGCATAGCGGATCATGATGTCATCTCTCATAATGTCTCGTGTGCTTCTTCCCAATGCTCCATCAGTTTATCGATCTGTATTTGCAGCGCGTCGTACTCCTGCGACAGCGATACCAGCATGCCTTCCGCCAGCGAGGCCGGGTCTGCCAGCAGCGCTTCAATCTCCTTTTGCCGCTGTTCGCGCTGTGAAATGTCGGCTTCGATCTGCTCAAGGCGTTTCTCCGCCGCTTCGCGCCGCTGCGCCTCTTCCTTCTCCGCGCGCTTCTGCTTGGCCTGCGCGGTCTTGGTCAGGCCGCTGTCCTCAAAAGCCGACGGAAGCGTACCATCGCGCTGCGCGTCCAGGTATTCCTGATATTCCTCCCAACCGCCTTCCACTTGCACCAGCTCCTCGCCCATGGCGATTACGCGCGTGGCGACGCGGTTGATGAAGTAGCGGTCGTGGCTGACGAACAGCACCGTGCCGTCGAAATCGGCGAGTGCGTCCTCCAGCACCTCGCGGCTGTCCATGTCGAGATGGTTCGTCGGCTCGTCCAGCAGCATCAGCGTGCCTTTGAGCAGCATCAGCTTCAAGAGGGCCAGCCTGCCCCGCTCCCCGCCGGAGAGCGCCGATACCGGCTTGAACACGTCGTCACCGTAGAACAGAAAGCCCGCGAGCGTGTTGCGCAGCACGCTGTCCGTCATGCTGGGGTACGCCTCGCGCATCTCCTCAATGACCGTGCGCGTGTCGCACAGCGTCTCCTGCAGCTGGTCGTAATAGCCCGCCGATACGCCCGCGCCGAAGCGGACGTCGCCGCCGACCGGAGCCAGCCGCCCCGCGATGAGCTTCAGCAGTGTGGTTTTGCCAATACCGTTGGGACCCACGAGCGCCGCACGGTCGCCGCGCAGCAGCTTGAAAGAGAGGTCCGTAAACAGCACCTTTTCGCCAAAGGCCATGCCGAGGGTTTCCACCATCAGCACGTCGTTGCCGCTGCGCCCCGCCGCCGTGAGCTGCAGGGACATGCGGCTGCGTTCGCTCTCCGGCCGATCCACGCGCTCCATCTTAGAGAGCAGGGTCTCCCTCGCCTTGGCCTTGATGAAGTTCTTGCCGCCGTTGATGCGGCCCCAGTCGTAGTACTGCTGGATGATCTTTTCCTGCCGCTTAATCTCGCGCTGGTTGTTCTCGAACGCCTTCTCCTGCAGCCGCCGCTTCTCCGCGCGCTGCATGATGAAGGAGCTGTAGTTGCCGATGTAGACGTCCACCACGCCCCGGTGCATATCCGCCGTGTGCGTGCACAGCCGGTCGAGGAAGTACCGGTCGTGCGATACCGCCACCACCGCGCCTTCCCATGTCGTCAGGTAGTTTTCCAGCCAGCCCACCGCGTCGATGTCGAGATGGTTCGTCGGCTCGTCCAGCAGCAGCAGCGAGGGCTTGCTCAGCAGCAGCTTTGCCAGCGCCAGCCGCGCGCGCTGTCCGCCCGAAAGCGTCGAAACGGCCCGACCAAACGTCTCTTCGGGCAGCCCCAGCCCTTTCAATACGCCGTTGATGGCGCTCTTGTATCCGTAACCGCCCGCGTCCTCAAACGCGCGCGTCACCCTGTCGTATTCCTTGGAGATGCGCTCCCACCTGTCCGCATCCTCCGCCGCAGTTTCCATCTCGTGCTCGATCTCGCGCATGCGGGCTTCCAGCGCAAAGGCTTGCGCGAACACCTGCAGCATGGTATCCCACACCGTGGTCTCCGTGCCTGCGGGAACCTCCTGCGAGAGGTAGCCCACCTGCGCGCCGGGCGCAATGGATACGGTGCCGCTGTCCGCGGGCAGCTCGCCGCACACGATGCGCATCAGCGTGGTTTTGCCCGCGCCGTTGGGGCCGACCAGCCCGATCCGCATTTCGTCGGTCAGCGTGAAAGACACGTCCGAGATGACCTCGTCCGCGCCAAAGCTCTTTTTGATGTTTTTCAGCGTGAGTATTGTCACCGCCGCACCCCTGATGCAAAAGTCTCAAAGCGTATTATATCGGATGGGGGGAAAAAAATAAAGCGGGGCGACGATTTGAGAAAAAGCTACCTGACAACTCCGGCAAAGAATGCAGACCCTTTTGTGTATTTTAGGTATATATTTTATAGTGAAATTCAAAAACTATAACATATTATACCATATTCTTATTGATTCACTTATAAAAACATACACAAAAGACACAAAAGCCTTTTAACAGAACTGAATCAGGTATTTACCCTTTTGGGTATTTTGAGTATATATTTCATAGTTAAATTCAAAAATTTATACATATTATACCATTATTTTTTCTATTTACTTATGAAAACATACCTAAAAGACCCAAAAGTCCCCTTTCCTCGCCGCCGCCCACATTGTGACGGAGTGCCTTGCGGCCCACGCGGAGCAGGTGTTTGCAGGCAGCGGCAAAAACAACAGCAACGCGAAGTATCTGCTGCGGCGGGTGAAGGAGATGGGACGGGAGTTTGGCAAGCAGGAGCTGTGGCAGAAGGCACGCAAACGTTTCGGGAACGCGGAAACCTTTGACGCGGCGCTGCGGGAGCTGGAAGAGCACGGATATATACGCAAGGATACCGCACCTACAGCCGGGAGACCAGAGGTGAGGATACAGGTGAACCCTGCCGGTGATGGATAACCCGGCAGGGTACCCTTTTAGGGCTTTTAGGGATAGGTTCTGTTATGGGAGTTTGGCATATGCTTAACGGCGTATATTACACTGCATAGACCATATCAGTATGGATAAAGCCTTCGCTGTTGTGATATAACAAAAATAGAAAAATTACTGATATAATAACTAGATTTTATAATATAACTATGATAAAATGTTCAAAATAAATTTTTTAAGCTAGTCTATAATCTTTAATTTAACATGCAAGGTAAGGGTGGATGGATAATACTAAAGCTTTAATGCTTGATAAGCTTAATGAAGCTAAAAAAGAAATAGTCCGTCAAGCTGAGTTAAATAAAGAGTTGAATGAGTCTAAAAAAAGAGCAGACGAAAAATGCAGAGAAGTCTGCATACTTGCCGCAAATCATTATTCTGTTAATCTGATTGATGAAATACATAATAAATCAACTACTATTTTGAAGACAAATGACTTTGAGCCAACTGAATTTAAAAATCGGTTTGCAGATATTACAACAATTAAACTATCAGATATTGAATTTCTTAATGATAGAGAAGAAGAAATCGCAAGAGTTGAGCAACAACTCGGCGACCTATCGGCCTCCGAAAATCAGAAAAGAAAACTGGATAATTGGCTCATTAACATTATTGATTCCCTAAACAGGAGTAACATTAATGATAATTAATTTAGTTTTGTATAGTAGTGAATCGCTTAAGAGAATTCTAAAAAGAACAGTCACCTTCTTTGAAAAAAATAACGAGATAAGGTTGAGTAATAATACTATATGGCTTAGTAATATATATATTAAGTTTAGTAATAGAATCATTACTATTAATGTTTTTAACTTGAATTCAAATTGGAAATCTCTTTTAAAAGAATATTTAAGTGATGTTTTAGAAAATGAAGAAGTATTTATTTCTGATGATACTAATTTGTCGCAATACTTTGAGATAATTACTAAACAAACCAATATAGAAAGTGCATATTTAAAAAATGTGGTATAAGGGTATATGATTAAGCTAAAAAACATATATGTTATAATAGCATTGATAGTATTGATGATAACTCGAGTTTTTGTTTGTTATGGCGATTGGTTTAGTACTGTTGTAATAGCAGGATTTCTTGTAGCGCTATTCGATATTATAAGCAAGTTATATTTAGCAAACAGAACTTTAGTAATTGATAAACAGAAAATACGATATGCAGTAATTTTTATTATTTTAAATCTGATATTTGTTTCGGCCTTGATTTTGTTAATTATTAATGCAATAATTAATTTAGAATTTTTTAGCAAGGTTGTGGTATTAGATGAAATCACTCTGTTAACATTATTAATAAGCTTACCACAAAATCTTATTATAGAAGCAATAAATAGATCTGTTAGAAAATAGTTGGAGGTTTATATGGTCGAGATTAAAAATTTGCTAGATACCTTTAATGGAGAATTATATGACTTATGCTATAAGTTAATTGATGAAAACGATAATGCTTTAGAAGTCTTTCAATATGTATGTGAAAATTTCAAGTCAAAACCGAAAAATAAGAGTTTGTCTATCAACAAGTATTTTTCTGTAGACGAGATTAATGAATATAAATCAATTTTGGGAGCTGCTGTTGATGGATTACTTTGTAGTACTATAAAGAAATGTAATTATGGTTTCATAAACCCAAACTCTTTCTATAAAGAATTATGGCAGAGCTATTGCACAAATTTTATAACCAAAAAAGAAATAGCATTTGCTTTTTATTATACTATTATTGATTCACAAATACCATACGAATATTTGGGTAAACCATTGAATATGGATAATGATAAATTCAAAGAATTTCTTGATAAAAACGAAAAATATATTAAAAAATTAAAATATATTGCTAGAAGTCAGTTTGAACAAAAAACAGAAAGTGTGTCTTTGGTATTACATTGTTTAGATGAAATAGAGGAATATGAGTCGAAGGTCGTTGTTCTTGTATCTGCATTCCAAATATTTTCAAAACAATCCTCAAACAAGATAGATGTGGATGAACTCATAGAGCGAATTGATAAGAGAATTGAAGAACTTGAACAAGAAGAGGAGAACCCCTCCCCTACCTGAAAACAGTTCTACCGTTTCACCAAAAACAGTCCCCAAAATACCCAAAAGCCCCCTCATACCTCCCGCCGCTCCATCGCGTCAACCATCGCGCCGAGGATGCCGGGCTGACGCCGCGCAGGGATTGCACCACCACCGGGCCTTCCCTTGGGGGAAGGTGGCGCGTAGCGCCGGATGAGGGTTGATACTGTCGTTCCCTCATCAGTCCCCTTCGGGGCCAGCTTCCCCCAGGGGAAGCCTTTAGGGTATTGATTTCAACCATTTTACCTGAACCTTTGCTTCTACAGAAGATACAGCCTCATCAAGGCTTAAATATCCTCCGCCGCCAGCATTAAATGTACCCTTATTAACTAAATCCTCATAGAGCACATAATAACATTCTACGTTCCTATCGTTCTGAATCTCTGGCGGGTCATAGTAATCGCCTGTGCCGTAAAGAACGTGCCACTTAACGATTTTCACTTCGTACTCTGTGGAACCGCTGTAAATACACTTTCCACGTTTTATTGCAATCGTATCCGTAAACACAGACCTTTGCATATACTCTACTCCAACAGCCCCTTGAGCCGCTCCACCTTCATCCCTCTCAGGCTGCGCACCACCAAATCCGCTTTTGATAAACTCTGTCCGCCGCCGTGCCGATTAAGGCCGATCGCTTTCATGCCCGCGGCCTTGGCTGCCTGCACGCCCTTGTCCGAATCCTCGATCACGACGCACTCACCGGGGCCAACCCCCAGCAGCTTTGCCGCCAGCAGAAAGATGTCCGGCGCAGGCTTGCCGCGCTCCACAAGGTCTGCCACGGCGATGGCCTGCACGTACGGCCCGAGGCCCAGCCGCCGCACCACGTCCGCCGCGTTGTCCGCCGTGGACGACGTCGCGATGGCAATCTTCAGCCCGGCCTTGGCGCAACGCTTCAGCAGCCGCACCGTGGAATGGATGGGCCGCAGCGGCCCGTCGTGGTAATACTCCCCCATGCGCTCGTATTCAATTTGGGCGATCCTTTCCGGGTCCGCCGGGGAGCCGTGCCGCCGGGTCATGTCCGGCCACATCTCCGCCGCGCTCACGCCGCGGTAGCGGGCCTGCTCCTTGCGGGTCAGCGGCATGCCGTTCTCCCGCGCCAGCCGCAGCTCCAGCCGGATATACTCCGGTTCGGTATCCACAATCACGCCGTCCATATCAAACAAAACTGCCTTCAGCATCATACCTCCGGAATGTCAAACCGGTCGAACGGGGGCCGAACCGGTATGCTGTCAAAACACATGGGTGTCTTTTGGGTGGGGTGGACGAGGCACACGCGGCAGGCGTGCAGCGCCAGCGGCGCTTTCAGCTCGCACGCACCGTATTTCATGTCGCCGTAGACCGCGCACCCGATGGCCGCAAACTGCGCGCGGATCTGATGAAACCGCCCGGTCAGCAGCCGCACCTTCACGAGCGTGAGGCCGTCCTTGGTGTCCAGCGTCGCATATTCCAGCGCCGCCTGCTTGGCGTTTGCGGCGCCTTCCTGCACGATGCGCGCGGTATGCGACTGTTCGTCCTTCGCCAGCCAGTGAACAAGCTCGCCCCGCGGGGGCTGCGGCGCCTTGGTCAGCACCGCAAGATAGGTCTTGTCAAACTCCCGGTTGCGTATCTGCTCCGAGAGGCGCGCGGCTGCCTTGGACGTCCGTGCGAACACCATTACGCCACTCGTGGGCCTGTCCAGCCGGTGCACCAGCCCCAGGTACACGTCGCCCGGCTTGTTGTATTTCTCCTTGACGTACGCCTTGCAAAGGGTCAGCATGTCGGCGTCGCCCGATTCGTCGGCCTGAGACGGCACGCCGTAGGGCTTCTCCACCACGAGCAGGTGGTTGTCCTCATACAGTACCCGAAGCGGCTCGCTCACGTGCGCCACCTTGCCGTGGTGCCGCAGGGCAGCAGCACCGCGCTGTCCTTCTGCGGCAGCGCCAGCGTGCCGGATTCCACCTTGCCCCCGCCCGGCATCAGGATGCTGAGCATGTTGCGCGAGACCACGTCCGACAGGCCGGTGGTATACGAGTTGATGATGAAGAACAGCGGATGGTCCGAGAGCAGCGCGGCGCAGTCCTTCACGAGGCCGTAGAGCGCATCCTCAATCTTCCACACGCTGTTGCCGCTGCGCCCGTAGCTGGGCGGGTCCATGATGATGGCGTCGTATTTGCTGCCGCGCCGCTGCTCGCGCTGCACAAACTTACCGCAGTCGTCCGCGATATAGCGCACATTGCCGCCGGATAAACCGGAGACCTGCGCATTCTCCTTGGCCCATTCGTTCATGCTTTTGGCCGCGTCGACATGGACCACGGAAGCGCCCGCCGAGAGCGCTGCCAGCGTAGCGCCGCCGGTGTACGCGAACAGGTTCAGCACGCGAATCTGCCGCCCGCTGTCTTGTATGGTCCTGCGGATATAGTCCCAGTTGGCGGCCTGTTCCGGAAACACGCCGATGTGCTTAAAGCCCGTGGGACGCACGATGAACTTCAGCGGCCCCACGCTGATGCTCCACTTCTCCGGCACCTTCTTGATGAAGCGCCATTTGCCGCCGCCGGTATCAGAGCGGTCGTACACTGCGTGCGGCTTCCACAGCCGGGGCTGCGTACGCTCCCATATCACCTGGGGATCGGGGCGCTGCAAGATGATGCCGCCCACGTTCTCCAGCTTTTCGCCGCCGCCCGTATCCAGCAGCGTATAATCGTTTAAATGGTCTGCAACAAACATGATTCCCTCCGTTCCCCCACTATACCATTCCCGTATGCATTTTAAAAGCACGACGTTAGCAGCTGTTTTTGTATCAGAACGGAAGTATTTACTAAAATATTGAGCAAATGTGTTAAGAAATCCACAGTGTTAACGATTTAATATATGTAGGCTCAGACAAATGTATGGTTTCCCATGCGCTCAAAATCATAACCACCAACCGGACAGAGGTCGCGCCAGCGTACTCTGGCAACAAGGATTAAGCTGAGGTACTTATGAATAACATCTTTAAACGCACTAATGATCCCAACACAGCAGAAACAGCACCTGAGACCAATGCACCCGAAAACCAAAAGGCCAAATCAAAGGCGCCCAAAGTAAAAGCCGCGAAGGTCTCGAAAGAAAAGAAGGTCAGGGATAAAACGTCTAAGGCAAAAACGCCCAAGGCGGATAAGGCGTCGAAAAAGCACCACGCGAAAAAAGCCAACTTTATCAGCAATATGAAGATTGCGCCGAAGCTGCTGGCAAGCTTTCTCATCATTGCGCTGATGGCTGCGGGGATGGGCGGATACGCCGCTTTTAATCTTCAGGATCTGAGCAAGTCTGCCAAACAACTGCACGTCAACGTGCTGTTGCCTACCGAGAATCTGGCATCAGCAGTTTCCAACTTCCAAAGCCAGGAGATTATGCTGCGGTCGGCACTGGTCTGCACTGACGAACTGTATACGCAGGTTTATATCTCTTCCATCAAGAATTCGTTTCAGTCCATCTATTCACAGTTGAACCTGATTGAATCGTTTATTTCCGAAGAAAGCCGGGAGTCTTATGACCAGCTTCTTTCCAACTATGATATATACAAGCAAGCCATGGAGGACGCTTTTACAAAGATTGAGTCAGGAGACAAGGATTGGGTTATCAATGACCTGTTTAAAGGGGATCTATACTGGCATGAAAGGGATGTGAAAAAGTCGTTTGATGACCTGCAGTTTTCCATTACGGCTCACGCGTCATCCACCGTTACCAAAAACGAGAAAAATGCCGAAACCGTATTTCTGATCACTCTGTGCGCCGCCGGTTTTGTCCTTCTTCTGTCGGTAGCCTTAGGCATTCTGATCGCGCTGGGCATCAGCAGACCGATCAAAAAGCTGACCGCCAACGCAAAACAGCTTGCCGCGGGCGAGATTGATATCGAGTTTGCGGGTACAATGACCAAGGATGAAATCGGACAGATCAGCGAAGCTTTCCGCAAGATAATATACGTCATTTGGGAAATGACGCAGGATACCGATATGTTGATCACTGCTGCTGTGCAGGGTGATCTCTCCGTACGGGCTAACGTGGAAAAACACGAAGGTGCATACCGCAGGATCGTGGAGGGTATTAACGCCACGCTGGACGCCATGGTAACGCCGACAGTTGAGTCGGCAAAGGCGTTGGGTAAACTGGCGGAGGGCAACTTAAACGTCAGCGTAGAGGGCGATTTCCATGGTGATTTTGCGATCGTCAAGGACGCGCTCAACAAAACAGTCGAATCCCTTAAAGGGTATATCGGCGAAATTACGCATGTAATGGAGAATATCGCAAGCGGTGTCCTCGACACCGGCATTGAGTCGGAATACCAGGGTGACTTCGTTTCTTTAAAGGAATCCATCAACACGTGCATCGCATCATTCGGCAGCGTTCTCAAAGAAATCGACGCCGCGGCGGAAGAGGTTGCGCAAGGCACACTGCTGCTCTCAAGCGGAAGCCAGACGATATCGCAGGGTGCCACGGAGCAGGCCAGTGCGCTGGAACAGCTTACAGCGTCACTTTCCGAAATCTCCAGCGAAACGCAGCGCAACGCCGAAAGGGCGAAACAGGCGAATGAACGGTCCGTGGCGGCAAAGGGCTTTGCCTTAAGCGGCAACGAAAAGATGAAAGCCCTGCAGTCCGCGATGCAGGAGATCAACACTTCGTCGGCGAGCATCTCCAAGATTATCAAGGTCATCGACGATATCGCTTTCCAGACCAACATCCTCGCGTTGAACGCGGCGGTGGAGGCCGCAAGGGCCGGGGAACACGGCAAAGGATTCGCCGTGGTGGCGGACGAGGTCCGCAGCCTTGCCGCGCGGAGCGCGAATGCTGCCAAGGAAACGACCGACCTCATTGAGAACTCCATTAAAAAGACCGCTGCGGGCACTAAGATTGCCGATGAGACCGCAAGCGCGCTGCTTGAAATCGTAGGCGAGATCGAAAAGACCGTGACGCTTTCCAGCGAGATATCACAAGCGTCCAGTGGGCAGGCGGCCGGCATCGAGCAGGTGGGCCGGGGAATCGAGCAGCTGGCCGTCGTGGTGCAGACCAACTCCGCAACCGCGCAGGAGGCGGCAGCGTCCTCCGAAGAACTCTCCAGTCAGGCGGAGCTGCTCAAGAACATGGTGGGAAGGTTTCAGCTGAAAACGGGAGATCGACCGGCTGCGCCAAATGCAGCCACGCACGAATCAGGGCGCGGTGCGACACCCCAGGGAAAAATCGTACTGAACGACAGAGATTTCGGTAAGTATTAAGGGAGTACAGGCAGAAGGGCCTTGCACCATTTGGTGGACGCGAGGCCTTTTTGTTTTGTCAGAAAGCAAACTGTGAACAGCAAAGCCGCCTTCAATGATGTGGTAACGGATAGCACCTTATACAGAGTTTTAAATAAAATAAATCCGAACTTTCTTATTGACTTTTATTTTATTAAAGTATATTTTAATATTATTAAAGGAGGTGGCCGGTATGGCAATTGGAGCAGTGCCTGACTGGATAAGCAATCTGGATGACGAGGATCTGGCCTTCATTAAAAAGTTCATCATGGCGTCCGGCTCCTTAAAGGAGATTGCGCAGCAATATGGGGTCACTTACCCCACGGTGCGCCTGCGACTGGACCGTCTCATTCAAAAGATACAGATCGGCGAAGACACGGCAGGCGAACCGTATATCGCGCTTATCAAGCGGCTTGCGGTGAACGAAAAGATTGATTTCGATACCGCGAAAGTGCTGATCGCCGAATACAAGAATCTCAGCAACAAGTTTTAAGAAAGGAATCCGAAATGAATATCGTCGTAGTCGTTCTCATACTCGCCTTTACAGTGCTGCCCATACTTGGCGGACTCATCGTGCTTCAGGTCTTTCTCTCAAGAAAGGACAGCAAGTGGCTGGGCCTGATTCTGCCCGCCGTCAGTTTTATCCTGTCATGGATCTATCCGTTGAACCTCATCAGCACGGGCAACCCCTGGCAGGACATCGCGCAGTTCGCGTTGACTCTGCTGATTTCCAACATCTATACCATCATCCTGCTGATCATCTACGCCGCGATGCGGGAAAGCCGAAAGAAGAAAGCGCAGCTGAAAAAGATGACCATACAGGACCTGGGCTGATCCCTTCCATGTGATAATAAAAAGGCGGGGTATTTTTTACCCGCCTTTGCCTATTTACGAGGGCGTTGCCCTCGCGCTCCTGCCAAAGGGACCAGTCCCTTTGGAATCCCGTTTGTCCTGAAAACGCCCTGTTCAGGGCGTTTCGTTTAATGGGATTCTTAAGGGATGCATCCCTTAAGCGGTGGCTTGGAGGCAGAGCCTCCAAGAGATATACCTTTATCACTTGCCCTCGCGCTTACCGGCTGATTGAACGCACCGGCCGGGCCTCGATGTAACCGCGGTAGCCCATGGGCGCAAGCTGGAAGCGCGGTCCGTCCTCATCCGCCCACTCAAAGCCGTACAGCTTCGGATCATAGCGCTTCATCACTTCCCACAAATCGCCGATCGCGTCCTCAAACTTCTCGTCCTCATACGGCGGCCCCTGAAACACCATCATCTTACACGCGGGCAGTGTGATCATCTCGTATCCCTTGGGGATTTCGCCCGAAAAGTCCAGCGGCACCTCTACACCCTGCGCGTATACCGACGCGCCGGGCTTCACCATGTTTTCCGGCAGCCACATGCCGATGGGTTCATACAGCGCGCCCCGGATGCCGGACAGTACGTCCCACACCTCACAGCCCACCTCCTCGCAGTACTCAAAGTAATGGCTGGCTTTCATCCCGCGCTTTAAAATGAGCTTGCGCTCCGGCCTCTCCACGACCTGCACGAACACCGTGTTCAATTTTTCCATATCATACTCTCCTCGTTGTTTTGTGAGGTAATAGTCCTGGGCTCTGGGCGGATAAAACAGCTGAAGCGTCGGCCTTGCCTGCGCATAAGCCTTGGGCGCAATGCCGAACTGCCTCGAGAACGCACGCGTGAACCCCTCGTGCGAGCCGAACACAAAGTCGAACGCCACGTCGACCACCTTTGCGCCGCCATACAGCCTTGCAGCCGCCTTGGTCAGCCTGCGCGCGCGGATGTAGTCAAAGGGCGTCTGCCCCGTCAGCTCCTTGAAGATGCGCGCGGCATGCCACTGGGAGTAGCCCGACTTGCGCGCAAGCCCGCTCATCGTGATGGGTTCACATATCTTCTCTTCGATGTAGTTTTGCATGTGCTGTACCGCCAGCACCTTCTGCCAGTGCTCCATTTCCTTCCCTCCAGAGATGAGCATACCGCAGCGCGCGCCGCAATTCTTGACCGCGCGTGCGCAATCTGTGTCTATTTTATCACTTTACGGCTGGATGCATTTAGGCTATAATACAGGCTATGAAGAAGTTCTTATTGGTCGTTCTGATCGTGCTGTTCGCTGTCGAGATGCTCGCGGCGTGCGCGCCGATCGACACATCGGAAATTCAGAATCTTACCGCTTCCGCAATGGCGCTGCCCGCGTGGGTCATCATTTTAGGCGCGGTAGTGTTGTTCTTCATCGGTTTTGGAATCATCTGGAAACTTATTCCGGGCTTTGTGAAGTTCATTGCGCTGGTGGCGCTCGCCATCATACTGGCTGGTGCAGCCTACGGCATTTGGCGCATTGCCATCGTCGACAAAGCGATTGATGAAATCAACAATATCAAGGAGAGCTATGGTGCGCAGGCGAGCGAGTCCCCGTCAGAAAGCGAAAGCCCGGGCATCGATATCGACATCCACATCGGGAATTGAATACAGCATTGCATTATCAATATTGAAGATCCCCGAAAACAATTCAGTACTGTGTAAAGATCCTTCCTCGCTTCACTCGTCAGGATGACATTAAACTTACTGTGGCTATTCGTCATAGCGACTCTTGACTTGATAAAACCCCTCACTTGTCATATTGAGGAGCGTATGCGACGAAACATCTTAACCCAACCGCCCTTTGATGCTGACCACTGCACAACCTCGACATCCACATCGGGAATTAAAGCCCGCGAACAATTACATCCTTTACATGCTTTGAAGCGGCTTCGGCCGCTTTTCTGATGGTCTCGGGTTTATGCGGGTCCGGGCAGATTCGCCCCTCCACCCTGCGGTACTGCTGCAGTGCAAGGCGCTTTGCCCCGGCTACGCGTTTTGCGATTGCCTCCACGTCGTCCACGGTCAGCAGCGGCATCACAGTGGTACGGAACTCATAGTCCACCCCGCTCTGCATGACCATCTCCGCGGTGCGCCATATCGGCTCGTCGCTGATATCAAAGGACACCACCTTGCGCAGTTCGCCCGGCGGAGCCTTTAAGTCGAGCGCGATATAGTCGAGCTGAGGCAGCAGCTTTTCCACCACCTCCGGTTTCAAACCGTTGGTGTCCAGCTTGACGAGATAGCCCATATCCTTTAAGCGCCGGACGAAGAGCGGCAAATCGCTTTGCAGCGACGGCTCTCCGCCCGACACCACCACCCCATCCAAAAAGCCGCGGCGCTTCATCAGAAACGCCGCAACCTCTTCTTCATCGATGAGCTCCCCGCGCTCCCACAGCGCGCGATTGTGGCAATACCAGCAGTCCATATTGCAGCCCGGCACGAAAACCGCTGCCGCAATATGCCCCGGGTAATCCACAAAAGAGTTTTTTACGAGTCCCGCAATCTGCATTACATCGCCTCAGGCACCACAAACTTGACCCTTTCGCGGTATTCTTCCTTTTTGCCTTCGTTGTAGTTCTGTACCGGGCGCAGGTAGCCCACCACGCGGCTCCACACCTCGGTCTTTGAGCCGCACTCCGGACACGAAAACTGCTCGCCCGCGATGTAACCGTGTGTGTCGCATACGCTGAACGTGGGTGTGATGGAGATGTACGGCATGCGGTAGCGCGAGAAGATAGTCTGGATCAGCTTCTTGGCCGTTTCAATATCCTCAATGCGCTCACCTAAGTACAGGTGCTGCACCGTACCACCCGTATAGAGTGACTGCAACTCGTCCTGCAGCTCGATCATTTCCATGATGTCCTCGGTATAGCCCACGGGCAGCTGCGTGGAGTTCGTATAATACGGCACATCCCGACCCGAGCTGATGATGTCGAGGTAGCGCTCCCTGTCCAGCTTGGCAAGACGGTAGCTCGTCCCTTCAGCAGGCGTGGCTTCAAGGTTGTACTGGTGCCCCGTCTCCTTCTGGAACTCTTGCATCAGACCGCGCAGATAGTTCATAATCTCAATGGCCATCACGTTGCCTTCCTCGGTCTCGATGCCCTTGCCCATATAATTGATCAGCGCCTCGTGCATGCCGATGATGCCGATGGTGTTGAAGTGATTTGTCCAGTATTGGCCGGTGCGCTTTTTGACGTCGCGCAGATACACCGCGGAGTACGGGTAAAGGCCGTTCTCGGTCTGGTGCTCGATGACCTTGCGTTTGATCTCCAGCGAGGTTTTCCCAACCTCCGCCAGCTTCTTCAGGCGCGCGAAGAACTCCTCCTTGGTGTGCGAGAGATAGCCGATGCGCGGCAGGTTGATCGTGAATACGCCGACCGATCCGGTTAACGGATTGGAGCCGAACAAGCCACCGCCGCGCTTTCTGAGTTCGCTCACGTCCAGCCGGAGTCGGCAGCACATCGACACCGCGTCCTCCGGGGAAAGGTCGGAGTTGACATAGTTCGCAAAGTACGGGATGCCGTATTTGCAGGTGATCTCCATGAACTTGTCGACCACGCGGTTGTTCCAGTCAAAGTCCTTGGTGATGTTGATCGTGGGAATCGGGAACGTGAACACGCGGCCCTTGGCGTCACCCTCCAGCATCACTTCGCAGAACGCGAGGTTGAACTTGTCCATCTCCTCCTGATAATCGCCGTATGCGGTATCCTGATATTCCCCGCCGATGATCACAGGATGGTCTTTGAGCATCTTGGGTACCTTGATGTCAAAGGTCAGGTTGGAGAACGGGCACTGGAAACCCACCCTTGTCGGCACGTTGATATTGAAGATAAACTCCTGCAGCGCCTGCTTGATCTGGGCATGCGTCAGGTCGTCTTTGCGGATAAACGGCGCGCAGTACGTATCAAAGCTGGACCACGCCTGAGCGCCTGCGGTCTCGCCCTGCGTCGTAAACGTGGAGTTGACGATCTGCCCTAAGAACGTGCGCAGATGCTTGGCAGGCTTGCTCTCCACCTTGCCGGGGATGCCGCCGAAGCCCTGCGTCAAAAGCTGCCGCAGGTCCCAGCCCGCGCAGTACGGGCCAAAGAAGCCGAGGTCATGGATATGACAGTCCCCCGAGATATGCGCCTCGCGCACCTCCTCGGGATAGATCTCATGCAACCAGTATTTCTGGGTAAACGCTTCGCGGATGTAGTTGTTGAGGCCGTTCACACTGCGCTGCGTATTGGCGTTCTCGCGCGTGTTCCAGTCCGTGTCGGAAAGGTAATTCGAGAACATGTCGATGGTCGCACCGATCAAGGCGTTCGCTTCCCTCGCGCCCTTGCGCTTTTCACGGTAAAGGATGTATGCCTTGGCTGTCTTGGCATGGCCGTTTTTAATCAGCACTCGCTCCACGACGTCCTGAACATCTTCCACGCCGGGATTCCGGTCGGAAAACCGCAGCCGCAGAATATCGACCACCTGATCGGTGAGCTGCTGCGCGCGCGCGTAGTCCTCGCCACCCACGGCCTGAGCTGCCTTGAATATGGCGTCGGCAATTTTGCGCGGCTGGAAAGTCTCCTTCTGGCCGCTACGTTTAAGAATAACTGTGAACATGATCCTGACCCCCTACTGTAAAAGTGATTTGAATAGCAGCGTTATTTTAATGCAAACTGCTTTTACGTAAATATTGAGTAAAGTAATTATAGACCACACTATATATGGTGTCAATCCAAATACAGCCAGAATTGATTTAATTAATTTTTTCACAAAGAAATAAGCTTTGCAGGGCTACCGCTACAACATTTTGGATGCAATCCATGATTTCTCGGCATAACGTTCCGCAAGTGACATGTACGCAGGTCGTATATTTGGAGCTGCAAAAATATGCAGAGCTGCATGCCTGATGACGCCTCGCGGCACGAGCCGGACACGGCCAAAAAGACCCCACGTTGACATTTATTTATCGGGATGGCGTGCGCATCTCCTGTCTCTGCTAATTGATGCGCACACTGTATATGCAAAGAATAGAAATTAACGGGCGGTTCAGGAGGAAGAACCTTTCATGAGGCAGCAGGGGTTAAAGGCTGCTTTGCCGTTTCGACCATTTCTCCAATAACGTCGTAATCATCATTTTTTGTTAATATAATATATTTAATGTCGCCTCCTATACTGACCGATGTCGAATATTGCGTGGTCCCCATCAGATTATCCAGCGCCTGGTTATTCATCGTTTCAGTGATCAGTTCCTGCAGAAGGTTGTCACCGGATTCTATGCACAGTATGATGAGGATGTCGCCGTTAGCGAACTGCAGACCTTTGGCCGCCTTTAACGTTATGCCGTCAGCGTCCTCAAGGAGCCATGACAAGTCTTCCGCCGACAGCTCGGCAGCGGGGCGCAGTTCGCCGGTCTTGTCTTCGGACAAAAGCTGGTTAAAACGAGTTGTGAAATCGTCCATAGGCTGATAATCCGAAGCTGAGAATCCGGCCTTTGCGGAGGTCCCGCCCGAGAAGGCAAACACGTAGATTAAAGCCATCGCTATGACAATAGCCATTACCGCCAATATAAACTGTCTGCTCATCCGCTTGTCCTCCACTTAGTAAGCATATAAACAGAATACCTTGTATGGGTAAAAATGTAAAGCGGGAGTTGCAGGATGCATAACATCGCATCTACGCAGGCCATGTGGTATAATCGGACAAAGCAATTATACAAAATCACTATCGAAAGAGGCAGCTTATGTCTATCCCAATCTTCTTCGCTATTCCAAAAACGCGCAAAGGCTTAAAGATCACGATGATCATTTTTGCCGTTATCTGTATCGGACTCTCGGTGTTTGCTTTCATCAGCTGGTCCAACGAGAAACAAGATATCGCGGAAAGCGGCCAGCCGGACTTCAATACGCTGGCACAAAATGAACTCACGGACGACATGTATGTGACAGGGGCGATCGACCTCGCGATCGATTATTACGCGGAGGATTACGAGACCAACTCTTCCGGCAAGCGTGCATCAGACGATAGCGAGGCGCTGTACTATCTCGTGCCAGTCTACGAATCCAGTGCGGACGGCACGGTCAACATCCGTTACTTCATCACTTATAAGGCGGAGCCCAAGGATTTCGACACAATGGACGCAATCCTAACCCAGACTAGGAGCAATGACCCGATGACTGCGATGCTTACACTGGATTACGCGCAGGTTGACGATCTGCCGGAGAGTTATCAGCAATACTTAAGTGAGTATATTAACAGCAAAGACTTCTACGAGAACGGCTCTTTCGTGGACTGGTGTGTGGAGTACAATATTCTCGGCACGACCAACCGCACGGAGATCGCATCCCGCATTGTGCCGTATATGATCCGCAAGACGGCAGGACCGGACAGCCCGCTCACCGCAGGCATTGTGCTTGCGGGTCTGGCTGTTGTCTTCATCATCATCTTCCTCGTGCTGCATCTCGTTAAAGGGCCGATACAGGGCGTGATCGACGAACCCAAACCTGACGATTTCAGTAAACTGCGCGAAATGGAGACAGAAATATCCGCAGAAGGGACTGATCAAAACGGATTTGACCCAAGATTTTAAGCAGGCACTGCTTGATGCTGGCGCAAGCCTCGTGGGCGTGGCCGACCTTTCGGCGCTGCCGGAGGAGGCGCGCCTGGGCATGCCCTTCGGCGTTGCCGTAGCGGTGAAATACCCGCAGTGGGTCATCCGCGGGATTGCAGACGGCCCCACTAGGGACTATTTTTATCACTACCACGCGCTCAACCGTCAGCTGGACGCGCTCGTCACCTTGGGTGCGCAGCGGCTTATGGATGCAGGATACCATGCCACCGCACAGACGCTGACCTTTGTACGTCAGTCGGAGGACTACCGCACCGCGCTGCCTCACAAGACCGTGGCGACGCGCGCGGGGCTGGGATGGATCGGACGGTGCGCGCTGCTTATCACGCGCGAATTCGGCTCCGCGGTGCGTTTCTCATCGCTCGTCACCGATGCGCCGCTGATGCCCGATGCGCCGGTGGACGTCTCCGGGTGCGGCAGCTGTACGGCCTGCGTGACCGCCTGCCCCGGCAAAACGGTGCAGGGGCCGCTGTGGACGCCCGGTCTGGCGCGGGAGGGGCTGTTCGACGCACTGCGCTGCCACGAGACCGCGCGGTCGCTCTCAGCCCGTCTGATCCACGAGGAGATCACGCTGTGCGGCAAATGCATCGAGGTCTGTCCGCACACAAGACGGTATACCCGCACGGAGGAAGCATGAACCTGACCTATCGAAATCCCGGTCTGGAGTATATGGCGCAGTCCATCGCGGAGTTTCAGAGCAGGGAACAGTCCGACGCTTTCCGCGATTCGCTCTACTACTTCTTCCCCCAGTTTGACCTTGGCCGGATGGATGCGCTGGACGCGCAGGGCCGCACCGACTATATCCGTGACGGCCTGCAGAGCCCGTGGACGGAGAACGAGGGCCCGCTGCGCGATAAGCTGCAGGCGTGGCCAGGGCACTGGGACACGCATCGCACGGTCGTAGAGGAAGCCTTCTCGGACATCTTTGATTTCCCGCTGGCCGATCGTTTTAACGACATGACCGGCAACATCAGTTTCAACCCCATATGCCCGCGTTACCTCGAAACACGCTCGTTCGACGTGTTCTACCTCAACAGCGAGCGGGGCGCGCTCGGCATGGCGCTGCACGAGATCACCCACTTCGTATGGTTCGAGAAATGGCACGCTCACTTCGGCGACGACCCGACGGAGTACGAGACGCCGCACCTTAAGTGGATACTCAGCGAGATGGTCGTGGAATCCCTGCTGGCGGATGAGCGGCTGAAGCCGCTGAACCCGTACGCAGGGCATTCCGTATACGACTGCTTCTATACGCTGACGCTGGACGGCAAGCCGGCGCTCGAAACGCTGGACGCGCTTTACCGTCAGCACGATATCACCACGTTCATGGAGCAGGGGCTGGCTTTCTGCAGGCAGCACGAGGCGGCTATCCACGCCGCCCTGCAATGAACGAAAGAGAGGGACATATGGAAAACGCCATCAAAGAATTTGCATTTACTTCGGGTGCAGAGCTGTGCGGCATCGCCGCCATCGAGCGCTTCGACGGCGCGCCGGAGGGCTTTCACCCGCGCGACATCTATGCGGACTGCCACTCGGTGGTGGTGCTGGGCAAAGCGCTGCCCATGGGGCTATCGCAGGTCAGCCCGCGCATCGTCTACAACCATACGGGCGAGGTGAATATGGCAGTATTGGACCGCCTCGCGCTGCGAATGGCGATGTTTATCGAGCGTCTTGGCGGCATCGCCGTGCCGCTTCCCTGCGACGGGCCGTACGAGTACTGGGAGCCCGATACGCACACGGGCAAAGGGCTTATATCCATGCGGCATACTGCCGTGGCCGCGGGCCTTGGGAGCCTTGGCAAGAACACACTGCTCATTAACAGAACCTACGGCAACATGGTCAACGTCGGTGCGGTGCTGACCAACCTTGCGCTCACTTCGGACCCGCTTTCGGAGGAGCTTTGCGTCCCTGGCTGCCGCCGCTGCCTCGATGCCTGTCCGGTTCATGCGCTGGACGGCAACAGTGCCAACCAGCAGCTATGCCGCGCCAACACCTATATTGAAAACGCGCGCGGCTTCGGCGTGGTCAACTGCAACCGCTGCCGCGTCGTTTGCCCCATGGCGCTGGGCATGCGCGCCAAAGAAGGGTATCCGAATGGTTAGAGAAATTCTGCTGCTGGGTGATCCCCGGCTTTATCAGCCCAGCGAAGCGGTCCGGATAGAGGAGATACCGTCGCTGCGCGGCGTAGTAGAAGACCTGCACGACACGCTGATGGATTTCAGGCAACGGCATGGTGTGGGCCGGGCTATCGCAGCGCCGCAGATTGGCGTATTCAAGCGGCTGATATACATGAACACCGGCTCCCCCGTGGTGCTGATCAACCCCGTGCTGCGCCCCATAGGCAGCGAAACCATGGAGCTTTGGGACGACTGCATGTCCTTTCCGGACCTGCTTGTCAGGGTTCGGCGTTGGCGACGCTGCACTGTGGACTATCTCGACATGGACGGAGAAAAACGACAGCTGACGCCGGAGGGCGACCTTTCCGAGCTGCTGCAGCATGAGTACGACCATCTGGATGGCATCCTTGCCACCATGCGAGCAATCGACAGCCAATCGCTGTGTCTGAAAAGCCAGCGGCATCTGGCGGAAAAGGACTGCCCATGAAGATCGCGATACTGGGTTACAGCGGCAGCGGCAAATCCACGCTGGCCAGAAAGCTCTCTGAATTTCATCACGTCCCCATACTTTACCTTGATACGGTGCAGTTTTTGCCGGGCTGGGCGGAACGCGACCGGGAGGAAGCCCGCGGCATCGTGCGCGACTTCATGCAGATAAACGATTCGTGGGTGATCGATGGCAACTACAGCGGATTCCTGCAGGCAGAGCGGCTGGAACAGGCGGACGTCATCCTGTACCTGAACTTTCCGCGCCATGTCTGCCTGCGGCGCGCCGTCAAGCGGTATCGCCAGCATAAAAACACCACACGAGAAAGCATGACGGACGGCTGCACCGAAAAGCTCGACGCGGAGTTCATCTGGTGGATACTGCACAGCGGACGTACGAAAGCCGTCCGGCAGCACTACCGGGAAATCGCCGCCCGCTACAGCGGTAAAATGCTCATCTTCAAAAACCAGCAACAGGTGGATGCCTATGTTGAGGAGGATTTGGCACGATAGCTCCTCCTGTTCTAATTTCTCGGTTCAATATCGAATAGCTGAAATACCCCTTACAGCTTCAATCGCCATCGCAGAAGTGGCCGAGCCTGCTACATTTTCGGACTTTTCTTAATATAAAAATATTTACCAAAACAGGTATTGACATTTAATCAGTGTTCTTGTAAGCTCAAGATATGTTCTTGTTATCACAAGATAGTTGAGGTGAAGGCATGGAAAAGAAGCTGTTGGACTGCGAGTGGACCATCCTGCAGGCACTCTGGGGGAAAGCGCCGCAAAGCATGGGCGAGATCATTGCCAGCGTGCAGCGCGACCACCCGGAGATTGCGTGGAAGTACAAGACCTACCATTCCTACCTGCGCGTGATGCTCGAGAAGGAACTGATCGGCTGCGACGTGCTGAATGCCAAGGAGAAGCGCTACTATGCGCTGATTACTCAGGAGGAAGCATTGCGTCAGGAGAGCGAGTCGCTGCTCTCGCGCGTTACCAGCCGCTCTCTGGGGCGCATGATGGCAATGATGGCGCAGCAGGCGAACCTCTCCGAGGCGGACAAGGAGGAGCTTGCAGCCTTGTTTGCCCGGCTCGACCAAAAGGAAGGCGGTGACCGCTCATGACCGTGTTCATGACGGCGCTGCTGGTCAACGCAGCGGTGTTTTCCGCGCTGTTCGGTGTCATGCTGCTCGTGCGGGCGCTGACAGGCAAAAGGCTTTCCGCCCTGCTGCGCTATGCGCTTTGGGCGGTGGTCATCATCAAGCTGCTCATCCCCTTCGGCTTTGGGAGTAAGTTAAGCCCTTTAAGCTGGATACCCGAAGCTCCCGTGCAGGTGCAAACGGTCTTTGCAGGCAGCCAGAGCGACGACACGGATATACTGCCTGCGCAGGCAGAGCCCATTATAGCCGAAGCATCATCTGCGGACATATCAACTGCCGGAACTGTCAATTCAGGTGTTATAGACGATGCATCTCAGGTTTCCGCCACTGTGGAGGCCGTACAGCCGCAGGCGGCAAATCGGCCCGCGCTGGGTTGGGCGGAATGGGCATTCATCGCATGGGCTGCGGGATGCGCGGGATACGCGTTCTGGTTGCTCGTTTGCCACACCCAGATTCGCCGCCGGATCAGGCGCCATGTACTGCTGCCACCAGAGCATATGTCCGCCCTGCTCGAACAGTGCCAAGAAGAGCGTGGTCTGCACCGCCCCATCCGCCTGCTGCTGCAAAGCGCGGTAGACGTTCCCGCTGTGACCGGTATGTTCTCCCCCCTGCTCATCGTTCCCGCCAGCCTTGCCGACGCGGACGACGACGCGCTGCGGCATGTGTTTCTGCACGAGCTGACGCACTACAAGCGCGGGGACCTCGTTACGCTCGCACTGCTGAACCTGCTGAGCTGCGTATACTGGTTCAACCCGCTCATCTGGCTGTGCTTCCGGCTGGTCCGCAGGGACATGGAGACCGTATGCGACCAGCGCGTGATGCAGCGGCTCAATCAGGATGCCCGCAGCGCGTATGTCAAAACTGTACTGCACTTCGCCGGTGCTGCCGCCAACCGCAAACTGGCCGCCGCACTGAGCATCAACGACGGGAGGTTCTATATGGAAAAGCGGATTCATAACATGTTCCGGACGCACCGGACAGGCCTTCGCACGCGGGTCTTGTCGATATGCGTTGCGGTACTGATGCTCGCGGTCTGCGTGCTCACCGCATGCCAGCCCGCGGATAAGAACCACATCTTCATCGATGATCTGGCCCACAGCAAATACGCCGCCAGCGTTTCTGAGGACGTGAAATCGCAGGCCAACGTGACGGTGCGCATCGACGCGGATGTGGAAGGCGCGGATATCAAAGCGCTGCCGATATATACTTTTGAACAGGGCAGGTTGACGCAGGAGAATCTGGACAGCTTAGGCAACTACTTTTTGCCCGGGCAATCGTATTATAGTATCAATTCTCCCTACTATAACAATACAAAATCAGAACTTGAATCCATATTAGCCCGTACGCAAGCTGAGTTTGCTGCCGCCCATAACATGAACGATGCAGAGTTTGACCACGCGTACCATCCGCTTTCAAGATCTGAGGTTGATGATTTTCTGGAGTCTGCCATCTTGTCGCTACAGGAGCAAATAATAACCGCTCCGGATGAAATCAAAAGCGAGATTCACCCTGGCAGACTGCTTATGTCTTACGTACCATACAACGTATATACAGATTTAGATGACGCACGTGTGGCGTCTATATGGGGCAACTTTCAGAATATCTACTATGAGTCGGATGCATTAAACTATATTGACTCACACCGCCCGGCAGATGCTGCCCAGCCCGGGGGTGTAAACATGAACAGACAACAGGCTATCAAGCAGGCGGAGAAAGTGCTTTCTGCGCTGGGCATCAAGGGTATGTTGCTGACAGACATCTCTGCAGAAAATGTTTTCAGATCAGCACGAGTAAAAAGTGTATACACGCCCAGTTTACGTCAGGATGAAACGGGGGTTACACAGTGCTGGGGATTGACATACAGCCGGTCGGTCGATAGTGTTCCAGTTACAATTACCATGCCTTCGTCGCTGGGAAATGTCTGTTGCTCGTCATCCGAAGAGATGAGCGCAACCGATTACGTCGAGCAGGTATTCATCGCGGTGGATGATACGGGTATACTGCAATTCTGGTGGAATAATCCGCTGGCGCTTACGAAGGCCGCAGCGAAAAACACCACTACACTGGTTCCTTTTGACAACATCCTTGATACTGCAGCGAACAATCTGTATTATGTAGCAGAACCCATTGCGGCCTACTCCACTACGCTAAATATCCATACCATCCGGCTGCGATATGCCGTGATAAAGGACACTGACGGAACCAATATACTGACCCCGGTATGGGACTTCATCGGTGATACAACGAGATCGGACGGTACCACCAGCTATATGATTGAGCAGGGGCGTCGCTTTCTCTCAGTGAATGCCCTCACCGGCAGCGTAATTAATTTTGAAGGTGCAGTGAATTGATCACATAATAGCCCGCCAAACAATCCGGCGGGCTTATTTTTATCCGGCAAAAAATCTGATAAAATACCCTTGACTCTGACATCGTGTCGCAGTTTACACTCCTTGAAGAAAGAGGAAGGGACATGGAAAGCATGACAATCAGCGAGGTTTCAAGAGGCTTTGGCGTATCCACACGTATGCTGCGATACTACGAGCAGACCGGACTAATTAAGAGTTTGCGCCGGGAGGACTATGCATACCGCGTCTATGATGAAGAGGCGCTCACGCACCTGCGCCAGATACTGATTCTGCGCAGGCTGCGCATTCCGGTCCGGCAAATCAAGACCATCCTGCAAAAGCCCGATGCCGTGACCGCGATCGAGGTCTTCCGGCAAAACATCTCGGAGATTGACGAAGAGATCAGTGCGCTGTCTCTCATTCGGGATATCCTTGGCCGATTTGTCGAGGAGCTGCAAAAAACCGCGGATCTCAAGCTCCACGCCTTGCTGACCTCCGATGATTCCATGCTGAGCGCCATCGAAAGCCTGTCCCTTCTGAGCATTAATTTCAGGGAGGATAAAACAATGGACGATTTGAAGAAAGCAGAGAAAGGCCTTTCACAGCTGAAGGACGTGCGGATCGTGTACCTGCCGCCCGCAACCGTCGCCGCGGCCCACTACGTCGGGGATGAGCCGGAAGACCACGTGATCGAAGTGATTGACCGGTTCGTGCGCGAAACCGATTTGTGCCGGATCAAGCCGGACCTGAGGCACTACGGCTTCAACCATCCGAACCCCACGGATGAAACCGGCTATCATGGCTACGAGATGTGGGTGACGATCCCGGACGACATGGAACCGCCCGAGCCGCTGGTTAAAAAGCACTTTGCCGGAGGACTGTATGCCGCGCACGTGATCCCGATGGGCAACTTTGAAGAATGGGATTGGCTGATGAAATGGGTAAACAGCAGTGACAAATACGAGTTTGCCGGGGATATTAGTGATCAGGAGCATATGTGCGGCCTGCTGGAGGAGCACCTCAACTATGTCGGCCGTGCGCTTCTCAGCAACACCAGCCCGGAGGACCTCCAGTTGGACCTGCTGATGCCTGTCCGCGAACGTCAATCATAAGGCGGATGCATCGCAAAGCCCGTGGGAACTGCCCGCGGGCTTTTTTAGCAAATGATACTTCATGCTTTTGCGACAGCTTTTTTAGGCTTTTTCCGCTTTGCTTTGATCTCGGCAACAATCCAGACGACCAGTGGGATGATGATCTGGAACGGAAGCGCGTAATACTCATATATCGGTAGAAAGCTGAACATCTGCATCGTATTATCGTATACGATTGCACAAAGCGCAGTGACCAGTATGCCAACCGGCATTACCAGCCGCCGATAGTTGTCGATCCCGAACAGGCGGGCAATCCCCTTTGCCGCAACCAGCAGACACAGGGTGATCTTTACAACGCCAGTCAACAAAAAGTTCATGGAGATTACGCCTTCGATACGGGACATAAAATCGCCCACCTCGATGATTCTGGCCGCGGCATAGGACGGAAAATACCGCGTACTCATGGTGGCTGAGCCGAGGATTTCAAGGTTGCGCAGCACGACGATAAGCAATACTGCCGCGCCCGCCAGTACCGCTTTGATATAAATCTTATATGGGCTGTCTGTAGATTTAATAGCCCCCGCTACGCCGAGGAACAGCACCGTCTCGGCAAACGGGAATGTGAATATCGCAAACGAGCCTTCGGCGATGGTACCAAAATCGTGCCCCATTATCGGCAGTATGTTGGAAAAATCCATCTTTGGCAAGGCAAAAACGGCCGTGAACAGCACAACCAGTATTACAACAGGCAGCACCACGAGTGACCACCTGCCCAGCGCTTCAATCCCGCTTTTTGCAATATAGGCGGTCACCAACATCATCGCAATCATCAGCGGAAGCTGCGGCGTTTCGGGCATGGAGGTGATCTGGATGAATTCCGAGAAGTTGCGCAGTACAAGCGAAGCGAGGTGAAGCGCGTACCAGCTCATCAATGCGACACACACCTTCCCCACGATCTTGCCAAACAGCGTCTCGAATATGGCAAACAGGTCCGATCCGGGATACAGCCGGATAATACGCGCGTAAATAAGGACCAACGGTATGATCGCCACGGACGCGAGCAGCAGCGAAAGCCACGAGTCCTGTTCCGCGATGCTGTTTCCGCCCATGACCACCGTACTGCCGAATATGAAAAGCATGATTGTGAAAAGCGCCTGACGTTTTGTAATCAGCTCTTTATCCATCCATCCCTCCGGAATCCTATTTTATTGGGACCAGTGCCTTAACCACGTTTCGTATCAGTTCGGACGGTCCTGGCACCTTGACATCCAGGCTGTACAGCAGGAGCACGCAAAAACCTACGGCAAGCAGCAGACAGTAGATGACGGTCTCCTTCTTCGGGCGTTTTTTGACAGCGGGCAACAGGTCCAGAGCCAAGGTCACTCCCACCAGCCCCACGACAATCACCACCAACATGGGAACACCTCGTTTATCGTTCGCGCATGCTTGAGGTATTGACGATATTGACTTTGCATTCGATACTCACCTCCAGATCGGGAAACAGCGAATCCCACTGGTCCTTGAACTGCGCCCATAGCTTTGGGTCGTGCTTGTAAATCAGATTTCCAAAACCAAAGATATCCGAGTTAAACTGTGACTGCACTGTGGCGATCATATCGGATATGCCGCGCATCAACTTTGAGGCCGCCTGTAGTCTGATTGCATCGATGCTGGCTTCATCGAGCGAATCGATCGGGGTATTGGCTTCATTCAAATACGCGTCCGTTTCGATGCTGAGCTTCATCACGAGCCGTCCGTCCTGCAACGCAAAGGACCGCTTTGTGACACTCTTGCTGATCTCCAGCGTGGTATCCGCCGGTCCTTCCCCTGTGGATGCGCAGGTCAGCACACCGCCCTGAACCTTGTTCACAACAAAAAGAAAATACTTGGTCTGTTCAGGAGTAAGAAAACCGATCAGCCGCTGCCCCTTGTAGACTGCGGCTCCGTCGGTCTCGGTCGCAATCTTGCCGTGATTGTCCGCGTTGTGGAACGCAGGCAGAACGAGTTCCTGTCCCTCGTCATCCAGTATCTCGTTGATGTTATATAACTGCGTGAAAGGAATGGACGACGTGATCTTATTGTCCTCCATAATGATCTTCTCCATCTCATACGATACCAGCGGGTGGCCGATGCCTTCAATGGTAATCAGATCACAGGCGCATTGCTCGCGCGAGACAGTGATGACAATGGTTTCCCGAACCTCCGCATCCCGCATAAAAAAATCAAGCAGGTCACCGATATCAACCGTTCGGGCAATCTCTTCGCTGATGATGACCGTCTCCATCTGGCCGAAGTAGATCTTGTTGGAGATACGCCTTTTTGCATCCCGTACCGCCTCAAATATTGTCTCCCCATGCGATTCAAGCACCATCGCTTTAACGCCTTCCTGCTTGACATTTTTCGTCGTATCCACAATCTCAAACGTGATTCGGTAGTCCCCCGTTTCCTCATCCCGATCGAGCGCCATTCCCGCCACAATGGATATCTGGTCCAGGCTGCGGTAATTCCAGCATCCCGCCAGCAGCACAGGAATGAGCAGTATGGCCAAAGCGGATAAAATCTTCTTTTTCATCGGCTGCCGTCACCCTTTATTCTCTTCCGATCAGCCGCCATACGCGGGCGCAGCTTCATCTGCCAAAGCGGCTGCCGGAATGCCATATCATGCACTGTTTCACCCGGCAGCTTGTAAGCCAGTGTGAGCACTGGTATGCCGAATGAGCGCGTGTTGATGACGTGTATTACGATTACCGTCATGCCCAGCAGCAGCCCGAAGAAGCCGAACATCGACGAAACCAGCAGCAGGAACAGCCGGATATAGATAATGGGGGCGTTCATCTTGGGTACCAGCAGCGCCGTGATGCCTGTGAGCGCAACCACGATGATCATCGGCGCGGCAACCAGCCTGGCTTCCACCGCCGACTGCCCGATCACCAGTGCGCCGACGATGCTGAGCGCCTGACCGATATTGCCCGGCATTCGCACCCCCGTCTCCCGCAGGATATCAAACACGATCAGCATGACGAATGCCTCCAGCGCGGCCGGAAGCGGTACGCTGGCCCGCTCCACCGTGATGTTGATGAGCAGCTGCGTGGGCATTAGCTCGTGGTGGAAGGCGACGATCGCGATGTACAGTCCCGGAACGGTGACGGTCAGGAAAAAACCCAGCATGCGCAGCAGCCGAGAGAAGGACGTATAATAAAAGCTCAAATAATAATCCTCGCTGCTCTGAAAGTTCTCGATAAACAGGTATGGGATTGTCATTACGACCGGCGTTCCGTCGATAAATAGTGCGATCCTTCCCTCCAGCAGTTTACCGATCACCACATCCGGGCGCTCGGTATACCCGGTCGTACGGAAGATGGACCACCTCGAGTCTCGGATGAGCTCTGTGATGTAGTTGCTGTCGAGTACCGCGTCGATATCCACCTTGTCGAGGCGCTTTTCAAACTCCTTCAATACCGCCTTGTTGACGATACCTTTCATGTAGCAGACGCAGGCCATTGTCTTCGTGCGCCGCCCGAACTCACGCATCTTCATCTTCAGTTCGGTGGTCCGTACTTTGCGGCGCAGCAGAGACAGGTTGGTCATCAGCGACTCCGTAAACCCTTCGCGCGGCCCGGAGAGGGTTCGCTCGCTGTCCGGCTCTTCCACGGGCCGCTCTTTAAAGCACTTGGTACTGATGATCGCTGCTTCTCGCGAGCCCTGTACAAAAAGCACACTGTCGCCGCAGCTGACTGCCTCGACAATGGCTTTCACGCTCTGCGTTTTCTCCGCCTCTTCCGTCTGCAGCACATGGCTGATCAGATTGCCGACCAGTTCTCTGCTCTGCAGGTCCGTTTTGCAGTTCATCAGCGGCCGGATAATAAACTCGTTGATTTGCGTGTTGTCCACCACGCCCTTGGAAAAGGCGAGCGCGAACCTTAAGTTGGAATCGCTGCTGTTCTCGAAGCTTCGGACATGGAAAGTGTCCACGTCTGTAAACAGCTTTTTCATCAGCTCCACATTGTCTTCCAGCCACTCCGACAGCGTAAGTCTATCCAGTTCGTCATTGGAGAGGTTCACCTGCTCATCGACAACCTGTTGCTTTCGTCTTCTGAATGATTTCGACTGGATCATGACAAACCGCCTTTTCTCGTGCCTGACCTTATTATCCTGACAATGCGGCGCAAATATGCGTTCGCGCGAGTTGCAGGCAGGGAAGCGCATATTTTTGTCGAATATGAACTTATTACCGGATTAAGGAGCCTGCTATGATTCAAACCGCATCAGGCGTTCAGATTCCGTTCCCCGAAAGAATTCACGAAAAATACATTGCGGACAAGGACTATATCCGGTTCAATATCAGCTTTGAAAAGCTGGAGCCGCTTTTTCGCGATTTTCTGGACGGGCTTACCGAGCCGCTTTTTCTGATCGTTCAGGTACCGCTGAATCAGAAGGAGGAGGATCAGCTGCGGCAGGGAGAAGAAAGAAAAATCCATTCCGAGGTGCTGTATCTGGATGGGCAGACCAAAAAGCAGGTGACAGACATTATCGACACCTTTGGCTCTATCCTGTTCAACGACGGCATGTCGCGATTTGGCGTGGCTTCTCACTCCACCGGGGACGAGATATTCATCCAGAAGTACAAGATCGTCGATATCTACAGCAAGGCCATCGACCGCTACGCCTTCCTGATGAACAAATACCGCATCGAAAGAACGCGCAGCCTGATCACCCCGTGGGACACCTTTTCGCACGAACACCCCGGCCGGTGCAGCAAGATAACGATGAACCATATGGATGTTTACGACGTTGTGGAGAAGCTGAAGGAACGGGGCATGTACCGGGATAAAGTCGTGGAGGATTGAACAAGGATATGAAAGTTAAGATAACGGTCGTAAAGAGTGAATGCAGGTGCGGTTATCACCGTGCGGGAGATTTTTTTATCGTGGAGGACCTGTGCCCGCCGCTCTGTCACGAGCTGTGGAACTGCGCCTATCCGATGGTCTATGCACTGCAAAACGGCGCAACGCTGGATTATGGCGACGGCAAAGCCGCCGCGTTTGACATGCAATGTCCCGACGGCGGGCGCGTGGTTATTCACGGGGAACGGGTAGAGGATCAGACAGTAGTAGAGGGTATTCTCTTTCCGGCAGGGAAATGGATATTTTTGTAGAATATTAAATGTAATAACTTTTATATTTAGTACTTTTAAAAAGGAGGTTTTATGGAAAATAAATCTACTTTTAAAAACATTGCAGTATTAATTGATTCCGATAATGCCCAATTAGCAAAGTTAAAATCGATTCTTGATGAGATCTCAACATATGGAAGGATAGTAGTTAAAAAGGCTTACGGTGACTGGAAAAATCCCGTATTAAAAAATTGGGAAGAGGAATTAAAACGTTTAGCAATTAAGCCAGAACAGCAATTTGCGTATACAAAAGGAAAGAACGCTACAGATATTTCATTAGTAATTGGCGCAATGGATTTACTCTATTCTGGAATGTATGATGCATTTGTATTAATTTGTAGTGATAGCGATTATACACCATTAGCTATTAGATTAAGGGAAGCTTGTGTTTATATTTTTGGAGTAGGGGAGGAGAAAACACCTGAATCTTTTAGAAATGCTTGTGATAACTTTATTCTAACTCAGAATCTTATATATAATGCAAAAATTGAAATCGATGCTACAAAGGAGTCTATAACTGCTATTTCACCATCTTCAGAAGCCTCTGCACAGAATGATATAAATTATATTCATGACTTATTGAAAACTGCAAGCGAAAAATATCAAGATGGAGATGGTTGGGTTAATGTTAGTTCGGCAGGTACATTTATCAAAAGAGTGAAATCTGATTTTGATTCAAAAACATATGGCTATTCAAAATTACCTGATTTGTTAAAAGCCTTTCCCGAAAAATACCAGACTGAAACATATCCGGGCAAGGGTACCGTAACAATATTTGCATATAAATGTATATAAAATATTCTCTTGAATATAGCAAGCACGTTCTGCTGTTCAGACAAAGGTTTGTTAATATACTATGCAAACGGCACGGATATTTGGCAGCGGAAGTGTCCGAAATGTCAAAGAGGCAAACCGTAGAGCGTTGCAATTTCTGAGAAGAGGGTGATGAAAATGGACAATCAAGATAATCAAAGTTTAACGGAGTCTTTTTCAAGATTGATCGTGTCTGATCCAATAGAAGCGATTGCAGATATTGCAGAATTGGGCCTTGATTCCATTCTAGACGATGGACTATTAAAGGACATACCGCTACTTTCAACAGCAGTTGCAGTTTTTAAATTCGGCTCAAAGGTTAAATATGCACACGAAATCAAAAAGTTAGCCAGGTTTGTTACTTCTTTTAACAAAAATATCATGAGTAGGGACGATATCCATAGGTATAAAGAAACTAAATTTAATAATCCCCAAAGCATCAAACACGAATTGGAATATTTATTAATTGTAATAGAAAAGTATTTAGAATATGAAAAACCGGAACTCCTAGCAAAGCTGTATTTGGAATATTTAGACAGCAATTTCGATTGGAATACATTTTGCGCTTATTCAGTTGTGATTGATAATATTCTTTTACAAGATATCGCTTTATTAAGAGAATTTAAAGGTAAAAAGGGGCTTCGGAAAGGCGATATACGAGATATTGCGTCAATTCTAAGATTGGCTTCGATGGGATTAATCGAAATAGCCACTGGGCAAAGCACACAATCTTTTGGAAATGACATTGGTGTTGCATTTTATGTATATGAATATGATTATACAATAACTAATTTCGGAAACGGCTTTATTGAAAATATTTAACCCTGATTCCCCGCCTCACTCGATATAATGCCGCACCCTTAACCTCGCCCCAATACCCTCAGCAATAATGCGGCACTTCTCCACCTCGTCCTCGCCGATCACGTCCACCACGGAAAGTACCGTGTCGATGCCCTGATCCACGCAGCTTTTGGCGAAGTCCAGCAGATGCGCATAGGCTTCCTCTCCGTAAGCGCTGCGGCAAAGCTCGTCATACTTTTGCGCGTTGCTGGCGTTCAAGCTGATGGATACCTTGTCGACAAGACCGCGGAGCTTGGGCGCGATGTCCTCGCCTGCAAAGGCGCTGCCCTGCCCGTTGGTATTGATGCGGATGTGCGACCCGCGTGTCTTTAAGTATGCCGCGATTTCAAGCAGCGCACCTAAGCGCATCGTGGGCTCTCCAAGGCCGCAAAACACGATTTTGGCCACGTCCTCTTCGGCTTCCAACTGGGAGATCACATCCTGCGCGGAGGGCTCCTTGTGCAGCAGCAGGTGATAACCGCCTACGCCGTCGTGCGCGTTGCGCACGCAGAAGGTACAGTCGTTGGTGCACGCATTGGTCAGGTTGATATAAAGCGCCTCGCCGAGGCGGTAAATGTAGGTGTCGCTCATTTGATACCGAATAATCCTTTTGCGTTGTTGATGTTGGTTTCGCACATTGCGTCCGTCGATATGCCCTTGATCTCCGCCAGCTTTTCAATGACGTAGCGTACGTTGCTGGGGTCGTTGCGTTTGCCCCGCACCGGTTCGGGAGAGAGGTATGGGCAGTCCGTCTCAGCCATCAGGCGGTCCAGCGGCACCACGGCGGCAGCTTCCACCACCTTGCGGGCGTTTTTGAATGTCACGGAGCCGGTGAAGGAGACGTGCAGCCCCATATCGAGGCATTCCTTGGCGGTCTCAGCGCTGCCCGAGAAGCAGTGCATCACGCCGCGCAGCCCTTTGTGCTCCCGCAGCAGCGAGAGCGTATCCTGTGTGGCCTCGCGCATGTGGATGACCACGGGCAGGTTCTTCTCTACCGCCAGCGCCAGCTGCCGGTCGAATACCTTGCACTGCACGTCGCGCGGGGAAAAGTCGTAGTAGTAGTCGAGGCCGATTTCACCGATGGCCACGACCTCAGGCTGGGCAGCCAACTCGGCCAGCCGCTCGACATAATCGACGGGTGCTTCTGCGGCGTCGTGCGGATGGATGCCGATGGCGGCATGGATATAGTCCACCTGTGCAGCGAGATGTACGGCCCGCCGGCTGGTTTCAAGGTTTGTACCGACTTCGATCACGCCTGTGAGGCCCCGTCCCGGCAGCGCGGCAATCAGCGCCTCCCTGTCCTCATCGAACTTCTCGCTGAGCAGGTGCGCGTGGGTGTCGAACAGCTTCACGATACGTGCGCGCCCGAGGGCAACGCGCCGTCCAGCGTTACGATCTTCAGCACGCCGTCCGCCTCCGCGGCGAGCAGCATGCCCTGGCTCTCAATGCCGAACAGCTTGGCGGGTTTCAGATTGGAAACCACGACGATCGTCTTACCGACCATCTGCTCCGGGGTGTACCACTTGCGGATGCCGGAAACGATCTGACGGGTTTCGCCGCCGACCTCCACCTGCATCTTAATCAGCTTCTCACTGCCTTCCACCGCCACGGCTTCCTTCACGAGGCCGACTTTGAGCTCCACCTTTTTGAAGTCGTCGTAGGTGATCACGCCAGCAGGCGTTTCCGCTTTCTTTTCGGCAGCAGGCGCTTCCTTCTTCTTTTCCACAGTGGGCGCTTTCTTCTGCTTCTGCAGCGTGCGGTTGTCGGAGATCTCCTCCAGCGCCTCCAGCTCCTTGGCGATGTCGATGCGCGGGAACAGCGGCGCGGTCTGCTGCACGGTCAGGCCGCAAACGGAGCGTCCGAACGCGGACACGCTCTCCCACGATACCTGATCCGCGCTCTGGATGCCGAGGATGTCCTGTATGCGCTTCGCCGTACCGGGCAGAAACGCTGTCAGCAGCACGGATACGATACGCAGCCCTTCCGCGAGGTGCGCCATTACGCCCGCAAGCTGGCCTTTTTTGCTCTCGTCCTTGGCGAGCACCCACGGCGCGGTAAGGTCGATGTATTTATTCAGCGTGCCGACATAATCCCAGATGGCCATCAGCGCGTCAGGCAGGCGCAGGTTGTTCATGTGCGCCTCCACCGCGGCGGCGAGCTTGCTGCCCTGTTCCTCCACGGCGTGGTCGTGCTCGGTGGTGTCATAGCGCCACGGAATCTCACTGTCGAAATACTTGACGATCATCGCGGCGGTGCGCGATACAAGGTTGCCGAGGTCGTTGGCAAGGTCGCTGTTGGTGCGCGTTAAGAGCGCTTCGCTGGAATACAATCCGTCCGCGCCGAACGGCACCTCGCGCAGCAGGAAGTAACGCACGGCGTCCACGCCGTACCGCTCGACTAGCTTCACGGGGTCCACCACGTTGCCCTTGGACTTGCTCATCTTGCCGCCTTCAAGCATCAGCCAGCCATGGCCGAACACCTGCTTGGGCAGTGGCAGCTCCAGCGCCATCAGCAATATGGGCCAGATGATGGTATGGAACCGCACGATCTCCTTGCCCACGAGCTGTACGTCCGCAGGCCAGTATTTCATCTTGGAATCGTCGTCCGACATGTAACCGAGCGCGGTGATGTAGTTGGACAGCGCGTCGATCCACACGTATACCACGTGGTCCGGGTCGAAGTCGACAGGTATGCCCCACTTGAACGACGTGCGCGATACGCACAGGTCCTCAAGGCCCGGCAACAGGAAGTTGTTCAGCATCTCGTTCTTGCGGCTCTCGGGCTGGATGAAGTCCGGGTGCGCGCCGATATAGCTGATCAACCGGTCGGCATAGGTGCTCATCTTGAAGAAGTACGCCTCTTCCTTGGCGCGCTCCACGGGCCGACCGCAGTCCGGGCACTTGCCGTCCACAAGCTGCCGCTCCAGCCAGTACGCCTCGCACGGCGTGCAATACCAGCCCTCGTAGTGCCCCTTGTAGATGTCGCCCTGATCGTAGAGCTTTTTGAATATCTTCTGCACGGCCTTGACATGCCGGTCCTCAGTCGTGCGGATAAAGTCGTCGTTGGAAATCTCCATGAGGTCCCACAGCTTGCGGATACCGTCCACGATGCCGTCCACATATTCCTGCGGTTCCTTGCCCGCGTTCTTTGCCACGCGCTCAATCTTCTGGCCGTGCTCATCCGTGCCGGTCAGAAACATCACGTCATAGCCCGTCTGCCGCTTAAAGCGCGCCAAGGCGTCCGCCGCGACCGTGGTATACGAATGGCCGATGTGCAGCTTGTCGCTCGGATAGTAGATGGGCGTCGTTATATAGTACTTCTTCATCGAAATCTCCCGCCTGTTGTCTTTTGTATTAGGATAGTTTTCAGGGTGGTTTTTGTCAAGTAGGGTGCGGCATCCTTGACGCACCGTGCCCATCAACCGGGAAGGCAATTCTCAACGGCGCGGGAAAATCGTTATCTATAGGACTTACCCAGCAGACTATATATACCGCCGTACCCTTCTCATGTACTCCCTGTACGCTTCGCCGAATCTCTCCAGACACCACCGCTCCTCGGACAGGATGATGAAGTGTGCCGATACCTGATAGACCAGCAGTATCACGAAGAGGATCAGCGACCGGGCCATCAGTGCGCACCCGAGAAAGTAAATAAAGTAGGCAACGTACATCGGATTGCGCGACACCCTGTATAAGCCGCCCGTGTTGATCCCGCCCGTCCCCGGTTTTGCGTAATTTGCAGTGGCAGCCGCGTATAGTGCTGTTCCGGCAACGGTGACTCCGAGGCCGATATAAAACCAAGCCGAGTTCGCCCGTATCGTCAGAAAGAAAAGGGTTACGATCATGCCAATGGTTGTAAGCTGGTACACCCAGTAAGCCGCCTGCTCTTTGTCGAAAAGCGGTGCAAAATGCGCCGCGCGCCTGAGCGCCTCGCGGCTGGTCAGCGCCAGCAAACCGTACCGTATCAACAATATCGGTATCAGCAGAAACCCTGCGCTCATTATCGCCTTTTCCTCCCTGCCCAGCTCTTATTGTATCACAGATGGATACTGATACGATATTGACAACCGCAAGGGGAAACGGCCTAAGGGATAAAAAAAGGAGGGTTGCCGCCCCCCTTTATCCATTTTTTCAGTCTCCCGCTTCCACGCTGATCACATAGTCGTTATACCACTCCGCAGCCTTGGTCAGCGCGGCCTCCATGGCCATACCCTGCCCCGCCATCGCGGTGAGGCGGTTACATCGTTCAGGCTGCGCCTCGTGCGGCGTGATGACCAGCGATGCGCCCACACAGTCCACCAGCGCGGTACGCCCTTCCAGACACACGAAGCCCTTGATGCGGTACGTCTCCTCGATAAACATCTGCAGGAACTTCTCCAGCTGCGCCAGACTCATCGTGTCCTTCAACGTGATCGTGACCTTCTGCAGACTCACGTCCTTGGTGTGGTATGCAAACGCCGCTTCCTTCTCCGCGGCTGTGCGGCGCTGCAGCCACTCCGGCTTAATCTCCCCAAAGCGCGTGCGGTATACAGCGGCGTCGGGCTTCAGATCGCGCACCATGCGCTCCACCCGGTCCGTCTGTTCCTCCGATACGAGGTCCGTCTTGTTGATGATGACCGCGTCGCTCACCGAGAGCTGCTTTTTGCTCACGCGCGCCGTGGAGATCACCCTTTCAAAGTTTACCGCGTCCACAAGGCACAGCGTACCCGTCAGCTCAATGTTCCGATACGCCTCGCTTTTGAGTATCTTTCCAATGCTGGTCGGGTCGGACAGCCCGGATGCCTCCACGAGGATCACGTCGGGCGCTGCGGAAATCGCGCGCTCCAACGCCTCTTCAAACTGATCGATGCGGCACGAGCAGAAGATTGAGCCGTTGTTGACCTCGTCCACCGCCACGCCCAGCTCGCTGATCAGCGCACCGTCCACACCCGCACGCCCGAACTCGTTGACGATCACGTACAGGCGCTGCGGAGCGAGCCGTCGGATCATGTATTTCAGCATCGTGGTCTTTCCGGCCCCCAGAAAGCCCGTAACCAGAAACATGCGGATCATCGCTTTTCCCTTACATCTCTGCTTTTTCGATCGCGGCGAACAGCTCCTCGCTGCTCGGTATGATCGACGAGAACGCAAGCTTGCCGTTGATATAGATGGACGGCAGGTTCTTTACACCCATCTTCTTGCAGCGGGCAATGTTCTCCTTCTCAGTGAACTTGTATTCCACCAGATCGATGCCGTCGCCGAAGTGCTCCTTGCCCTTCATGGCAGCGCCCATCATATAGGTACAGGCGGCACAAGTGGCCGAGTCGAGCGTGAACACCTCTACGAGCGGCCGCGGCAGATGCTCGTAATCCGGCAGCTCCACTTCGATATCGTCGTCCGCAGCCACGTAGTTCTCCACCATCTTGCGCGTATCCTCCGTGTTGAGCACGGCCTGTGCCACGCCGATGGTGTTCTCCACCGGCACCTTATAGGGCATGTCGCAGCCGGGCGCCACGATCAGATTCTTCTTGTTCTCGATGCGGTCCAGCATATCGACGACATACTTCATGTTGTCCTGCTGCGTGCCGTGCAGCATGACTGTGGTCAGCGGAATGTTGCCGCCGATGGTAATGTTGTATTTGTCCGTGATGGCCTTAGCCGCTACGATATCCACGTTCTCGTCGATGGAGATGGAGTCCGGGCCGGTTTTGCACATCACTTCGATATTCTTGGTGGCGTCGCCGCAGACGAAGAACGACGAGAACGCCTTCTTTGCGCGGATGTCATCAAAAATCGCCGTGAATGGTTCGGTCAGGAACTGTTCGAAATGCGCGGGCGATATCTGCGATACCAGCGGGTCAACCACGGCGATGACGTCCATGCCCGCTTCAATATAATATCCGGCCACTTTCTTTGCGCAGACCGTGCAGAACTCTAACAGATTCTTGACGTACTCTTCGTCGTCAAACATGTCCATGAAGATGTCGTTGCCGCGCAGATGCGAAGCCAGCGTGAACGGGCCGCAGATGAGGCCGTACAGCACAGTCGTATCGCCCACTGCTTCCTTCATCCGGCGCATGGCCGAGAGGATCATGGGCAGGCGGCCGTCTTCCTTTTCCGGTAGTGTGCACTGGCAGGGAATCTGGGTCGTCTGAGAGAGCGGATGCGAACTCACGGACGGCGGCCCCTCAGTCGTCCACATCAGATCGCAGCCGAGGATCTCCGCCTCCACCTGCAGATCGAACAGCACCGGCTGTCCAGACGGTTTATAGAGCTTGTTGACGGCCAGAAGGGATTCGACGAGCTTATTCTCGTCCGTCAGCACTTCGGTGGCGTCATAACCAACAAGTTTTCCCGCGTGGACCCCTGCAAAGGGAACCCATGGGATCGTATCTGTCTCTTCATGCCGCAATACGGCGAACAACGTCTCTTTTTGCGTCATAGTCGTCTCCTGAAGCGATAAATTGTGCGGTGATTTCATTCCGCCTCGCATTATCAATTATACGTGGCGGCTTTTTCGTCCGTATAGGAAGATCATTTGATGTTTTGTATTTTCATATTCATTGTCGAAAATATATTTCCGCTTCGGGGCGATTCCACTCAGACCGCCGGACAGTAAAAAAGCGCCTTCATGCGCATTGCTCATCTGGATATTCAGTCTTTTGCGGTATTAGATATATTTGCTTGCTTCCCGCACGGAGAGGGGTACAAGTTTATGCGTTTTGATAAACTCCCGTACCCACTCAGCGTTGGCCTTGGAGTATTCCCGCAGCGCCCAGCCGATGCCCTTATTGATGAAGAATTCTTTGGAACCTGAATTGCTTTCTATGGCTTCGGCCAAAAACGCGGTATTTGTTCTTTCCTTTAAATGAAGCTGGAATATGATTGACATGCGCCGGAGCCACAGATTCTCGCCGGTCATCCAGCGTCTTATAACCTCACCAGTCTGTGGATAGTTCAGAAACATGACGCCCAGAGGAATATTAAACATATCGACAGTGTCCCACCATGAGTTGCGCGTGATGAGCGATTCGATCCGAAAGATATCATCTGGCAGCAGCTTGTTTTTCATCAGCAGCACGTAATCCATGGCAAAGTAATGAAACTCTCGCTGCGGTTTTGCATAACACGCTTCGATAAATTCCCAGTCCACCGGTTCCTTCCTGATATGGTTCAAAAAGTCCTTCGTCAGCACCGCTCGTGCAGGCTTCTGTATCCCCAGAAAGGCGAACTGGCCCTTCAGATAAGCGGACATTTGGGCCGCTTTCTCCGGGTCTGCGGCCGACCCCAGCGCTTCAAATACCGCTTTGATTTCATCCTGTTTCATACAATCGTCTTTCAGCCCAGCATGTCCATATGCCAGTCAGAAAAAAATATCTGCTCCACCGGTTTTTCGAGCAGCCGCGCGATCTTCATGGCCAGCTCCAGCGTCGGGTTATATTTGTTGTTTTCAATGGCAATGATCGTTTGCCGCGATACGCTGAGCAGCTGAGCCATGTCCTCCTGCCTGAATCCGCGCGCCTTCCGCAGACGCTTGATATTGTTCCTCATCCTGCCGCTTACCCCCAACCCTGCTATCGGTAAAAATTCACCGGAATTGATAAAACTATAGCGGGCATCTTACCCTGTATTCTTTAATGTTAAACGCTCTTTACGTCAAAATATACTAAATAAACGCATATTGTCAAGGCTTTTTTACATTTCTGGTTAATCGGACAAAATTCGACCCTTTCAGTGATGCCTTAGTCCGTTCCCGCTCCTGTCCGAATGGCATAACCGGGTTGGAGTGCTTTACTTTGGCTATACAGACGCATATGTTAAATGTTCTTTACTTTATTGCAAAAAGTCAATGTTTTCGGCACAGAACGACAACGGATTCATGTAAAGACATTTTTACATTTATGAAAATAGGGTCAGGAAGGGAACAGCAACCTGCATACGAGGATGCTCGCGATCAGCCCCGCGACAGCGCTGATCAATGCCACAGGTATAGTATAGCGTGTCTTTTTGACACCTACGCTGCCGTAGTACAGGGATACGGTATAAAATATCGTCTCGGAGGAGCCCATCATGGTGCTGGCCGCGCGGCCGATAAAGCTATCCGGCCCATAGCGGGTGAGGATGGAGGTCAGCATCGCAATGGAGGCGCTGCCGGAAAAGGGCTGCATCAGGGCCAATGGCAGCACCTCGGGCGGAATGCCCACCGGTTTCAATATAGGCGACAGCGCAGCGGCAATGTAATCGAAGCAGCCCGAGGCGGTGAATATCTGAATCGCGAACACAAAGCCCACCACATAGGGCAGGATACGCACCACGGTGGTAAAGCCTTGCTTGGCACCCTGCACAAACGATTCGTATACGTTCACCTTTTTAGCCGCGCCGATAATGACCACCAGCGCGATAAAGGCCGGAACGAACGCTGCCGATATATAAGTGACTATATTCATTTTTTGGACAGCCCCTGAAGAATTTTGGCCGTGGCGATGGCGACCGCCGTGTTGGCTGATGTGGCGAGAAGCGAGGTCACGACGATCTCGGCGGGCGCGGCAGAGCCCGCCGCGCTACGCAGCGCAATCACCGTCATGGGCAAAAGCTGCACCGCAGAGGCGTTAATGATGAGCAGCATGCACATGGCATGCGAGGCGCGTTCCTTGTCCGGGTTGAGTATTTGCAGTTCCTTCATCGCTTTTAAGCCAAAAGGCGTGGCGGCGTTGCCCATGCCGAGCATGTTGGCCACGAGATTGAGCGTGATATATCCATTGGCTGCGCTGTCCTTGGGTACGCCGGGAAACAACCGCCGGATCAATCCGCGCATCCGCTTTGCAATCGCCTCCACCATGCCTGCATCCTGCGCAATGCGCAGCACGCCCAGCCACAGTGCATACGCGCCGATGAGACTGATGCACAACAGCGCCGCATCCCTGGCACCCGTGATGGCAGCGTCGGAGATGGCCTGCGCCTTGCCCGTGGCAATGCCCACGACTACACCAATCACAATCAGCGCCGCCCAAATATACCGGATCATAGCTCACCGTCTTTCATGGCTTATTTCCTAGCATTTATATTGATATATATGCAATTGTGACGGATTTATTAATCTTTACTTTTTTTAGCCTTGGGAGGTTGACAATATGAAGCTATATTTGTTATATTTTGATATGTGGGAAACAAATAATAATTTGGGGAGATGAAAGCTATGAAATCAACAGGTATCGTAAGGAAGGTCGACTCACTTGGGCGCATTGTGCTGCCCATCGAGTTGCGCCGCGTAATGGGAATTGACATTAAAGATCCCATTGAAATCTTCGTCGACGACAGCCACATCGTGCTCGGCAAGTATCAGCCTGCCTGCATTTTCTGTGACAGCGTGACGGGCGTGACCGAATTCAAAGGCGCCAAGGTGTGCGCCGAATGCATGGCGAAACTCAAGTAATACCATCTGACATATCAGATGAAAGTCCGTAGGCTCTGTTCCTGCGGATACCCAGAGTTTCAGACGCCGCAGCTGCGGCGTCTTTTTTTGTCATCCCGCCGCTGATATATTGCTTCAGAAGCGCAATGATGGCCTCATCGGTTACTTCCAGCGCCGCCTGCTCTGCACCGCCCACAACGATTACATACTCACCTTTAACCTCACCGGAGAAGGCCTCGCACGCCGCCTTCAGATCGCCACGCACCACGCGCTCATAGACCTTGGTCAGTTCCTTGGCCACCGCGACGCGGCGGTCGTCTCCGCACACAACACGCAGCTTTTCCAGCGTCGGGGACAGATGATGCGGGCTCTCATACAGGATGCAGGGCAGAGCGCTGGCCTTAACCTGCTCAATCTGCTTCCGCTCCTCTGCAGATTTTTTTGACAGGAACCCGATAAACGTGAACGGCCCGCCGAAGCCCGAAAGCGTCATGGCGGTAATGGCCGCACACGCGCCGGGCAGTGAGGTGATCGCAGCGCCTGC
This sequence comes from Bacillota bacterium, assembly GCA_023459495.1. GTDB lineage: Bacteria > Bacillota > Clostridia > Christensenellales > SZUA-584 > JAEWCC01. The sequence goes on along the minus strand of JAEWTL010000085.1, from coordinate 128,468 downwards.
CTCCGCCGCTTCCGCGATTAACTCCGCGCCGGGGTCAGAGATAATCGGCGTGCCCGCGTCGGACACCAGCGCAATATTCTTCCCGGCCAATAGTTCACCAATCAGCCACGCCCGCTTCTCCGGCGCGCTGTGCTCGTGAAAGCTGACCAGCTTCGTATGGATGTCGTGACGTGAAAGCAGCGCGCGCGTATGGCGCGTATCCTCCGCCGCGATAAAATCGACTTCCTTCAGTATCCGTAGCGCCCGCAGCGTAATGTCCTCCATGTTGCCGATGGGGGTGGCGACGATGTACAGCATGCTATCTCTCTCCGATCCCGTAGATATGGCGCAGCTCCTCTGTGTACGTTCCGTTCGGGTCATATACCACGAGCTGCGGCAGAAAGCTGACCCCCGGCCCCGCGCCCCTGCGCCCTTCCGCCAGCACAAAGTTCGGCGCTTCCCCAGCGTGCTGACAGACCAGCCGGACACGCTTAGGCTCCACGCGCGCCTCGCGCATAAACTGCATCAGCTCGGCAAAGCGCTCCGCGCGGCAGATCATACAAAGCCGCCCGCCCGTACGGAGCAGCGCCGCCCCCGCATTGACCACATCCGCCAGCGTGCAGTACACCTCTCGCTTGGCAATATCCACATGCGCTTTGCCGCTCGGCTTGCCCGAACCCATACGCTCGTAGGGCGGGTTTGCGACCACTAAGTCCAATCCGCGCCCGATAAGTTGTGGCGCATCCTTCAAATCCCCGCAGACAATATTCACGCGGCTCTCAAGGCGGTTCAACTCCACGCTGCGCTTTGCCATCTCTGCAAGCCGCGGTTGAATCTCGATGCCCGTGACGGACAGTTGAGGATTGCGGGCGCACATCAGCAGGGGCAAAATGCCGCTGCCTGTGCCCAGGTCCACGGCGCGCTCCGCACCTGTCGTCTGCGCGAAATGCGCAAGCAGCACCGCGTCCGTGCCGAACGCAAACACATCCTGGTGCTGGATGATGGTATGCCCGTTGCCGAGATCCTCCAGCGTTTCCCCCGGCAGCAGGGCAGTTGGTTGCTTCGTATCCATTCGGGCGTATTATACCGCAAAACCGCCGCAAAGCAAACCGCTGCCTCCGTACGCTTTCACGTAATATTTACATTAAGGCAGAAATGGCCATGATATAATTGCATTGATCGTTTTGCAGGCTCGTCCGGCAAGGCGCCGAGAACAATAATAACCGGGCTTCGGTCCGGCAATAATTTATCAGGAAACCGGTGAAAAATGGCGCAAAACACAAGACAGCATGCTGTATCAAAAAAGAATAAGATACCCTTTGGCGTGAAGCTGGGCTATGGCATCGGCACGCTCTCCTACGCGATCCCCTTCCAGCTGCTCTCCGGCTTCTTTCTGTTCTACTGCACCAGCGTACTCGGCGTATCGGGCACGCTGACCGGTATACTGATCTCGGCCAGCACGATATGGGACGCGCTGACTGACCCGGTGATGGGCTACATCTCAGACCATACCAACCGCAAAATACTGTTCGGGCGGCGCCTGTTTTACATCTTTATCGGCGCGATCGGTCTGGCCCTCGTCAACTTCCTCATCTGGCGCGTGGACCCGCAGCTGCGCGGCGGTGACGCGGGCACGGTCAAGGCCATCTGGATCGCCGTGCTGCTGATTCTGCTTAAAACCTTCTCCACAGTATATACCACGCCATACCTCGCGCTCGGCGCGGAGCTTTCCAGCGACTACAATGAACGCAACGCCGTGCAGTCGTACCGCACAGCCTTCTTCTTTTTGGGGTTCCTGTTCCCGTCCGTGCTCGGCATGGCCATCTTCTTTCGGCCCACGGCCGCTTACCCGGATGGCACAATGAACCCGCAGGCTTACGCCCGGCTCGGCCTTACCGCTTCCATCATCACGCTGGTGTGCGCCGCCGCCTGTCTGATGCTCACCTATAAGCACCGATGCATCGAATCGCCCCAAAAGGTAAAACGCAACCCGATCATCGGGCTTTTCAAGGAAGTCGCCGAGGCGCTTAAGGTGTCCGACTTCCGCAATATCAGCGTCGCGTTGCTGTTCATCAACATGGCGATGGGCATCGTGAGCGCGGTGGGGATGCACGTGTTCTCCTATACGTTCGGCCTCAATAGCCATCAGATCGCGTTCGTGTTCGGTGCGTTGTTTTTAACCGCATTGCTGGCCCAGCCCGTGTGGGTGGCGGTAGCCAATAAGTATGACAAGCGCCGCGCGCTGCTGGCCTGCCTGTATATCAACCTCGGCGTGTCGGCACTGTTTGCTCTCTACGTGCTCCTCCACACCTGGATCGGTGACCACTACCTGATGGTACTGCCGCTGGCCGTGCTGATCGGCTTCTCCATGGGCGGCAGCATCGCCCTGCCCTACTCCATGATTTCTGACACCATCGACAAGGACGCGTACGAGTCCGGTTCGCGCAAGGAGGGCATGTTCTACGGCTGCGCGACGTTCATGTATAAGCTCTCTCAGTCGCTCGCAGTGTTCTTTGTGGGCACGCTGCTCGACGTCATTGGCTTCGACTCTGCGACCGTGCAGGCACCCAGCGTATATTTGAAGGTCGGCATGATCCTGCCCGCAGGCTTTCTGATCTGCTTCGCGCTGGCGCTTCTGTTCGCCAGACGGTACAAGCTCAACCGCGAGATGGTTGCTAAATTCCAGGCCGGTTACCTCGATCGGCACGAAAGCCGCTGACCCTCATTCCCGCTCTAGCAAAAGATTATCCCTATCCCTTTTACCCTTATGTCCGCGAAATGCCTGAAAGGCGTTTCGCGAGATGGGATTCTCAAGGGCCTATGGCCCTTGAGCGGTGGTTTGGAGGCGGAGCCTCCAAGAGATACCTTCGCTAAAGCTGCCGGATTACCCCGCCAGCTTTTTTGTTTCCTCTCCGGCCACACCGGGGTCCAGCCGGGCAAACAGGATAGCGCTCCCCTCCACACGGGTGCCTGCGGGCCGGTACTGCGGATGCCACGCATCCTCAAGGCCCAGCCAGCGTTTCACCTTGGCCGAAGAGAACGGCAGGAACGGACCGGTCAGCACCGCAAGATTACAGACGATCTGAGCGCAGTTGAACAGCGTATTGCCGCAGCGATGTAGGTCCTCCGTGCGCGTCCTCCATGGCTGCTCCGCGTCATAATACCGGTTGCCAAACCGCACCAAGTCAAACACAGCCTCCAGCGCATCCTTGAACCGCCCCTCCTCAATGCACCCGCCTGCGGCTTCAAACGCTACCAATATCCGTGATCCAATCTCCGGTTCCAGCGTACCGTCCGGGATTACCCCACCCAGATATTTCTCGATAAAGGCCAGCGTGCGGTTGACGAAATTGCCGTACGCGCCTACTAGCTCGCTGTTGTTGCGCTCCACAAACTCCCGCCATGAGAAATCCGTGTCCCGCTTTTCCGGGCCGTTGGCAAGGAAGAAAAAGCGCAGCGCATCCGGGTCAAACCTGTCTGCGATGTCCTTTGCCCAGATTGCCCAGTTGCCACTTGTGGATATCCGCCTGCCCTCCAGCGTCAGGTATTCGCTCGATATGATGTCGTCCGGCAGATGTGCGTATTGCCCATGCGCCAGCAACAGCGCGGGCAGGATGATCGTGTGGAACGGAATGTTATCCTTGCCGTGCACATAGTAATGCCGCGCATCGTTCCACACCTCCGGCAGGGTGAGCCCGTGTGCCGCCGCGGCCTGCCTGCACGCGGAGAGATACCCCAGCACGTTTTCCGCCCAGATGTAGATCTTCTTGCCTGCGTACCCGGCCCGCGGCACGTCGATGCCCCAATTAAGGTCACGCGTGATGGCCCTGTCGCGCAGGCCCTCGTCGATATAGCGCTTTGTGAAAGCGACAGCGTTTTTGCGCCACTGCGGATGGCTGTTCAAATAGTCCTGCAGTTCGCTTTCCAGTTTGGAGAGTGTGATATAAAGCTGCGTGCTCTGCGTGAACTCCACCAAGCCCCCGCACTGCGCGCACCGGGGACTGATCAGCTGTTCAGCCTCGACAACCGCACCGCACGCGTCACACTGATCCCCCCGTGCGCTGCCGCCGCATACCGGGCACTGTCCCGTCACCAAGCGGTCGGTCAGCGTTTTGTTGCAGGCTGGGCAATACGCCTGCGGCGCACGCTTCTCGATGATGTATGGGCTGGAATACAGCCTGCTGTGGAACTCCCACACAAACGCAATATGCTCCGGCGACGATGTTTTACCGTACATGTCGTAGCTGAAGCCGAGCTTTTTAAACACCTCCGCGAACTCCGCGTGGTATGCGTCGCTTACCTCACGCGGTGTCCTGCCCTCCTGCGCGGCCCGCAGGGTCACGGGCGTGCCATGACAGTCGCTGCCCGAAACGTAGTATACGCGGTCACCCTTGGCCCGGTAATACCGCGCCAGTACGTCGCCCGGCAGCAGCGACGCGATATGCCCGATATGGAGCGAGCCGTTGGCATATGGCCACGCGCCTCCGATAATGATGTTGCTCATGATATCCTCCTCATTTCTTTTTTGCAGCCAGCTGCATTCGGGGTAACAAAAAAACCCTCACCTCCGAAAACCGTTGGATTTCCGGGGACGAGAGCCTGCGCTTCGTGTTACCACCCCAAATTCGCCCGCGCCTCACGTTGCGGGCCTTGTCGCGTACGGGCGGGAAATGATCCGCTGATACGCTATCGCTGTCATGGGCGATCCCATCGCAGCCTGTTGCGCCCTAAGGCACATTCGGTGCGCGGCTCCGAGACCATGTTCGGCAACCTTAGTCTTTACCCCTTCTCAGCATACAGGGCTCTCTGTGAAAGCGCGGATTGCTTACTCTTCTCTTCGCAGCCTTTGGTGCTATTCTGTTACGCTATATTATATCCATGCGCGGCAAAAAATCAACCGCTGGAATACCTTTTCCCGAATTCTTTACGCGCGAGCACCGTATACTCACGTACGATTTCCGTCTTGGCCGCTGTATAGCCGTCGCGATCGTGTTCGAGGTCCTGTTTGAGCCCTGCCTTCAACTCTCCATATTCTCGCGCCGCCTCAGGGTGGGCGATCAGGTAGTCCCGGAAGTATAACTCGTCCCAGTCGCCGCCGTAACGCACGTGCAGATGATATGCCTGCCCCTTGAAGCCCTCCGGCGTGTACCCCTTCATAAACATCATATGCGGCGGCGGGTTCTTTGGCTGCGGGCTGAACTGATACCCATCCGTCATTAGCGCGGCTTTCAGCTTCTTCGTGTCGCATGCGTCCGTAATCTCCAGCAGGATATCGATGGTCGGCTTGGCGACGAGGCCCTTAACTGCCGTACTGCCGATATGGCTGACGCGCACAATGTTCTCCTGCCCCACAGCCGCCATAATGCGCTCCCACTCCTGCGCGTACTGCTCCGCCCACGCGGGGTCATGCTCCGTAAGGATAATCGGGAACAGCGCCCACAGCTCCTCATTGGTCATTTCGGACAATGTTTTGCTCATAGCTTCTTCTTATACCCGGTGTTCTTGTCGGGCGCGAAACCGGCGGACTCGTAAAAGGCGCAGGCGGCCGTCCGGCTCTTCTCGGTCACGAGGATCATCTGCGTGCAGCTGCGTGACTTTGCGCGAGTTTCCAACTCCGCAAGCAGCGCTCGGCCCACACCCGCCCTTCGGCAGTCCCGGTCCACGATCATATTCTCCAACACGAGAAACGGGCTGCAGTCGCCGTACAGCTCCTCACAGACGATGCCCATCACAGAGCCAAGCAGTTTGCCGTCCTCCTCCGCGCCCAGCACAATGTGGGTGCCTCGGCGCTCCAGCGCTTCCAGCTGTCGCGCCATCCTCTCCGGGTACGACTTCTCGCCCCAGAATTGTTCATACAGTGCCGCCAGCTGCGGCAAGTCACGCTTACAGATATCGCGGATGATCATTGCTGCCTCCTGTCCGCTGCTCCCACCGGTCGGTAAACAGCACGGAGCTCAAATCAACCGCTTTCTGTGGAATAACGCGGGCATCCGGCGCTTTGTACCCCAGCGTAATCAGCGTTGCCACCTCCAGCTCCTGCGGAATGCCCAGCTCCTGTTTAATTGCAGGCGTGTTTTTTGGCACAATCGTTGTTGCGTATACGTCGTCCTCCGCAAGGCTTAACAGTATGTTCTCAATGCAGCACCATGCCGCGGCCAGACAGTTGAGATCCGCGACCCGTTTGCTGTCCTCTATCGTTGTCTTGGGCCGGTATACCACTACCAGCACCTCAGGCGCATTCAGGATCATCCGTTTCTGCTTGGGTATCGCGTCCAGATACATTTCCCGCGCGATATTCTCATAGCCCTGCAGCCCCTTGCGGACTTGTTCGGATACGGTTTCCGACATGTCCTCGGTCTGCGTGAGTGCGGCACGCAGCGCAACGTCTTTTACACGCACGAAATACAACTGCTTCAAGTGGTTATAGCTGGGGGCCTTTAAGCCTGCTTCAAGGGCTTTTTCGACAACCTCCAACGGTATGTTTCTGTCCTGATAATCGCGTACGGTTCTCCTTTTCAGGATGGCTTCCATCAGTTCCATGTCATTCTCCTTGCACCACAGGTCAGGCGCTCTTTTTCGAATTATACCATGAAGGCCATGCCAGGTACAATTTCAGCCATTGGAAAGGCCATGCCGCAGTGCGACATGGCCTGTGTTGGTATATGGGGTATACGGAAACGGGTTGCTTATTCGTACCGCAGCGCGTCGATGGGCCGGAGGCTCGCCGCCTTGTTGGCCGGGTAGATACCGAACACCACGCCCACGAACGCGGAGAATCCCAGCGCCAGCGCAATGGTTCCGGCGGACATGGACATGCCGATGCCCATGGCTGTGCCAATGATCTTCAGTCCGACGTAGCCGATGCCGATACCGACCAATCCGCCCGCAACCGAGAGCACCACTGCCTCGATCAAAAACTGGACCAAAATGTCGCTGCGCTGCGCACCGATGGCCTTGCGGATGCCGATTTCACGCGTACGCTCTGTGACGGACACGAGCATGATGTTCATGATGCCGATTCCGCCCACGAGCAGCGAAATCGCCGCGATACCGGACAGCAGCACGGTCATCACGCTCATCACCTCCTGCATCACGTCGAGGATGGCGTTCTGGTTGATGACGGTATAGGCGTCCTCATCGTTAAGCTCACGCGTGAGGAAGTCTTCGGTGGCCTCCTGTGCGGCATCCACCGTGTCGGGTGTCGTCGCGGAGATATACAGCGAGCCGAACTCCTTATCGGCGAACAGCCGCTGTGCGGTTGTCAGCGGAATGATCACCGTATCATCCTTGTTGGCGAGCATCGTGTCCGAAGCCTCCAGCACGCCCACTACGGTAAAATCAAATCCCTTGATGTTCAGCGTGTTGCCAATGCACTTCTGCGTGCCGAACAGTTCGTCGGCTACGTCGGTACCCAGCACTGCGCTGTAGGTATGCGCCTCCACATCGATGTCGCAGATGAACCGCCCGAGCGCCAGATCCTGCCCGGTAATCGTCTGGTATGCGCTGGTCACACCTTCTACCTTGTAATCGTCGTCCTTATCGCCTGCCTTGATGTGGGTGTTCTTGCTGATGACACCCGTCACGCCCGCAATGTTCTCGTCTTCCAACAGTCCGTTTAAATCAGAAAGCGTCAGGTACGAGGGCGTCACGCCGTTAAACTGCACAAGGAGCAGGTTGGAGCCAAGGCTTTCGATCTGCCCGGTGATTTCACCGGTCGCGCCCTGCACCACGGAGATCAGCAGCGTTACCGCCACCACGCCGATGATGATACCGAGCATGGTGAGGAACGAGCGCATCTTGTTGCCCTTGAGCGCCATAAAGGCCATCTTAAACGCCTGAGAGAACTTCATACGGCCTCGCCCCCTTCCGCGCTGTCCGCCACGATTTTACCGTCGTACATCTTCACGCGCCGTTTGGCCTGCGCCGCCACGCCCGGGTCGTGCGTAATCAGGATGATTCCGCGGCCTTCCCGATTGAGCCCGATAAGAAGCTCCATGATCTCTTTGCCCGACTTGGAGTCGAGGTTGCCCGTGGGTTCATCCGCGAGAATCAGCGTGGGCTTGGTGGAAAGCGCCCGCGCAATCGCCACGCGCTGCTGCTGCCCGCCGGAAAGCTCCGTAGGCCGGTGCGTCATACGTTCGGTAAGACCCACCTTTTCAAGCGCCTCCGTCACGCGGGTGCGCCGCTCTCCGAGCGGCAGCCCCTGATAGATGAGCGGCAGCTCCACGTTCTCGTATGCGGTCAGTTTAGGCAGCAGGTTGAACTGCTGAAAGATGAATCCGATCTCCCGGTTGCGTATCTCCCCCAGCTGACGCTCGGTATAGTCGTCGATGGGCTGGCCGTTCAGGATATACTGCCCCTCGTCGGCAAGGTCGAGACAGCCGATGATGTTCATCAACGTGCTCTTGCCGCTGCCCGAAGGGCCGATGACCGCGACGAACTCGCCGTTAGCCACGCTAAGGTCCACTCCGTCCAGCGCGTGCACGGCAGACCCGCCCATCTGATAGGTTTTTTTAACGCCGCGCAGTTCGATCATTGAGACGCCGCCTCGCTGTTACTGCTGTTCCCGTTTTCAGCGTTCTGGCGCATACCGAACATCTGGTCCTGCACACTCGTCGTGCTGACGCGCGGCACAGCAATCTGTTCGCCTTCGGCAAGGCCTTCCTTAATCTCAATATTCACGCCGTCCGTAATGCCCGTCGTCACCTGATGCGTCGCTTCCACCGCGCCGCCTTCCGGGTCCACTTCCGAGCCAAAGATCACGTATTTGTTTTCACCCACTACCTGGATGGCTTCGATGGGGATGAACAGCACGCCCTGCGCGCTCTCGGATACGATCTCCACGTCCGCGCTCATGCCGAGCATGACGCCGGGCGCGTCGGAAAGCGCCAGTGTAACGGTGTAGGTCGTCACGTTATTTACCGATGTTCCCACCGGGTTGATCTTATCCACTGTCGCGATGAAGCTCTGTCCCGGCAGCGCATCGAACGTCACCGTTGCGGATTCGCCCAGTTCGATGCCTGCGATGTCAAGCTCATCGATATCCACCTCGATCTTGTAGCTGCCGCTGCTCTGTACGGTGAACAGCGCCATGCCGCCCTGCACGGACTGGCCGGGATTCAAGCTCAGCCCGGAGATTACGCCATCCGCACCGGCTCGTACCGTAAGCGCCTCAATGTCCGCCAACGTATCGTCAAGGTCGTCCTGCAGGTCTGCCCGCGCCTGAATCTGCTGATACAGCGCATCGGAGAGCACCTCGCCGTCCAGCTTGAACAGCTTATCTCCACGGGAGACCTCGTCGCCCGCCTCAATATATACCTTCTCGATCTCGCCGCCGTGCCCCTTGATATAGATCGGGTTCGCGATTGCAATGGTACCTTCACCGATCTGTGCACCGCCTTCGCCCGATACCGCCGCAGGGCCGCCCAGTGCATACCCGTCGTCCGCAAAGCGTACCGTGATTTTGCCATTCTCGTTTTTAATGACCTCGCCGGTTACGCTGTCCGTGCCGGTCGTCACAGTCACCTGCTGCCCGATCTCCAGCGCTGCGTCACTTTCCACGGTAACCGTCAGCAGCCCGTCCGGGCAGATGACCGCCAGCGCGCCGTCGCGGTCTGTCACCACGTCTGCTGACTCGCCCACTGACCCATATACCGCCATGACGGTACCTTCCACCGACGCATAAATGTATTCGCTGCCCTTGACGCTGCGCATCGCGGCAATCGCCGCGTCCGCATCGTCGATCTGCTGCTGCAATGTATCTTTCTGCGACTCGAGTGCATCGCTCGACAACCGGGCCACGACATCGTCCGCTTTCACCGTGTCGCCGTTTTCAAAATACACCTCATCTACCGTGGCTGCAGCGCTTGCGTAGGCAGTGTCCTTATCCATCGGCTCTACGCTGCCCGCGCCTTTCACGGTCACCTCAATATCGCCGCGCGACACGCTGACGATATCGTACGTCGTACGGGTCGCGGCTTCAATTCTGCTCCGCAGGCGGAAGTATCCAAGCACGCCCAGCAGCACCACCAAACCCACAATAATCCAGATTATAATTCTTCTTCTGTTTTTCTTTTTGGCCATTTTTCGCCCTCCGCGATGGATAATCCACCGTTTACTTGCCGCTATTGTATCAGATTTTTGCCCTTTGACTATTACTTTCAGGCAGGCTTAACAGAATATTCACACCGCCGTAAGTGCCAGAGCGTTTTACTTACGAATGTACCATAAAAAAGCGCCGTTCAAACCACAGCGCTTAAACTAATGCCGCTTTCGTCAGCCGGAAATACCGTAATGCCCCGCAGATGTATCGTAGAACAGTGCGTAATGCAGCGGCGCAAATGTGAATGTGATAAAAATGGCAAGCAGCGCGAGCACGATGAGAAGAGCCGCAACTTTGAAGATACCGCGCGAGAAATTCTTCTTCGACACGGTGAGCCGGTAAGCCAGCCACGCGCCTGCCGCAAAGGTGACAAAGGAGTTGATCAAATTGGCCGCAAGCGATTCACCTGTCAGCGGAACATACGCATAGTACAACGCCAGCATCAGGGCAGGCATGGCAGGCAAAGCAATGCTATGCGCAAATATATAATTGGGATATCGCCTGCCGACGATGAAATACTGTGCCGTATACCAGATGATTGCGGGCAGGAAAAACAGCTTCGCGTGCTCCCAGGGGCTCTCATTGGCGGGTGCAATCGCTGCGATGATGCCGCACGGCGCAGCTTCGTAGAGGAAGTGCCAGCCACCTGCAATCGCAAAACTGATGAATACGCCGATGATGCTCCACTTTCTCAGCTTCTTATCCATGCTACCCCCCCTTACTGGATCAACACCTCCAGCGCTTCAAACACGCTCTTCACGCCGAAGACCTTGATGCCCTGCGGCGCTTTCAGCCCGGGCATATTGCCCTGCGGGATCACCGCACGGGTAAAGCCCATCTTGGCGCATTCGATCAGCCGTTTTTCCGCCTGCCCGACGGAACGCACCTCGCCTGTCAGTCCCACCTCGCCGATGGCCACCGCATTGCCGATAGCTTTGTCTCGCAGGCTCGATACCACTGCCGCCGCCATCGCAAGGTCGGCCGCGGGTTGAGAGAGGCGGATGCCGCCCACCACGTTCACATATACATCCTGCCCCGCAAGGCGCAGGCCCATACGTTTTTCCAGCACCGCAAGCATCAGCGCAAGCCGGTTGGCATCAAGGCCCGATGCCATGCGCCGCGGCAGCGGCAGCGTCGTGGGGCCCACAAGCGCCTGCACCTCCAGCAGCACGGGCCGCGTGCCTTCCAACGAGGGGTACACACACGAGCCGGATGCCCGTTCACTGCGCTCGGAGAGCAGCAGTCCGGACGGATTCTCGACCTCGGTCATGCCGTTCTCGCGCATGTCAAAAACTCCGATTTCGTTGGTGGAGCCAAAACGGTTCTTCACCGCGCGCAGAATACGGAACGTACCCTGCCGCTCGCCCTCGAAGTACAGCACGGTATCCACCATGTGCTCCAGCACGCGCGGCCCGGCGATCGCGCCTTCCTTGGTGACGTGGCCAATGATGAACACCGCTGCGCCGCCCGATTTGGCCTCCCGCGTCAGCAGCGAAGCGCACTCGCGGATCTGGCTTACGCTACCCTGCGCAGTGGAAAGCCGCCCGGACGCCATGGATTGGATAGAGTCTACCACTACGAAGTCCGGCGCAAGGCTGCGCATGCGCTCCACAATACCCTCCACATCGGTCTCGGCCATCATCAGTATTTCACCGCACGCGCCTAGCCGCTGCGCGCGCAGGCGGACCTGCCGCAGGGACTCCTCGCCCGTAACATAGAGCGCCTTTTTGCCGGTTTGGGCAAGAAAACTCGCCACCTGCATGAACAGCGTGGATTTGCCGATACCCGGTTCGCCGCCCGCCAGCACCACGGAACCCTCCACGATGCCGCCGCCCAGCACCTGATCCAGCTCCTCAAAGCCTGTGGACCAGCGCGCCTCCGCCTCCATGGGCACATCCTTCAAATATACCGCCAATGCCGCAGGAACCGGCGCACCTCCCATATCCTTCGCGGCGATCACCGTTTCTTCCAGCGTATTCCACGCGCGGCAGGAGGGACATTGTCCCAGCCATTTTGCGCATTCATATCCGCATTCGCTGCATACAAAAGCTCTTTTTTCCTTCGGCATTGACGGCTCCTTATCAATATGTATACCCTTATTATAGTTTTATCAGCTCCCCCTGCGCAATAGAGAAAGTTTCCGGGTACTGACAAAAAAATAAATTGTTTCACGGGATTTTTTTGTGTTTATTATCGAAATGTGTTAAGATAAAAATATTGATTCACTTGGTAAAAATGGTGCGGTTGTATCCTTTTGAGGCAGCCCGCAGTATAATAGACAGGGTTTCAAATCGGTGGTGTGATGGGTTTATCCCTTCCGTAATCAAATAGAAGTTTCTGGGTCTTATTAAGCTGTAAGCATTAATATAAGGAGATAGAGCTATGTTTTGTGTCAAATGCGGAACGCCGCTCAAGGAGGGTGCGCGTTTTTGCCCTCATTGCGGCGCTGAAACGCCCGCCGGCCAGCCTGGCGTGCAAAATGCGCCGGTTCAGCCGGTAATGCCCCCCGAAATGCCTGTTACGGCTCCCGCCGCGCCGGAGCAGCCGCCGGTTGAGATGCCTGTTGCTCCGCAGGAGCAGCAGCCTGCTGCACCGCTTACTCCCCCGCAGCAACCGGTCACCCCTCCGCAACAGCCTGTTACTCCTCCGCAGCAGCCGGAGCAGCCGTCCTTCTATTTCGAAACGACGCAGCAGCCTCCCGCGGCTCAGCCTCCGCAGCAGTCCTGGCAGGCACCCCAGGCTCCTCAGCAATCCTGGCAGGCACCTCAGGCTCCTCAGGCTCCCTGGCAGCAGCCGGAAACGCAGTACAGGGCTACTGCAGAGCCCAAGCCGAAGAAAAAGGGGGTGCTGTGGCTTGCAATCGGTATCCCGGTTGTGGTTGCTGCGCTGGCTGTGCTGTTCATCTTCGTGTTCCTCCCCATGATCCAGTACAACAACGCTCAGACTCTGTTTGACGACGGAAAGTACACAGAGGCCATCACGGCGTTCTCCCAGCTCGCTGAAAAAGATTACTCGGATTCCAGCGATATGGTGGATGAGAGCAAATATCAGGCCGCCAAAGTCGCCATCAAGGGCGAAGACTTTGATACAGCGATCACCTATCTTGAAGATCTCGGCGATTACAGCGACTCCGGAGATCTTCTGCTTGAAGCAAAATACGGAAAAGGCGTCCAGCTGATTGACTCCGGCAGCTATGACGACGCGATTGCGCTCTTTACGGAGCTCGGCGATTACCAGGATTCCGCTACGATGATCAGCGAAGCAAATTACCAGAAAGGTATTTCCCTGATCCCCGCCAAAAAGTACGATGAAGCCATCGCCATCTTTGAATCATTGGGTGATTACAGCGACTCCGTCAATATGATCAGCGAAGCGCACTATCAGCAGGGCATTGACTTCCTCTCCGCCGGGAGCTACGACGAGGCCATCGAAACCTTCGATGCGCTGGGCAGCTACAACGACTCCTTCGATCAGGGCTGCGAAGCCCGGTATCAGAAGGGCTCGGCAATGCTCACCACCGCGAGCAGCACTGCGGATTATATGGCGATCATGCGCGTGCTGTATCCGGCCTACGAGTACAAGGATACCAAGAACCTGATCATGGAGTGTGTCAAGCACTTCTCCAGTGAATGCGTTTCGGCAGGCGCTTTTCACTCGGTAGGGCTCATGTCGGACGGCACTTGCGTTGCCACGGGTGACAACACCTATGGCGAGTGTGATGTCTCCGGCTGGACGAACATCATCTCCATCACGGCAGGCAAGTACCATACCGTAGGTCTCAAGGCTGATGGCACCTGCGTCGCCACAGGAGAAGGCGCTTATGGTGAGCTTGACGTTACCGGCTGGACCGATATCGTTGCGGTCTCTGCAGGCTGGGGCTTTACCATCGGCCTGAAGGCCGACGGTACAGTCGTTGCCACGGGTGACAACTCGTACGGTGAATGTGACATCTCCGGCTGGACCGATATCGTCGCCATATCCGCCGGATATCACCACACGGTCGGCCTGAAAGCGGACGGCACCTGCGTGGCTTGCGGCGAAGGCGCATACGGCGAGCTCGATGTGACCACCTGGACCAATATCGTTTCTATCTCTGCGGGCTGGGGCTTCACCATCGGTCTGAAAGCGGACGGCACCTGCGAGGCCACAGGTTCGAGCTCTAACGGAGAATGTGATGTATACGGCTGGACCGATATTATCGCAATCTCCGCCGGTTACTACCACACGGTTGGCCTTAAGTCCGACGGCACCGTGGTCGCCACCGGCCCGAACGACTACGGCGAAAACGATGTCAGCTCCTGGAGCGGCATCACCGCCATTTCCGCCGGCTACGGCTTTACGCTGGGCGTCGGCGCGGACGGCTACGTACAAGGCGCGGGTTCCGATTACTTCACTGAAACCGACGTTTACGGTTGGTACAATGTCGGATTGCCCGCATAAGCAGCAAACATCATCCATACAAAAAAACGCCGGAAGATCCCGGCGTTTTTTTTAATGGGTACTATTCGATGGCAATATGTTTTTCTTCCGGTAAAGCCTTGGGCAGCGTGATCGTCAGCACCCCGTCCTCCATCTTCGCGGAGATTTTCTCCTCGTCAATGTTCCGAAGCGCGAAGCTGCGTGCGGCTTCCCCACTGAACCGCTCACGGCGCAGATAACCCTCTTCCTTGCGTTCCGCGTTCTCCTCCGTCTTCACGGATATCGTCAGCACGTCCTCGTGACATACGATCTGCACGTTGTCTTTCTTAACGCCGGGCAGCTCTGCCTCAACGATAACGCTTTCCTCTGTTTCGCGGATATCCGCACGGATTACGGGTGCCTGCAGCCCGTTTAAAAGCCTTCCGCCCCACAGTCCTAACTGTCCTTCATATGGTACCAAGGTCATCGTCATCCCCTCCAGTCTCTTTCGTTTCTAAAATGATTATAGCTTTTTGGTCAAAGATAGTCAAAGTCTATTTAAGCTAACATTTCGCCGTTTTCATCACTTTCTTTCCCATACGTCCGATCAATCAAAACAGCTGTATCCGCGCTCTCAAAATCACTTAATTTCATCATTTTACAGGGTATCTCACTTATAATAAAAAAGCGCGCCAGGTGTTACCCCTGCGCGCCTCATTGTAATCACAGCTTTACGGCATGTAATAGATCGCGTCGTCCGGTATAGAACCGCCCAAAGATGCCGGATCGCTCTCCGCCATCAGTGTGAAATAGTCTCCGAGAATCGCTTTAGCATCCTCGCCCGTGATGAAGGATATCCCACAGCGCGGTATCGCGGAGAGCGCAATGGCCTCCGAGCCCACAATCTGCTGTGCAACGATTTCCGTTGCTGCCGCTTCGCTGTCCGCTGTCACGTAATCCGCCGAAGCCTTGCAGTCCGTAATCAGCTGCGCCATGCCTGCCGCGTCTTGGGCCAGCGTATCGGAGACGACCAATACGCCCATCGGCATGCCCGCATCCGTGCCGTAGATCTTCTGCCACTCCGCGTTGATGTCGATTTTCACAGTCACATCAGGATTTTTGGCCAGCACCGTGGACACAAACGGCTCGGGCAGCAGCGCCAGCGATACCTCGCCCGACGCCATTGCATTGGCAAGGTCGGCGTGTGCACCCATAAACTGCACGGTGCAA
Source organism: Bacillota bacterium (assembly GCA_023459495.1). Lineage (GTDB taxonomy): Bacteria > Bacillota > Clostridia > Christensenellales > SZUA-584 > JAEWCC01. Next base: position 112,759 of record JAEWTL010000085.1, on the reverse strand, counting down.
TCCGTTACGCCATTGGCTTCGAGGATATCCTGCAGCACGTATTCCGGTGTGGAGCCCTGCCCCGTAGCATAGATGGTCTTACCTGAGAGATCGGCCACGCTGTTTACCGAGTTGCCGTTCTCAAGGATGTACAGCACACCCATCGTGGTAACTGCAGCGATCTTAAGGCCTCCGCCCATCTTGTTGTACAGCACCGCCGCCACGTTGGAAGGCACCGCAGCGGCCTGCACCTCGCCGCTGATCACCTTTGCCGTGATCTGGTCCGGGCTGGTATACAGGCTCACGTCATAAGCCGGGTTGTCGAACAGCTGGATCATGCCCATGCCGGTCGGGCCGGCGAGCGTCGCCACAGAAAGCGGGTTATCCGCGTTGAAGGACGGCGGATCGGTCGGCTGTGGCGTAGCGGAGGCGCTTTCTTCAGCACTGACCGTGGTCGATACGCTTTCGGAGGGCTGCACGGATGTGGTCTGTTCCACATCGGCATCTCCGCATGCGGCCAGCAGCGCCAGTACAAGCATGAGCGCCAGAACAACGGATAGCTTTTTCTTCATATTAAACTCCTTTGGGCTTTTGCCCTGTTAAAATGGTTGGCCGCACTGCGGCACAGTCTACTTACAAACGCTTCCTTGAAATGTTGCAGCTACAAAGTGCATTTTGCCGGTAAGCTGTGCCGCATAAGCGGACTAAAACTCTCTTTTAGATACCGACGTCTTCACCTGCACACCTTCCAGCGCACCCAGTTTACCGGTCAGGTTGTTGATGTCGTCCAGTTCGCCCATAAGTACGATGGTAATAACCGATACACCGTACTCACTCATAGGCAGCCCCATGCGCCCCTTCACCAGCCCTTTAAAGCCTGCGACGAGCGCATTGAATTCGCCCTGGCTGTGCTGCGGGTTCTCCAGTATCGCGCTGATTACTGCGATCCTTTGCATCCATACACTCCTTCCCATGGAACCAAAAAACCTGCCATGAAAGGCAGGTCCAACGCAAATCCAAGCATCCGCTTGTGTTGTGACGCCATGCCTTCCAGTCAAGGCTGTTAGCCTCCGCTGTCAGTACAGGTTTGTTGTTTTTCTGACGGACGAAAGGTTTCCCTCACTTCCATCTGTGTGAATAATATCACAAAGTCTTAAAAAAGGCAACTGCGTTATTTATAAAATTCGAGTATGATTAAAGACGCTATGGATCATTATGCAAAATATTTGCCCTTAACTTGAATAATTAGTAACCTTATGGTAAAATTTTAACTTAATTATCCGGATTAAATCGAATTTAAGCCAAGGAGGGTATATTTAAACATGAAAAAATGGATTGCATTATTTGTAGCCATGATGCTGGCGCTCACTCTACTGGCAGGTTGTAGCGGCCCAGGCAGGACCGATACCGATGATGACGATCAAGAAGTCAGCTCTGAAGTAAGCGACACGACCACAGAAGTTTCAGATGACGTATCAGCCGAAGCGCCTGTCACCAACGGCACAGTCAGCACAGGCAATCCCGTTGTCGATTCTTATACCGCGTTCACTGATGCAAAGTATGTCGTGATCAATAGGCTCACCGACGGATTAGGACAGGATGAAAACGCAATGATGGCTTACATCACGATTGCAGGCGTATCCATGGCCGATCTTGCACTCGCACCGATCGCCATGATGGGGTATGACGAGGCGACTGTAGCTGCTTCAATGGCCTACTTGGGCGCTCAAGGTGTAATTTACTCCGTCGACGGGAATTCCTATACGATGACGTATACCGGATCGGACGGGAAAGCCATGGTGTATAACGCCATCTTCAATCCGGCCGCAGAATCTATGGTAATGATGGTCTCCGTTGACGGTGCGGAGACAGTCTATTCGGAATATTACAAAACATCATTTGGCTATGTCTCCCAGAGCTACTTTGCCAGCGATGACGGTACGGGAACGCTCTACCAATACAGCATCACCGGTGAGGATGGTGTATTCGGATATTCAAACGCATCGGCCAAGCCAGCGGCGTTGACCGGAAATGAATCAGCAAGTTTCCCGCAAAACTGCGACGAATGGTATGCGGTAACGGGAAATACGATTACCGGTGAGAATTCCGACGGAGCAGCAATCAACTTTGAGTATACACCGACTCCGTCTAATGGCTGATATATACCACGTAAAAAACAAGGGCTTCCGATCACTTGGGCGGAAGCCCTTTCATTTTTCCGTCATCCCATCGCCTGCGTACTTTGCAGCGTTGCCCGCACGATCAGCCGGTGCGTCGCCACGCGGATGGGCGTGCAGGTGATCAGCGTCAGCATCGCGTCGTCGGTCTGGTCCAGTACAGATGTGTCAGACGGCTCTACCACAAACTTCTCCGTCACCACATAAGTGTAAATGGTGTCGCCGCGCTCCACGATGATCGTGTCGCCTTCGGTAAGCTCGTCGAGCCGGTTGAAAAACTCACCGTAGGTATAGTTACGGTGGCCCATGATGACGCAGTTGCCCGTTTCTCCGGGCATCACGGACGGGATGTAGTGCCCCACGCTATATCGCAGCGAATACGAGCCGACTCCCTGCCGCACTGCCACTTCAAGGTCGATCGAGGGGATCGTCAGCACCGCAAGCGTGGCGGGATTGCTGTTTTCGCCTTCCGAGGGCTGCGCCACATCCGGGTTGGGCAGTGCAGGCACTTCAGCGGAGGCTTCCGTATCAAAGCCTGCCGTGGCCTGTGCCGAAGCAGGTGCGCCCTGATCTGTGCCGCGGTACTGTTCCACAAGGTCCTGCTGTTCGGACGATACTGAAAGCCTTGCGAAAAGAGCATATGCGCCAACCGCCAGCCCCGCTGCAATCAATGCCCAAGGCAGGCACCTTAGTAGAACGTGCAGCCAGGGTGGCACCCTTCGAAAGCTTCTTCGACGCTTTCTTGTCCTGTCAGCGCACATGGACGCGGCGCTTTCTCATCAGCAGCCAAGCCGTTCCGGCCAGCACCAGCACGCCGCCAAGAGCGAGCAGTGACCATGTATCAACCCATCCACCCGTCTGGGGAATATCATAGCGCACATTGGGAATAGTCAGGTCAATTTCGTCTACTGACGATACCACGATGGGGATGGAATCCTCTGCCCGTACATAGCCGCTTGGGGCTTTGGTCTCCACGATGGTATAGCTGCCATATACGAGATCCTCAAACGTTGCCTTGCCATTCGCATCGGTCGTCCTAACTGCGACAAGGTTGCTGTCCGAATCGTACAGGGAGAATTCCGCGCCGGAAAGCGGCACGTCGTCCACACCCGTTTTGAGTATCACCACGTCCGCGCGAATCTTTTCATCGGCGAACTGATAGAACACGTTGGGAGCCTCGGTATCCATGCGGAAGCGCACCGTCTCTTCGCTGCGCACATGGCCCTCGGGTGCCGTAGTCTCCTCCAGCACATAGGTGCGGATCGGCAAATCACCGAACGTCACGGCCCCGGTCTCGTCCGTTTCGTCCTGCGCCACGATAACGCCGCGGTTATTATACAGCGTGAACACCGCACCGGAGAGCGGCTCTCCGCTTTCACCAACCTTCTCGATGGTAATGCTGCCCTGCACGCCCGTGCCACCCAGGCCCGTCTCACTCACCACAACGGTCACATCGTCCACGTCCGATGTGGCGATATAGCTTGTCCCGTTCAGTGTCACAGTATTGTTAATGGCCAACGAACTCACCATGATATCCGTGATGAACTCCAGTTGATATGGGCCGTTGATGGTTCCGGGGATGCGCAGCGTCAGCTTGCGCGTGGTCTCGTCATATGTTACCTCGTACAGGCTGGTAGATACAGGCGTATCTCCACGGGTCAGCATACCGTTCACCGCCAGTGTCATAGGATACAATTTTACAGATTCCGGATCGAGCTCCAACCCCTCCTGCAGCACATCCGAGACATCGATATCGGTCATCGTAATTCCTTCACCGTTGATGACGATCTTCCAACCCGCGTAATCCGCTCCGGTTACATGGTCTATGGACTTTACAACCATGGTGTTGTTCATTGAAGCAACCGCAGTCGCAGATGCGGATAGACCGGTCGCTGTAAGATGCGACGTGTTGGAAAAGCTCTTCGTACCTTGCGTCAGCAGTGCTGCCTGCTTCACCTCAGTCTGATAAGTGATGGTGCATACGTCGCTGTACGTTGCCGGAAAGGTGTAGCTGAAGGTATCATGCGAGGTGGTATCGCCCGCCGGATTTACCGTATAGACCAGCGCGTCTGTCACCGGGCTTGCCACCCCTTCCACCTGGAAGGTTTCGGGCAGGAACGTCATACCCGCCGGGATGGTGTCCGTAACCACAGCATCGTAAAGCGGAATATCGTTGCGGTTTACGACGATCTGCCACGTTACGCGCCGGGTGGTGTGATCGTAGTCTACACCATCCACCTTTTGCACGGTCTTGGCAATCACCTCGCTGTTGTAGCGCTGGCGTCCCATGGACGATACGCTGGTTTCCGCCATCCCTCCGCCGGTAAGCGTCGCGGTATTGGTATAGCCGCTGATATTATCCTGATTCACGTACAGCGGCGCATAGTCTGTGATCCGCGTCTGAAACATGATGGTGTAGTTGGTACTGATAGTACCACCGAAATCGTACTGCAACTCCTTGGTCGTATCGTCATAGTCGAACGTACCGCCCGTGTGGTCGATGGAGAATGAGCCGTCCACATATTCAAGCCCTGCGGGGATAATATCGCTGAACATAGCATCACTGATTGGAATCTGGTTGCGGTTAATCCGCACCGTCCAGTTGATGGGATTCGTAGTATCATCGTCAAAATCTATAGCCGTATCGCTATCCCCTGACTTGTAGATGAGTCCCAGCCCGACGTTTACGCCGGCGCTGTCCCAAGGATTACCGGAGTGATTTTCCTCCCAGTCCATCTCAATGCGGTTGGTTAATGTCGTGGTGCCGTTGATTTTGTAGTAAGCCTCGTCTGTGACGCGCGTATAGAACGTCAACGTGCCGAATGTCGTCACGCTGCCCAGATACAGCGTCAGTATATGCGTATCGTCCGCGCCCGCCTCATAGGTGTAGGTATCCTCGGCGCCGCCCAGCACCGCTTCTGTTAAATCGGTCGTGCCGAACCGCACAGGATGCGTGGCGTCCACATACAGCGCCAGATCCTTCGGAATGGTATCCGTCAGCGTGCAGCCGGAAATATCGTAGCCGCCCGCGTCCACCGTAACCGTCCACTTGATCAAGCGGCTGTCGGCAGACGTCACGGAACCTGTTTTCTGTATCCAGTTGATTGTGACCCTCGCGTCGTCGTGCGCGAACGGGGTTTCGTCCTTGTATATGTCCACGCCGTTGGAGAACACAACATTCTCGTCGCTGCCTGTCTCGGCGGTAAACGCGGTGCTCGTGGGTTCGGTCTGATACGTGAACGTCGTGGCCGCATCCAAGGCAAGGCCGCTGTATCTGATCTCTGTTGTGGTCGTACCGGGGGTAATCGTCAGGTCGCCATCGTCGACACTAACCTCTCCCCGCTTGAATGAGCCCGGAACATAGGTCTGGTTGTTGCTGAAGGTATCCACTACGGATATGCCGATGACGCTCTTGTTGGGCGTGACAATAACCGTCCATGTAATCTTGTTGGACGCGGCGTCATAAACGCCGTTCTTATCTGTCGAAACAGAAAGAGGGTCTCCATCCTCCTTAAACCCGATCGTCACTATGGTCCCGGCAAACACTACGTCGATCTGCACCGGGTCCCCTTCGTCGAAAACGCCGTCCTTGAAGCTGCCTTCCAGCGAGAACCAGCCCCGGATGGACGAGTGGGTCTCCACATAATCCGTGAATGTGATGCGGGCCACACCATCCGATGCGATGGAGAGCAGGCCTATCACATTGTTGCTTTCGTCCAGCACGTTCCAGCCACCCGACGGCGCTTCGAAAGAAACGGCATAGGGCAGCTGCACGTCGATATAATCACCCGCATTGTAGTCGTATTCCAGGTAATCGTCTCCAGTAAGCCCGTTGTTATCGGGCAGTGAAAACGCGTAATGCACCAGCAGCTTAGCGTCCTTGGGTACATTGGTGTAAACGCCCGATGAGCTCGGATTAATCACCGTACCTGTTGCCGTGGTAATGGTCATCTGCTTGGACATCTCCACCGCAAGGGATGAAATGTCCGCCGCGGCAAACGCCGTCAAGGGCGGAAGCACAGTAGCGGCTATTATTAACAGGGCAGCCACCCACATCGTAAAGCGCTGTTTTTTCATTGCAGTAATCTCCTCGCTTGGTTCGACCATGGCTATGATGAATGCGGCAGAACACCGCAGAGTGTATATATGATCGTTACACGCATTATACCTATTTTATTTGTTGTAATCAAGAAATATGAGGTAAAATGTCGCATAATAGTTAGACTGCGCTAACAAAGATTGCGGATTAGGTTAATCGAAGCTTCAGTAAAGCGCACCAGGCAGTCATGCCATCTGCATCCAACACAGATCGAATCCAACCGACCTGCATCCCTTCACAGGATATCAATAGCGGACTCCCGTAGCGATAATATCAAACATTTGACGAAGGAAAAAAGGCTTTGCGGCATGCCCTTTACAAAAAATCCGCTTTCCATTATAATAAGGAAACGTCAAAATGTAAGGCTATTAAGCGGGACACGGACAAAACAGGCTCCGTATAGCGAGCGGGGAAACGGTGAAAGCCCCGACACCCAGCGGTTTTGTGCCATCACCCGTCAGCCTTCCGGCCGAAGACAATCAACAGTAAGCCGGGACGATTCGCGCCCGTTACTGCGCGGCAAAGATGTGCCCTGAAGGCTGTATTCATCCTTAAAGGGGCATAATTTGGGTGGTATCGTGAAAGATGAGCGTCTTTTGCCCCATGCGGGCGGACGCTTTTTTGATGACAGAAGGAGATCGTTAATGCTGTACAAACCGGTGGACAAAAGCCTGAACTTCAAGGACAGGGAACTCGATGTGCTGGAGTTCTGGAAACAAAATCAAATATTCGGAAAGACCGTGGAGCAGAGCAAAGGCAAGCCTGCCTACACGTTCTATGATGGCCCGCCGACCGCCAACGGCAAGCCGCATATCGGGCATATTTTAACGCGCTGCATCAAGGACCTGGTCCCGCGTTATAAGACCATGCAGGGCTACGACGTGCTGCGCAAGGCCGGCTGGGATACACATGGCCTGCCGGTGGAGCTGGAAGTGGAGAAGCTGCTCGGCCTTGACGGCAAGGAGCAGATCGAGCAGTACGGCGTGGAGCCGTTCATCGCGGAATGCAAGAAAAGCGTCTGGAAGTACAAGGGCGAGTGGGAGCGCATGAGCGAGCGCGTCGGCTTCTGGGTGGACATGGAGCACCCGTACATCACGTATGAAAACAACTACATCGAGTCGGTGTGGTGGTCGTTAAAGCAGGTGCACGAGAAAGGCCTTTTATATAAGGGTCATAAGGTCGTGCCCTATTGTCCGCGCTGCGGAACCGCGCTCTCGTCACACGAGGTAGCGCAGGGCTACAAGGACGTGGAGGAAGAAAGCGCGTTTGTAAAGTTTCGTGTCAAGGGCGAAGATAACACCTTCTTCCTCGCATGGACGACCACGCCGTGGACACTGCCGTCCAACGTGGCGCTATGCGTAAACCCGAGGGAGAAGTACGTTAAAATCGCCGTGGAGGACGAATATCTCTACATGGCGGCAGCACTGGTGGAGCCCCTGTTCGGTGAGCACGCTAAGGTGGTAGAGGAATACGTCGGCAAAGAGCTGGAATACCGTGAATACGAACCGCTGTACGATTTCGGCGCAGCGGACAGGAAAGCCTGGTATGTAACCGTAGACGATTACGTCACGCTGACAGACGGTTCGGGCATCGTGCATACCGCGCCTGCGTTCGGTGAAGACGACGCGCGGGTGGGGCGGAATTACGACCTTCCATTTGTGCAGATGGTGGACGCCCGGGGCCGCTTCAAGCCCGGCACGCCGTGGGAAGGCGTATTCGTCAAGGAAGCAGATAGACCCATCATCGCGGACCTGAAATCTCGCGGCTTACTGCTTAAAACGCAGGATTACGCGCACAGCTATCCGTTCTGCTGGCGCTGCGACACGCCGCTGCTCTATTACGCCCGCAGTACGTGGTTTATCCGCATGACTGAGGTGCGCGATCTGTTGATGAAGAACAACCGCTCCGTCAACTGGCTGCCGGAGAACATCAAGGAAGGCCGCATGGGCAACTTCCTCGAGAACGTCATCGACTGGGGCCTCTCGCGGGAGCGTTACTGGGGTACGCCGCTGCCCGTTTGGACGTGCGGCTGCGGCCATGTACACGTGGTCGGCTCCATCGCGGAGCTTAAAGAACTGGGCGAAAACGTACCGGACGACATCGAGCTGCATAAGCCGTTTATCGACGCGGTGGTATTGAAGTGCCCGGAGTGCGGCGGACAGATGAAGCGCGTATCCGAAGTCATCGACTGCTGGTACGATTCGGGCTCCATGCCGTTTGCGCAGTGGCACTACCCGTTCGAAAATAAGGAAGAGTTCGAAAAGCGCTTCCCGGCCAACTTCATCAGCGAAGCCATCGACCAGACGCGCGGCTGGTTCTACACGCTGCTCGCCATCGGCACGGTGGTTTTCGGCAAGGCGCCGTTCGAGAACTGCATCGTATTGGGCCATGTGCAGGATAAAGACGGCCAGAAGATGAGCAAGCACAAAGGCAACGTCGTAGACCCGTGGACCGTGCTCGATAAGCAGGGCGCGGACGCCGTGCGCTGGTATTTCTACGCGGGCAGCATGCCGTGGCTCCCCTCCCGCTTCGGCGAAGAGGCGGTGTCCGAAGCGCAGCGCAAGTTCATGGGCACGCTGTGGAACACCTACGCGTTCTATGTGCTTTACGCCGACATCGACGACTTTGACCCGACGAAGCACACGTTAAGCTATACCAACGTGATGGATAAGTGGATACTTTCGCGACTGAACACGCTGATCGCCACCGTCACAAAATACCTCGACGAGTATCGGCTGACTGAGCCCGCGCGCGAGCTCGACAAGTTCGTGGATGAGCTGTCCAACTGGTACGTGCGCCGCTGCCGCGAGCGTTTCTGGGGCTCCGGCATGGAGCAGGACAAAGCGGACGCCTTCATGACGCTTTATACGGTGCTGGAGACGCTGTGCCGCCTCGCCGCACCGTTCATCCCGTTCATGACCGAGACGATGTATCAGAACATCGTGCGCAGCGTAGATAAGAGCGCGCCTGTCAGCGTGCACCTGTGCGAATTCCCGAAGGCTGACATGTCGCACGTCGACAAGGACCTGGAGAAGGGCATGGACGCGGTGCTGCGCGTGGTGGTGCTGGGTCGCGCGGCACGGAATACGGCGAGCATCAAGAACCGTCAGCCCATCGCGAACATGTTCGTGGCAGGCATCGACGATCCAGGCCAGATGTACACCGAGCTCATCGAGGGCGAACTGAACGTCAAGAAGGTAACCTACGGCGCGGACACCAGCGAATACGTGTCGTACAGCATCAAGCCGCAGCTGAAAACGTTGGGGCCCAAGTACGGCAAACTGCTGAACGCCATCCGTACGCACCTCGCCGAAGGCGACGGTCTCAAGATCGTCAACACCGTGCGCTCCGAAGGCGCGTACTCGTTTAAGGCCGACGGCCAGACAGTGATACTCGCGGAGGAGGATATGCTGATCGAGCCGGTGCAGCGCGGGGGCTACGTGGTGGAGACGGAAGGCAGCGCGGGCGTCATCCTTGAAATCACGCTGACCGAAGCACTCATCGAGGAAGGCTTCGTGCGCGAGCTGATCTCCAAGATTCAGACCATGCGTAAGGAAGCGGGCTTTGAGGTAATGGACCACATCCGTTTCGCCCTCACGGGCAACGAGCGCCTCTCCGGCATCGTAGCACGCAATTCGGATGAGATCGGCGAAGAGGTACTGGCGGACGAGATCGCTGAGACGCTCTCCGGCTACGAGAAGGAATGGGACATCAACGGCGAGAAGGCGCTGCTAAGCGTCAAGAAGCTGGGGTAATATGCGGGAGGGTTATACCATTCCCTATAACACAACATTTATAAGATAGGCCGATACGTGATGTATCGGCCTATCTTGATTGGTTATATTCAATGCGCTAAGTGGTCCCACCGAGCGCTTTCCATCCCCATAGCAAGTCCGACTTTCGCTTTTTCAGCATATGTCTCCTTGTCTATCGTGATATTTCCTTCAGTAACGCTGGAGCATACGATTTCGAACGCAAGTCCCCATTCGTTATGTTCCAACATATCAGCGATTTCAGTCAAATCTCTTTGGGGAATCTGAGGAATTCTTTTTGTTATTTGTATAATACGTTCTTCCATTCTTAATCCCGACTCAATCTTGGTAATTCCATTCCAAATCTTTTTAAATGCGCTAATTATTGCATTCCTGCGCTTCACCACTGGTTGAAATGTATCCTTTCCTCCACTGATATTTCCTTTTGCTCTGGCCTCGCCGCGTCCTGTGCCGGATACCCGATCCCGATGCAGCAGGGCAGCACATAATCCGCCGGATGATGGAGCAGTTCCATGATATACTCTGCCTCGCTGCCCAGCGGAATCCGGAACGCACATCCCAGCCCTTCGGCCGTGGCGGCCAGCAGTATGTTTTCGATGCAACACCAGATGGAAGCAAAGCCGTTCAGCGAGCTGATGGCCTTGGGCTTCAGCAGCGTTCCCGGCTGCTTATAGAAGGGCAGAATGAGGCAGCCTGCGCCATATAGCATCTGATATTGTTTCGGTATCCCGTCCTTGTACATTTCCTGCTGAACAGGGTCCTTCAGCTTCCACGACTGCATAATAAAGTCCAGCCGCTTGTCGGAAACCTTCTTGGGTATCTTTTTGAGAATCTGTGCCGCCACTGCCTTATCCGTGACGACAACAAACTCCCAACTGCGCATGTGGTCGTTGCTGGGCGCTTTAAGACCTGCGGATAGAATCCGTTTGATGACTTCAGCATCGATCGGAATGTCCTTGAAATCCCGAACGGTTCTGCGGCTTTCGATGGCCTGATAGAAATCCATGGATCTTCATCCTCCTCACCATACAAATGGACAGAATCACTTTCTTCTCATATAAAAGCGGCTCCGCCCTGTTTGCGAAGCCGCCATGTAGTCCTGCTAATCCAGCGTGTTTTGAATCGACTGGTAGTCGTAGTAAGTGCCGCTGATCTTTTCGACGGTTGTGCCGTCTATGCTGATCTTGTACGTGCCCTTGTACATCTGAATGCCCTCGGGCGTGAGGTACGTGACTGCAAAGGTGATGATCCCGCCTTCGACTTCGGAGATGTCGAGCTGAAGCTCTTTTTTGGAACCGAGCTTGCTGTCCAGATCGTTGCTGTCGGGCAGCGTAATCATCAGCACCGTTATATTTTCACAGGCGAAGTCGGAGATGTACACCGCACTGTCCCCCGCAACCGTGAAATAGAACTGGCTGGAGCCTTCCGGTATGAGCCTTTCGGACATGCTGCGGTACTCCAGCCGCCGCTGGCCCGTGCCGTCAAGGCTCATCCGGGTCGTATACCACGTCTGGTTGCCGTTCTCGTCCAAATCGGCATAGTTGGAGTCGAGATAGAGATAGCTTCCGATGATATCGAACTGAAACCCGCGCAGGCCCATATCCTCCGCTTCAGCGGTCTCGTCGTTCTTGCGGCATAGCGGCGGGTCCTCCCCATATTCCGCTGTGATCGCATCTTCCTCGTTGAGATAGTACGTCCAGCCGTCCACGGAGAGCGCGCCATCCAGCCCGTCGTTTGGCTCCGGCGTAGCCAGCACGGTATCCGGCGGCGTCGTGGGAACGGGCGTACCATCGGGTGACAGCGAGGGCGTCGTCCCGGCGGCAGCCGAGGCGGAAGCCGGATCAGCGCAGCCCGCGAGCATTGCCGCGGCCATTATGAATATGATTAAAATGCTTAAAACTTTTTTCATAAGCCTTCCTGTCCGTCAAACCTTGCCGTTGCTGATGTAGGCATCCAGCTTTGCGGCATTTTCAAAGGCCGCCATGATACACGCCTGATGCGCCTCATCGATGCGGGCCGACTCGTGGATCTTGCTGCCGCGGAAATGCAGGCAGACCTGACCGTCCATGCCGTTATCGCCGATCGGATCGGTGTTATGCACGTATCCCATTAGGCTGGCGGCGTAGTATTTGCCGTCATATTTCACCCAAACCGGCCTTCTGGATGCGTTCAATTCCCCTCCCCAGGCCTCTTTCATTGCCGCTGTATCGGATTTCGTCATCGGGCATACATCAGCATGCCAGTGAGCGGTAACGTCACCAAAACGCACCATGTTCCAGTGAATTCCGGTGCGAACGTCGATCACCTCGAACGAAACGCCTTTTTTCATGATGCTCTGCATCCCTTTTCTGCTGTCCGTGTCGAACCAGTCCACCAGTATTACGTTCCCGCTTTGCTGCGGCGCCTGCGCATCCATCTCTGTGCGGTAGTTGTTCCACAGTTTACCAACATCCGCCGCGCCAAACAGCAGCAGCAGCGTCTGCTTGCCCGCTACACCGTCCGCGTCCAGATAGACCGACTCCTGAAACGCCTTGACCGCAGCCTTCGTTGCGTTGCCGTACACGCCGTTCGCCGCGACGTGGAAGAAACCCTTTTTACGCAGCGCCACCTGCAGCGTGCCGATTGCCTGGCCGCGCATGCCGGGATACATATCTGTTACCGGGTTCGAATAATTGTAGCTAACGAAATCGCCCCGAACGTAGCCGGTGTTCCCGGAATAAGTGATCTTCACCCAATGATCCTGTATGCTGACCGCTTTAACGGAAGCGCCGCGCGACAGCACCGTCACCACCTCGGATGAGGTATTGGGCAGGCTGCGCATATTGACGCCGCCCGATGTAATCGTGGCGTTTAGGTTGAGCGTGATGATGTTGTATTTATGGACGCAATGCTGCGGCACATACCCGGTAATGCTGCCCGCCTTGATGCCGTACATATCGCCATAGGTGGCGGTAACCGTCACCTCGGTCGGGGTCGTGAGCGTGCCCATCACCGCGCTGGTGCTGTCCGGCTGCTCGCGCACCTGTGTTTCCTCAATAATCACACCCGGGTCTGAAAGCCCGGTGACCAGCACGTCGATAAAGTCCGCGCGGACATAGCCCGTGTAGGTATTGTACGTCACCTGATACCAGCCGCCGCTTTCGCCGCCCATAACCGTAACCGAAGCGCCTTTGGGTATGGCAGCAAGCACTGCGGATGTTGTTGTGGCCTGCTCCCTAAGGTTGGTATCCGCCGTATTGACCGTGCCTGTGCTGGAAGCAGCGGCACTGGCCTGCGGCGGGCAAAAAGTAAGCGCTGAAAAAAACAGTATGGCGACAAGCGCAGCCGATAAAATTTTGCCTGCTTTTGAATTTCGAATCATACTCCCGTCGGCCTCCCTCGGGTATACTCCACCATCACCATGAAACCGCCGCCGGAAACAGCGCAATCGCGCCTTGCGGCATTTAACCTTGTCCCTATTATAACTTTCAGCCGGTTCGATGTCAAAAACAAAACTTCCCGTCGAAATTTGCCGCTTTATCAATGGCCCGTTTTATATAAAAAAGAGGACACTGAACGGTAGCCCAGTGTCCTGCTTAGTAGCCAATGGTGTAAATTCATTTTTTCGTACAATGAGGATTCTCAAGGGGCATTGCCCCTTGAGCGGTGGCGTGGAGGCGGAGCCTCCACATGGGCCTTATCTCTACATCATTACTTCATCAGTTTGGTCATGTCGCTTGCGAACTGCTGCATGTCCTCCACCGGCAGGCCTTCAATGAGCAGCGCCTGGTCATAGAGCAGCTTCGTATACAGCGCAAGCTTATCCGGATCATTTTTCGCCGCTTCCTTCAGCACGCCGTACAACTCGTGGCCCGTGTTGATTTCGATCACCTTGTTCGCTTTCACATCCGGGCGCTCCGGCATGGCGCTCAAAACCTTTTCCATCTCGATTGAGATGTCGCCTTCACTGACCAGACAAACCGGGTAACTCTTCAACCGCTGCGACGCGCGCACTTCCGCCACCTTGCCGGAAAGGATCTCCTTCATCTTCTCAAAGAGCGCTTTACCGTCGTCGTCCGTGACCGGGGCTTCGCTCTCGCCCAATCCAAGGTCGTCGCCCGAGACAGAGCGGAACTCCTTTTCACTATAGCTACGCAGCATCTGGATCGCGAACTCGTCCACGTCCTCGGTGAAATAGAGTATTTCATACCCTTTGTCCGCCACAAGCTCGGTCTGCGGCAAGCGCGCAATGCGCTCCACCGTATCGCCCGAAGCGTAATAGATGTACTTCTGGTCCTCCTTCATGCGCTCCACATACTCGGCCAGCGTCACCAGCTTCTTCTCGGTGGAGGAGTAGAACATCAGCAGGTCCTGCAACTCCTCTTTGTCCTGCCCGTAGCTCGAATACACGCCGAACTTCAGGTGGCGCCCAAATGCATTGAAAAAGGTCTCATATTTTTCACGGTCGTCCGTCAGCAGCCCCAAAAGCTCGCGCTTGATCTTGCTCTTGATGCTCTGCGCAATCTGCTTTAACTGCCGGTTATGCTGCAGCATCTCGCGCGAGATGTTCAGCGACAGGTCGTCCGTGTCCACAAGACCCTGCACAAAGCTGTAGTAGTCGGGCAGCAGGTCGCCGCACTTTTGCATGATGAGCACGCCATTGGAGTAAAGCGCCAGCCCCTTCTCGTACTCCTTGGTGTAGAAGTCGAAGGGCGTGCGCTGCGGGATATACAGGATCGCATTGTAGCCGTGCAGTCCCTCAGCGCTTATGTGCACGTATTTGAGTGGCTTGTCGAAGCCATAGTGCTTCTCCGCATAGAAATTCTCGTAGTCCTCTGGCTTTAACTCCTGCTTGTTCTTGCGCCAGATGGGTACCATAGAGTTGACGGTCTCTTCCTCTTTGTACTGCTCGTATTCGTCCTCACTGCCTTCCTTCAGACGGCTCTTTGTGGCCTCCATCTTGATGGGGTAGCGGATGAAATCAGAGTACTTTTTGATCAGCGAACGCAGCTTGTACTCCTCCAGAAACTCGTCGTACTTCTCGTCGTCCGTGTCCGGCTTGATCTTCAAGACGATGTCCGTACCGACCGTATCCTTTTCGCCCGCCCGGATGCTGTACCCTTCTACGCCGGAAGACTCCCATACCCACGCTTCGTCGCTGCCGTATGCGCGGCTGACCACGGTCACGGATTCCGCCACCATGAACGCGGAGTAAAAGCCCACGCCAAACTGGCCGATGATGCCGTAATCCTCCTGCTGCTCGTTATCCTGCTTAAACTGCAGCGAACCGCTCTTGGCGATGACGCCGAGGTTATCGTCAAGCTCGTCCTTCGTCATGCCGATGCCCGTATCGGAAACCGTCAGCGTGCGGTTTTCCTTATCCACCGTAATGCGGATAAAATAATCGTCCTTGTTGAACACGATGTTCTCATCCGTCAGCGCCTTGTAATAAATCTTGTCGATGGCATCGCTCGCGTTGGAGATCAGCTCCCGCAGGAACACCTCCTTGTGCGTGTAGATGGAATGAATCATCAGATCCAGCAGCCGCTTGGACTCGGTTTTGAATTGTTTTTTTGCCATGCAAATGACCTCCCTGAAACCGTTGCTTTAGCACTCATCATTATAGAGTGCTAACAATACTTTAGTATGGAATCTCCGATTTGTCAATGGACAATCACTTCTTTTCAACATTCTTTAATCAGCCTGTTAACTGTTAGCCCCAGAAAGAAGGAGAAAGCCGCTGCACGTGGAAGTATGCTGTAGCGCTTTAAAAATTTTAAGATTAAAATTTCATACAGGAATGGGAGGACAGGAAATGCAAAAGGCGAATCAAACCCCTGTGCTGATCGGTCTCACGGCTTTGGCCTTGGTCGTACTCACTTCCGCCATCACTGTCGACTGGATGAATTTCTCCTATGCTACCGGGAGCGTCTACTCCTTCTATGCCAAGCCGGTCGTTACGCTGCTGAGCCTTGTGCTGGTATTGGCGATGAAAAAGCAAAGCATCAAGGGATGGGGACTGTTGGTTGCCACGTTTGTCTGCATGTTCGTCACAGACATTTTGATGAGCATCGTGCCGCTGAGCGCCACCGAAACCGTGGGCGGCCTCACGTTTATGGTCGGCGGGGTGCTGTCCATCGTTGCGCATGCCCTGCTCATCCTGCGCATCCGCAGCGGCTGGTACTGCATCCGGCATCTGACATGGAAACGACTCTGGCTGCCCGTCGTCATATACGGCGTTGCGGCTGTGGCGCTCATCATCCTCTGGAAAGATATTGCGCGGGTAGGGCATGCGGTAATCGCGCCCATCTATACGTTCTTCTTCTGCACTACAATGTGGTTCGCGTGGGAGACGGTGCGCAGTCGCCTGTATCCCATGAAAAATGCCGTCATGATGGGATTGGCTGCCACCGGCTGGTTCGCGACAGAGATACTCGGCGAGCTCTTCAACCTTGATCTCGGCAGAATATCGGCAATCGCATTCTGTCTGGTATGGATATTCTACGGCTCCAACGTAATCCTCTGGGCGCTAAGTACCATCGACTGGGGCAAAGAAAAGCAGGCGGTGCTAAAAGATCAAGATTAGCACCCACCTGCTTCGGATTGACCGTCTACAGTTGCCCGCCCTCCAGCCGAATCGTCTTAATTTCGTACGGACGGAAACACAGGCGGGTAAGATCGGCCTGCTCCTGCGGGTTTTCGACGAGGTCGGAGAAATTGGCACGGTCATACCGGATGCATGTGGAGAGCGCGGTCTGCGTTTTCCTTCCCAGCGATTCATAAAGCCGCAGCACGATTGCTTTGCCGTCCTCGCTCTGCTTGATGGTCTCCAGTACCACGCCAGTGTCAAGCACCGAGGCAATGCTGTCATACGGCGCGTAGTTTCCGGCATACAGCGGGTGGTTGAGACAATATCCAGCCTCCACCGCATGGGCGTTATCCGCACCCAAGGGACAGATGGCGTAGGTGAACACGTGCTCTCCCCGGTCGGCAGTTTTGTCCGGGAACACGGGGGAACGCAGCAGGTTCATGCTCAGCAGCCCATCTTTTGCGCGGTGTCCATACTTGGAATCGTTCAGCAGCGCAAATCCTCTGCCGTTTTGATGCACAGAGGCCCACTTGTGACCGCAGACCTCGAACTGCGAGGCTTCATAGGTATCCCGGCTTTTGGTTGAGCGCGCCATCGTCCCGAATTGGATTTCAAACTCAGCGCTGTCACCGTAATCGGCCGGGTAAAAGTCCGCGCGAAGCATGCGATGCGTCTCGTGCCAGTCCGCCGTGGTTTCAAAGCGCACCACGTCGCTGTGCAGCTCAAGGATCACGTTCTGACGGATGACGGACTTTCCGGTGCGGTACTCACAGCTTCGGATTAAACGCGGGCCGTCCACTGTAACGTTGACCTTTTCCGCCCGAAGCCTTCGGGTGTGCTTTTTGTAATAATGCGCATTGATGTCCCACGCGTTGAAGTACGCAAACGGATCCTGATAAAGCATCAGGCGGTTCAGCGGGCCTCTGGCAAGCTCATGTCCGTCTTTGTTTTTGCACGAGACGATCTCGCCGTAATCGTTGAACTTCAGCCTCAGGATACCGTTTGACATGCTGTTGCCCGTGCAGGATAGTTGATCCTCCTTCGCGAAAGGCGCCATTGGCTGCGCCGCGTAGGGCGGCACCTCGGCATGGTACCAACTGTCTCCCAGCTTCACATACTCGCTGCGACGGAAGGACGTCAAATTGACAGCAACCGGACTGCCGCCGGGAGGCAACATATCTGAGATGGCTGCGTTCAGCCGTCTCTCCATACGCCTGTAGCCCTCATGCGATTCCGCGTACACGCGGGCAATCGAAGAGCCGGGCAGAATATCGTGGAACTGGTAAAGCAGCGTTTCCTTCCATATCTCCTCAAAGAAGGCATGCGGATACGGCTTTTTCCCTGCACGTAGCACCGCCAGCGCTTCGGCGTCGTGCAGCAGCCGCTCCATCAGCCGGTTGTACCGCTTGCTCTTCCCTTGCGTGGTATAGGTGCCCTGATGCACGTCCAGATACAGCTCGCCCGTCCACGTATGGGGGATCACCTTTTGAATCAGTGCGTCGAAGAACGTGATTGCGGTGGAAAACCGTACGCGCGGGACACCCGCGAGGCTGTGCTCCCTTTTGAGCAGCTGCATATGCGATTCACGCGGCCCGCCGCCGCCGTCACCCGATCCATAAACCAGCAGCGCGGTATCCAGCTCCTTTTCCGGGTAGTTTCGTAGGCTTCTCAGCAGGTTGTGCGGCCCGGCGGCGCTGTTGTAATCCCCTTCCGGCGGCATGTGTACGAGCACCCGCGATCCGTCGATTCCCTCCCACCAGAATGTGCGATAGGGAAACTTGTATATCCGGTTCCACGTGATTTTGATGGTGGAAAAGTAGTCCATGCCGCAGCCCTTCAGTATCTGCGGCAGGTTGCCATTGAACCCAAAGGCGTCGGGCAGCCAGCACATGCGCATGTCCAGCCCGAACTCCTCCTGTGCGAACCGCTTGCCGTAGACTGCCTGCCGCACCAGCGATTCCCCGCCGGTCACGTTGCAGTCGCACTCCACCCAGAAGCCACCCTGCAGCTCGATCTGGCCCGCAAAGATCGCCTGTCTGACGCGCGCATAGAGCTCCGGATAGCGTTCCTTCATCCACTGGAGCTGCTGCGGCTGACTGGTGCCGTAGATATAGCCAGGATAGCGTTCAATGTTCTTCAGCGCAATGGCGTAGGTACGCGAGGCCTTGCGTACGGATTCGCGCATCGGCCACATCCACGCAAGGTCGAGATGCCCGTGCCCCACTGCGCTGAACGTCAGCGGCGATTCAGACTCCGCAGCCAGCAGTCCAGCCAACGCTGTACGCGCACCGGCGGTGTCGCCCCTTAAAAACCGCATAAAGGACAGGCGCAGCGCTTTGCCGATTGTCCTCCTTCTATCGCGTTCGTCCGTTGTGGAATGGAGCAGCAGCAGCGTGAAATAGTCGTAGTAGTAGGAAAAGGCATCCGCATCCCGCTCCGCGGCATATGCGCCACGAAATCGCCCCCGCCCCTTATCCTGAAAGTTAAAGCCGTTGTAGCCGCAGTCAATATAGTAGTCCATGGCACTGCCGGATGAAACACCCGAAAGCTCTGCTACAAGCCGCCAGCCCCCGCTGCGCCGCACGTCCCCTCCGGCCCAGACCGCAGTCACTCCGTCCAGCATCTCCCCTTCGGGGGTATAGATCAGACCTTCGCCGGTCATATCCAGCAGCAGCACCGGGTCCTTCATGCTTTCCGGCACCTTTCCCCGGATGTGCAGCCACGCGCAGGAATGTAGCCTGCCCCACTGCGCGCCTTGGGTTGCATCATGGAAAGCGCTGCTGTTAAGCTCTGCAAAGGGTATCGGCTCCGGGCTGGGGCAGATGGATGTGTTCAGCCGGGATTTTATCGTATAGATCTTTGCCCTGATGGCGAAGAGATTGAGATAAAGCGCAGGCGATTTCAGCTGGTATTCGATCATAGCAACCTCCAAGGCGTCAAATGCTTATTGCTTCCGGCATGCCCTCATTCGTAACCATGCTCCTTGAGCGACGTCACGACCTTTTTCTCGTTGTAGACCAGTTGAATCAGCAGAACCGCAAGCAACAGACAGACGCCACTGACGATGGCCACGAGCGAAATGCCGAGGTGATTCTCCGGGCTCTTGCCCAGCAGCAGTATCGACGGGATGATCAGCGCGGGCAGGTTAGCCGGTATCGCGGTGATCAGGCCTCCCGCGGCGTTGTAAGCCGCTTCATTGGGTACGCCGGTGCGCACACAGTCCTCCCGGATGATTTCATTGCTGATTGCGCTGGGAATGATGCCCGTTACCGCGGAGTACACCGACGCCAGTCCCACGATGATCCATGCTACCACCAGCTTATCAAGCGGAATCAGGTTCGGGAAAGCAAACAATGCGAGGCAGCATGTCATAAGCATCAGCGAGAACAGAAATACCGGCTTTTTGCCCGTTCTTTTCACCACAATGTTGACCAGTGGGTACAATAGCAGGCTGATTCCGATGAGCGCGCCGCCGAATACCGTCATCATGTATTCGGGCAGGCCATAGTTGACGGTCACAAAATAGATCAGGCCCGTGTTGAATATGGCATCGCCCCAGCAGTACACCTGATTCGCGAGCACATACCGGACATACTGCTTGTTTTTGAAGGCGATCAAAAGCGCAGGCCCCACCTTCACCGAGGAGGAGACGCCCCGACCGAATTTCTTCTCGTTAATAACGGCAAACTGGAACACGGAGATCACGCAGCCGATGCCGATGAGCAGCAATGCGGTAAAGCGGAAAGCGTCCAGAGTCGTCATGCCGGAGGAAGCGAATGTGTCCTTGATCAGGTAAATCACCTGCGAGCCGATGAGGTAGCCCAATATCCAGCCTACCGAACTGAACGTGCTGAAGCGCATCATGATCTTGCTGGTGGTGCCAAATTCCGGCGCGACAGCGTTGGAGACGCCGTTAAGGCCCCGGAAAACGCCCAGCAGAACCATCACCGCGAGCAGGTACCACGCGTTCAGTGCGCTGACGCCGCTGACCGGCGGCGTGAAGATCATGTAGGACAGCACCGCAATCGGCAGAAAGGACGCGACGAGAAATACGCGCCGTCGTCCCAGCCGGGATCTGCTGCGGTCGCTCCAGGACGCCACGAACGGTCCGAGCACCATGGGGATAAGGTTCGATACGAACATGATCACGCCAAAGATGGTGAAACCCAGCCACGTGGTCGTCGAAAGGTATTGCGGGAAATCGGCCTGCCCGCTTTCCGGTGGCACATAGAAATAGGTGGCAAGCCCCGCAACCGTGCCGATGATGATGTTGCCGCAGTAGCCCAGCGAGAACAGGATGATGCGCCAGAGCGGAAACGGCCGCGGCGCCGGAGTGCTGCCCGCCTGTTCGGGCATAACGCTTTCGTCGTACATAAGGATGCTTCCTTTCGTATGATATTGGGCTGATATTCGTTTTATCTGCACGGTACTTTTTTGACAAGCAGGCGCAATTCCTGTGCGCCAAAACGCTGCGAGGAAATTGTCAGTTTGATTTCGCCCTCCCCGGCGGACTTCACCCAGAAGGCGGCGGAACCGCCCGTCAGCGCAAGGCAGCTGGGCCCGATAATCTCCCCTGCGCCTTCAATGCCGAGCTGCACCACTTCATTGGAATACTTCATCACATTGCCCAGCGTATCCACATGCTCGATCACCACGCGGCATACGTCATAAGTGTCCTCTTCAACGAGCACCTCACTGTCGGGCCGGATGCGCAGCCCGCCGGAAGCCGCGGGACTTTTGGCGCAGGTGACAGCCAGTTTGCCGCCGATATACCCTTCAAATACGTACTCGATGGACGCGCTGCCCCACCCGGCTACATAGCGCATGAACAGGTCCGACGCATCCTTATAGGACAGCCGATGCTTCAGCATTGCGGCCCCCATGGAAAGCTTATACCAGATCGGCAGCGACTTCTCGCCGTAGCGCATGATCGCGAAGAATATGCGTTTGATGCGCTCGGCTTCGCGTTTGCTGAAGCCTTCGTTGCGCTCCATCAGGCTGCCGATAAAATCCGTGATCACCACCGGCGGGTGCGGCAGGTTCGGGAACTGACTGTGGTCAGGCAGGTAGGAGCCAATGTACTCGCTGTTTTTGTAGAGCTTGATCTCGTCACAGTTGGTAAACACGTACACGCTGCCCATATCGGAGCCCGCGCGCTCGCCCGGATTCATCGAGGCTGCGACCTCCATCATGGGCTCACCCTCCTGCTGAGACCGGTACGCCGCGGCTGCCTCCTTGGGCAAACGAAACATATCCGTCACGCCGTGATAGCAGATCTTATCCCCGCTGCCAAAGTCCTTGTGGGTGTTGTAATCGCTCATGCACCAGCCGATGGCTCCGGAAATACCCGGCGTACCGTACATCGCATCGAGTACGCGCAGGTGCCGAAGCGCATGCTCCACGCGCTTCTCCTCACAGTCGAATTTCTTGGTGGGAAACATGTGGCCGTTATGCTCCGTCACCATATACGGCACATGCCCGCGCGCAATCTTTTCCGGCTTCTCCAGCGCCTCGTTGGTACCCTTGTGTATAAAGTCGTTATAGGTATATACGTCCTCGAACAGATGGCTGCCGCCGAAGTTGCGCACGCCGCCCGTCTGCCGCGTGCCGTCCAGCCTGCGAGCCAGCTCGTTGGTTGCCTTATACAGCGCATCGTCGTCCTGCGACTCGTTGATACGCACACCCCAAAGCACAATGGACGGGTGGTTCCAGTCCCGCGTCACCATCTCCTCCACAGAATGGATCGAATTCTGCTTCCATTCCTCCCCGCCGATGTGCTGCCAGCCGGGGATCTCCTCAAAAACAAGCAGCCCCAGTTCATCGCAGCGGTCGAGGAAGTGCTTCGACTGCGGGTAATGGGACGTGCGGACGAGGTTGACGCCCAGCTCCTGCTTTAAAATTTCCGCGTCGCGGCGCTGTGCGCTTTTGGGCATCGCATAACCCACGTAGGGATAACTTTGGTGCCGGTTGAGCCCACGCAGCTTGATCCGCTCCCCGTTGAGGTAAAACCCACTCTCCGTAAAGCGCGCATCCCGGAAGCCGAAGCGTGTCTTGTATTCGTCAATCAGGCCGCCTTCCCCCATAAGCCGCAAGCTCAGCGTATACAAACTAGGATCATCAAGGCTCCAAAGCGCTACCTTGCCTGCGTCAAACGAAGCCGTGAGCTTCTCTTCCGCCGCGCCGGAAAGCCGTACGGGCTGCTCGTATCTGGCCGTGACGCCATCCTTCCCCGCCAATTCAAAGCGCAGCACATAGTCGCCCTTCACACCCTGCGCGTTGTCGATATATACATCTGCTTCGACACTCCGCCCGCCGTTTTCTGCCTGCGGTGTTTTTACCTGCACGTTGCGCACAAAAACGGGTTCGGTATACTCCAGCCAAACCTCGCGGTAGATACCGCCGCAGGTCAGATAGTCGATCACAAAGCCGAAAGGCGGGATGTCTGTGCGCTCGGTTGAATCCACCACAACTGCCACCACGTTATCGCCACTGCGTACGCGTCCGGTCAGTTCACAGGCAAACGGGGTGTATCCGCCGGCGTGTCCGCCGATGCGTTCGCCGTTC
This sequence comes from Bacillota bacterium, assembly GCA_023459495.1. GTDB lineage: Bacteria > Bacillota > Clostridia > Christensenellales > SZUA-584 > JAEWCC01. The sequence continues at coordinate 89,599 of JAEWTL010000085.1, read as the reverse complement.
AGGTAGACTTCGGCGGCAGCCATTACACCTTCAAAGTGCAGCCATACGCGCTGTCCCGGCTGAGCATCTACCGTGAAATGTCTGCGGTAGCAGCTCACAAACTGGAACGCTTTCTCGTCGAAATTGTTGTACGGCAACTCGATGTTGGTGTGCGGCAGGCGCACGGAAGCAAACCCACTCTCATCGAAATCCTGCTGCGTACAGCCTTTCCGGCATTCCGGCATGTAACGCCAGTCATCGTTCATCGGAATCACTGTTCTCATGAAAACCCTCCGTTACCTGATCACATCTAGTTTGATGGTCTCACCCGGCTGAACACCCAATCGCTCGCCCGTGGCAAGCGCATTGCCTTGTTCCGTGCGGATCTGTTTTGCATCCGGATAGATGGCTGCTAGGTCGACCCGCACCGTCATGATCCTGCCGCCCTCATTGGTTATTGAAAATTGTTTCGTGTCCATAGTATATCGTAGCGCTGCAAAGCGGACACTTCCCTCTCCGTCCACTCGCGGGCTGATCAGATAGTCGCAGTCCGGCTGCGGACGGATTCCCAGATACTCATGCAGCAGCACCCAGGCGAACACGTTGGGGTACTCGTAGTAATGCGCCGCGCCATGCCACATTTTATCGCTCGGATAGTAAATATAGTTCATGTCGTACCGCTCGCCCACAATGAAACCGTCGGCCTCGGCCTGCGCCGCCACGGTCTCAAGCTGAGCGTGCAGCAGGGTGCAATCGCGCCGGTCCCGCCAATAGGCCGCGTCCCAGCACCAGTATCGGCCTGCTGCGCACAGGTCGTACGGCCCGCCCGTGCCGATCTCGTCATCGCTGTACTCCTCGATCTTTGCCGCCACAAAGCTGGGGAATTTCCACAGCACTTCTTTGTGCTCCTCCAGCAGCCGTTCGACATGCATCCGCTGGGCTGCATCCGCACAGCCAAACAACAGTGGCAGCTCGTTGGCCAGCAGATGGATATGGTCGTGTACGCCGCCTTTCCTGTCCACCCAGTCGATGAACCGGTGGTTGGCGTCGTCCCAATAACCCTCGGGCAGAGGCTTTACAAGTGTATCCGCAAGGCCCTGCGAGATGCGCGTATATTTCCCCGCCTGCTCATCTCTGCCAAGCAGGCTTTCGAGTTCGGACAGCAGCCGGAAACTGTGTACCGCAAACGCCTGCGCGATGGTTTCCCTTCCGTCCTTGATGACCTGATCCTCGTAGTAGACATCCGACCACAGCCGAAAGCCTTCGTCGATGTGGGCCTCAACAAGGCCGATGGTGTTTTCGAGATCGCCGATATGCTCCCGCAGCCATTCCATATTTTTGGTCCGGCAGCAGTAGAGCCACGCGGACTCGATGAGCTCAATGTTGCCCGTGAGCAGAAACATCACGGCGCGCTGCTGTAGGTTCTTGCTTCTGCGCGGCACGTGGTATTCGCGCCTGCCGCCCGGCTGTATCGCGCACGGGTTACGCCACCTTCCGGAGGGGTCCCGGCGCATCACATCAATCTGCAGCTCCATCATTCGCCGTACGATATCAGTATCCAGCGCGTCACCGAAAGCGAGCCTGCCTTTGATCTGAAACTCGTGGTCCACATCCGGATACGTCCCGGGATAAGCGCCTTTCTGCAGTGTGCTCAGCACGAAGCCTTTGCTGAATCGGCTGCGCCGCGCTGCCGTCTTCTCCGTCACCATCGGAAGCATGCTGTCCCAGTAAAACGCCGCAAGTGTACGAGCAAACTTGTCGCCGCCCGGTATGCAGAATTCATACGGAGCGCAGAAGAAATCGCAGCGGGGCCGGTTATCATAATATTCCGCCTCGCAGTATCCGCAGGCGATGTGTATTTCGTATCGTTTGGATTTTAGTCGGATGGTGATTGCCGCGCCGGTCGCGCGGAGGCATATAGCCTTTTCATTGCTGGTAATCGCTTCGGGCAGTATCCAGAGAAGATTGCTGCCCCGCCACACGCGCTGCCGCCCGCCCACGGGTAAAACGAAATGTTGCCCGTTCTCTTTCAGTAACAAAAAAAGCCTGCATTCCGCGGTATCAATACGGATACCCCCCTTGCTGCTGGAAAGCGAAAAGCCTTTTGGACTATTTTTGAGCGTTCCTTCCACGGTCTGAAGCATGGCCGGCACCTCACTGTGTTCCGTCATGCCACACGTGTGGCATCTAAAATTATCATAATACGCCGCGCTTCGTTTGTCAACGAATCCCGCGCATAAAGAGTGCGAAAATGCAAAACGTTTTTCAGGCGCTGATGGCCTTGATCATCATTTCCTTGAACAGTTTTTCAAAATCGACGTCGCCGCAATATTCGTCCTTCAGGTGATTGCGCCGCAGAATCAGGCGCTGGAAAAGCGCAAAGAAGCTTTGTGTGATGAAGTGATACAGCTCCGCGGCGGTCTTATCGCCGCGAATCGAGCCATCCGCGATGCCCTGCCCAATGGCACGGAAAAGCGGGTCGCCTTGCGGATTGATACTTTCGATAAACTTTCTCGTCAGTTCGCTGTCGGGATAGTCGTTTTGGAAGTACCGGTCGAATTCCGCCGTGAACTTCAGTAGGTTCTCAATGCGGCCTATGTCGACGCGGTCAAAATACTCCCGGACGCGCTGCAGGCCCGTACCCGATGATGCTCCGTCAGCAAGCGAACCCATGTAGCTCTGTATCCGCTCCATGACGATCATCTCCACCTCGAAGGCCAGCAGATCTTTGGTGGGGAAATAGCGGTACAGAGTGCGGCGGTTGATGCCGCTGGCAACAGCGATGTCGATCATCTGGGTCTTTTCAATGCCCATGGCGACAAACTGCCCCTCCGCCACCTGCAGAATGCGTTCGCGTGTATTCGGTTCCCCCAAAGCAGTACACCTCCCTAAAATCCGGGTTGTCTTACAGTATACCACATGCAAAAGCGCCCGCACGAATCAATCCCGCAATATTTTTGTTGCCGTACAGCAAAAAGGGCTTTACAATATAAACCGCAGCAACATTTGGCATAAATATACTTTCACGAAGCTTCCGGAGGTCATTATGAAAAACAGTACGATCTCAGGCAATGGATTCCGGCTCAGCGTTATTACGGAGCGCCTCCTGCGCGTGGAGGTTGAAAAAGGCAACCGCTTCATTGACATGCCGACCCAGCGGGTAACGAACCGGCAGTTCGCGCAGCCCGCGTTTACCACAGAGGAAAGCGGCGGGTGCATTACGGTCCACACTGACAAGGCCGCGTTCGTTTTCGATAAATCCCGGCTGCGCATCAAAAGCGTAACGCTGCAAAATAGGCGCACAGTCACCCGCTTTGGCAAGGGCAATCTCAAAGGCACGCGAAGAACGCTCGACGGCACGAACGGGCCCGTACCGCTTGCCGACGGCCTGATCTCTACAAGCGGCGTTTCGGTGCTGGACGACAGCACGAGCCTGCTGTTGGGCCACGGCGGAGAGATTCTGCCCAGAGAAACGGCGGGCCGCGACCTGTATTACTTCGCGTATGGGCAGGATTACCGGGGCTGCATACAGGACTTCTTCCGGCTGAGCGGTCAGGTTCCGCTGGTGCCGCGGTTCGCGCTTGGCAACTGGTGGAGCCGCTACAAGGCCTATACGCAGGAAGAGTATATCGTACTGATGCAGCGCTTCATTGATGAGAAGATTCCCATCACCGTAGCCACAGTCGATATGGACTGGCACTGGGTGGACGTACGCGGACGGTTCGGTAAACAGTATAAGTCCGGGTGGACGGGTTACAGCTGGAACACCGACCTGTTCCCTGACTATCAGGTTTTTCTGCGCTGGCTGAAGGATCACAATTTTAAGGTTACGCTGAACCTTCACCCCGCGGACGGAGTCGCACCGTTTGAAGACGGGTATGAAGCAATGGCGAAGGAGATGGGCGTGACAACAGGGGAACGCATCCCGTTTGACATCGCCGACCCGAAGTTTGTGGATGCCTATTTCAAAGTCCTGCACCACCCGTATGAAAAAACCGGAGTGGATTTCTGGTGGATCGACTGGCAACAGGGCAAGAAATCAAGGCTCAAAGGGCTGGACCCGCTCTGGGCGCTCAACTACTATCACTACAGAGACAACCGGGGAGAGGGCAAACGGCCGCTGATCCTGTCCCGCTATGCCGGGGTGGGCAGCCATCGGTTCCCGCTTGGCTTTTCCGGGGATACTACTATCAGCTGGCGTTGCCTCAACTTCCAGCCCTATTTCACCGCCAACGCAACCAACGTCGGGTATACCTGGTGGAGCCACGATATCGCCGGGCATCACATGGGCCGCAGGGACGATGAGCTCTATCTAAGATGGATACAGTTTGGCATATTCAGCCCCATCATGCGGCTGCACTCCACCAGCAACGAGTTCATGGGCAAGGAGCCGTGGAAGTTCCGTTACGACGTCCGTGAGCTGACGCAGAATCTGCTGCGGCTGCGCCACCGGCTGATCCCCTACATCTACTCCATGAACAGCCGCACGCATAGGGACGGCATCGCTTTGATTGAACCGATATATTACCAATACCCCGGCAACAGCGAAGCTTACGGGGTAAAGAACCAGTATTTCTTCGGCAGCGAGCTGATCGTCGCCCCCATCACCCGGAAGACAGATCCCCGTACCAACATGGCCTGCGTGAAGGTCTGGCTTCCCAAAGGCAGATATACGGATATCTTCAACGGGTACATCTACGAGGGTGAGAAAACCGTAGCCATGTACCGTGGAATCGAAAGCATACCCGTGCTGGCAAAGGAAGGCGCGATCATCCCGATGGCTTCGGAGGGCGAAACGAACGACTGGCGGAACCCCGCCGATATGACCATACAGATTTACCGGGGCAACAATGTCTTCAGACTGTATGAGGATCAGGGCGAGGATAACACGTTTGAAGCCGGTGTTTCGTGCATCACAGCGTTTGCCGTTGCAGAATCCGAAAGTGAGCTGAAATTTATCATCCATCAGCCCGAGGGCGACGTCTCCCATCTGCCTGCGAGGAGAAACTACACGCTGCAGTTCAGGGATATCGCAAGCTGTGATTCCGTTGAAGTTGCCTCGAATGGACTAAAGAAAGACTTCAGCTATGACGCGAGGAAGACAACCGAAGTCTGCCTGCGCGGTATTACGCCGGATGAAACAATCGAAGTGACATTGAAGAATCCGGTGGCAAAAACCAACGATGATTTGAAGGAACAACTGATTGAATGCATCTCGAAATTCCAGTGCAGCTTCGCTTACAAGAGAAGAGTTTTCGGGAAGTTCATTGACCATCCCGAAACCGGGGTAAAATGTAAATATGCGTTTTTGGGGCCTATCATAGAGCTGCTCAGTTTAAAAAGATAATGCCAAAGACACCTGAAACAAGACATAACGGGGAACATCCGTGAGATGCTCCCCGTTATATTCATTCTATCCTCACATCATTACGAATTTACAGAAAGCTGGGCTGCTATATTCTCCTGAGTGAATTCATACCAGACCGCGTCTTCCTTGCCAGCCTGCTCGTTCGAGAAGGACTCAAAAGATTCTGCTGTGACAGCTTCATCGTTAACGAAGTATGATATGGTTAAGCCGTTTGCATCCTGCGTGGACTCACTGTATCCCGATATGTCCGTGGTTATAGCCGTGGATTCGAATACCAGTTTGCCCCATCCACCGTCTGCCGCGCCGCTTGAAAAGTAAAATGTTCCATCCGATTTCAGCTCTTCCAAGCCTCTGTATACGATCAGGTATCCGTAGACTACACCGTCTATATTATGCAAGACTTCATAAAACTGAGGCTCATCCGCCACGGACAGCTCAAGGACCACTTCGGACATCCCGTCGCCGTTCATGTCCAACACAGCAAATTGAGTCACAGTGAAGGCTACTTCATAAATCTCATTATTATTCAGAAAGTCGTTCAGATACAGGTTTTTCTGATTGTCCGTGCTGTAAAATTCAGCTTCATTGTTCATCACTGCCTGATATGCTTTCAATACCGGATCATTGGATAAAGGCTGTATCTTTACGTCGCTTTTGCTGCCTGCAGGATCAGTCGTGGCGCTGGAGGTGTCCGTTACAGCGGGAGATTGGGAAACTACATCATCAGGGATTTGATCCGTTATATTAGCCGCGCCCAGCGCCACGCTGCAGCCGGCAAGCGCCAGTGCTAAAACAAGAGACAAAGCAACCATTACTACGCTTTTACTTTTATATGTCATGATACTTTCAAGCCTTTCTTTTAATTCACGTTTTCCTTCACACATCGTTGTTGCAACGATACCGGTTTGAAGCCGCTTGTTTGACGCAATCGCGAGCAGCGTTTCTCCATAGTCCTGTCGCTCATCGGCATCCAAAGAACGAATGACCGCCTCATCGCAGGACAGTTCACAGGCACGGCTGATCTCCCGCCGCACCAGTATCATCAGCGGGTTGAACCAGTGCAACGCGCTGACAAATACGACAAACCACTTATACAGCAGATCGCGGCGGCGGTAATGCGTCAGTTCATGCCGGAGGATATGCACAAGCTCTGCCTTAATTCCATTCCCCACAAACGCCAACTGCGGAACCACGATACGCGGAGACAGGAAGCCGATCAGCATGGGCGTAGTGATATGCGGATTGCAGACTAGCTGGACGCGCGTATCACCGCACAGCTTTGCGAACTCCTCCATGTCTTTCGCATTGGGCTGAATGCTGGTCCTTCTTATCTTCCGGTTGAACCGCAGATATGCGATGATAAACCAACCAAGATACAGTGCTGCGCCCAGAAGCCATATGAAGGTCAGGTGCTCCAATACAAAACCCAAAAGGTTAAACCGGGTTGGCTCGGATGCTGCCGGCAAGCCTGAGTCTGTTACAGAATTGGCCGGTACCGTGCCGTCCGTCGTGACCTCCTGCGAGGTGTTTTGCCCATTATCCTGCGGTGCAAGCTCTCCTTGTGTTGATTCTCCGTTACTGCTGTCAGGAGCTAATACCACCACAGCGTTTGTGATGCCTGCCTGAGAAATGATCTGGTTCATGACGCTGCCGTCAAAGGATAACGGCACTGCCAGCCGCAGCAGCACCAGCAGCCAGACGTAATACTGAAACATCTTAGAGACCTTATTCTTTAGCAATGGCCGCAGTGCAAGGATGATCAGCGCAAGAACTGAGCCGGAGACGCTCAATGAGAGAACCGTAAGTATCGTGTTGTTCATCTCTTTTTGCCGTCCCGTAACATATTTTGCAGCTCGGCAATATCGTCATCGCTCAGTTTTTTGGATGATACAAACGAGGCGACCAGATTTTTTACGCTGCCCTGATAGAGCTTATCGAGCAGCGTCTGTGTCGTATACTCGTTGTATTCAGCCTCGGTGACACAGGGATAATAGTAATACACATCCCTTTTCTCCTGTTCCACGACGCCTTTGCTTTGTAGACGATACAGCAAGGTCTTTGCGGTTGACCCCTCCCAGCCGGTCTTTTCGCAGATCGCCCTGCGAATTTCCGCTACGGGAAGCGCCTTCTTTGCATCCCACAAAACCCGCATGACCTCAAGTTCGGAGTCAGCTATTCTTTCAGCCAACCTGTTCATTAAAGACCCCCTTTACAGACTACTGTTGTAGCCTTTATATTATAGCAGCAGATTACATCAGTAATCTGTGTTTGTCAATATAAAAAACGATCTTTTACTTTAAAAATCGCGATTTTTCGACAGCGATTTCTGAAAAATAAAAGAAGATAACTGATTTGCTATCTTCTTTTGGTAATGCAGTGAGAATGGCGTTAATATTGGCTGTAGCGTGTTTTAGAGCACTTTGATCTTATCAGTTACCGTCTTCATTTATTACCGATGGAAAACAGCACAAATTTTACGGTTCGCCAAAGCTCTTTATGCTCTTTCTTCGCCATCTTTTAGCCGCCAATCTTCTTGGAGTATTTCATCCGGTACACGGTACGCATGAGTCTGACATCGAACGCCGACAGCCGTCCGCTCACACCTTGTGCCTGTGTGTGCAGCCAACAGATGCAGGATTTTTCAGCCAGCAGGCATAAAGCGGTTAAGTCCCCTTCCGTTGCTGCACGGCATATTGCTCCTGCGCCGGGGACAAGGACCACATCGCTTTTGCGGAGCGCTCCCATTACGGCGCTTTCGTCCGGTTTGACAACAGGCAACCGGGGGCCAATCATCTGAGCCATGTCGTCCAGCTGCGCCGGAATCGCTTTCCCGTCCGAAGCGCAGGCCAGCACGGGTGCAGACGCGATGTATGCCGCATGCCCGAATTCCTTTTTTGCAGCAGCGATCAAGCTGTTTGCCAACGTTTCATCCAGTAGCGGATCAGCTTTCGGTTGCCCCATGCAGGCGCGGCGGCATATGCCTTCCAGCAGAAGCGCCCGGCTAAAGGCCTCCTCGCGGTCTTTCCCTACAATTACCGCGCCGTGGTGGGCCATCAGCACAACGTGAGCGCCGCTGCCATAAGCGCGGGAAACATTTGCTGCAAGTTTTTTCGTACTGGACAATCCATATTCCGCCAGCGCTATGCCTCCAAGTGCCTTTTCGTCCTCCTCAGAAAGAGACAAAAAGTTAAACCCGGCCAGCCCTAATGCGGATGCGTATGTCTGATGCGTATGAATGACAAACCCGGCATCGGGGAATTGGAGATACGCAGATATATGTATCCCTTTTTCCGATGACGGCTTCCTTGTTCCTTCCCATTCGCCTGTAGCCATATCGACAGAGACGATATCATCCGGTTTCATGCCCTCATACCCAAGGCCGCTGGGTGTTATAGCCATGGATCCTTCACCTACACGGCAGCTTACGTTGCCCCATGTTCGGGCAGCCAGCTTCTCATCAAGGAGCATTTTACCGGATTCAGCGACCAGCCGCTTTGCGTTAGCCTGATCCATCATCCGATCACCTCTATCATATCAAATATCCGGTCAAAGGCAGCAACCGCTGCGTCGATGTCCGCTTCGGTATAGGCGGCACTCGTATACATCCGGTTTCCGGCCAACGTCACCAGCCCTTCCGCCATATAAGCCGCACCCATGTGCTGCATCTCCGCCTTGCGCTTAGACGTTTCCTTAAGAACGTTCGGGATCCCCCACGGTTTTTTCCAGTTGATCGCAAAGTGCATGGTTCCCACTGTATCCAGATGGCAGATAGAGCCCACATTGTAGGCCGCAAAGGGCAAGCCTCGCCTTTCGATCAGCACATTAAGTCCGTCCGTCAGACGATCACCCATCTTCGCCGCCGTCTCCCACGCACGCGTGCGCTCGATTTCGCAGATCATATGATAACCCGCACAGCAGCTTAAGGGCGTTGCCGATAACGTTCCGCCCACAAGCGCTTTCTTTCCGCCGTGCTCGTCGAGGCCTGCGCCGAGGAACTTCATGTATTCCGCCTTGCCGCCGAGGCCGCCCGCTCCCGGGTATCCGCCCGCGACGACCTTGCCGAACACGGTCAGATCCGGTATAACGCCAAAATACTCCTGCGCTCCGCCCGGGCCCATCCTAAAACCGGTGACCACTTCGTCGAAAATGAGCAACGCTCCGTACTTGTCGCAGAGTGCCCGGCAGCCGGCCGGAAAGTCATAATCCACAGGCCGCGTGCCGCTCTCGGGCCCGATCGGCTCCAGCAGCACGGCAGCCGTACCGCCCCGGAGCTGATTGAGCCTTAAAACGCTCTCCAAGGCGTTCAGATCGTTGGGGAAAAACTCCTGCGTGTGCTTGAATACGAACCCGGGCACGCCCTGGGACTGCAGGCCTTTTGTACCCGGAATGCGTAAGCCATATGCCAGCTGGTCGCTCCAGCCATGATAAGCGCCGCCCATCTTGACAATATTCTTTTTCTTTGTGGCAAGGCGGGCTACACGGATAGCTCCCATGCAGGCCTCCGTTCCGCTGCCAAACATACGAAGCTTCTCCACCGATGGTACCAACTCGATGACCTTTTCAGCCATTTTATATTCGTATTCGTGGAAAAGGCCGGTGGAAGGGCCGCACGTCTCCAGCAGCTCAATAACCTTTTCACGCACTGCCGGTGGATTGGAGCCTAAAACGGTAGGGCCACCCGCCTGCAAAAAATCCAGATATTCGTTTCCGTCGATATCATACAGCCTGTTTCCCTCTGCCTTTGTGAATACCAGCGGGAAAGGATAATTGAATGCCAGATTGTGCTGAACACCACCGGGTATCGCTCCCTGCGCTTTTTCAATCATTTGTTGGGAAGCTTTGCAGCGCTGACCGTAGTATTCATCCTTATACTTCTGCAGTGCATCCTTGCCTATGCTGTAAATTGGCTTTTTAATCAATTCGTCAAGCTTTGCAGTGACGGCTTTGGCATCTACATATCTGTACGGGATTTTCATCTATTAGCCTCCTTTTATGCGTTAAGCGCTTTGTAGTTACTTTTATTAAACCTGTACAGCCTTTTAAATACTGTAAAGTTTTTATCGTATGCGTTTCTTTTTGCCTTGTCCGGCCTGAAGGTTTTGACTGCAGGTATAAAATCGCCGATCTCATCAATGCTTCCGATTATCCCCAACGCCACGCCCACGACAGCCGCCGCGCCCACCGCGCCCACATTTTGCGGCGATGCGACCGTCTCAATGGTGCGCCCTGTTATGTCGGCAAGTATTTGGCACGTGACATCCGAAAGTGCGCCGCCGCCCACGAACCGGATCGGGTCCGAAGTCTTGATCTTCATGCCCTGACATTCCAGCATCCAACGAAGATGATAACAGACGCCCTCCAGTACAGCGCGGATAAGCTCTGTCTTGCCGGTGTCCATCCTGATATTGAAAAACATGCCTGCAGCGTTCGGATCTTCGAAAGGGCATCGGTTTCCGTGGAGCCATGGTGTGAAAATCACGCCGCCTGCTCCGGATGGAACGTCCTTAACCGTTTCGGTCATGTAATCGTAAAGGCTTCTGTAGACCGTCTCCTGACCTTCGGCAATATGCTTCTTCTCCAGATATATGCCGATCTCGTCCAGAGCCAGATGATCTTTGACCCACTCCAGACACTTTCCTGCTGTCTCCATTTCGGCAAAATAGTTAAACCGGCTGCTCTGTACGCCGACAATGGATGCGATCATGCAGTTTATATCGACGAGCTTCCTGTCTACAATCGTCGAGACCCAGCCCGAAGTGCCTGAATAAATATGCGTGTCTCCCACGCTTCCGCAGCCTGCGCCCACGCCGATCAGCGTGGCGTCGCCGCCTCCGCCGAACACGGGCGTCCCCTCGGCTAGCCCCAGCTCTGCCGCCGCCTTGGCTGTCAGTCCGCCAGCTTTATCCGTTGCCTTGATAATCTTCGGCAGGTGTTCCATGTTTACGCCGCACATCCTGCAAAGCGATTTGCTCCATCCTTCCCTGCCCCTTCGGGTGTCATAAAGAAAAGTAGAAAAGGCGGAGTCCTCTGTCATAATAAACTCACCTGTGCACCGGCAAATCAGATATTCCTTTACATCCAGCCATTTGTATGCCCTTTTAAAGTTGTCGGGCTCGTTATTCTCCACCCATTTGTATTTCCATACCGGATCTTTAACGCTTGACGATACCGCGCCCGTAATCACCAGGCTTTTCAGCAGATTAATAATGTTTGCCCCTGCAATCTGTATTCCGTGCGCCATTCCTGCTATGATTTCTTTTTTTGCGCGCTGATCCATATAGCTCATGGGCCTGCGCACTGCGTTTCCGTCCCGATCTGTCAGTATCATCCCCTGCATCTGAGAGCAAAAAGAGAGCCCTGAGACATCCGCAGGTTTCACGTCCGTAAGTGTGAAAATCTTGCGGGTTGTCTGGCACATGGCGTCCCACCACTCGTCCGCATCCTGCTCGGCGCCGCCGTTATCGAGAATATACAACGGGTACCCCTGCTGTACGCTCGCAAACAGGCGGATACCCCTCTCGATTCCGTACAGACAGGTTTTCACACCGGTTGTTCCGATATCGTATGCGATCACATAGGTCATTCAAATCATCATCCTTTATGAGTTATTTCGGATTGTTTGAATGTAAAGGCTGACTCCACGAATTTTAATAGCTCCGACACGACCCTTTCGTCGTCATCCAGGATATCCTCTCCACAAAAGATCTTAAACCTTTCCCTGTAATAATCGCAGCTGTAGGAGAATTGAAGCGAGAGCAGCAGATTATCAAAGAAAAAAGCAAACATCCTTGGGTCAATATCGTCTCTTATCTCTCCGGAGGCTTTCGCCTCTATGATAAATTTTATGTATACTTCTGAGGAAATACCTTCGATCTCTTTGGCGAGGATCTGCGCATACTTTTGACTTGCTCCGGCTGTGATCTCGTTGTACATGATATTGTATATATTGTGCTCTCTGGCGCTGCGCTGGACGGCGCGAATCAGCTTTTCAGCACGAACAAGCAGCTTTTCGTCATGCGTGACCGCCTCGCTTATGACGCTTCTCAGCGTCTCAAGACTATGCCTCAGGCATGCGAGAAAGAAATTCTCCTTGTCCTTATAGTATTTATAAAGCACGCCTACGCTGACGCCGGATTTCTTTGCAATCACGTTAATGTTTGCTCTGTCCAGACCGTTAGCCGCAAACTCCGAAATACCCGTTTCAAGAATCTCGACGATCTGTTCCTCGCTTAGTTTTTTTAGCATATTGCCTCCGGAGCACTTTGTGAGCGGTCGCTCACGTCAATACCAATTATAGCGCTCTTTCTTATCCTTGGCAATCGCTTTTTACAAATAAACAATATAAAGGCAGGGGAAAGAACACCTTTTTGCGATGCATATCTCAAACTGCACTAGGAACGGTTGTAAAAAGTTTAGAGTACGGAAGGCTGATTAGATTTATTAAATGGCAAAATCAAAAAAAGCACCCTCTACGAATGCTTTCCTTGAAATGGTGGAGATAAGGGGATTCGAACCCCTGGCCTCTGCATTGCGAACGCAGCGCTCTACCAACTGAGCCATATCCCCAAGGTGGCGGAGAAGGTGGGATTCGAACCCACGTGCCGGTTCCCCGACAAACGCATTTCGAGTGCGCCCCGTTATGACCACTTCGATACTTCTCCACTTAAGGGTCATTCTGATACGATCTGTCGTGTGTCCCGACTTTCCGTTACGGATGCTAATTATAATGCATTTGCGTCACGAATTCAAGCACCAATTCACAATTTTTTATACGCTTTATTTGCCGCTCTTACCCGCTGTGATATAATTAGGCATATTCTATTTCAGCCTTGCATTAACGCCCAGATACGGGAGGAATATTGATATGAGAAAGTATGTTGTTGCCGTACTCGCGCTTTGCCTTGCCGCTTCGCTGTTCGCATGTACGCCCACGCCTTCGATGTCGGATGTGCAGACCGCATCGGTATCGCCCGGCTTCACACAGTGCCCCACGGGTACGCCCATAGCCTCGCAGCAAACGACGGAGGAGGCGACACAAACGCCGTCCGAGGTTTCATCCGAGGCGCCTTCACCCACGCCCTTACCCACCGGCCCCGCAATGTATTCCAGTTATGCGCATCTGGTCTCTTTTGATCCGGATACTGGTATCGCGCAGTTCGACTATTTCGACATGCTACGCGGTGACGAGGCAGTGCAGTATCTCGTGGAGCATGAGGATTATACGGAGGCCGAAGCGCAGAATTATGTGGACGATTTTGCCGATTCGGAGTTTATCGAGAAGAACACGAATCCCCAGCTGCGCGCCATCGACGTAACGCATATATCGCTGAGCCTGATGTATCAGCCAAGCGGTGCAGCGGTGACAGACGCGACGCCCATACCTTCTACCTATTCGGATTTTCTGGCCATCTGGGCACTCAACCCGGCCCTGCTGCTCGACCATTACTTCTACTATATCCATGTCGCAGACGATGGGCATGTATACCTCGTGGAGCAGGTCTACTGGCCGTAAGCTCTCTTTCGAAGTCGGATGCTTTTATCAGTCGGCTACTTAATCCGACTATTGATATGCCTGCGCGAAACTGCGATAATGAGACGCACCATCAATCCGAAAGGGACATGCCTGTGACAAAGACATACTTTAACCCCGGCTGCGCGTTGAGCATCTATAAGCCCGAAACGGAAGCAAGAATACTCGGACTTCTGCAGCCGATCTATCCCGGCATTCAACCACACAGGATATGCTGCCGCCACGACCCGCAGCTGGAAGCAGGCTCTCTCATCATCAACGTGTGCCCCGGCTGCGACAGGCGGTTTCGAAGCCTATATCCGGGTATCTCGACGCTTTCCCTGTGGGAAGCGCTGGACAGCACAGACGCGTTTCCATATCCGGACTATCATGGGCTAAAGCTGTCCGTCCACGACGCCTGCCCTGTCCGGGAAAAGCCGCAGATCCACCAGGCTGTACGCAGCCTGCTCAAGCGGATGAACATTGAGGTGGTCGAAGCGGCGCGGCATGGCACGCGTTCGGTCTGCTGTGGCGACAGCTTTTACCCCGACCTGCCGACAGAAAAAGTGCATCAGCAAATGCGGAAACGGGCGCACTCGATGCCCTGCGAAGAGGTTTGCGTCTATTGTGTCTCGTGCATCAAATCAATGCATATCGGCGGTAAAAGGCCCCGGTATCTTATCGATCTGCTGATGGGCGAAGTGACCGATCCACAGGTCTACGACACGGTTCAGTGGCACGATCAGATTCAGGAATATATCGACCGGCACTGATTTGCTGTTTACGCGTTCAGCGGCTTTTCGTAGATGCGGTACGTCTTGCAGTGCTGCATCCCAAGCCGTTCGAGCGCGTTTTTGATGTGAAGGTTATCCTCAAGAATGTAATTGGCCTCCATCCGCACGCGCTTGGCCAGCAGGTTCTGATACAGGTGAATGTACATCAGCGCATCCAGCGCTTTGCCCTGCCAGTCCGGGTGTACAGCGAGGCCGAACAGCCGGTAATCGCGCAGCTTTTTGACGCCCAGCAGCATCCGCGCCCAGCCGATGGGCAACATGTGGCCCTTGACGCGGCTCAAAAGAATGTTAATATCCGGGAAGCCTAGGCAATAGCCCACGGGCTTGCCTTCAAACTCGACCATCCACACCGCGTCCGGGTCGACGATCAGCTTCAGCTTCTTTAACATATCCTCCATCACGGGCAGCTCCAGCGGCACATAGCCCCAGTTGTCCCCCAGCGACTGATTGGATATCTCCCAGATCGCGCGTGCGTCGTCCTTGATATGGCGCATGTCGAGCGGGCGGATCGTGATGCCCGGATACCGCGCCTGATAGCGCGCGATAAAATCGTCAAACCTGCCGGGTAATGCGTAGCCTTTTTCGATATCCGCCTCATACACCATCAGGTCCTTTGCCTTGCCATAGCCCGATCCGGTGAAGAAGCCGTGGTAATATTCCGGGTTCCATGGCGACATGTAGACGGGCGGCGTATCGTAGCCCATGTAGACAAAGCCCCAGTTTTCCGCCACGGGATGGATGGGCCCGCGAACCGCGTCCATGCCGCGCTCACGCAGCCAGCCCTCCGCCGCGTCAATGAGCAGCTGCGCGGCCTGCGCATCGTCCATGCATTCGAACGCGCCGAAAAAGCCCATCTTCACGTTATAATACTTGTTGAAGGTGTGGTCGATGTACGCGATGGTACGCCCGATGGGGCGATCCTCGTCGTCCAGAGCCAAAAACAACTCAAAGTTAGAATTCTTCAGTATCGGATTATCCTTGCCGGTATACGCTTTCTTCTCATCCATCCAGATGGGCGGTACATAGCAGGGGTTTTCCCCGTGGATGGTCTTGGGTACGCGCACGAACGCGCGCATCTGCTTCCGGTCCCGAACCGCGACAACCTTCATATATTCAGTTCCCCAATCCGCCATATTTGCGCCACGGCGCAATGTCCTGATTTATCTTTTAGACCCGGTCGACTCCCTTACCAGAGCGGATGTACGTCCCCGCGGATGTATTGGTCATAGATGCCGCGCACCTGCTGCATGGTCTCCGGTGTCAGATCAGGCAGCGCCGAGGCCTGCATGTTCTGCACGATCTGCGCCTCCTTCTTGCCTCCCGGTATCGCGCAGCTGACCGCGTCAAACATCAGGATCCACTTGAGCGCGAACTGCACCATCGTCATGCCCGTGGGCAGGATGCGCTTCAATGCCTCTACCGCTTCAAGGCCCTTGTCATAGTCCACACCGGAGAACGTCTCGCCCTTATCGAACGCCTCGCCGTGCCGGTTGAACTGCCGATGGTCGTCCGCCGCAAACTTCGTCTGCGCCGTCATCTTGCCGGTCAGCAGCCCGCTGGCCAGCGGTACGCGCGCAAGGATACCGATGTTCCGCTTCTGTGCCTCGGCAAAGAACACGTCGGCGGGCTTCATCCGGAACATGTTGAATATGATCTGCACGGTGCACACGTTATCGTATTGTATTGCACGCATTGCCTCGCTGACCTTCTCCACGCTGACGCCGAGATGCTTGACCTTACCGTCCTTCACCAGCGTGTTCAGGTCGGAGAAGAACGCCTCGTTCTCGTACACTTCCGAAGGCGGACAGTGCAGCTGCAGTAGGTCAATGCAGTCCGTTTCGAGGTTCCTCAGGCTACGCTCCACAAATGCGGTAATATTTTTAATGTTGTACCCCTCGGCAATGTGCGGATCGAGCCTGCGGCCTGCCTTGGTCGCGATCAGGATGCGCTGCTTTTTCTCTTTCGTAAGCTTTGCCAGCAGCCGTTCACTGCGGCCATCGCCGTAAACATCCGCCGTATCAAAGAAGTTCACGCCCTGCTCCAGCGCGGCCTCCAGCGCACGCATGCTGTCGCTGTCGTCCACGTCTCCCCAGCTTCCGCCGATCGCCCAGGTGCCGAACGAAACCTCGGATACCTCGTATCCCGTCTTGCCCAGTGTTCTATACTTCATCGCAACCCTCCAAAATTTCTGATTATCTTGTCGGCTGACAGGCTTCGCCGTTCCATGCGGCAAGCCCTCCGTCCACGCTCAGCATTTGCCCGGAAATATAGCCTGCCTTATCAGACGCGAGGAACACCGCGGCGTCCGCGATTTCCCGGGGCTGGCCCAGCCGTCTTGCGGGGTTATTGTCCTCATACATCTTGATGGTGGCTGCGTCGTTTCCGTTTAAAAACATCTCGGTCAGCGTAGCGCTGGGGCAAATGCCGTTTACGCGTACGCCATAGCGCGTATAATCCATGGCCATGGAGCGCGTCATCCCCACTACCGCCGCCTTGGTCGACGAATAGATGGCCATGTTGTAGCCGCCGTTCAGCCCGGCCAGCGAGGCGATGTTGATGATACAGCCCGACTTTTTCTCCAGCATCTGCGGCACAAAGTACTTGCTCGTCAGAAAAACGCCGCGTACGTTCACCGCAAACTGGACGTCAAAATCCTCGGCGCTGTTCAAATGCACGCTGCCGCCCCGGAAGACCGCCGCGTTGTTGACCAGTACATCGCAGCTGCCGGTCTGCTTTTGCGTAAAGTCGGCCAGCGTTTTGACTTCCGCCTCCACAGATACGTCGCTTTTGAAAAAGAACAGACGGCCCGCGGTGCTTTCCTCTTTTTTGTCCTGAAGGACCTTCTCCCCCTCGGCTTCGTTCCGGGCGGTGAAGACGACCTTATCTCCTTCGCTTAAAAACGCATCCACGATCGCTCTGCCGATTCCCTTGCTGCCTCCGGTCACTACAACACTCCTGCTCATATGCGTCACCTTTCAGTTGTTATTGATTTGTATAATCCTGCAATGGGCTGATAAAAGATTCTAACACCATAGTAAGACGGCAGGCGCATACTGTCAAGGCAGGCAACGGCCCACCCAGGCATATGCAAACGCAGAACAGAAAACAGGCCGTGTTTGAGAACCATCTATCCGCAAAGCGCCCTTTTCAGGGCGTTTCACACAATGGGATTCTCAAGGGACAATGTCCCTTGAGCGGTGGCTTGGAGGCAGCGCCTCCAAGGTATTAATTCACGGATAAAAAACGGAGCCCGCCTTCCAGCCAGCTCCGTACGTTCGCTATTTCTTATTTCTTTTCCGGTTTGATTTAATCTTTTTGCAGCTGCCCGCGTACGGACAGGAGGCGCAGCCGCTGCAGCCCTTGCCCTGCCGCCGGATATACATGACCGCCAGCACTACCAGTGCCGCAATCACTCCGAGAAGTACGTAATCAATCCATTGCATAAACTGTTCTCCTTATGTGAGCAGGCTGCCAATCTGGAACACGGCAAACGCAATCACCCACGCCACAGCCGTCTGGTATAACACCACACCGATCGCGGCCCAGCCGCTGTGCATCTCCCGTTTGACTGTGGCAATCGCCGCCACGCAGGGAGAGTAGATCAGCGTGAACACGAGGAACGCCAGCGCCGCAAGCGGCGTAAACAGCGTACCCAGCGCCGATGGCAGACCCGCCGCGGTAGCGCCTGTGAGCACCGCGAAGGTGCTGATCACCGCTTCCTTGGCCATAAAGCCCGTGATGAGCGCGGTGGAAGCCTCCCAACCCGCAAAGCCCAAAGGCGCGAATACCGGCGAGACTAGCCGTCCGATGCCCGCAAGCATACTGGCGGAGCTATCGGCTACCACGTTGAAATGCCAGTCGAACGTCTGGAAGAACCAAATGACGAGCGTGGCGATGAAGATCACGGTAAACGCCCGCGTGATAAAATCCTTGGCCTTGTCCCACAGCAGCCGCAGCACAGTCTTGCCGCTGGGCATACGGTAGTTGGGCAACTCCATGATGAACGGCACCGGATTGCCGCGATACACCGTCTTGTTGAGCACAAGCCCGCTGATGACAGCTAGCAGCATGCCGAGGATGTACAGCCCGATCATCACCAGCGCCCGGTGGTCCGGAAAGAACGCCATGGTAAACATGCCGTAGATGGGCAGCTTGGCGCTGCAGCTCATAAAGGGCGTCAGCAGCATCGTCATCTTGCGGTCGCGCTCGCTGGGCAGCGTTCGCGTAGCCATCAGGGCCGGTACGCTGCATCCAAAGCCGATCAGCATGGGCACGAAGCTGCGGCCCGAAAGTCCAATCTTGCGCAGCAGCTTATCCATCACAAACGCGACGCGCGCCATGTAGCCGCTGTCCTCCAGCAACGAAAGGAAGAAGAACAGCACCACGATGGTGGGCACGAACGAGAGCACGCTCCCCACGCCCGCGAAGATACCGTCCACCACGAGGGAGATCATCACCGGATTAAAGCCGCCAGCGGTCAGCGCGGACCGTGTTGCTTCGCTCACCCAGTCCAGCCCGCCCGCCAGCAGATCGCTGAAAAAGCTGCCGATTACCCCGAACGTCAGCCAGAACACCAGCCCCATGATGCCGAGAAAGACCGGGATGGCGAGATATTTATGAGTAAGTATGTTGTCAATGCGTACGCTGCGCGCGTGCTGCTTATTTTCCTTGGGTTTGACAACCGTGTCCGCGCACAGCTTCTCGATAAAACTGTACCGCATGTCCGCGATGGCAGCCTTGCGGTCTGTCCCCAGCGCATCCTCCATTTCGCGAATGCTGCTGTCAATGGAGTTCAGTTCCTGCTCCGAGAGCCGTAGCGCTTCGATCATGGGCTTATCGCCCTCCACCACCTTGGTGGCCGCAAACCGCGGCGAAACGCCCGCGCGCTCCGCATGGTCCTCGATCAGGTGCGCCACCGCGTGCACCGTGCGGTGCGTCGCGCCAGTACAAAAATCCTGCCGCTTGGGCCGCTGCTTGGCCTGGGCAGTTTTGATCGTCACTTCAATGAGTTCGCTGATGCCGTCATTCTTGCTCGCGGAAATGGGTACAACGGGTACGCCTAGTTCCTCCTGCATGGCCTTCACGCGGATGGTGCCGCCGCTTGAACGCACTTCATCCATCATGTTGAGCGCAATGACCATGGGTACGCCCATCTCAAGCAGCTGAATGCTTAAGTACAGGTTGCGTTCAATATTGGTCGCATCCACGATGTTGATAAGCGCATCGGGACGCTGTTTGGTAATAAAGTCCCTCGTAATGATCTCTTCGCTCGTATAGGGCGAAAGCGAGTAGATACCCGGCAGATCGACGACCGTCGCGTCCTTATGGCCGCGGATGACGCCGTCCTTTCGCTCCACGGTGACGCCGGGAAAGTTGCCCACATGCTGGTTGGAACCCGTCAGCTGATTGAACAGTGTTGTCTTCCCGCAATTCTGATTCCCCACCAATGCGATTACCATGTTCGTTCCTCACAATGTCGATATTTTTCGCGTCGCTCCTGCGCAGCGTGAGCTCATACCCCCGCAGGTTGAGTTCCATCGGGTCCCCCATGGGCGCAACCTTGCGCACCATGACCCTCGTCCGAGGTGTGAGGCCCATATCGAGCAAACGGTCTCGCAGCGCACCTTCGCCGCGCACCGCAATGATCGTGGCACTGCCGCCCACCGGCAGATCGTCGAGCGTTATGGAACAGGCATGCCCATGCATGTGCTGATGCCGGTGTTCATGCTGGTGATCTTCATGATGATGCATATCCCGATGCTGTTGCATTACTGTACACGCTCCGTCAAAAAAAAAGTTTGCTCAAGCTAACTATATTATAGCATCACCGCATTGTTTTGCAACAGTTTTTTAGTCGAATCGCGCGGTTTGTTTGGCGGAACAAAAACCGCCCGCAACCAATATGATACTACAGGGAATATGATATAAAGGAGCTGATCTTCATGGCTGATTGCATCGTAGATGAATTGAGCAACAATTTAGATACGCCGGTGGTCCTGCATACGAACAGCGGGTGTTTTCAGGGGCTTCTGGTCGAGGTGGATGACGATTGCTGCAAGGTAATCTGCTGCAACCGCAACACCTTTGGCAGGGTCACAGTCTGCCGCACCTGTGACGTGCAGGCAGTGACATTCTGCAGCACCTTCAGGTAACCGGACATCATACCAAAGATACATATTGCGCTCTGACGCCAAAGATATTAAGGTTGGAGCCATGTATTTCGACGGACAAACATCTCTGACCCGATTGTCCGTTCTCAATAATCGCTTTTTTCAACCCACTATTGAAAGCCCCGGAGAGTCCAAAACCTCCGGGTTTTTTATTTTGCCTGATGCGAACTCCTTATGTCTTCCCGCCGGGTTTCGTCACCCTCGAATACACATGGTGCAAATACGGTATGCCTCTGAACACGAGGGTGCGGGTCTCGCCGAGAAACGCAAATCCCAACCGCTCTGCCAGCGCAACGGACTTAGTATTTCCGGGAAATATCTCCGCATCGATCCGCCTCAGCCGCATTTGCTCTTCAGCAAACCGGATTGCAGCCTGCATGGCTTCGGCCATATAACCGTTCCCCCAATAATCGGGATAGAGATCATACCCCACTTCGGCAATACCTTCGGAAGGCTTCCAGAAGTGAAATCCGCACGTACCCATCTTTGCCCCATCCTTCTTGCGCACCAGCACCCAGCGGTGACGGGTTCTGGGTTCCGCGCCCGTAAAGCTCCTGATGATATCGTCCGCACCTTCGACGCTCTGCAGCGGCTCCTCGTCATACAGATACCGGTTGACCTCATCGTTTGAGAACTGCACAAAAATGAAATCCCTGTCCTCTGCGGCGATGTTTTTAAGCAGCAGGCGTCGTGTTTCGAGCGGCGTAAAAAACATGGCAAGCCTCCGTTTGTTAATTTGCTTTCTATTGGGAGGGTATGCCTTCATTATACGACTGCCACCCTTGCGGTACAAGCATGCGGCTTAGTTTGTCATTATCCCCTCAGCGTGCGTCCGCCTGCCGCACCGCAGCAGGTTCATCATCCCCCTGCGGAACGGGCCTAATCTCCTGCTTTGTTTTTGTCGCAGGCCTGTATGCCATCCCGGACACCAGCGAGGTCAGCGGCGATACGAGCACAATGCCGATGCAGCCTACAAAGGTGTTCAGTATTTCCGCCGCAAAGATTTTTGAGTTAAAGATGTTCATCATTGGTGTGCCTTGCGCCATATACACCATCATGATGGAGATGTAGCTGCCCATATAGGCCAGCAGCAGCGTAGTCGTCTGGCTTCCCGCCACTGCCCTGCCGATTACAAATCCGGAGCGCGCGAGTTCTTTTCGCGTAATGCACGGACTGTTGGCCACAATCTCATCCAGCGCAGACGAGATATCGATCGCCACGTCCAGTATTGCTCCCGAACATGCCAGATAGATGCCCGCTTTAAATATCGCGGTCAGGTCGAGGTTTTCATACCCTGCATACAGCAGCGATTCCGACCACTGCATCACCGCGCCGTGGATCTTGAACACATTGCCGCACACCACCGCCAGCAGGCATGTAACCAGCGAGCATGTGACCGCGCCCGCGATAGCGCTCCAGGCCTTCTTGCCGAATCCCGCCACCAGCAGCAGCGTCGCGATGGTAATCACGTTGCCTACGATCAAGGCGATCAGGATGGGGTCGTATCCTTTCAGCATGCCGGGGATGAGTATCTTCCAGATGCACATCAGCGCAAACCCAAAGGAAAGCAGCGTGCGCAGGCCGGTATAGCCTGCAAACACGACGATGCAGACCGCAAACGCCGCAATCAGCAGGATCTCGTCCAACGCGCGGTAGTGCTCGATCATATTGGCAAATACGATGTTATTGGAATCGTCGCGCTCCAGCAGCACCCATGCGCTGTCGCCCACCTCGAACACCTTGTCGAACTCCAGCTTGCCCGAATACAGGTTGGTCGCGTCCACCACCTCGCCCTTGTGACCGCCAGTCTCAATGCGGATTTTACACTGCTGTGCGCCCTGCTTGACCAGCCCGGTGTTGTATACACCTGAGTTGTCCACGGTCAGCACTGTGGCCCACACACCTTCGCTGTTGTAATAGATCTGCCTTTCAAAGCCGGTCGGCATCAATGCCAGCAGGATCAGCAAGCCGGCAAACACGCCTGCGACGATCAGGTTCTTCCTGTCCCAGCGCCGCCTGTTTACGGCAAACAATTTCTTTATCTGCAATTCGATATCCCCTTTACCTTAAAGCGATAAGCAGGCCGGGCAAAATACCCGGCCTGTCGCTGATGCAATACGTGGCTTACAGTCCGCAGACCTCCACGAGCTTTTTGAAAATATCCGTGTTGTCGTAAGACCCCTCGAACAATTCCGAGCCTGCGCCGTAGGCATACACGGCAACCGGCACACCGGTATGCGCGTAGGACGTCCAGCCAATGCCCGCTTTGTTGTTGATGATGTGCGTGAGTGTCACTGAAAGCGGATCATACCCGCCATAGAGCAGCTGGGCTTCAGTATCCGTGGAACGCTCCGATTTGGGCAGCATGGATTCGGCAAAGGCCGCTTCAAGCTTCGTGTATTCATAGTCAGTCAGCACGAACGGCTTGTTGGCTTCCACCGCCGCATCGGAATCGGACGGGGCAATCAGGCCGAAGTTCTCCTTGACGACCGGCAGCACGTCTTCAAACGTAAGCGCGGGGTTGGATTTCTTCATGCCGCTGATCAGCGAGTCAAACGCCACATAGGACATCTTCTGCGCGTTCAGGATATCGAACGCGGTGTTGTAGCCTGTCGCCGCGTAACCAATCGTCAGACCGCCCGTCTCATGGTCGCCGGTGACGAGGATCAGCGTTTCGTCAGCGTGCTCGGCCGCAAAGTCGAGCGCGACCTGAATCGCATCCTCCAGCGCCAGCACGTCGTTGATGGCGCTCATTGCGTCGTTGGCGTGGCAGGCCCAGTCGATCTTGCCGGATTCGCACATCATGAAGAAGCCATTGTCATTGTCGAGCACATCAATGCCCTTGGTCACGAAATCTGCAAGCGCGAGCTCGTCCGACTGCGTATCCATTGCATACGGCATGGCGCCGGAATCCTGCAGCACAGGACTGACCGCGTAAACCTTGCCCGCGGAGTTGTCCAGTGCGAGGATCTCTTCGTTGGTGTCCGCGATCGTATAGCCATGATTCTGAAGGATGCTGTAAGCGCTCAGCCGGGTATTGTCCGAGCCGCGTGCCTGGCTGATGGAGCCGCCGCCGTAGTAGTCAAAGCCGCTGTTCGCCATCTGCAGGGCGATGTCGTAATAGTCGTTACGCGAAGCGATGTGCGCGTAGAAAGCAGCCGGCGTTGCGTGGTTGATCGTCACGTTGGAGACGATACCAATCTTCATGCCCTCGGCTTTCATCATTTCGGTAATGCTCTCGGGAGCTGTCACCTTATCCACATCCAGGCCAAGCACGCCGCTGTGCGTCTTGATACCGCACGAGAGCGCCGTAGCCGTGGAAGCCGAGTCGGGGCAGAACGATGTCGAATCATACGTGGTTGCCACGCCCGCTACCGGGAACTGCGTGAAGTTGAGGCTTTGGGTCGCCACTTCGCCCGAGGTGTTGTTTCCCCGGAATACCTGCGCCGCGTTGATCTGCGCATAGGACATGCCGTCGCCGATGAACAGGAACACATACTTGGGCGTCTTTACGTCTCCTTCGGAGATGACGGTCACCGGCTGCTGACTTACGGTAGATGTAGCGCTGGTTTCCGGAGCGCTGGTCGTCTGTGCGCACCCGGCAAGCGCCGTAAGCGCAAGCACCGCGCACAGTAAGAACATAACCACCCGTTTAATCGCATTTTGAGCCATAAAACCCTCCTTAAATTTATAAACTGATCATGGGTATTATAAAAGAAGCGCCATACCCGTGAATTCATCGGAGGGTTAAATGGTTGTTAAGCAATGTATATATTTTGTCAGGGGAGTGCAAAGTCTGGAGTATGCCGGAAGGGGTTACAAGAAAAGGGGCCGTCTGCTATGCCGGCAGCATAACAGTCAGCCCCGATGTGTCAAACGATGCCACCGCAGTATACCTGCCGGGCGGCGCACTTCCTGATCCCTCTCAATAATCGCGGTAATAATTAACTATATTAGTATCTACACAGTAGCCATCTATATATGCATAATAAAAATTGCGCAACCGGTAACTATATCCGCTGGTCAGCGGGTATTGTGCGCTAAGTGATGCATAGTTGTAATTGGTACTGTTATTCCAATGAGCGATCGTTATCCATCCACCATCGTATCTTTGCAGATATATCGATAAATCGATCCGGTCAACGGAGGAGGTACACAACGCGGTAGCCCCGCAGTTGGCTGTTCCGCTCACGATGTTAAAAGTATTGGTCGTATAAATGAAGTAAGAGAAGTCCTCTGTGGTAATGCTCAGCGTCTCTTCGGCCTCGCCCGAAGCATAGGCTGTGGATGCTAAAGAAAAAAGCACCAGTAAAGCAAGCAGCAGCGAAAACAGTTTTTTCATCATTGACCACCTTTCCTTTCTCTTTTTCCTTTTTTAAACGATAATACGAGGTTTATTGTGGGGGGAGATGAAATAAACCTCGTACATCGTTTAATCTATGTACCCTACAACAGATAAACGATACAGCGAGGCGAAAGGTTACAAAATTCGAGCTATTTTTTAAAATTTTTATGTAAGTATGCTTTCAGTGATGGCCAACAAGTCTGAAAGTTCGACTTCCCCGAATATGATAAAGCAGTACCAGTCGTTACTGAAGATAACCGTCTTATAATCAGCCTGATCGATAACGTATACCGTTCTTCCCGCGATTTGCATCTGGTATGCACCATCCTGCGTGGCTTCGATATGGGTATCCAGTGGTGTCTGTTGAATAGAGATGGAATTCCCAGCTTCATTTTCATATTGGCTCAAAATGAGTTGGCCATCCACATCCGTTTTTACCAGCTCATATCCTCTTGGCAGATAGTCGGGAATCACCATTCCCTCAATTGGTTTCTCCGTACCGATCACACCAAAGCTGATCTGCGCTTTGCCGCCGCCCACCTCATAAAGCAGGCTGATCACCCTTGAGCGCAGCGCTTCGGAGCTCACCACCGCAACGGAGAACACCACGATGATCACAAACAGAACGGCTGCCACGCGTGTCAGCATCTTCATCGCACTTCTTCCGGTCCGCCGCGCGGCTTTCCGGCCGATCAGCGCGTGCATCTTTTTATCAAAGCTTTCCGAAACCACGAAGTCTCCCTCTGTGTTTCCGGCAAGCTCCGCCAAAAACTCATGGCCGATATGCTTTACCGCAACCTCAATCATTTCTTCATCGCATTTCATCGTCATTGTTTCGCCCCCTTACCGACGGCGTCCATCAACATGCGTTTGCCGCGGTGGCAGCGCACCTTGACGTTTTCCACCGAGATACCCAGCATCTCGGCAATCTCCGGCTGAGAAAACCCCAGCGAATACTGTAATACCAGCGGCAGCGAATATTTCTCATCCATAGCCTTTAAACCGTCCTTTACACGGCTCAATTCAAGGTTGGCGATCGCAACCTCCTCCACCGACTCCTCATCCCAGGCAGGGCAGTCAATGCTGTCGATCGGAACGACTTTTTCCTGCTTGCGCTTTCGCAGGCTATCGATGGACAGATGCTTGATAATGAGTACGATATACCCCTTTATCTCACTGCCCGGCAGAGTGCTCAGCTTTTCAATATGCTTAATGATTCGAATAAAAGCGAACTGCACGATGTCTTCCGCTTGTGTCCTGTCCTTTACAATGCCAATGGCCGTATTGAGCATGGTATTCTTGTACTCATCCCACAGTTGCTCTACGCATCTCCTGTAGCCCGGAGAAAGCGAATCACGCATACGTTACCCCTTCCACCCATACGCTTACAGTATATATGATTCATTAATATATTGCCATATCAATGTTGTTAAGTTTTCTTTGCCGCCGCGCGCACGGTCCGGTCCGCGATTTCTTTCCCAGTCACGGTATGGAAAATCTTATCATATGCGTTTTCAAATGCGGTGAAGCCGAAGTCACCCTCCTGCGCATTCACAATAAAGTCCGCTTCGATCAGGATGCGGTGGTCCATGCCGTCCACTTCATTCAGGCTGTGGTGGTGTCCAATGAGCCAGCACACGCGGTCGGTAAAGGCGGCGTCCTGCGTATAGCGTTCCAACAGTGGGCGTGCCACCCCCGGCCCTTCCTTCTCCTGCAGCGGCCCCGCACACGAGCCATACTTCTGTTCGCACAGCCGGATGGCGATATCGTGCAGCACCGCCGCGGCCTCCACGATGCGCTGCGTTTCCTTTGGCACACCCTCCAACGCCGCAATACACTGCGCAATGCCGTAGACCTTGAGCGCATGGGCGATGCGACGCGTGTCCGCACCATTGACACGGATCATCTCTAAGATCAGTTTTTCGGTCATGGCTTCTCCTTTCATCGGGCCGTTGTTGATTATATTACCTCACGCGCGTATAATAATCAAAGGGGGCGGGGCGGCACGCGCGGGCGCATCGGGCGTCCATGATTTAATCGGTATCATTCCATTTAATATTCTTGTCATCCGCACGCCGGCTTACCTTCCGAATACGTTTATGGAGCCGACAAATGAATATCACACGCCATCTCAAGCGGGCGCTCATTCAGCGCAGCCTTGATAAGCGCAAGCAGCAGCATCCGTTTGACGCGGAGGCGGCTGAACGCTATGCGCTTCCTTTTGATGCACCCGAAGCCGCAATCAACAGCTACTATTTCACCTGTCATGACGCAAAGGGAGTGAGCCTGCTGCTGCGTTTTGCCCTGCGCGGCGAAGGCCGCAGCGAGGTATGGTTCGCCTATCGGGACGCCACGGGCAACGCCTGGGCAAGCAGCCCCACCGCTTATAGTACGGAGCCGCCTGCAGTCGTGCAGTGCATCGAGCCATGCAAACAGTGGCGTTTTAGTTTTGACGGCCCCGTGCGCAGCCTCTCGAGCGGGCGGGAATGCGCCGCACAGTTTTCCGGTATGTTTACGGCCTCCGAAGAGCCATTCGAGTTCGGCTATCACATGCCTTCTTCAGTGTTGGCAGACGCCATTGCGCGGCAGAAATGGGGCCGCGGTTTCTTTGATGAACTTCAGCGCAACAATCAGGTGCACTACGAGCAGCAGGGCCGCGTCAAAGGCGAGCTGAACATCGAAGGGATGACGCTCCGCATCGATGCCCCCGCGATGCGCGACCATTCGTATGGCCACCGTGAATGGAGCTATATGAACCGGCATGTTTGGCTGATGGCGCTGCTCAAGGACGGCAGTTCACTCAATGTCAACTTTGTGAGCTATCCCGCTCTGCAACTGTCATCGGGTTACTTTTCCTCCGCACAGGGCACGGTCTGCGTAACGGACGCCGCGCTGGAAGGCAGCCTGACACCCGGTAAAGCGCCGGGTTCGCTGGTCTGCCGCATGAAGTTTTCCGATGGTACGGAGCGCGAACTCTCCTGCAAAAAGGAGGAGGAGTTCGTCTTTCCTTGCGGCGAGGCGTACACGATCCACGAGGGTATTGGTGCGTTCACGGTGGACGGCGTTTCCGGACGCGGCGTGATGGAGTTTGGCTGGAACAGCGACCCCTCGCGCGTCGGCTGAAGGAGGCAGGCATGAACATCTATGCTTTGCAGGATATTCCCGCTTCCCTGCTGCCCCGGGTGGGCGGCAAGGCACGCGGGCTGTGCCTTCTCTCCCGCTGCGGCTTGAATGTGCCGCCGGGCTGTGTGCTGACTGAAGTCGAAACGGACGAGGACGTACGCTACGCCGCGGCATGGTGGGCGCAGAGCGGACTTGGCAAGGTGGCGGTGCGCTCCTCCGCATCAGCCGAGGACGGCACAGACTACTCCGCAGCGGGACAGTACCATACGGTGCTGAACGTTTTTGGTGAAGCCGCTGTGGCGGATGCGATCCGCGAGTGCGTTGCATCGCTCTCCTCCGGCACAGCGCAGCACTATTCCGCATACTTCGGCGCGGCCAAAAGCAGCGGCATGTGCGTGGTGCTGCAGCAGATGATCGACGCCGACGCGGCGGGTGTGTGCTTCACGCAGGACCCCTCGGGCGGTGGCATGCGCATCGAGGCGGTGGAAGGGCTGGGCGAAAACCTCGTCTCGGGCCGTACGGCCACGCATCTGTACCGCGAAGACACCGGTTTCTCCGGCGATAGCCTGATGAGTGCGGAGCTGCTGAACGCACTCGCATCGGATGCGCGCAAGGCATGCGATGCCTTTGGCACGGAACTCGATCTTGAATGGGCTGTAAAGGGCGGCGTGCTGTACTGGCTGCAGGCGCGCCCCATCACCGTGGCGGAAGCGCCGGACCCATTTGAACTGGATACAAAGACCATGACGGACAACGAGGTGATTACCACCTGTAACGTGGGCGAGATGCTGCCCGGCGCGGTCACGCCGCTCTCGCTCTCCACGAGCGTCGCGGGCATCGACTACGGCATGCGCAAAATGATCTGGAAGTCGGGCTGCATCCGCCGCATGGAGGATATCCCGCCGCAAAGTTGCATCGCCAACTTCGGCAACCATCTGTTCATCAACATCACACAGCTCTACCGCATCGGCGACCACGTGATCGGCGCGACGCGCGAGGGCGTGACCTTAAGCCTCTGCGGCCGGACGTTGCCGGATACGCCACAGCCGCCCGTGCCCAAGGTGAGTACGCTTGCCAAAGCCAACAACGCACGAAAA
The DNA here is from genome assembly GCA_023459495.1 of Bacillota bacterium. GTDB lineage: Bacteria > Bacillota > Clostridia > Christensenellales > SZUA-584 > JAEWCC01. Next base: position 60,214 of record JAEWTL010000085.1, on the reverse strand, counting down.
TACTTTACGATACTGCTTGGCGTGCGCAGGGCGTGCAAAAAAATCAAACGCTTGGCAGAGCGCGAGGGCTTTTCGGAGCAGCAGGACATTTCCGTGCTGCTTGCCGAGATCGGCAGCCGGCTCTGGGAGATTGACGAAGCGTTCTGGCTGCACTACATTGCCTCAGCCTATTCCGGCTCCATGAGCAGCGCGCTGCAGGTCATTCTGCTGGAGCAGGGTAGGGACGAGGAGGAGATCAAGCGGATGCTCGCGGCAGCGCTGGAGGACATTGAGGGTATCGAAAGCGTGGATATCCTGCGCTCCCTGCGCAAACTTGCACGTGCGTTGCTCAAAGAGCATCCGGGCGTGGCCGATCTGGACACGGCACAGCTGGCTAACCTGCTTCATACCTGCGGCCCGAAAAGCTGCGAGGCGCTGGAAGCGTTCTACCGCCGCCATGGTCACAGGGCCATCCGCGAAGCGGAGATGCGCAGCAAGTCGTGGCACATGGACGAGGAAAGCCTGTGCAGCTATCTAAAATCCGTGATTGCAAGCGGCGCACAGGAAAACGAGAAACCCCGGACCACACAGACCGAACCGGAGATTCTTAAGGGCCAGACGGGTTCGCTCAAAAAGCTGATGCGCTATCTTGTGGCGCAGGCGCGGCGCGGCGTAGTCTACCGCGAATTCACCAAGTCGATGAGCATCAAGGTGCTGGACCGTTTCAAAACTGCTTACCGCCGTGTGGGAGACCTGCTCGCGGCTCAGGGTGCTCTCCCGGATGCCGATCTCGTGTTCTTCCTCACGCACGAGGAACTGGTAAGGCTCGCCGCAGGCGAAGCAGCACTGGTCAAAAAAGCTTCCGCGCGGCGGCGCGTGCTGGAAACGCAGAAGACGTTCCAGTTCGAAGAGGTCTGCATAGGCCCGGCCAAACCCAGCCCCCGACCCGTGCCAGAGGGCAGCCGCCTGCTTTCCGGCTCATCCATCAGCCGCGGCTGCGCCACCGGCCCGGCGCGTGTGGTGCGCAGCGTGGAGGACGCCTGTGCTTTGCAGCAAGGCGAAATCATGGTCGCGGCGTTTACCGATATCGGCTGGTCGCCGTACTACTGCATGCTGGGCGGCCTCGTCACCGAGGTGGGCAGCGCACTCTCACACGGCGCAGTGGTGGCGCGCGAATACGCTTTGCCGCTCGTCTCCGGCGTGACGCTGGCCACCGAAGCCATCCGCACCGGCGACATCATCCGCGTTGACGCGGACCAGGGGCTGGTGGAGATTTTAGCTTGACAATAAAAAAACGGGGAGGGATGCTGCGCGGCATTCCTTCCCATAGTCTTGGGGGTTCCCAAAAAGAAACTGCTTTTCGGGGAGTGGTTTGGGGATACTCGAATCGGGGTTACGCGATCATCATAGCGCATCCCATATACCAAAAAACGGACATCCCGCGAACATATTTCCGCTACTGATTTCGGCCATTTCCGGCATATTTCCGTCTGCTTGCCATATCATCAGAGTATGATATAATGTCAGCCATAACAAAGGAGTTATTTATGGCAGAATTTTTGGCAGGGATCAAAGATTTTCTGACCGGGGACAGCGTAGCGGTATACCTGATGATCTTCTTCGGCAAAATCCTCGAGGTCACCATCGGCACGCTGCGCATGGTGATGATCAACCGGGGCGAGCGCGGCAAGGGTTCCGTCGTCGCGTTCTTTGAAATCACGCTCTGGCTCTTTATCACAGGCACCGTGCTTTCGGGCTTCATCGAAAACCTCGACGTCATCCGCTGGCTGGTGTTCGCCGTAGCGTTCGCGCTCGGCAACTATCTTGGCTCGTGGCTGGAGGGCAAGCTTGCGTTTGGCCTGAGCTCCATACAGGTGATCGTGCCCTGCGACGCATCGTGCACACCGCTCGTTACCGAGCTGCGCGACGCGGGGTTCGCCGTAACGGTGCTGGAAGGTCAGGGCAAGGACGGTCCGCGCGAGGTGCTCATCCTGCACATGAAGCGCAAACGCATCCCGGCCGCGATCAACATCGTCAAGACGCGCCTGAAAAACGCCATGATCACTGTCAACGACGTGCGAGTGGCAAATGGAGGCTTTATCAAGAAATGATTCGCAGCGTATGCGTATTTGCATCGAGCAGCACGAAACTGGAACAGCCCTATTACGACAGCGCGGGGGCGCTGGGCCGCGGCATTGCGGAGCGCGGCTGGACGCTCGTTTTCGGTGCCGGCACGGAAGGGCTGATGGGTGCACTCGCCCGTGGCGCGGCAGAACGGGGCGGCGTTATCACCGGCGTCATTCCGGACCTGATGAACGTGCCGGGTGTGGTTTATGAAGCCTGCACGGAACTTATCGCCACGCGTACGATGCGCGAGCGCAAGGCAATCATGGAGCAGCGCAGTGACGCCTTTCTGGCGCTGCCGGGCGGCTTTGGCACGCTCGAGGAGGTGCTTGAGATCATCACGCTGCGTCAGCTCGGTTACCACCACAAGCCTATCGCGCTCATCAATACCCGGGGCTTTTACGATCCGCTGGAGGAGCAATTTGAGCGCATTGCGGTACAGCGTTTTGCGGAACGCGAGTCGCTCAAGGTTTATGGCGTGGTGGATACGCCCGAAGCGGCGCTGGATTACATTGAAAAAGCCGGGCCAGTCGGATTTGTCAAGACGTTCTGACCCGCAGACATTTAAAGGAGTACAACAACCATGAGAGCCATCGTTACCGTTACCGGCAAGGACAAGACCGGCATCATCGCAGGCGTTTCCGCGGCACTCAGCGAGTGCGGCGCCAATATCCTCGACATCAGCCAAACCGTATTGCAGGAATACTTCGCCATGATCATGCTCGTGGACCTCGCAGGCAGCACCGTACCGTTCGCGGCCATAAGCGATAAGCTTGCCGAAACCGCCGGAAAGCTGTGCATGGACATCCGCGTCATGCGTGAGGAGATATTCGACGCGATGCACCGAATATAGCAAAAACAAAACCCCGGGTAACCGGGGTTTTTCTGTATCGATTCAGTAGTTTGGCGCATACGGCGCGGGAGATTTACGCCATGATAGACAGCCGCCCGCGCCGCGTTGCGCCGCCGGGATGGGCTTGAGCCTTCGCCTCGCCCCGGATTGACCGGGATAGTCTGGCCGCGCGCCGCGGGCTTCCGCGGCCATGCTGCTATCCCATGATGAGGATCTTTTGTCCGGCGTTAACGTTGTCGCCCAGTTCCGGGTTAAACTTCTTTACCGTATCCGGCGTGGTGGCGTAGCGCTTGGCGACATCCCACACGCTTTCGGTGCCGTCCGCAAAGTAGATCGTGATGCCCTTCTTTGCCTGGCGCTTCTCGTCGGTTTCTTTCAGGTCGGACACCATCGACAGCTCGCTCTGCATATATGCCCGGATCGTTACATCCATTGTGAACTTGGCGTTCAGGTCTCTGCCTGCGCCTTCATAAGCGCAGTATTCCACGTCCGCCATGACCTCCACGTCATGGTCGGCCTTGATGCCTTCCAACTGCGCCTCGGCCTCAAACGGTGTTTCGCCGCTGTAGCTCCACATGCCCTGCGGGGAAGCGTAGCAAACGGTAAACATCATCAAGCCTTCAAGATAAACCCGGTCGGTTCCGGGCGTCGCGGCCGAAATCACCGGCGCAGCTTTCATGCAGATTACGCGCGACACCGTGGGATGTGTCTCCGGGATGGTGATGGTGCTGCGGGCAATGGCCTTTGCACAGCCCGACATCGCGAGGCACCGGCAGGTGCGCTTTTCAGTGACCACATCCAGCTTGTTTTTCAGCGAATACGCGTCCTGCATCAGTTCCGTCTCGGCCTGCGCGCGCACCGCGCAAACCACCGAGATCTTCGCGGTCAACCGCAGGATATCGGCAGCGTCTTCCGCAATATCCACGTTCATGTCATACAGGTTTGCGTCGCCCGTCGCGGTGTCGCCCAGCGCAAGTCCCTCCATGTTGAAGATCTGGCCGAACGGCAGTGTCTCGTAGAAGTTCTGCAGCGGCGCGCCCTTATCCTCCGAGAGGTAGAGCACCATCAGCCGGATCTCGCCTTCCACGATGGCTTTCATCTCTTCGATATGCACGCTGCGCACCACCGCGTACGCCTCGTTCGAGAGTATCTTCTCGGCGCGCGGCATGCTCTGCGGTACGCGGATATCCTCCCGCACGTTCACGGTCTCGCGGCGCATATCCTTTGTGCGCATCACGTGCTGTTTGGTCATCTTCACCTGAACATCCGGCGCGTCCGTGCCGCTCACCGCTTCGGCCGGGGTCGATACGTCGCCCGAAAGCTGTATGGATACGATGCCGCGCACAAAAATCGTCCGCTTGTCTTCCATTGTGTATTCGATCTCATTCATGTTGCCTTTGGCCATCACGTTCATGCCGGGTGTCGCACCCTCCATATCCTCCGAGTGGCGGAAGGGCGACGAGGAATCGAAGGAATCGATGTTGCCCTCGATGTCCACAAACACCACGGAAAAGCGCACGGTGCCGTCCATGAAAACACGCCCGTCCGCAGGCTCCGCGTTGGCATGCACGTTACCCTGTACCAGCAGCACGTGATCGATATCATTTTTTCCCGCAGGCAGCGACAGCCTTCCGTCCGCGACGCTCTCGCACCGCTTTGCCTTATAGGCCGTTTCCGTCATCAAGGATGTTTTTTGCAGCTTCATATCCATACCCTCTCTTTTTATGAGTCGTTCTTCATAGCATATATACATTTCATTTCACAAAAATATGCCCATTTGGACACAAAAAAAGAGAAGCCGACATGTCCGACTTCTACCATTATTGGAGGCTCCGCCTCCACACCACCGTTCAAGGGGCATTGCCCCTTGAGAATCCCTCCATACAAGATGCCCTGTCCCGGATGTTTCTGTGATTACAATTCCTCCACCATGTATACCCGGCCTTCCCCGCCGGGCTGACCATGGTCGAACAGCACCCAGCCGTCATGCAGGCACGGGAAGGCGTATACGCGGCACCGCCGCTCCAGCTGCCGAGGCGTCATTCCGTCACAGCCCGGCAGATACCTTTGCACCTTTTCCGCATCAGAAAAGAAGCGCCTCAAATCGTCATATGAAGGTTGGACCGGAAACGGTACGTCTTGCGGCCACTGTCCGCCCTCGCCGCGGCGGCACCAATCGTAGGCCAACGCCTCCCGCAGCAGTTCAGTGTTCGGCATATCCCCGGAAAGCTCCGCCAGCAACGCATAGGCCCGCTGTGATTGCTGCGGCCTGTCGAAGAAACCCCGGTCGTGGAAAAACTCCGCCGTATGGGAAAAGAGTTTAAACGGCGAACCATATTCGGATGCAAAGCGCTCCAGTGACATCGCAAAGCTGCCCGAATTGTACAGGATGTCCACCAGCTCTGCGATACGGTGCAACGCGGACAGCTGGTCGTAGGTCATGACGGGCGTTCTCAACACCTCGTAAGGCGCATAGCCGGTATAGATGATGCCCAGCTTTTCCGCGTCGCGGCGCAATGCGGAGCCGCGCAGCAGCTTCAAGAAACCCACCTGCAGCGCTGCAGGGTGCAGGCCGTAGGCGTCGTCAAAGGAGTGAGCAAAGTCGTCCCAGCCCTCCTCCGGCAGTCCTGCGATGAGATCCGCGTGTACCTTTAAGTTAGGCAAAGTACACAGCGCGGCGATGCTGCGCAGCACCTTTTGCGTATCGTGGCTGCGGCGCACGGCGCGCAGCGTCTCTGTATGCGTAGACTGGATGCCCGCCTCGATCTGCAGCAGCCCCGCAGGTGCGGAAGCAAGAAGTGCCATCGTCTCATCGTCCAACAGACAGGCGGATATCTCAAGGTGGAAGTTCGTCGGTGAATCCGGGTATTTTTCCTTAAGGCGGATCATCGTGCGCAGAACGCTTTTGGCCCGTTCCGCGGGATAGTTGAACGTGCGGTCCACCAGCTTCACCTGCCGCACACCCGCCGCGACGAAATATTCCAACTCCCGTTCCACGCGTTCCAGCGGCAGAAACGAGACCGGCGCATCTGCCGAGAGACAGTACGCACAGCGGAAAGGACAGCCACGGCTGGTCTCGTAGTAGATGGTACGGTGTGCGAACATGGACAGATTGCCATACATGAAGCGCGTATCGTTCATGTCCCATGCATCCGCGGCGGGATTTTCACACAAGCCTGTTTCCGTCCGTACACAGGCGGACGGCGTATCGGCAACGTCCTGCCCGGCACAAAAGCGTTCCGCAAAGTGCGAAAACGCTGCTTCGCCCGGCCCGCGCATAATCATGTCGATAAAGGGGTATTGCTCCATTAGCTTCGGAGCGTCATATGACACCTCCGGCCCGCCCAGCAGGATAAAGCACTGTGGCAGCGCCTTCTTCACCGTAGACGCCACCTTGAGGACGTGTTCGATGTTCCAGATGTAGCATGAAAAAGCCGCCGCATCGGGGCGGGCGGCAATCACTGCGTCAGCGACAGCCGCAGGGCGGTCATTGATGCTGAATTCAGCGATATCGATGGGCAGGCCTTCCGCTGCGGCATGCTTCAGGCACAGCAACGCAAGGCAGCTGTGTGAGTACCGCGCGTTCAGCCCGCAGAGCAGAATGCGTTTCATGGGACCAGTATACCCGCACCGCTCTCCGCGCGCAAGAAAATGCATCCGTAATAAAGAAGCCTCTGGAGTCGAATAGCCCCAGAGGCATAGTCCCTTGCTGATATTTCGTCCAGTATTCCGCCTGCTACATCACAAAATCGTTGTGGCCCTTTACCGGTTTCCCGGCCGTGGGGGATACATTGTCCGCCACAGCCGCAGCCATCGCGCTGACAGAAATCAGTATACCCGCTATCCACACCGACCCCACAGCCAGCCAGCCCAGCGCGGCAGCCGGTACGAACAGCAGCCGTCCCGCACCCGAGATATCCTCTTTGATCACCTGCACAAAGCCGCCCGTTGCGGTGATAACGCCCGAAACGAGGCAGAGCGCTCCTGCCACAAAGAAGATGATGAGCAGCGCAAGCCCGAACCTTTCGCTCCGCCCGCCCTTCAGCCACAGCGCAATCTGCAGCACACAGAACAGGGCCGCGGCAAAGTAAAACACCGCTGCCACGATATAATGGTATTGCGGAAAGTTGAGCGTAAATATGCCCTGCGCGGCCATCAGCACACCCGCAAACGCGCCGGTTAAGCCCGTGGCTGCATGCAGCGTTGTTTCACCGCGGCTGCCGCGCCAAACCATAAACAGGCCGAAAGTCAGTCCGAAAATCACAATTCCAACATTGAAATAAAGCGCCGATGAGACGGTGAAATACCCGTTCTTGTATTGCCCCAGCTCTGTCACGAATCCGCTGGCGGGCGAATACGCTCCCCGGTCAAAGAGCGCTATGGCCATAATCACCCCGGCAAAAAAAAGCACCGCGCCGCAAAGGCACAACAGTCCCATAGCTTTAGAGGATTTCGCCATCCAAACCTCCTCAAAACATCATGCAGTCAACATACTTCTCCATGAAATACGCATCCGTGCTGAGTTCCACGTGCTGCGCCGCATCGGCGATGCGCCGGTGCTCGTCTAAGTATTCGCGTTTGACGAGCGCCATTCCTGCCCCTGCGCCCGCCGCGTTGCCGATATTTTTCAGATTATGGCGAAAATGCTCATCCAGCAGCCCGATGGCGATTGCGCTTTCCCCGTCCATATAATTGCCAAAGCCGCCCGCCAGGTAGACCTTCTGGATATCCTCCACAGCCAGCCCCGCACGGTGAATGAGCGCCAGCGTACCCGCAGCGATGGCTGATTTGGCGGTTTGAATGCGCCGCACGTCGCGCTGAGTGATGTATACGCCCTCACTAACCAGAAATGCGGGTGCACCGTCCACCTCGACCGTGCGCGGTCCGTCCAGAATGCGCCCCGTCTCGTCCATCGCACCCGATGTCTTCATCAGAGCCAATGCATCGATCACGCCTGAGCCGCAAAGGCCCTTGCCCGTGCCGCCGCCGATCACAGAAGTTTGAATCTCCCCCTGCAACACGTCCACCACGCTCACCGCGCCCTTCACCGCCGCCATGCCGCAGGAAAGCTCAGCACCTTCAAACGCCGGCCCGGCTGCCGTGGAGGTGACATACAGCTTCCCGCCCGCATGGAGCGCCACCTCGCCGTTGGTGCCAATATCGAGCAGCAGCGAAGCCTCGTCATTGCGCATGCCGGAGGACAGGATCGCGGAGGTGATATCCCCGCCCACGAACGCCGATATACACCGTGCAAGGTACACCTGCCCGCCGCAGGCGAGGCCCAACGACGACGCGGGACGGATATCACCGAAGTATTCCGGTACAACAAACGGCGCTTCACCCATGGATGAGGGGTCCACGTCCGCAAAAAGATGCATCATCGTCGTGTTGCCCGTCACTGCCATCTCGCCCACCGCATCGGCCGAGATGCCCCGGCTTTCGCACAGCGCTGCAGACAGCTTGTCGATGCCGCTCCGGATGGAAGCCGCCAGCTCATGTACGCCGCCCAAATTATCACGGCAGTATTTGATGCGCGAAATCACGTCCACGCCGAACGATACCTGCGGATTGAGGGCGCTCTGCACGGCGACGCACTCGCCTGCCGCAAAGTCATAGAGGTACGCGGCGATTGTGGTTGTGCCGATGTCCACCGCGATGCCATAACCTGTTTTACCCGTTGGCCCCTTAGGTAGGCTGCCGTCCGTGAGGATGGACATGTCCGCCTTCAGCGCGCGGTGCGGCCCTTTCTGGCTGTATTTCACGCATGTTTTGTTGGGGCATTTTCCGAATATGCACGCGCCGGTGCAGATGGGTGTCTCGCTCATTTTTCCTCCCTGCAAAAGGGACACGCATGAATCACGCGGCCCTCAAAGTCCTGTTCAAAGCATTCTCCCGGCTGCGCAACAGCAAACCGGTTATCGTGACGGCCTGCGAGCATATCGGTTAACCATCCGTTGTCGCCCGTGACTTTATCGAAATTCCAGCCGAAATATGCCGCCGCCTCTCGCGTATAGCGCTCATACTCTGGAAAGTCAAGGCCATCCCAGACGACGTACGCCGCGTTGTTATAGTTCTTAGTGGAGTTCTCCGTGTCCACCAGGTATTCAGCATTGTCCTCGCCGTACTTTTCGGTATACTCTGCCAGCATCGCCTTGCGGTTCTCCTCGGAGGGCGTGTAGGCGTTTTCGATCCACGATGCGTTATACCAGTAGGTGCCGGGATGCGCGTCGAAGTATTCGCGATACCTTTGATACGAACCCAGAAAAAGGCCGATGCAGTCATCGCTGCGCGGCACGACGAGCTTATGGCTTTTGGAGGATAGTCCGGCTATACCGTTGGAACACAGGCCGTATCCCAGCAGGATAGCATCGAAGCCGCGGCCCAGCCGGGGATGGTTGGTGTGCAGGTCGTCGCCCGCGTCCACCGCGGCGATCTCCTTCTGCAGCGCAGTGCGCAGCAAATCAGGCGTGTCGTGCAGACCCTGCTGCATATATGTGATGTCGAGCACCGCGTCCGTTTTCGCGGCAAGCAGGCTGATTTCGCGCTGCAGTGCCTTGCAGGCGATTACCTTAAAACGCATGCGCATTCCCTTCCTTTTTTAGTATTATATCACGCGCCGCCGCCGCCGCTTTAGTAATATCTTGCGATTCTTGGCGGACTCATGCGTTGCAAGTCATCACCGAACATCGAACTCGATCATTATACCCCTATTGGCAATCCCAAAGACGGCTCGAAACAAACGCCCCTGTTTGCATGTACGCCAACCTGATAATCTTGTGGAGACGGACAAACCTGCCAATTAACTAGAGTGAACCCTGCTTGTTTGCCTGAGTATTTTTCTCCATCCTTGCAAATATGCAGCAACGTGATAGGATATCATGCAGAGCGATGCTGAAAAAAGCAGAAGCGGAATAATCATGGAGTACCATGATTATCGATCGGCGCAGGGCCGGGAGCATCAGCCGAGCAGCGGCGGGAGGAATACTGCATGAAATATGTATTTGTGACGGGCGCAACGGGCGGCCTTGGCGGTGCAGTTACACAGGCACTTTCCAGACGGGGCTATACCGTATTCGCCGCCGGAACCAATCGTGAAAAGCTGAATCAGCTGGGCAGCCTGCCTAATGTAATCCCGGTTCGGATGGACTTAGCCGACATGCCGAGCATGAAGAAAGCCCGCGAGACGGTACGCACTTACACCGATAAGCTATGCGCCGTCATCAACATCGCGGGGCTTACGGTTTTCTGTTCCATGGTCGAAGGAGACTGCATTCCCGCCACAGAAAAGGCGCTCGATATTAACGTGATGGGCATGGTGCGCGTCAACCGGGTATTCTTTGAGCTGGTGCGGGCAGGCGGCGGGCGAATCATCAACTTCTCATCCGAGGCTGGCTGGGGGAAATCTCAGCCGTTCGCAGCGCCGTACTTCTTATCCAAACGTGCCGTTGAAGCCTATAACGACAGCCTGCGCCGGGAGTTGATGTTTCTGGGCGTGCCGGTAATCAAGATACAGCCGGGCCCATTCAAGACCAGCCTCATGGACGATATCCTGAACGGCTTTGAAAAGACGAAGGCGGAGACCGTTTGCTACGGCGACATTCTCGCGTGCATGAAGCCGCTGATGGAAACCGAGGTCAACCATGGCAGCGATCCGTCAAAACTGGCGGATGTCGTGGTCATAGCGCTGGAAGCCAGGCGGCCCCGTTTGAAGTACCGTGTCGGTACGGGGAAGCTGACAGCAATGCTGTGGCTGCTGCCGGACAGGGCCGTGGACGCACTGTACCGGTTCTTCCTGAAAAGACGGCAGGCCCGTTGAATACCAAAAATCATGCGCGGATGCTGACGCGTTACATGCAGGTCCGGCATGCCGGCGGCGGCATCACCGGTAGGTGGGCTGTACCAAATCGGACGTTCCCATACCGCGCACTGGATTTGATGTGCCGCTCGAATGCGCCCTGTTGTGTATCAATTCGTGTTCTGTGCAGGCGTGCCTCCTGCACGCTTTTTCGGAGTCCTGTTCATATACATACCAGTGTGATATGATGGCTGCAAATATATTCCGGAGTACATTATGCAAAGTGATATCATTATCTGTGTCGCCGCCTCGCCGGAAGATGTTCGCGCGTGGAACGAAGCCAAAGCCGAATACCTTATCCGGGATATCTTTCCGGACGGTGACCTTGGCACACCGCTGGACGAAGATTCACGCGAATATCTGCTCTCAGAGGATTACCATCGCCAGGTCCGGATAATCTGTGAACGCGAAACGGACCGGGCATACCGGGCTTTTTTCGAACTGAACGGGGTACGGATCGGCTTTTGCCTGTACTGCACCTATCTCTCGGAGGATGCCAAGTGCTTCATCCTCGACTTTTGCATATTGCCGGAGTATCGCTGCCAAGGTCTCGGCAGACGATGCTTTGAAGTGCTGATAAACAGGGCTGCCCACGAAGGCGCAGAGTTTTTCGAGCTCAACACACACTCCCGCCGGAGTATGCACTTCTGGCAGTCGCTCGGCTTTGTGTACAACGGATACGACCGCTATGGCTCCATCCTGCTGCTGCGCCCGCCGAAGGACTGCGGCCTAGTCTGCACGGAATTACATCCGGACGATACCTGGCAGATTCTCAACCTTGAAAACGGCTACAAGAAGGAGATCGGCGAACCCTTCTTAAGCGGAGAACAGCAGGCCGCACTGATCAGTGCTGCTGGCAGCGATATCCGGTTCTTTGTCCTGATGCGAAAAACGCGTGTTATCGGCATGTGTTCCGTCTGCCGAATCTTCTCCACTTATATCTGTACGCCCGCCGCCATATTTGAGGATTTTTATATTGAGCCGGCCTTCCGTGGTAAAGGCTATGCGCGGATGCTGACGCGTTACGTACAGGACTGGTGCGCCGATGGCGGCATTACATCGCTGTGGGTGGGCTGCGCTGAAGCCGACGTTCCCATGTACCATGCGCTGGGGTTCAATGTTGCACTTGGCAGTCTGCTGACGTGGAACAAACCCTGACGCGTTCAATTCGTGTTCTGTGCAGGCTTGCCTCGTGCGTGCTGTTTTGATTTTTTCTTCGGTGGCTCCGGCGGTGGCTGCAGCTCGGGTGGAGCGAATCTCAGCTTTCGGATCACAGCAATAAGAAAGAGGATCACTGGGAACCCGACGGTAGGCAAAAACGAGAATACTGCTGCGTATTGCGCGCCCCAAATAGTGTGTTCCACTGTGGAATGCACCTTAATCATCGAGAAAAAAATCCCAAGCGCACCCAACGGAAGTATTACCACATCGCGATGGATGCGCAGCAGCTGCGAGATCATGGTTGCGGTTATATAGTACAGCACGCTAATCTTTACAAACAACAGCGTGGTATAATCGATCGCGATCAGCAGTTCAATGCGCGTCAAAAACTCTCCGATATTGATAATACGGATTGCCTCATAAGAGTTATCGCCCATAATATTAGCTGTAGCACCTAGCACCGCAGTGTCGCGCACCGTAATGATGGTGAACAGTGCCATGGCAATTCCCACGCCAGCCAACCACCGACGCGTTAATTTTTCCTGATCATGCAGCATGGGCACCACCATCAGCATGGAGACCACCTCGAGTATGGGCAGCTCCATCACCGCATGGGTCCCCTGAATGTACCGGATCGCCGGCTTATCCAGCAGCGGCAAAAAATTCGAAAAATCCATATCGCCGATCAGCAGCAGCGCGAGCAGGATAACAAACACAATTGAGATGATTGTCGTCAACACGCTGACGCGTGCAATCGCGGATATCCCCCGCTTTACTGCAAATGCGGATACCAGCACTACCGGAATGATGAACATCATCTGTGGCGCCTCCGGTACGATGTAACCAACATAAAATCCGGACAGATCTGCGATGTTAAACGTAAAAATCAGAAAAAAGTACAGCAGGTAGATGACAGAAAACAGCTTGCCCAGCACTTTCCCCAGCACGATATCATTGATTTCGACAAGGCTTCTCCCCGGAAACCTTTTTGCCAAAGAGATATACATCAGCAGAAATGGAATACTGAGGATTGAAGCAGCGATCATGACTAACCATGCGCTCTGCCCGGTAATACCGTCCACCATCGTTATGAGCAATGTCGAGCCCATGATAAAGGAAGTGATTAAAAACATCAACTGGGATGTTTTGATCTTAACATCCATCGCTGCGCCTCCTTTCCTACTGATAGTGCAAACCGATTGCTTTGAGCAAATTGATGATACTGCCAACGACGCATGGAAATTCGACACCTGCGTTCATCATCATCAGCAGCACAAAACCCGTCGGCCATGCGATGCAGAAAAATACGATCTCCCGTTTGCGTTTCGCCTGTTTCAGCCTCGAAATCTCCCAGACCGCAATACCCGCAAATACGATAATGATGAGCAGCGTCATGAGCAGCCCCTCTTCATGACTCATTCACCTTCCTTGTCCCAGGCGGGCTCCTCAATAGAACCAACGCTTATCACGGATGCATTCACCTTCACCTCGAGCGCGATCGTCGGGAATATTTCTTCCCAGCGGGGCTCCATATCAGCCCACACATCGTTTTGGTGCTTGTGGATCAGTTCGCCGAAGCCAAACACGTCTGCATTGAGCGCTTTGGCTTTTGCAAAAGCCATTTCTATCTTTGAGATGATCGTCTGCACCACCAGGTCCTCCAGCACACTCAGGTTTTCCTGTGTACTCAAGTTCGTACTGCAGGTCTGTTCGGCAAGACGTAGTTTCGTGGAGATGTTAACTCGTATGGTCACCTTTCCGTCTTCGGATATCACCGGCTCTGTTTTGCTCGAGGCTTGCATGATCTCGAGAGAGGCCAGCCCATCGTCTACGCTGACGTTAACCAGCCCGCCGGATATTTGTCCATTTACCCAAAGCAGCCCCCTTGTTTCCGGCTGGGTCAGTTCTCCAACCATACGGTCTTGTTTAAATACAGCCATACCGTCTACCTTCTGCACCTTGTTCTCTCCATTCTGTTCAATCTTCACGATGGGGAGTACCAGAGAAAGCGTTTTGCTCTGCATGGCGTTGATGTAGTCAATCAGGTCGGTCGTCTCGGCCTGTGCATTGTTTTCCTGCGCTTCTATCAGCTTATCGATATAGATAGCCGGCATCATGTTCAGCTCAGGCTGTTCATCCAACAATTCCTTCGCAGTGGTATCGGCAACGATAAGTTTAATCGTGGGCCGCGTCTCCTTTGCGCGTACAAAAAAGTCCAGGGCGCGGGAGATGCCGCGTTCAGCAAAATCACGGCCGAATATGATGATCTGGTTATGCGAAATGTAAAGCTTCCCGGTGACAATATGCGTATAGTCACGCACGGCCTCAAACGTATCCTCCGCGCTGCTGGTCATATTAACAAAAGCCTTGTCGTTTGATCCGGATGAATCAGAACCGGATGATATTTTCTGCGGCTGGACGATTTGAGCGACCATTAAAACGTTGTCCGGTGCGTTGGGGTCCACATCCATGCCTATACCCATGACGATAACCAAATCGTTTAGCTCCCGCGCCTGTGCACATCCGGATGAGACCGCCACAGCAGCAGCCATCAGAATGCACAATACAAATTTCATGCGTTTCCTCATATCACTGCTCCTTCTTTGCACGCTGCTCTACCCCCGACGGGCCACGGCGCACATGGTTTGAACCCGCAAGCTCGCCCGGCCGTATAATCATCTTCCAGAGCGGCATGCGAACGAAGCAATCCTTCATGCCCTGCCTTGAGAGCGGCGTGATAGGCGCAAGGTAATCCACTCCGAACGATTTGAGCGATACCAAATAAATGAGGAAGAACAGCAGCGCCATGATGATGCCAAAGCCGCCAAGGAACCCCGCCAGGATCAGGAATATATACCGCATCAGTGAAATGGAGTCCGTCTGTGCCGGCACTACAAAGCTGGCGATAGCGGTGATTGACACCACGATGATCATGAACGGCCCAATGATACCTGCCTGTACTGCGGACTGGCCGATGACCAGCGCACCCACGATGGATACCGCACTGCCGATCGGCTTGGGCAGTCGGATACCTGCTTCCTTTAAGATATCAAACATTAGCACCATGATGAGCGCTTCCACCATAGCCGGAAAGGGCACACCCGAAAGTCCGGCCGTCATCGTAAACAGCAGTTGCGTGGGGATCAATTCCTGATGGAACGTGGTAAGCGCCACATATAGCGCAGGCGCGAGGATCGTGATCAAAAAGCAGAATACGCGGATAAGGCGCAGCGCCGACGCATAGTAAGGCCGGATATAGTAGTCCTCCGGCGACTGAAAACTTTCGATGTACAGCATGGGAACGGTGAGAACAAACGGCGAACCATCCACGATGATGGCCGCGCGGCCTTCAAGCAGGCGCGCCGCCACCGTATCAGGACGCTCGCTGTTGTTCACGGTTGCAAATATCGAATAGGGAGCGTCCTCAATATATGCCTCGATATAGCCTGAATCGAGTATGGAATCGGTGCTGATGGCCTTAAGCCGGTTTTTAACCTCTTCCACCAGCCCTTCCTTAACGATGTCCTGAATATACGCGATGCACACGTCCGTTTGCGTCTGTCTGCCGATCTTCATCGCCTCCATCCGCAGGTTCGGCGTTTTCAGCTTGCGCCGAAGCAGCGACGTGTTAACCCTCAGCGTCTCAACAAACCCTTCCCGGGGGCCGCGCACCACGCTCTCGGTCTCCGGTTCATTGACACTCCGCTTCTCCCACTTGCGCAGGCCAATAGTCAGCGCTGTCTTCGCCTTATCAAGCAGCAGTACAGTATTGCCGGAAAGCACGTCACCCAGCATACTGTCCACATCGGGTACACTTTTCACGTCGCCGACCGACAGGAATTCCGCGCTCAGGCTCTCGATATCCGGACGGCCCGTATCGTCGAATTTCATCTTGAGCCCGGCTTCGTACATCATGGGCTTTAAAATGCTCAGGTTGACGTTATCCTGATTGACCAGGCCGTCCACCATGATGAGCGCGCCGCGCAAGCACTTGTCTCCGTCAATCTGGAATTCTTTGATTACGATATCCGAGCTTTCTCCCAGCCGTAATTTAACGAGCTTCAGATTCTTTTCGAGCGAAGCATAGAGGTGCTGCGCGGATGCGGTTTTTTGGTCCTGTTTTTGCTGTTCCGCTTCCCTGCGGATCTTCATTTGCAGGTGCAGCTTTTTGAAGTATCTCAGCACATCCATCCCCCGGCTTTTTTTGGCGGCAATATGCTCCCCGCCGTATTTTTTATTGTAACAACAATTACGGCGCACTATGCACGCACGCAGTTTTGGGATAACGTCTTTAAATCCCGGTTTATTTTTCAATATTCAACACGTTCCGAAATAAAATAAAAAAGCCGCCCAATGACGACTTTTTTCGCTTAAAAATCTTCAGTTTTCGGTCAATGTCGATTTCACACCCGACGAATCAGCGATATGGGCCGTAGGCTTTGGTGTGCAGAAATGCATTTGCAGCGCTCCTTTGGCACAGCGGTCGGCGCAATTGCCGCACAGCACGCATTCGGTGCTGAAGGGTTTACCCGACCGTGCCATTTCGCTGACCGGCAGGCTCATGGGGCACTGCTTCTCGCACGCCTTGCAGCCGGTACATTTGCACGGTTCTGCAGTCAGCCGCAGGCCGGGGATACGCAGTTTCTCCTTCAGCAGACTGCCCAGTACCATAAAGGGTGCCATCCAGCAGCCGCAGTGGCAAAAGGCGCGCTTTCCCAGCGTCAGCGAAAGCACCACGATCAGTGCCACCACAAGGAAGTAGATCACGACGCCGTTCAATCTGGATATCGAAATGCCATAATCCGTGCAGTAGATGGGATCGACCAGCTTTGGACCTCCCGCAGTGATAAAACCGGCAATAATCGAACCCAGCCATGGTACCCATATAAAATATTTAATTACGTTCAGCCGCCGTGATGCAGGTTTGTCGTTGACGGTTGCCGCCGCATCCTGCAACCCGCCTACCGGACACAGCCACCCGCAGAACGCACGCCCAAAAAACAGCGAGCTCAAAAACAGGCCTGCAAACAGCAGCGCACTTCCCGAAACCACGCCTTCAAATCCGCCCCGAATGACCAGATATGGCGACAGATAGTTGAGCGTCACCGGAAAGAGCAGCATGGAGATGAACAGCAGCGTTCTCCTTACTTTTTGTCTTTTCATATTTTTAAACCTCCTTATCATTCTCTTTCAGCAGGTGCAACGCATCTTTGGCCCAGTCGAGGTAGGCCCCGTAAACGCGCTCGCCGAATAGCACGGTCAGGTAATAGTGCAGATGGTCCGGACTGCTGCCCATCACCGCCTCAAGGCTGCTTTTGAACCCCTGCAGCATCGCAAGGTTCTCCTGCTGCCGCGCCTTAAAATCCTTAATTGCCTGTATGCTCTGGCTTGCGGGCATTCCGCCGCTGAAATACAGCTTGAGCAGTATCTCATACTTGGTGTATTCCTTCTGTGCGGGCAGCTCCAGCCAGCTTTTCAGCGCTTCTCTGCCTGCTTCCGTCGCGGTATAAACGTATTTCTGCGGGCCTTTTTCCTGCGCCGCTGCCACTTTGGACACCTGTCCTTCGTGTTCCAGCTCCTTCAGCGTAGGATAGATCTGCCCAAACCCCACGTTCCAGAAGTGGCTCACGATGATGTCCACGCGCTTTTTGATGTCGTATCCGCTCATCGGTTCGTGGCTCAAAAGACCCAGTATAATAAAACGTGTTGTATTTTCCTTTGGCATTTACTTTACTCCTATATCAAGTTGATATAACCATATCATGTTGATATATCTTTGTCAACATTGCATTGAGGGCAAGAATCGCATACAATGATGCCATGCAAAAAAGACTGATCTGGTGGCTGCTGATTGTAATCGGGTGTATCGGCATTCTTGCCACCATTGCGGCGCTCTTTGTCACCAGCGGAGCAAACATCGGCACTGTGCTGCCCGGCATCTCAGGCGCGGTGCTTTTGGCCTACGGCATATTCCGCTTAAATCATCAGGGGCCGCTCTTTCACAGCAAGGCCCTTCGTATTATCGTGACTGTGGTCATCTGTCTTGGTCTGGCGCTGTTTTGCTTTGTAGAGGCGTTCATCATCTCCGCCGCCTGCGTTGGCGAACCGGAGGAGGAAGCAGGCGTAGTGGTGGTTCTGGGCTGCGGCATCTTCCCGGATGGGCACCTTTCGCTCTCACTCAAGTCCCGGCTGGACGCGGCATATGAATACCTCAAGGCACATCCTGATACCGTGTGCATCGTCACGGGCGGGCAGGGCAGCAACGAACCGCGTCCCGAAGCGGACGCAATGCGTGACTACCTTGTCTTCTGCGGTATCCGTGTGGACCGCATCTATACCGATCCCGCATCCACCAGCACCGAGGAAAACCTGCAAAACGCGCTGGACATCATGCGGCAGCTTGGCATTGAAGATTCGCTCGTTGCCATTGCGACCAACGACTATCACGTATACCGCGCCGAAATGATTGCGAGGGATATGGGAATCCGCGCGTTCGGCCTGCCCGCCAATACCCCGCTGTTGGTGCTGCTCCCGAGCTACATGCGCGAGTGCTTGGCGGTGATTAACACGGCCCTTTTCCACGTGGGCAGCGGCAATCGCTTCCTCGAAAATTTCTGATTCATTCATAAAAAGGGATTGAATAACCTGTCCGGATGGTTTATAATATCGAATACCGTCGGGAGTAAATCCCAATGGTACCTTTTGGAGGCATGGCTCAGTCGGTAGAGCATTCGCTTCACATGCGAGGGGTCGCTGGTTCGAGTCCAGCTGTCTCCACCAAGGCCCGCAACTTAGCGGGCCTTTTTATTGTATTCGTCAAGCTCGTACGACAGGATAACTATGCTGGATGGTCGGCTCGCCAATATAAGCAGATGGTTTTGGGCAAAACGTTGTTGTGCATGGCTGGGTCCTCTTGAGCAGATTGATCGAGGTGATGTGTGGTGTTTTTAAGCGGTAAAAATATCGATATCCGGCCCTTTTCAAGGGACGAATACCACCGGTTCTATCAGGGCTATGTTTCGGATCCGGTGATGGACCCAAACCCCTACGTATACGACCGTGCATGCGTGGACGAAGCCTTCAACCGCAGCGAAGAGAGGGCGGAGCACTACCCCACCTTCGGCATCTTCTCCAAATCCGGCCTCCCCATGGGGCTGATGAACTTAAAGCGCATCGACCGCGAGAAGAGCCGGTGTGAGCTGGCTGTCGTTCTGATGAACGATGCATGCAAGGGGAAGGGCATCGGTAGCGAAGCGAGCCGGATGCTTGTTGAATATGCTTTCTTCGGGCTGGGCCTTACGCACGTGTATGCCGACACCATGGGCTCCAACGCGCGGATGCAGCGCATATTTGCTCGGCTGGGCTTTACGCTGCTCAGCCGGGAAGAACGCTTCTACGACATGCATGACCGCTGGGAAGACAAGCTGAATTATGTGCTCCACCGCTCCGATTACAGAAAGGAAGCGCTCATGGACAGAGGAACCTTCGTTGCCCTCAAGGCAAGGGCGGAATCATTTGTGTATACCTCCTTTACCTATCTGGAGTACGAGCATGTGGCCACCTATCATGTGGTCGCCAACTCGCCGGGGTTGATTCTCATTTCCGGATATAACGATGCAGCCGGATACAGGGAGGCACACTGGGCGGCTGGCGATTTCGAAACGCTGGTTGAGATTATTAAGGAACTGGGACGCCCAATCCTCGTGCCGTTTATCCCCGAAGACTGGAAAGCCATGTTTATGGAGCAGGGCTTTACGGAATATGGCATCCTCCGGGAATACTGGATTGAAGCACTGCAAGATCCCGGGCAACCCCTGCGGAACTGCACCGCGCTGACGGACTCGGAATACGAACAAGCCGCCGCGGTGACCGTCTCGTGCCAAAACCAGAGCCGCGAATTTCACGGTGAAACCGCCGAATGGCTCGCGGGCTGGGTGCGCGGCGAGGATGCTGACGCCTATGCATGTGGTGCGCGGGATTGTGCAATACTGGCCTGCAGGGAGAATGGGCAGCCTATCGGCATCGTATGTGTCGCAATATACGGCGACGAAAGCCCCAAAGACCCCATCGTTTGGGTCAGGGAGATCGCCGTGTTGCCTGATTATCAGGGGCGGGGATACGGCCGGGCGCTGCTGCAAAGCGCACTGTCCTACGGAACACTGCACGGCGCAAAGAGGGCGTTTCTGATGGCGGACGACTGCAACGTTGTTGCGATCAGTTTATACCGCAGCATGGGCTTTGTACCCAACATGAACGAGGCGCAGATCGACCTGATCTGCGAAGTACCCGTTACCAGATGATATTCTATCCATTACTTTCGGAAGGAGCGTTGATTCGATATGATCCCACTTCATGCCGCACCGCTTACGGAATCGGATGCCCGCGCGGTATGCGACTGGCGCTACGAAGGCGAGTACGCGGTGTACAACTGCTCGTGGGATGCCGTCGTTTCCAGGCATTGGGCAATAGCGGATGCGGAGAAACGCCGCCTCGAATTCTATTCCCTGCGCAATGATGCGGAAGAGCTGATCGGTTTCTTTCGGCTGCAGACGCAGGAGGCGTGCGTACTGATCAGCCTCGGCCTTGCCCCGGAATATTGCGGCAAAGGCCTTGGTAAGGTGGCCATGGCACTGATACTGGATGAGGCAAAACGCACAGCGCCCGACAAACGGCCGGAACTGGAGGTACGCGCTTTCAACAAGCGGGCGATTGCCTGCTATGAGCGCTGCGGTTTTTCTGTCGTGGATGCGTACTATAAGGACACGCCTGTCGGCGGAAGCGAGTTTGTACGGATGGCGGTAATTCAGAAAAAATTGAATAACGAGGGCCGTTATGATCATCAACAGCAAATCGATTACTAAAAAGAATGTTGCCTATACTATACGATCTGCCGTGGCCACTGATGCCGAAGTTCTCTCCCAACTGCGCGTACAGATCGATGGCGAGACAGAGTTTCTCGACCGCGAACCGGGCGAAGGCTTTCTGGATGCACATGCGTTTGAACGCATCATTCAAGAGGACAATGCGGCAGATAACCACCTGTTCATCGTTGTGGAGGTAGACGGCAGCCTGGTGGGGTTTGCACGGTGCGCGGGCAGTCCGCTGAAGCGGCTACGCCATCAGACGGAGCTTGGCATATGCCTGCTGCAGGCATATTGCGGGGTCGGCATCGGCACCCATCTGCTTCGCGCGGCCATATCGTGGGCTGACGCAAACGGCATCCGCAAGATTCTGCTGAAGGTGCTGGAGACCAATACCGGCGCAATCGCCTTGTATAAAAAGTTCGGCTTTGAGACGGAAGGCGTGCTGCGCGACGACAAGCGTCTCTCCGACGGGCAGTTTTACAACACGATCGTCATGGGGCGGCTGACCCTTCATAGCCTGCCGCACCACAGCGATTCGATAATGTGAGGGCGCATATGAAATTCTGCATACTGATGGGCAGTCCCAGACTAAACGGAAACACCGCAGAGCTGCTGAAGCCCTTTATTTCGGAGCTGAAATCCGGCGGCGCGGAAGTCACTTATCTCACGCTTTCGGACAAGAACATTACGCCCTGCAGGGGGTGCTACGCCTGCCAACAGGTCAGCGGTCAATATGGATGCGCCATTCACGACGATGTCCCTGCCATCATGCAGCAGATCATAGAATCCGACTGCGTAGTTTTCGCCACGCCCATCTATACATGGTATTGCACGGCACCGATGAAGGCACTGCTGGACCGGCATTTCGGAATGAACAAGTACTATGGTTCGGCCAGCGGTTCATTATGGGCGGGCAAGAAGATCGCACTCGTCACCACGCACGGTTATGACGCGGATTATGGCGCGGGTCCTTTCGAAACCGGCATCAAGCGATTGTGCGAACACTCCAAATTGGAGTATCTGGGCATGTATTCCGTACGCGACCTCGATGATCTGACCTCCTTTCAGACCCAGGAAGCAATTGAAGGCTCCGTGAGCTTTGCTAAAAGTCTGCTTGCCATATGCGTCGAGCGTCAGTCTTGACTTTGATTTACCACTGTGTTACGATAACGCCAATATCAAACGCGACGACGGAAGATGTATCGCGCAAGCGCTTTTCAAAGAGAGCCTCCGGTTGGTGTGAAGGAGGCAAAAGCCGCGCAGATGCTATCGCTTCCCGAGCGGCGGTCTTGAAAGAAAGTAAAGGCCGACGGCATTTGCGCCGTTACACGCAACGGGCTTGACAGAGCTTCGGAGAGGGCCATATTTTTGGCCAAACTGGGTGGTACCGCGGATCACACTTCGTCCCAATACGGATGAAGTGTTTTTTGTTTTCCGGGAGCTTTCCGAAAACTTAAGGAGGGATCGATATGGAAGAACGAATTTTACTGATCGCCCAGCGCATGAAGGCGCTGCGCGAAATACTCGATGTGACCGTGGTGGATATGGCGCAGGCAGTGCACCTCTCCGAAGCGGAATACCTCGAATACGAGGCGGGCAAACACGATTTCTCATTCTCATTCCTGTTTTCCGTCGCGGGGCGGCTGGGCGTGGACATCGTGGACCTCATGACGGGCGAAGCGCCGCGGCTCTCCGTGTGCTCGTTTGTTAAAGCGGGCGACGGCCTCAAGATGGAGCGCCGCAAGGAGTACAAGTACGAGCATCTGGCATACATCTTCAAGAACAAGAAAATGGAGCCGTTCCTTGTCACCGTAGAGCCCAAGGACACCGATGCGCGCAGCCACCAGAACTCGCACGAGGGGCAGGAGTTCGACTACGTGCTCTCGGGCAGCATGACGCTCTACATCGACAAACAGGAGCTGTTGCTGGAGGAAGGCGACGCGGTGTATTACGACGCGCAGCATCCGCATTCCATGCAGGCCGAGGGCGGCACGTGCCGCTTCCTTGCCATCATTGCCAAATAGGGGGACAGCATGAGGATATTTGAGAAATACGCAAAGGCCGATTTTACATCCTACGAGGATTTCAAGGAAAACTTTAAGATTACCGTGCCGGAAGGCTTTAACTTCGCCTACGACGTGCTGGACGAGCTGGCGGAGACCAAGCCGGAAAAGACCGCGCTCTACTGGACGAACGACCAGGGCGAGAAGCGCGTCTTCAGCTTCGCGGACATGAAGCGCCTGTCCGACAAGGCCGCAAACTACCTCTCGTCGCTCGGCATCGGCAAGGGCGACAAGGTGATGATCATCTTAAAGCGCGACTGGCAGTTCTGGCACACCATCATGGCGCTGCACAAGCTGGGCGCAGCCACGATCCCCGCGACGCACCTGCTGACCGAGAAGGACATCACCTACCGCGTCAACGCGGCGGGCGTCAAGGCCATCATCAGCACGGACTTTGGCGAAGTGGCGGCCCGCGTGGACAACGCAAAGGATATGCCGACGCTGAAGCTGAAGCTGCTGTGCGGCGACCGCGAGGGCTGGCTGAACTACGACAAGGGCGTGGAGGAAGCGAGCGAAACGTTTGTCAAACCGGCCCCGGAAAACCTGCCGACCAACGACGATATCATGCTGCTGTACTTTACCTCCGGCACCACGGGCATGCCCAAGATGGTGGCGCACTCGTTCACCTATCCGCTGGGCCACATCCCCACGGCGGTGTTCTGGCACAACTGTGATCCAGACGGCATGCACCTGACCGTTTCCGAAACCGGCTGGGCGAAATCCGTCTGGGGTAAGCTGTACGGGCAGTGGCTGGCGGAGACCGCGATTTTCGTTTACGACCATGAGAAGTTCGTGCCTGCCGAGATGCTGGGGGCCATCTGCGACCACAAGGTGACGACGTTTTGCGCGCCGCCCACGGTCTACCGGTACTTTATCAAAGAGGACCTGAAAAAGTACGATTTCTCACATATGAAGTGGGCTACCACCGCGGGCGAGCCGCTTAACCCCGAGGTGTTCAACCAGTTCGAGAAAGCCACTGGCCTCAAGCTTTTTGAGATATACGGACAGACGGAGCTCACCGTCACCGTGGGCACCTACATCTGGATGACCCCCAAGCCCGGTTCCATGGGCAAGCCTTCCCCGCTGTTCGACGTGGACGTAATCAACGACGCGGGCGAATCGTGCAGCTGGGGCGAGGCGGGCGAGATCGTGGTGCGCACCGACAAGGGCGTCAGCCCCGGCATGTTCCTCGGCTACTATATGGACGAGGAGCTGACGAACCGCGTGTGGCACGACGGAATGTATCACACCGGCGACGTGGCGTGGCGCGACGAGGAAGGCTACTACTGGTATGTGGGCCGCACAGACGACGTAATTAAGTCCTCCGGCTACCGCATCGGGCCGTTCGAGGTGGAGAGCGCGCTGATGGAGCATCCGGCTGTGCTGGAGACCGCCATCACAGGCGTGCCGCACCCGGACCGCGGTCAGATCGTCAAGGCCACTATCGTGCTCGCCAAGGGCTACGAGCCTTCTGAGGCCCTCAAAAAGGAGCTGCAGGAGCACGTGAAGAAGGTGACCGCGCCCTACAAGTATCCGCGAGAGATCGAGTTTGTGAAGGAGCTTCCCAAGACCATCAGCGGCAAGATCAGACGCGTGGAGCTGCGGGAAAAGGATAAGGGGAAGTAATCTCAAAGACGGTAAGGAAAAAGCAGGAGCCGATAGAAACATCGCGCTCCTACTTTTTATTTATTTAGCACTGTAGATATAAAGTCAATATCATTTATCGTTTTTGGCAGTTTGTCAGAATCCACCTCTTCTAAAATCATTAAGTACTTGTATTCTTTCATGTTAATTGCCGAGAATATATTTTTAGTGTTACGATAACCTAGTCCTGCATAATGGTTAATCATTTCTATAAGGCAGTCAACATAAAAGTGCAAATTTTGAATTATGACTCTATTATACTCCATGTAATTTCCATCATGCACGACCATATTCCTATTTCTATATATCCTCATTATTTGCCACCGAAGTCTTTTTCTGCGGTTTTCCAAAATACTTTTTATATTTTTTCGTGAAGAAAATTCTCTTTTATATTTTTTCATTCTAGAAACCAATAAAGGATAATCACCTAATGAACTTAATATTTTATCAAAAACGCTATCATATTTGGGCAATACTAGTATTGCTGCGAGTTTCTCGTCTTTTGATGATCCTTCATTGATAGTTTTTAAGGATGAATTAATCGTTTCTATACAGCATCTCGATAAATCTTCATTTAATTGTTCTATTAGTGAATTAATATATTTCAAATTCAAAATTGGGATTAAAGCATTACATATTTGATTAATTCTACTAAAGCTATTATTTCTTTCAACCTCGATCAATACTTCTATAATTGTCCACAGATTTAATAACTGGTTCCCCGGATCACTTGAATTTAGGGCAAGAGAATGAAGCGATATAGCTGGCACCATTTTTCTAAAATGACCAAAGTGATCAAACATTTTATATGTTTTATCTTTTATTTTTGCGATACCAATATCTCGGCCTCGTTGGACTGGCTTAACTGGATCAAAAATATAATATTTTTTTGATGCCTCTTTATCAATTATTAAAGTACTATTTTCATGTAAAGTATATTCTTTATGACTGCCGAATTGTGATAATGACATAATAAAGTTTAACAGTGTTAATGATTTTTCTCTTGCTCCATAAGGATCATAATCGTCAATTTCAATTTCTATTACCCATTGGGCTTGAACTTTTGAGAAGTAGGTGTTAGGCAATATATTATATATGCGTAAAGTCTTTAATACTTCTAAGAAATTGTTATCTTCAACAGGCAAATATGCAATATAGGTTTTATTTTTAAAATCGAATACTCTCCAAAACTGATTGAACTCAGTTTTTACATCATTTATTAACCTTTTTTTATAAAATAAATCTTTAACTATATAGTAAATATATTCTTGAGAATAACCTATATTAATAAGCTCAGTTAACCAAATTCTTGTTAAAACATACAGCTCATTCGAGGAGTTATCCTCGAGTGAGAAGTTTGAAATTTTTTCTTCTATCTGTTTTTTTATTAGACTATAGTATTTACCATCTATCTTCATTTCTTCAATCAGATAATTTATTGTTGCCTTTATTTTTTTCATGGACGATTCAGTAGTACAATCTTTATATATTTCATCACAATTTCGAATATATTCATTCTTTGAATTTTTCTGATAAAAAAGTGAATTAGGATCTTCCCCAAATAATTTAATAACCATTGGGTCTTTTTTATAGGAATCTATTAACTCTTCAAACAGTGGTATTAAATTTCCTTTATCAATAATAGCTTTTTCTATATAATCAATCGTCTTAGAAATTTCAATACATAAAAAATGAAAATTCAAAGCTGGCACTTTTAAAGAATCATGTCCAAAATGAAACAACAGTTCTTCCAGCGATTGAACAAAAAATAATAAGCCATTACATTCAGGGGTTTTCTCCCAATTAGTAAAATCATATGCTTTCATATGTAATGTCTCCATATTTTTGTATTAATTTATTATATCATGTTTTCATTTCTATTCAACAAATATATCCCATTCTCAACAAAAACCGTCACAACAAAAAGAGATGCCCATTTCAGGCATCCCTGCATGCGGTAACGGGACACCACGCAGGGCGTCCCCTACACGGTAACTGCACCCTGTCTATCCCCAAATCTATCAAACATTAGTTTATTGAATCTGTCTTAATATACCACTGAATTGTGGAAATGTTTTCACCGTTCAATAACAATTGTGCATTCAGTCGCCAGAGCAGTGATCGTTGCAACAGCAGCAAAAATAGGGGCTAATGCAATACCAACTACGCCGACGGTCAGCGGAAAGCTGAAAATTTCTTTATTATCTTTATCCTTAATTGTGACTTTTCTCGCGTTGCCTTCCCGGATGATGGATTTGATCTTTTCCATCAACTCCTCGCCATTAACCTTATACTCTTCTGTTTTCTTTTCTTCGGCCATCGTACTCTCCTCCTTCGTTTATTTTATCGCTCTTAAAATTTTTTTATTAATCAGTTTTTATTGTTATCTACCCGCACTCAATATATAAAGGGAATGATCTTGTATTTCACTTTCTCGGTGTACTGGTCCCACAACTCCCCGTATTTGGCCTTGCAAACCTTGTCGTCATCGGCCTGGCGGGAAAACATAAGACCGATATAGTAAGCCGGGTACAGCCACACCATCCAAATCCCAAAGTAGCCGGAGGCAAGGGCTACGGCGATCGCCTGTATAATCTCTCCGAGATAGTTGATGTGACGGCTAGCGCCCCAAAAGCCGCTGGCAAGCAAAGTGAGTTTACCGTCGGTAAGCACTTCGGGCTGTATCCAAAGAAATTTTCTGTCCGGCGCGGTTTTAAAGAAATACTTCTGCATATTCGCGCCGCGTGTAAACACCCAGCCGAAGAGGAAGAGCGCTCCAAAGAGCACTGTCATCCATGCGGGATGGCCGGGATTGGGAAGACTGGCAGTAAACCAGAGCGAAACAGAATAGAAATACGGGTAGAACGCAAGACAGCCAAAGCCCAGCTTGAAGCCAACGCGTTCCGCAATAAAATCGTACGTCCATAGATGGATTTTTTCGAATATCAAATATTCAAAGCAAAACCATGTGAGCATCGCGCAGCCGAGCAGAAAACCATAGTTGATATTTTCAACGTTCATGATATGATACGCCGCAAAGGAGAGCACATTCAGCTGGAGCATAACAGCGCCGATTAGATAAAACCACAGCTTTGCGTCAATAAAGCCGTCTTTAAGTTGGACATCCTTTGCTCTGCCATACCAAAAATCAGCTAAGAAAGATTTCCCGGTGGACGGATGCTTGAGAACGATGGTAAAGGAAAATATGAGTCCGATCACGACCGCGCCGATAAGACCCAGCCACCGGGTCTCATACAGCCATGTGTATGGCACGATATTAAAATACCCCAGCAGAAACCAGATGAGAATACTGGCTAACAGAACGAACTTCCCATTGATGCGGTAATTCATCACTTCGCCCGTGATTTCATTTTTCACGTACCCTTTAATTCTTTTCGCCGGGATAATGATGTGCAAAAGCGTGATAATTGCGTATGCGACTAGCGGGGTGATTAAACCTAAAAACAACTTCGTGACAGCCCTCCGGTGTTTTTCGACATGATATCAATGGCAGCTTTTCTGCTCAAAACCCTTGTCAGTATAAAACGGCCGATTTTATTGATTGCACCGGGAATGATAATCGGGCCTCTCCCCAAAGCATTCAGGGTTTGCTCAGCAACCTCATTGGCTTTCAGTGTTCCGGGCGCCGGTTTCGTTTTCTCCGCCTGCTGATAGCCCGGAGTGAGAATGGCCCCGGCACAGCAGGCAATTACATCGACTCCGTTCGGCTTGAGTTCTTTCCAAAGGCCTTCGGCTAAAATGGCGTTAAATGCTTTTGTCGCCGCGTAAGCTGCTAGGTTCGGGCTGCCCTGTGCCCCGGCAAGAGACGACATCAGCACAATGCCTCCCCGTTTTTCCTGTATCATCGGCTCGGATAAAAGTTTAGCGAGCAGCAGCGGCGCTTTTATATTGACAGCCGCGGCAAGAGCCAAATGCGCTTCGCTCGTGTTCTCGAATAAGCCGATCGGAGCAAACGCTGCATTGTAAACCAGTAATCCGATTGATACGCTAAGGGCGTTAATCCGTTCTCTCACATTTTCGTAATCCGCCATATCCGCTGCTATAGCAATGACATCGATTGGATATGCTTCTTTCAGCCGGGCCGCCGCTGATTTCAGCCGGTCTTCCTGACGCGCAATCAAAACCAGGTTCAACCCCCGCCGCGCAATCGCTTCTGCAAAAGCAAAGCCCAATCCGTCAGAACCCCCGGCGACCAACGCGTACTGCCCATATTTTTCTTTGAACTGTGTAGTTTTCATATGAATTACCCCAACATAAAGACAAAGAAGAAATCTTTTGGATGGTTAATGGTATCAGTCCGTTAAACCTTTTCGAATTTTATTTTAAGTGCAGTCCCCGTTTTTATCAACTAAAAACTGTTGGTGAATCAATATTTCCTGTATAACCCCAGAGAATAATTGACAACAGGGTGTCCCTACCCAATAATGGTTAAGTAATATCCCATCCGGCTTTTCAAGGAGGTACACCATGAAAAGGACGATGATCATCGGCGCAAGCAGCGGAATCGGCAGGGAGCTGGCCCGGTTATACGCCGCGGAGGGTGATATCGTAGGCCTTGCGGCACGCAGGCTGAATCTTTTGGAAGAGTTGCAAAAAGAGCTGGGTGGACAGGCGCATATCTGCCGGATGGATATCTCTGAACCGGAGGAAGCTGTTTCTGCATTGATGGATTTGATCGACACGATGGGCGGGCTCGATCTGCTGATCATCTGCTCCGGCACAGGGCATATCAATCCCGGCCTAGAGTGGGAGCCCGAGCGCGATACAATCAACGTCAACGTAGCGGGGTTTACGGCGCTTGCGTGCGTCGCGATGAATTTCTTTATCCGGCAGGGCTCAGGCCATATCGCCGCGATATCGTCCATTGCCGCGCTGCGCGGCAGCGCCGAGTGTCCGGCCTACAACGCGTCCAAAGCCTATATGTCGAGCTATCTGGAGGGGCTTAGCTGCAAAGCGGCGGTTTACGGCAAAAGCATCGCTGTCACCGATATCAAGCCCGGGTTTGTGGATACGGCCATGGCGCAGGGCGACGGGCTGTTTTGGGTAGCGCCCGCAGAGAAAGCGGCAAAGCAGATTTACCGGATCATCGCGCGCCGGAAGCTAAGCGGGTATGCGACGAAAAGGTGGGGCATCGTTGCGTTGCTTTTCAAGATCGTACCGCGGCGGGTGTACATTGCGGCCAGCGCCAGAAGCGAGCGAGCCCGATTACAGAAACCGCTGTAATCCATTTTGCCGGACGGTATGCTATCCAACTTGGCTATTAACTAGAAAAGGAGCCCAATGCAGGACTCCTTCTATGTTCTCATTTTTCGTCTGTAAGTACGGGGCGAACATTCCCGTTAAAACTTACCAGCTCTTTCTGCCGCCACCGCCGCCGTAGCCACCACCGCCATAGCCGCCGCCGCTGCGTCCACCACCGCCGCCGAAACCGCCGCCACCGCTGTGGCCGCCGCCTCTCTGCTGCTTTCTTGCTTTCCTGCATGCAGGGCATCTTTGTGGTTCGTTGTCAAATCCTTTTTCTTTATAAAAAGCCTGTTCGCTTTCGCTAAAAATAAATTCCTGACCGCAATCTTTGCATACGATTTTTTTATCGGGCATCTGTGCTTACCTCCAATCTCTTTGATTTAACTGATTCAAGCGAACATCTCTCAATACAAAACTGAAGGTTGCCCAAGCAAATGAAACCGTTGATATCAGCTATATTTTCTTTATATCATACCTCTTCCCAAATGACAAGGATGCTTATTTGTTCTTGAAATTATACACTGCTTTTTTTGAAATGACGGGTATCGCCGACAGCCAGCGCAATACCGGGTTTGTTCTTTGTCCGCCTTCTTCAGCACGATTCCGCTCCCGCTTATTCCCTCTCCGGATATGGCATCCGCTTGTCCGTGAGTCCCGCAAGGTAATCCAGACTCACATTGTAAAAACGCGCAAGCTTAAGCAAGAGGCGCAACGGAATCTCCCGCTCTCCCCGCTCATACTTGGAGTATAAAGACTGATCGCACATCAGGACTTGTCCGATCTGCTGTTGGGTAATGTCGCTGTCTTCCCGAATCTCTCGGATCCTTAAGTTCATCCCATAATCACCCATAATATCCCATCACCATGGACAGGATTATATAATAGTACCATATGTCCTCTTGAATTATTGGACTAATTGTCCTATGATAACTTAAACCAGGTGGGGGGAAATGGAGAAAAGCGTTCCGGCTTAATGCGGGAGCGCTTTTCGCTTATATCGTGGATAGGATTGTTGCGCTTTCATCCCGCGCAGACTATGATACAGGGAAGGAAGCGATCGGAGGGGCATGTGTACAGAATCGGAGGGCGCGCACACGCGCAGGGCATCACGTTCGAGTCGGATATGGGACGCGTCACTGCCTATGGCAACGGCCGGGCGGATCAGGTGACGGTGTTTCCACACAAAGCGCGCCGGGTTAATGCCGCTCTGCAAAAGGTTCCGGTCCTCAGAGTATTTCCGGTGCTCGGCAAAATGGGCATTGTTTTATTCGTGCTGATCGTGGTCCTGCTGATAATTGACGTGTTCGCGTCGCAGCTGGCAGCGTTCGAGTTCGGTATTCCCGACGCACTGTTCTACGGCCTGCTGGGAGCGCTCGCCTTGGCTGTGCTGCTTTTGTCCGTGCTGATGCGCAAGCGGATACGACAGCTGCTGCAGTACCACGGCGCGGAGCACATGGTCATCAACACGTACCGGGCGCGCAGACCGCTAACAGTAGAAAATATTGCCCAGGCGGACAGGGCCACGCCCTCCTGCGGCAGCGTATTGGCACTCATTTTCATCATCTTGGCCATACCGCTGATGTTCGTGCCGTATGGCGACTATCTCACGCTGCTGGCTTTCGGCCTCGCGTTCGAGCTTTCTGTGCTGGCACGGCGGGCGAAATGGTTGAAATGGCTGCTTCGGTTCGGCATGTGGGTACAGCGCAAGGTGTGGACTCGACCGCCCGACGCGGCGCAGATCGAAGTCGCGCGGCGGGGGTTCGTCCGTCTGATCGAGATCACTGACAAAGAAACAGGAAAAGCCTGATGATAAGGTAACGTTTGGAGGCTCCGCCTCCAGGCTTCCGCTAAGGGGACGCCAGTCCTCTTAAAACCCCATCGCATGAGATGCCCAATGCTGGCCCCTTGGCCGGACGCTACCTCGTAAAAGGTTCATTCATGATGCCCGCTCAGAGCTTTAGGTCCGCTCCGAGCACGCCGATACACGCTTTATTCTGCACAATGGGTACGGAAACCGTGACGCAGGGCTGGTGCGTGATGGCGGAGATGTACACATCCGAAACATATTTGCGCCCTGCGATACTCTCCTTAAACCACGGTCTTATACGCGCGTTAGCAATGCCTGCGGGCGGGTTGGAATAGACGAACTTGCCGTTGGCATGATTGGACCATACTGATTCGATCACCCCGGCCTTCATCAGCCTGTCCAGCAGGCGGCGATGAGTGCTCTCCTCCATGGCGGCAAAATCCGGCTCGCTCATAACATCCTCCAGCAATGCGAATACCTGCTCTGCAGCCTCCGTGGTCTGCGCATCCTGAGTTATTTGCTGTTTTTCGGAACGCGCCGCAAAGCCCGACAGACTCTGCGCAGCGTCCTGCATGTAGTGCCCAAGGCGGCTCAAATCGTCCATTCCGCTCTTCTGCTTCTCAATGGCGCGGTGGATAACTTCAAAATCCGCGCCTGCCTGCTCCGAACTGCTTTCGATATCCTCTACACTCTCGCTGATTTCCTCCGCCGTTTGGGTCTGCGCTTTCACGTCGCGGTATATGGCGTCGATCACGTCCGACACCTCGCGGTAATTCGTCTCGATCGCGCCCAGTTCTGCCGTAATGCCGGACGCGTGCGCTCCGCAGGCCTGTACGCCCTCTGCGTTGCGCGCAATGGTCTCCTCCAGCTTCTTTGACTCCTCGCGGACCGTTTCGATCACCTGATAGATGCCCGCCACCTCACGCTTGCTTTGGTCGGAAAGCTCGCGGAATGCGGACGCGATGACGCCAAAGCTGCGGCCCTCCAGCCCGGCACGGCGCGACTCGATCACCGCGTTGAACGAGATAAGCTCCATCTGTTTTGATATCCCGTCCACGATTCGCAGAATATCCGCGATCTGCCCGGTGGAAGCAATGAAGGCCTGAACGTATTCCACCATCTCCGTCGTCATTCCCTCAATTTCACCGATAAAGCTTACGGTTTGCTGCACGCGTTCAAGGGCGCTGTCGATAGCCGACCTGGTATGCGCATTGGCCGCCTTTGCCGTGTCCGCCGCCTGCCGAAAGCCGTCCGTGCGGTCGATGAATTCCCTGATCTGACCGGTCGCCGCCTTTGTATTGGCGTGGCTTCGCGCGTTGATGTCGCGTATACTGCGCGAACGTTCCACCAGTTCACGGCTGAACGTCGCGCTGTCCTCCAGCGTGAGGCTCAGATCCTCCGTCGCGGACAGTATCTGGCTCGCGGCGTTTTGCATCTCAAAGCCGCAGCGCTTATATGCTTCAATGATCTGCCGGATACGGTGGTATAACGGCTCGAAATCCTTATCCACGCCGCCCGGTACTTCCGCCGTATCGTAGTTTCCCTCCAGTGCCTGCCCAATCATATCGCTCAATTCACTGATATGTCGTTTTATATCCATGCTGCCCATCCTTCAATCTTCCCCCACCAATGCCCATTGGCAGGGCCCATAAACATACCCCACTTTATCAATAGGGCGCTGTAAGCAAAAAAGGAGGCTGTACGCACTCCTTTGTTGTCATTATCATATATGAATACTCTGCTGAATGCAACGAAAAACTGTCTGGCAGCTGCAAAACAAAGGCCAATGGCATCTGCCCTCGCCGCACTTTTCCTCGCCCCAGCCCATAGGATACAGCAGAAAGACTGCGAAGGAGACAAACTGATGGTACCGAAACAGGAGCTTCAGGCGCTGGCCGGAGCGCTGAAAGCCACGCCAGAATACGCCGCTGTCATGCGGCAGCGCAAGCTGATTTTAAGCAGCCCGATGGGAGCCATGATGCAAAGCTTTGAACGCGAACATAAGCGTCTTTCCGCTCTGGGTATGTCGGAGAAGGAAGCGGAGGAACGCTTTGGCAGGCTGTATACGATTTACGGCTCCTACCTTTCCCACCCCACGGTCAAAGAATACGTCCGTGTATCGCAAACCTACGACCGGATGGTGTCGGAGAGCATCGACTACTTACACAACATCGCCGCTGCGGGCGGCCCTATCGTCCGGCGGTAGCATTCCGAAAAGCTGCGCTTTTTGAAGCCTCATCAAAAAGCCGGCCATTGGTTGTGGCCGGCTTTTCTTTATGTCAACGGGCGGGGCTTGCTGCCGTCGTCCGCAACGATTTCCAAAGCTATTTCTGTGAGCAGGCGAGGATGCTCAATAAAGGATGTTCGCTGTATACTATGCCGGAAAGCTCATCAATGTTAAAGCCGTCGGACATAAAAAAACCGCCCGAAGGCGGTTTGCTTTTTAGGTTATTCTGCGTCACTCCAGCTAATTGAGAAGCTGCCGCAATGGTGGTCCGCTTCCACGCTTATCGTATAGGGGCCGCTTTGTCCGGCTTCGACGGAAAACGACGAGGTCGGCAATTCATTGCCGGTGTAATACTGCGTGCCGTTCGCACCTGTGACCGTTAAGCCCAGCGCACCGCTCTCTGTGATAATTTCCACCGCAAACACCATTTTCTTGCCTTCAACTGCCGGTGCGTTCATCGTCTTAACGCCGTTAAATTCCTCGTAAGACATCGTCCACGAGTCTTCAGTCGTACTCTCCACAGAATATTTCGTATAGCTGCTGCCGGATGCACAGCCGGTCAGCAGCATCGCAGCGCACAAAAATATCAGAATCACTTTCTTCATACTGTTTTCTCCTTAAAAATGAAAGATGCCAAGGTGCTCCAGCAGCACCTTTAAGCCGATTAGTATCAGAATCACGCCTCCTGCAATCTCCGCTCCCTTCTTCAGGCGCGGGCCGATCGCGGCCCCGAGCTTTACGCCAAAGAATGAGAGCAAGAATGTGGTCACCCCGATGATCAGCACGGCAATCAGGATGTGCATGGCCTGCGGCAGCAGCGCGAAGGTGACGCCCACAGCCAGCGCATCGATGCTCGTTGCCAGGGCCATAACGATCATGGATTTGAAGCCGAACGAGGAATTGCTCTTTTCTTCCTTGCTGAACGACTCGCGGATCATGTTGATGCCGATGATCGCCAGCAGACCGAAGACGATCCAGTGATCAAACGCCGATATGCGATCTTCAAACTGCTCTCCGAAGAAGTAGCCGAGGAGCGGCATCACCGCCTGAAAGATGCCAAAATACGCACCTACAATTACAGCATGGCGCGACCCGCACTCCTTTGCGCACAATCCCTTGCTGACCGCTACCGCAAAGGCATCCATCGAAAGCCCTACGGCGATCAGCAGCAGTTCCACAATCGTCATTCTTATCCCCCGTATCACACTTCAAAAAGCTCGCTTTTAGAGGGCACCGTAATAAATAAACCCACGGACGGAAAAACCACCCGCGAGTCTTGTTCTTTAAGGCAAACCAGGCCAAGCCGGTATGTTGATTTGCCACGCAGCCACGCCGCGCAAACGACTCCCCCACAGATCAGAAATATATTACCATAAACAGCGCATTGGCGCAACCGCGTAATGCTTACGGGCTCAGCCTGCAAAAGCCTGCGCTTCCTCGATGCTTTCATATGGAACGCGCTTAAGTTGCGCCAATTCTATTGTAATTCAATGGGCGGTGTGGTTTAATAAACATGGATTTTTGCAAACCATCCTCAGGAGGACACCATGCTCACTTATACCATTAACGTCGCGGGCCTGAAACGCGAACTCCCCATCTGCAAGGTCACTGATGATCTTTATATCGCAGGCTTTATTATATTCGGCGATGTCGAGCTGACCGTCGCGTGCGCTGCCGAGTTGTTAAAGCTGGCCCCCGAATACGATTATATGATCAGCCCCGAAGCCAAGAGCATCCCTCTGATCCATGAAATGGCACGCCAGAGTGGCGTAAACAAATACTTCCTCGCGCGCAAAGCGCCCAAGCTGTATATGCGCGGCGTGTTCGAGCTGGACGTAGTTTCAATCACAACGGCACAGCCCCAAAAGCTTTACCTCGATACCGAGGACGCGGAAATGATGCGCGGCAAACGCATCCTGATCGTGGACGACGTGATCTCTACCGGCGAATCCTTATACGTGATGGAAGAGCTCGTCAAAAAAGCGGGTGGTACCGTGGCAGGCAAAATGGCCATACTCGCGGAAGGCGCAGCCCAGAACCGCGAGGACATCACTTACCTCGCGCCGCTGCCGCTGTTCAACGCGGACGGAACCATCAAGCAGTAACAGTATTGCATTCAACCTTATCGTTTTCAGCCTTGCGGCTTTCTTTTGGTATTCACCAAAACGCTGTCCGTGTATCCCAGTTTCGATTGCCTTTAAGCCTGTCACAGCAATACGATTGATTGTGTAAACCGTTTCAGGAGGTGTCTGCCATCGCCAGCATCCGATCCCTCGCCGCATACAGCTTCTCGCATTTCTGCGTGGACTTCGCATGCTTCGTGATGCTGTTTCACGGCGTTCAGGGCGGTATTTCTGACACGCAAACCATGGGGATGGCATTCGCGCTCTACAACGTCGTCGCCTTCGGCCTGCAGCCGCTCATTGGCTTCTGGAGTGACAATCATCCCCGCTTTCCGGCAGGCATCATCGGCTGCGCCGCAGTAGCCGTTGGCCTGCTGCTCATGCCGTTTGTATGGATCTCGCTC
The DNA here is from genome assembly GCA_023459495.1 of Bacillota bacterium. GTDB lineage: Bacteria > Bacillota > Clostridia > Christensenellales > SZUA-584 > JAEWCC01. The sequence goes on along the minus strand of JAEWTL010000085.1, from coordinate 23,845 downwards.
GCGGTGTGCGCCTTCGGCAACGCGTTGTTCCATGTCGGAGGCGGCATTGACAGCCTTACGGCAGGCAGGGGCCGTATCTCCCGCAGCGGGGTATTCGTATCCACCGGAGCGCTCGGCGTGGCCTTCGGCACGCTGTACGGCAAAAACGCCTTTGCTTCTGCTCTTCTGCCGCTTGTACTCCTGTGCGTCTCCGCAGTGCTCATTGCGCTGCTGGCGCGCAGGCCAAAGCAACCGCCGCGCCGTGCCGCATTCCGTATCGCCTCCGGCAGGCCGTTTGCCGCGGTGCTGCTGCTAGCGTTGTGCTCAGTCGTTATCCGCGCGTATGTAGGTTCATCGCTGCCACTCGCATGGAGAACCGGCTCAATGTTTTTGATGCTGCTGCCCGCTCTTGCGGCTTTTACGGGCAAGGCAGCGGGTGGCTTTCTAGCGGACGCTTTGGGTGCGCGGCGCATGGGCGTTACAGCGCTGGCGCTCTCTGCGCCGCTGCTGATCTTTGGGCAAACAAACCCCGTAGCCGCTGCTGCGGGCCTAGTACTGTTCAATTGCACCATGGCTGTGACGCTGTGCGTTCTGGCCTCTGCGCTGCCGCAGAACCCCGGTCTGGCATTTGGGCTGTCCACATTGGCGCTGCTCTGCGGCAGCCTACCCACCTTCTTTTTCCGTCTGCCGGAGGAGGCAGTGAGCTTCGTCCTGCCAGCGCTGATCGCAATATCAGCTGTCTGCGTTTTCCTTTCCACCGCAAACCAGAAAGGGGTGTCTTCACATGAAGAAAATCCGATCCATGAACAATTACCTGTTTGACGTGGCAGCTGCGCCTTTCGTACTCGGGCTTGCCGCCCTGCTGGGCATCGCAGCCGGGGTCATCGTCCTCATCGTCGTGGCGATCATGCTGATCGTCCGGGCAAGCAAAAAGCGCCGTGCCGCACAGGCTGCGCAAGGGTCTGCAAATACGGATAAGGCCGAATAGCCTTATTTACTGCGGTCTGCATCCCAAGGAGGCACTTATGAAAGTACGATTCCCCCATTCAATGCTGCTTGATATGGCCGGAGGCTTCATGGTCTTCGGGTTGCTGGGTTTCCTCGTTTTCATACCCATCGTGGCCATTATAATCATCCTTGCGGTGCGGGCTGTCCGCAAGGCCAAACCGAAACAGACCAATCAGGGGCAGCCGGACAATGCAGAGGAGCCGTGTGAAAACAGAAATGACAACCGATAGGAAGCCCGAATGATCGTCTTTCGGCTGCTGGTCTGTTTTACCGTTACGGTACTTGTGGAAGGCGGCCTCGTGGCGCTGCTGTTCCACAGCCGCCGCTTCGTCTATTATTCCTTCCTGTGCAACCTGCTCACCAACCCGGCGCTGAATTTGCTGCTCGCGCTCTGCGTCACGCTGCTGGGCGCTGTATGGTATTGGCCTGCGCTCGCGCTGCTCGAAATTGCCGTCGTGCTGACTGAAGCGTTTGTATACCGGCTGCTGTGCGGCTTTACCTTCACCAAAGCGCTCGGTCTCTCCGTGCTTCTCAATCTCGCCTCATTTCTTATCGGCCTTGGCCTCACTACAGCGCTCGGCTGGTAAACCCAATCCGAACCCATCAAAATCTCCCCTTTGCGTTGCGAATTGCGGGCGCTTGTGGTATATTTCTGTATTATACTTGAAAGGCTTAATCCATGGACTACAAGGAGCAGCTCGCCGCCGCGTTGGGTACGGCATCCGGGCTGGACACAAACGAAATACTGCCGCTCATCGAGGTGCCCGCGGATACTGCGATGGGCGATTACGCTTTCCCCTGCTTTAAGCTCGCAAAAAGCTTACGCAAAGCGCCGCCCGTCATTGCGGCGGACATCGCGGGGCAGCTTGCCGCGCCTGCGTTTATCGACAGGGTACAGGTGGTGGGCGCGTATATCAACTTCTTCCTGAACCGCGCCGCGTGCGCGAAAGACGCGCTGGCAGAGGTGTCCGCGCAGGGCGAACGCTTCGGGGGCAGCGATGAAGGCGCAAACCGCGTGGTGTGCATCGACTACTCGTCGATCAACATCGCCAAGCCGTTCCACATCGGCCACCTGTCGACTACGGTCATCGGCCACTCACTGTACCGTATCTACGGCTTTTTGGGCTTCAAGCCGGTGGGAATCAACCATTTGGGCGACTGGGGCACCCAGTTCGGCAAGCTGATCGTCGCGTACAAGAAGTGGGGCGGCGCAAGCCTGATCGAGCAGGACGGCATCAACGCGCTGCTGGCCTTGTATGTGAAGTTCCATGACGAAGCCGAGAAGGACGATAGCCTCAACGACGAAGCCCGTGCATGGTTCAAGAAGATTGAAGACGGTGACGCCGAAGCGCTGGAGATATTCAATCGTTTCAAGGAGCTGACCTTAAAGGAAGTCGGCAAGGTCTACGACCTGCTGGGCGTCCATTTTGACAGCTACGCAGGCGAGAGCTTTTACAATGACAAGATGCAGCCCGTTATCGACGAACTGCGTGAGAAAGCCCTGTTGGAGCCTTCCGAAGGCGCGTATATCGTGCGCCTGCCGGACGACATGCCACCCTGCGTCATATTAAAGTCCGACGGCGCAACGCTGTATTCCACGCGCGATCTCGCCGCGGCGTTCTACCGCAGGAAGACCTACGATTTCTACAAGTGCCTGTACGTTGTGGCGTACCAGCAGAACCTTCATTTCAAGCAGTGGTTCAAGGTCGTGGAACTGATGGGCTACGACTGGGCGAAGGACTTGGAGCACGTGGCGTTCGGCATGGTCTCGCTGGAGGACGGTACGCTGTCCACCCGCAAGGGCAAGGTCGTGTTCCTGCAGGATGTGCTGGATCAGGCTGTCGAGAAGACGCGCTCCATCATTGAGGAAAAGTCGCCCGGTCTGGAGAATAAGGACGAGGTTGCCAAAACCGTAGGTGTTGGCGCGGTCGTGTTCGACACGCTCTCCTCGGCACGCATCAAGGACATCGTGTTCTCGTTCGACCGGGTGTTGAATTTCGACGGTGAGACAGGGCCGTACGTGCAGTATACGCACGCCCGCTGCGCTTCTCTGCTGCGCCGCGCGTCGGAGGACTGGCAGTCCGCCGTACCGGATTACGCCGCGCTGGACAATGTCGAGGCGTTGGCGGTTGCCAAGCTGCTGCAGGGCTTCCCGGATGTGGTTCGCCGCGCCTGCGACAAGAACGAACCGTACCTCATCACACGGCACGTGATCGAGCTGGCCAAAGCGTTTAACCGCTTCTACTACGAGCACCGCGTGATCGACGAGGACGCGGCAAAGACCGCCGCGCGCCTCGCGCTTGCTCAGGCGACCAAGCAGGTCATCAAAACAGGATTATGGCTCATCGGCGTGGACGCGCCGGAGCGTATGTAAGCCGAACGGCTGGATAGAGGGGTAATCAACCATGCTGGACATCAAACGCATCCGGACAAATCCGGAGGAAGTAAAGAAGGGCCTCGCGACGCGCAAAGTCACGGGCGTTGTGGAGCAGATCGCTGCGCTGGACGAGCAGCGCAGGGCGCTCATCCAGAAAACCGAAGCGCTCAAAGCACAGCGCAACGAGGTATCCAAATCTGTGCCTGCGCGTAAAAAGGCGGGCGAGGACGTGACGGCGCTGTTTGAGGAGATGAAGCGCACCGCGGATCAGATCAAGGACCTTGACGCGGAGCTGGCCGCAATTGACACACAGCTGCAAAACATACTTTTATCCACGCCCAATGTACCGCTGGAGAGCGTTCCGGTCGGCCTGGACGACAGCGCCAACGTGGAGGTGCGCCGCTGGGGTGAACCCCGCAAGTTCGATTTTGAACCCAAGGCCCATTGGGATATCGGCACGGCCCTGAATATACTCGACTTTGAGACTGCCGCCAAGGTTTCCGGCGCACGGTTTGTATTTTTGCGCGGCGCAGGCAGCCGCCTGGAGCGCGCACTCGTCACCTACATGCTCGATACGCACACAATGGACGGCCCATATACCGAAGTATTCCCGCCGTTCATGGTCAACCGCGCCTCCATGCAGGGCACGGGACAGCTGCCCAAGTTTGAGGAGGACGCCTTCAACGTCAAGAACAATGACTGTTTCCTTATTCCCACCGCCGAGGTGCCGGTGACCAACATGTATCGTGACACCATCATGGAAAGCCTGCCGGTGTACCACACGGCCTACAGCGCGTGCTTCAGGGCGGAGGCGGGCAGCGCGGGCCGCGACACGCGGGGACTCATCCGCAACCACCAGTTCAACAAGGTGGAGCTCGTTAAATTCGTGAAGCCGCAGGATTCGGCTGCAGAGCTGGAAAGCCTCACACGCGATGCTGAGAAGGTGCTGCAGGGCTTAGGCCTGCCCTACCGTGTGATGATGCTCTCCACGGGCGACCTTGGTTTTTCGTCTGCACAGACGTACGATCTCGAAGTCTGGATGCCGAGCTACAACCGCTATGTGGAGATTTCATCCTGCTCCAACTTCATGGACTTTCAGGCGCGGCGCGCCAACATCCGCTACCGCGGCGAGAGCGGCAAGCCGGAGTTCGTGCACACGCTCAACGGCAGCGGCGTCGCGGTGGGACGCACCGTGGCGGCGATCCTTGAAAACTACCAGCGCGCGGACGGCACGGTGGCTATCCCGGAAGCGCTTCGGGCGTTCATGCGAACCGATGTAATCAAATAAATCCGAGTCAAAGAATAAAAAGAACAGGAGCGGTAAGGCTCCTGTTTTTATGATACCCTGAGACCTTTCGGCCTCAGGCGGTTATAATGCGATCCGCAATTGCGCTATTCAACGTTATCGCAAATCAATATCAGAAGAAGTTCGCCGGGTTCTTATATTCGCTATCCACGATGTACTCAAAGTGCACATGGTAGGAAAGATCCGCTTCACTGGGCATGACGCCCACCGTACCAATAGCCTGACCCGCGTTGACCTTTTCGCCGGGCTCCACAGTGATATCGTCCAGCCCCGCGTACACCGTCTGCGACGTGTCGGAATGCGAGATGATAACTACGCCGCCGTCGCTTTCGCTCGTATAAACCTGAAGTACCGTACCCGACATGGCCGCGACGACCTCTTCACCCTGATCCGCCTGAATGTCGATGCCGTTATGCGTTGCCCACATGTTCATTGACGCGTAGAATACCAGCGCGTCGCCCGAAAATCCGTTGATGATCGGCCCATCCACCGGCTTTTTCAGCGTCACGCGGCCACTGCCGTTGTTTGCGGTCACCGGGGATGCCGCAGGTGTGGGCGATGGTGTAGGCTGCGCCGAAGCGGTGGCTGAAGGCTTCACCGTAGCGGTAGGTTCCACCTCGGATGAAGGCACATAGACCACACCCTGATCCGATTCTGCGGCCTGCTGTTGGCCGTTGTCCTCTCCTTTGGGCCAGGCGATGATCGCCGTAATGCCCGCTGCTGCGACGCACAGGAATATCAGCACATACAGGCCCTGCTTCTGGAAGAACGTTTTGACGCTCTGCTTATTAACTTTTTTTGCGATGCGTTCTTTGATGTCTTTAAAATTCATGGTTTCACACCTCCACGCTTATCATCTTTCCCATTTTTGCTATTGCTCATACCCGAAGCGAAAAAATGGGGCGCAAAGATGTGAAACTATAATTATCCGACTGTTACTCCTGTAAAATAGTGTTCCAATATCTCAATATAGTCTGCACCGGTTTTGGCCATTTCGTTGGCGCCGGTCTGACTCATGCCCACGCCATGCCCGAAACCGATGGTGGAAAATGTGATCTCATCCGTGGCTTTGATCGTAAAATTGGTGGAGTTCAGCCCGAATATGGACCTTATTTCTCTGCCGGTGAAGCTTTCATTGCCAAGTTTGATGCTTTGTACACGTCCGCTGTCAAACCGTTTGATCTCGCCGATATCGTCCGCAGTGCCGGAGAGCCGGATACTGGGCGAAAAACCCTTCATCTTGCTCACAAACTCGTCGTAGCCGACTGTCACCTGCCCATAATAGTTGGAATAGCTCTCCTCCCCGGGGCTGTCCACGCTCACAAGGTATGGCAGTGATTCCTGATATACGTTCGAGCAGTCTTCCGTCATGCCGCCTGAACTGGAAAAGTAGAAGACCTGTATCTCTTCTCCTTCGTAGTAGATTTCTTCTCCCTGTGTGGAGTACACCGCTTCTTTGATCTTGTCGTAGTATTCGTCATAGTGGCTGCCCCAGGAGGTGCGCATCTGCTCCTCTGTGCGGTACGCCTGACAGTGCCCGCTGCTGGTGCACACATCCGCGCCTGCATGCGCACTGCACCCGCCGTTGTGCTTTAAATGCAGCGTATAGGTGCGCGCTGCCACTGCCTGCGCTTTAAGCGCTTCGGGCTCGTAGGACGCGGGCATCTCCCCCGCGACCACGCCCACAAGATACTCCTCCAGATTCATCTCCACAATTTCGCCGTCGATATATACCTTTACCGAGCCGTCGTCTTTGCTGCCTGCCTGTGGAAAAAACGTCATACCGGGCGCCTGCGATGCCTGATTGTTGTTCCCCCCGTCGTCGCCAAGCCACGCGCCAATCGCCGAAAATGTCAGCACAAACAGCACGAGCGCAGCGATCAGCAGCACGAGCAGGCCTTCCCGGCTCATCCGTCTTCGCATTTGTTCTCCCTCCTTCCGCTTCCCACATCTCTATGGCAGCTGATGCGCTTTTATGCGTACGAAACAGAATCCCACATTATTCTTTACAAAACCCGGCTGCGGTATTGAAAGCATATGAAAAACGCGCTGTGCCATAGCCAAGCGCGCCGAATCTGTTTATAATGATAAAATGGGTTTTGAAGAGAAAGGGAGCAAGATCCCTTACACGCTGATACGAAGAAGAATGAAAAATGTGCGCCTGAGGGTAACCGCTGACGGCCGCGTAACGGTCTCCGCGCCGCGGAGCGTCCCGGCTGCGCGCATTGCGGAATTTGTACAGGAGCACGAGGCGTTCATTCAAAAGCGTCTGTGCGAGGTGGAACAATCGCGCTGCGCTTACTATCCCATGCACTATGCGGACGGCGATTCGTTCAGTTTTCTCGGCGGGCGGCTGCGTCTCGCGGTGCGCACCGCTTCAAAGCGCACTGCGGTACTTTCAAACGGCACGCTCACGCTCTATTCGCCTGAAAGCGCAGACCCGGATGAAGTCAAAGCGCTGTTTATGCGCTGGATGCGAGCGGAGGCCCGGCGGGTTTTCGCTCAGCGGCTTTCCCTGCTGCAGCCCCGGTTTACGCGCATGTCCTTGCGGATCAGCGTGCGCGACATGACCACGCGTTGGGGCAGCATCAACGTAAGACGGGGTACCATGAGCCTCTCTGTGCATCTGCTGCGGTGCGATATTGAACTCATCGACTATGTCATCACGCACGAGCTGTGCCATATCGCTTATCCCAACCATACGCCCGCATTCTATGCGGCGCTCGAAGTGCATTATCCGCACCGCAGGCAGCTGGACAAGCGCCTGAAAGACTACGGACTTGCGGGTTTTTAAATAACAAAAAAGAGAGGCTTTACAGCCTCTCTTTTAATTGCGCCTGATTACTCGATTACGCCGATAACGACGCCGGAACCAACCGTACGGCCGCCTTCGCGGATAGCGAAACGGAGGCCTTCTTCGATAGCGATCGGGGTGATGAGCTTGATCTCCATCACGATGTTATCGCCAGGCATAACCATTTCGGTGCCTTCCGGAAGCTTGATGCTGCCCGTCACGTCGGTTGTACGGAAGTAGAACTGCGGACGGTAGCCATCGAAGAACGGCGTATGACGGCCGCCTTCTTCCTTCTTCAGAACGTAAACCTGGCCCTTGTAGTGCGTATGCGGCTTGATGGTGCCCTTCTTCGCAAGAACCTGACCACGCTCGATTTCATTTCTCTGCACGCCGCGGAGAAGCAGGCCGACGTTATCGCCCGCCATCGCCTGGTCGAGCAGCTTACGGAACATTTCAACGCCCGTAACAACAACGTCTCTCGTCTTCTCGGTCATGCCGACGATTTCGACGGTATCCTGCACCTTGACGGTACCTCTCTCGACTCTGCCCGTGGCAACCGTGCCGCGGCCCGTGATCGAGAACACGTCTTCAACCGGCATAAGGAACGGCTTGTCAACTGCTCTTTCCGGAGTCGGAATGTAGCTGTCAACCGCATCCATCAGTTCGTAGATGCACTTGCACTCCGGCGCATCCTTAGCGGACTTGCCTTCGAGCAGAGCGTTCATCGCCTGCAGCGCGCTGCCGCGGACAACCGGAATGTCGTCGCCCGGGAACTCGTAGCTGGACAGCAGATCGCGGACTTCCATTTCGACGAGCTCGAGCAGCTCTTCGTCGTCAACCTGGTCAACCTTGTTCAGGAACACAACGATGTACGGCACGTTAACCTGACGGGCGAGCAGGATGTGCTCACGGGTCTGAGGCATCGGGCCGTCAGCAGCGGACACAACGAGGATCGCGCCGTCCATCTGCGCAGCACCGGTGATCATGTTCTTGACGTAGTCAGCATGGCCCGGGCAGTCCACGTGCGCGTAATGGCGCTGGTCCGTTTCGTACTCGACGTGGGCCGTGTTGATCGTGATACCACGCTCTTTTTCTTCCGGCGCTTTGTCGATTTCATCATACTTCATTACCGCTGCTTTGCCTTCCTGTGCAAGGGTCATGGTTATCGCAGCCGTAAGCGTTGTTTTGCCGTGATCAACGTGGCCGATTGTGCCAATGTTTACGTGGGGCTTGTTTCTCTCAAACTTAGCTTTTGCCATGGTTTTCTCCTCCTAGTATTCTTGTTCAACATTTTAATCGTTATTTTCCGGGCTGTCAAATCTGCCTTTTTAAGAGATTTTCAGCCTAATTCAACTGTTCTTTCAGCCGCCCATGATCTTTTCCGCGATGCTCTTGGGCACTTCGCTGTAATGCGAGAACTGCATCGTGAACATCCCGCGGCCCTGCGTACGGCTCCGAAGATCCGTCGCGTAGCCAAACATCTCGGACAGCGGCACCATTGCACGGATCACCTGAGACCCGGCGCGAATCTCCGTACCTTCGATGCGGCCCCGGCGCGCGGTCAGATTGCCCATTACATCGCCCAGATAGTCTTCCGGCATCACGACTTCCACCGACATCATCGGCTCCATCAGCACCGGAGAGGCCTTGCGCATGGCTTCCTTAAACGCCATCGAACCCGCAATCTTAAAGGCGATTTCAGAGCTGTCCACCTCGTGGTAACTGCCGTCCACCAGCTTCGCGCGGAAGTCGATAACTTCGTAGCCTGCGAGGACACCGTTCTTGGAGGCCTCCTGAATGCCCTGATCCACAGCCGGAATGTATTCCTTGGGAACAACGCCGCCGACGATCTTGTCGACGAATTCATAGCCCGTACCCGGCTCCAACGGTTCCAGCTCGATAACGGCATGGCCGTACTGGCCTTTGCCGCCCGATTGCTTTTTGTACAAACCGACGGCCTTCACCGGCTTGGTGATTGCCTCGCGGTAGGAAACCTGCGGCTTGCCGACCTTGGCTTCCACCTTATACTCGCGCATCATGCGGTCCACGATGATCTCCAAATGGAGCTCGCCCATGCCCGCAATGATCGTCTGGCCCGTCTCCGGGTCAGTATACGTGCGGAACGTGGGGTCCTCGTCCGACAAACGCTGCAGCGCGATGGCCATCTTCTCTTGGCCCGCCTTGGTCTTGGGCTCAATCGCCACTTCAATAACGGGCTTGGGGAATTCCATCTTTTCGAGTATGATCGGGTGCTTGTCGTCACATAGTGTATCGCCCGTGCCGATCAGCTTGAAGCCCACCACCGCGGCGATATCGCCCGCATGGACCTCCTCGATCTCCTCGCGCGTGTTGGCGTGCATCTGCAGCAGCCGACCGATGCGCTCGCTCTTGCCCTTGACGGAATTGTAGATCGTCGAGCCGGCCTTCAGCGTACCAGAATACACGCGGATGAATGCGAGCTTGCCCACAAACGGATCCTGCATGATCTTAAACGCCAAAGCCGCGAACGGCGCGCTGTCGTCCGCCTTGCGAACCTGCTCTTCACCGTCGCTGTTAAGACCCACCACTGGCGGAATATCGAGCGGAGAGGGCATAAAGTCCACGATCGAATCCAGCAGCGGCTGTACGCCTTTGTTGCGGTAGGACGAACCACACGTCACCGGCACGATGGTCTGTGCGATGGTCGCCTTGCGCAGCGCAGCAATCACTTCCTCACGGCTGATCGGAGCACCCTCAAAGAACTTTTCAAGCAGCGAATCGTCAAACTCCGCAATGGCTTCAATCAGCTTCTCGTGGTACTCGTCTGCGAGCTGCTTCATATCATCCGGGATGGCGATGCGCTCCAGTTCCTTACCCAACTCGTCATCATATACGATGGCGTTCATCTCGATCAGGTCGATGATGCCGGAGAATTTCTCCTCCGCACCGATCGGCAGCTGGATGGGCACCGGGTTGGCCTTCAGCCTGTCTCTCATCATGGAAACGACGTTAAAAAAGTCTGCACCCATGATATCCATCTTGTTCACATACGCGATGCGGGGCACGCCGTACTTGCTCGCCTGCCGCCACACCGTTTCGGACTGCGGCTCCACGCCGCCCTTTGCACAGAAAACCGCGACGGCTCCGTCCAGTACGCGCAAAGATCTCTCCACCTCCACGGTGAAGTCAACGTGGCCGGGTGTGTCAATGATGTTGATGCAATGGTCGCGCCATGTGGCGGTGGTAGCAGCGGAGGTGATTGTTATACCACGCTCCTGCTCCTGCTCCATCCAGTCCATTACGGCCGCGCCTTCATGCACCTCGCCCAGTTTGTAAGTCCGGCCCGTATAAAACAGCACGCGCTCGGTCGTGGTCGTCTTGCCCGCGTCGATGTGCGCCATGATGCCAATATTTCTTGTTTTCTCCAGCGGGTATTTCCTGGACAAAGTATCCTCCCTTTACTACCAGCGGTAATGCGCGAATGCTTTGTTGGCTTCCGCCATCTTGTGCATATCTTCGCGCTTCTTTACGCTGCCGCCGGTGCCGTTATAGGCATCCATAATCTCGCCAGCGAGCCGCTGTTTTGCAGTTCTTTCATTTCGTTTTCTTGTATTCGTAACCAGCCAGCGAATTGCCAGAGTCTGCCGCCTCTCGGGCCGCACCTCAATAGGCACCTGGTAGGTTGCGCCGCCCACCCTGCGGGCCTTTACTTCGAGCACAGGCATGATGTTGTCCATCGCCTTCTCGAAGACTTCCAAAGGCTCGAGGCCGAGCTTTTCCTTAATAATATCAAAAGCGTCATAGCAGATGGTCTGCGCCGTCCCTTTCTTTCCGTCGAGCATGATCTGGTTGATCAGCTTGGTCAAGACGGTTGACCGATAAATCGGGTCAGGCAGAACATCATGCTTCGGAGCGCCTCCGCGTCTTGGCATGTTCGTTCCTCCTCAATTACTTTTTGGGACGTTTGGCGCCGTATTTGCTGCGCGCCTGTTTCCTGTTCGTCACGCCTGCGCTGTCCAAAGCGCCGCGTACGATATGATATCTTACGCCCGGCAGATCCTTGACCCTGCCGCCCCTGATCAGAACCACCGAGTGCTCCTGCAGGTTGTGGCCGATGCCCGGAATGTACGCTGTACCTTCCATACCGTTTACCAGGCGAACTCTTGCGATTTTCCGCAAAGCCGAGTTCGGCTTTTTCGGCGTCATCGTTCTGACCGTGAGGCAAACGCCGCGTTTCTGCGGGCACTGCTTCAGGATCGGAGATGCGCTCTTTGTCGCCGCCGTCTCTCTGCCCTGCTTCACCAATTGGTTAATTGTTGGCATAGCTTGATGCTAGTCCTCCTTTCCCACTTCACTATTATATGCGAACCCCCCGCAACCCATTTAGGGGGTAATTACCGTTTCAGCACGCCCGCACAGGCGCTGCCTACCTCGAGTCCGCACGCGCTGCCGATTTGATGCATCGTATGAGTGCTGTCCATTGGGAGACCGTTTTTCTCACATATGGCATTCAGCCGCGTGATGATCTCTTCATCCGCATCCCGCGCGATGTACACTTTCACAAGCGCACCCGACCGCGCAAAACGCAGCACCTGCTTTAAGCCCGCGACCCGACCACTCGGGTCCGAGAGCTCCTCTACCATGCCCAAAACTTTCCCTCCGGTCAAAAGACCCTCAAAAAACGCACAGCAGTGCCATTCTACCATCCAGAAAAACGCTTGTCAATCGGTTTGCGTTTCGTCGCAGCGTGCACATTCCGCTGGCGGTGTATAACCAAGATCAGCCAACTTGCGTGTAAACGGTTTGTGCGAGAACAGCAGCCGCGTTACTTCGCCGTCGTCCTGTATTGTGAACCAGCCTCTGCGCTTCATCTCGGCAACCACCGGTATCTCAAATACGTTGAAGGCCATCTTATCGGACTTGGCTTTGATGTACAGGGACGAACTCAATTTTCCCAGAAAATAGCCAAGCGCAGCCGCGGCCAGCACGATACCAATTGGCAGCGCCGGGCTTACAGCGCTCACCGCCTCACCGATAGAGGGGATCACCAAAAGCCCGACAGAAATGCCGCCCAAAACCACGATGCCCAGCCATTTGAACGCTTCGGTCAGCCTCAGCGATGCCCGGCACTGTCTGCATATTGAAATCGATACAGGCATCATTGAGCCGATGCGCTGGCGTACCTTCTTGCCGAAGCCGAAGAACATGCCCTTCATGTTTGCCGGCTCGCTGTGCGCCAAATCCACAATGGCGTAACCGTCGCGCGGATTGGGCGTCTGCTTGCAGAAACAGCAATGATCGCTCTGCAGCTCATCGAAATCCGGGGGAAGCAACTCCAAAGTGACCTGAAAGTTCTTCAGCATCTCGACCGGTTCGTCGGTCTTCTTCAGCGTGTTGACATAGCAATCCTTGCAGTCCTTATCCAGCCATTTACACAGCACACTGTCGGTAATACTGCAGCTTTCGTTCTTCGCCATGGCCCCTCCCCCTTAAAAAATCATCTGTTGCCGCCGGGCCTTACAGCTCGACGCGCAGTTCCTTGCCGCCCGTATATTCAGGCAGGTCTTCACTCATCTGCGGCGCAATGTGAATATCCTCGTTGAGGATATTCTTGATTACGTCGATGTTTTTGTACCGCTTCATACCCGTACCAGCCGGAATCAGCTTGCCGATGATGACGTTCTCTTTCAGTCCGAGCAGCGGATCGGACTTGCCTTTGATCGCCGCTTCGGTCAGCACGCGCGTCGTCTCCTGGAATGACGCCGCCGAGAGGAACGAATCCGTTGCGAGCGAAGCCTTCGTGATACCGAGCAGCACGCGCTTGGCCGTCGCCGGGCGCAGCCCTTCGGCGATCATGCGCTCGTTCTCCGAGTCGAAGTGGTGAATATCCACCAGCGATCCCGGCAGCATATCGGTATCTCCCGCATCCTCTACCTTGCACTTCTTGAGCATGGAGCGGATGATGACCTCGATGTGCTTGTCGGAAATCTCCACGCCCTGCAGCCGGTACACCATCTGAACTTCCTTCAGGAGGTATGCCTGCACGCCCTTCGCGCCCTTGATCTTCAATATGTCGTTCGGGTTGATGGAGCCTTCGGTCAACTCGTCGCCCGCCTCAATCACGTCACCGTCCTTCACCTTGATGCGCGATCCGAACGGGATCGGATAAATCTCCGCCGAACCGTCTTCGCTGGTTACCGTGACTTCCATCTTCTTTTTGTTATCTCCCATGGACACCGTGCCCGCGATCTCGCTGATCACCGCAAGGCCCTTGGGCTTTCTCGCTTCAAAAAGCTCCTCGACGCGGGGCAGACCGTGCGTGATGTCCTCGCCCGCGACGCCGCCGGTATGGAACGTTCTCATCGTCAGCTGCGTGCCCGGTTCGCCGATGGACTGAGCTGCGATGATGCCCACCGCTTCGCCGATGGAGACTGGCTTACCATTGGACATATCCGAGCCATAGCACTTGGCACAAACGCCGTGCCGCGTCTTGCAGGTGAGTACCGAGCGGATGTAAGCGCCCTTAACGCCCGCCTTGCTGATCTTATCGCAATGGGCATGCGAGATGAACTCGTTGGTCCGGACGATCACTTCGCCCGTCTTCGGGTCCACGATTTCCGCAGCCGCATAACGTCCGATGACGCGGTCGATAAACGGCTCGATGATTTCCTTGCCGTTCATGACGTCTTCGGTCCAGACGCCGCGCACCGTGTCGCCTTCCTTCAGGCAGTCGTGCTCACGCACGATGACGTCCTGACTGACATCCACCAGACGGCGCGTCAGATAACCGGAGTCCGCCGTACGGAGAGCGGTATCAGCCAAGCCTTTCCGGGCACCGTGCGTCGAGATGAAGAACTCGAGAACGGTGAGGCCTTCACGGAAGTTCGCGCGGATCGGGATCTCGATGATCTCGCCGGACGGGTCGGCCATCAGGCCGCGCATGCCCGCCAGCTGGCGGATCTGGTTCGTGGAACCACGCGCACCGGAGTTGGCCATCATGTATACCGGGTTGAACTCGGAAAGGCTGCCCATCAGCGCGTCCGTCACCTTGTTGGTCGTCTCAGCCCAAACCTTAATGACGTTTTCTTTTCTTTCTGCGTTGGTTAAAAAGCCTCTCTTGAACTTCTTTTCAATTTCGACGACCTTCTCTTCGGCCGCGGCGATCAGATGCGCCTTCTCCTCAGGGATCACGATGTCGCTGACGCTGACCGTGACCGCACCCACTGTGGAGTAATGGAAGCCCAAGCGCTTGATCTCGTCGAGCATCATCGACGTTGCGGTTTCGCCCTTGGTACGGAAGCAGTAATCCACGATCTTGCCCAGCTGCTTCTTGCCCACGAGGAAGTCGATCTCCAACAGGAACTCGCTATCCGGCTGCGTCCTGTCAACAAAGCCAAGATCCTGAGGGATAGCTTCGTTGAATATGATGCGGCCCGGAGTGGTCTTGATGATGCGCCGCTTCACTTCACCATTGATCTCTTTGGTGAAACGCACGCTGACCATGGCCTGCAGCGCAACCTCGCCCGTCTGGTACGCGATAACCGCTTCTTCAGGCGTGGAGAAATAGCTGCCTTCGCCCTTGGCACCTTCGCGGTGAATGGTCAGGTAATAGCAGCCCATAACCATGTCCTGCGTGGGGCTGACCACCGGCTTGCCGTCCTGCGGCTTCAGTATGTTGTTTGCGGCGAGCATGAGGAACCGGCACTCTGCCTGCGCCTCTACCGAGAGCGGTACGTGCACGGCCATCTGGTCGCCGTCGAAGTCCGCGTTGTATGCGGTACATACCAGCGGATGAAGTTTAAGCGCTTTGCCTTCCACCAGCACCGGCTCGAAAGCCTGAATGCCGAGGCGATGCAGCGTTGGGGCGCGGTTTAAGAGGACCGGATGATCCTTGATCACGTGCTCCAGCACGCCCCAAACCTCGGGGCGCACGCGCTCCACCATGCGTTTGGCGCTCTTGATATTGTGCGCCATGCCGTCCTCAACGAGTTTCTTCATCACGAACGGCTTGAAGAGCTCCAGCGCCATCTCCTTGGGCAGACCGCACTGAGTCATTTTCAGCTCCGGTCCGACCACGATAACGCTTCGGCCGGAATAGTCGACGCGCTTGCCCAGCAGGTTCTGACGGAAACGGCCCTGTTTGCCGCGCAGCATATCCGAAAGGGATTTGAGCGGGCGGTTGCCGGGGCCCGTCACCGGGCGGCCGCGGCGGCCATTGTCGATCAGCGCGTCCACCGCTTCCTGCAGCATGCGCTTTTCGTTTCTTACAATAATATCAGGTGCGCGCAGTGCAAGCAGCCGGTTCAGACGGTTGTTGCGGTTGATCACGCGGCGGTACAGATCGTTTAAGTCGCTCGTTGCAAAGCGACCACCGTCCAGCTGCACCATGGGGCGCAGTTCCGGCGGGATGATCGGGATGCAGTCGAGAACGATCCACTCGGGCTTGTTGCCGGACTGGCGGAACGCCTCGACGACCTCGAGCCGTTTGATGGCGCGCACACGCTTCTGGCTCTGGCCGGAGCAGGTGTCCAGCTCCTTCTTCAGCTCCTCGGATATCTTGTCAAGGTCCAGCTTTTTGAGCATATCCTTGACAGCCTCAGCGCCCATCTTGGCGGCGAACGTATCATCGCCGTAGCGCTCCTGCGCCTCGCGCAGCTCCTTGTCGGTTAACAGCTGCTTGTAATCCAGCGGCGTCTGACCGGGGTCGGTCACGACGAACGCGGCAAAATAAAGCACCTTTTCCAGATCGCGCGGGGACATATCCAACAGCAGGCCCATGCGCGAGGGGATGCCCTTAAAATACCAAATGTGCGAAACCGGCGCAGCCAGTTCAATATGGCCCATGCGCTCGCGGCGCACCTTTGCTCTTGTTACTTCCACGCCGCACTTGTCGCAGACGATGCCCTTGTAACGTACGCGTTTATAGCGTCCGCAGTGGCATTCCCAGTCCTTGGTCGGCCCGAAGATGCGCTCGCAGAAAAGTCCGTCCTTCTCGGGTTTCAGCGTCCGATAGTTGATGGTTTCGGGCTTCTTTACCTCACCCCGGGACCATTCGCGGATCTTTTCGGGAGACGCGAGTCCGATCTGTATGGAATCGAAATTGCCTAATTCAAACAATGAATCCCTCTCCTCTCATATCTCAAAGCCAATAAACTTTACTCATCCATGTCGTCGTTGTAGTCGTCGAACAATTCATCGTCCGTTTCAGCCGCTTCGGCTTCCTCATCGATCAGGCTGTCAAGAGACTCCAGATCGATATCGTCGAAGTCGTCATCATCGCCGAAATCATCCAGCTCGCCGACCGAAACCTTGTTGGGGGTCGGCTTGGGCTGTTTGACAGGCTCTTCGTCCTCGTCGATGTCGATATCCTCGATATCGTCGAGCTCCGGCACATCCAGCTCGTCGAAGCTGATGTCGGAGAAATCCTCCTCCACCCGCTTCTTGGCGGCAGGCCGCTTCTCCGAAGAAGGCGCATCCATCTCCACGCCCTCGATGTTGACCTCGAGGCCTGTGATATCGTCGTCCATACTCTCGCGCAGCTGAATTTCCCTGCCCGCGTCGCCCAGCACCTTTACATCCAGCGACAGCGACTGCATCTCCTTGATGAGCACCTTGAAGCTCTCCGGAACGCCGGGCTCGGGGATATTTTCGCCCTTGACGATGGCTTCGTACGTCTTCACGCGGCCCACCACGTCGTCCGACTTCACGGTCAGGATCTCCTGCAGCGTGTTCGCCGCACCGTACGCTTCGAGCGCCCAAACTTCCATTTCGCCGAAACGCTGGCCGCCGAACTGCGCCTTGCCGCCCAGAGGCTGCTGCGTAACGAGCGAGTAGGGACCCGTTGAACGCGCGTGGATCTTGTCGTCCACCAAATGGTGCAGTTTCAGTATGTACATATAGCCCACGGTCACGCGGTTTTCAAACGGTTCACCGCTGCGGCCGTCAAAGAGCGTCATCTTGCCGTCCTCAGAAAGGCCCTGATCACGGAAAAGCCGGATAATGTCGCGCTCCGACGCACCGTCGAAGACCGGGGTGGCGACGCGCCAGCCCAGCGCCTTGGCCACGTAGCCAAGATGCACCTCGAGCACCTGCCCGATATTCATACGGGAAGGCACGCCCAGCGGATTCAGTACGATGTCGAGCGGGGTGCCGTCCGGCAGGAAGGGCATATCCTCCACCGGCAGGATCCGCGAAATAACACCCTTGTTGCCGTGACGTCCGGCCATCTTGTCGCCCACGGATACCTTGCGCTTCTGTGCGATGCAGCACCGTACGAGCTTGTTGACGCCCGCGGCCAGTTCGTCTTTGTTTTCCCTCGTGAACACTTTGACGTCCACCACGATGCCTTCTTCGCCGTGCGGTACGCGCAGCGAGGTGTCGCGCACTTCACGCGCCTTTTCGCCGAAGATCGCGCGCAGCAGACGCTCTTCCGCAGTCAGTTCGGTTTCGCCCTTAGGCGTTACCTTGCCGACGAGGATGTCGCCCGCACGCACCTCGGCGCCGATGCGGTTGATGCCGCGTTCGTCGAGGTCCTTCAAAGGCTCTTCGCCCACGTTCGGGATATCTCTCGTAATCTCTTCAGGCCCAAGCTTGGTGTCGCGGGCTTCGCATTCGTAGCTCTCGATGTGGATCGAGGTGAACACGTCGTCGCGTACCAGCCGTTCGCTGATCAGAATCGCGTCCTCGTAGTTATAACCTTCCCAGGTCATGAAGCCCACGAGCACGTTGCGCCCCAGCGCCAACTCGCTCTGCTCCGTGGAGGGGCCGTCCGCGATCGGGTCGCCCTTCTTCACCTTTTCACCCGTTCTCACGATCGGGTGCTGGTTGATGCAGGTGCCCTGGTTGGAGCGCGAGAACTTGATGAGGTTGTAATCGCGCACGCGGTCCTTTTCCTGAATCACGATGCGTTCCGCGGAAACGCTCTTAATGATGCCATCCTCATAAGCGAGCACCACGGCGCCCGAGTCCTTGGCGGCTTTATACTCCATGCCCGTGCCGATCATCGGTGCTTCGGGGCAGAGCAGCGGCACCGCCTGACGCTGCATGTTGGAACCCATCAGCGCGCGGTTGGCGTCATCGTTCTCGAGGAACGGGATCATGGCCGTGGCGACCGAAACAACCTGCTTCGGCGAAACGTCCATCAGGTCCACTTCTTCGCGGGCCACTTCGACGATCTCGTCCAGCCGACGCGACATGACGCGCTGGTGCGCAAAGTAGCCATCCTCGCCGATGGGCTCGTTGGCCTGCGCCACCACGTACTTATCCTCCTCATCCGCCGTGAGATACACGATCTCCTCCGTGATGAGCTTTTTCTCTTTATTGATCATGCGGTACGGCGCTTCGATGAAGCCGTACTCGTTGATCCGCGCATACGTCGAAAGCGAGCCGATAAGGCCGATGTTCGGGCCTTCAGGCGTCTCGATCGGGCACATGCGGCCATAATGCGTATGATGCACGTCGCGGACATCGAACGATGCGCGCTCGCGGTTGAGACCGCCCGGTCCCAAAGCCGAGAGACGGCGCTTATGCGTCAGCTCCGCCAGCGGGTTGGTCTGGTCCATGAACTGCGACAGCTGGGAGCTTCCGAAGAACTCCTTGATCGCCGCGGTCACGGGGCGGATATTAATCAGGTTGGAAGGCGTCGCCACGTCCATGTCCTGAATGGACATGCGCTCACGCACCACGCGCTCCAGCCTCGTCAGGCCCACGCGGATCTGGTTCTGCAGCAGCTCGCCCACGCTTCTCAGTCGGCGGTTGCCCAGATGGTCAATATCGTCCGTATGGCCGATGCCATATTTCAGGCCGATCTGATAGCTGACCGAGGCCATGATGTCGTCCACAATGATGTGGCGCGGAATCAGGTCGTCGATATGCGCTTTCAGCTGCTTTTTAAGCTCGTCGGTATCATTGCCGAACTCATCCATCAGCTTCATGAACGTGGGGAAATGCACCTTCTCGTTGATACCGACTTCCATCGGATCAAACGGCAGGTGACTCTTAACGCGCACGAAGTTGTTGCCGACGATTTTGACTTCCACTTCCCCGATAAGCACGGTCACGCTGTTTACGCCCGCAAGCTCGATCTTCTCCGCAGTTGCGCGCGTGATGATCTCGCCCTTCTGCGCCAGCAGCTCACCGTCCGGGCTGATGACGTTTTCTGCGGCCTTTTTGCCCTCAATACGCATTGCGATGGAGAGCTTCTTATTGAACTTGTAGCGGCCCACGCGTGCCAGGTCGTAGCGGCGCGGATCAAAGAACAGCGATTCGATGAGCTGCTTTGCGCTTTCCACGGTCGGCGGTTCGCCCGGACGCAGGCGGCGGTAGATTTCGATCAAACCGTCTTCCACGCTCTGGCCGCCGTCCTTGCGCAGCGTCGCCTGTAAGAACTCCTCGTCGCCGAAGGTATCAAAAATCTGGCGGTCTGTGCCAAGGCCCATCGCGCGCACCAGCACGGTCATGGGCAGCTTACGCGTCCGGTCCACGCGGACCCAGTAGCAGTCGTTTGAGTCAGTCTCATACTCCAGCCACGCACCGCGGTTTGGAATCACCGTGGCGGAATAGAGCGTCTTGCCGGACTTGTCGATCACCATGTCGTAATAGACGCCGGGGCTTCTGACCAGCTGGCTGACGATGACGCGCTCTGCACCGTTAATAATGAAGGTACCCTTCTCGGTCATCAGCGGGAAGTCGCCCATAAACACTTCCTGCTCCTTCATCTCGCCCGTTTCTTTGTTGGAAAGGCGCACGATAACCTTAAGGGGCGCAGCGTAGTTGACGTCGCGTTCCTTGCACTCTTCCACTTCATACTTCGGCTTGTCTTCGAGGTAGTAATCGATGAACTCCAGTATGAGATTTTCCGCATAGTCGGTAATCGGGGAGATATCGTTCAAAACTTCACGAAGGCCGACCTTTAAAAATTGATTGTATGAGTCCTTCTGTATCTCGATCAGATCCGGCATGTCGAGCACTTCTTCGATCTTGGAGAAGCTCATTCTGTTTCGTTTGCCAATATTGACTTCATGCACCATAAGTTTTAAAACCACTCTCCTGTTATGTTAAAATTATGCATTTTTCATAAACCAGGCACTCGCTGATTGTTCCCAGAACAGGGCCGGATTATACCTTTTTTTGCGCAGACAGCGCGTGTCAAAGAATTTTGCATCAAGACTCCGATAGGGACACGTCCCCTATTATTTGCACGTTAATGCAATATAACATGGTACTACAAACCATTTTCCCTGTCAACATGGAATTTTTAAAGATTTGTGAAAAGATTTTAATTGAAACCCGCTCATTTCTTCCTAATAAATATACACCACTTGCGTTCCATTTGAAACAGCATCGGTATAAAAAGACACATTCCGTGCAGTATAATGTGCATGGGAGGCCATCTTATTGCCCATAATTTGGCCGCCTAAACGGTTTACAAATTAAAAAGCTTATGCTATGATGGTTGCTGTCTAAAAAACCGCTTACGCTGATTGGCGAGTATCCGACGCTTTTCATCGTTTACGGGGTTAATTAAAGAGGAGGATCCAATGGATAAGGAAACCAAAGCAGGTATCATCAAACAATTCGCGGTGCAAGAAGGGGACACGGGCTCTCCCGAGGTGCAGATCGCGCTGCTGACAGAGCGCATCAACCATCTGAACGAGCATTTGAAGCTTCACTCGAAAGACCATCATTCGCGGCGCGGGCTGCTCATGATGGTCGGTAAGCGGCGCGGGCTGCTTAACTACCTGAAGAAAAAGGACATCGAGCGGTACAGGGAGGTTCTCAAGAGCCTGAACCTGAGGAAATGACATTGTGGATAGAGCGGGCAACCGCTCTATTCTTTGTACCGGCCGCAAAAGTTGCCGCCGGTTTCGGGCAAGGCCAAAGGCCGCCCACGGCACGCGCAAGGTGCGTGGAGCCGCGTTATTGAAAGGGAGAAAAAACAAATGGAACACAAGGCATTCTCAATGGATATCGCCGGCCGTACGCTGACGATCGAGACAGGCAAGTACGCGCAGCAGGCGAACGGCAGCTGTATCGTACGCTGCGGAGACACCGCTGTATTGGTGACAGCGACTGCCTCCAAAGAACCGCGTGCGGGGATCGATTTCTTCCCGCTGAGCGTAGAGTTTGAAGAGAAGATGTACTCAGTCGGGAAGATTCCCGGTGGTTTCATCAAACGGGAGGGGCGTCCCTCAGAAAAGGCGATACTGACATCGCGTCTCATCGACCGGCCGATCCGGCCGCTGTTCCCCAAGGGGTATCGTAACGACGTGCAGGTGGTCTGCACAGTGATTTCTGTTGATCCGGAAATTCCGCCGGCCGTGTACGGCATGATCGGCTCGTCTGTGGCACTGTCCATTTCGGACATCCCCTTCGCGGGGCCGACTGCTTCAGCCGTGGTGGGCATGGTAGACGGCGAGTTTGTGCTCAATCCGGACAGCAAACAGCGCGCGAAGAGCGTCCTCGACCTCACGGTATCCGGCACACGCGACGCGGTGATGATGGTGGAAGCGGGCGCGAACGAAGTGACCGAGGAGGAAATGCTTAACGCCATCCTCTTTGCGCATGACGAGATCAAGAAGATCATTGACTTCATCGACGGCATCGCCGCCGAGGCTGGAAAGCCCAAGATGGAGGTCAATCTCATCCACGTACCGGAAGAACTGGACGCAAAAGTGCGCGAATATGCATACGACAAGGTTGCCTGGAGCGTGGATACGTTCGAGCGCAAGGTACGCGAGGAGCGCACTACGGAAGTTTCCGCCGACGTACAGGCACACTTTGCCGAGGAATACCCCGATGCAAAATCGGATATCGAGGAAGCGCTGTACGGCATGCGCAAGGAAATCGTACGCGACCGCATCATCAACAAGGGGCTTCGCCCCGATGGCCGCGCGATGAGCGAGATCCGCCCGATCTGGTGCGAGGTGGGTGTCTTTGCCCGTACGCATGGCAGCGCCGTGTTCACCCGCGGCGAGACGCAGGCCATGACGCTGACCACGCTCGGCGCGATTAGCGATGCGCAGCGGCTGGACGGCCTGACCGATCAGGAAGAATCCAAGCGCTATATGCACCATTACAACATGCCCCCGTACTCCACGGGCGAAGCAAAGATGATGCGCAGCACCAGCCGGAGAGAGATCGGCCACGGAGCGCTCGCAGAGCGCGCGCTGCTGCCGGTGCTGCCGGACGAGACGGAGTTCCCCTACGCAATCCGCACGGTGTCCGAATGCATCAGCTCCAACGGCTCCACGTCGCAAGCGAGCATCTGCGCCAGCACGCTGTCCCTCATGGACGCAGGCGTGCCGATCAGTGCGCCGGTGGCGGGCTGCGCGATGGGCCTCATCAAGGACCCGAACAACGGCAACATCGCGATCTTAACCGACATTCAAGGTCTCGAAGATTTCTTCGGTGACATGGACTTCAAGGTTGCGGGCACAAAGAAGGGCATCACCGCGATCCAGATGGATATCAAGATCAAGGGCATCGACCGGGAGATTCTGACCCGGGCGCTCGCTCAGGCGCGTGAAGGCCGCCTGTTCATCCTCGACAAGATGATAGCAGTGCTGGATAAGCCGCGTACCGAGATGAGCAAGTTTGCGCCGCGCATCATGCAGTTCATGATCGACCCGGATAAGATCCGTGAAGTCATCGGTTCGGGCGGCAAGGTCATCAACAAGATCATCGCCGACACGGGCGTCAAAATTGACCTCGAGGACGACGGCCGGGTGTTCATCACCTCGCCCGATCTCGAAGCGGCCAGCCGCGCGAAGGCACAGATCGATGCGATCGTCAAAGACATCGAAGTGGGCGATGTGTACCTGGGCAAGGTTACGCGCACGCTCGATATCGGCGCGGTCGTAGAACTCGCACCCGGCAAAGACGGCCTCGTACACATTTCCAAGCTCGCCAACGAGCATGTGGAAAAGGTGGAGGATGTGGTCAAGGTCGGCGACGAGATCCTTGTACGCGTCATCGAGGTGGACAAAGTGAAGGGCCGCGTACGCCTCACGCGCAAGGGCCTGCTGCCCGGCGACAAGGGCGGCGAAGGCAGCCACGACGAGCAGCCGCGCGAACGCCGTGACGGAGGACGTCGCGACGGTGAGCGCCGCGAACGCCGTGATAGTGACCGCCGGGGCGATCGCCGGGATGGAGACCGCCGCAATGGCGAACATTCCGAGAAGAAGTACGACGTAAAGTGGCCCGATGAGAAGAAGGCCGAAGAGCCGCAGACCGACGGCGACGAAGAATAATCTACGCCCAAAACGCCCTCTAACGTGTAGTGTTACACTATAAACGGACAGTAAAAAGCCTATGGTACAATATCGTATCATAGGCTTTTGTAATGAAAGGAGGGAACGATGAACAAGAAATACAGCAATGAATTGAAAGAACGAGTAGTAAA
>JAEWTL010000084.1 GCA_023459495.1 Bacillota bacterium | reverse complement strand
TGGCGGGCGGGCGTCCCAAGGACGCCCCTACGGGAATGCGGACGGAAGCGGGCGGTGGCGGAAAAACGGTGGGTAGGGATCTAAAGGGATACCACACAGAAGCGGGCAGTGGCAAAGCGGCGTGGCGCGGCGGGCGGGCGTCCCGAGGACGCCCCTACGGGGTGCGGACGGAAACGGGCAGTGGCGGAGAAACGGTGGGTATTGGCGGGCGGGCACAGAGACCCGCCCCTACGGGGTTGAGGGTATTACTGAGTGACGGCAGAACAAGATGCCGGAAGCTCTGGCGGTAAAGAGAAAGCCCGGGGGTTACAGGCGTTCAAGCATCGCCTTGTATGCTTTGATCTCTTCCGGTATTTGATCTTCCGGCATTCTTTTGGGCGCGTCCTCGGTGCCTGCTGACAGAGCGGTATCGTAATACCAGCATTTGTACTGAATGATGTCCATGGTCTTTTGGAGCTCGTCCATTTGTTTTTTCACAGCCTCAAAGCGCTCATGAAAGAAGTCCCGCCGTTTTTGAAGGGAGGCGTCGCCATCTGCGCACCAACCCAGAAACTGCTTGATGTCTTTGATCGACAAGCCGGATGCCTTTAGGCATTCGATGATGCGGATGGCTTCGACCTCTGTATCCGAAAACATGCGGATGCCGCCGCTGCTGCGTCCCATGTTCGGAAACATGCCCTCACGGTCATAGTAACGCAAAGTGGATATTGCGATGCCGGTGGCTTCTGATACTTCACCGATAGAATAGGTCATATTTGGCTTCCCTCCGACCTGTAAAAAATATTTCTAAAAAACGCTTGACCTAAACCTTGCTTTAGGTTCTACAATCATTGTACGGATAAACACGCACTATTGTCAAGACTGTTGGGGAATAGTGAAAGAAAAAGGAGGACGATGAAATTGTCAGATCAATCGATCTTTGCGAAGGGCAGTCGAATGGCCAGCAATTTTACAGGAACCGCGTTTGTGAATATGCTGGTTCCGGACACGGAAGGCGTTTACAACTGTCAGGTGTATGACGTGGTGTTCGAGCCGGGATGCCGGAACGATTGGCACAGCCATGCCGCGGGACAGCTGCTGCTCTGCACGGACGGCATTGGGTATTATCAGGAAAAGGGCAAAGCCGCGCGCAGACTGGGTAAGGGGGACGTTGTGGAAATTCCGCCGGGCATTGTTCATTGGCATGGGGCGGCGCCGGACAGCGCGTTTACGCACATCGGCATCAGCCCAAACACCAGCAACGGCGGGGCGACGTGGATCTCGCCCGTAACAGATGAGGAGTATTTTGAAGCGACAGGAGGAAAAGCAAATGTTTAATGTCTATATACCCACGCGGTTTGTTTTCGGCAGCGGCCGATTGGGTGAACTGCACCAGCAGAAGCTGCCGGGTAAGAAGGCCATGATCGCGATATCCAGCGGCAGGTCTGTACGCGATAACGGCGCGCTCGCCCGTACGCAGGAACAGCTGAAGCTGGCGGGTATCGAAACAGCGCTGTTTGGCCGGATCGGCGCGAACCCGACCAAAACGGTCGTTATGGAGGGCGCGCAATTTGCCCGCACCAACGGCTGTGATTTCATCGTCGCGCTGGGCGGCGGGAGCGTGATGGACGCTTCCAAGGCGATTGCGATGATGGCCACGAACGACGGCGATCTGTGGGATTATGTGGGCGGAGGCACCGGGAAGGCGTTGCCGCTTGCCCATGACCCGCTGCCGCTCGTCTGCATCACCACCACGGCCGGCACGGGCAGCGAGGCCGACCAGTGGGGCGTTGTGACCAACGAGGAGACGAACGAGAAGATTGGTGTGGGCGGATACGACAAGCTGTTCCCGGTGCTGTCCATCATCGACCCGGAGCTGATGGTATCGGTGCCGCCCAAATTTACGGCGTATCAGGGCTTCGACACGTTTTTCCACGCCGCCGAGAACTACATTTCGTCCTTTGCGAGCATCATGAGCGACATGCTTGCCCTGACCGCTATCGAAAACGTAGGCGGTTATCTGGCACGCGCGGTCCGGGACGGCAGCGATCTGGAAGCGCGGGAGCACATGGCCTTTGCCAATACGATTGCGGGCATGGTGATGACCATCAGCGTCACGACGGCGGAGCATTCGCTCGAGCACGCGATGTCGGCCTATCATCCTGACCTGCCACACGGCGCGGGACTGATCATGATCTCCAGGGCGTTCTACGGGTTCTTCATCGAAAAGCACGCCTGTGACGACCGCTTTGTCCGCATGGCACAGGCGCTGGGGATGAAGGATGCGTCGAAGCCGGAGGATTTCATCACCATGCTGGTGAAGCTGCAGGAGGATTGCGGTGTGGCGGATTTGAAGATGTCCGACTTTGGCATCACGCCTGATGAGTTTGACAAGCTGGCGAAAAATGCGCGCGAAACGATGGGCGGGCTGTTTGCCGCCAACCCGGTCGAGATGACCCATGAGGATTGCGTGCGGGTATATGAGAGGTCTTACCGCTGACAAAGGTATCTCTTGGAGGCTCTGCCTCCAAACCACCGCTTAAGGGATGCATCCCTTAAGTATCCCAGCTGGGGAATGCCTTTTTATAAAGGCATTCCCTCGTAAAGGGTTTGTTCATCAAGCATACAAAAAGAGCGCTTACAGGCGCTCTTTTTGTATGCTGGTGTATTGCCGGTGACGTTTGGATTGCTTCGCTCGCTCACCCCAAAAAGCCGAGCTTTTCGGGGACCCCAGACGCTCGCAATGACGAGCATAGGACGGGGTGTCGGCAGCGGGTGCGGTGAAAGGAACGGTCAAGACCGTTCCCTACGGTTTGAGGCAGGGCTTCGCTCGCAATGATGCTGGGGCAGGCGGCCACACAGGGCCGCCCCTACAGGGTATGAGG
>JAEWTL010000083.1 GCA_023459495.1 Bacillota bacterium | reverse complement strand
TACGACGTCATCATTTAGCCAGATGTATGAAGAATTTTAAGACGGATATCTATTTCGTTTCCACGTTTGAACCGTCAACAAAATCGGTCGATTTGCTCACGGTTGAAACTTTTGCTGGTACGGTATGCAAACCAACCGATTCAGAGATGCCGAAAGAGTGGACAATTAACCGAGGACTGTATGCCTCTTTCCGCTATGAAGGTGAGTGGGAGCACTACCCTGAATGGGCGCGAAACCTCTATCTGATGGAATTACCCGCCAGGGGGTTAGCCAGAGTGAACGGCAGTGATATTGAGCGGTTTTATTACAATGAAGATTTCGTAGAAAAGGATAGCAATGATGTTGTTTGCGAAATTTTTATCCCCGTTCGTCCGGTTTAGTTTTCGCTATATCTAAATGAATTTATAACGAGACTACTGTCAGGAAATTCAATAAATAATGGCGTTGAAGATGTCAACGCCATTATTGTTTATTAGAATGTTACTTTCATATTCTTAAAATTATTTCATCGCCTCCTCGTCCTTTGCCGTATCGGCATCCACCGCGGTAATGGTCACCGTCACTGGCTTCATTTCGTACCCGCCATAGGTCAGGGCGTTAAATGTGAACGTATAGACACCAGGCTTGCTGGTACTAAATTTACGCGTGATTTTTCCGCTCACGAAATGGTCATTTTTCGACGGCAGGAACTGATAATCCTTCTCCGTCACCCCTTCCGGCGTCTGAATGTCGACCCACATATTCCCGCCAACGGGGTTGTTTGCCGACATCAGTGTCACCTCCAGCTTCGCAGTCGATTTCCCATCCGCCACCAGAGATTGCATATCAGATGATGCGGTGAGTACCGCGTTTTTATCATCCGCAACGAATTTAGATTCGGCAGTTTTCGTTGATACCTGACCGTTGGTCTGACTCACTTGCGCCTTGAGTGTGTATATCGCCGCAACAGTAGTGGTAGCGGTGAAAATAGCCTGCCCTTGCTCATTCGTTGTCGCAGTGCCATTCGGTTCCAGGTTTAACGAAGCCGGGCTGGCAGTCAGCGTCACTTCGCTATCTTTCACCAAATTGTTATTGGCATCAGTCACCGTAACTTTATACGTTTGTTTGGCTTTGCCGTCCGCCAGCGCATAGTTGCCCATCACCTCAATACCGGAGACGGTTGCGGTAGCCTTATCGGCTACAAACGTTATAGTCTGCGTATTCGAAGGCTGGCTAACCACAAGCGAGCTATTCTCGGTCACTACGTGCACTGCGTCGCCGCGATTCGATTCGAAAGCATAGCTGTAATACTCTTTAGCGCCTTGAGACAGCAGATCGAAGGAACTGGAAGGAGCGCCATAAATAGATTGGTAAACACCTGCACCTTTAGCGAATTTAGGAACAGCTACAGCGTCTGCGGTCATATGTGCCAGCAGCAGCGGATCAGTCACTTTGATCAGATCAATGTTAGTTCCTGGAATGGTGAAAGTAGTTACACCAGGCAGCAGAGAGCGCACATTAAACACCACGTTTGCATCGTCTACAGGGCTTGCATATTGGAACGCATTAACCATGCCAACGCTGTAACGAATAGCGTTGAATGCCGCAGGCTTACAGAACACAACAACACGCTCAATGGTTGCAGCCTGGCTTTGTGCTTTAGCAATCATATCCGTATGCATCTGGTCAAACTGTTTGAACACAGTCATTGTGTTGGTGCTGGATGCGTCAACGGTTGCAGTCATTGGAGACACACCGAACAGAGTGCTGTAGTCGATCAGAACATCGTCAGTTTTCGGGGTATGCGTCTTGCCAGAGAACAGAGAAGCCGCGAGGATGCTTTCTTTAGTGCGCTGGAATGCAACATTGTGTTTAGCGATATATTCCGCATACAGATCCGGCAGTGTTTCTTCAATAGAGCTTCCGGCTTTTCGTTTGCCTTGCACGTCCTGCGGTGTGATCAGGTCTTCACGCAGGAAATAAGGAATTTCAATCAGCCACTCTTCCGCGTTTTCACGTTTAGTAACGTTATGCTCAGAGCTAAAACGGCTTGTAGGATGGTTGAACAGAGATTCATTGCTCTCGATAAGCTGGGAAACAGCCACTTTGTGACTTTCTACAGGCACAGGATCAGTAAAATCCAGAGTAGACAGCAGATAGTTACGGGTATCGTTTAATTCAAACAGTGGAGCAAGATCAACCACTTCATTTCCGATAATCATTATTATTTATTCCTTCTTAAGATGTGAAAACAGAGTGGAAGCCTTCAAGCTGGAAGCCTTTAGCAGCGAGAGCTGCAATAGCAGCTTCTTTTACAGCGCCTTCGGCATTCAGGGCATCAGCTTTGATGCAAACGAGTCCGGCATTAGCACGAAGCACGTTAACTGTTTTATTTGAATCAGCAGTTACGAAGTCAGACACAACGACAAGAACATCAGCGCCGCTAACATATTTAGCGCCGGATGAATCAATGAGGTCGCCGCACGTTACATCTTGTGCAAGTGCTGCAAATTTTTTGCTTTCTACAGCCGCGTAAGGGTCGGTTGCATAGCTCACTACGTCAGTGATGCTTTTACGATGTGGGAAAACATCGCTTAATTTTAAAATAGCCATTATTTTTCCTTAGATTGTTTGATTTGTTGAGCTTTAGCATTAATCAAATCTTGGTGAGATGGTTTATTGCTGTCAGCCTTATAAAGACGTTCACACTGTTTCTTTAATTCTGTAGGAGTGATGCCAAGCGCGTAGGCTGTAGCATTCAACACATCCTCAGTTAGTGTTAACTTTTCATTGCCATATTTCAGGATAATTTCTTGTTTCATAAAATAACGATTCCGTTATGTTCCGAGTAATAAAAAGCCCCAGGCTATAAGAGGTTCAATCAACAATAGCAAGGGGCTTATTTATTTTGTATCGGGCAAAATACATATTGTGATAAGTCAACTTTGAGGAGGTTTAACGTTATCTCTAAGAATACTTTTATAAATACGCTTAGAGATATGTTAAGGGTGAATAACAGGACCGCAGGAGAAATTGGCTCTTAGGAGGGGCCAACCCTTTGGAATCTACGATCCTGCTATTCGATGCGGGGGCTAAACCGCTGCCTGTTTTTGCTGTGGATGCAACAAATTAAGGCTTTAAGGAATCACTATTCCAATTCTAATCTACTCACAGATCAAATTTTAATAGGATTAACTACACCAACAGTAATCTACCGTTTCAGAAAATCGTTTTTACAACCAAAGCTTATAGATCCGCATTCTATAAAACCCGTTTTGCTATCAATATTTCCAAAGTTTATTGCACCATTCTTAGCTAAACTCTCTCTACTTGCGGCTAACGCTATGCAGATGATAGTTTTTTGACAACAACTTAATAGATTATTCTGTTACTAACTTCCGTCATTAAATAAGAGTTTAATGATGTTAGTAAATAGTTATAAAATATAACTATCAGTGTAAGGCTCTTTAATGTTTTCGGACAAAATAAGGAGCTTTAGGATAAGCATAGATGAAAAATAAGAGCGGGAAGGGCAAGGAGATAACACCTACCCGCTTTTATCAAAATTAAGCACAATGCCTAACAACATTCATCAACACAACGTAGAAACAATCAACAATCAAAGAGGGAGTTATGATTATTCTAAAACTTCTTGAGAGATGGAAGGTAATATTTGTTAGAGGTTAATGCCACTCAACCTTTGAGGCTATCACCTTCCATATGCAGGGATTTATGACAGTAGAAGGATTAACACCAACTAAAATCTTTTTATCTACCCCTAAAATTATTATATAACAAAATCATTATAAATGCAAATAATTTTCATTATCATTTAGAGAAAATAGCACTTTTTGCTAAATCATCTACTAATTGCTGAATCTCTTCACTTGCAACCTTTAACGTGGTGGCGATGTCTGTGATGATTTGATTACACTGTTTTGCATCGTCCTCTGATAGCTCTAAATCGCTCACCAGAGAGATAAAATCGTCAAGGCTTACATTCACCTTCATTAAGCTAATAACGCATTGAGAGAGCGTGTAATCACATAAATCTGAATAGGCTTGATTTATTCTTGTTTGTAGTGAGATAGTCAGATCTAAAAGTTGTTCCATTGCATTGCTAATATCTTCTTCCATTATGCGGCTTCTCCTTGTAATGCATCATTAATCATATTCAATACGATGTTAAAAGGTGTCTTGAGCGTCAGCACTTCATCACGGTAACGCTCTAATGCTTCGTAGTCTTCTGTTTCTTTTGCCAGCCGAATTAACTCAGCATAGTTTTTTGCATCAGACAGGATCATCTGAAATAATTGTGTTTCTTGAATATAGCCAATCATTATTTTTCCTTTTTCGAATATTTTCATTGGGCGCTTATACATACACCCATCATTTTATTAGTTAGAACGTTTGTTAGAAGCTAATGTATCTTCTAAATGAGCCATCAGATCGACTTCCGATGCACCACCTACACAATTATTGAAAGCGTTAAATCCCAAAAAATGATGATAGGAGCTAAACCCTAAAAGCTGCCAACGTTTCAGAGTGCCATCAGAAATGATAGTTTGTTTTCTTGTTCTTGGGCGAAAGTAAACGCCTGGCATTGATTGGATTATTTCTAATTCTTCATCACTTAATTCAGGGGATTCTGTTTCAAGAATAAAGATTATCTCTTCCCCTGGAATTTCGTTATTGGTATGTGTCGGTGGACGTTGTCTTGTTGAATTGAAATTACTGTTTTTTTCAATACGTTTTAAGTTGTTCTTTCTCTTTCTTCCCATTTTCCCTCTTTTTATGTGGATTATAAAAACTGAATGCCATAGTTACGATGAATATCGCCATAAATGCATTTGCCATATGTATTGCCCGATCTGTTGTTATTGATTGTTTGTGATAAACAATTCAAAATCTTTGTTTAATTTCAAAAGACGAAATGTAGTGCTGTTAATCCCTTCATAATCCAGCACACCGAACGATGTAAAATGGTTTAACCAATGATTCACGTGTTGTGCGCTGTAGCCGCCTAAACTACAAAAGCTAACCACTGTCGGTGGTGAAAACTCTATTTCCAAAATAGCTTTTAAAATGTTGTATCCGCTTTCAGTTATTTCAATAGTTTTGTTTCCTGTAGTGATGTTATAAGTCATTTATTCTCCTTAGAATGGTATTGAATCGTATATTTCACTTTTTTCTCTTAGAGATATTATCAGATCGTGAAAAGCCTGTTTCTCAAGATAGATAT
Organism: Bacillota bacterium; assembly: GCA_023459495.1. GTDB lineage: Bacteria > Bacillota > Clostridia > Christensenellales > SZUA-584 > JAEWCC01. Next base: position 4,167 of record JAEWTL010000083.1, on the reverse strand, counting down.
TCTTTGAATCTAATGCACGTTTTACAAAATCTTCTGTTTCTTCGTGCGGTGGTTTCTTCTTATCAAGGGAAAGAAGCCAAGTAAAAATTTCGGGCCGCTCAGGGAACTCTGGCTCTTGTGTTTCTTCTTCAAGGATGATTTCGGAAACATTCAATATTTCATTAGATTCGTCTTCTTTCTCAGAAGGATCAGGTAGTGATGACTCTCTAGGGGGAGTAATATGTGCATCTGTGAGAGGTAGCGCACGTAATTTTAATGGCCGTTTTGGGATTCGTTCTCCGACCTCTTCTAAAAGACCGATTTTAATCATAAGACCAATCAATTCATTAACTGTCTTACGGCTACAGCCACAAACTTTACTTAACTTCGTTTGTGTTTCAAAACATATCCCCCCTGATTTCTCCCAATCTGAAACATAGCAATATAATTTTTGCATTTCTGCACTAAACTTCGCTTTTCCATCCTCAATATTTGAGGAGTAGATGAATTCAATCTCACAAAAGTAATGCGGTATATTCAAAGTTCGGTCTTTAATTTCTCCTGTTTGTTTATCAACATACTGGTGTTTTTCACGAATCAATTTAATTTTAGACATTAGAATTATCTCCTTATAAATCACGCTTAATGCGCTACTAAAGTGAATGAGGATCACTTACCCTTTTTTTGTTTGATGTTCTCTGCTGCTTCAGTAATGATTTCTAACATCAAATCACTGACCATAATTTGCCTTTTCTTGGCTTCAGCAAATAAAATCTTGAAAATTTCAGGGTCAACGTGTAGGTAAGTGCGTGGAATTGGTTTCTTGGTTTCGCTCATAGTTTTCTCCTTCTCCTGTTATTATTCTTTCTCTGCTCCTGCCTTACGCAGTTCATCAATAATTTTTAGTGCATCGTCAAAACATTTTTCACGCTCTGGATAACCACAGCGTCGCGCTGTGTTCCTGTTCATCCTTACTTTAAAACGATTGATCTCACCACGTTTCCAGGCTTCAACTACATCTTGAGAAGTGAAATACTTCACTAATTAACCTCCTATTCTATTTGGTTAAAAGAAAAAACACCTTGCAAGCCTTGTTGGGCTTCAAAGTGCGGTGCATTGGTTTAATTACTTAGAGGATAAGAATGTTTTCTGTCCCTAATATTACTTTACCACGACTAAAAGCTTTTGTCAACCCCTGGCCATAAAAATATTGATCATTTTCAGTGTGTTATAATTTTTCTTAGCAATTCGTGCTCTTACGAGTGTTCCTATTCTTCCTTATTCTCTAAAACGCTCTAAAACGCGTTCTAACGAGGTATTTGATAAAAACAATACATTCCCTTATGTAGAGGTTGTTTAGCTCGCCTACGGCTTGATTTAAGCGGTAGAATCTTATTTAACCTTCAACTACTAAAACCATTCTTTCTTTTTTGTTTGTTGTTGGTTGTTGTCTGTGTCTTTGTGCTAACATCGCTAACGCGTAGCACACAAGGTTATTGCACTCGTCAGAGTATTGCACAATAGATTTTCTCTTAAATAGATTGATGATCGTTAGATTGGCGTAAGCCTCATCAATGGAACTATTGAAGCGCACAGCGCATAGACACTAACAACCATTCGCTTACGCTCAGGTTATTGCACAAGTAAATTTCAATCGTTAGATGGTAGTTAGTTAATTATCGTTCTGCGCACAGCGCAAGACTATTTAGCCTTACGCAAGCCGTAGGCTATTTGCACATAGTAGATTACATATTCGTTGTGAGCGGTATTAGCGAACATAGATCTACTAACTAACATCAACAAACAAAAAACTATGTGTTATGACAAGCAGTCTAACGACTAACACTCTAACTTGTGCAAGGTTCTGGCGAATGCCAATAGATTAAGGGATAGTCGTTAGACTCCCTAACGGGTATCCCTATAATTATTCTTATAAAGATAAAAAAGAATTATATTATATAGTTTAATAGTTAGTTTTATTATTAGTATTATAGATGTTAGTCTTATTGTGTAACCTTTCGTTACAACCAATCATCTGCCGATGTAACGTATCGTTACTACCGATGTGTAATATCGTTACATTCAATAATTAGTCTATGTAACGAATCGTTACTACCAAATTTCTTACAGAGAGTATTTCAGATAGCTGAATGTAACCCATCGTTACATCCATTTATCACATAACATCTGTGCAATGATCTTCTAAAAGTGTTTCTTGCTACCAAAAATTAAACATCTAAAACAGGCTTAAATTCAAGATTAATTGATGATTAATCCTTATGTAATTCCATACTAAAAATTCAATGAAAAGTAGCTTAAAAAGTGCAATGTTAGCTTTCTTCACTTTTACATCACTTTCGCAAATCCTTGTGTAATGCGGCTTACAGAGCACCATCAGAAATTGTTGATTAAAAATCAATCTATTATTTGTCGAACAAGTTTCTTTCACGTGTTGAAAATTTATGTTTAAATTTACTTTCGATCTTTAATGTGCAATCACTATCAACATAAAAACAAAAAACCTTTTATTATATTCTATAGCAGGTAAATGTCAATAGAAGCCCTCTCGTGCTCCTACGTAAAAAATCCACCACTTTTCCCCTGATACATCAACTCAAGGCGTTCTATGTGTTCCTTAGTGCATATTACGATTATTATGTTAAATGGATTTTGGCCTATATTTTGACCTGCACCCGCATAAACACTGGTTTCATCGCTTACAGCCCTTGTGAGACGTGGTGCTGTTTCTAGCATCTGATCCGACATAAAACCGATCATTCTCGTGTTTAGTGAAAGTTTAGTGAGAGACATTACAGAAAGGCTTTCTGTGCAATGATTTAATAGGTAAAAACGATGTTGGTTACGCAAGAAAATTCCTTGCTGATATTTGGGGATTCTGGATTTTCCAGATCGGGGGGCGCTGAAAATCGCGTTAAGCACTTCTCGCAATCTAGCCATAAGGGAAGGGATATAGGTATTTAGATGTATTTATAGCTATTTATGGCTATTTATTTTTTATTTACCTTTATTTAAAAATAACTTTATAAATCAATAAGATACATAATTATCTGTTTATATTTTAATCAATTAAATCAAGTTTAATACCCTTAAATAACCTAAAAATAGCCTTAAATACCCCAATAATTAATTTTAAGGCTTTCCGTGTTCTCTCCTGCATTATGAAAATGCAAAATAAGGCACAAAACAAGCTAACAGACGCATTAAACACACATCACCTATAATCCCTATACCGAGTAATGAAAACAGCGTTAGAATGCGTCCTGTTGCGTTCTGGAGATTTTCAGAAATCCTCTCTAAGCCATTTCAACTCACTAAGGAGTTTTCTTTCTTCGTTTTCTCTCTGTTTACGCTCTAGCCAGGCTTTTCCTTCTGGCGTAGACAGGAACTTACGAGCGTGAATCTTGCGGTTATTCCGTTTGATAGCTGCAATGTTTTTCATCGTGTGCCTCTGTATTCATATGAAAATTAACAAGTTACATACTACACAGGGAGACTACGCATAAAACACAATACAAGTAAAGATACATTTTCAAGACAATAGGAGCCATAAAGCGCCTTTGATGGTTATACCAAAAAATAAGCGCCGTAGGCGTATCCACTAAAAAGGGCTTTTTCACAAAAGCTATGAAGTCTTAGCAGTTCTTCTCTTATCAGGCACCCGTTGTACTCCGGTGGACGAAACCGTGCTAGAGCTTGATTCTTTCCCGATCAAGTTAGGTTTTGAAGAGGTGGGCTTTAATCCACTATTGCACTTAAAACTCTTCCCATCATTTAGCCTGTTTATCCTCTGCAACGTCTCACGACGTGTAGCATCATTGGACACCGCGCCAGGTGTGGAACATCTTGCTAAGAGTTTTGGTAGAAGGTTTAGAGACGGTGGCACGTCTTCCAGCTTCAAAGGAACTTGTTACGAGGTTGAGCCTGGGAACTACTCGCCCATACGTGTTACACTACCAAAGCCCATAACAACGTATAGGCGTTTGTAAGTGATAACAGAAGATACAATTTCTTAGAGAAGTTAAGCTAAGTTATTGATTTTCTTAATGGTGCCGATAATAGGAGTCGAACCTACGACCTTCGCATTACGAATGCGCTGCTCTACCAACTGAGCTATATCGGCCCTGAAAGGACATGTTCACGAACGTGAATCACGGTGGACAAGGTTAA
>JAEWTL010000082.1 GCA_023459495.1 Bacillota bacterium | reverse complement strand
GTTTTATGGGCAGCAAAAATAAAAATTGTTGGGGTGATTCTATTTTTTGCTTGTATTGGCTTTCTTGTTTCTTTTGTTTTGCCACAAAAATGGACTAGTTCTGCTGTGGTTACTCCTGCTGAGTCTGTTCAATGGAGTGAATTAAATAAGGAGCTTTCTAAGCTTCATGTTCTGGGAGTGGATTTTGATATCAATCGTGATAACGCATTTGATCTGTTTATTAAGAAATTTCAGTCCGTTAATTCGTTGAATGAGTATATGAGATCATCTCCTTATGTTATGGAGATGATTAAAAAGAATAACATTAGCGCTCTCGAACTGCATCGTGCAATTGTTGAGTTGAGTAAAAATATGAAGTCGGTTGATGATAATACCAGTAAGAAAAACGACAAGTCATCATTGTATGTATCATGGACTCTGAGTTTTACTGCTCCAACAAGTAAAGAAGCTCACGATGTGTTGTCTGGGTATATTAATTATGTTTCTTCCCTTGTTGTAAGGGATTTGATGGAAGATATAAGAAATAAACTAGAAGTTAAAACTAATGTTGAAAAAGAAATTCTTGCACTGGATGAGATAAAAATTAGAAACCAGCTGAATGCAGATATTCGACGCCTCAATTATTCACTGGAGGTTGCTAATGCGGCTGGAATAAAAAAACCTGTATACAGCAATGGTCAGATTATGAAGGATGACCCAGATTTTCCTGTGGCTCTCGGTTCTGATGGTATAGCAACTAAATTGAACATCAAAAAATCAATCAAGGATGTTTCGGAATTGAGTGGGGAGTTGCGAAATCGTCAATATGTTGTGAATCAATTGGTTGTGGCGAAAGTGGGGGATGTTGATTTTATGCCGTTTCAGTATCAATTGAGCCCAACGTTACCGGTCAGAAAGGATGGGCCAAGTAATGCCATAATTGTAATTCTTTCTTCTGTCATTGGAGGGATGCTTGCATGTGGCTATATACTTTTACGTCATGCCATGGAGGCCAGAAAGATGAGTGTGATTGAGTAAAAGTTGTGCTGATGCATCATTTTATAAGCAACTTTTATAAAAAGTTCAAAGGATCTTCTTGAGATCATTCCCTTACAGCCGTAGTCTTCTACTCTAGAAAACGAAAAAACCACCTGGGGAGGTGGTTTTTCGAAGGTTCAGTAAGTTGGGGAACTTCTGAACCGTGGTAACAGTCTTGTGCGAGACATGTCACCAAATCTGTCCTTCTAGTGTAGCCTCAGTAAGGCTGCCACTTCAAGAACTCTCAATACATCTCTCGCACATCCTGTTTACCAGTGGCCGCTGCCAATGGCGTTAAGTCGTGTCTTACCGGGTTGGACTCAAGACGATAGTTACCGGATAAGGCGCAGCGGTCGGGCTGAACGGGGGGTTCTTGCATACAGCCCAGCTTGGAGCGAACTGTCTAAACGGAACGGGGCGTGGTGATTTAGGTAAAGCTTCCACCACTACACGGATGCCGCAGGACGGGAACAGGAGAGCGCAAGAGGGAGCCACCAGGGGGAAACGCCTGGTATCTTTATAGTCCTGTCGGGTTTCGCCACCACTGATTTGAGCGTCAGATTTCGTGATGCTTGTCAGGGGGGCGGAGCCTATGGAAAAACGGCTTTGCCGCGGCCTTATCGTATCCCTGTTAAGTTTCTTCCTGGCATCCACCAGGAAATAAATTTCTGCCCCATTCGTAAGCCTGCACCGCTCGCCGCAGCCGAACGACCGAGCGCAGCGAGTCAGTGAGCGAGGAAGCGGAATATCACCTGAACCAGCATCTTCTCCTGACGCCGGTAAGCCTCATTTCACTCCTGCCACATGAAGCACTTTGGCAAATCACCACTTCGGTTTAAAATATTTAGCCAGTATGCACTCCGCTAGCGCTACGTGACTGGTTCAGGGCTGCGCCCCGAAACCCGCTAACACCCCTCAGCTACTGGATATCACACCATGCCATCTGAGTATGATGAACAACCGGATGCGACTGATGCTCTGTTTCCCGGCGAATATGACCTTTTTGACTTAATGGCTCATGTTACTGAAGAGAACCTGCACGCCCCGGTGGATTCTGGCCCGCCTGTCGGCCGGGAAGCGTTATAGCTTTTTCGCTGGCCAGCGTACATGTAATACGCTGGTATTACATGTTATTTGTTTATTTTCATGTTGTTACAGATGATTGTAATACGTTGCGTATTACGCTAATACACGAAATAACTCCATTTTTTTCATTTAATTCATGCAGTTGCGATAAAAATCGCGGCTGCGTTAGGTGTATGACCATTTAAGGGGCAAAAAATTATCATTCTGGCTGGGTGATCTGCGCAGGTTAAGGATCATCGGCGACGAAAAAGCGTCTTTAACTGCTTCGTTCATGCAAGCATGAACGGATTATTTTTCCAGACTACAGGAAGACTACAGGAAGACTACAAAAGTTGATGATTTAATCCTGCGTTTTAGTGCGATGACTACAGATAAACTACAAAATAACTACAGGATAACCTCAGATCCGTTCTCTGAACTATTCGTACATCCGACCCCCTTATCGGTTTATACTGAGCACTGATGCTCTGAGGGCCCTTATGACGAAACAACAGAAAACAGCGCTGAACATGGCTAAATTTATCCAGAATCAGTCTCTGCTCCTGCTGGAGAAGCTTAACGAGCTTGATCTCGATGTTGAGGCGGACCTTTGTGAGAAACTCCACGATGATGCGGAGCATCTTTTCCGTACACTATCCTCGAGACTGGATGCATTACAGGATGGTAACTGATGGCCAGAGTATCTATTAGTGAGGCTGCCCGACTGACGGGTAAGAGTAGAACAACACTGCACAGGTTAATTAAAGCAGGTGACCTGTCCACCTGTAGCGGTGAACGCAATGCAAAAATGGTAGATACTTCAGAGCTTTTACGTGTCTTTGGTCCCTTTGAACAACCGAAGGGTGAACACCATTCTGGACAGGTCTCTGAACAGCGTGATACAGCCTCTGCTGACCAGAGTGAACAGGTGACTCGTCATCTGAATCAGGAGATTGAACACCTGAACACCTTACTTTTGTCCAAGGATTCGCACATTGACAGCCTGAAACAGGCTATGCTCCTTCTTGAAAATCACCAGGCAAAATTAACTGAATCCCCGGCGCCATGGTGGAAATTCTGGAAAAAATCCTGACCCCGTCATGCTTCAGTTTTCCTCTCCGGCCATCCCGGGGAGTTCCTGAACCTTCCCAAAAATCGTCAGATCTCTGAACGCTCCTCACCACTAAAAATACCCACACCCTACGCAAAATTAAAATTTTGAAGATAACTCATTAATATCAGTTAGTTGTGGGTTATTAAATTACGCAGTATTACTTTCTGTAAGGTGAATCCAAGTCGTCGGCGATTCGTGTACGACTTGCTGACGACTCGTCATAGAGTCATCGACGACTCACTTAAGACTATCAGTAACTTATGATGACTTGACTCTAGAGTTGAATCGTCATTTTGGTGTTTTTTTTGACCTTTACGACTCTAGAGTCAAGTCACGAGTCGAATCGCCGGTGAATTGTCTGGTGAGTCGTCCGGCGACTTGCCATAACGTGATTGCCGGCCGTCGACGAACCCGATTCCTGATCGTGCTGAAAACCGGTTTTCCGGCTGCGCCGGCAACGCTTCACGGCCACGCAATAAATTGCGTCCCCGTTCACCGTTTTCGGATAGGAAGAACGCCGGAAACAGGACTTACCCTGGCTGAATGGCGTGAATTTTCGCGCTATGCACTTGCGTGCATACTCATGCATGCCGTAAAAACAGAGCCTGCGCGTTTCTGGCGGGTTTTCGGGTGGTTTGTTGCCTGTTTTACCGGTTTCCCGTCAGAAACGCCCTGAGGCCGTTTTAGTGGTGCGTACAATTAAAATGTTATGTTAAATGTCTGCTGAATGGTTTTTAGGATTTTTCCTAACATATGATAGAATAAAAAAACCATATGTTAATATATTGTGTTTTTTCAATGAAAATCTCAAAGATATCTGACGAACATTTTTCTAATTACAACATGTTGCCGAATGGTAATGAAGAAATTGACCTTTTTGACTTGATTAGAGTTTTATGGGCAGCAAAAATAAAAATTGTTGGGGTGATTCTATTTTTTGCTTGTATTGGCTTTCTTGTTTCTTTTGTTTTGCCACAAAAATGGACTAGTTCTGCTGTGGTTACTCCTGCTGAGTCTG
>JAEWTL010000081.1 GCA_023459495.1 Bacillota bacterium | reverse complement strand
CGCCGTTTATGCAACGAAAAATAAAACCCAAACTAATCTTGTATATCTCGGTAATACCGGGATATTTTGTGATAATATGTTTTGATTTTATTTTAATTGGATATAATCTCGATATCAAGCGAACAGGAAATTATATCATGGACACATCAAATCTCAGGGAAAACTACAACAAACTCATTTTATATATGGAAACTGCAGGCTATAGCAAGCACTATGTTTCCTTATTCACAAGCGAGATAAGGAATATTCTTTGTTTTGCGGATTCCGGCAAGATAACCAGTTATGAGGATGCGTACAGATTGTACCAGTTGAGCGAGCTTTCCCCAAGCAGCATTGCCGGTAAAGGAGCTATGATAGCGGCTATCGAAAAGTTCGATTTGTACGGGCTGTACCCCGATGGGTCTGTTAAACAAACATATGCCCCGAAGGGCGCGTATCATGGGCTTTGCCCTGATTACAAGGCAATTGTTGATTATTTTGCTGAAAGCGCACAAAAAGGCGGAAAGCGCGCCTCATCTATCCTTACCCAACATCACGCAATATCGGTTTTTTTATTGAGTTTGCAGCAACAGGGAGTTATGCATCTGTCGGACATAACGCAGGATAAAATTCTATCCATATTCATCAAACCTGATGGTAAGGCTATAAAAAGCTCTTGCCTTAATCAGATTGCAGTGGTTTTAAAAAGCTGCCTTCCTAAATTTTCAGAATGTGAGAAAGTGCTGCTACTATTGCCCTCATGCAGAAATAAGCGCAAAAATATCCAGTATCTTATGCCGGAAGAAGTCATTAAAATCAAGCGGGTTTTAATGTCGGAATCCTCCGAAGTATTGACGTTTCGCGATAAAGCTATAGGAGTTTTAGCTTTTTACACTGGGCTGCGCAGAAGCGACATATCAAATTTGAAGATGGACTCAATTGATTGGGAGAAAGATACGATAACTGTCATCCAGCAAAAAACCGGAGTTCCCATGATTCTGCCGCTAACAGCCATTGTAGGCAATGCGATACACGAATATATCGAGTTGGAACGTCCTGAAATAGATTGCGACTATATTTTTATTACCCGCAGTCGGCCGTTCAGGCGTCTTCAAGGCGCTACGGCCCTACCTGAAATATGCTCAACGATTATGAAAGCGGCGGGTATACGTCAAGAGATTGGGGATCGGCAGGGCTTTCACATTTTCAGGCATCATTTTGCGACCGCGTTATTGGGAAATGGGATTCCTCGTTCTGTTATCTGTAGTTTGACGGGGCACGCGTCACCGGAATCGCTTGACACATATTTATTCGCAGATTTTACGCATCTTAAAGAATGCGCGCTCAGCGTAGAACGTTTCCCAGCGCCAGCGGAGGTATTCTCGCTATGAGCAAATTTAAATCATTTTTATCCCCCCGAATTGAAGAATTTATCGCGTACCGCAATGTCTCTCGTATGTGGAATTCCACTTATGAGCGAAGCCTTATGAAATTTGATAAATACTGCTTTACAAATTGCCCTGACGTAAAAATCCTTACCCAGGAGCTTGTCAACGGGTGGTGCAAACAGCGCGACTCCGAATTGAAAAATTCTTGCAGAACCCGAATTTACGCCGTGGTGAATCTGATTCTTTATTTGCGGGCGAGAGGAGAAACGGAAGTTAATCCGCCGGAGCTTCCAAAATGGGAGTCTTCAACTTATATTCCGCATGCGTTTACTGACGAAGAACTCAAAAATTTCTTTGACGCTTGCGACAGCCTGCCCGTATCGCGCGCGCAACATGGTCAGGCGGGAAAACTCATTTGGCCGACGTTCTTCCGGCTTTTATACAGCAGCGGGATAAGGACGACAGAAGCACGTTTGCTGCGGGTTGAAAATGTTGACTTGCGTTACGGTTTCCTTGATATCCGGTATTCCAAGGGAAACGACCAACACTATGTTGTTTTGCATAATTCAATGACTGAACTGATGAGCCGGTATGACGATGCTGTCAGCAGGCTTTATCCAAACCGGGAATTCTTTTTCCCCGCAAAGAACGGGAAAAACTACTCCAGGCACAGAGTAAACCATGTCTTCCAAGAATTATGGAGAAAAACTAACAGTACGCACGCTGTCGCATACGATTTTCGCCATCATTACGCTGTAACAAACATTAACAGGTGGATCGGCGAAGGTTTTAATTTTGACGATAAACTCCTGTACCTTAGTAAAAGCATGGGACATTATGATGTCAGAAGCACTAAACATTACTATTCGCTCGTCCCTGGCTTCGCCGACATTCTCGAAGAACAGACAAATGCAGATTTTGAAGACATCGTGCCGGAGGCGGACTATGAGAAAATCTAACAATGAAGCCTTGGTAATTGCCCGCCACATCAACGCGTTCCTCCATGAGTATATGCCGTCGCAGAAAACACGAAGCGAACATACGTTGAAGTCCTATGACACAGCCATAAGTCTGTATCTTGGTTTCTTGGAAACGGAGAAACGTGTTGACTCGTCTAACTTGCGGGCGGATAGCTTTAGTTCGCAGCATATAGAGGAGTGGCTCCAATGGCTCATGGAAAAACGTGGCTGCTCGCCTGAAACCTGCAATATCAGGCTGGCGTCACTGCGCGCATTCTTGACATATCTCGGTAAGCGTGAAGTGTCAATGCTGTATCTCTCATCCGAAGCGTCGCAGATCGACCGAAAGAAAACGCAGCGAAAGAAAGTCCATGGAATGAGCAAGGAAGCGGTAAAAGCGCTGCTCGCCGCGCCGGATCTATCCACTAAAACAGGGCGCAGAGATTTGGTGTTGCTTATCCTGATGTACGGAACGGCAACCCGGATAGACGAGGTCTTGTCGCTTAAAGTAGGCCAGCTTCATTTGGAAGCAAAGAAGCCCTACGTCAATATCATTGGGAAGAAAGATAAAATACGAACTCTTTATCTGCTGCCAAAAACCGTCGCACATCTCAAAAAATATCTACAGGAATTTCACACGGATTCCCCTAACCCGGAGTCCTACGTTTTCTATTCCCGGACGACTGGCGGCAAGATGAGCCAAACAGCAGTAAGCAAGCGTCTGAAAGAATACGCCGGAGTTGCCCACAAAATATGCGCCGATGTGCCTCTGAACCTTCACGCCCACCAGATTCGCCACGCTAAGGCCACTCATTGGTTGGAAGATGGTATGAACATCGTTCAGATTTCGTTTTTACTGGGCCATGAACAACTGGAAACAACAATGGTGTACCTGGATATTACGACGGAACAAGAAGTTAAGGCGCTCTCAACTCTCGAGGATGAAAACGAAAAAAAGATATCTAAAAAATGGAAAACTCCTTGTGATAGCTTGGCTGGCTTCTGCGGTGTAAAACCAATGGCACGATAACATGACAATAAAATCCAAATATTTTCTTGCGATATATCTCGGTATTACTGGGATATACAAGATTAGTTTGGATTTTATTTTTGGTTGCATAAACGCAG
>JAEWTL010000080.1 GCA_023459495.1 Bacillota bacterium | reverse complement strand
GATCAGCGCTGTGTCCTGATTGTTCAGCGCATCCAGATATGCGGCATAATGGGCGGTGAGCAGCGTGTTCAGCTCCCCGGCCGCGGGTACGCCGCCCTCTGTCACCGGGTTTTCAAACGCCAGTGCGGTGACCGTTTTGTCTGCGAACTGCACGGAGGCTGTCGTCACAGCGCCCCACGGAGCCGTATACTGCATACCGATGGTGCTGCCCACAGCCACCTGCGGCAGCGTGACAACGCCGTTCACAGGCTTTTGTTCCACAGCCGCGCCGTCCACGGTGATGACCGCGCCGTCGTTCACACAGCCGGACACCGTGATATCCGCGATGGGCAGGGCGCCGCTGAACACAGTGGGTTCGACGGAGGACAGCAGCGCAAGGTCCGTCGCGTCGCCCTCCACCGCCTGCCCGGCAGCGGTGGTGCCCGTCACCGTGCAGGTGTACAGGCCGGGGAACAGGTTCTGATACAAAATTCCGTCCGCCGTCTGTTCGCCTGTGCGGGGCACGCCGTCCAGCGAAAGACGCAGGTTCTGCACCGGGGAGCTGCGCAGCAGCCGCACGCTGTGGACGGTGAGAGAATAGCGGCTGTAGCCGAAGAACACCGATTCCTTTTCCACGCCCAGCGCGGGGAACGCCCCCTGTGCGCCGCCGTCTACCACCTGGTCCTCCAGCTGTCCGCGCAGCGCTTCACGCTGCGCCGCGTCTGTGAAAGCACGGCACAGCGCGGCGGCGCCCTCGTCGGAGACCGTCAGGTCCTCACCCTTGAGCAGATTTTTCAGCGCGCGGGCGTCGCCTGCCTCCAGCGCGGCGTCCACCGACGCGATGAACTCGTCCGGGTTGTATTTGTCATACATCACTGTGGCCGTGACGCACAGGCCTGTGAAGACCACGGCGAGCACGCAAACGGCGATGAGCATTTTGCGTGTGGTGCGGTTCATGCGCCGGCGGCGCGCATGCCCGGCTTTTTCCTCCCGCCTGGTCCGCGCCTTTGCGTTTTCCACGGCGCGGCAGGCCGGGCAAAGCTCCTGGTCCGGGTTTTCCAGCGGCTTGCCGCAGTTTTTGCAGGTGTCCATTGCACTTCCTCGTGTTTTCTTGATTTTCAGCCGCCGCAGTGCGGCGGGCGTTTACAGCCGGGCGTAGGCCACGGCGATTTTGCCGGCCGCTCGGGCATTGTTGTACGCAAGCTGGATATTGGTCTTGAGAGACTGGCCGCCTGTGTATTCCACGATGTGCGCCAGCAGGTAGGGGGTGATGTTCTTCCCGCGCACGCCCTCGGCGTTGGCGCCGGCAATGGCCTTTTCGATGACGGCTGTCATCTCGTCAAAGTCCATGGCATATTCCTCGGGCACCGGGTTGCCGATGAGTATGCCGCCCGCCAGGCCCAGGTCCCACTTCGTTTTGGCAATGCGGGCGATCTCGGTCTCGTCTTTGGCGTTGTGATCTACGCCGAAGCCGCTCCTGCGGCAGTAGAACGCGGGAAAGTCGTCCGTGCGCAGGCCCAGCACGGGAACGCCCATGGTCTCCAGATACTCCAGTGTCAGGCCGATATCCAGGATCATCTTCGCGCCGGCGCACACCACGGCCACCGAGGTCTGGCGCAGCTCCTGCAGGTCGGCGCTGATGTCCATGGTCTTTTCCGCGCCGCGGTGCACACCGCCGATGCCGCCCGTGGCGAACACGCGGATGCCCGCCAGGCTGGCAAGGATCATCGTGGAGGCTACTGTCGTCGCGCCCGTGCGCTTTTCCGCCACCATGATGGGAAGGTCGCGCCGGGACACCTTGGCCACGCCTTCGCCTTTGCACATCAGCTCCAGTTCGTCCTGCGTAAGGCCCACCTTCAGCACGCCGTCGATGATCGCCATGGTGGCGGGCACTGCGCCCTCCGCCCGCACGATGCGCTCCACCTCGGCCGCAAAGGCAAGGTTGTCGGGGTAGGGCATGCCGTGGGAGAGGATCGTGCTCTCCAGCGCGACAACGGGCTTGCCGTCACGGATGGCGGCGGAGATTTCCGGCGTGATGGACAGATATTCTTTCAAATTCATAATACATACTCCTTTACAAGCTTGGCGACGAGCGCGGGGCTCATCGCCGGGTTGATGGTATCGGCGCTGTCGATGGCCGCAAGGCCCGCGCCCAGCGCAAAATCCAGCGTGTCCCCGGGCGAAAGGCCGTTCACCCATGCATACACGATACCGGCCATTGTGGCGTCGCCTGCGCCGGTGGCGTTTTTCATGGGGAAGGGGCGGCTTTTTTTGCGCAGCGCGCCGCAGCCCTGCCGCCTGAAATAAAGCCCCTCGCGTCCCAGGCTTACAAACACCTGGTACACGCCTTTTTCCAGCAGCATGCCGCAGGCGGCGTCCAGCTCGCGTTCGTTTGTGATGCGCATGCCGGAAAGCACTTCCATTTCCATGAGGTTGGGCTTGAGCGTGTGGAAGTATCCCGCCAGCGGCGCGGCGTTGCGCGCCCATGCCGTGGATACGGGGTCCAGCATCAGCGGGACGGTGCAGCGTGTGGCGAGCGTTTCCAGCGCGCCGGCCGAAAGGTTTGCGTCCGCCACGCAGACGTCCGCACCGTTCAGCACAGGCAGCAGCCCCTCCACATACGAGGGCGTCAGAGCCTCTTTTAAAATATGCATGTCGCTCATGGCTACGAGCATGTCGCCTTCGCTGTCCATGATGGAAATGTAGGCGGACGTATTCTGGGCGGGGAACACGGCCAGATGCCGCGTCCCGATGCCTGCGGCGGTGCAGGCGCCGCGCAGCATGTCGCCGTATGCATCACCGCCCACAGCGCTGCACAGCTCCACCGTCAGGCCCAGACGGCACAGGTTGTCGCAGATGTTGCGGCACACGCCGCCCGCCGAAAGATGCAGGCGGCCGGGGTTGGAATCCCGCATTACGATGGGAGCGTCGCTTTGGCCGTGGATGTCCACGTTCGCGCCGCCGATCCCGGCAATGTATCCCGCCATGGGAGGAGCCTCCTTTCTGAAAAGGCCGCGCCCCGCAAACGGGCGGCATGCGGCCGGGAAGTATATAGCATTATTGTACTTTTTTAAGATTAAAAACGCAAGCCCGGCTAAAACGCACGGTGCGGTGGAAATGTAAATTTTTTTGCGGCCGTACCGCGTGGCCGGCGGCATGTATATTCAGGGCGCGCCTGTCCAAAATACTACTATCATGTGCCGCAGCCGCAGCCAGCGCGCCGCGCGCGGGCCAGGGCGGCAACACGGCAGGGAGGAAAAATATGAAAAACAATCAGGAATCCAAAAGCTTTTGGAAGGGCAAGGGCTTTTATCTGGCGTTGACGCTCGTCATCGCGGGCGCGGCCACGGCCAGTTTCCTTGCCATCAACAGCATGATGGACAAACTGGGCGCGGACCCCGCGCCGCAGATCCAAGGTGAGGAGGACATTCCATGGCAGGAAGAACAGCATACCCCCGTAGAAGAAAAGCAGGAGGACGTGCCCGTGGCGCCCACATCGCCATCCTCGTCATCGAAGCCGCAAAGTACGGTTTCATCTGCGCCCAGCTCATCGCCTGCTTCATCCGCGCCCGCCGCGCCTGCAAGCTCGCAGCCGGCGCAACCGCCCTCGTTCGCATCGCCGCGGGCTGGGGCGGCCTTGCAGGCTTTCAGTGGTGACGAGCTGGTGTTCAACGACACCATGAAGGACTGGCGCACCCACAACGGCATGGACCTGGCCGGCGCGGCGGGCGACGCCGTAACGGCGCCCACCGGCGCGGTGGTGGCCCGCGCTTATGAGGACCCCCAGTGGGGCGGCGTTGTGGAGCTGAACGCCGGAAAGCTGACGGTACGCGTATGCGGCCTTGCGGACATCGCTGTGAAAG
>JAEWTL010000079.1 GCA_023459495.1 Bacillota bacterium | reverse complement strand
AGTTTAATTAACCATGTTTTGTTTACGGATATTAATACAAAGATCCCCAGCAGGGCAGGGAACCAAAGGACAAGCTGCCAAAGCTTATCGGTTTCTTTCTGGCTTAGCGCATTGAAAAAATCATTATTCCAGTCGTTTAACCAGACCTGAATTTTAACCACGCCAAGGATCATGGCGAGGATAATAATGATTAACAGCACTGAAGTTTTATTATTCTTACGCAGCCAAAAGGGCTTCAACAGACAGAGATACTTTGCTATCAACATACGAAGCTTAATGGGAATGGTTATCATTAGCGAAAATTGATTGTGCCATCCAATGATTATCTATGGCAATGATTTACTGATGAAATTTATTTAAGTATCATTTAACAATATGAAATATAAAGGAATATTTCATTTTCAGTGGTTATGGTTATGCTATTGATAATCAAGGATATTGCTAATGCCCTGATGCATACCACGTA
The DNA here is from genome assembly GCA_023459495.1 of Bacillota bacterium. Classification (GTDB taxonomy): domain Bacteria; phylum Bacillota; class Clostridia; order Christensenellales; family SZUA-584; genus JAEWCC01. Next base: position 3,040 of record JAEWTL010000079.1, on the reverse strand, counting down.
AGCCAGGATTTTCGCAAGGGAAGATGATGATGACGAAACACCCGACAGGAATTTATGTCGGGTGCCTTGTTAAGGTCATAAGAAGGAGGCTAAGAATGGAGTTAAAAGAGAGCGTTATTAATTATTCTCCATTTGTTTTGCAACATCCATAATGTGGTAAAGCGGTACTCTGTTCTTAGCTAACTCTACCATGGCGTTCATATAAGGTACCATGGTTGAAAAAAGGATTTTATAACCTTCGCAAAAATAAGAAACAGTCTCATTGTTTACTTTAGTAATACGATGCTTAGGACAACCGCCATTGCAGATAGGTTTATATGCACATTGCTGACATTTCGCTGGAATCCGTTTTTTTTGCGCTGTCAGTTGTACACTGTTCATCGTTTTGAGTTCAGATTTATTAATGTTTCCAATTTTGTACTGTGGATAGACAAAATGGTCGCATTCGTAAATGTCTCCATTACTTTCAACAACCAGATTATCCTTGCAGGACTCCTGGAAAATACAACTGGTATGCCCATTCCCCAAAAAACGGCTGACAAAGCTTTCAAACTGACGGATAAAAATCTCACCCACATCGTTTTTAACCCATTGCATAAAAATGGTTGACATAAACTTGCCATAAGCCGTGGGAGGCACAGAAAAATCAATGATACGGAATGTGTTCTCACTATGACCACTGAAATCAATATTCGGCGTCCCGGTTTCTAGCAATTCGATAAATTGCATATGTTTACTGCCGATAGATTTTAAAAAATGATAAACCTCAAGAGGGTAATGGACATTAACGTTATTAATGACGGTTAACGTATTAAACTCTACTTGATATGATTTCAGACGCTCGATGGCTGCTATCACTTTTGCAAAAGTACCGTTACCTGAATTACTGCGTCTGTAACGGTCATGTAACTCCTGGGGGCCATCGATCGAGATACCAACCAGAAATTCATGTTCTTTGAGAAAGGCACACCATTCATTATTCAATAAAATGCCATTCGTTTGTAATGCATTAAAAATACGTTTTTGGCCTGCATAGCGTTGTTGATAGTGAATAACTTTACGGAAAAAATCCAGGCCAGCCAGAGTGGGTTCACCGCCTTGCCAGGTAAAATAGACCTGATTGCCAGACGCTGCGATATATTGTTTGATGAACTCTTTCAGAGTGCTGTCATCCATCCATTTTTCATGAGTAAACTGCGACTCTTTTTCAAGGTAAAAACAGTAATCACATTTGAGATTACATTGAAAACTGGAGGGCTTGGCTGTAACGTGCATCGCTATCTCGCTCAATAAGGCGGCGGAAAATTCCGCCGCATGAAGGTTTAGTTATTTCGCTTCGCTTAGTGCTTTCTTGATATTGTTAAACTTCTCCTGATTTACCTCGCTAAGCGGTGGCTGGCTGCTGTCGATAAACTCTCTTACCACGCCTTGCATCTCTTTAACGACCTGCGGATTGGCGGCGGCAAGGTTATCTTTTTGCTGTAGATCCGTCAGTTTGTAGAGACCTAACTGATTGTTTTCTACTGTATAGACAAGCGAATAATCGTTATTTCTCACCGTATAAGAGAATTGGCTTAAGTCCTCAGTGTTGGGGTTATGCGGGTAATCGTCTGACTGATGGCGAACAAATTTGTGGTAATTATCCCAGAATGGAATATTTTCCTCGTCAAACCAGTGAGAATAAGAGGTTATCCAGGTCAGATTTTTATGTGGCTCGCCTTGTTTCTTATCTTGCAACCAGGGCAGCAAGGAAACGCCATCCAGCTTAAGGTCTTTTGGAATGCTGATATCGGCTGCATCAAGAGCTGTCGGGTAGAAATCCATTGCGGAAATCAGCTTGTCATAATTACCGGGTTGAAGTTTTCCTTTCCACCACATAAACATTGGGGTGTGAGTACCGCCAGGATAGGTCTGACTCTTATAGCCTTTTTGCGCCCCGTTCAGCGGCAGAGGACCATCGATAACCGCACCATTATCGGAGGTAAAGAGAATAATTGTATTGTCATACTGTCCGTTTTTCTTCAGTTGTTCGAGAATGCGTTTTACACCCTGATCAACAGAATAAACGGAAGCGTAGTAGTTATCTGCTGTTTGACTACCGGTATTAAATTGCTTCTGATATTGATCCGGTGCAGGATTATCATTTGGCAGGTGCGGAGCATTATAAGCCAGGTAAAGCATAAAAGGCTGGTCAAGTGTTTTGGCACGATCAACAACGCCAATTGCCTCATCGGTTAACTGATCGCTGATATAACCTTTTGCGGGGACACGTTCACGATTTTTGAACAGTGAAGGGGAGTTGTAATATGCCGTTCCTGCAGCGTGGAATCCCATAAAGTAATCAAAGCCACGGTTTTGAGGTTGCCATTCTTCCGCAGAAAATGTGGTGAAGTTGTCATGATAGTCACGTGTTTGTTTATCTTCCGGTACCGGCACATTACTGATTTTTGACAAGTGCCATTTACCTACTGCTGCAGTGTAATAACCATGATTCTGGAATAATTCAGGCAAGAAAGTTTCTGTTAGCGGAATACCATCCTGAGCATCGGTATTGGAATAGACACCAAAGCGGGCGGGAGCTCGACCGGTCATTATTGCGGCACGGGAGGGGCCGGAAACACCGTGTGCCACATAGCCGTTAGTAAACCGTACGCCTTCATCCATTAATGAAAGGAGCGTCGGCGTTGATTTTTGTGCAGCTTCAATGGCTTTATCTATCCCTATTTTGTAGGTATCGACAACTTCACGATTTTCCATTGTTTTTGGGTCAAAAGATCCCTTATCAAAAGGAAGTTGTCCATAACCAAGATCATCCATGGTTAGTACGATAATATTTGGCTTTCCTTTGGTACTGTATTCAGTCGGCGTAAAGTCTGAGAAAGCAACGTTTGTTTTGGTTGCTTTCAGCTTTACATCATCTGCCGCATGAGCAGCAAATGCAGCCATACCAGATGCCAGTATCAAAGATATCGAGGTACTTACGACACTTTTCTTTAATGCAGACTTCATAAATGTTCCTCTTCTTATTGTACTTAATTCC
>JAEWTL010000078.1 GCA_023459495.1 Bacillota bacterium | reverse complement strand
CACAGCGGTTGAATCGCCTGAAGAAAGAACAGGTGCATCGGAAAGCACCTCGTCAAAACCGGCTCACATTCGGCTGACTGATACCGAGTTTGGGAAATACTGAAACACTTCATAACCAAGACTCCCCGAAGGCATTCCGGGGAGTCTTGCATTTTTGCCTTGTTTTCTATGTATAGAATCGTACAAGCAGCCGATGAATTTTTTGGAGTTGCTCGAAAAGGGATAACCTGCTATACTTTTTACTGATTTGCTGAAAGGTGCGCAAATATGATCGAAAAATTGGTGATTCGGGGCGGCAAGCCCCTTTTCGGGCACGTGGCAGTCAGCGGCGCAAAGAATGCTGCTGTAGCCATACTGCCTGCAGCGCTGCTCTCTGGCGGCGTGTGCGAGCTCGATAACCTGCCCAATATCGAAGATGTACGGCTTTTAAATTATCTGCTGAATGCAATGGGCGCAAAGACGGAGCTTTCCGGCTCGCTCATGCGGCTCGATACGGGTTGCATTGAAGGCTACCGGGTGGACAACGACGCGGTGCGGCACATGCGCGCTTCGTATTACTTCGTCGGCGCGTTGCTGGGGCGTTACGGCCGGGCAGAAGTCGCGCTGCCGGGTGGCTGTGCGATCGGCCAGCGGCCTATCGACCAGCACATCAAGGGCTTTGAGGCTCTTGGCGCTACGGTGAAAACCGAGTACGGTATGATCGTAGCTGAAGCACCGGATGGCCTTATAGGTACGGATATCTACCTCGACGTGGTGTCTGTCGGCGCGACGATCAACATCATGCTCGCCGCTGTGCGCGCCAAGGGCAAGACTACCATCGTCAACGCGGCCAAAGAACCACACGTGGTGGACGTTGCGAACTTCCTTAACTGCATGGGTGCAAAGGTGAAGGGCGCAGGTACAGACATCGTGCGCATCACAGGCGTGGAGCAGCTGCACGGCTGTCCGTACAGCATCATTCCGGACCAGATTGAGACCGGCACGCTGATGATTGCGGCGGCGGCAACGCGGGGCGATCTGACCATCGAACGGGTAATCCCCACGCACATGGAGGCGCTGACCGCCAAGCTCATCGAAATGGGCGTAACGGTGGAGGAAGGCGACGACACGCTGCGCGTCACCTGCAAACGGCGGCCCAAGCACGTCAACGTTAAGACGCTGCCATATCCCGGTTTCCCGACTGACCTGCAGCAGCCCGCAACCGTGCTTTTGAGTACTGCGGACGGCGCGAGCATCATTGTAGAAAACATATTTGAATCCCGGTTTAAACATATCAATGAGATTCGGCGCATGGGCGCGAATGTTTCAATCGACGGACGCGTATGCGTGGTGGAAGGCGTCGAGCGCCTGACCGGTGCGCCGGTACGAGCGACCGACCTGCGCGCGGGCGCTGCGCTGGTGGTGGCGGGCCTGATGGCCGACGGCCAGACCGAGATTACAGGCGTGAAGTACATCGACCGCGGTTACGACCATATTGAAGACAAGCTGCGCAGCGTAGGCGCGGATATCCACCGCGAGGAAGCGCCCGACGAAGAGGACCTCGACTTTTTTTAAGTAAATGAAAAAGCGGCTTTACGCCGCTTTCAGCTTGGTGGCAAGCCTTTCGCGAGGGCGTTGCCCTCGCGCTCCCGCTTCTTTTCTTGAAGAAAAGAAGGAAAAGACACGTGGGAAATGCATTTTATAAATGCATTTCCCTGGGGGATGCTTAAGGGATACATCCCTTAAGCGGAGGTTTGGAGGCAGAGCCTCCAAGACATCTTTATCAGTAACCTAAAGCGGCATAAAGTCGTTTTTTTATTCCACAAGCTTTTTGCCCAGCTCATACGCTTGATCCATCATCCGCGCGTTGGATTTGATTTCCCCCGGGGTTTCGGCGCTGCCGTGCACGATGCCCGCAAGCTCTGCTTCCCGATAGTCGAACAGGTCGCGCAGACTGTTCATTGCGTGGATTGCGCCGGAGGAGATCTCGTCTTCGTCGGCGTATACCAGTACCACGCCCATACGTTTTCCTGTAAAGGCATTTGGGATGGCATAGCACCGGTCCAAGAAGAGCTTGAGCTGCGCGGATACGGTGAACATGTAGATGGGAGACGCCATCAGCACCGCGTCCGCCGCTTCGACCGCGTCGTAAACAGTGTGCATATCGTCTTTAATGGTACAGCGCTTTTCTGGATGCCGCCGACAGGCGTCGCAAGCCTGACAGGGGCGGATGCTTAAGCCGTTAAGGTAGACCGTTTGAAATTCGCCGCCTGCCGCGGCAATACCCTCGCATGCTCTTTGCGCCAGCAGCGTGCTGTTTCCATTTTTTCTGGGACTGCCCAGGATTACCGCAACCTTTTTCATGCGTATACTCCTTTTGGCATTGGGATATATGTTATACGTGAAGCCGCTTGGCAAGCTCCTGCCGGAAGCGCTTGTTGTGGCTGATCATAAAGAGCAGTGCTGCGATGGATACGCACGGCGCGACGACGAACCACGACCAAACGAGCGATACGGCATGAGTTATATACAGGTCGGTAAAGATTTCAACGAGCACTGCAAGCGCTCCTACCACCACGGTGATTGCGGCTGCGAGCCCAAAGTCTTGCAGTCTGCCGTTGCGCGTCAGCGTGAGAAAAACCCCGCTTACGGCAGCGCAGTATACCACAATGGGCAGGGCAATGCCGGCGAACCAGTTTGCTCCGCCCGTCATCAGTTGGATGATGAGCAGCCCGGCCAACACTGAAAGAAAGTCCACGGCGAGTATGCGGCGCGGAGCTGGCCCTGCAAAGTAGAAGGGGGATGTGGAGAACACCCATGCCATCAACGCGCCTGCAATGACGTATACGGACCAGTTTAAACTTTTGTTATACAGCAGGTTGCATACGACGCAGGTAACTACAGGCACAAGGTACAGCAACGAAAAGAAGCCGGTCCAGAACGTCCGGTCCTTCTTTTTAAGCTCGTCGCGGGCAGTGGGGAAGGCTGGAGGAGCTGGCTCGCAGGGGGCCTCCTGCTCCAGCGGATTGATCACGGGTACGTCGCAGAGGGGGCACTTTTTTACAGAACGCTCCAGCTCTACGCCGCAGTTCACACAGTACGACATCTCTACACCTCCCGATTGCTTTCGATTTTGACGTGCAGCCCCATCTTCACCAGCAGGGTGAAAAATTCCCGCTCCACTTCGGTCTCGCGAATGATGCTTGTAAAGCAAATATGCAGCGCATCCTTGTAAGAGCAGACGGCGCAGTTTACGCGGTTGTAGCGCGGCGCGCCGAGCATCACGTCGAAGCGCGTCACATGCGCCTGCATCTCCTCTGGCAAATCCAGAGGGCCGAGGTTAGACAGGGTGCTAGTCATGCGGTTCTCGCCCGCCAAATTGTATATGATGTGAATTGCCATATTCTTAAAGAAAAGCGGAAGAAGACGCACAAAAAGGCTCTTTTCTGCTTTGACGTTTTTGGACATTTTGGAGCCGAGCAGCTTGGGGTTCAGCTCACAGCGCAGCTGGTGATGTACGGTATGGACGATTTCCTCAAATGTGTACTCGCCCCAACTCGCGTTGATCTCGGGGTTGATATAAGACGAGAAGTTGCGCAGCGTTTTGCTCTCGAAGAAGCTGCGCAGGTTGACAGGCACCGATACCTTGATGGGCAGGTGCTTGCGGGCTTTCTGCCGGATCTGGATACTGTAGAGCGCGTACATGTACACCGCGGTGAGAAACTCCGTAATGGACACGTTGTACCGCTTGGCAGCCGCCTTCACCTGCGCAACGGAGCAGATGCCTGTCATTAAGTTCAGTACGTATCCCGTCTCGTTCGTGCCGGGGATGCGCCAGGCGTACGTTTCCTTCCAGGCGCGTACCGCCTTCTTGTTGTAATATTTTAGAAAACTGTCCTCCGTCTCCTCTTCGGAGAGCGGCGCGTTGATATCCAGTATGCCGTGCGTATTGGGGATGTCCAAGCCTTTGAGGCGCAGGTATTGCGCGACGAGCGTTTTTAAAAATACGGATCCGCCGTAGCCATCTGAAACGGCGTGAAATACTTCAATCGCAATGCGCCGTCCGAAGGTGCGCACCCGAAACAGGTGGCCGGTTTTATCCCGGCGGTACAGCCGGATGCAGGGGTTTACCGCATCGTCCACCACGGCAGGGTCTTTATTGTTCTTCTCGAAGTAGTACCAGAAAACGCCCGCACGCAGCCGGCATGCAAAGATGCCGAGCCGCTTTGTGACCATAACGAGCGCCTGCTGCAGCAGATCCCGATCCACCGGCTCATCCATGTCCACGGAGATACGGAAAATAGCTGTCCAGCGGCGGTTTTTGATGGCGGGGTAGAGCTTGGCGGCATTATCCAGCCGGTACCACTTTTCAGGCTCGCTTTTGTTCATGCTCTTATGATACCCTATTGGCGCGCTGCGCACAATCCCCCGCTGGAGGGCAAAAAAATGGGCGGAGCGCCTTGGGGCTTTGCCCGCCGGTTTCCGCCGATAGTAGGGGTATTGGGGACAAGTTAAGGGGTTACCTCAAACTACTTTGCAAGCTCGATACTGATCGAGACCTTATCCTGGCTTTCACTCGCCTGATAAGAGACCTTCACGCCTGACTTCTTGATGCGTGACAGCGCCTTCTTGATGGTATTGAGGTAAATCCGGTAATCGCGCATGATGCATACGACATGCTGGCCCGAGAGTGGCGCGGGCTCCTCGCCGTAGAGCTTTTGGAGCATGCGCTCCACGATATCCTCCGTGACTTTAACAGAGAGGTTCTTTTGCTTGATATCCTTGACGAGTCTGAGCTGCGCATCTTCATTGTGCAGCCGAAGCAACGCGCGGGCATGGCGTTCGGTCAGCTTGTACTCGCCAATAAGCTCCTTGACCGAAGGCGGCAGCTTTAAAATGCGCATCTTGTTGGCGACAGTGCTCTGGTTCTTGCCGAGCCGCCGCGCCAACTCCTCCTGCGTCAAACCGTGCTCCTTCATGAGGCTCTGGTAGCCTTCCGCTTCCTCAAAGAAGTGCAGGTCTTCGCGCTGCAGGTTTTCGATGAGCGCAATTACGGCGCTGTCTTCGTCGATGGCAGGCTGTACCACGGCCTTAATATGCGTGAAGCCCGCTTTGCGGACTGCGCGCCAGCGGCGTTCGCCTGCGATAATCTCATAATAATTGTGGGAGAGCTTGCGCACTGTGATGGGCTGCAGCAAGCCGTATTGTTTGATGGAATGCGCGAGCTCGTTGATGCCTTCCTCCGAGAATACGCGCCGCGGCTGATAAGGATTTGGGCGGATGTAATCTACCGGGATGATTTCGAGCGTGTTGCCCTCACTTTTGTCAATACTGAACTTACGCACCTCATCCTGGCCTGTTGTCTTCTGAATCTTCAGCAATATTAAAACACTCCTTTACATTGCGCACCGCGCTAAAAACCAAACAATCATTTCAAACAGCCATATCTTTTTGCGAGATTTATTTGTATGCAGATTTCGCCACAAAAAGTAATACCCCTGCCGGTATGGCAATAGTTCCTAAAATGCGACATAAATAGTGTTGATAATAAGCAGGATTGTCGAAAGTATCACGGCAGGAATGTTCTATTTGTGGTAGGTACGGCCCTCGGAGATCATGAAAGCGCGGTAAATTTGCTCGAGCAGCACCACACGGAAAAGCCCGTGCGCCATGGTCATGTCCGAAAACGACACGATTTTGGCCGCAGCCGACTTTACCGCCGCGGAAAGTCCGCATGATCCGCCTACGGCAAAGCAGATTTCGCCCGTATCGGCATATTTTCTCACCAACGCGGAAAATGCCTCGGAATTCATCTTTTCTCCCTCGGGGGAAAGCACGATCAGCGTACCGCGCACTGAGGTGAGTACGTCCTCGCCCTCCTCCCGCAGCGCTTTCTGCACGAGTGCATCCGCTGCGCCCGGAGGCAGGGGCGTTTCCTTCTTCTCGATGATCTCTACGCGTCCGAAAGCCGACAGGCGCTTTAAGTAGCTGGCCTGAGCTTCTTTAAAGTACGGCTCCTTCAGTTTTCCGATGCAGATCAGACGGATTGCGGGCATAGAACGCTCCTGTATGTCGGTGTGCTGTGGCTGCCGAGGGTTTGGATACACTGTAGCACGGCGGGAATGCAGTGTCAAACCAGATATATTTTACACAATATAATTTTACTTGATTTATAATATGCATTGTGATAAATTAAATTGTGTAAGATATAAAAGGAGATGAACGCTATGAACGTTTACGATTTTCAGGCAAAAACAGCTTCAGGCGGGACGGTGCCGCTCGCGGACTACAGAGGAAAGGTGCTGCTCATTATCAATTCCGCCACGCAATGCGGCTTTACCCCGCAGTACAAGGATCTGCAGCGGCTTTATGAGACCTATGGCCCAAAGGGGCTGATGATTCTCGATTTCCCTTCCAATCAGTTCGCCGGCCAGGCGCCCGGCACGGACGAAGAGATTCACTCCTTCTGCGAAACGCGCTTTGGCGTGAAGTTCCCGGTGTTCTCAAAAATTGACGTGAACGGCGAGAACGCCGAACCGCTGTTTACATGGCTGAAAAGGCAAAAGGGTTTTGAAGGCTTCGGCAAAAGCCCCATGGCTCTGGTACTCAAGACCATGCTGAAAAGGGCGGACCCGGATTATGCGTCCAAACCGGATATCAAGTGGAATTTCACCAAATTCCTGATTGACCGTAAGGGTGACGTGACCGCCCGGTTTGAGCCCACGGAGAGCATGAAGCGCGTGGAAGAGCAGATTAAATCAGTGCTGTAGAGACAACAGTCCTCTTGCGGGTTGATTGCATACAATTGTATTGCGTACTATAATAGTAGCGTAAAGGAGGGATAATAATGGAATACGATCCGCTCAAGCTGGAAAATCAGCTGTGCTTTCCGCTTTACGCAGCGTCCAAGGAGGTTGTGCGGCGCTACAAGCCGTTCCTTGACGAACTCGGGCTCACCTACACCCAGTATATCGCGATGATGGTCCTGTGGGAGAAGAAGACGGTCAATGTGAAAACGCTGGGGGAAGCGCTGTATCTGGATACCGGCACGCTAACGCCGCTGCTGAAAAAGCTGGAGGCGCAGGGGCTCGTCACGCGGCGGCGGTCTGCGAAGGACGAACGCAACCTCATCGTAACGATTACGCGCGAGGGTGAAGCGCTGCGCAATCGCGCCGTCACCATTCCGGAACGCATGGAGAAATGCATGGATTTGAGCCGGGAGGAAGCTGCCACGCTCTACCGGATGCTCTACAAGCTGCTGGGCAGCTGCGAGCAGGGTGTAACGGATGAACAGGGCAGTAAGGCAGAGCAAAATTAGAGTCGGTATAATTACCGGAGGGATTATTGATGCAGGCAATATTTGAAACGGCATTTGATATTGTTTATTTAGCTGCTGTCATCACGCTGGGGGTACTGATGGTGCACTCCTCCCGAGGGCGAAAGTCGGTCCTGTTGTTTGGTGTGATGGCGCTGGTGCTGGGCATCGGCGATGCGTTCCACCTGATTCCGCGGGCATATGCGCTGAATACGACGGGGCTGGAAGTGAACGCTGCACTTTTGGGCATCGGCAAACTGATCACCTCCATCACTATGACGGTGTTTTACGTGCTGCTGTATCATGTCGCGCGCCTGCGGTACGATATGAGGGATAAGCGGTGGCTGGATGTTGTGGTATACGCGCTGGCCGCGGCACGGGTGGCGCTATGTTTGTTCCCCCAGAACGAATGGACGAGTGCGAGCGCACCGCTGTCGTGGGGCATATACCGTAACATACCGTTTGCCGCACTGGGAATCCTGATCATTGCAATCTTTGCCGTGATGGTGAAAAGGAAAGGTGACCGGCCCTTCCGGTTTATGGCGCTCGCGGTGACGCTCAGCTTTGCGTTCTATATTCCGGTGGTGCTCTTTGCGGACGCCTACCCACTCATCGGCATGCTAATGATACCCAAGACGCTGGCGTACGTATGGGTAATTGCGATGGGCTACCGGGACAGCAAAGCCGGGGCCTAATACGCCTGATAGCTGTATTCCGCAACGTATATAACAATAAAATAGATCAGCGAAGCCAGCGTCAGCGCTCCAAGCAGTGAGCATCCGAGGATGAAACCGAGGTTCCGTCTCTTTGCGGTGTCTCCGGGATCAAGCGCAGCATCCTCGGGCAGTTCGTCCGTTTCGGACACAGCATCTTCATCCGGTTCAGCCGTTTCAGGTACATCGGACTCCTGCAGGGCTTCCTCCGCCTCCGGCTTTTCATCCTTGGGGGCGGGGATGTAGGGCTGGGTCAGCTTTTGCCGAAGCCCCTTGAAGGAAGGCCAATGCAGCGGACTGTTTTCGGCCTTAACGCACGGCAGTTTTAGTATCAGCAACAAGCCAAGTACTCCGGCGATGATAAGCAGGCCAATTGCTGCCGTGGTTTGGCTGACACCCAGCGGCGAAAGAATATATTATAAAACAGATCCTCAAGGTCCGCATAGCTAAGCAGATAGTACACAAAAGAAGCGAGGATTGCGGGCAGGATGGAGCCAGACTGAAGTGCGATATAGCTGATCATGAACCCCAGAGTTGCATAATAAATAATCGTCAAAACCGATGCACCTATGGTGGCATTTGAGCCTACTACCACTAACCCTTGCAGCAGCCCCACCAGCAGGCACGCTTTGAGAGGCTTTATGGCGTGCAGGCCTGAGTTAACCGCGCCTTGATAGACCGGCACCTCCAGCAGCGCGGGGATGAGGCACGAGGTTAGGACGTACGGCCAGATGGAATGGAACGATTTGCCGAATATATAAAAGGCATTAATCTCAATTTGACTAACAACTGAGGCATACAGACTGTTCAGCAGGGCGGTCACCATGTGAAGGAAGAGAAATACGCAAACACCCAACCCGATGGCATACCAACTGTGTTTCATCGGGAAGGTATTCAACCGAAGCACCCGCGCTAACGGGTATTTCCGCACTGCAATGAAGATGAGCGGCGGCAGGAAGATGATGAGCCTGGATATCAGCAGCGAAGCTGAATATGTGCCGTTCTGGGCAGGAATGACTCCTGCCATGATCAGGGCCGTGATGGTCTGTGTAACGATGGACGCAATCGCGACGTACAAAAAGACATAACCGGAGAACCGCCTGGAAAGGTGCTGCATGGGATGCCTCCTTCAATTTCAGTACTGAACTTCTTGAAAGTAATACAACGCGGAGAGAATCTGCAGTCCGAGCATAACCAGCGTTACGATGCCTGAGATCAATATGCCTGCGATGAGCGGATTGTTATCCCGCGGGCTGGCCTCAGACTCTGACATATTTGCCGCTTCTGGTGCAATATTGGCATCGGACAGTACATCATATAAGCTAAGCTGCTGTGACTTCTGTCCGGGTTTGGACGGCGTTCCGGCAGGCGAGGCAGGCTCGTCCTCCAGTGGCACAGAGAGCCCGCTAAGGGAGAACAGGCCGGGAAACACGCGACGCACGCTGCGCTTTAAAGCGCCTTTTTCGTATTTACGGGCGGGCATTTTAACGAGTAGCAATCCTCCCAGCAGCAAAAAGGCGACAGCCAGTATGATTGCTGCGGTGTTCTCGCTGAGGCCAGCCGGGGAAAAGGCATGGAAATTGAGCCAGGGTGTGACGGAGAGCCGCTCCATCAGCAGGTAGACAAAGCTGGCGCTGACGGCGGGAATGACGGAACCTGAGCGCAGCGTGATATAGCACAGCGCAAAACCCAGCAGTGCATTAGGGATGAAAGCGGCTAAATCGAACTGTACCAGCGCATACAGCAGGCCCACGGTCAGGCATGCCTTCAGCGGTCGTGTACCATTCAGGCTTGATAGCATGGCACCCTGAAAGATGCCGCCTTCCAGCACGGCAGGGAGGAGGCAGGCTGTGAACAGGTAGGGCCATATGGCAAAGGTGTGCGATGGGAAGTATCTGCCGGAGAAATCTGCCCAGTCCGGATTTATCAGTGCGGTACTCAGTTTGTCCAGCAGCGTGGAAACGATGGTAAGCGCGAAGTACGCACATATCCCGATGCCGAGGGCAAACATCAGCTGCGCAAACGTAAAAGGCCTGATGCGCAGCACCTCGCGTGGGGAATGCTTCACTGCGATAACGATTATAGGCGGAAGGAAAATAAGAAACCTGAAAAGTAAATGAATCAGTGCAGCATGCGCAATAACGAAACTTAATGATCCTCCAAATGTGAAAGCAAGGTTGGAGAGTACAAGCCATACTACAGACGCAATCACGGTGTACAGATACGCATAACCCGAAAATTTTTTGGAGAGGTGCTGCATAGGACGCCTCCTTGTTGAATGGTAGCTAAGTTGGGCATATTGCTATTATAAGGCAATAAAGTGCGATTAGCAATTCAATAAATGGGATCCCGTTTGCTCACATTGGCATGACAGATGAATTGAAATTTTCCTATGCGGATTCGCTAACTATTTTAATTCGGAGGGAAATTGATTTTTGCGAAACAACCGAAGGGCGTTTCAACGAAGGGATTCCAAAGGGACAATGTCCCTTCGGTGGGGGTGCGGGGGTTAAGCCCCTGATAACATTTAATAAAGAAGCGCCGTACGCCAGCGCTTTTATTATTTTATTTCAAACCTGCCCGTCACCTGGTCACGGAATGCCACGCCGAGGCTCATGTCGCGGCCCGGCTTGATGCCCTGCGCGAGCAGTGCGTCGGTAACCGTGCGGTAGGCGATGGGCTCTTCATTGTTCTCGCGGCTCAGGTGGCCAAGGAGGATGGAGGTGACGCCCGCGGCCACAAGTTTGACGGCAGCGTCGCCCGCCTCGTCGTTGGAAAGATGTCCGCTGCGCGACCGGATGCGCTCCTTGAGCGAGCGCGGATAACGTCCCGCAACGAGCATGTTTACGTCGTGATTGGCTTCCAGCAGTACAAGGTCGCACTTGTGCAGCCGATATTCCACGCTCTGCGGGAACCACCCGAGGTCGGTCGCCACAGCCACGCGGCGGTTGCCGCTGGAGACACAATAACCCACCGGTTCGGCAGCGTCATGTGGGATAGCGAACGGCTCAACCAACAGATCGTCGATGAAGAACTCAGTTTTGTCGATGATCCGAACGTGCCGCGGATGCACGCTGCCCAGCTTCTTGACGCCCGCCTGCCACGTTCCATCCGTGGCATAGATGGGAATGTTATGCTTGCGCGAAAGCACGCCTGCGCCCGCGATATGATCGTTGTGTTCGTGCGTAATCAGGATGCCGCGCACGTCGCGGATATCCTCGCCCGCACCCGCCAGCGCCTCTTCCAGCCGGCTGCCCGAAACCCCTGCGTCGATGAGCACTTTGGTGCGACCGGAACACACGAGCGTTGCATTGCCCGAGGACCCGGAAAAAAGTGGAATGAATGTGAGTGCCATGGTGTTTCCTTTCAGGAACACAGTATAGCATAAATCCCTTCCGCTGCCCACTGAATGTTGCACCCTCTATGAAAAATATGATATGCTAACGAAAAGGAAGGGCAGGATGAAGCAGTCTTACGTACACGTCTATACCGGAAACGGCAAAGGCAAGACTACCGCGGCAACCGGGCTGGCCGTCCGCGCGGCGGGCCGGGGTCTGTGCGTCAAATTCGTACAGTTCATGAAGGGCCGCAGCTCGGGTGAGGTGGACGCGCTGGAACGGCTCGGCGTGGAATATCTGCGCGTTTCGGAATGCAAAAAGTTCTTTCCGAATATGACGCAGGAGGAGAGATCGCAGGCCCGTGCGGACGCACTGAACGCTCTGCCCGTTATAACCGGTTGGCTGAACAGCGCCGACCTCATGGTGCTGGACGAAGCGATGGCGGCAATGGCCTGTGGCCTTTTGACGGAGGACGAGGTGCTGGGCCTCATCGAAAACCGGGGCGGCACGGAACTGGTGCTGACCGGACGGGATGCGCCGCAGCGGATCATAGACGCCGCCCACCTTGTCACCGAGATGCGGGAAGTGAAGCACTACTACGAGCTGGGGCAGGACGCAAGGCGGGGCATCGAATGCTGACCCGGCGGCGGAGAGTTCTCTCATATTGCGACAAAATTCAGTCTTTGACAATTCAGGGCGCAGATATATAATATAGGATATAAAGAGATGGGGGATAGTTGAAAGGGGCGTATATGGGCAACTCGATCAAGGATATTCATGCAGAGGATTTTCAAAACGTCGTCAATGAGCTGTTGGTGCGCAACCGGAGCATCCTCGATATACTGTCGAAGGTTCAGACCAGCACGGGCCGCGTCAACCGGGCCGTGGTCAAGGCGGTTACGCATTGCGGATGTATCGGCATCGATGGCAGGAAGCAGTCGTTTCCGGAGGAAGCCAGCGTAGAGGAGCTTTCGCGGCTGTTGTCCTCTCAGATGAAGGGCAAGCTATGCGGGGAATGCCGCTCTACGGTGGAGGACGAGCTGGGGGGAGCGCTGTTCTACCTCGCGTCCTTGTGCAATGCGCTGGACATCAGCCTGTACGACGTAATCCTGAAGGAAAAGGACAGGCTCAGCACGTTAGGCGACTACAGCCTTCGGTAGGCGCTGGCTGATGGATAACCGTAAGATAGAACAATATTGGGCGGAGTTTCTCCGCCTTACGGGCAGGGACGCATCGATTCAGTATGCGTACTGCTTTTATTTTGGCTATAACGAGTCGCTGGCGAATGAACTGCTGGCACTCGTGCTGGAAGGAAAAAAGTGCGCGACCAGCTCCAGCGTCCGTTCGTTTGAGATCGAAGGCGACCCGCTGCCCAAACCGGGCAGCATGAGCATCGTCACGGACTGGGCAGGCACGCCCAGATGTGTGATCCAAACGACGCAGGTAACGGTACTGCCCTTCCGCGATGTCAGCTTTGATATGGCTATCCGAGAGGGCGAGGATGAGAGTTTGGAAAGCTGGCGGCAAGGGCATATCCGTGCGTTTACACAGGAGGCGCAGGCACTGGGCTATGCGTTTTCGGAGGACATGCAGGTCATTTTTGAGGATTTCACCGTCGTCTATCCCGAAGCGTAATTATACACAGGCAAAGAGGCAGTGTTATGGTACGGTTTTATCTGATCGCCTTCGGTTATTCCTGGGGTGTATGGCTGGCAGGCAACCTGCTGGGCAGCCGGATGGACACCACGGCGTTGGTCAGCATCGGCGGAATTGGCCCCCTCATTGCAGCAATCGTTCACTTCATCTGGTCTTATAACAAGCAGCAGAAAAAAGATTACCTGTCCCGCATCGTGCGGATGAAAGGCATACCTGCAGCCGTATGGCTGGTTGCGCTCTTTATGCCGTTTCTGGCAACGGGCATTGCGTGCGCAGCGGACAGCCTGCTATCGGGCGGACCTGTGCAGCTGTTTACGCTGCAGGACGCGTTCGTTCAGGCGGGGTGGACCTATCCGCTCTTCCTGCTGATGTTCGGACCGCTGCCCGAGGAGTTCTCATGGCGCGGCGTAGGTCTGGATACACTCGCCGCCAAAAGCGTGTTTCGTGGACAGGCGATCGTGGCAGCGTTGTGGATGCTGTGGCATGTGCCGCTGTTCTTCGTAAAGGGCAGTATTCAAAACAACCTTGGATTTTTCACTCCGGATTTCTACTTATTCTTCGTGAATCTGCTGCTGCTCTCGCTCATTACCGGCTGGGTGTATCTGCGAAGCGGAGGCAGCATCCTGCTTGCGATAATTGTCCATTATACGATGAATCTCATGGGTGAGATGTTTGTGCAAAGCCTGAAAGTAAAAATCATAAAAATAGCGCTGTACGCGGTGCTTTTCGTCGTGCTGGCCATCTCACAGATCAGCGCAAACCGACCCAAAACTGCGGCAGCTGAAACAGCATGATGCGTGTGGTTTTTGCGGGTTGGTCGTCCGCATATCTGGGAGCGCGCGGTCGCGTATTTTCAGCGGAAAGACGCTGGACAGTCGGTTCATTCAGAAAGCGAAGGAAGTCAAAATAAGGCCGGATACCAGAGACTTTATCTCTGCACCGGCCATATCGGATACTATGAAAAATACGGGTTTCAATACATTGGCGAAGGGTATCATCCGTAGGGCGAAAGCTCGCGCATCTACGCATGTGACGTTTAAGCTACAGCCCTTTTTCCGTTTTGGTTCTCAGGGATAGCAGGTACATTCCAAGCATCAAAACCGCCGCCGCCGCGCATAGGTAATATGCCGAGGACGGGTCGGACGCGTTGACGATCCCGCCGACAGCGAAAGGCAGCACCGCCCCGCCGAGGCCGGAAAATGCCATCATCACACCGAGCACGGGCCCTGAGGAGCCCTTGCTGCGCTGCGCGGCCGCGTCCATCATCAGCGGCCAGAGCGGCCCGCACGCAAACCCGGCCAACGCAAAGCAGACGAGCTTGGCTGTGAGGTTTGGCACCAGCATTGCGGCAAGTACGGAGACGATCAGCAGTGCAGAAAGCGACAAAAAAATCTTTTTCATACCGGTTCTGATGATGCCCGCGAGCAGGCGGGAAGGCATCATCGCGCCCCAGAACAGCGAAAGCGCCAGCGCGCTGAAAGCGGGTTCGTGAAGTGACAGCTCGTAGTAGCTGTCCGTATAGTTGGCGATCACCGTTTCGAGCCCCACGTAGACGCATATTCCCAGCGCAAGGAACAGGAAGGCGCGGCTGCCGAGCAGCTTCAGTGGATTTGTAACCGCTGTCGGGGCAGCACCTTTATCGTTGTGATGCCGTGTGGACAGGAACAGCAGAGCAAGCAGCAAAAACGCCGCGCCGCAGAGCAGATAAAGGTGCATCACCGCCACACCGCGGCTAATCAGCGATTCTGCAATCAGCGGGCCAGCGAGCGCGCCAACGGAAAAGCCCACCTGCGAGAAGTTGAGGTGTCTGCGCGAAGCCTCCGGGAACTCGTCCGATAATACGGCGGAGGTCGTCGCCTCGGTGACGGAAAAGCCCGCGCCGATGATGAATACTGAACCGATGAATGCGGCGATGCTATGCGTAAAGCCGACGAGCAGCGCGCCCAGTATGATGAACGCGTAGGAGGCAATCAGCAATTTCTTCTTGCCGTATCTGCCGCTGAACATGCCGATGAACAGCGGCGGCGCGGACATACCGAGGTACTGCATGCCGATCATGAACCCCATCACCGCGGCGTTGACGCCAAAGCTCTGCGCAATGGTGAGGATGGTGTACTGGTATACTGTCACATAGACGCCGAGCATACAGGTCGTTGCGTACGATACGGCGATGAGAAGTCCCCGGTGTTGTCTGTACTGCAAACGCATTCTCCTTCTATTTGGCTGCCCAACGGGCCGATTTATTGCTATGTGGTGTAGAAGACCCGCTCCATATCGCAGTAAAACTGCGCGCTGTCGAACGCGAACTGTACAAAGCACGGCTTGGAGAAGGTCCACCAGTGTTGCATGACCGGGCTCTGCGCCATTCGCTCCATATCGGCGTCGTAGTCTTCGCCGATATATTCAAAGTACGAGAACGCGATGTCCCCGTGCAGGAATATCGAATAATTTGTAATGTTGCACTCGCGGATGAGGTCGAGCAACTCGGGCCAAGGGGAAAGGTGCATCTCCCGGTACTCCGCAATCTTCTCTGGCTTTAAACGCCCGATCTGTCCGAAAAACGTTTTGCTCATAGGCTTTCCTTTCTTGCTGAGCTCGGGTCTGTTATCCTTTACAACCTCCACGCAGGCCTCGCAACCTTCTCGCATATTATGATTGAGACTATCGGGTCAGCTGCATCGATTGCGGAAGCAACGGTCAGGGCAAGATCGACTGCATCTAATGAACGTTTGGTGGTTGGGTTCGCGGGATATCACGTGATACAGCTGTCGGTGTCTCTAATCTACTTTGACTCAGGCCAATTATATCTGTAAAGAGCCGGGAGAGCAACATGAGGGTTTCATAATATGCGCGGATATTCCTCCTCCAGCTGCACTGTACGGGCTAAAACTATGCTGAACATTAGGTTTTGACGGATCGGTATCGGCAGTGTACAATACATGTATCATTCAACAGGCTGCCCGGCCCGACAGGAATATCCATTGAGCCCAGTCCCCAAGGCTTACGGGGAATGGTTTTGGCAAAAAGCATATCGACTCAAGTGGCAGCCAAGGGTCTCACAACTGAAAATGAAAAGAGGTGGTGTTATGTTCCGGCCCAAATACTTAGCGTACCGCGTTTTCCAGTTCTTCTTCTACAAGGCATCATACTTTCTTTATTGGCCCGCGCCGACGCTGCTCACCGGTGAGAACTGCGTACTGAAGCTCCCAGAAGAAATGAAACGGCGGGGCGTTACGCATACGCTGTTCGTCACAGACAGCAACCTGATCAAGATTGGCCTGCCGGGGCCGCTGCTGGAGGCACTTAAAGTCGCAAACATTCGTTGCACAATATTCGACGCGGTGATGCCTAATCCCCGTTCCGACATGATCGAGCAGGCCGCAAAGATCTACGCGCAGGAGGGCTGCGATGCGCTTGTCGCCATGGGCGGCGGCAGCGTCATCGATACGGCCAAGATCGCGGCTGCGCGCGTCGCGCTACCCAGGAAGAGCATCGCTCGTATGGGCGGCTTTCTGAAGATCGGCAAAAAGCTGCCACCTATTTTCGCCATTCCCACCACGGCGGGCACGGGCTCTGAGGTTACCATTGCCGCGGTGGTGACGGATGAGCACCATCATAAATACGCCATCAACGATCCGAGACTGTTGCCCGTTTGCGCTGTGCTGGACCCGAAGCTGACTGCGACGCTGCCGCGCTCCATCACAGCGGATACCGGTATGGATGCGCTGACGCACGCGGTGGAGGCGTACATCACGCGCGGCGTATCGGGCAAGTGCCGCCGACTATCCGAGGAAGCTGTAAAGCTGATCTTCGCCAACCTGCCAGAGGCGTATCAGAACGGCGCGGATATGGAAGCGCGCATGAACATGCTGCTGGCCTCGTTCTACGCGGGCGACTCGTTCACGCGTGCCGGGCTTACCTATGTTCATCCCATCGCGCACACGCTCGGCGGCATTTACGGTACGCCGCATGGGCGGGCTAATGCCGTGATATTGCCCTATGTGCTGGAGGCGTTTGGCAGCCGTGTGCATCCGCAGCTGGCAAAGCTTGCGGCAGTGGCAGAACTGGACGTGGCGGGCAAAACGGAGGCGCAGGCGGCGGTGGCTTTTATCGCAGCCATACGAAAAATGAACCACGATATGGGCCTTCCGGAAACGTTTGATTTCATTAAGGAAGAGGACATCCCTCAGATGGTGAAGTGGGCCATTGGTGAAGCGAACCCATGGTATCCGCCGCCGGTACTGTTCGGCACGGAGGAGTTGACTGCAATTGTCCGGCGGATTATGGCGAAAAAAACACCTGCCGAAAACCTATGATATCCGCAAGTTGGCTTTCGCGCAGGCAGTAAAAATACGGGGCGGCAATGCCGTCCCGTATTGCCGCGTCTGCGGCAGCGATCTTCGTTTACAGAGTTTGTTCTGCACTTCCTCAATGTTTGTTGGTGAACGTGCGGCAGCAGGTGCCGTCGCTCGTTTCCGCGTGCTGGTCGCCCATCGCGTTGACCTCGAGGTCTCCCGCGTGGCACATATGACCCTGGTTGTGCTTGCAATTGTCGACGCCGCATTTGACTTTCATACTAGGCGCTTGCATTATTTCATCCCCTTTCAACAAATGTTTCGCTACTGATTATTCTGCTCTGGTTTTGACTATCCATCCATCAAACATTGCAACCCAGGCGGTAAAAAAAGACGAAACGGCTATGCCGTTTCGTTCTTGCTGCGAAGCTTCGTTTCAATGCTCGTCGATAAATGTGGAGCAGTGTGTGCTGTCGCTGCTGCTTGCGTGGTGGCTGCCCGTCGCATCCACTTTGATACTCTGCGCATAGCATAAATGGTCCCGGTTAAATTTACAGTTGTCCACCGTGCAGTTAACCTGCATCTTCGGTGCTTCCATTGGTTATTCCTCCTTCTTGTTTCGCCACTGCTATTGCTCTTATGATAAACAAGAGCAATTTACTTCGGCGGACAATCGTTTTTGTTTTCCGCCTCCGTAATAGTTTGTGCGAAGCACAGGACAGTTATCCAGCGGTTATTTTATCTGGATAAGTAAGTTTCAGTTAATTGGCGTATAAGCCGACAGGAATTAAATCCTCTGTGTGCCATTAACTTTAGGCGTGACCATTAAATGCCATGCAGAACCAGAGTTGACAAATCATAGTTGACACGTTATCATCATAGAGACGCAGCGATGCAACCGAAAAGACATTTCGCGGAACACGCGGGATGTCTTTTGCTGTTGAAAAGGGGCCAAATCGGCCCGCGGGGGGCAAGGCAGCGTTCATGCTGTGTGTGGTGGAAACAAGAACAGCGGAGGATCTATGGCAAACCAGTGGCATCAGACGGAAAGCATCGGGATTGATTTAGGGACGGCAAATGTGCGCATTCATGTGCAGGGGAAAGGAATCGTGTTGAACGAACCTGCAGTGATCGCAGTGAATCGGAACACAGGCGAGATGCTCGCGGCGGGCGCAGAGGCATACGCCATGCTGGGACGTACGCCATCGGGCGTAGCAGTGGTGCGGCCCATAAAGGACGGCGTTATATCCAGTTATCATGATACGGAGCGCATGCTGCGGCATTACCTGCGCAAGGTAATCGGACGCAGACTGCTCTTTAAGCCCAATGTGATGGTGTGCGTACCGTCCGGCGTAACCGAGGTGGAACGCCGCGCGCTCGTTGAGGTGGCGGAGGAAGCCGGAGCGCGCCGGGCCGGACTCATTGAGGAGCCGCTTGCGGCAGCGATCGGCGCGGGCATTGACATCGCCGCGGCAGGCGGTTCCATGGTCGTGGACATCGGAGGCGGAACCACCGACGCGGCGGTGATTTCACTGGGCGGCATGGTGGTGCACCGTTCCGTCAAGGTGGCGGGCCGAAAACTCGATGAAGCGATGGTTCGCTATATGAAGAGGGAGCACCGTATACTCATCGGCGATACTACCGCTGAGCAGATCAAGATAAACATCGGCGCGGCTTTGGCCAACGGAGACAGTGCGCGCATGGAGGTATCGGGACGCAGCGCCACGACAGGCCTGCCTGTGCGGGTGACGCTGAACGCACGCGATACGGTGGTGGCGTTTGAAGAGACCTATTCGGCCATGCTGGAAACCGTGCAGAGCGTACTGGAGCGCACGCCGCCTGAGCTGTGCGCCGACGTTGCGCAGAGCGGC
Source organism: Bacillota bacterium (assembly GCA_023459495.1). Lineage (GTDB taxonomy): Bacteria > Bacillota > Clostridia > Christensenellales > SZUA-584 > JAEWCC01. Next base: position 111,830 of record JAEWTL010000078.1, on the reverse strand, counting down.
ATCTGTATGACGGGCGGCGGCGCGCTGCTGAACGGGCTGGACAGGCTCATTAGCGCAAAAGTTGGCCTGCCGTGCTTTGTGGCGGAGGACCCCATGTACTGCGTGGCCATCGGCACCGGCATTGCGTCGGAGCACATGGACATGCTGCCGCCTGCAGAGGAGCCGTATGCCCGCGCGTAGCGCAACCTGTGAAGTATAGCTTGGAGGCGCTGCCTCCAAACCACCGTTCAAGGGCCATCGGCCCTTGAAAATCCCATCGTATGGAACACCTTGGACAGGGCGTTCCGTGGGTAAAAGACTCATCCAGTCCTTCATACAGATGCAGAACTCTCGTTAACAGCGGGAATCAGTCTGAAAGCCTCCTCGGTGGGGTTTTCAGACTGTCATAAGACTCTGCTTATTGGCCCCCGCGGATGAGGGGGCTGTCGCCGATAGGCGACTGGGGGAGTGAAAACGGCTTAAAATTGGCCTTGATTAATCACTCCCTCCGGCACTGGTCCAACTTCGCTAGTCGTGCCACCTTCCAGAGTCATCCGAGGGAGGCATAATCCACTTTATCGACGACCTGAAAGCTTTCCAATGGAGGCTTTTTCTTTTATTCAAAAATCCGAAGCTGCTTTGGCTCCTTGGGCGTGTCAGCTGGTACGATGGTTCCCTGACCGGAGTCAGGTTGGCCGCACAGCAGCGGAGAGACGATGTCGTACGCGTACCGATTGTGCCGCACCGTTTTCTCACCTCGGTTGGCGTAGCAGTATCGACAGCCGTGCGGGCAGGTATCGTACGTGCCGATGTCCACACTGGCCGCGCAGTCGCAGGCGGGCCGCTGATTTTTGTCCTTCGGGGCTTTTACGGGTCGTCCGGCGATGCGGGCCAGGCGCTCGGCGCCCACACACCGCGCACGCCCGATGCCAAGCCCGGAGTAGTCCATATCCTCCGCGCAGGTCTCAATGCGCAGGCCGCAGGCAGCGGCAATTTCAGCAAAACGCATAGCCAGTGTCAGTCTCTGTTCCGGCAGTGGTTCCACAACGGCGAGCTCTCGGATGGCAGCTGCGATCTTCGGGTAGAAGTCAAGAAAGCTGATGGTGCATAGATCAGCATAACCCGCAAGGCTGCGGGCGAGTGTTTCAAACTGCTCCATGTGGAAGCGCATATCGTACTTCGGTGTGATGAGGATGGGATCATAGCGCCAGATGGTGCGCTCCCGCCCAATACGCTCCGACAGCGCGCAGAAAGTGCTTACCCGCTGTGTAAGCGGCGGTAAACCCGGCTCCACATCCGGACCATAGGGGTTCAGCGTGAATTGAAAGTAGTAAGGATAAGCCGCGAGCGCGTCCAGTTTATCCAGCATCGGCGCAGGGTTCTTGCTCCAGAACACAAAGCCGTGCACCGCTTCAGGCGAGAGGTCGACGCGGCGCATCTGATGCGCGTTCATGGGATTGCGTACCAGCGCGTACCCTTCCGCGATGCGCCCCAAGAACCAGTCGGCATAGCAGGCGGGGATGTCCGTGCGGCGGCTGACGCTGACGATCATGGCTACCGCATTACCGCGCCGCGCTCGCATTTGTTGCCCCATGCGTCGAGCAGCTTTTCTTCGCGGTACACGCACATGATTTCGCAATGGTTCGCGCAGCGGCCGCACTCCACGCCACGCGTGGTGAACGCAATGTCCGCGGTGTCAAACGAGAAATCGCTCTCCGTGCCTGAGCGCTTTGCGAGAATGGCCGCGCCGAGCGCCCCGGTTAAATGCCCGTTCGCATCCACGATGACCGGCATGCCGGTCGCGTCCTCGAAGGCCTTCTTCACGCCTACGTTCTTGCTCACGCCGCCCTGAAACACGATAGGCGCGGCGATGCGTTTGCCCTTGCCTACATTGTTCAAATAGTTGGATACCACCGCACGGCACAGCCCGGCGATGATGTCCTCCTTTTTATGCCCCATCTGCGCCTTGTGCACGAGATCGCTTTCAGCAAATACGGTGCAGCGCGCCGCGATGGCCGTGGGCTTACCCGATGTGAGCGCGATGCGGCCAAAGTCCTCCACCGCTACGCCGAGGCGGACGGCCTGACTGGAGAGGAACGCGCCCGTACCCGCGGCGCACAGTGTGTTCATCGCGTAATCCATCACGTAGCCATTTTCAATGAGGATGATCTTGCTGTCCTGCCCACCGATCTCGAAGATCGTACGGACGTCCGGGTAGGCGCTCATGGTGCCCACCGCGTGCGCCGTGATCTCGTTCTTGACCACTGCTGCGCCTGTCATCGCGCCGACGAGCCGCCGTGCGCTGCCCGTGGTGCCTACTGATACGATTTGGAGATCCCTGCCGGTGAGCTGTTCGCCCAGCGTATGCAGCAGTCGCCGTGACGCGCCGATGGGGTCGGCCTGCGTCCAGATGTATTCGCTTGCGAGTATATTGTTGTCTGCATCAATGACCACGCCTTTGGTGGAAATTGAGCCGATGTCGATGCCGAGGTACGCCTTCATATCCTGTCCTTTCCGTACTTGCGCATCACGATCATATCGTGGAACGCTTCGAGCCGCGTCTGAATCCCTGCCTCGCTGGTCTGCGAGTCGTAACTGAGGTAAATGATCGGTATTTTATAGTCTGCGCTGATATTCTGCAGCACCGGGATCACGTCCATCTCGGGCGTGCAGCCGAACGACTTGACGTGGATCAGGCCGTCGTAGCCGTGCCGCGCGCAGTACAATGCGCGGTCGATGGTGTCCATACCGGTCGCGCCCATGTCGTATTCCGCATAGCCGCGAATGCGCTCACGCTGCACCTTGCGTTCGCTGTGCAGTACGGAGTGGGAGATGTTCATCCACCGGTCCACCACGGCCCCCATCTTTGCGAGCTCCTTCTCAATGTAATGGTTGGAGAAAGGCTCCATGATCGTGTAGTACTCGCCGATGATGCCCACACGAAGCGGGTTGTCCAGCACTTTTGTTTCAATAGCGTGCAGCCGTTTGGTGAACTCCGCCGTGGTTTCACGAAGCGCCTTCATGGTGGATACGTTGCACAACGTTTCCAGCAGCTCCTTGTGGGTAGCGTCGAATTCGCCTTCGTTGGTCTCAAGGCCCACATGCCGCCGGATGTAGTCCTCCGCTTCGTCGATAATGCCCACCATGCGCAGCACTACCGGCAGCACCTGCCCGATGCGCGTGAGCGACATGTGCGGGTTGATGCACTTCAATTGCTCATAGAACGTAAGCGGCTTCGAAAAGCGCGCTTTGGCCATGTTCACGAAGCGCGCAGTATAGCCGAGGTCCGTGAGGATCTGCTCGTGCAGCTCGCCGTAGTAGCCGAGGCGGCATGCGCCGCCCACCTGTATCAGCGTATTTGCGCCGGCCTCGATGGACTCAATGTAGTTGCCGAGGTTGTATTTGAATGGCGCACAGACATAATCGGGGCTGTAACGGCTGCCGATCTCCAGCGTGCGCGCAGTGACGGGTGGGGGTACGATATAGTCCACATCCAACCCTGCGGTGAACAGCACCTCGAGCGGCACACAGTAGCTGCCGAGGTGCGGGAAGGTGACCCGAATGTCATCTGGCATGCGCCCGCCTCCTGTCTTCGATAATATCCAGAAAGCTTTCGATACGCGTTTCCAGACCCGCGGTGCCTTCTTGTCCGTCAAGCGTCAGGGAAAGGATCGGCTTGTCCTTCACGCGGCGCAGGATGATTTCGTTGACCATGGAGTCCGGCCCGCACGGAAATGCGCTGAGCAGGATGATACCGTCCACCTTATCCTTCAGCAACGCCGCTGCACCGATGAGCTCGCGCGAATATACCCACGGTACGGTCTCACTGAGCGCGTATGACGCGGCGATGGCGGCGCGGCTCTCGCAGGCACAGCCGTGAATGGGCACTGCGCCCATATCAGCCAGCGCCTTAACTACCGGGCTGCCCGTCAGGGGATCATGCGCGTTGTATGGATGAGCGATCAATAGTATCTTTGTGCCCGGCTGCTCCAGCTGGCGTTTCTGCTCATTCGTGGCGATCATTTGGGCGGCTTTTTCAGCCTGTTTGGCAGTCCAGTAGGCGTATAGGCTCTGAGGCTTCGTCTTGCCGAGCTGCGCACCAAGCTTAAGGAAAGCGCCCAGCTCATTTTCCTGCTGACCGAGGTCAATGTTGTAATGCAGTAGCTTCAAGCCTTCGCCGCGGAATGTGTTCTCTACCAGATCATATACAGCCTGAAACTTGGTACAGACTGTGCCGGACTTACCAATTCGCCCGATGCGCGGCACAAGAACAGCGTCGCAGCGGTCCTTGAGCCACGCCACATGTCCGAGAAATATCTTGGACGACAGGCATGCTTCATCCACTGCGCGGCTTATTCCCAACGCAAGTATCTCCCGGTCTGTACCCGGACTGACGAGATATTCGATATCGAGCGCGCCGAGGAACCCTTCCCACAGCTGGGCATATTTATAGTAGAGCAACGCTCTGGGGATGCCGATCTTCATTGAGCCTCTCCGTGTATATATTTGTTTGTCAGTATAGCGCAATCTGCCGCACCGGGCAACCTCCTGCGCGCTTTTGTTGTAATGCTGTAACCAACCGAGCCCCTCTGAATACTATATATTATCACTCATAAGGAAGGTACCTTTACTATGCCAACTATTCTATTAAAGCCATGTGGTGATACGTATGTATCACAATGGTATGCAAACCAAAACTTTTCGAGGAGCGAGCGCCTCGTTGCGGGCATGGAGTGCAGAAGGAGGAGCGAGTGCAGGACATTTATCCGCTTCGATTTATGCCTGCCGGAAGACGCAGAGCTAGTACGCGCCGTGTTGATGCTGCATCTTGATGACATCGACGGCGCAAGCGAAGTCGGTATTAGTGTGAACCGCATCATCGGTGAATACAATAACGCAACCGTCACATGGAATACCGCGCCGCGGTTCGTTCCTGTATCCGGTGGGTTCAGAGTGAGCTGCCGTGACGCGGGGAAGTGTGTGGAAGCCGATATCACCGAGCTTGCGCGAGGCTGGGCAGACTGCAGCTACCCGAATTATGGCCTTGCCCTGACCGGCGAGCCGTTCAGACTGGGTTCGGCAGCTTTTGTGAGCTCTAATAATCCATGCAACGGGCCTGAGCTTGCGGTTACATTCCATCACCGCCGGACGGGTCCAACTGGGCCGACCGGGCCAACCGGTGCAAGAGGACCGACAGGGCCGACGGGAGCAACAGGTGCGACCGGACAGACCGGACGGACCGGGCCGACTGGAGCAACGGGGCCGACTGGAGCAACAGGCGCAACAGGCGCGGCATTGACCGGACCGACAGGTGCAACGGGACCGCAAGGTGATCCTGGCGGGCCGACGGGACCGACCGGAGCAACCGGTGCTACCGGAGCAACGGGGGCAACCGGCGCGACAGGACCGACAGGCGCACAGGGCGCACAAGGCATTGCTGGGCCAACGGGACCGACAGGACCGACCGGAGCAACGGGAGCGGCATTAACCGGACCGACTGGTGCGACCGGAGCTGACGGAGCAACCGGACCTACGGGTGCAACGGGAGCAACGGGTGCGGCATTGACCGGACCGACAGGCGACACAGGGCCGACAGGCGATACCGGGCCGACAGGTGATACCGGGCCGACAGGTGAAACGGGACCGACGGGTGACACTGGGCCGACAGGTGATACCGGGCCGACGGGTGCAGGAGTAACAACGTTTGGCTATGTATATGACATTACTGTAGGTGGTCAAGTCGTTGCCGGAGGTGCTGATGTAACCTTTAGCAGTAACGGCCCTTTGAGCGGGGTTACGCATACTGCGGGAACTACCGATGTGGTTGTGCCTACCTCCGGGACCTACCAGATATACTACGGGGTCAATACTTCCGTAGGCGTAGGCGCGGCTATTGCAATCGCTGTTAATGGAACCCCTGATGCCTCCACAAATGTAACATTGTTGGCAGGCACCGGCGAAACCAGTGGGGATGCAATGCTGACGCTGGCAGCAGGAGACGTGCTTACGTTACAAAACAACTCGGCAACGCCGTTTACTACAGATGCATCGCCGGGCGTAGGCGCACAGTTTGACGTGATATTCCTGTCCTGACAGTTTGGACAGATAATGGAACGGAGAGCGCTGCAAACTAAAACGGTTTGCAGCGCTCTTACCAATAGTCGGGCAGCTTTCAGGAAATCAATTTGAACAAAGCCCGCTGAGTTATTTTACGTTTAACAGATGGTTATAAAGGAAGGGATCTCTATGAGCAACATTGCTTTACAAATAGAACGAACGATAGCTGGATCGGTGGCGGTGGGATCCAATGTTATCTTTGACTCTATCGTTTATTCGGCTGGCAATATCAGCTACAACAGTGTTACAGGTGTAATCACTTTCAACGAAGCAGGCAGATATGTGTTCAACTGGTTTGTGGCGACACAAACGATGTTGAGCACTCAGGGAGTCGTGTTTGCCGTATCATCCTCGCAGGGTGACTTTCTGGAGGGAAATTCCCCGCTAAAAACAGACGAGGTGGTAGGCGTTAGCATTATGGAGGTGGTTGCTGCACCGGTTACCGCATCACTGGTGAACGCCAGCCCGAGTGCGGCGTTTTATTCAACGACAGTTCCGCTGACTGCAACGCTGGTAATTGTGGAGGATGATATCGCAGCTACCGGACCGACCGGGCCGACCGGAGACACCGGGCCGACCGGAGACACCGGACCAACGGGCGACACCGGACCAACAGGTGATACCGGACCCACTGGCGATACCGGACCTACGGGCGACACCGGGCCAACAGGCGATACGGGGCCGACAGGTGACACCGGACCGACAGGCGATACCGGGCCGACGGGCGACACGGGACCGACAGGTGATACGGGAGCAACGGGTGACACGGGACCAACGGGCGACACCGGGCCGACAGGTGACACTGGCCCGACAGGCGACACCGGGCCAACAGGCGATACTGGGGCAACAGGCGACACTGGCCCGACAGGTGACACTGGCCCGACGGGCGACACGGGGCCGACGGGCGACACGGGGCCGACAGGTGACACTGGACCAACAGGTGATACCGGACCCACTGGCGATACGGGGCCGACCGGCGATACGGGGCCGACAGGTGACACCGGACCGACAGGTGATACCGGGCCAACGGGTGATACGGGACCGACCGGTGACACTGGGCCAACGGGTGATACGGGACCGATAGGCGGTACCGGGCCTGCCGTCACGAGCGATAGCATGTCCGCAGCCAATACAACTGCAGCTGTTATTGCTGTTGTATTGGGAGGTACCGACGTGCCTCTGCCGGATAACCAGAACCTGAACACGTTTACCGTGGATGGCACGAATACCGTATTTACCGTGCCTACGACGGGGGAATATATGATCAGCTATGCGGTATCAACGACGGCGGCGCTGCTGGTCTCCTCACAACTGCTGCAGAACGGCGCTCCGATTACCGAGTCGATTATTACCCCCACCGTTGCGGCGTCGAATTTGTTTACGACCTTTATCTACCCGCTCACTGCGGGCGATACGGTGACGTTGCAGCTGTTCGGCCTGCTCGGGGCGGCAACGCTGCTGGGGGGAGCAAGCACGTATTTGGTACTTGTGCGGGTAATTTAAAGATGAAGCGGGATCGGCAGGAATATGTATAACAGGATAGAGGCCTGACGGTTTGGAACAAGGCGGCTGAAAAGCCGCCTTACATATGGAAGACAGAAACGAGGGATTTTCATGGATCAGGATATATGTTCGCAGTGGATACAGCGGATCGTTTTTCGATTACTGAAAAAGTGTAAGGTACCAGCTGTATGGTTTGCGGAAGGCGCGGAAGGCGACGCTGTTTTACTGCGGAAGGCGTTGCCGCGGGTAGAGTTTGTGCTGCTGCGTGGAGATAAAGACGGACAGCAGTTGCCGGATGGCTTTAACCGGACTGCTCACATCGAAGACGTATCAGCCCAAGGCGGCATCGGTGTGTTGTATATCGGCAAAGGCTTGTTTGAACTGCCGGAGGATGAAGCTAAGCAATATTATGAAAAGCTGCTTGCCGCATCAGAGTTTGTGGTGCTGCGCGTTCCGAAGGAAACGGCGCTGAGCAGGGAACAGGTGCTTACCCGTTTTGTGCACTATATGGATAATGGCGACAGCGTATATGCGGGTTACAACCCGTCGCTGCACAACGCGGAAGACGTTGCTGCGGCGAATAAACCGCGGTATGCGGTATATGGCGTTTATAAGAATGAAGAAAAGTTTATTGAACGCTTTCTGACCTCGGTCAGGGACGCGGACGAGATTGTGCTGTGCGATACTGGCACGACCGATAAAACCAACGAGGTCATTGCGGATTTTAAGCAGCGCAACCCGGAGGTGAATCTGAAGACTTACCCCATATCCGTGCAGCCGTGGCGCTTCGACGATGCGTATAACGCGGCGCTGGCGCTGGTCGGCAGCGACGTTGACCTGTGCATCAATATGGGCATGGATGAGACGCTGATGGAGAACTGGCGGAGCGTACTGGATGCGCGCTGGGATATCCGCTATACGCGCTATTATCATAAATTCCAGACGGACTGGGGCAACGGCAGTATCGCGCGGCACAACCATGACAGGCCGCACGTACGGCGCGGATACATCTGGCGTCTGCCTGTGCACGAGATATTGGAGTATAACGGCGCAGAGCGCGTTTGCTGGAACAACGATTTCTGGATTTACCACGCGCCCGACACGACAAAAGCGCGCTCCTCCTATATGCCGCTGCTGGAGATGTCCGCAAAGGAGCGGCCCGATGTGTGGAAGACGTGGGGGTTCCTCGCGGGCGAATATATGGCGGCAAGGCGGTATGACGACGCGCTGGCCGCGATCGACAAGGCTATGGCGCTGCCTCCGTCCGATAAGGGCCATCTCAATAAGCTCAAATTCTTTATCTATTGCGCTCTCGGCAAGCCGGACCTCGCGCTGCTATATATCGACAGCGCAATCGCGATGATGCCCGGGCGGCGTGAGCCATACGTGGAGAAGGCGAGGTACCTCGCCTCGCTGGGCCGCCATACAGACGCGTATTCCGCGATGCGGCAGGCGGCACGGCAGACCGCGGAGATCACTGATTACCACCATAACGCGGGCTGCTGGGGAGAGAATTTTACGGCGCTGATGGCACAGATGAAGGAAGCCGCGCAGAAGGAGGAGGAAACGCTGTGAAGGTTTACGTTTACGCGATATGCAAAAACGAGGAAGCATTTGTTGAAAAATGGATGGCATCCATGGGTGAGGCGGACGGCGTGGTCGTAGCGGATACCGGCTCCACCGACGGTACGGTGGAGAACCTGCGCAGCCTTGGAGCGCAGGCTTACAGTATCATCATCGATCCGTGGCGGTTTGATACCGCGCGCAACGTGTCGCTCGATCTGGTGCCGGCGGATGCGGACATCTGCGTCTGTACGGACCTGGACGAAATACTGGAACCCGGCTGGAGGGAGAAGCTGGAACGCGTATGGACGCCCGGTGTGACGCATGTGCGTTATATGTATACGTGGGGGTTCAACGCGGACGGCTCGCGCGGACAAACCTTTTGGTATGAGAAGATTCACGCCCGCAAGGGATACCGCTGGGTGCATCCGGTGCACGAGGTGCTCCAGTATACCGGCGACGAGCCGGAAAGATGGGCGAACGCGGCGGATATCCAGCTCGACCACTATCCCGACCCGGCCAAATCACGCGGGCAGTATCTGCCGCTGCTGGAGTTGTCGCACAAGGAAAATCCGCAGGATATTACCACCACCTTCTGGCTGGGCCGAGAGTACATGTTCTACGGTCAGTACGACAAAGGCATTAAGATACTGAAGGCTCACCTTAAGATGGAAGGCGGCTGGGATGTGGAGCGCAGCGCGTCCATGCGTTACATTGCACGCTGCTATCAGATGAAGGGAGACGTAACCGCCACTAAGTCATGGCTGATGCGAGCCATCGCCGAAGCCCCTAGCGTGCGCGATCCGTATGTCGAAATGGCTCGGCTGGGCTACAAATTAGCAGACTGGCCGCTCACGTACTATATGGTGGAAGCAGCGCTGCGCATCACCGAGAAACCAGTATCCTATCTGAACGAGACGTCCAGTTGGGACTTCTCTCCCTATGATTTAGGCGCTATCGCGTGCTACCACATCGGACTGTATGCGCGCTCACGGGAGCTGGCGCAGCAGGCCTGCGAAATGCAGCAGGATGATGAGAGATTAAAGATGAATCTGCTGCTGATCGAAGAGAAGCTGAAGGGGGCGGGCTCATGAAGGTGTGCGTGTATGCGATCTGCAAGAATGAATCGCAGTTTGTCGACCGCTGGATGGACTCGATGAGCGAGGCAGACTGTGTGGTCGTTACGGATACGGGCTCCACCGATGATACGGTGGAGAAGCTGCGTAGCCGCGGCGCAATGGTGTTCGTCAAAATCGTATCGCCGTGGCGGTTCGACGTGGCGCGCAACCTCGCACTTTCCCATGTGCCGGAGGACGCGGATATCTGCTTCTCCACGGACCTTGACGAGGTGCTGGAAGCGGGCTGGCGGGCAAAACTCGAAGCGGCATGGAAACCCGGCACCACGCGGCTGCATTATCACTATACCTGGAGCTTCAACGCGGATGGTACGCCGGGCGTTACGTTCATGTACGACCACGCCCATGGCCGTCACAATAACGATTGGGTGAACCCGGTGCACGAATGCCTGCGCTACATCGGCAAGGAGCCGGAACGGCATGTGTGGTGCCCTGAGGTGAAACTCATGCACTATCCCGACCCAACCAAGAGCCGCAGCTACTACCTGCCGCTTCTGGAACTGGCAGTGGCGGAAAAGCCGGAGGAGGCACGCAACTACTTCTATCTGGGCCGTGAGTATATGTTTCATAACCAGTCGGAGAAGAGCATCGCCATGCTGCAAAAGTATCTGGATATGGCATACTGGAAAGAGGAGCGTGGCGCGGCGATGCGCTTCATCTCGCGGGGGTACAAGGCGCTGGGCCAAAAGCAGGAGGCCAAGGGGTGGCTGTACCGCGCCATGGCGGAAACGCCCGGCCTGCGTGAGCCGTACACCGAGATGGCGAAGCTGCTGTATGAGGAAAAAGATTGGGCGGGCGTATGGCACATGGCGTGCGAGGCGCTGAAGATACAGGAGCGCTCATCCTATATCAACGAGCCGATCTGCTGGGACTTTACGCTCTGGGATCTGGGAGCGTTGGGTGCGTACTATCTTGGGCTGAAGGAGGTTTCGCTGGATTACGCAAAAAAGGCGCTGGAGTTAAAGCCGGGCGACGAGCGGCTTAAAAGCAACGTGGAGCTGATCGAAAAGGCGCTGGGGCAATGAAGATGTGCCTGCAATATTTTTTGGGGGGACGCGCCGGGTAACGGACGCCCTTTTCTTTTCTCCGCTATACCGGTAAGGTTTGTGAACGATGAGGTAAATATGATAAGGAATATTGTGGATGTAAATGCATTGTGATATCATATAGGCAACCTTTTCTAAGGAGGGGACGGTTTATGCCTTATCAACACAGTGCTGACGGAGAGAAGGAAAAAAGCGGGACCGGCAATTCCGTTGCCGCTGCGATTTGTATTGTGATTGCGGTTCTGCTGATATTGATGCAGATCGTATATTCCATATACAATCGAAGATCCGGCTATGAATACATTGCTGACTGGATGCTTTACGCGGTTAACGCCGTTATTATATTTTCGGCTTTTTTCTATGTATTCTTTTTGTTTCGGACCAGAAAATCTGCGATTCTGATATCTGGGATCGTACTTTCAGTATTGTTCTGCTTAAACCTTGTCCTTATGGGCATATACGGGTTTTCAAATGTCAGTATTGTCAGCCTTTCGCCGGACATGCATCATGTGACGGTTTTGAAACAGAGCCGGGAGTCGGGCAGCGTTACCGTGTATCGGAACGTGATTCTTTTGTTTGCCCGCCGCTATGAACAGCTGCCGGAGACAGTTGAGGGAGAACCAAAGCTTCAGTGGCTGGTGCCGGATGTTTGCTCGGTGACCTATGAGGACACTGAGGATACGATGCACCAGTATGTGTGTACCTATGGCGACCGAGGCGACGGTATCTATTATTATACTGTGGACGAGGTAATCCGGGGGAAATGGGCTTTTGACAGCCACAACACCGATGACAGAAAGATAACGGTCGAAGGGGCAAAGATTACGATCAAAAACGGAGATACCACATCGGTTTATGATGAAGACGATTGTGTCCAGTTTGGCACGCTGGCATTGGTACTCTGCAGGAATGGCCTGCCGGAGTGGACGATCGCGCTCAACGATGACTGCGAAGTCTTTCAGGGACTGCGAATCCTGGATGAAGGCACGATTACGCTCTGTCCGGTGTCGATGGAAAAAACCGCGCCGCTCAAATACTTCCGCACATATAATCCCGTGGCCGAAGCCTTGGCCCAGCAGAAGAAGGAAGAGGAAAACACCCCGTCACAGGTGTATTCCCCGCAACCGGCGGAGTCTTTGCCCTCCGATCTCTCCGGCCTTTCAAAGTACAATTCGATTTTCGGTGTGATGGAACTGAATACGGATTCCACCGATATGTTTGAGGTCGCCAGGCTCGCGCTGGCCCAAGGTCATAAGCAGACGGGAGCCGTATACAACGATACTGAACTGCAGATTCTGCAGATGAAGCTGCTTGCGGGTGACATCAACGAATTCCTCATTGAGGTACAGGCCAGTGGCAGTAATCTGTCGGGTCCGCTGGACTATGACTGGACCTTCCGTATCAGAAAGGGAGATGGCCTTTACGGCGCTGTCCGTGTTGCCGATAATGTAGATGCAACGGAGGGACTTGTCCCACTCGCCGTTCCGCAGATCAAGGATACGTCTGATGATCCTGAATTTTTCCTGTATATCCCCGCACCTTTAACGGAAATCTGGGAACAAGATGGCCTGGCAACGGCTCAGCAGATGGCGGATATATTGACCGAATCGCCGGATCTCTCGGATTTTAAGGCAATCCAGGGGCTGGTAAAGGTACAAACCGATGCAACCGATATTTTTGTGATAAGCCGTTTGGCAGTGGAAGAAAACCTGAAGACTTTCGCGGTTAACGGTTATGATCAGGATGTGCAGATTACCCGCGTCATCCTGCTGGCAGGCGACGAAAACGAGTTTGTTGTGAAAGTGTATACGGAAACGGTCGTATCGGATCAAAATACTTCCGAGATACAGTGTGGCGCACAACAATACCGTGTCAAAAAAGGAGACGATGTATACCTTGTCATGGCAAGTGTTTATGATACGGTAAACTCCGCCGGTCTTGTTATTCTCGACACCCCGCTGGTCAAAGACGTTAGTCAGGATGCGGACTATCACTTCTTTGTACCAGCAGAACAGACTGATTGAAACGAATCCGACTTATGCAGCTATTATTCCTTTGGCAGCACGATAAGCGAGCCACGACATATCTCGCCGGGCAGGAGGTGGGAGTTGACCTTCAGCAGGGAGATTACGCTGCGGTTGAATTTGCGCGCAATGGCGTATATATCCTCGCCGCGGTGTACGCGGTAGGTGCGCATATGCGCATTGGGCAGTTTTATGCGCGGTACGCGCAGCCGCTGCCCGGTCTGTAGATGAAAGAAGTCGCAGTGCGCGTTATGCGCCTTGAGTTCACATATATTCGAGCCCGTAACGCGCAGCACATCGGCGAGCGTATCGCCATCGCGCACAATAAATTCGTACCCGGTTGCCAACCGTTTTTGCAGGCGGGCATGCTCGGTTTTGGCCATTGTATCCCTCCGGTAATGTGGTGCATACAAACGATATGCGCCGCAGCGTACCGGTATGCCGGAAACTGTATTATTTTTTAGATATCCCCCGGAGAAATAAAAAAGGCGCTTTATCTACGCCTTTTTTGAGTATGTATTATTTGATTACCCGGCAGGAATTATGGAGATTGCTCGCAAGCCGCTCAGGCTTTTCGGCCCATCCAGTACTCCACGAACTTGTCGAGGCTGCGGATGGCGGCGTGGATGTTGCCATACACCGGCAAGCCATGTTCCTCAAGGTAAGCTACGGCGTGCTGGTAGTGGCTGCCCGAGTTGACCGATACCACGATTGGCTTGTCATAGCGCTTCGCCACATCCGCAATGAGCGGAAATACCGCGTCCGCATCCAGATAGTCGTGCTCGAGGGTCTTCAGGTTTTCAATATGCGGCACGACCGCGACGAACATGCAGTCCACGTTGTCGTCACGCAGCACCGCCTCAATGAACCTGGCATACCCCACGTCGTCGGTCATGGGGGTTAAGTCGAGAAACGAGGTACGTGTATCCACCAGCCCGTGCGTGTTGAGCGTGGCGAGGGTTTCCATCGTCTCGTCCGAAAGCGTTGCCTGCTTTAAGAAGGTAAGCGTATCCGCGCCCATGGTCGCGTCCAGTCCCGCGTTGACCACGCCCGCGACGCGGTTGCCCATCGGGCGCTTGCCGTTGAGCATGGCGAACGCCTTGGTGAAGGTATAGAAATCCTCCAGCGCTTCGGTCAAAATGCAGCCCGACTGTTCGCATGCCGCGCGGAACACATCGTAGCTGCCCGACATGGCGGCGGTGTGGGATGCCGCGGCCTTGGCACCCGCTTCGGTGCGGCCCGCTTTGTATACCACCACCGGCTTTTCGCTCTGCCGCGCAAGATCAAAGAACTGTCGGCCCTCGCCTTCGCCGATGCCCTCCACATAGAGCGCCATCACGTCCACGCTGGCCTGATGCGCAAAATACGCCATAAGGTCCGGTACGCTGACGTCGATCTTGTTGCCGAAGCTGACAATGGTGCGGAGGATTTGGGAGTGCTGCGCGCGCTCCACGGTCGTGATACCCATCGCGCCGCTCTGCGTGAACAGCGCCGCGTTGCTGCGGCTGGAATAGGGGATTTTCAGGTGGTTCTCGTCGATAAACAGCGTATTGACGCCCGGATGATTCCCATCCGGCGCGTGGAACACACCCATGCAGTTGGGCCCGATGAGCCGCACACCATCTTTGCGGATACGCCTGACCTCCTCCGCGAACTGCGCGTAGGGCAGGTCGGAAGGCATGCCGGAGATTAAAATCACGGCCTTGTTTTCCGGCACGGTTTCAAGGAACTTCAGCGTGTTTTTGGCCGGGGCCGCGTAGACGATGAGGTCGTACTGGCCCGGTATCTCCGCAAGGCTGTGGTAAAGCGGGAACGTGCGCCCGTCCACGACGGCCTGACCGCCCTTGGGGTTGACGCAGTAGATGTCCTCCCGGCCCATGTCGAGAAACAGCTCTACGATGATGCGCGCCATGCTGTACTTTTCAGGTTGGGACGATACACCCAGCACTGCGACACCCTTGGGATGGAAGAAACCGTCCAGCCCCTGCGTGTTGGGCTTCGTGCTTGCAGTATTCTGACTTGCGGGCGCAAACTCCGCGTAACCGTCCACCGCGACGAATCGTCCGTCCTCGGAATACACGAGCGGGTTGACGTCCAGCGTCTTGATGACAAATGCCGCATCCCGGCGCGTCATGAACGAGTAGTGTTGCCCAAGGCTGCTCACGGCGCTGAGCGTGCGCGCCATCTTTTCAAGATAGTCTGCGTGGCCCGCTTCCTCGTACTTGTGGCGAATCTTCAGGGACTGCGTGATGCGCAGCGCCTCATCAAAGCTTAAGGGTGCGAGGAACAGGTTGGCCGGGTCGTAGTAGCGGGAGAAGAACTCCGCGTCGTCGCCGCCCTTGGTGAGCGTGACCACCGCGCCGAAGGCCGGGTCTTCGCCCACGCCGATCATGATCTCGTTGCCGAGCGACTGCGTGAATTTGATGAATTCCACGATCAAAAAACCGTCGATGCGCGGCTTGGCGCCTTCTGGAAAGTGAGAGAGCACCTCGTCCTTCATGGAGGACAGCGTGAACCGCACGAACAGCGGGTCCATATAGGTGATCTTTTTCACGCCGCCGTAGCGTTGGTTGTGCGCCATGTCCTGTGATACCGTTTTGACCATGACCGCGTTGCCGAAGGGCTTGAGCAGCGCCTCGGTGACTTCGGCAGGGTCCCGCACGAAAGCGCACCGCGGTGTATCCGCGCCGATGGCGGACAGTATGCCGTATACCTCGTGCTCGAACAGCGTGGAGCGCCCGTCCTCATGGGCCAGACGCAGGATCTCGTCGATCCTCTCAAAGCTTTGTGTGTTCATGCCATACCCCCTTGATACCATTATACAGGATAGCGGCGCGCAATAAAACAACCAGCCATTGGCGGGTTTAGGAGCCAAGGAACCTCCACTAAAATCAAATCTTTAAAACCAGATTACATTCTATCAGGTGTAAAAATCTTTGACTAATTAAAAAATGCCCCCATTTTCCATATCAGTCTTATTCACAAAATCCATATGATATAGTTTTTCCCAATGATTAATGTTCAGTGTTCCCTTAGTGAGACGGATTGCTAAAATGCAACAGTTCTCATCCTTTTCATTATTGGCCATATCGTACCACTCGGCAAAAGCTGTACGGAGCTTGGCCCTTATTTCAGCATTATTCGGATCAAGTACCCAGCCGAGGTTTTCACCTACTCCGTTAGCGGTGAACATCTCCAGACAGCCTGAGACCGAAACTTCGGAATTTTGTGAAATCTGCTGCATTTTGTTTGATTTTTGATGTGTTACAACATAAAATATGCCATCTTCATAATAGGCGTCCACACTACGTACAACCGGGCGGGGCATTCCGTTAGCGCCTGGCTCCCGTGCAATCGTTCCGAGGGAAATAACATTGTCTTTGCCGTTCCCGAACGTTTCTTCGATTAATCTCAGTCCCTCGTTATAATCGCTCATTTACTTCTCCTCCAGCTCAGTCATATTGCAACTGCAAATATTATATAATGATATATTTGCATAAAACAATATCCAATTAGTTTTACTGGATAACTTATTGACATGCTGACAGCCCGCCATTGGCAGGTTGTGCGGGACAGCTTCATACATACGACGGAATAAAAGTAAAATGATAGCGGGGATTATCCCGCAGAACGTATTACTTAGAGATCAGTCTAACCATCCGCGCTGAGTTCCCACGTCTGGCTGCCGATGTTCCAGTTGAACGAAGCACCCTTCTGCTGCGGCTGCGGTATTTCGCCCATGAGTTTGGCGTCTACCAGCACCTGCATGCGCGCTTCGTCCGTATCGACGCCGGAGAACGCATCGCCGGAGGTAATGTTCAGAGACGCGCGGTATGCCGCGGTAACGTCGTTTAGTATCTTGACGCTCGCGATATCCGCACCGGCCTGAGCCCGGTCGACGACCGCAACGAGCCGGGGCACGGCAATAGCCGCCAGTATGGCAAGCGCCAGCAGCACCACGATCAGCTCGATCAGCGTAAAACCGCGTTTGTTAAGCTTCATAACCGACTCTCCGGAAAAATTTTCATCGCTTTGATATAACCCGCTTTGCATCCCTTGAAACAGCTTCGGGCTGCGACAATGGTGCGTGCTCCTTAAACAACCATATTATAGTATAAATTGAAACCACCGGCAAGCGGTGCGGGCAAATCCGTGTTCATGCGACAAAAAAACCCGGTTAGCGCACGCAGGCCGGGCAGACGCGGGGGCGAATCAACGGTGTCCAACCCGCCCGAGGAGTGAACAGCATGCAGATAAGCCATAGCCCGGGAAAACCTGCGGGGCGTTTGATTGCAGGGAAATTCTGTGATAGCATAAAGGCAGAAACGGGGGAGGTGCGGTATGAGAGAGGCCAATCTGACTGGGGCCATCACGGCGATGGCGTTCTATGTGACGGCTGCGCTGGTATTCATTCTGCGCATGGCGGGGTATCCCAAAGCGGGCTTCTGGATCGGCATCGCGGCGCTGTGCCTTGCGGTGCCGCTTGTATGGCTGCTCTGGCGCGCGCCTGCCCTGCAGCGTCCGCCGCTCTATTACGTGCTGATCGCGCTCGTGCTGGCGTGGCTGATTGCGGAGCTGCTGCTCGACTACATCCTCAAAGCCGACTTCCGGGGCGGCGGGCCGCTGCTCATCAGCTACGTGGTGCTGTTCTTCGCGGCGGGCGGGGGACTCATCGGTATGGCTTTTCAGGCGGGTAAAGCATGGGGCATTGTCGCTATTACTATGTTTCTGATCACCGCCGCGCTGGCCTTCATCCAGCGATTCGTTACGGGAAAGTAGGGGGCGTGATTCATCCATTCCTATAATTCAAACCGTAAAGGAATATGTCTAGATCATTTCCTGCTTGTTTTCGTGCGATCAAACATGCGTAATTTGCGGAAAAGTTGCATATTTGGGGGAAATATGGTAGAAGTAAGTAGCAAGTAATACGGTTTTGGAGATTAGATATGTTCAATTTTATTAGAGACATTATTAATAAAGTAGTTTTTAGTAGAAAAAAGAAACAGATCTATTCCTTAAGCGAAGTATTTACAACGAGTGGAGTCCCTAAGCTTACATTTGTAGAAAGAAACGGAATTCAGAAAAAACTATCAGAAGTAGATAAAAATAAAAATCATGCAGTATTATTTCTAGGTTATTCAAAAAGTGGGAAGACAGTTTATAGAAAAAAATACTTTGACAATTACAAATATAAATGTGTTTACAGGTGTGGAAGCGATTCAACTATTAATGCTTTATATAAATCTATCGTATATGAATTAAATATCCCGAGGAAAAATGCAGTACAGGCAAATCAAGGGATGGAAGTATATGGAGAGTTGAAATCTAGAATGGGAGCACCTGTTGCTGCTATAGAAGCAAAAACAGGGGTTAAAGCTAATATAGCAACAGGTCAGACACACAAATATGCTGATATTGATATTGATGTGAATTATATATGTAATAATATAACTGATAAAGATGATACAGTAATAATATTGGAAGATTATCATTCGGTGGATGAGAATTTTAATAAAAGATTTTCAGAAGACTTAAAACACTTTATTGATGAAGGAATTTTATTTGTAATTATTGGTATACCAAGTAGCCCTGAGAGATACTTTAAATATAATCCGGATTTAGCAGGGAGATCCATAAGGATAAATTTTGATTACTTATCAAAAAGCGAAATTATTGAAATAATAAAAAAAGGTGAAGAACATTTAAACGTTAAATTTACAGATCAAACCATAGCAGAGATAATTAAATTTTCGATGAAAAATGCCTATCTTGTACAATCTATATGTTTAGAGATATTAGAATTAAGTAAAATTGCCGAAACTCAAAGAATAAACAGCACCATATCCGATTTGGGTATTGTTAATAAAGCTTGCGCAAGTCTCGCAAATAAGCTTAATGAAGAATATATTAGTATAATAAATATTATTCGTGCTGGAGCAAGAGCTCAACGAAAAGGCAC
This sequence comes from Bacillota bacterium, assembly GCA_023459495.1. Lineage (GTDB taxonomy): Bacteria > Bacillota > Clostridia > Christensenellales > SZUA-584 > JAEWCC01. Next base: position 92,503 of record JAEWTL010000078.1, on the reverse strand, counting down.
AGTTTTTAATCAGTACGATGAAATAATTAAGGCAATACGAAAAACCCCTATCGAAACTTTGGAGCAAGGATTAAGTCATACAGAAATTGCGAGGATGACTTGGGAAAGCTTTTCTCCTGAATTTATAAATCAATGTATTGAAAACAAAATATATCGTAACGAGGTGTCGTTTAGAAGTTCTGCTCAAACTTTAATTACTAATGCTTTAGTTCAACTTAACGATAATTTTGTTAAGGCAAAAGCTAGAAAGATATTTTATATAAATGATAAAAAGCTCTACTTAAATGACATAATATTCAAGTTCTACTTAGATTGGTTGGGTTATTCCGAAACAGAGAAGAATCAAGAAGAAAACAATAAAGTAGAAGCTGGTATATCAGCGTGAGCGGTTGATTTGGGCTACCCCTCGCCGCATTCCCTTATTACACAAGCGTACCAACGCATTTTTTACTTATCCCTGCATTTTCTCCAACGCCCTGTATATCGCATCCATACCTGAAAAGTAGCCGGGGATCACATGCCGACGGGTTTTCAACGTCAAATAATAATGTGTCGAGCCTTACGCGGCATACTGCTGCTTATATTGACGCGAAAGCCGTTCTAGCCTCTCGCCGTTCCTCTGTTCCACGCGCGCACCAGTGCAACGATGCCAATCACGATCGCACCGATGACGAGCAGCTTGAACAGCATACGCACCATGAAGAACCCTACCACGACCGCCGCGCCCACCAGCACGGCAAGAATCAGAAACCGAAGTACTTTATCCATATCTTTTGTCCCATATCCGTCTTTTTTCGTATTATACCGCATGGCGCGCTTGTCCGCCAGTCCCGGTAAATGGCGCATAAACGCGCGTCTGCGGCTCAAACTAAACAAAACGAAAAGAGGTGGCCGCATGAAAAAGATTACGCCTGATATTACGCTGGAGGACTGCGCGGAAAAGCTGCCGTATTATCAGTCCATCTTCGGCGGGGAGGTGCGCGCGGTTGTGAAAACGCCGTCCGGCGAGGTGATGCACGCGGAGCTGCACATATCGCCCGGTCTGGTGCTGTATTTCCACGACGTGTTCCATTATGATAAACCCGTGTATGGCAGCGTAGTGCTGGTATTGGATATGGACACGGAGGAGGAGCTGCGCTTCAAGTTCGAGGCGTTGAAGAAGGGCGGCGGTGTCCGGTTTGACGTGCAGAAGACCGACTGGAACGCGCTGCACGGCGTGGTGGAGGACAAGTACGGCGTTGTCTGGTCGCTGAACTATCCGCTGGGATAATCGGTAACCTCAAGATCAATACGTGCCAATCAGCCACGTTTATCGGATTACGTTGCTTTCGCCGGGCGGGCATGGAAGCCCGCCCCTACACGGCCTGGGCGATTAGTGGTAGAAAGAGGGTAGCATATATGCTATCTTTTTACCATGGAACAGGATCATCCGAATCGCAAAAACATCCGCCTGAAGGATTACGATTATGCCGGAAACGGCGCGTATTTTGTTACTGTTTGCACGCATGAGAGAAGAAACATTCTCTGGACCGTAGGGGCGTCCTTTGGACGCCCGCATGAAATATCATTTTCTCGTATTGGAACGATCATTGATAATGAAATTCGCGGTATACCGACAAGATACAACAACGTTGTGATTAAAAAATACGTGATTATGCCGAACCATATCCACTTAATTATTATGATAAGCAATGTTATAGACGGGCGTCCAGAGGACGCCCCTACCGTATCCCGGATTATGCAGCAATTCAAAGGGGCAGTAAGCAAGAAGGTAGGTTTCCCGGTCTGGCAAAAATCCTTTTTCGACCACGTCATCCGCTCTGAGCAGGAGTACGCCGAGGTATGGCGGTATATCGATGAAAACCCGCTGAAATGGCAGGAGGACGAATATAATGTATAAAGGCGGCCATTGGCCGCCCACTCTGTTTCTCTATTCCCTGAACTGGCTGGTGTACAGCCGCGCATACTCACCGCCCCTGGCAAGCAGCTGATCGTGCGTGCCGCGCTCCGCCACACCTTCCTCGCCGATGACAATGATCTCATCGGCATTTTTGACCGTGGACAGCCGGTGCGCAATGACCAGCGTGGTGCGTCCGCGTGACAACTCCTCGAACGACTGCTGAATCTTGGCCTCGGTGATCGTATCCAGCGCGGAGGTCGCCTCGTCGAGGATGAGGATGGGCGGGTTCTTGAGGAAGATGCGCGCGATCGCCACGCGCTGCTTCTGCCCGCCGGAGAGCCGCACACCCCGCTCGCCTACAACGGTGTCGTAGCCGTTCTCCATGTCCATGATCATGTCGTGTATCTCGGCACGCTTGGCGGCTTCGACGATCTCCGCGTCCGTGGCGTCGATGCGGCCATACCGGATGTTCTCCTTCACTGTACCCGCAAACAGGAAAACGTCCTGCGAAACGATACCAATGTTCTGCCGCAGGGAGAGCAGCGTGACATCTTTGATATCCTGCCCGTCGATGCGGATGCTGCCGCCCGTGGCTTCGTAAAAACGGGGGATGAGGTGGCACAGCGTCGTTTTGCCGCCGCCCGAGGGCCCCACCAGCGCGAGCGTTCTGCCCGCCGCGATTTTGAGCGACAGGCCGGAGAGCACCTTCGTGTGGTCGTTGTAAGCAAAGGTCACGTTGTCAAACTCGATATCGCCGCGCACGCTTTTGAGTTCTTTTGCGTTCGGGGCGTCTTTGATATCGGGCTCTTCCAGCAGCAGCTCGCGGAAACGCTTGAAGCCCGCCGCGCCGCTTGCGAACCCTTCCATAAACGACGTGAGGCGGCGGATAGGCTGCAGGAACACGCCGACGTACAGCGTGAATGTGACAAGCCCGATGTAGTCGAAGCCGCCCTTCATGATGAGGTAGCCGCCCACCGCGATCACGGCGATGTTGAACAGGTTGGTGAAAAAGCCCATACCGCTGGAGAACACGCCCATTGCGGAGTAGAACTCGCCCTTGCTGCGCTTGAACTGTTCATTGTTGTCCATGAACTTGTCGATCTCGTACGCTTCGTTGGTAAAGGCCTTGGCGACCCGTGCGCCGGAGATGCTGCTCTCCAGCCCCGCGTTGATACCCGCGGTGCGCTCCTTGACGTGCTTCGAGGCGGACATCATGCGCTTCCGCTGCAGCATCATGAAGACCACGCCCACCGGGACGAGCACGATGAGCACCAGCGCCAGCGGCCAGCTGATGGAGAGCATCACGATAAAAGAGCCTATGATGGTGATGAGTGAGATAAAAAGATCCTCCGGGCCGTGGTGCGCCAGCTCGGTGATGTCGAAAAGGTCTGTGGTGACGCGCGACATGAGCTGCCCGGTCCGGTTTTTGTCGAAGAAGCGGAACGAGAGCGTCTGCATGTGCGTGAACAGATCGCGCCGCATGTCGGCCTCCATACGCACGCCCAGCGTGTGTCCCCAGTATGCCACGATGTAGTCGAACACAGCGCGCAGCACATAGGCCAGCACGAGCGCGCCTATGACGAGGAAGAACGTTGTATATGCGTTGGCGGGCAGCAGGCTGGACATGGCATATCGCGTGACGAGCGGGAAAGAAAGATCGATGCCTGCGATCAGCAGCGCACAGACCATGTCGAGAACGAAAAGCCCCAGGTGGGGGCGGTAATACGAGATGAAGGCTTTGACTACGCCTTTCTGTTTTTGTTCCATAGCACATCCTTGTACTTTAATCTTCAAATCTTTTCATCCGGTATTATACACCTGCCGGGGGCTTTTGTGTATTCTGGTGTAGCATCGGAACAAAAAAAGAGCGGAGGATTATCCTCCGCTCAATGTTTACTGCTTGCTAAGCCTTAAGAACCTGACGTATCTACAACAGCAACACCGTTAGAAAAACTAATTAATTCTAAAGCTGCGGCTGTGGCATCTGCCGTCAAACCCTCGGGCCAAAAGCCTTTCAATACTCCGTCTGAACCGGCTGCAGCAGCAAGTTCATCAGCCGAATCAATCAGAGCATCTCCGAGGTTGGGGTTCATTGCGTTGTACGAGTTGACCGCGGTAGCGATGCTGCGAGCATCGGCCTGTGCGACAGCGGTATTGGCCTTCTCGGTGAGGCCGATGAAAGTCGGGATGGCGATTGCGGCGAGGATGGCAATGATAGCGATGACAACGATGAGCTCGATAATGGTGAAGCCTTTTTTGTTCTTTCTGGGATTGAACATTTTATTTCTCCTTTCGCTTTTGCATGCGCATTATAAGACTACGGGTTCTATATAAACGCTTTTCGTTTTACTGAAACAAGCTCTTTTTAGAAATTTCCTTTAATCGGAAGCTTTCGCGATTTCCAATTAATTGTACAATTTTCTTCAAAAAATTACAAGATGTAAATTCCCGGCATTATTACACACTCGAATAGATTGAGAACATTGGCAGCATTACCGAGAGCATGATCATTAACACGATGACGGCAACGAGAACCAGCATGATCGGCTGAAGCAGCGAGGTCAGCTTATCAATGGAGGATTCCGCTTCATCTTCAAAGTAATCTGCGGCTTTTTCTAACATTTGGTCAAGAGTTCCTGATTCTTCGCCGATCTTCGTCATATGCATCATCATCTTGGGGAACATCGTTTCCTTGCTGATGGCTGCGTGTAGCGAGACGCCACGCTTGATCTGCTCCTCAATGTCAATCAACCGGTTTTCGGCTACTTTGTTGGCGACTACTTTGGAGGCGATGCGCAGCGACTGCGTGAGCGATACGCCAGAGGCAGTTAGTGTGGCAAGCGTCCGCGCAAAGCGTGCTGATAGGATGCGCGCCATCGCCTTTTTGACCACAGGGAGCTTCAGTTTCATACCATCGATCTGCGTCTGCCCAACGACAGATCCCTTATAGAACCGGAACAATACGATGAACAGAGCGATGAAACCGAGTAGATACATCCAGTCGTGAACAACGAAATCCGAAAGCGATAAAAAGAATTTGGTAATACCAGGCATTTCCGTCTTCATCGTAGAAAAAATAGCTGTAAACTTTGGCATGATGAACACAAGGAGGAAGATGACGACCAGTACTGCCACGACGCCTACGATGGTAGGGTAGGTCATCGCACCTTTGACCTTCTTTTGCAGTTTGTAGTCCTTTTCGAACTGGACCGCAAGCCGCTGTAATGAGAGGTCCAGCGTACCGCTCATCTCGCCCGCTTCGATGAGCTTGATCATGATGGGAGGCAGCGCCTTATCATGAGCGCTGAGCGATTCCGAAAGCCCCTTGCCCGCCTGCAGTTCCTCATTGACGGTTACCAGTATCTTCTGCAGCTGTTTGTGCTCGGTCTGCTCGGTCAGTATATTCAGCGCCTGCACCAGCGGCACACCTGCCTTCAAAATGCTGGCGAACTGCGTGCAGAACACGGCGAGCACTTTCTTTGGGATCTTAGGGGATCCAATCTGGATATCGAGCGAAACCTTTTGAGCTACCTCTGAGAGCTCAAGCAGGTACAACGATTTGGAACGGAGCGCGAAAAGCACGGCTTTGCGGTCCGCTGCCTCAATGATTCCTTCCACAGTGTGGCCCGCCCGGTTGGCGGCTTTGTACAGGTATTTGATAAACGTCACCTCCGAAACTGCTTACAGCAGAGTCGATATATAATTCTTGTCCATTGCGTAGGTATATGCGGTCTCGCGCGAGATCTTGCCCGCGCGGAAGAGCTGCCCAAGCGAGTTATCCATCAGCTGCATGCCGCTGGCTCCCGCGGTCTGCATGGCGCTTGCCACCTGATGGATCTTATTCTCGCGAATCAGGTTGCGGATGGCCGGATTGGCGATCATCGTTTCCACGGCGATGACGCGGGTCTTGTTGTCCGTGGAGAGCAACAGCTGCTGCGAGAGTACCGCAACCAGCGCCGTGGAGAGCTGCATACGAATCTGTTGCTGCTGGTAAGGCGGGAACACGTCCACCACGCGGTCGATGGTTTTAGCCGCGCCCGTGGTGTGCAGCGTGGAGAGTACGAGGTGTCCGGTTTCAGCCGCGGTCAGTGCAATGCTGATGGTCTCAAGATCGCGCATTTCACCCACGAGAATCACATCCGGGTCTTCGCGCAGGGCAGCACGCAAGGCGGCGGCATAGCTGATGGTATCCACTCCGATTTCACGCTGGTTGATCATGCATTTTTTATGTCGGTGCAGAAACTCGATCGGGTCTTCAAGCGTGATGATATGCTCGCTGCGCGTACGGTTGATGTAGTCGATCATGGCCGCGAGCGTGGTTGACTTGCCGCTGCCAGTAGGGCCGGTGACAAGGATGATACCCCGCGTGTAGTTGCACAGCGAGGGTATGACGGGCGGCAACCCGAGCTCGTTGATGTCAGGCGGGGAGGCTTTGATGACGCGCAGCGCGATTGCCACGCTTTGCCGCTGCCGAAATGTGTTGACGCGGAACCGGTACTTGCCCGGCACAGAGATAGAGAAGTCGAACTCGCCGTTCTCCTCGAACAGCCGCCACTGGGCTTCGTTCATGATCTCCTTGGCATAGCTGAGCGCTATGTCGGGCGTCACCCGGAAATCTGCCAGCGGCGTCAGCTTGCCGCTGATGCGCGCCATGGGCGGAATCCCCACGGTGATGTGGACATCGGACAGGTCAGTGATCCCCGACGCTCTTTCCAACAGCGAGAGCAGATTCATTCGTTCCCTCCCTGATAGGCATACGCAGTGTGGATCACTTCTTGGATGGTGGTTTCGCCCTTTTCCAGCAGGGCGACGCATCCCGCGGCGATCGTACTCATGCGCTGCTTTTTGATCGCGTAATCGCGTATATCGTCTATGCTGCGGTCGCTCGTAATCATGTCGCGCACCTCACGGTCCACGACGAGGATCTCGTGCACAGCCATGCGGCCTTTATACCCGGTTTCGTTGCAGTAGGTGCATCCCTTTCCATAATATATGGTGTGTTTATACGACTCCGGCAAGCCTGCCGCGTGCAGCTCAAACTTGCTGGGCTTATATTCCGTCTTGCAGAACGGGCAGATCTTCTTGACCAGCCGCTGTGATAGGACACCTACCAGCGAAGCGGCGAGCATGAACGGCGGCACGCCCATGTCGGTGAGGCGCGAGATCGTGCTGGGCGCGTCGTTGGTATGAATGGTGGACAGCACGAGGTGGCCTGTGATGGCCGCGCGGATGGCGATATCCACCGTCTCCTGGTCGCGAATCTCGCCGATCATGATAATGTCCGGATCCTGACGCAGAATGGAGCGCAGACCCGAAGCAAACGTCAGCCCGGCCTTGGTGTTCACGTGCACCTGGTTGATGCCCGGCATGGTGTATTCCACCGGGTCCTCAACTGTAATGATGTTGGTGGTCGTCTTGTTGAGTTCACCGAGCATTGCGTAGAGCGTGGTGGATTTACCGCTTCCCGTCGGGCCGGTGATGAGGATGACGCCGTGCGGGTTCTGGATAAGGTCATCGAATTTCTTGATGTTGTCTTCCGAAAAGCCCAGCTTCTCTTTGGAGATGAGAAAGTTCTGCTTGTCCAAAAGACGCATAACGATCTTTTCGCCGTGCACGGTGGGCAGGCTGGACATACGCACGTCGATTTCGTTGCCGCCCACGATGAGCTTGTACCGGCCGTCCTGCGGGATGCGCTTTTCCGCAATGTCCATGTTGCCGATGATCTTAAGGCGTGTGATGACTGCGGACTGGGCCCGCTTGGGGATAGTGAGCAACTGAATGAGCTGGCCGTCGATGCGCACACGTACACGCACGTCGTTTTCGCCCGGCTCCACGTGAATGTCGCTGGCCCGTGCTTTGGCCGCCTGTTCGAATATGGAGGTTACGAGCCGCACGATCGGCGCGTCGTTGATGGACGCCGTATCCTCGCCGGTGTCGGCTTCTTCCTTATTATCCTCTTCAGTGAGTTCCTTGATGGCAGTCTCGGCGTACTCGTTTCCGTATACCTTATTGACTCCTGCTTCAATGGCGTGCTCGGAAGCGATCATGGGCAATACTTCCAGCCCTGATACCATGCGCGCATCCTCAAGCGCGATGAAGTCCAGTGGGTCGTTCATCGCGATGTACAGCTTGCCACTGTCCACCCGGATCGGCACCATTTTGTGTTTTCTGGCGAGCGAAACCGGCACATATTTGGCGAGCGAGCGCGAAAACGTGACAGTATCGAGGTTGATGAGCGGTATGCCGAGCTGGAACTCCATGATTTCCATGAGCTGCTGCTCGGTCACGTACCCTTTGCCGCGAAGAATTTTACCCAGACGCTCACCGGAGCTTTTCTGCTCCTTTAAGCATTCATCCAGCTGCGGCGGGGTAATCATGCCCATGTCGATGAGCAGTTCGCCGATGTATTTGCGTTTGATTGCCATACGAATCTCCCAAGCTGATAATCCTTTAGGATATATAAACCGGCTTCTATACGGCGAAACAGTTTTGGGGTTTTACACTTTACATCGTATCATGCTTTCGGTATACTGTTAAGTACTAAAACGCACTGAAAGGGAAAAATATGCATAATTTTATAATAAAAAGGCTGGCTGCGGTGCTGGCCGTCATTCTGTGTGTTGCCGCGTTGGCCGGCTGCGGTCAGGCTGCGTCGTTGAAACCGCCGACTCATTCCGATGGCGTTCAGGTAACTACGATCACCGGCAGCTGCGCAATAACGAAAGACGGCAATGTTTATACCGTCTCGGGCAGCATCGATGTCATGAACGGCACATATATCGACGTATCCGTGGTGGCGCAGAACGGCATGATTCTGGCGCACAACACCATTCTGAAATCCGACACCCCTATATCCGAGTCGTTCACGCTGACGGACGAACAGATGGAAGGCGTCGTTGATGTGAAGGGCTACATCTGCTGTGCGCCTTCTTATTATAAAAAGCAACCGAGTGAGGTTTACGATGCTTACGGCAAAAAGTTTGAGAACCTTACTGCGGCCGACGGCAGTATGATCTGGAACAACGAAGGGAATGTACTGACATTTGCTTCGGACTGGCTGAACGGCGTGATCCCCTCGCCCACTACCGGGCCTACACCCACTGCGACTCCGGAAACGTCCACATCCGCGTCCGCCTCGGCCTCCGCTTAATCATGTAAATCAAAGTCGGCTCAGCAGCTCTGCTGGGTCGGCTTTTTTATTGCATCCTTTTCCTATTTATATATAAAACAAATCCATCCTTTCAGTCTTCAAGCCGACGCGTCAGTTTATCTTGGATATTGTCGTGTTTGCGCTTTTTTTACATGTCTTTAACGTGCGCTTAACCTGTCGTTGATACGCGCTTTACATTGCGGGTTTATGCTTTGTCCATGATTTTGAAAACAAATTTGGAGGTTAACATGAAGAAAGTTACTACTGTCATCGTAATGGTGCTTGTTGCGGCGATGCTTTTCGCGGGCTGCGGACAGGCGACGGACACCACCTCGCCCTCCCAGAGCGCTGAGCAGAGCGTGTCGGCTGAAGTTTCCCAGAGCGCTTCGCCCGAAGTTTCCGAATCGGCTGAGCCGGTTATGATCAAGGTCGCGGGTTCCACCTCGGTTGGCCCGGTCATCGAGGCGCTTGCAGAGAAGTACATGGCTGCGCATTCCAATGTGACGATCAACGTTGAGCAGACTGGTTCCGGCGCTGGCGTAACGTCCTGCGGTGACGGTTCCGTGGATATGGGCATGGCTTCCCGTAACCTGAAAGACGAAGAAATGACGACCTACCCGACCATGCAGGCGACAGTGCTGTGCATCGACGGCGTGGCGATCGTAGTCAGCAAGGACAACCCGATCACCGAACTGACCAAAGATCAGGTTAAGCAGATTTTCACCGGCGAAATCACTGATTGGTCCGAAGTGGGCGGCGAAGCTGGCGAAATCACCCTCTACAGCAGAGATCCTGAGTCTGGCACGCGTGAAGCTTTCCAGAACCTCTTCCTTGGTAAGAACGATGCGGGTGAGCAGATCGAGATCGACGACGACATGTGCGTCATCGTGGGTTCCAACGGCGAGATGGGCACTGACCTTGAGAACGACTCCACTGGTATCGGCTACATGTCGCTGGGCCTGATCGGTAACTACAACATCACGGGATTGACGATTGACGGCGTAGAAGCCACCATGGATAACCTTGACTCCGGTGCCTACACCTACTCCCGTCCCTTCAACCTTCTCACCCTTGGCGATCCCACGGGCGAAGTGGCAGCCTTCATGGAATACTGCATCAACGATCCTGAAGCCATTGCCTACATGCAGGAGAAGGGCTATCTGATCCAGGAATAAGGAACGGTCCCATCGGTACATCCGAAAAGCAGACAAACCCGGAGAGGCGGCCGCGCAAAGCGGTCGTCTTTTCCTGCTGAATCAGCTTCTGGACAACACTGGAGATATTGAGATAAAAAACCCGCCTGATTCACGATCAATTCATGAATCATCCGATATTTTTCCGAAAATTCGGGTTATAATCAAATACAGGATAGAGTCAAAGCAGGAGGATGCTGATGGACGCAATGGCGCGTTCACTGCTTCATCCCAATAGCCAAGAACCCTCTTACATTACGGGAAAGGCGGCTGAGGAGTGCAGCTGCTTTTTTCGTTAACCGGAAAGTAGTTTAGGAAAGCGGTTGCATCTGCTTAAAAACAAAAATTAAGGCTCCAGCGAACCCTCTTCTGAAACATGAATCCTTACGGTAACCCTTTTACAGATTTTCATCATACATACAGACCCTGAATCCTTGATCCATCACCGCTTTAACTTTCGTCTTGGCAACAACTTCTCTGCACATTCTTTTGCCTGCAGCTTGACCTGCGACGTATCCGAAACGAATGTCCCGTTACTTTCGCAAACTGTCTCCGTACTTTAGATACGGCGATCTTCCGCGTGGCTCATGCTCCTTCGGTATTCCCTGGAGCTTGATTTCATGATAAGGCGAGCAAGTTGTTTTTTCAACGCCGGATTTCGATCGTGTCGTGTTATGAAAAGGAAAATCCTTTCTTTGTTCTGCCGATTGCTTGTCCGTTCGTCCGATGAAACATTTTTTGATTTTAAAAAGATGGGTTTTGATCTGCGTAGCGTTGAAAACGTGCTGCCGGACATGATAAAATGAAAAAAACATTTTAAGGGACGACGGAATGGAAATCAGGACTGTATCAATCATCGGCCTCGGCGCGCTGGGCACAATGTATGCGCATCATTTAAACAAAAAAATGCAGGGCCTGCGCGTCGTTGCGGACGAAGAGCGCATTGCACGGTATAAGAGGGACGGCGTCACCTGCAACGGTGAGCGCTGTGATTTTCATTTTCTGGCCCCGGGCGAAGGCAGCCCGGCAGATCTGCTCATTTTCGCAGTCAAGCAAGGCGGCCTTGCGGGCGCGATTGAAACGGCCCGCAGCCAGGTGGGCGAGCATACCATCATTCTCTCTTTGCTGAACGGCATCATCAGCGAGCGCATGATCGGCGAGGCATACGGAGATGGCCATGTACTGCTATGTGTGGCGCAGGCCATGGATGCTGTAATGAAGGACGGACACCTGACCTATCACAACATGGGCCAGATCGTTTTCGGTGACCGCGAAAAGGGAGTGGTTTCCGGCATGACGCGCGATGTGGACGCGTTTTTGACCCGCATGGAGGTGCCGCACATTGCGGACCCCGATATGCCAAAACGCATGTGGGGCAAATTCATGGTCAACGTGGGCGTCAATCAGGTGGTGGCGGTATACGGCGAAAACTACGGGGACATACAAAAGCCCGGCTTTGCGCGTGACGAGATGATTGCGGCGATGCGCGAAGTAATGGTTCTCTCGCAAAAGGAGGGCATCTTTCTTGATGAAAGCGACCTTGAGTATTGGCTCGGCGTACTGCAGGGGCTGAGCCCTATGGGCAAACCCTCCATGCGGCAGGACGTGGAAGCGCAGCGGCTCAGCGAGGTGGAGCTGTTCTCCGGTACGGTGCTCTCTCTTGCGAAAAAGTACGGCATCGATACGCCTGTCAACCGCGAACTGTACAGGCGTGTGGAGGAGATCGAAAACGGCTATGCTAAAGGCTGAAGCACGAGATATACCGTGCCCCATACGATGTGCGACAGGTTGACGAGCGCGTAGAACCCGAGCAATACGCAGATCAGTACGTTGGCGGTCCGGCGCTGTCGGGAATCTGCGCCGCGCAGCCGGAAGATGAGCAGGGCCGTAAGCAATGCAGGCGCGATGAGCTTGACGGCCAGCGCGGCGGGGGTACTGCCCATCAGCTGCGCCATCATCGGGTTGCCTTCAGAAAACGCTCCGGTGCTAAGAAGCGCGATCGTGAGCACGATATCCGTCACGTTGAGCGCGCATACGGCGATGAGTTTGGCGGTTAAGTTTTCGGCATTCTTGATAAAAGCAATCACAGCATTCCTCCGGAGCCTTACCGAACATATGGTCTGGTAAAGTATAGGCACGGGGGGCGGCAAATATACCATTCAGGGAGGTCCACTATGGCAGACACGTTTTATGTATCGCTGAGCGTGCCGCAGGCGGCACAAATTCTCGACGATGCAGTGGTGCGCGGCAGCGTCACGGGCGAGATCCTCGATGCTTACGGAGCAGGCGCACCGGGCGGCGGAGGGTTTATTACGCGCGTGTATGAGAAGCACTATATTCGCGCAGGCAACCGGCTGACGCTCACGGTTGTGCTCGACGACTTTACCGGCAGGACGCGCGTGCACTGCGTAGGCGGCGGTGGCGGGCAGGGCCTGATCAACTTTGACTGGGGCGCGGCGTCAAGCTTTTCGAACGTGGCTGCCAACGCGCTTGCGGCGTACCGGATATAGCGGAGGCGGGCTTGGGAGAAACGAAAGAATTCAGACAGCTTCGGGATGCGCTACGCGCGCTCACGATGCTGCGCGGCGTACTGGACGACACGGTGATGCACCGCCTGTGTGCGCTGCTGGATGCGCTGGATGGGCTGCAGGCCGTGGACGCATACGCGGAGTTTGCGCGCACCTTGTTTGGACATACGGACAATTTATCGGAATATCTGCTCGGCCTCGCGCTGGAGGATGTGAATCCGGCTGTGCTGCGGCGGGCAAAAGGACTGCCGGTTAACGAATTGCTGGAGCAAAGCATCCAAAGCGACCTTAGAACGCTGCAGGCGGTTTCATTGCTGGACGCGGCTCGCGTGAAGGAATGCGTCGATTACACTGGCTTTTTGCCGGAATGGAAAACCAACAAAATTGATTTTATGACAGAATACGCGGCTCGCATGGATGCGCTGCCCTCCCGTGGTTACGGCATATGGGGCAGGCATGCAATGTTCTGCCTGAAGGAAGGACAGATCGCGCCGGTAACCAGGCCGGACCCGGTGCGGTTAGCCGACCTCATCGGCTACGAGCGGCAGAAGCAGGCGCTGCTTCGCAACACACTTGCGCTGCTTTCCGGTAAGCCCGCCGCCAATGCGCTGTTGTTCGGCGACGCGGGTACGGGTAAATCGTCCACGGTCAAGGCAATCGTAAACGGGTATGCGGAGCAGGGCCTGCGGCTTGTGGAGATTAAAAAGGATCAGTTCCGCAGCATCCCCGAAGTCTTGGAGACGCTGGCGGAACTGCCACTCAAGTTTATCCTGTTTATCGACGACCTCTCGTTTACCGGTGAGGGCGACGATTATTACGCGCTGAAGGCTGTGCTGGAAGGCAGCGCATCCGCGCGTTCTGCCAACACGGTGATCTATGCCACAAGCAACCGCCGCCGCCTCGTGCGCGAGCGGTTCTCCGACCGCGAAGGAGACGACGTGCATCGCGGTGAAACGCTGCAGGAGCTGACCTCGCTCTCCGAACGGTTCGGTCTCACGGTGGGCTTTTTCAAGCCGAATAAAGATGATTACCTTGACATCGTGCACGAGTTGGCCGTCCGGCAGGGCGTCAGCATGGACCAAAAAGCGCTGGACGAGCAAGCCGAGCGCTTTGCGCTGGGCGGACGCAGCCCGAGGACAGCACAGCAGTTTATCACGTATCTGAGCAGCATGGAGGAATGACAGTTATGATAGCGTACAAAGACATTCAGGAGTTTGAACCGGTTCAATTGCAGGCGTTGTTTCTGTCCGTCGGCTGGTCGTCCGGGCACTATCCGGATCGGCTCGCTGCGGCGATGAAACGCTACGGCAGCGTATTTACTGCGTGGGACGGGGACAAGCTGGTCGGGCTGATCTCTGCCATGGACGACGGCGGCATGACCGCCTACATCCATTACATGCTGGTGGACCCGGCATATCAGGGGCAGGGTATCGGCGCGGCCCTGCTGGAGAAGGCCAAGGAGCACTACAAGGATTACCTGCGCGTATTGCTCGTGGCATATGATGAAGAGAAGGGCTTCTATGAGCACTGCGGTTTTACGGTCGGTCAGGATAAGACTGTGATGGAGATCACTTCGCTGTGGACGTAAAGGAAGTCGCGTTTCACGACAGCGCCAATGGTGCAAAAATCGAATTTGCGGTGATTATCGCGCGGCATCATGGACAGTGGGTGCTCTGTAAACACAAGGACAGGGATACGCTGGAGATACCGGGAGGCCACTGCGAAGAGGGCGAAACGCCGCTGCAGTCCGCGGAACGCGAGCTGCGCGAGGAAACCGGGGCGGCGGAGTTTTTGCTGCAGCCCATCAGCGTCTATTCCGTGACCAGCGATGAAGGCCAGCGATACGGCGAATTGTTCTATGCCGAGATCGAGTGCTTTGAGCCGGAGCTGCATTTTGAAATTGAGCAGGTCATCATTTCGCCGAACCTGCCGGATATATGGACGTATCCGCTGATCCAGCCGAAATTGATTGAAATGGCGCGGGAAATAGGCTTTATCAAATAATTTTGTTTGCGCGAATATTGGCGCGCGATCCGCACAAACTATTACCGAGGTGAAGGATATGTTCTTCGAGCATGGACTTGACTTCCGGATCATGAGCCTGGATTATTGGAAAGCGATTTTCAATCCAGGTGTGTGAGCAGCGGGCGGACCCTGGTGGTCCGCCCAAATTATTTTCAGCAGCAATATTCATCGCTTTCCCATTTGAGCGGATTATAAATAATGTAATCGCAAATCTCCTGATAGCCTTGCTCGTTTCGGATAATGTGGTCGTAAAACGATTTTTGCCACACGACGAGGCCGGGTTCAGCCTCATGAATCCGCTTGGACACTCCGGATTTATAGAGCCCTACTATCGTCGAAACCGTAGGGAACGGTCTTGACCGTTCCTCACCCGCTTGCTCTGACCGACTGGATGATAATCACTGCGTGTATATGGTTGGGCATTAGACATAAGGTAGAATCGCAGCTTCGGGGAAATGCTCCGATATATTTAATAGCTCTTTTTCCGCAATACACCCAAAGACATTCAGGTTCATACATCCATTTTCAATTTTGCCAAAGAGATGCTTTTTATCATGCGTACAGATGGTAACAAAGTAATAACCGTTTGAACTGTAATTGTAATTGTGTAATCAGGAAAGCTTGCGCTCGTGCATAGTGATACCTCCCTTGGAACGGTCAAGACCGTTCCCTACAGTCAGACGAAAAGATTTACATTATTATAAAACCAGTACGTTACTAATATCAATATATTTGAAATACTAACCTTGAACAGTATATGCCCCATCATTTGCATCACATATTTTTCACTCCTCCGTCGAAACCTAAATTCATGACAATAGGCATACCAAAAGCGTTGCTTTACTACAAATATCATGCATTTGCGACGGCCTTTTTCGAGGCTTTGGGTGCGCGTGTGGTCGTATCGCCCGACACGAACCGTCAGATACTCGACACGGGCGCTTTGTTGTGCGCGGACGAAGCTTGCTTGCCCGTGAAGGTGATGCACGGCCATGCCGCATGGCTGCGGGGCCGGTGTGACGCCCTACTGGTGCCGCGTTTTATGCGCATGGCGAAGGGTAAATCCATATGTCCGATGTTCTGCGGACTGCCCGATATGCTGCGGGCCGCGTTGCCGGACCTGCCGCCGCTGATCGACGCACCGGTATGGTCGCTGGATGAACCAGAACGCTGGGCGCTTTTGGCGGCGCACGGGCTTGCGGGCAAAAGCGCCATTATCCGCGCGGTGCAGACAGGGCTTGCAGCCCAGCGAGCGCTGCCCCTGAACCCGGAAACGGAGGATGTACGCTACCGCGTCGCATTGATCGGCCACGCGTACGTGCTGGGCGACCGGTTTGTCAACATGGGGCTGATGAAAAAGCTGAAGCGCCTCGGTGTCGGGGTAGTCACGGAGGAACAGGTGGAGGAAGCTAATATTACGCGCGCGGCGGCGCGGCTGTTCAAAGCGCCGTTCTGGTACTTCGCACGGCGCTATTATGGCGCGGCGGCATATCTTGCGGCTTCCGGCCAGGTGGACGGGGTGCTCTACGTTTCGGCGTTTTCGTGCGGCGTGGACTCCGTGACCGCGGAGCTGGTGGCAGGCGCGGCGGACGGTCTGCCGTTTATGGTGCTGAAAATCGACGAGCATACGGGCGAAGCCGGGCTGGATACGCGCCTTGAAGCGTTTGCCGACATGCTGGAAGGGAGGAACCATGGTCATCACGTTCCCGCAAATGGGCAACATTACGCTGGCTGCCAAGTCGTTCTTTGAGGACATCGGCATCCCCTGCGTGCCTCCCGAGAACAACAAGACCGCGCTGCAGGCAGGCGCGCGTGTCTCGCCCGACGAGATGTGCCTGCCTTTTAAAATGATGATGGGCAACTACATGGAAGCGATCCGTCGGGGCGCGGACACCATTCTCATCACGGGAAGCTGCGGGCCGTGCCGTTTCGGGGAATACTGCGAACTGCAGAGGGACATCCTGCGCCGCAAGGGGCTGCATGCGGACATGATCGTGGTGGACGCGCCGCGGGAGATTGGTGCGGGCGAGCTGATGCACCGGTTGGGGCGCATTGGGGCAGCCAGCTCACAGTCCACGCCGCGCATTCTGTTGGCGCTGCGGGCTGCGATGCGTGTGCTCAAGGCTGCGGACGAACTGGACGGGGAGGCGTGCCATATTGCCGGGATGGAGAGGGAACGCGGCTCCTGTGCGCGGATTATCATGCGCTACCGCCGCGAAGCCCTGCGCCGCACCGGCTCTGTGCAGACGCTTTTGGCACTGAAGGAGGGGGAACGGCGGCTGCGGGAGCTGCCACAGGACCCGGCGCGCCAGCCGCTGAAAGTTGCTCTGGTGGGAGAGATCTATTCCATGATCGAACCGTACGCCAACCTCTATATTGAAGAAAAGCTGATGGCATATGGCGCGTGCTCGCGGCGGCTCATCACGCCTGACTGGTGGGTGAAGGATCTGGTATTCAAACCGCTAAAGGGAGCCGCGCCCGGACAGCGGGCAGCAAAACCGTACCTGCCCTATGCCGTAGGCGGCCATGCGCGTGAGACGCTTGCCCATGCGGAGCGGTGCGCAAAGTGCGGCTTCGATGGCGCGATTCAGATTTTCCCCACGGGCTGTATGCCGGAAATTGTGGCAGCCTCGGTACTGCCCGAGCTTTCCAAGCGCCGCGATTTTCCGGTATTAAAGCTGGTAATGGATGAGATCACAGGAGAAGCCGGCGTGGTGACGCGCATTGAGGCATTTCTTGATATGCTGGAAGCGAAAAGGAGGAGAGGTTTTGCGTTGCAGTCTGGGCATTGATGTAGGTTCGGTCAGCACGAACATCGTGTTGCTGGGTGAGGACGGGGAAGTGCTGAGCAAGCTGTATCTGCGCACTGCCGGACGCCCTATCGACGCGGTGGTAAAAGCACTTTCCATGCTGAATACGCAGACGGGGGACAGCGCAGAGATTGTCTCCTGTGGCACTACAGGCAGCGGGCGGCAGCTGGCCGCAGTCATTGTGGGCGCAGACGTGGTGAAAAATGAGATTACGGCTCATGCCGCGGCTTCGTGCCACATGGCGCCTGACGTGCACACCATCCTCGAGATCGGCGGGCAGGACAGCAAAATTATCTTTGTGCAGGACGGCGCGGTGACGGATTTCGCGATGAACACGGTCTGCGCGGCGGGCACCGGCTCGTTCCTGGACCGGCAGGCCGGGAGGCTGGGCATTCCGGTAGAGGAGTTGGGCGGCTGGGCACTGCGGGCGAAGAACCCGGTGCGCATTGCAGGGCGTTGCGCGGTGTTCGCGGAGTCGGACATGATATCCAAGCAGCAGGCGGGCCACAGCACGGAGGACATCGTGGCAGGTCTTTGTGAAGCGCTGGTGCGCAACTACCTTGCCAATCTCGCGCGCAGTCGCATCATTGAGGGGCCGGTGATGTTCCAGGGCGGAGTAGCCGCCAACTCCGGTATTGCCGCCGCCTTTGAGAAGGCGCTGGGCGTTAAGCTCGTTATCCCGCAATTCTATGACGTGATGGGTGCTTACGGTGCGGCGCTGCTTGCGGCGGAGCATATGGCGCGGACCGGCGAGGCAACACAGTTTCGAGGCCTTGATAACGCCCGCACGGACTGCAAGGCCCGCAGCTTCACCTGCGACGGATGCCCCAACCAATGTGAGGTGGTGCGCATCTATTCGGGCGGCGAGGCCGTGGCGCATTGGGGCGACCGCTGCGGTAAATGGGGCGGGGGAATCGCCAGGGGAGCTGAAGCTTCTGCTCACTGACCGAAGAGTCATTGAACATAGTTAAGCGAAGCAGAACGAAAAAGGGAGGGAGTCTTTATTGTCTTGCCTTTAAATGTGGCAGGAGTATTGCTTTAGAAGTGAGCCCGGGAGACACGGAACTCAATTAAACTGTTTGGATTCTTGTCAGGCGAGGTGGTTTTGCAATAATTTCTTTTCACAGCACTTTTTAATTTCCTCAAGTACTCCTGACAAAAGCGTAAAAAAAAGAGCCTCGTCGGCCCTTCTTTTCTGCGGTGCTTAGAACCTGCCTGTCGGGGTGCCCTGGCTCTCCGGCATATTGTTCTCGGCGTACTGGATCATTTTCTTGACCATGACGCCGCCGATACGGCCCGCGTCTTTTGAAGAAAGGTCGCCGTTGTAGCCCTGTTTGAGCGTTACGCCTGCTTCGCTTGCCGCCGCATGCTTGATGTTTGTGAGTTTCCAATTGTTAGATGCCATTTTTGATTACCTCCTTTGCTGATATTTTCCCCCCATTTGTGCGAAAAAAATGCATGGATAATGTTTCATATTATCTTGACAAAAAGTTTGGAGTCGGGTAAGCTAAATTCGAAAAGACTATATACTCAATGAATATAGTTGATAAGTACATATTGGAGTAAAGAAATGCGGGGAGACTGTTTCGGAAAACATCATCACATGCAGCGGTTTATGGAGGTTTGTCTGTTGACGCTGCTCAGCGAGCCGCAGTGTGAAAGCTGTCACGGCTACGCGCTGGCCGAGCGGCTGGCGGAATTTGATTTCGACGCAGACGAGGTGAACGTGAGCACGCTGTACCGCACGTTGCGCGGCATGGAGGAAGCGGGCTGGGTGACATCACGCTGGGAAAGCGGCGGACCGGGGCCGCAGCGGCGCGCATACGGCATCACACAGGCCGGGCGCGAGGCGCTCTCAGAATGGGTTGAAGTGCTGCGCAGGCGGCGCGAGCGAATTGGACATCTGCTGGAAGCGTATGAAAAGCTGGGAGACACGACACCGGAGGAAGGACGAAACGAACCATGAAGATCGGCATTGAAACCATCATCTTTTATTCGCTTGCGGCGGCGCTTCTGTTCGTGTCGCTTATCAAGAGCCGCGAGAAGACCAAAAAAGCGTTGAAGAAAGCGTGGAAAGCGTTTGAGAACATACTGCCGCAGATGATCGGGATCATCGTGCTGGTGGGCATATTGCTCGCCCTGCTGGATACGGAAACCATCAGCGTGCTCATCGGCGCAAAGTCGGGCTGGACCGGGGTCGTCATTGCGGCGGTGCTGGGCGGCATCACCCTGATGCCTGGGTTCATCGCGTTCCCCACGGCAGCGCTGCTCATCGCAAGCGGTGCGGGATATATGCAGATTGGTGCGTTTGTCAGCTCGCTGATGATGGTCGGCACGGTGACGCTGCCGGTGGAATTCAAATACTTTGGGAAGAAAGCCGCGTTGTGGCGCAACGCGCTGGCGCTGATATTCGCGTTCGCTGTGGCGTTCGTGATCGGAAAGGTAATGGGTGAGATATGAACGGAAACAATCCGCAGAATGCAAAGAAAGGGTTTAAGTTTTACGCGAAACGCTATGCCTTTTCCGCCGTAATGGTGGTCGTGCTGGCTGTGCTGGCAATATTCTTCCCGGTGATACAGCTCGGCGGGCAGACGAAGGAGTTGGGATCGGTAGCGCTGGGCACCACGCTTTTCAGCTTCAAAGAAATGCTGCTCGTGATCCCGCCCATCTTCGTGATGCTCGGACTGCTGGACGTATGGGTGCCACGTGAGACCATGGTGAAATTCATGGGCGAAGGCTCGGGTCTGCGTGGTGCGGCGCTGGCGGTGTTTCTGGGCTCCGCCGCAGCCGGGCCGTTGTACGCAGCGTTTCCGGTAGCAGCGGTCTTCATGAGAAAAGGCGCGAGCTTCTTCAATGTGGTATTGTTCCTCGGCGCATGGTCTACCACCAAGATACCGATGCTGCTGTTCGAGCTCGCTTCGATGGGGCCGCTGTTTACACTCACACGTCTCGGCATGAGCCTTGTCGGCATCACGGCCATCGCCTTTGCGGTGAGCCGCGTTACGGGCAAAAACGAGATTGCACGCATCTACGCAAACGCTGCGGAGCTTTAAGAAAACAGTTGGGAAATATCAAAAAGCCGTATTTTACGGCTTTTTATGTTGCTTCTTATATACTCAACGCGGTGCCGCTTATACCTGCGGTACAGCTATATGGCCTAAAGGATACCCGTTCACCCGAGCTGTGACCGTACAGAACTGATCTTGGTTTCAAAGAACCATTCCTCATTGGTCAGCGTCATGGTTTCCCCGCGGTCCTCGGTATCACTGCAGGCGTATGGGCCATATACTGACTCCAGTTGCTCGAATATCTGCAGGTAGTTGTCATAGGAAAACAGACCAGAGCTGATGAAGCCCGCCAGGTATCGCTCGTAGCGTTCGCGGTACTCGGGGATAGCAAGAATGCGGTCAGCAAGCGGGTGAGAGATTGGCTGTTCCATATAAGCCGCGTTGAGGTTGGGTACATCGTAGATATCCTCTTCCGCGAGCGCTTCGTACGAACAGGCGAGGCCGCCGTTCCAGCCGCCCCCAAGGCAGGCATCAAAGTCATAGGGGATCAGCTCGATTTTGCCCGCCGGGTTGAAATAGAGGTAGTAGTTATTACCCATGATGCGATAATCGTCCGCGTTGCCCAGCAGCACATCCGCTGCAAGATAACAAAGGAACCTGTCGACCTCAAAACTGCTTTCAATATATTCCGCAAAATCGTCGTCATCCAGCGTGTTGAGGGTTTCGATAAACGCCTGAAGGTCGGACGTATCGGCTGTTGATTTATTGGTCTTCAGGTCGTAAGAAGGCCGGTAACCGCTTTCCCAGTCCTTTACGCCGATCTCGTCCTCCGGGTAACCATCTTCCAGCGTAGCGGGGATGTTCTCCCACAGGCACTTGTAGAGGCTGCCGCCGTCCGCCCGCGGGCCGTAATGCCGCGTCAGAAAAGTCTTGTCCACCGGCTCCACCATGGTATAAACACCGTAGTGCACACATTCCCCGTCGATGACGAAATCCAGTGAGGCAAGAGCTGCGCGCGGCGCGGTAACGCCTGCCGCATTCATCAGCGTATACGCGTACAGCTCGCGGATATGGCTTTGATCCGTCCACAGGTTCCATTTCAGGTCCAGCGAGGTAAGGCCGCAGAAGGCGCGCCGGTGGCGCGCCGTGTATTCCGTGCTGTCCTCCGCCAGATCAAACGTTTCGTTGAACTCCAGCGCAAAGTGCGCACGGTGATAGCCTTCCTTGTCCTCGGGCAGGATGCGCGTGGTGTTGCCTCGCGTTCGCAGGCCGACATCGTCAATTTCAAGCACGCCTTGCTCGTCCTCATAGACAAGATCCGCATGGCGGCAGTTGCCCGTGCGCATCCAAATATCGGTTGCCGCATAATCGAGCATGTCCTGCGACATACCCAGCCACTCGCTGCGCGAAATATAGATCGTGAGATGGTGCGATAAGCTGAGGCCGAAAAGACGAGCAGCGTAATCGTCGGGCACGCCAGCAACGCTCTGCGCAACAGGCGCAGGCGTACGTATAGCACGCAGCGAGATCGCTTTGGCGGTTTCGCACGAAACACGACTGCATCCGGCTATTGCCAGAACAATCAGCAAAGCGGCTACCAGCGATCTAATTCTTTGCATGATAGTTCCTTTCCATCAAAAATCTCTCCTCCAACGCAGCTTAAAGTGATGTAAAATCATTATATCGTTTCACAGGCAAGATTATTCCGAACAAAAAAGAACGCTCGGCAAGGGCCGGCGTCCAGTACCTGTGCGGTTTCAAACCGGGGGCGATTCCTTCTTGCTGGATTTGTCGCCATACATGAGCGAATCCACGCGGGCGATAAACCGTTCCAAAGAGATATCGGAGCCTGCGCCGTATACTTCATAGCCCACGCTGAAGTCCAGATGGAAAGGCTTCTGGGTAGTCTGGTTATATGCATGCGCACAAGCGCGGATGCGCGATACAGTCGCTTCGAGTACCTCCTGATCCGCCACGTCGAGCAGGATGACAAATTCGTCTCCGGCGAAACGTGATAAAAAGTCCCCGCCGCGGATGCAGGAGCGCAGCAGCTGGGCGGCATCGAACAGCGCCTCGTCGCCTACGATGTGGCCAAACTCATCGTTGATGGTTTTAAAGTTGTCGATGTCCAGCATGATGCAGGAGAACGGCTTGCCGCGTCTGGCGCCTCTGATGCGCACAGCGAGGTGGCTGTCAAGCTGGCGGCGGTTGAACGCGCCTGTCAGATGGTCGATGGTGTACTGGCGTGTCTGAAGGCTGATGTATATGATGAATATTGCGAGTGTAACGCCCGGCCAGATTACCGAAGCCCCGTAGAAAATGATCTGGAACAGTGCAGCGGCGACGATAGGCAACGGAAAAACAAGCAGTGGTGCCAGCACCTTCAGCGGTTCACGTTTGACGAATGCAAGTAACATTATGGTGGAATACAATATTGGTGCGAGCGATACGGCGCAAAGCACGAAGTAAAACGGCCCACGGGAAAATACGTTCTGATTGCTGATTGTGAACATCAGTCCATAGAAAGGGCTTAGGAACACAAGAGCAGCATTGATGAGCACAGGCGCAGTCATAACTCGCAGCTCGATGCGCAGCCGCTGAACATCCTGATAGAGCTGACAGCTTACATACGTTGCCCAGATGCTGGGCACAATGGGCGCAAGGACGTACAGCATAACCTCTACGACATAGCTTAAGCCGATCAACTCAGGTTTGCCGTCTGAATAGACGCCTATCAGGTCCACGGCAAGTGTGATCATGGTAAAAATGATGAGACCCCGGAAGATGCGGTTGGGGAGGAGCCGCTTTCCAGGCAGCGCAAGGTCCCCAATCAGCATTGCCAGACAAATCAGCAGGGAAAATGCATGCAAGTCAATTTTAAAAACAGCGTCGATATCCATACTTCGCATTTTACATTTGTATATTTACCTATATATAACCGCAATGTGATAATTGAAACGCTGCCGAGCCAGTTCGATTAACACTGTTATGCTGTGGGATCAAAGCCCTCCTGCAAATTCAAGAGACGTAGAGAAAAGGGCAAACGGAGGGGGGAAGGGTGGCTTCGTCTGCGATGCAGGCGTGTTTTTCATAGTTGGAACTTTTTATGCCGGCGTGGTATGATAGTGCTATACGAGTCAGGAGGGAAGAGTAATGGGACATGTTCTGGAAGCTGAAGTTAAACTCGTCAACAACGGACTGAAGTTCGAATGTACCGCGGACGGGCAGGCACCGATCTATACAGATCATCCGGTAGCTCCTGCCGCCGCTGAGGGCTATGCGCCGATCCAGCTGGTCTTAATCGGCCTTGCGACCTGTTCAGGCGGCACGGTGGCCGCATTGCTGCGCAAGTTCCGCAAGGATGTGGGGCGTTTCTCCGTGTCTGCCCGCGGCACGCTGCGCGAGGAGCATCCCTTATGCTTTTCGCATATTGAGCTTCAGTTCTCGCTGACCTCTGCTGACGCGGCGGAGAACGACGTGCGCCTCGCCATAACCAAAGCGGAAGAGAAGTATTGTCCCGTATGGGCCATGCTCAAGGGCAACGTGGCAGTTAGCTCCATCGTAACGATCGAACGTCCATAAGAACAGACATAGATATATTAACACAGGAGGAACGGATCATGGGGAATGTATCGGAAGCCAGCATCAAACTCGTCAATGACGGACTCAAGTTCGAGTGCACCGCAGGCGGCCAGCCACCCGTCTATACGGACCACCCGACGCCTCCGGCAGCTGCCGAGGGCTATGCGCCAACCCAGCTGCTGCTCATCAGCTTTGCAACTTGTACGGGCGGCGTGGTAACCTCGCTGCTGCGCAAGTTCCGCAAGGACGTCAGGGACATGACCGTTGATGTCCGCGGTACGCGGCGTGAGGAACACCCGCATGCGTTTACGCACATCGATATTAATTTTACCGTTACCTCTGCCGATGTAACGGAGGCGGATATGACGCGCGCCCTCACCATGGCAGAGGAGACGTATTGCTCCGTATGGGCCATGCTCAAGGGTAATGTGGAGATTGCACCTGCCGTGACGATCAAGCGGCCCTAACATTACGGAACGTTCGCTAACTGATTTTTAAGCTGGTTGTCTTAGACAGCAGGGAAAATTGATGTTGCTAATTTCGCCGCATAAAAAGAGCGCCTTGCTTTTTGGCAGGGCGCTTTGCTGTATAAGGATATACTTTAAACCAGTTCCTCCGGACGGATGACGCCGGTGCGCAGCGCCTCGGCTTTAAGCTCATCGTACATGCCGGCAAAGCTCGTGCTCATATAGGGCCCGGCGTAGAGCAGCCCCACGATCCCAAAGGTGATGCCGAACAGCAGCATCCAGCCGATGAAGCTCAGGCCCATTACGAAGATCTTACCCTTGTGGCCTTTGGTCATGCGCATCGAAAGCTTAAGCGCTTCGGTTGCCGGTACGCGCTGGGTGTCCGCGAGGATATAGGGCGTTGCGAAATAGGCGAGCGCTTTGATGATGCCCGGAATGATGAACAGCAGCGACCACAGGAAGGTGAACAGCTCCATCCAGAGGATGCCGCCCAGGGCGCGCCCATAGTCCTGAAAGCCCACACTGAAGAGTTCGCCGATATCGCCCTGCTGACCGCGGTAGATGCGCAGGCTGAAGAACGCATAGCCCACCATCAGCGGCGGTACGAGCAGCAGTCCGCCAACAAAGGTGCTTGAAGCCACGCCTGTCAGCACAGCATACACGACAAACGCGCCCAGCGACATTCCATACTGCCCGGTGAAGTTTGCCTTCGCCCGAGCCTTGATATCCACTCGATTTGTCATAGGGGGGTACCTCCCTTAATTAATGATATTATTCTAACACAGCTTCACGCATAAATCGTTAAAGTTTGATCAAATATCAGGCGCGCATGGCGTTTTTTCTGGCATATACCGGTTTGACATGGTATAATTTATATAGCGGTCATACCATATGGCCGTATCCAGCCAATTTTACGCAAGCCTCTTTCTTTTTCACAGATTAGCTTCCCTGTTTATGGGCTGGCATCAATATATATTATCTTGGGGAAAGGAAACGTAAAATGGATCAGTACAATGGTGGTAACGGCGGCGGATATCCGCCGCAGGGTGGTAATGTTCCTCCACGGAACGGGTACATGCCTCAGGGTGGGTATATCCCCCCGCAAGGTGGATATGTACCTCCACAGGGCGAATATGCTCCTCCGCAGCAGGACTATGCGCCGCCGCAGACGGCTTATATGCCGCCTCAAGCGCCGCCCAAGAAGAATTTATGGGTCTGGGTCGGCGGCGGAGCGGTTCTGGTAATCGTGCTGGTGCTGGTGCTCGCGCTGACGCTGGGCGGCGGAGGCGGGACGCTGGAAAAACCGGCATCTCCGATGCTCTACATGGAGGATGGCGACATATATCTGGCTGCAGGTGCGCAAGGCATTTTGCTGGATGGCGCTGAGTTTGCCAGCGGCCACGAAAACGAATATCTGGACGCCTATATGTCGGTGGACGGCAAGTATTTGTTCTATCTGGCGGACGCAAATTCCTCAGGCGAGGGCGATTTGATGCGTATTGCGCTGAACAACGCAAAGGCCGAGCCAGAGCGCGTTGCGGCGGATGTGTACTCGGCGAGGATCTCTGCGGACGGCAAAAAGATACTCTTCGTCACGGACGTGGATGACGCGGAAGGCGATCTGTATCTCTGCTCGCTGGGCGGCAAGCCAGAGAAGATCGAGGATTCCGTCCAGACCGGCGGCTTTGGTTTTTCTCCTAACGCGGCGTATATCTATTATCAGATGAACTCCGGGGATGACGCGGAGTCGCTGATGATCTTCAAGGGCGGCAAATCCACTGCGGTGGAGGAGGTCGAGAACAGCTGGTTCTCGGACATCTTCCTGGACGACAAGGGACGTATGGTGTTTGACGCGTACAGCTACAGCGACAGCGAGTACACATTATATGTCTATGCGGACGGCAATACGGACCGCGTGAGCAAGGATGCGTATCTGCTCACCTCAATGGCCAGCGGAGCCGAGTTCGTCTATGTGACGGGCGACGACGATATGATTTATTATAACAACGGAGAAGAGACGAAGGTCGGGGAGGACTGGGCCAGAATCAACTTCCCCTCCTGGCCGGGTCGTGATCCGCGGCTGGAGCGTGAAGCTCACTTCGTATTCAGCGAAGGTACAGACTCTTCGAAAACGCTGTATGAGGTGAAAGCCCCGGGCGATCCGGTCAAGATCGGCAAATATGATACAGACTTTATCGTGGACTCCAGCTTCCGTTACGCCGTATATGAGTCGGACGATACGCTTTACCTTTCCCGAAAGGAAGGCAGCGAGTGGTCCCGGCGGGAGGAGATCTGTGATAATCCGTCCCAGTACGATATCGACGACGACAGCCGCTACCTGTACTATATCGCGTGCGACGACGGGGAATATACCGGCGACCTGTGCCGCATTCCGCTCAAGGGCGGCGAGGAAGAGGTGCTGATGGGGGATGTGAGGTCGTTCCTGCTGTGGCAGGGCAGCGTATATGCCCTGACCGACGATGACGACGCATATATCGTTAAAAACGCGAAGAGCAGCGAACGCATTGAAAGGGATATCACAGACTTCCAGACGGCAAATGATGGCATATATTTGATCGGCGACGGCGGAGAGCTGTACTTCTTTAACGGCAAAGAAACGGAACGGATCAGCCGCGATGCCACGGTCATAGAAGATTATGGCCTGATCGTAGCGACAGTAGACTAAACATATTGCAGGCGGCGCGGATGAGAGTTGCATCCGCGCCGTTTTTGTTTTACTTTTCAAGGGTTGACAACAGTTGCTTTTCTCTAACTCTCTGGTATAATGTTCAAAGGGATAGCTCATTCACACTCAGAAATTGCAGGTAAACTAGATGCAGCATTCAAACCAACCAAGCGTTCCCGGTTCTGTTTCCGATATCCGGATGATTCTGCAGGACAAATGTATACAGGCTTATTTTCAACAGGTCGTCTCTGTGGGGAAAAAATGTGTCTGCGGTCTCGAGGGCCTGATTCGCGGTACGCGCGCTGGAGAGGTCATCTCGCCCCGGTCACTTTTTCAGGCCGCGGAGGAGCAGGACCTGACGCTGCAGCTGGACCGGATCTGCCGCGAGCGTGTGCTGCAGGAATACGGCAAAATCTATGCACAGCACCGCGACAAGCTGCTTTTTATCAACATTGAGGCGAAAATTCTCGACCAGGTCTCACGCACCGGAGTGTTTGCCCGGCAGGTTAAGGACAGCGGCATCAATCCGGGCAACATCGTAATCGAAATCAACGAAGCCAGAGTGCAGGATATCGTTGCGCTCAAGGACTTCATCGAAAAATACCGCAGCGACGGTTTCCTCATCGCGCTCGACGATGTGGGCGCGGGATTCTCCAACCTCGATCGCATTCCCATTGCAAAACCCGATATTATCAAGGTCGACACCTCTCTGGTGCGCAATATTCATATCGATTATCATAAGCAGGAAGTTTTCAAATCGCTCATCCGCCTTGCGGAGCAGACCGGCGCATTTGTCGTAGCGGAAGGTGTGGAAAATGAGGAAGAAGCGCTTCAGGCGCTGCGGTTGGGCGCACACATGATCCAGGGCTTTTATTTTTCCCGCCCGGCCGCGTTGACCGCGAAGGACCCATTTGTAAATGAGAGCATTGAACCGGTTGCGAACAGCTTTAAGGACTACATGCAGAAAAACATACGGCTGGAGGTGGACCGGCGCAGGGAGATATGCAGACTCGTGCAGGGCATTACCGAACCGTTTGGGGCGTGCGCCGCGTATGAGCCGGAGCTCCGCCATATAATCGGCGGCCATGAGAGCATCGAATGCGCCTATGTACTCGATGAAACGGGAACGCAATGCTGCGACGCCGTATTCCGCGAAAACATGAACGATACGCGTAAACGTCTGCTGGTCTGCTCGGCCTCCGCAGGTGCCGACCATTCCATGAAGAACTACTACTACAATCTGGCCAGCGAAAACCTTGAACACTATATCACCGAACCGTACGTTTCCCCCCTGACGGGAAGCCTGTGCGTTACGGTGTCCCTGCCGTTTGGCGCGGGCAGTTCACGGCGCATCCTCTGCCTGAACCTCAAAGCGGCACTGTAACTGCGCAAACGTTTTTTCAGCGCAGGCTTTTTGTGTACCCGGATATCGTATTATCCGGAGAAAAGTGGTATTATCTTGATAGAGATGTGCCCAGTTGGTATATCAGAACCATAACGAGGTGGAAACTATGAGCAAAATCGATCAGGTCCGCACCGACATGATGAACGCATTGAAAGCGGGCGATGCAAAACGCAAGGAAGCTCTCTCGCTGATGCTCTCCGCGCTGAAATCAAAACAGATCGACAAGAGGGCGGAGCTTACCGAGGACGAGGAAAACGCGGTGGTTTACCGGCAGATCAAGGAGGCGCAGGAAGCCATCGATACGGCCCCAGCCAGCCGCGCGGACATTGTGGAAGAGAACCGGTTTAAGATCGCTGTGTATACGGAATACGCTCCGCAGCGTATGGGCGAGGAGGAAATCGCCACCGTGATTCAGGGCGTACTGGATCAGCTTGGCATCGAGAAACCTGCGCCGCAGGACAAGGGCAGGATCATGAAGGTGCTGATGCCGCTTGTGAAGGGCAAGGCCGACGGTGCGATGGTGAACAAGGCGCTCGAGGAACGGCTGAAATAGGTGCATCAATCGTGAAAGTATCACTGAAAAATAAGGTCGCTGTCGTTACGGGTGCGGGCGGCGGAATCGGGAAAGCTGTTGTGCGCGCGCTGGCGCAGGAGGGCATGAGAATCGCGTTGTGCGGCGGAAACAACTTGGACAAGTTGGAGGCCGCCGTGGACTGTGCGAACGCATGCGGGGCGGAAACGCTATGCCTGCCCGGCGATCTGACAGACCCGGCATTTCTGGAAAGCTGCATTGGCCAAATCGCGGCGCATTTCGGGCAGCTCGACGTGCTGATCAACAACGCCGCGATGGCGCTGAACCGTTCGTTTGAGGAAACCTCGATGGATGAGTTCGACCGCATATTCAGCGTCAACGTGAAAGCGCCGTTTGTGCTCTGCCAGAAGGCGCTGCCGTACCTGCGTCAATCCAATCACGCCGCAATTGTCAACATCGCTTCCGTAGTGGCCCACAAGGGATACGTGGGGCAGGCGGCTTATGCCGCGTCCAAGCATGCGCTGCTGGGTTTCAGCAAGTCGCTTGCCAACGAGGTGTATATGCAGAACATCCGGGTGCACACCATTTCACCCGGCGGCGTATATACAGACATGGCGAAGTCCGTCCGGCCCGACCTTTCGGAGGAGGGCATGATCTCGCCGGAGGAGATCGCGGACATCATCCTGTTTCTGTTGCAGCACCGCGGCAACGCTGTCATCGACGAGATCAATGTACACCGCGCGGGCAAAGCGCCGTACGACGTGTAGCCTGCTATGACTCCCACCCGACGCGGGTATTCTCCGCACGACAACCGAGAGTTCTCCGGCGCCGGGCTGGAAACGCTGAAAGCAGCGGCTGTGGAGCTGCGCTTTCTGCTGGACCGCGGCTATGCCTTAAAGAGCGCGTCCGTGCTGATCGGCAACCACCATCAGCTGTCGGAGCGGCAGCGCATGGCGTTGGTTAGGACAGTGTGCTCACGGCAGGACGAGGCGGCGCGGCGGCAGAAGCAGTTGGAGCCCGCGGCGCTTGCCGGGTGCGAGGTGCATATCGACGCGTTCAACGCGGTGATCACGCTGGAGGTGGCGCTGTCCGGTTCGCCGGTGCTGCTGTGCTGCGACGGTGCGATGCGAGACCTCGCGGGGTTGCGCGGCACCTATCGCCTGATCGACAAGACTGAGCCCGCAATTCGCATGATCGTGCGGGAGCTTGCCGGGTTGGCGGTGGAGCGGGCGGTATTCTGGCTGGACAGGCCGGTATCCAACTCCGGCAGACTGAAAAGCCGCATCCTTGAGATCGCGGAGGAGGAAGGGCTGAGCGCACAAGCGGAGATGGTGGACAGTGCGGACGCGGCCCTGCAGAGCCGGGAGAACGTCGCCAGCAGCGACAGCGTGGTGATCGACCGGAGTCAAAGCTGGGTGAACCTGACCGGAATGCTGCTGCCTCATGTATCGGGCGCGTGGGTGGTGGAGATAGCAGCGAATATTGAAAAGTGATCTGTAGGGGCGGCCCTGTGTGGCCGCCCGCGAAGTAACAGAAGAACATGATGGTGGAGGGTGGGTGCTAAAGGCAGTATCCGCCTGTGCGCGAGGTATAGATAAGACCGCTTGGCGGTCTTTTATAGAGTCATCCCATCGACGTTTCTGATGCTTCCCGCGTCCATAAGTGCGCTACAGAGGGCAGCGGCTCCATGCCAAGCTGTTCCCGTGCCAGCGCCGCAAAGTGCAGCCGGTTGCCGTGTGAAACTACGTATTCTAAAGCTTCACGCGCCTTTTCGTCGTCGCCGGTCAGGCGATACAGCAGCGCGAAATGGAACTTAACGCCGACTCGCGTATATTCGTTCTTGGCTTGATTAAAATGCGCAATCAACACTTCTTCCGCGCCTTCGGTGTCGCCCAGCGCGATATTCAGGTTGCACATTTCATAGCGGTATGCTTCGTTGAGGATTTGCTGAGCCTTCTGTGGCATTTCGCGGTTTTCCAGTATGTTGCGGCAGTCGGTTAATGCACGCTGCGCATCGTCCGTCTGCCCCAATGCGATGCAGACTTCCGCCACGTTAATCATCCATGCGGCCTGATGAGACGCACCGGTACGTGTGTTTTTGAATCGCGTCAGCCTGTACAGCTCGGCAAGCGCTTCTCCATACCGGCCCGAGGCGTACAGCCCTTCGTAGGTAAGCATCACCCAAAGGTAGCCCGGGGATTTGCCCGGAGCGACGCGGGGAGCGTTATCTTGTATTGTGCTTAGAAACCTGTCCGTATCGCATTGATCGAATAGCAAGGCTGATATTTTGCGGACAGCCTTTTGAAAGGTGAACGCCGCAAGAAACCATGTGAGCAAAACCCCGCCGAGAACAACCAGACACGATATCGTGCGCAGTTCAGGTGACCAAGGCTTTGTAATTACAAGAAGTAATAAAAAGACGATTGCTGCGGTCCATATGAGCAAAATGAGATTGTTCATCGTTCTGATCTTCATACGGTCACGCTTTCAAATTTAAATTGGAGGCATGAGTTGTAGTTTTCTAAGTCCTTTTATATAGAGTGTAGCAAATGCCGCCAGGCATTTCAAAGGGATTCCAAAGGGGCATCGCCCCTTTGGAATCCCAATTGTATACTATCCTGTGCTTACGGCTGCGCCTGGCCCACGAGGGTGAGTACCGCGTCGCCGTTTGCGATGTCGATCCGGTACAACTCAAAGGAACCGTCGTCCGTCTCGGCGCTGAGGTAAGCGTTTCCGTCGCCTGTATGCAGGTTCGTCCAGCCGTACATCCAGTAGGTGTAGAGGTCTTCCAGCCGGTAGGAGCTGCCGGTAGTTAGGTCGCGCGCATCCAGCGCCTCGCCTTGAAGCACGATGAACTGCCCCAGCAGCGCAAAGTCATCATAGTCGGGTAGCTCGGTCTCGTTGCCGGAAAAGAGATCGCGCTGCGTCAGCGACTTTTTGGTATAGATCAGTGTGCCGCCGCTGATCTCGAAA
This sequence comes from Bacillota bacterium, assembly GCA_023459495.1. GTDB lineage: Bacteria > Bacillota > Clostridia > Christensenellales > SZUA-584 > JAEWCC01. The sequence continues at coordinate 60,244 of JAEWTL010000078.1, read as the reverse complement.
TGGTACAGCGAGGCTTCCGCTACGACCTGCGCCGGGTTGGAGCCGTCGAGGCCGGACTTCATGATGGGTCCGCCTTCCCCTTCGCCGAAGGGCATATAGTAGAAGCTGCTTCCGTCAATGCAGAAGCTGTAGGCGCTGTCCGCGATGAGTGTTTCCGCGCTGCCGTCAGCCGCGCAGGTAAACAGGCTGGTTGCCAGCGCGTCCGGCACATCGGGCGTCTGGTCGGCGGTATAGTAGATCTGCCCGTCCACGACCACAAGACCATAGATGTTCTGGGTATGAGTAAACAGCAGCGTCGTCACGCCGGTCGCCGTATCATACTGGCTGACCGAGCCGCATACCACCTCGTACTCGCCCATCTGGCCTGAGGCAAAATAGACGCTGCCGCCGCTCATCGCCATGCAGGCTACGTCCTGCGCGATCAGCGTTACGCTGCCGTCTGCCTTGCTGAAGCGGTACAGCCCGTTATGATCCACGCCCGAACCGTCCAGATACCACGGGGACAGGAAGTAGATGCTGTCCGCATCCTCGTAGAGCGAGCGGTTGGAGAAGGGTGCGATGCTCACGCCCTCCATGGATACGTCCGGGATTTCCGTACTGTAGTCTACGCCGGAGGTTTCCGGCACCGCCGAATCCGTAGCCGTGGGCGTCGGAGTGGGCGAGGTGGAGGCTCCGGGGTTGGAGCACGCGGCGAGCGCGAGGATCACGAATATTGCCAGCAGCAGCGATAAAAAGCGTTTCATTGGATCTCCTTAGTATGTTTGGACGGGCGCGCTCAGACGCGCCTCAGAACTTTGACAACCTCGCCGATGTAGATGCGGTGCAGGTCCGGTTCCGGATATACGCGGTGAAAGGTTTCCTTGTCGTCCGCGTTCTTTTCTTCAACGTCGGCATGCACGAGCTTTTTGCACACGAAGATGAGCTCTGCCTCCTCAAAGGCTGTAGTATCGTCGAGGAACATGGGCGTAAGGCCGCTCTCGGCGACCTTGTCGCACTGGTTGCCGTGCAGCTTGCCACATACCTCGAGTGCGTGACGGTGTCCGCGGCCAAAAAACGATACCGTAAATGTACCGTGCGAATCGAAAAACTTGCGCGTATAGCGGCTCTCACGCACATAAACCGTCACGGCGTCCTTCTCCCAGAAGCGGCCGAAGCCTGCCCAGCTCGCGGTCATCATATTGAAGCCCGAGTACTTGGCACCCGCGGTCAGCAGCACCCATTCGCCCGCGATCTTGGTGAACGGGTTCATGTCCACGTCCCAGATGGAAATTTCCTGAAATGACATGAAACTCACCTCCGCGACTATTGTACCCGTTTTGTACTGGAATGAAAAGAGGGAGGTTATTGGGAAACTGTGTTTTCGCCGAGCTGTAGCTTGAGGATATCCGCTTGAACCGTGGGCTTGCTGAAAAGAAAGCCCTGGAACGTATCGCACCCATGCTGTTTTAAAACCTCGGCCTGAAGCGGCGTTTCCACACCTTCGGCGACGATTTTAAGTCCCAGTTGCTTGGCCAGTATGATGATCGCATCGATGATGGGAATGGATTGATCGGGTGTCCTGATGGCCTTAACAAACATCCGGTCAATTTTGAGCTCGTGCAGCGGCAGGTTCTGCAGATAGCTCAGCGATGAGAAACCCGAACCGAAATCGTCCAATGCGATGGAGACGCCCAACCGGGACAGCCCTTCCAGTATGCCGAGGATGTGCGCAGGGTTGCGGATCAGAACGGACTCCGTGACTTCGAGCGTCAGGCGGGAGGCAGGTAATCCGGAAAAGGCAAGCGCGCTTTTTACTTCTCCAACAAGGTCATTGGTCGTGAACTGTTCCGCTGACACGTTGACGGATACCCGCCAGGGTTTGACCCATGCCATCGCGTCCACACAAGCCTGACGCAGCACCCACGAGCCGATGGGCGTGATCTTGCCGCTTTGTTCGGCCAGTGGGATGAAGTCGGACGGCGGGATCATACCCTGCTGCGGATGCACCCACCGGATCAATGCCTCTGCGCTGACCACTTCGCCCGTCAGGGCGGAGACAAGCGGCTGATACCGCAGGTGGAATTCGCCGTTCTGCAGTGCGTGGTCTATATCATTGATGAGCGTGATGCGTTTGAGATACTGCTCCGTGAGGCTGCGCGTATACCGGCGCATCGTGCCCGCGCCGGCTTCTTTTGCCGAGGTCAGTGCAAGGTCTGCGTATTTAAATAAAGTTTCCGTATCCGAAGCGTCTGCATCGAAGACCGCGAGGCCAACACAGATATCGACGGATACGTCGCCTCCGTCCGCTTTGATGGGTTGGGAAAGCATGTCGATGATACTGCTGCGTATCTGACGGACGCAGTCGTCGCTGCGGTTTACCAGCATGGCAAATTCCGTGCCGCCCATGCGCGCGATGGGTGCTTTGCATTTAACCGTCTTGAGCCGTTTCGAGATCTCCCGGATCACAAGGTCTCCGACTTCCTGCCCCCGGATCGTCCGTATGGTTTTAAAGTTGACGAGATCAATCAGCACCAGCACATGAGAGGCCGGCTCCGGCTGGAGTATAGTTTCTTCCACCATCCGGATAAAGTGATAGCGGTTATAGAGCCCTGTAAACGTATCGTGCGAGGCCTGCCATTCGATGGTTTCTTCATGCTTCTTGAGCTCGGTGATGTCGCGTCCGATCAGCCGCCAGCCGTTATAGCTGCCGTCGCTGCCAAAAAGGGGCTGCGCGCTGCTGAGCCACCATCGATGCTCGCCGTCAATGATCACCTCGTCCTTGATACCGTAAACCGCCTTGCGCTCCTGCTTGATCTGATTGTATCGTTGCTCATATTCCCCGCCGTCCAGCTTGGCAGATATGCTGAACATCAGATCCATCAGCTTTATGCCTGTGAGGTCCTGGGCAGTGCGGTGCATGGCTTCGGCAAAATTCCGGCTGACATGGATGAGCCGACCGTCCGCATCCAGATCGACCAGCCAGTCCTGTGCACGCTCCTCAAAATCGCTGAGCAGAAGCGTGATCACCTCGCTCTGCTGTTTGGCTTTTTCCTGCGCGGCAATGCGTACGTACAGCATTTTGGATATATGGTGAGAGAAGAAAAAGAGCATTCCGGTATAGAGCAGCATCAATATTAAAAAAGGCAGCATCAGTTTTTCAGCATAACGGAAGGCGAGATCGATGGTGCTGGCTACCAGAAAAAAAGTCCAAGCTACCTGGGCAGGCATATAGGTGGAGAGTGATACTGCGCCGGCAGCCATATAGACAAAAATCATAAAGCCTGCGAATATGAGTGAAGGCCCTTGTGTATCCCGAATCATCGCACACATAAACATTGATGCAAATAAGGACAATGCTGTACTCAGCACGATGTATCGAATGTGAAGATAAGGCGTGTTCGGGCAGCCTCGCCGTAAATCAATGAATATTACGAGCAGACCGATAATCGCCGTGGCAAGTGTACCAATAAGGCCAATCTCCATAAGCCTGTCGTCATTATTGTGACTGAGAAGCAGGAATGCCAAGATAATGAAGGCAGGCGACCCAATCAGGCCAATTGGGAAAAGCCGGATTATTGCCTTCAATCCTTCGTATTGCGATTTTTTTAATATGGCTCTGTCATGATAAAAAGTCATGTGGCGTCACCTGCAAAAAGGACTCCTTATATTATAAATCGGCACAAATTAAAGTTTTAACAACATGGACATCTGATTATACCGGATTTTTTGCGCAGCTGTACAGGGGGGAGTGGATGTAAACTAATAACAACTTTTTCATCCGCCAATAAAACTTCAGGTTGCACACAAAATGCGCTTCCTACGTAGTATGGATTGAGACTAAGGTCACAGAACACTGTGAAAGATCATAAGGAGGACGTATTTATGGGATGTAACTCGGGCTTTGGCGGATTTGGCGGCGGCGGGTGCTGCTGGATTATCATCCTGCTGCTTTGTTGCTGCGGCGGCTGCGGTGGCGGCTGTGGCGATCCGGGCTGTGGAAACAATGGATTTGGCGGTTTCGGCGGCGGCAACTGCTGCTGGATCATCATCCTGATTCTGCTCTGCTGCTGCTGCGGCGGCAACGGGTGCGGGTGCGGCCAGAACTGCTAGCCGACCTCAGTGCAAGACAAGGCAACATATTGCTCCGATTCTCAATATCAAGGCCGGAGCAATGGGTTCTGACGGGTAAACATAACTCACTCTATTCAATTAATATGTTTCTCCGTCTTCGCAACAGCATCGCACAGCATACTTAAGCGCAGAGGGCCGGTCCTCCGGCCCTCCATTTTTATGGGCCTCTTGGACAGGCCCCTTTATAGATTCCAACTGTGCCGCAGCATCAAGTTGCATCGTACTCTCCTGCACCCAGACGCGAGAGCGTGACTTTTCTTCATCGTTTTGTGGTTGACAAAAAGCATCATCCTGCCATGTCTGCCAAGACCTTAAAAATGGACAGCCAGTTCGTATAATGAGAACACATGTTCGATATGAGCGATTCTGAGCGCGGATGAGAGGGAATATGGAGGTGAAAAAACGGACAGGAGGCGCACCATGCAGGACGGATACATGCAGGAAAAACGCAAGCTGGAGAAGCTCGCCGGGGCAGCTGCGCTGGTGGCACAGGAGTTTGAGCGCACGCAAGGCCCGGCGCTGGCTGCGGCTGCGGCAGTGCTGTTCGCGATGATTGGCGAACAGATCAAGGCCGTGGACGCGGAGCTGGACAAGCTGATCGAGAGGTCAGGCATATGAGCGGGGCAAGGCAACGGGACGCAGGCGAGACTCCGCTCTGGGGCTGGTGCGACTTCTGCGGGGGCCGCATTCATCTGGGCGAGGAATATTATGAGGACGAAGACATGCGCATCTGCACGGCATGCGCGCGGCGCTATGCATGGCTGCATTTTCTGCAGCGCTGTGTGATCCGCAAGGCGCGTACGCACGGGCCATTATGAGGGACTGACGATGAACAGCACGGAAAAATTTTTGAAGGAACACTGGTTTATACAGCGCAGTATCGGCCATATGATGCTGGATCTATCCTCGGCGCAGGCTGCGGAGGCGCAGTTCCTTGCGCGGCAGGCGGAGGGCGGAGTGCCGGGTGAAGCCGAGCGGCTTTTTGCCATGCAGCGGCGTGCAGAGGTGATGGCGATTGAGGCACGGCTGGACGAAGCCCGCAGCATGCTGGCCCGCATCGAAACGGCCCTGAAACAAGCTGGGCTTAGTGAACAGGAGCGCCAGTACGTGCGGCTGCGCTACTTCGAGAACCGCAGCGCCGAGGCGGTATCCCAGCGTATGTACGTCTCGCCTGCCACCGCAGGCCGCATCCGCGACCGGGCGCTGAAGAAGCTTGCGCCGTGTGCGGGTTGAGGGTGGGCGTATGGCGCGCAGCGAAAAACCCGGCATCCGCTATTTCTCAGTGGATGTGGATATACTGGCCGACCGCAAGGTGCGCCGCGTAATGGCTGCCTGCGGCCCGTCTGCCATGGCGGTCATTCTGCGGCTGCTGTGTGATATTTACGGCGACCGCGGATATTACGCGCAGGCCGATGACGATTTCTTCTTCGACGCGGCGGACGCGCTGGGCATGACCCCGGAAGCGGTTCGGGACGCGGCGCAGAGCTGCGTCCGTTCGGGCTTTTTTGACGCGGGGATGTGGGAGCGCTTCGGCATCCTTACCTCGCGCCGGGTGCAGCGCAACTATCTCGACGCGACGAGAAAGCGGCATCGCAACAACGTGATACTCCCGGAATACCTGCTACTTGGTGAGGCGGAAGTTTTCGGAGAAGCGGCGGAAGCTTCCGGAGAAAGTACACAAACTAAACTAAATAAAACTAAACCAAATGAAATAAAAGAAGATCAAACCAACAACGCGGGCGGGGGAGGGTTTCTTTCCTTCGGCCCTTATGTATCGCTTCGCGAAGAGGAAGCACAGCAGCTTAAAGGTGAATTCGGCGAAGCGGGCATCAAGCGCATGACTGAGATGCTGGGCGACTACAAGGCCTCAACCGGCAAACGGTATGCCAGCGACTATCACGCCATCCGCTCCTGGGTGGTCAGGCGCTGGCAGGAGGAGCAGGCAAACCCTGCGCGCCCAACAGAACCCAAGCCGATGACAGGAAAATACTGCGAAGTCTTTTAAGAGACCGTAAGGAGGGAGCCATGAAGAAAGCAGAGATAGAAAAGCTGTGCGGCGGCAATGAGAGACTGAAGGCCCTGTGCTGCGGACAGGGCTTCTGCACGGCCCGTGCGGACATGAACCTGTGTGGCGTGGAGGTGTGCTTTACGGGCAAGTCGGACAGTGCCAAAAGGGAGGAGCTGGAGCGCATTGCATCGGACTGCGGCGCACAGGTGAGCCCGCGCGTGACGCGGCGGACAAGCTATCTGGTGGTGTGCGGGATAGGCAGCCCCGGCTGGCTGTATGGCACCTTTGGCAAAAAGATACGGGAAGCTTCCCGCATCCGAACCCAAGGCGGCAGGGTGCGCATCGTGCGGGAGACGGACTTCTGGCGGGCGGCGGGAGAGGGCTAAGGCGTCTCGGAGTCCAACTGCTCAGCCTGAGGTTTGGCGGGTTTACAGACAAATGATAGCAGCCCGGCAACGATGAGCAGCACGGGAGGAATAAGAATAACATAGCCGATGAACGGGATATAGAGTAAGCCATCGAATACGTTTGCAGACATCGGTAGTGTAAACAAGTTTAAAAAGCCCGAAGTGAGCATCAATGCCCCGGCAACTGTATGTTTTTTTGCAACAAGCAGGCTTCCGATAAAGCCCATGACGGCAATCGCGCAGAATATGATGCCCAAGACCAGCACGATAAATGCAAATGGTTTGGCCTCGAAATGCACTTCACTATCCGGTAATGCGAAGGTATATATGCTTTGCCCGATAAAAATCACCCACGGCAGCAGCGTCAGCGCGCCGCCCACGATGCCAAGGATACGGGTAAGTTTTACGGGCATAAGCAGGCCTCCTTTGAAGAGTGGGAGACATTACCCCATATTATATATGAAAGCTGTAAAATCGGCAACCGGAAGGGGATAGTGAAGAAGCTGCAGTCCGTCCGATTTCCTATTACATCCCCGCAAGAAAAAGATGCCATGTCGCCCTCCCTGTGGTAAAATGCTGCCATAGGGCTTTTGCCCCCAAGGAGCGCTTATGAAGCACCAGAGAAACCATATCAGAACCTTCTCGGGCGTGTATATGGACCCGTTCGACATGACGAGCGAGCAGGTGCATATCGAGGACATCGCGCACGCGCTGTCGCTCACCACGCGCGCCAACGGCCACATCCGCCACTTCTATTCCGTGGCGCAGCACTGCGTCAACTGTGCGTTGGAGGCCAAAGCGCGCGGACTATCCCGGCAGGCGCAGCTGGTTTGCTTGCTGCACGACGCTTCGGAAAGCTACCTTGCGGATGTGCCGCGCCCGGTGAAATACCGTCTGACGGGCTATGCCGAGGCTGAGGAGCTAGTAACCGGGATCATCGCGCAGGCGCTGAAGATACCGGAGCTGACCGAAGACGAGGAGCGCGGCTGGCACGAGATTGACGACGCAATGCTGTACTACGAATTCCTGAATCTCACCGGAGCAAAGGTGTTTGATACCGCGCCGTATATCGCCATGGAGCACGACTTCTCCCTGCGGGATATGGCCGCAGTGGAGAGCCAGTTTATCGATCTGTACCGGGAGCTCAGCCAATGAGCGCGGGCAGACGAGGGACATACGCACAGCCGGAGGGACAGCTATGATTACAATCGACGAAATGCAGGAGCTGCTTGACGAGATTGCGGAGGAGTTTCCGCGGGAGTTTTTTAATGAGCTGTCGGGCGGTATCGTACTCGTGAACCGGGCCAAGCGCGGGGCGGAGGACGGCCTTTTGACGATGGGCGAGTACATCCGCGGCGGAGGCCTTGGCCGCTACATCGCCATCTATTACGGTTCGTTTGCGCAGGTATACGGACACTTAAGCCAGAGCGCCATGAAGGAGCAGCTGCGGGAAACCCTGAGCCACGAATTTACGCACCACCTCGAGTCCATGGCAGGCGTGCGCGACCTCGAAATCGAGGACGAGCGCCAGCTGGAGGAATTCCGCAGGCGCAAAAAGAATCACCCGAAGGGCTATCCGATGCCGTAAAACGATAAGGCCTGCACTTGCGAATAGGTACGCTATCTTTGGTTTAAAACGTTCTTCTTCGAAATATTTCCGTTTTTCCTTCTTACCTGCCGAGACTTGTGCTTGGCGTTATCGGGTGTTGAGGGAAGCTCTTTCTCTGTCGGTTCTTTTCTCATTGGGAAGCTCCTTTGATATTTTTAATTATCTTCAGGTAAAACAACGAATTTTATGCATGAATAAGAGGGGATGACTGTACACCGCAGGGGCGGGGGAATTCTATCCACTGCCTTTTTACTAACGGGGAAAACCAATTAAAAAGGGACGCAACATACTGCGTCCCTTTCGTGTACTGAATACTTGTATTGCTTACCAGCCGCCGCCTCCGCCGCTGCCGCCGAAGCCACCGCCGGAGAACCCGCCGCCACCGAAACCGCCGCCACCGGAGAATCCGCCTCCGCCGAAGCCGCCGCCCGAGCTGGCGGGACGCGTTGCCATAGCGGATGAGAAGCCACCCATGCCACGCGATACCGCGGACGCGAACCAGATGGTGTTGAACGCGCGGCCCGGATAGTAACCTGTGTACCATTGGGGCTGCTGCATGCCGATGCCCTCAAACTTGTGCGCCCAGGCGTCCGTGACACCCAGCACATAGGCGTAGGGCAGCACATTGTAGAAGTAGGAGGGGTTTTCCTCCACCAGCCGCTCGATGCGGTCCTTCTCGGCCTTTTCGATAAAGGTGCGGAAGCCGAGCAGCTGCCCGAACCACTTCGCGCCCTGCTCCGTGCGCTTGCGCATGACCACGGCCAGCGGCAGCATGATGAGCGTAGCGGCCGTGCTGGCAATGGTGATGTACAGCGACGCAAATTCCAGCGTGGACGAGAAGATCGCGGGTACGGCGAACACGTACAGCGCGAACAGGATCATGAATACGATCGCAAAAAGGATGAGCCGCGACATGCGTCTTCCGGGCGGAGTGGAGCGCCATTTTTCAAACACGTCCACGAGCAGGAACACCGGCAGGCTTAAGAGCCAGCACAGCAGCCCCGCAATGACGAGCGATAAGAACAGATCATCGCTATCGCGGAATATGTACATGAACAGCGCGTACGCCACGGGCAGCATCGTCAGAAGCTTCATGAAGGCGCGGGCCGTGCCGGACGATTTGGTAAATACGTTGCGCTCTTTGGCGCTTTCAAACCACAGCCGCACGCCGCTTTTGGTCTGCGTCATCGTGGTATAAAACGTCTGCCGCAAGGTGTGGTTTGAGACCGTATCGCGGTTCTTGAACAGCGCCTTAAACATACTCTTCTCATAGCTGCGGCCGTCCTCAAGGTCTTTGAGCTTGGCGAGGGTAAAGTCGGAAGGGCCTTCCTCGATGATCTGGATATAGCCCTTGTCGGCCCAGTAAAGCAGCAGCGAGGTTACGTCTTTGTTGTCCACTTCACCGTCGATGATAAAGCCTGCTTCAGCCGGAGTCATGCCATCGGGAGGGTAGAACTCCACGGTGGGGTAAACCTTGCGGTCGCGCCCGAAAAAAAACCAGAGCAGAACCGCGATCAGCACACACAGGCCGCTCACCACAAAGGCCGATATGTTCCATATGGCGTAGGGGTCCCGCTCGCCTGTATAATAATCGTCCGGGAACTCTGCGCGCACCGTGATCATCTCACCACCGTTAAGGGGCCGCAGCGCACGTCCGGTCAGGGTATTGCCGTTCTTCTCCCACGATACGTCAGCGGTGCTGGTGGAGCCGTAATCGCCCATGGTGACATTCACCAGATCTTCGTCAAAATCCTTGGGAAAATCGATGGTGAACGTGGCCTGCTCGGTCGTATAGCCATAGTCCCAATAGAACAGATTGCGGTAGAACTCGTCGAAATCCTTCTGCCCGTTGTCGCCCATATCCACCGTGTACGTGATAACGTAGGTTTGCTCGCCGGTGATCACCGTATCCGCGCTGCCGATTTTGGCATCGAGATAGCGCGAACCGTCGTCGTAGCTGGAGCGTGACAATTCGAAATTGACAGGCTCCATGCTGCCCAGAGTGCCGCCCTGTACGTCAAAGTCGTCCACGCGCTGCAGAAATTTCACTGCCTGCCAGTCATCGTTCATGTAGTAGTAGCCCACGCCTTTGTACTGCACGGAGAAGTAGAACCCGTGACTGGGATACGTATAGTCGAGCACCAGAGTCTCCGTGATATGCGCCACGTTGTTTTCGGATATCACGATGTGCATGTCATGGCTGAGGATATCGAAATAATCGCCTGCCGCAGCCGTGGAGGGTATGCAGGCCAGCAGCAGCACAGCCGCCGCGAGGGCAGCCAGCGCCTTTTTCCAGAGTTTTTTCATTTGATCTCCGCCTTTCTTGGGAGGAGTAATATTGAGGGCGGGTAAAGACCCGCCCTGCAGCAACAGCAATGTATGATTTAGAACTGTACCTTCACGTTCTCACGCTCGACATCCGAAGCGACCTCGAACAGTGGCTTCTTCTGGAAGTGGAACATGCCCGCGACGATGTTGCTCGGGAACGACTCGCGGCGGGTGTTGTACTCTTTGACGACCGCGTTGTAGTACTTGCGCGAGTTTGCAATCTCGTCCTCCATGCGCTGCAGTTCACCCTGCAGTTGCATGAAGTTGGTGTTGGCCTTGAGGTCCGGGTACGCTTCAGCCAGCGCGAACAGCGAGCGCAGCATACCGGAGAGCGCGTTTTCACTTACCACCTTGTCTTCCACGGTCTTTGCGGAGACAGCGGCATTGCGCGCGGCGATTACTCGCTCCAGCGTGTCCTTTTCGTGGGCGGCATATCCCTTCACCGTTTCCACGAGGTTCGGGATGAGGTCATAGCGTTTTTTCAGGTACACGTCCATCGTGGAGAACGCTTCCTCGATGGCGTTCTTCAGCTTCACAAAGCGGTTATACGACGCGATGAACCAGACGATGAGGAGCAGTACGACCGCTCCGGCAACGATTCCAATTACAGGTCCCATATCAAGCCCTCCTTAAAATTTCAGGTAGTTGAAGTTATCCGCGTCGCCAAAGACAATGCTTTGGGCGCCCTGCGGGGTTAAACGTCCATTTCCGCCAGCCGCCGCGCCGCGCCTTTTCCGCCGCTGATCAGCAGCGCGCCGAGCACCACAGCCAGCACAGCAATGTATAGGACAGCCCACACGTCCGGCAGGTGCAGAAGCAGCACGGGCAGGATCGCCGCGAGCGCGATCACCAGACCTACGAGCATGTGCAGCAGCACGTTCACGTTCTGTTTGATCGCCTGCTGCTCGTTGCTCCACTCCAGCTTGGGCCGGGACGCATCGATGAGCAGCCCCGACACGGAGCCTGCTACGCTCAGCGCAATCCCCAGGATAAGCCCGCCCAGTACGGGGAGCACATCAGCGCCAAATACCAGCGCTACGGCGCACAGCAGCACGATACCGATGGCGGAGAGTATGATGCCGGTAAGCCCCTTGGCCATGAGTTGGCGCTTATACGGCACCGGGATGTATTTCATAAAGTAGATGCCCTTGCCCTCGCGCGAGAACGCGGAACTTGTGACCGCATTGGCGCACGAGAGAAACGCGCCTGCGCCTGCGAGTATCGTGAGCACCGTAACCGGGCTGGCTGAATTGACCATCTGTCGGACAGCATCGAGGGAGCCGTTACTGGAATATAGCATCACCACCATCACGAACGGCCAGATGAGGTTGATCAGCACGCACTGCAGGAACGCGACAGGGGAGCGGAAAAGCAGCCTGATCTCCTTCTTGATGTAAGACAACAGCACCGGCGCACCTTCGGTCTCCTTGAGCAGCTCTTCGGAGGAGATGGCCCGGCGTTTCGCGGAAGACTCGGTGACGCCCGCGACACCCTTGTAGTACAGCAGCTGTCCCAAAAGCAGGAAGACCGCAACCGCGGCGGCGCAGCATACGAGATAAATCAGCAGGTTCAGGAATCCCATCACGCTGGTGCTTTCAATCAGCGCATTGGCGGCAAAGCCGGTGCCGGGGAAGATGCGGGAGAACAGCGGCACAAGCGACGCAAGCGCGCTGGGGTCGACGTTCATGTTCCGCACGCCCATCTGCATCAGTATATTGAAACCCACGGCGATGACGAGCGCGAGGATGCCGGAGATATAGCTGAAGAGCTGCTTGTTCTTCGCAAACCGCGTAAAGCGCATCACCACCATAATGATGACCGACGCGATGCACAGCGCGATGACCGGAGTGACGAGCGCAAGCAGCACCGCGTAAATGATGAACAACGGCCCGACAGCGGCCAGCACGGAGTATACCACCAGTATCGGCAAGAGGATGAACGCTTCAAATATGTACTCGTAGATGACAAGCGTGATAAACTTGGCCGCGAGGATCTGCCACGACCGAAGCGGCATATACAGCAGCAGGGAGATGTCCGTCGCGTGGTACATCACCGAGATTGTGTAGAAGATGCCGAAGAAGAAGATCACCGCACTCGTGGCGCCAAAGGCGAGCGGCAGCAGCACCGTTTGCAGGCCCACCGTCGCAAGTGCCTGATACAGGCCATATGTCATCATGCCGATCGTAAACGCAAAGCTTAAGAAAGCAAAGCCGAGCAGCACCGGTACGAGAAAGCGCCCGCGCTTGCCCATGTTCCCGCCGTTAAACAACCCGCCGCTTTTCAGCAGCGTCCGCGTTAAAATCAGTGTGTTACGCATTTTCGGTCATCTCCAGGAACATCTGCTCGAGCGAAGCGTTGCCGGTGTGCATGCCGCTTAAATCGCCCGCGTAGAGGATATGGCCTTTGTCGACGACAGCCACCTTGTCGCAAATCTTTTCGGCCACTTCCATCACGTGCGTGGAGAAGAACACTGTGCTGCCCTCGTCGGCGTGCTCGCGCATCATCTGCTTGAGCGCAAACGACGATTTGGCGTCCAACCCGGTCATGGGCTCGTCCAGAATCCATACCGGGGGCCGGTGGATCAGCGCGCCCATGATGAGTATCTTCTGGCGCATGCCGTGCGAATAGCTCAGTATCTTGTCGTCCAGCGCTTTATCCATTTCAAAGCGCTGCGCGAGGTTTTCGATCCGGTCCTTGCGCTCCCGTCCCACGCCGTAGATATCCGCCATAAAGGAGAGGTATTCCACACCCTTTAAGCGCAGGAATACGTTCGGGTCGTCCGGCACAAAGCCGATAAGCTTTTTGGCGCCGATGGGGTCCTGGGCGATGTCGATGCCTTCCACGAGGATCTGCCCGCCGTCCGCCTGCAGGATGCCGGTGATCAGCTTGATGGCTGTAGTCTTGCCCGCGCCGTTGGGGCCAAGGAAGCCGTAGATGCAGCCTGAGTCCACGCGCAGGCTGACGCGGTCCAGCGCCTTTACCTTGCCGCCGTAGGTTTTGGATACTTCTTTTAATTCGATCATGATGCCCTCCCTAAAACTATGATACCATTGTGCAGTATACCATTTTTCGCCGTCAAGGTAAACTCTTGCCTGATTAAGAATTCTCGGACTTTCCGTAAAGAGGGAGGGGTTTAATGGACTCGGAAGGGCGGCAGGGTTGCGTGTCAACGCCGCCCAAAAAGGCGCAAAAATAGACACCGACCCGGCGACGAACCGACGCATATTGCATATGCGTGTGGCGTAATATTACGCTACACGGCCCCGGGCACCGACGTCCGGGCGCTTTTGCGGAGCGGCGGCATGAAAGGGTGGATCATCTACAAGGACACCGAAGAAAACCTGAAGCCCGAGAGCTTTGAGATTCAGCGGTTCATCGAGGTGGCGGCGCAGCAGGCCATCGAGCTTAAAGTGCTGCGGCCCGAGCAGTTTGACCTCATCGTGACACGGGAGGATAAGAAGAGTATCTTTGTGGACGGCGTGCCCGACTCGCTGCCCGACTTTGTGATTCCGCGCATGGGCGCTGGCACCACTTATTTCGCGCTGTCCATCCTGCGCCATCTGGAGAAGCTCGGCGTGCCGTGCATCAACTCGTCGGCCAGCGTGGACACGGTGAAGGATAAACTCTACACCCACCAGATACTCGCGGAACGCAACATGCCTGTACCCAAGACGATGCTGATGAAATTCCCCATCGACGCGGAGCTCATTGAACAGCAGCTCGGCTTCCCGGTGGTTATCAAGGCCATCTCCGGCTCGCAGGGCAAGGGCGTGTTCCTCGCGGAGAAGAAGAGCCACCTCATTGACCTGATCCAGCTCATCGAGCTGACCAACCCCAAGTTCAACCTGATATTGCAGGAGTTCGTGCAGTCCAGCTTCGGGCGGGACCTACGCGTATTCGTAATCGGCGGGCGCGTGGTGGGCTGCATGGAGCGGCAGGCATGCGACACGGGCTTTAAGGCGAACTATTCGGCGGGCGGCACGGTGAAAGAGTACGAGGTGACGCCTGAGATCGAGTGGCTGGCTACCGAGGCCGCGCGGATATTGGGCCTCGACATCGCGGGCGTGGATCTGCTGTTCGACAAGGATCATTTCAAGATCTGCGAAGTGAATTCCTCGCCCGGCTTTCAGGGGCTTTCCTCCTGCTGCAACGTTAACATACCGGAGGAGATATACCACTACATCCGGATACGGTATGGCATGTTTAAGTGACGGGGGAGGGGCTATTTGTTTTGACCACAACATTTTTTATACTTTTTACCGCTTTTACAAGGACACGGATCATTTCGACCAACTTTTTTACTGTTAAAAAAAACTTTTTTTTCATTCTTCTGAATTGTAGAGTCAGGGCGCTTTTCATCTAAATATTCTGAAGTATTTCCATAAAGAATTTCGCGAACAAATCCCATTATTTTATACTTGGGCATTGTATTTTCTATTGAAGAGAAAGAAATCAATTCTTTATTAGGCTGTATATTCTCTGCTTTACTATTTATCCAAGTGGAAGTAATCATATTCCGAACTCTTGAAGGATAATCCTCCCAAGAAGTATTATAAGTTATGCTAAGAAATTCTCTACGAAGTTCTTCTGAGTAAACTTGATCGGATATACTTAGTTTACCGTCATGTAGTATTTTTTTAAAATTATCCCTTGCCTCTTTCCATTCTAAATTATTAAAGCGAACAATGTTATAATTCACCAGAGTCTCATTTATAATAGTTATTGCATTATCTACAGGTATATATTCACCATCAAATTTGTCCATCTTCATTGAAATAATGATTAAATTAATGGCAAGCATAAGAGGAATTTCTTTTGCTACTGTAATATCGTATACGCTTAATAATGTAAACCCCATATCTTCTTTTCGTATTACGATAGAATATAGTTCTTTTGGTGAATCATCAGGATAGTTATTTGCATCACCGGAAACACCTATTACTGTTTCCCCAATCTTTAAATTGATGCTATTATTAAATGCGCAATTAATGGCCTTAATTAATGGATGAGGGTCAAAAGAATTATCCTTCTTTAACTTTCGGTCTACATAATTTAAATATGCAATAAGACTTAATTTAAATTCATTTGCATCAAATGTATCCATAATTCACCCTATTTCTTTGCATTAAATAACATACCAAATACCCCTGTTTTCATGTGCTTTTTCATTTCAAAAGATGTAATAATACTTTTTGTTAAGTCACATCCTCCATATATTGTAGAAGCTAGTCCTAAAGTTGGGACAAGCGATAATGGACCGGAAAAAATCGCTGAAACAATTCCTAATATTATTATAGGACCATCAATAATAAATTTCTTCCTTAATGCTTTTTCTATTTCTTTAACTTGACTGTTATGTTCTTTTAATGCTTCCTCAATATTATATAACGCTTTAGATGAAATTTCTGTTATGTCACCTTTAGAACTTGTACATGAATATATATTTTTTCTTAAAACATTACGTACTTTTGATAACTCGCCTTCTTTTTTTAATAAAATAAGTTTATCAATTGGAATATTACCTAACCAGCTAAAATTCTCTAGGTTAAGAGAATTTAAAACTAAGTCATCAATATTGATGTCTTTATTTTGATGGTTTATATTCCACTTATAAATTTTCCAGTAATATTCAGAGTCGAATGCAAGTTGTGAATTGAGAATACTTGATTGAAATAAGTAAGTCCCAATTCCTGTTAACTGACCTAATATTTTATGCGCTAAAGCTGTACCAATGGTTACACCCGAAGAGTCCCGTCTACTTTCAACTATTGATTTATATACTTCATTAACAAAATCGTATATACTTTGATTCTCATTCTTTGGTAACATCTCAGGCTGCTTAATGACCTTAGTAAGCTTATCTGGATTGTTAAAGGATTTAAAATAATCTAAAAAAGAATCGATATCATTAAAATTGTTATCTAAAAGCTCAGAAAAATAAAGCAAACCATAATTATGAACATATTCTTTTAACTTTTGATTATTATCATCATCATGAAAAGAAGGGTATATGGTTAAGATTGGAGACCCTCCTATATCAAAGAATAATTCTTTCATATCCATCAAGTTAAAAGCATGTTGAATCATTCTTAATAAATATGCATTATCTGTAGATAAATTCTTTATTCGAACAAGTGCAGATATTGGGTCTTCAATTAATATTGAGTCAACGTACATTGCAGTCCTTTTTACAAATTGCTGTCCTTCCAAGGGAGAAATTTGGCCGCAGTACAAAGCTTTGAAAATATCCTTTTCTCTTATATAGGATAATACAGGCCCCGCATATTTATTCCAGAACTTAGCTATATCATCAGCTATATCATCTATACTTAATAAAATAACCTTGGCGGCCTTTTCCATTCGAATAATATAATTTGCTTGAATATCCTTATCAATTCCAGGCTGATATATTCCTCTAAAGTATCCATCTAACAAATCAAAGTATTCTGTATAAGCAGTATTCAAAATGTTATTATTTGTTTCCATATTCACCTTGCGTTGTAAGAATATTTGATATTTTAATTGCAATTCGCAATAAGAAGCATATATATTATACTACATAAAAATGATATTTTCCACTATAATGCAAAAGCGCCTATAATCTTCTCGGCCCTTAAAAATCCAACACGCAAAAAGCGTGCGGAAGCGGACGCAGACGGGTTGGGTGGTTCCGCCCCTGCGTGTTTTGTGACGTGTTAACACGGACGACCAGTAGTCCACCCTACTACAGGCATACGGCAGATATTGCAAAACATAAAAAACGGGTGGAGCCATTGCTCCGCCCGCATTCGTTACCTTATCCCGCCAGCCTGCGCCGGTGCGCGCTGTGGAAGAGTACGCCGGCCGGCCACCAGAGGATGCCGAAGATTGGGAAAGCGCACCACAGGAAGCCGGGCGAGGTGATGAGGTTGATGCTGACCACTGTCGCGATGACCAGCAGGCTGCCCGCCACCGAGAACGCGAGCGGTTTTTTGCGTTTGCCGAAGAAGGCTGTCACGGGCCACCAGAGGATGCCGAGGCTGGGGAAGATAAACCACAGGAAGCCGGGAGCGGTCATCAGGTTGATTGCGGCCAGCGTACCGATGAGCAGCGCTGCGCCTGCAACCGCGAGGCCGAAAGGCTTGTTTTTGCCTTTGAAGGCCATCGCGAGCGGCCACCAGAGGATACCCATGCTGGGGATGACCGACCACATGAAGACTGTCGATGTGAGCAGGTTGATGGCCAGCAGCGTGCCGATGAGCAGTGCCGCGCCTGCCACCGCAAAGCCGAAGGGCTTGCCTTTACCGATAAAGCCTGCCGCAAGCGGCCACCAGAGGATACCGAGGCTGGGGATGATGAACCACAGGAAGGCAGTCGAGGTCAGCACGTTGATCGTCGCCAGCGTGACGATGAGCAGCGCCGCGCCCGCAATTGCAAAACCGAAGGGCTTGTGCTTACCGCTGAAGCCCGTCGCGAGCGGCCACCAAAGGATGCCGAGGCTGGGGAAGATGAACCACAGGAAGGCGGTCGAGGTCAGCAGATTGATCGTTGCCAGCGTGACGATGAGCAGCGCCGCGCCTGCCACCGCAAAGCCGAAGGGCTTGTGCTTACCGCTGAAGCCCGTCGCGAGCGGCCACCAAAGGATGCCGAGGCTGGGGATGATGAACCACAGGAAGGCGGTCGAGGTCAGCACATTGATCGCGGCTAAGATGCCGATGATCATCAGGCTGGCAACGACGGAGAAGCCGCGCCATGCCTTTTTCCGAGCAAACAGCAGCGGCACCGGCCACCACAGCAGCGCGAAAGCCGGGTAGAACGCCCACAACACGTTGGGCGAGTAGACGGCGTTGATGACGAAGAAGAACGCGATGGTAATGAGGCTCATCACCACGGCGTAGAGGTCCGGGCGGTGCTTACCGTAGAAGATCGCCGATACGGGCCACCAGAGCAGCGCGAACACGATGAAGATGATCCACGGCGTGCCGGGCGCCAGCCACAGGTTCAGCGCACCATACCACACGATCGCGGCGAGGTAGCCCAGCACCGCGAACCCCACTCTGCCGAACTTCTTGCCAGAGAACATCGCCAGGGGCCACCAGATGACCGGGAAACACGCGTACAGCGCCCACGGGTACGGCGTGGTCAGCAGGTTGCACGCGATCAGGTACGCGATGATGAGCAGGCTGCCCGCCACGGAGAACGACCGGAAGGCCTTGCGTCCGGAGTAATACAGGCTCAACGGCCACCACAGCAGCGCGAAGATGACGTGGATCGCCCAGAAGTAGCGTGGCGTGAGCCAGAGGTTGAGCGCCAGACAGTACACCGCGATGAACGCCGCGATCAGCAGCGCATAGACCATTTTGAGCATGTTGCCTTTAAGCAGCATCCCCGCAGGCCAGCACAGGAAGAGCGGTACGGCATAGAAGAACCACCATACGTGCGGTGAGACGGCCCAGTTCAGCGCCGCGAGCGACATGGTGAGGATCACGCTGCCGATGACGGCAAATGCGGTGTACCGTTTCTTCTGGCACAGGTACACGCCCGCAGGCCACAGCATCAGCAGCAGGGCAGGCGAAATGCACCACAGCACGCCCGGCGTGGTGATGAGATTGGTCGCGACCAGCAGGGCTGCAATCAGCACGGCCCCCGCAACCGCAAAGGGAGTAGCATAGCTTTTCATTGTTCCACCTCGATTCGGAATAAACACGGCCCGAGGCTTTATGCCAGGGACCGCAGACAGGGCGTTATTTTCTTAAGCGCAGCCAGCGGAAAAACGCAGCCAGCGGCCACCAGATCACGCCGAATATCGGGAATACGCACCACAGAAAGCCGGGCGTGATGTACAGGTTGATGAACAGCATCAGCCCGATGATGAGCAGGCTGCCTACGATGGAGAACCCTAAGTGAAAGCCCGCGCTGCTGCGGTTCATTGGCAGCTGCTGCTGGGTGCGCAGCTCGTCGCGGATGTCGCTGATGTCCCCAAACTCCACGATCGCGCGGTTGATCGCGTCCTCCTCGGCCTTGCCCTGCGCCATCAGGTCTGCCACCTTCTCCTGCAGGTTTGCGACAATTTCCTTTTTAAGCGCTTCCTTGCGCTCGCTGTCGGGTATCTCCCGGAACAGCGCGTCCACATGCTCCTGAATGGTCTTCATTTTCGCTCCTCCAACTCCATAAAAATATCAATGATTTCTTTTGCTTTGCGCCAGTCCTCCACTTCCTCGTGGAAGTACGCGCGCCCAAGCTGCGTGATGCTGTAGTACCGTCGCCGCCCGCCGAGAGACACATCGCCCTCGTACGAGCTGATGAGCTCTTTTTTCTCGAGCCGCTGGAACACCGCGTAAAGCGTGGCCTCCTTGATGGCGAACCGGTCCTGCGTGCGGCGGCTGATCTCCTTGCTGATCTCGTAGCCGTAGCGGTCCTTCTCCAGTATCAGTCGCAGGATGATGGCGTCCAGATGCCCCCGTATAATGTCGCTGCTGATCATACACTCACCTTTCGCTGATTACTCTTTCAGACAGTATTCCATAGCGCAGTGCACTATGAGATAGAATTCTATCTGATAGAGCTATATTACATGGAGTACTTCGGTTTGTCAATAGGGAATTATTGAGGATGGGGAGGAGGCAATCTCCATTAGAAATAGGCGCCCATCCCATCATTTGCATCTTTCGCGCTGTTCTGCTATGATGAACCATATTATCTGGCATACGAGTTATTCTGAAAACTGTCAACCGCATTTCAAGCTGGTCCCGGGACTGCGCCGTTACTTTTCCAGGGAGAATTCTAAGCACTCCTATGACTATCTTCTGAGGCTGCTGATTTGATATCTGTATTCTATCATAAGTATTTACAAAAAATAAAACCAGATGAAGGGGAGATTGAAATGAAAATCCTTTTATTATCAGGAACTCCAAAGAAGGATGGCCTTTGCCAATCGCTCGTCCAGGCGGTTGATGAAGGCGCGCAGGCGGGCGGCGCGAAGGTGGAAACTGTCCGGCTGTGTGATACGGATATCTTAAGGTGCGTGGTCTGCGGCGACGGTTGGGGATCGTGCCGGGAGAATCATACCTGTATCTATGGCGGCGACGGTTTTGACGACGTCAGCGAAAAAATCGCACAAGCGGATGCTGTCGCAATCGTCACCCCGGTATATTGGTGGGAGGTATCGGAAGCGTTAAAAAGCTTCATGGACCGCTTCCGCCGCTGTAACTTTGGAGACGCCGGAAGGCTTTCGGGCAAGCAGGTATTGCTGGCGGTTTCAGCGGGCGGTACGGGGAATGGCATTGTCAAATGCCTCGCGGAGCTGGAGAACTTTTGTATTCATACCGGTGCTGTCGTATACGACCTCATCGGGGTGAACCGCTGGAACAATGATTATAAGAGGAAGGCAGCGTTTGAGGCTGCCCGGACGCTTGCGGCAGGAAGAAAAAACGGTGACACGGTAATTTAACAGATTTGGTGCCGGGACTGTCTAAACTATGAAAAAGCAGCGAAAAGAGGTATCGTAGCCGCATAATTTGATCCTCCCTGCAAAAGATAGGGAAAACAGGGGAGGTAACGATATGATCAGTTTTAACCAGAAGGAAACGTCACTGCTGCAGGATGCCAAAAAGGCCGAGGAGCTGTGCATCAAAAAGTACAACAGCTATGCCAATCAGGCGCAGGATCCGGAATTAAAGCAGCTCATGACTCAGCTTGCGCAGCAGGAGCAGACTCATTTGGACAGCATCAACCAACTGCTTGCGGGGCAGCTTCCCGCCATGGGCGGAGGCCAGCAACAGGGGCAGCAGCAACAGGCGCAGCCGCAGGGAGCAGGCATGCCCGCGGCGCTGGGGAGCCAGGGAGACTCGACGCTGTGCGAGGACCAGCTCTCCACCGAGAAGCATGTATCTTCCACGTACAACACGGCGATATTCGAATTCCGCGACGCGAATGTGCGCCAGATTTTGAACCACATCCAGAAGGAAGAGCAGGAGCACGGCCAGCGGATATTCAACTACATGGCCGCGCATGGCATGTACACGGTGCCGCAGTAAGGCGCGGCGGGAACGACACAAAAAAGGACGCCTCCAGGGCGTCTCAGATTAATGACAAACCTCTTTACGAGGGCGCTGCCCTCGCGCTCCCGCTTCTTTTCTTGAAGAAAAGAAGGAAAAGACTCATGGGAAATGCCTTTCTTAAAGGCATTTCCCTAATGGGATTCATAAGGGATGCATCCCTTAAGCGGTGGTTTGGAGGTGGAGCCTCCAAGAAATACCTTTGTCAGCAACCTGTGACGCCTCTAGGGCGTCTTTTTGTATTTGCCGGTTATTGTACGTACTCTTGCCACGGCTTGCCGAGTACCTTTTCCACAAATACCCGCGCGATGACGGGATCAAACTGGGTTCCCGCGTTGGATACGAGCTCGTGGACCGCTACCTCGGGAGCGAGAGCCTTGCGGTAAGGGCGGTTGTGAGTCATGGCGTCGTAGGCGTCCACTACCGCGATGATGCGCGAATGCAGCGGGATTTCCTCTCCGGAAAGGCCAGCGGGATAGCCTGTGCCATCCCAGCGCTCGTGGTGGCAGCGGATATACTCCGCCACGCGCGTAAGCTCCAGTGCCGCTTGGGCAATCCGGCAGCCTTCCTCGGGATGCCGCCGTATCTCCTCCCAGTCCTCGTCGCTCAGCACGCCGGGCTTGGAGAGGATATCGCTGCGGATGCAGATCTTGCCGATATCGTGCAGCATGGACAAAAGGTCGAGGTCCGTAAGCTGCTGTTCGCTGAAACAAAGCTCCCGGCCGAGTGCCCGTGAAAACGCGAGCATCCGGTCCGAATGGTCAGCGGTTTCCTGGCTTTTATCGCTCATGGCCGTTTTGATGGAGGAGATCATAGCGCCGTGTGCGCTGTTGCGGGCGAGGATCTTGCTCTGATACATACCGTCCTCCGCTTTCTTCTGAATTCGGTCGATCGGTTGGTCCATACTCGTTTTGGTGGCGCAGCCGAGCGCGATGCCTGGCTGTACGGCGAGCCTGCCCCATGGCGTACCGTCGTACTCCCTGCACGCCTTTTGAATGCGCTCGCAAATGGCCTGTGCCGCCGCGGCAGGTGTGCACGGCAGCAGGACGCAGAATTCGTCTCCGCCGGTGCGCGCGGCGATATCGTTTTTACGGCACGCGGTCTTGATGGTTTGGGATATGGCAACCAGCAGCTTGTCACCCTCGTTGTGGCCGAAGGTGTCGTTTGCAACCTTCAAGTCGTTGACGTCGCCCATGATAATCGACAGCGGCAGGTAGCAGCTCATGTCGAGGCACTTCTTCTCCTCGTCAAAGAAGGCGCGGTTATACAGGCCCGTCAGCGCGTCGTGGTAGCTCAGGTACAGGATTTCGTTCTCGCGCTGCTTGCTTTCGGTGATATCGTGGAAGTTGATCAGGATGCCGCCGATATCCGGATTGTCCGTCAGGTTCACTGCGGTCAGGCGTACTGTGCGGTGGGTTCCGTCCTTACGGCGGCACAGGCATTCCGTCAGGCGTACGCTGTTGCTGAGTGTCGGCGTAATCAGCTCATCCAGATTGGCCTCGGGGTCGAGCGGGATGATCAGCTTGCTCAGGCTGCTGCCCGTAATCTCCTCGGGCGTCCAGCCGAACAGGGTGTTGATATTGGGGCTGATATAAGTGACCGGCCCGCTGCGGCTGATGACGGCGATGACGTCTGTGATGTTGGCGATCATGGCCTTGTGCTTGGCCTCGCTCAGGCGCAGCGCTTCCTTGGCCATTTCGTATTCCGTAATGTCCCGGCTGATGCCCCATGTGCCGATGACGCGGCCCCGCCGGTTGTAAAGCGGGTATTTGGAGGCGGATGACCATGTCGTCTTGCCGTTGAGATGGGAGAGCTTTTCGATTTTGCCGATTACCGGACGTCCTGTTTTAGCAATCTCCTGCTCTATATCAAGGCTTTCTTCCGCGTTGCGCTGATAAAACAGGTCGAAATCGGTTTTGCCGATCATCGCGGACTTCTCAATGCCGTGCTTTTCAGCCCTGTATTTATTATTGTAAATGAACCGTGAGTTCAGATCCTTAAAATAAATGGAATCCATCGAGTGCTGCATGATGGCTTCAAACATGATATGTTCAGATATCTTTCCTTTGCGGCGCTTATTGCGGGAATGAAAACACATGCTGTACCCCTTTTGTTAAAAATCAAAATGCAGAAATAAAGAAAATACACGCTATATATAACCCATATTAAGTAAATGAAACCTGAAAATATGGAATTCAAAAAAGAAAAAAAGGGTATCAGGGCTCGGATCTCCGAAGGCTACTTAATTTCGATTCCCAGTATCTGCGCGATGCAGGCAGCCTGAAACATATTCATCTTTACTCCGCGCAGCTCGGCGTACGTTTCGGAGAACAGGATGCCTTCGATGGTACAGTCGGACAGGTCGATGCCCTTAAGCGGAGTTTTATAGAAATCCGCGCGGGTGAAATCTATGTGGCTGAGTTTCAGCTTGCCCGGCTTCACCTCAGACCAAAAGGCTTCCCGAAAATTACAGTCGGTCAAGGCGCAGCCAACCCATGTGGTATTTACAAAGTTGGCATACGGCAGGCTGCTGCCCTCCATGCGGGTCTCCTTAAAATAGGCCTGCCCGAAGCTGCTTCCCGCGCCTTTGCAGGAGCGGATGAGCCCGCTCTTCCAGTAGCTGCCGGAAAAATTGCAGTTGGAAAAATCACAGTTCTCGAACAGAACGGTGTAGAAGTTGGCGCCCGAGAAGTCGCAGGACTCGAACCGGCATCCGGTAAACTGCACAGAATCAAAATCCGTTTTGGAAATGTCCATCTCAGCAGCGGTCTCGTCCCGGAAAACTGCGGCCTTCAAGGGCGTTTCGGTTTGTTTGGCTTCACGCAGGGCTTGCGTTAACATACGTTGCCTCTCATATGGGGAAATACTGTTGCACAAACCAGATGACTGCGGGCAGCGAAAACGTGCAGAGCACGGTGGTGACGACCACGACCTGTGAGGTATAGGCAGGCTCGTTATTAAACTCGTATGCGATCATGGCCGCGGTGAGCGCAGTGGGGGTGGAGATGCCGATGATGAGCGCCTGCGCCAGCAGCCCGTCGAGGCCCAGGATCAGCACGATACCAAAGGCGATTGCCGGAGTGATGAGGATCTTGACGATGCTGGTGATCATTACGCGGCTGAGTCCATTAGTCAGCTTAACATCCGCGAGCTGCACTCCCAAGGCGATCAGCGCGATACCGACAAATGTCTGGTTAATGTATTCGAGCGGGATACGGATAAGCGGCGGTACCGGTACGGCAATCAGGCGTACGATGAACCCCAATACCATGGCGTACAGCACGGGCATTTTAACGATGCTCAGCAGTGCCTGCTTGCGCGAAGCGTGCCCCGCGCTGGCTTGATAGATGCTGACTGTGGACGACACGATGTTTTGGGAGAGCACGATGAGCAGCTGCGATGCGGCGGCTACCGGGCTGCCCGGAAATTCGAGGTCGATCAGCGGAAAACCGTAATTGCCCGAGTTGATGAGCATCATCAGGTTGGTCGTAGCGTTGCGCATGGACCGGGGAAACCGCATGGCGGCGCTGTAGATGCGGCTTACGATATAAAGTGCCACCATCAGCATGAGGGAGAATGCCGCCGTGGTGAGTACGAGACCGGACGTCAACTCTGCCTCCAGCATGCGGATGAACACCATGACCGGCACCAGCAAGTACATTTGAAGCTTGATAAAGGTTCTGACGTCGGTTTTGAATATCTTCTGAAATCCATAGCCTGCCGCGATCAGAATCATGATCGGCAGGGAGATGTTGATCAGGGTGTCGATGAGTTCGCGCATGAAGCCGCCCCTTTGCTTAATGCGTCTATTATAATACAGTTCCGGGATTAAAAACACTGCATCTTTTAATCCCGCTGATTGACTATTGGGCGCTTTGCGGCGAGCGGATTAATATCTGGATATCGAGCGGTATAGATAGTGTAATGTTATCAAAGTGCGATCCAGTACCGTTGAACGATCCTGCCACATTCTGCGATCTCGTTTTCCAGCACGCCGCCATTTTTTTGAATGACGCGGGCGGAGACTGCGTTGTCCTTCCAGCAGCCGAGCAGCACGCGGTCCATGCGCATCGCACGACACTTGTCCAGTGCCAGCGCCAGCGCGCGTGTGGCGTATCCGTTGCCGCGTTCATCCGGACGGATGCCATAGCCGATGTGGCCCCATACACGCAGCAGCTCCTCGTTGAGCCAATGGCGGATGTTGACCGCGCCTACGATCCTGCCGCTGTCGCTTTCATAAATCCAGTACGTGGAGCTGGGCACAAGGCCGCTGACGCAGCCCGGACAGGCGAGGTCGGAAAGGCGCTGAACCAGCGTATCAAAATCCGTGGCATCCTCGCGCAGCACCCACGGCTCCAGAGGCTCGCCGGAAGCTTTCCAATATTCGAGCATCTCAAGATAAGCCTGTTTGTAAGCCACGGCAGGCGCAACGAGCGTAATCATAGCGCCTCCTTCCGCGGGATAACCGGTGTCCAGAGTTCACACGCCCCGTGGATGTCTTGTGGGTAGTATTCGAAATAACAGCCATGCGCTTCGTCCGGCGCGTAGCCGGACTCGGGGATGACGGTGTAGAAGAACTGCGTCCATGCGTCTGTCAGATTGGACTTTGCGGGAAGGGAAACGACAGCGTATTGTGCGGCAGGGACGCACTTCATCATCATGCCGGGCGGAACCGGGGCCGACGCGTCCACCGCTTTTCCGAGCAGATAGAAGAAGCTTTTGTGCCCATCCGTGTACCACTCCAGTCCATAATATCCGCTCTGGCAGCCTGGCAGCTTCTTCAACTCTTGATCCCTTCCTGCGCGAAAGAAATCGTGGTAAAGCGCGGCGATGTCCGCGTCGTTGCCGGAAAGCGTGGTTTTTGCAGCGCAGCCGCATACGCAGAACTCCGGGCGGCATTCAAATCTTGGCTTCATGTGCATCCGTTCCTTTGCTCAGTATATGGAATATATTCGCTTCGAACAGGCTGTCATCCTTTGGGAGATAAAAAATAAAGCCTGCAGGTATGAGGTGCAGGTTCTTTTGTGGCTGTAGTATAACGGGGGGAGACTATAGCACGCAGCAGTTTTTGCCCGATGCCTTGGCGTGATACAGCATGCGGTCTGCGCGCTGATAGAGCTGCTGCATGGTGAGGCACTTGCCCGCGGCGATACCGATGCTGATGGTGACTACAAATGTCTGGCCCTGATGGTGGACGCGTTCCTGTTCGACACCGGCCCGGATGCGTTCTGCAACGGCACGAACGTCCTCAGAGTTCAGCCCGCGGAACAATATGGCGAACTCCTCACCGCCTGTGCGGCCAAACAGCGCATCCTCTCCGATGATCTGCCGGACGCGCGCGCAGACCTTGCGCAGGGCGTGGTCTCCCGCGATGTGACCAAAGTTGTCGTTCACGCTCTTGAAGTTGTCCACGTCGAAGAATGCGAGGCTGTTTACGCCCTCGGACACCTGCAGCTCCAACTCGGCACGCTCGAAGAAGGCCTGGCGATTGAGGATGCCAAGCAGCCCGTCGTGCTCGGCGCGTTCCCGCAGCAGGTCGTTCTGATTTTTCTGCTCCGTCACATCCCGCATCACGGAGATGGTGCCCAGCGAGCGGCGCATGATGCTGCCGATTGGCGCGGAGTTGGCCTGATAGTGATATATCTTGCCGTCCGCCTTCTGAGTGATGTCGGTTTTTGCCGCACGGCACGAGATCAGCACCTGATACCATTCGGGGAATCTGCGCTGCAGCAGTTCGCCGATGATCGCAAGCCCTTTTTCGCCATGCGGAACAGGCTCCGGCAGGCCGCGCGAAAAGAACTGATACGCTGCTTCGTTTACGTCCAGAATTTCTCCCTTGGGCGAGGCAACAACGATGCCTTCATCGATGATGTTCATCACTTCGTCGCGCGCGATGGGCATCACCTTTAAAAAACTGTATCGGACGATGCCAAGCAGCATGGCAAGGGATACGATGCCGAATATACCGGAGATGGGGATGCCGGGCAGAAAGCTTTCCCCGGACGCCACCTTGACTACCCCGAAAATGAATACGGTGCCTGCGCCGGCCGCGGTCAGTATTACCTGTTTGCGCATGCTGTTATTGGTCCGCACGGCATAGATGACCAGCAAAAGAAAAGCGGCGCCTAAGAATACAAAGTTCACGGAAATCAGCAGTTGCGCAAGCATTGTGCTTTGCACAGCCGTTACGCGGAAGCTGCCGATATCGACATAGCTTACGCTGATGCGCATCAGGTGCAGCCATTGGTCGGTAAATACGAGCGCAACACCGATCGACTGGAAGCTGTACGCAAATAAGCCAAGAAGTCTGCGGGTTTTTACCGGCGTACCCGAATAGGCCATGGCAAACAGCAGGCTAGCCACCGGTCCATAAAAGACGCCGATCTGTGAAAAGTTGCGCCAAAATAACATGTGCGCTTCAACAATCGAAACGAGCTCTCCGAAGCTTCCTATGGCCCAGATACACAGAAACAGGGCGGTAACCGCCAATTGCGGCGCGGCTTCTTGCCTGTGCTGCTTCAATGCATAAACGACCACAAAAATAAGGAGCGCGATCGATGTCGTATTGATCAGTATATTGATGAAGTCTGCCAAAGCATTGATCACTCCGTTTTTTGGGTTTTATTTGTAACATAGATAAACACCTGAGGCTTCGTCAAACATTTTGTTAACGTTTTTTCATGTATAAGAAGGAAAAGTATGCAAAAAAAATTCAGCGCTGCTCCGCAAGCCGGACGCTGCGAACCCCGCTTTTCATGATGAAGAAGCGCAGGAGAGGATTGCATAAGATATTTGCTTTTATGATTTTCAGTGCGTATTTCATACGCAGACCGCGCGCTTTGGCTCGGTAACGCGGCAGCACTCGGGCATTGCCAGAGTTGAATACACGGCTCAGAAGATAGGCACTCGTCAGCGCGCCGCTGATACCCTCGAAGGAGCTCGGGCTGACGACCCCTGCCGCTTCACCAATGAGCAGCACACCTCCGCGGCCCAGCCGTATATCTTGCGGACGATGTAGACGGCGTACAAAGCAGGCTTCCCGGTGTACGGGATCGGAAGGGTTGATGCCGTAATCAGCAAGCCGCTGCTTCTGGGCTTCAAAGATGCGTCGGGCGTCTTTTGCCGGATACGCGCCGCCGAACAGAAAAAAACCGCTCTTGCAGAGCGACCATGAATAGCTGCCGGGGTTGCTTTGGTCGAAGATACAGGAAAAGAAGGGCTTCTGTCCATCATGCGACGACCACTCCTGCAGCGCAAGCAACAGGCTTTCCGGCCTTGACCCGTACAGAAACTGCCCCGCAACAGAACGCGCACCGTCCGCGCCGACCACGAACCGGGCGTACACGGTGTCCTCGTGGCCCTGCGTGCGGCAGCCGATGGCATAGCGGTCTCCGTCCTTGTTTACCGATGTGACTGTGGTACCGGGGCATATCGTCACGCTGTCCGGTATGAGCGACATCAGCCACAGGTCGAATCGCTGCCGGTCAACGTTGAGATAAAAGCGCGGGTAATGGCGTGTCAGATGGCGGTCGAGGTCAATGGTCTTGACGGAGAAGATCTGCGGCGAGGCAATCACGCCTTCCGGTATGGCGAGGTTAAAACGCGCAAGTGCGCGCAGCGCGTCGGGGGAAAGCAGTCCGCCGCACGGTTTGGCGCAGCGCTCCGGAAAGCGCGCATCCCGGCGGTCGAACGCGACCACTCGGTAGCGCTTGGAGTCCAGCAACCGCGCAAGGCTTGCGCCTGCGGGCCCGAGACCAATAATGGCGATGTCGTAAAGCATGGAGTATCCTTTCATGGGATCTCAATCCAGTATATTCGATATGCGATAGAAAAATTCCTTTAAACATAAAAAAATTATTGAAAAACAATATGAACCAACAACATATTTGTGCGAAAAGAGGGTTCGCCGCATATTTTCACTGTCCTGCACATATATACGATCAGGGCCTTGGGACAGGACCGGTGGGGAGGATGCGGTGATGGCGGGGATGAAACGGGCAGCATCAATGCTGCTCATGCTGTTGATGCTGGTATGGGCAATTTGCGCGAAGCCTCCGGCAGCCGATGCTGTCGAGCCGGCGCGCGCAGTGGCCGTGGTCGAAGGGCTTCCGGAAAGCGAAGCCAATGGCGTTGCGGATGCAGGAGATACGGTCGCAGTCCCGGCTGAAACAGCGGGGGAGGCGGACGGCGCATCTGTGGCGGTAAGCGGATCGCAGGCCATGCCCGATTCGGAAGCATGCGGCACGGATGGAACGGATGATGCGCAGGCGACATCCATAAAGGCCGGCAACACGTCCGTGCAGATGGCCGCTTTTAAGGCGATGTCAATGCCCGAGATCCCCGCCGGAGCACCTGCGCCCGCACAGATCAAAAGCCTGCCGGATTCCGACATGATGTGCCTGACGTTTGACGATGGCTACAGCCGCTCATCAATCGAAACCATCCTCGGCTGCCTGCGCGAGCATGACGTGCACTGCACGTTTTTCATCATCGGCACATGCCTGAAGCTGTACCCGGAGCTTTGGCGGCAGGCGGTGGAGGACGGCCATGAGATTGCTTACCACACCATGAACCACCGTCCGCTGACCCGCCGTTCCAACGCGCAGATCGTGGCCGACCTAAACGAATGGAACCAGACGGCCATGACCGTGCTGGGTATCGGCTACCGTATCCCCAAAATCGCCCGCGCTCCGGGCGGCACTACGGATGCGCGGGTGCGGCGGCTGTTCTCCGCTTTGGGATATTCACTGATCTACTGGAGCTGCGATACTTTTACGGGCGTATACCGCCGCAACCACAGCAACGCAGGCGCGCGCGTTGCCGGGTATATATTGAAGCATGCGGCCTCTGGCGCGATATCGCTGCAGCATTTCAACGCCTATGACGCAGCCTCGGTGTCGCGGTACATCGGAGAAATTAAAGAGTGCTATCAGTTGGGTACCGTCAGCGAAGCACTTGCTGCCGCAGAGATGCGCGTGCGAAAAGAGTTGTTTGCGGAAACGCTCAAGCAGCGGAGTCTAAAGCCCGACTTCAGCGGAATGTACTGATATGGGTCACCCTAACACTTGGAGAGTAATGTGAAGGAAACAAAACAGGGCGCGCTTTAAACACCGCCCTGTGATTGAAATGTTCTTCTGTTTCGGGTGTCAGCTGGCACCGGTCAACTTTTTGTACTGGTCCATCAGCTCGATGAACATTGTCGCATCGCCACCCATGTCGGGATGATATTGCTTGGCCAGCTCTCGAAAACGCCGCTTGATGTCCTGCTCTGTGGCGAAAGCGGGCAGGCCCAGCTTCTGCAATGCCTCCGGATCGTAATGTCCGCTTGAATAGATAAAGCCTTTCGCCTGATACAGCTCGTAATAGACGAACGCCATATACTCGCTGACCACGCGCTTGTATTCTTCCTGATCCATCAGGGACAGGTCTTTCAGCGAGTATTTTGCCCGGGCGGGGCAACTGTCGCGCAGGTCGAAAAACCGGGTCCAGACAAGGCTGCCCTGTACCGGGCTGTTGCCAAACCGGATCTGCTCCTCGAAGCGCTTGAGCTTGCGCACCTTCCGCTTAATCTCGTCAATATGCATCAGCGCCCTATTTCGTCGCGGGGTATTCGTTGCAAAGCAGCCGGTAGGGCGGTTCATCCTCTTCCACTGAGGGGAACCGGCCCAGCTCTTCATAGAACCGGTTGTCCGTGTTGTCGTCGTTGCACATGGACACCTCGCCCAGCAGCACCGCGCCGCTTCCCGGCTCCAGCGAGAAGTCATGATACATGTAGGGGTAGATGGTGATGCTTTCGCCGGGCGTCAGCCGCACCTGCGTACCTGCCGGAACGGTGTATTCGCGGCCATCGGTGTTGACCGTTACGTCGGTCAACGCAAACTGTCCGTCCTGAGTGGAGTTGTATACGCGGATCAGCACATTGCCGCCGCCCCGGTTGATGATGTCCTCCATCTTACTCCAGTGAAAATGCATCGGCGCATACTGGCCCTCTTCGAGCATCAGCAGCTTCTCCGCGTAGGTCTTGGTGTATTTGAGAGATTTTACGTTGCCGTTGCGCAGGGTGATGAGGGAGAAGCCCAACTCGGCAAAGCGGCCCTCGCCGTAATCGGTGACGTCCCAGCCGAGCATGTTGTCCCGGATCTCGTCGTATTCGCGGCCTTTAGCCTGCCAGTCCTGCGGCGTCCATCCGCAAAAAGGCGGGAGCGCAAACCGGTGCTGGTCAATCAGTTTTTCCATGCGGCGGATGGCCGCGTTGATCTCGGATCTTTTCATTGTCGTTCTCCTTCTGCAGTATGTGCCGTCTGCCTTAAAACCGGGTTTATGCGGGCCTGCGAAGCTTCATATTCCGTTACATGGCTGCCGCTGAACAGCGAGCCATAACCGCAGCGCTCGCATTCAAAGAGATAGCCAAGCTCCTGACTGCCCGGCTGGGCGCGGTCGGAGACGGTCACCTTCCTGAAATGGAATATGTCCTGCTGGCATACCGGGCAGCGCAGCGGACTGCCCCAAATTTTAACCCGAACCTTTTTCATAATACCTTCTGCGCCTGAACTTTGTCAAAAGCATCTGTGAAGCTTTGAGACATCCCCCAATGCCCGGTGAAGATCAGCTCGACCCCTTTAAAGGAGGCCAGCATTCGGATCGACTCGCGCTGCCGGGGTATGTCCATGCCGTACCGCGGCGTGGTATCCATTTCGCCTTTCCTCAGCATGAAAGCATCGCCAGAGAACAACGCGATGCCGTTTGCCAGATAGCACATGGAGCCGGGCGTATGCCCGGAGGCAGCGATGGCCCGGATGCTGATTCCGTCCGCCTCGACGATATCACCGTCGTGCAGCAGTTGGTACGGGCGGCGGATGCGAGGGTTAAGGACGAGTCCCATCCGTGGCTGTTGATGGAGGATCATCGGCTCCTCGTCCGCAGAAAGGAATACCTGCGCCTGCGGGAACAGAGACAGCCCGCCCACGTGGTCAATGTCGGAATGCGTGAGGAATATGTGCGTGACCGCGGACGGCTCAAAGCCGATCACCCGCAGCGCATGCCGGACTGCAACCCGGTCAAATCCGGTGTCAAACAAGACCACGCCGGAACCGGTTTTCCACACATAGAAGTTGACCGAATGCGTTTTGGCGGCATAGATGGAGCCGTGTATTGGCCCTGTTTCAAGCAAGGCATGTTCGCTGAATGCAGACATACTTCTTTTTCCTGCTTTAATATTCGCCAGGCAGATGCGAAATCCTTTTGCAAACCGTCATCCGGTGATGTTTTGTCTGGCTGCCGTCAGGACCTTCCGGCGTTCCCTACCGAAGCCTTGGCGAGATAGTTCACCAGTTGGCGCGGGTTGTTGTGGAGCTTTTGAATCTGTCTGGTAACTTCGCCATATTGCGAAACAGCTTGTTTGGTTTCCTCCAGCTTTTTGCTGAGGGCCGTGATGCTGTTTTTGGACTCCTGCAGCTTCGGCGTGCTTATAAACTCATGGAGATCCAGAATCTCCGGTATATCTGCGGCAGCTTTGCCGAGTATGGGGGACTCCTGCATCCGCACCAGCGTCTGCTTGCCGACCGATTGCTGGCTCTGGATTTCTTGTATTTGCTGTTCCAGTTGCCGAATCGTTTCTTCCATGGCTTCCGTCATCTCAACCATCTTCTGTGACATCTCATCGGATACGGCGTTGCTCGCCATGAATGCCGCATCGGAGTCGTAATCGTTCGGCGCGTACAGCCGGATGTTGTTGAAGTTCAGCGTGGCAAAGAACAGGATGATCAGTAACACCGGAAATCCGATGAGAAACCAGATGAAGGTGCCGTGCAGGCTCTTATCGATGAAGGGCAAAACGGCAGCGCCTGCGCCTTCTGCAACAGAAGCAAACACGCTGATCATCGTTAAGGGATTGCTGACGGTTTGAACAGTGGCCGGAGTGCCGGTGCCGCTTGAGACAGCACCCGGGGTATCATTCTTGACGCTTCCGTTAGTCTCGCTCATGACAGTTTCCTCCCTCAATAAAATCAAAGGTTCTGAAATGAACAAATATAGTTGAATTGTTATATATTTCAACAAATAAACCGGGAATCCTTTATCTGTTGAAAATAATTGCGAAGGCGCTATGGGCAGGACGGAATCCATCAGCGACGCGGGCAAGGTCTTTTGCGGTAACGGAAAGGGTCACGGGGCAGCGGCAGGCAATGCCTTTATCCACCCGGCGGATTGCCTTGGGTATTCTTGTCATGCCTGCAGCTGTTCCAATATTTTATCGAGCGTATCCACCCAGCCCAGAATGATGGCTGAAGTCTCCTTTAGCTTCTCCGGGTTTTTCTCGAAGCCCTGAAGCAGATCGTACTGGTGCCGGTAATACGCTTTCAGCTTCTCAAACTCATTCCTGAAGGCAGTGACAGCGTCGAAAGCACCGTTCTCCGCAAGGCTGCGTATGTTCTGCAGCGCGGCTTTAAACTGTTCAGCCGACTGCTCGACGTGCTTTTTGAAATCGCGCAGCACCCACTGGCGCTCGAACAGGTTTCGCCCCATCCAGCCGTCGTACTGCTGGGCGTACGTATCAGCCGCTTCCGCGACGAGTTGCTTCAGCCGTCCACCGTCCTGCACTGCGGCTTTGGCGGCCGGGGCATTGGCTTCGATCAAAATACCGGTTTCATGGAGTACCTGAATTGAGGATATCTCCTGACCGTTGTATTTTTCGGCGTAGACCACCGCAATTGCAAACCCTGTGCCAGCTTCCTCGGCGCTGAGCATATGCGCTTCATTCATCCTGTAGAATTCGTCGGTGGACAAGCCCATTAACGCGGCGATCTTCCTGATGCCGGTCATCGCGGTCTCA
The DNA here is from genome assembly GCA_023459495.1 of Bacillota bacterium. Lineage (GTDB taxonomy): Bacteria > Bacillota > Clostridia > Christensenellales > SZUA-584 > JAEWCC01. Next base: position 25,917 of record JAEWTL010000078.1, on the reverse strand, counting down.
GTTTTCACAAGGCCGGGGCCAATGGTGAAAACGCTGACGCCCATGCCTTCAAGCTCAGCGGCCAGCGTATTGCTTAGCTCCACCTGCGCGGTTTTAAACACCTCGTACGCCCCCATGTATGGCGCTGCGCCCGAAGAAGATACGAATACAATCGTGCCGCTGCCTCGCTGCTTCATATCGGGAAGCAGCTTTTGCGCGAGCAGCAGCGGTGCGCGCAGGTTTACCGCGTAGCTTTTGTCCCAGTCCGAAGCCGGAACGCTGTCCACTGCGCCCATGGGGGTGATGGTGGCGTTGTTGAATATCACATCGATGAAGCCATGCTTTTCTTTTGTATACCGGACGAGCGCATCCACCTGCGCCTCGTTTGACAGGTCAGTTTGGCAGAACTCCGCGTGGCTGCTACCCAACTCCCGGTTGATCTGATCTTCGGCAGCTTTTCCTTTTACTGCGTCGATCTCAGCGATGATCACGTTTGCGCCCAGACGGACGAATGCACGGGCGGTCTCCAGACCAATTCCACCGCCTCCGCCCGTCAGAATCACTGTTTTTCCGGCAAGAGCTGTGCCTGTAAGACCGCTCTTATCAATCAGCATACGGATATCTCCCAATCAATAATATACTGTCATATTACCAAATATGAGGAGGGAAGTGAAGTGGGGGAACGGAGGCGTGTGCTGTATGACAAAAGTTGGAGAAAAGAGAAGCAAGCCTTTACTGTGGCTTCGGGCTTTGGAGAAGTACGGCCTGAGGGGGATAAGAACTTTTATGCGCGGATATAATTAGGAAGTACATGCAAACATGTTTAAGGAAGACGTCCCGCGATGGCCCTCGCAGCATACCGCAAGGATACGACGCTAAGATTTTAAAGTGCTCCGGCTCCGATTGATGCTGTGCCGAGTGAGGTCGGCTATTGCAGCGATGCCTTCAGTGTGCTGAAAACGTCCGCGGGGAACAGGTGCGCTTCCTCCCCCAAAATCTTTAACGCCGTATCCTTGTCATACGCTGACCGGTAGGGTCTGTGCGAGGTCAACGCATCAAATACGTCGGCTATCATAACGATTTTTGAGTTACGATGGATGCGGGTGCCCTCAAGCCCATAAGGATAGCCGCTTCCGTCCATACGTTCGTGATGCTGCAGGATCACCGTGGTACTGGCTTCCGGCAGGCCGGAGTCCTTGATGAGGCCAATCCCAAGGATGCAGTGTTGCCGCATATCGATGGTTTCAAGTTGATTAAGCGGACCTTCCTTCTCCAGTATTGCTTTTGGAATCATCAATTTGCCGATATCGTGCAGAAAAGCGCCCAACCCGATGTCGTGCAGCGCTGAAGGGCAATAATCCATATGAATCGCAAGCAGCAGCGAGATGATGGCCACATGTATTGAATGAACATAAACCCAGGGAACATAATTTTGCAGTGAGGTCAGGAGGCCGGAGGGAAACTTCCTTTCGGACTCGCTGATGATAGCGTTCAACAGCGTGATCGGGTGTTCCAGCAGGTGGTCGCTGAACAGGTTCTTCAGACATCCCTCCGGTGAGGGCGGCTCGCTCTGCAATGCCTCCGCACGGGGTTGAATATGCGCCTCCCGAAATTCGGATATCCAGTCAGGATTTGCAGCATGAGGTTCAAGACACTTGAAGCAGTTCGCTGGTGTGTGCATTTGGGTGCAGCCTCTCTTTGCTATGCTATAAATACGAACCACAAATAATATAAGAATTAAATGTGAATAATATAGTTTAAACTTGTATGCATTATAATCCTAAACACTGAATAATACAAGCAAAAGCTGTATTCTGATTATCAGAAGGAGGACTATATGGAAAATCGAATACGGGAATTACGGGAAGCAATGGGGATGACACAGGTGAGGCTCAGCATCGAACTGGAGGTTACTCAGGAAACGATCAGCGCCTATGAGACCGGAAAACACAATGTCAGCCTGAAGAACCTGATGAGAATGACCCAGCTTTTCGATGCCTGTATGGACTATATCATGGGCTTGTCCGATATACGCAAACCCATGTTGCCCAGCGAATTTTCAAGTGATGAGATCGAAATGCTCGGCCTGTACCGTAAAATGAGCAAGTCTCAGAAGGAAAAGGCGAGGGCGTTCATGCAGGGGCTTTTAGCCTGATATCGCTGCCCCGCGCAAAAAACGCTATCATCAAACTTTATACCATTTATACACACCAACATTTATATAACATACACATTAAGCAATCAGGCTGCCGACAACGGCTGCTTAGCAGCGAATAGACAGCTCTGCAGTTTGTCCATTAATGGCTGCGATGACAGTGTTGGTTAGTCTGCCGCCTGCTTTGCTTTTTCTGCCAGAAACCACTTGCCCCTGCGTCTATTGACAGCGGCCGAGCCAAGGTAGCTCAGCAGCACGATTGGCCCGCGGAAGTTATACACCTTGCTGAGGGGTTCAAAATGCAGCTTGCCGGGTTCATTGTCCGGGTTGCCGAGGCAGACGTCTTTCTCTTCCGCATCAATGCGTACGCGGCACCAGACGTGGCCGCTCTCACCGATGTGGATCGTCACGCCATCGCGTACCACATCCGGGAATCGGTTACGAAAGGCGTGTACGAGGCGGCTGTCAATGCCAAGACCGGTCAGGATAAGGTTGAGCGCCCCAGCCTGCTGCCAGCAGTAGCCCATACCTTTTTCGAAGGCGGCCTCCGGCATATCGTACGAGTTGAAATACGAGTAGGCCATGCGCTTTGCTACCAATCGCTGGGCGAAGGCGACAAGCTCCCAGCCGGACAGGCCTGTTTCGCGGCAGACACGCGTCGCATCCTCGATTGTCATCGGTTCCTTAGACATAAAGCCCTCCACCTTAGTTACTATACCTGTGGACATAATTTCGATCATGTTGGTATTCTATACGGGAGAATAAAGTCCTGTCTATCGTGTGTTTGCGCGAACAAGAGTCGCGATGTAAGGAAAGGGGAAAGATTTGGTTAAAAAACTGGTTTATGTGCATTTGGGAAAACAAAACTTTTTGTCGGCGTGGGCGATGCTCTATTAATATACTATAGATGTGTCATCTGTAAAGCGATTTGTTCAATATGGGTATGATCGGTTCCGCAGCATCCACCATAGATTTTCATCGGGAATTCCCTGTGTAAAGACAGAAAATGCCGAATCAATTCATTGGCATCGGTTGTTTCCAGCTCATTGCAATGGTCCAGCTTGCAGGCTTCCAAAACGGACGCGTTGGCCTGTATGCCGCAAAATCTTTCTCGTACCAGCGGCGTGCGGTTGATTGTTTGGGACAACGCCTCTCTTAATATGGATGGATGAATGCAGTTGGACATATAGCATAACGGTTTTTGGCTTGTTGACCCGTCAATCGCAAGTATGGCTTTGTGAATCGAATGTCCATCCAGCAGCCTTCCATCTCTGCTGACCATCAGGCTGATGATATACGGCAATTCCAGCTTTTCCAGCACTATTGCCATACCGATTGCTTCGGGCAAACAGGGCATGATTCCCGCAAACATAAAATCAGGCCGCGCTGACTCGAAAGCGTCCGCCTGCCAGGAGTGAAAATCAATCGCTTCGGCTGTAGAGACCCCTTCATCACCGCTATACGCATTCCCTTTGCATCCCATCATTCCGCCCACGTACGCTTCATAAGAATATTCCCCGGCTAAATCAAAAAGAAAGCGCGTGTAATCCTGTATGATCTTTTGTCAAAGGGGGAACGCATTACCCTGTCGCGGTTGGCTCTGCGGGTATTGGTCATCAGCATAATAGGCAGGGAATGCTTTTGGGCGATTTGAAGATACTGACCGTAAAGGGTAGACAACGCGTTCCTTGAAACCGCATTGTAAATCAAACCGGCATACATCACGTCAGGATCAGGCTCAATATGGTATTCCTGCTCGATCCGCAGCCCGATCGCACCTTCGGTCAGTATTAGTCGATTATTGTTAAAACACTCTAAGAAACTTCTTTCCATTAAGCACCTTTTAAAAAAGCGGGAAGAACTTGAGGAAGGATCATCGTCAGAGGGTCACTTCTAAATAAATAGGGCGGGCATGGAAGCCCGCCCTTGCGAATTTAAAACTTCACCATATCGCCGATGTATGCACTGAGTTGCGTGATCTCCATGCGGGTCTGCTGCATGGTGTCGCGGTCGCGCACGGTGACAGTACCGGTTTCCAGCGTATCAAAATCCACCGTAATGCAGACCGGCGTGCCGATCTCATCCTGACGGCGGTAGCGCTTGCCGATGCTGCCCGTGGTATCGAAGTCCACCATGTGCTCCTTAAGCAGCATGTCGTAGACCTCCTGCGCCTTGTCATTGAGCTGCTTCTGCAGCGGCAGCACCGCGGCCTTAAACGGCGCGATCGCGGGGGAGAGATGCAGCACAACGCGCGTGTCATTCTCCAACTGTTCCTCGTCGTACGCGTCGCACAGGAACGCCAGCGTTACACGATCCGCGCCGAGCGACGGCTCGATGCAGTACGGCAGGAACTTCTCGTTGGTCACCGGATCGACGTATTCAAGGCTCTGACCGGAGGTTAACTGGTGCTGCTTTAAGTCAAAGTCTGTGCGGTCGGCGATGCCCCAAAGCTCACCCCAGCCGAACGGGAACCGGTACTCGATGTCCGTGGTCGCGTTGGAATAGTGCGAAAGCTCCTCAGCGTCATGGTCGCGCAGCTTGATGTTTTCGTCGGTGAGGCCTAGCGACAGCAGCCAGTTATGGCAGAACTCCTTCCAGTAGTTGAACCACTGCATCTCCTCGGCGGGCGCGCAGAAGAACTCCAGCTCCATCTGCTCGAACTCGCGGATGCGGAAGATGAAGTTGCCCGGCGTGATCTCGTTGCGGAACGACTTGCCGATCTGCCCGATACCAAAAGGCAGGCGCTTGCGCGTAGTGCGCTGTACGTTTTTGAAGTTCACAAAGATGCCCTGTGCAGTCTCGGGCCGCAGGTAGATCTGGTTTACGCTGTCCTCGGTGACACCCTGGAACGTCTTGAACATCAGGTTGAACTTACGGATACCCGTGAAGTTGTGTTTGCCGCACGTCGGGCAGTTGATACCCTTCTCCTCGATAAACGCTTCCATGTCCGAGGTCTGCATCGCGGCCACCGCCGCATCGATGCCCTTCTTGGCCGCATAGTCTTCGATGAGCTGGTCAGCACGCCAGCGTGCGTGGCATTCTTTGCAGTCCATCAGCGGGTCGGAGAAACCGCCCACATGGCCGGAAGCTACCCACACCTGCGGGTTCATCAGGATGGCCGCGTCGAGGCCCACGTTGTACGGGCATTCCTTGATGAACTTTTTCCACCACGCCTGCTTTACATTGTTCTTGAGCTCCACACCGAGCGGGCCGTAGTCCCACGAATTTGCAAGGCCACCGTAGATGTCTGAGCCGGGGTACACGAAGCCCCGGTTTTTGCAGAGCGCCACGATGCGCTCCATCGTCTGCTTATCCTTTTTCATAGTCCCCTCCGATTTGTTTCCGTAAAATAAAAAGCCGCTTCAAGTCCCGTGAAGGGACGAAAAGCGACGGCTTTCCGCGGTTCCACCCTTATTGGCATACAGGTTGTATGCCCACTCTCATGTCCGGCTTTTTATACGGGGCCCCGGGAAGGCAAAGCCTTTTCTGGGGAGTAAATAAAGCGCCCATGTCTCATCCGCCGCCGCGGGCTTTCACTTTCCCCGCGTCGCTGGGTCGGCTCGTCGTGCGACATGCTCTTTGGCCGGAACAGTATTTTTTTATTATATTATCAAAAGCGTGAAATAAGTGCAAGAACCCTTTTTATTTACCGCTCAATCGGGTGCGGCAGCGCTTACAGCGCTTCGCGTCCGGTGCGACCGCTGCGCCGCAATGCGGACACCGGGGAAGGGGAGACGGCATATGGAAACCGTCAAAGGCGTCGGGTAAAGACGGGACTGCCGGTTCGCTTTGCTGCAACTCTCTGCTCTGCTCAATCTCGATCTCCAACTGCCTCATCCGGGATGTATTATACATGAAAGGCATGCGTGCAACCTCCATTCCTCCGCGTTTACGTATGAGTCTTGTTAAAAAGTAATGTGGTTCGGTTATAAACGATACCGCTGCTTTTATCTACTAATATTATACTACAAGATCCGCTGGTGTGCGCAAGAGATTGCTGTGGCGGCAGTCCTGGAGCGCAAGTTGCAAACAGGCATAACCAATTGACATTAATATGCTATAGAGCTAAATTAAATAAAGGAGCCCCGGCTCGATGGAAACGTAAGATAATGCAAGCAGTTAAACATATGATGAAATGGAATTGTTGCGAGGAGATAAATTGATGAAGACGAAAAAAATGCTGCTTTCAATATTATCCGTCATCTTTCTGTGCGGATGCTGGCAAAACGATACGGACGCCTCGTCTATCCCGCAACCACTTCCTGCATCGAATAGCCCCATCAGGTCTGAGGCAGCCTCGCCCGAACCTATGGACAGCATCGAAGGACCCGGAGCCACGTCCGTTGAGTCATCGGACAATTCTGCTGTAACGGCAATAGCCTCCGGGGAGCTCTTGACTACGGATAATCTTATCGATATCGTGCTGAGTGCTCCGGAAGGCTCCGGCGCGATCCGTACCTTGACGATTCGCTACAGGCAGGATGGAGAATTGCGATACGATACGATCGATGAAATCAGCCGGATCGACCTTGAAGGCTATGACGACGAGAAAAAGGAACAGATCTTTGCCGCTTCTGACCGAGACCAAGACGGGATTGTGGATATCGTCGTCTACCGGGAATTCTGGTTTCCCGATTTGGATTTGGCACACGCGGAGGTTCCGGCATGGCCGGTGGTATACGAATACGATCTGGGAAGCGGGTTTGTCATCGCGTCCGCAAAACATAAAGAATATTTCGCAACGTATGCGGAGGTCTCAAAGGAACAACTATCTGAAGGGGCAGCATATATGACTGACATTCAAATGGTGGCGTTGAGCAGGCTCGTCTATGCCGCCGAACGCATCGCGGACGGAAGTTTCGTGCCGCAAAGCCCGTATAGCAGCGACAATTATTATGAGGACGTATTTGAACTGACGAAGGATATCGGCGATTATGAATGATGCTGCTGTCAAAACCGGATGCGGATTGGTGCAAAGCGCGCCCAAAAAATATTTTTTGCAAGTTTTGAAAAAAGACTTGCATTTTTGTCGATACATTTGTATAATAACAGCATAAACAAGGTTGTTTAAATGAATTTACAACCTTGTTTTTTTGTTCTATCTGGCAAAAACGAATAATAGAACTGGATTAACTGCAAAAAGCTTTGCTGTAATTAAGGCTCAATGACGATCCTTCGTTGTTGGGCTATTTATTTTTAAGGAGGCATTATTATGGACGAGAGTCAAGTCACTTCCCTAGCCCAAAGCATTGCTAACGGAACTGTATTCCCTGTATGGTTTCTGATCGGCGCGGCGCTAGTGTTCTTTATGCAGGGTGGTTTCGCGATGGTCGAGACCGGGTTTACCCGTGCAAAGAATGCCGGCAACATCATCATGAAGAACCTAATGGACTTCTGTATTGGCACCGTGGTATTCATGATATTAGGCTTCAGCCTGATGATGGGAGAAAACTACTTGTTCGGCGTGATCGGCATTCCAGATTTCCAGATCTTCGTCGACTACGCAAACTTCCCCTGGTCCAGCTTTGTGTTCAACCTCGTGTTCTGCGCGACTGCCGCGACAATCGTGTCCGGCGCCATGGCGGAACGCACCAAGTTCTCGGCGTACTGCATCTACAGCGCCGTGATCAGCCTGATCATCTATCCGATCGAAGCCGGTTGGGTATGGAACGGTCAGGGCTGGCTGTGGAATCTGGGCTACATTGACTTTGCAGGTTCGACGGCGATCCACATGGTCGGCGGCATTATGGCCTTCATCGGCGCAGCGATGCTCGGACCCCGTATCGGAAAGTATGTTAAAGATGCAAAAACGGGTAAAAAGACCTCCCGTGCAATTCCGGGCCATTCCATCACATTGGGTGCTCTCGGCGTATTCATCCTCTGGTTTGGCTGGTACGGATTCAACGGCGCGGCTGCGCTGAGCGTTGAGCAGATGGGCACCGTCTTTGCGACAACGACCATTGCCCCGGGTGTTGCCACAGTGGTCACGATGCTCTTTACCTGGATCAAGAACGGTAAGCCGGATGTATCCATGTCCCTGAACGGTGCACTGGCTGGCCTTGTAGCTATCACGGCTCCCTGCGCCAGCGTTGATGGCCTAGGAGCGGCTATTATCGGCCTTGTCGCTGGCTTCCTCGTGGTGATCGCAGTTGAGTTCATTGACCTGAAGCTGCACATTGACGATCCGGTTGGCGCGGTTGCAGTCCACGGCGTCAATGGTATGTGGGGCGGCCTCGCAGTGGGTCTGTTCGCCACCACCAAGGCTCCTGGCTCCACGGTCGACGGCCTGTTCTACGGCGGCGGCTGGCATCAACTGGGCGTACAGGCGCTGGGCATCGTCGCTATCGCGGCATGGACCATCGTCATAACGTATGTACTGTTCGTAATCATCAAGAAGACCAACGGCCTGCGCGTTTCGGCTGAAGAGGAAATCTCGGGTCTTGACCTGCCTGAGCACGGCCTTGCGAGCGCCTATTCCGACTTCATGATCACCATCCCGACGGCGGATATGGGTCATGCGGAAGTGGCTATCCCGGCGGATGCTGTGCCGCATGAAATCGCGGTTCCGGTTGTGGATAACGCTCACCCGGGTGCCAAGATGACCAAGGTCACAATCGTCACGAACCAGAACAAGTTCACGACGCTGCAGAACGCACTCGATAAGATCGGCATCACAGGCATCACGGTTACCAACGTCATGGGCTACGGTATGCAGAAGGGTCACACGCAGATGTACCGCGGCGTTCCGGTGGAAACCAAGCTGCTGCCCAAGGTGCAGGTGGATATCGTAATCTGCAAGGTCCCGACCGAACTGCTTGTCAAGACGGTCAAGGAAGCGCTCTACACGGGCAACGTGGGTGACGGCAAGATTTTCATCTACGACGTGGAGAACGTCATCAAGGTCCGCACGGGCGAAGAAGGCTACGCCGCCCTGCAGGATGAATAAGCGACCAACCATATATCCATACACACAACCAAACAGGCAGAGGCGCGTAAGCGCCTCTGCCTGTTTGCATGCTGAAGGAAAGACAGCGCTTGTGAAATAATACACAGAACTTTGGGAGCCTATTGCATTTGTCACCCGCGTATGATAAATTGAACTTGGAACGACGGAGTTCCAACAGGTTTGGCTTCGTTTCGTTCCTTTTTATTTTCCCGGATTTTCGGCTTTGGTCCGAAGGCTGGGAACAATAATTTGCGCATAACCGCATATGGAAGAGGGTAAACGAAAAGAAGGCTCAAAGACGAACCGGTGTCGTATTTGAGCTTCTTTTTTTTATATATCATTTATATTATTTTGGAGGTTAGTATGGATACGCAAGTGACTCTGGATACCATGTGGGTATTGGTCGCGGGCATGTTGGTCTTTTTTATGAATCTTGGCTTTGCGATGGTGGAAAGCGGTTTTGCGAGGTCGAAGAACACGGTCAATATCCTCTCGAAGAACTTCATCGTGTTCGCGGTATCCTCGCTCGGTTTTCTCGTGCTGGGTTGGGGCCTCATGTTCGGAGACGGCAACGGCTTTATCGGCTTAAAAGGGCTGTTCATGGCGGGCGGCGCGGACAATTCCCCCGCTGTGGGCGAGGCCTATCAGGGCGTCTATTCCGCAATCAGCTGGACGGGCGTGCCGCTGTGGGCGAAGTTCTTCTTTGAACTCGTATTCTGCGGTACCGCGGCGACCATCGTATCAGGCGCGGTCGCAGAACGCATCAAGTACATCTCGTTCATCGTATTCTCTTTTGTGCTGACGCTGGTCATTTACCCCATTGTGGGGCACTGGATCTGGGGCGGCGGCTGGCTCTCTTCGCTGGGCTTTCAGGACTTCGCGGGATCCACGGTGGTGCACTCCGTAGGCGGCTGGGCCGCGCTGGCAGGTGTGCTGCTGCTGGGGCCGCGCTTTGGCAAATTCGGCCCGGGCAAGCAGATCAACGCGATTCCCGGTCACAACATGCCCATTGCAACGATCGGCCTGTTCGTGCTGTGGATCGGCTGGTTTGGGTTTAACCCCGGCTCCACCATGGCGGCGAACCCTACAGCGATGTCGCATATACTGATGACAACGAATACCGCAGCGATTGCCGCGGTGCTCACCTCCACGGCGGCTTCGTGGATCATCATCGGCAAGCCGGACCTTGGCATGACGATCAACGGCTGCCTCGCGGGCCTTGTAGCCATTACCGCGGGCTGCGCGTATGTCAGCGTGACGAGCTCTATCATCATCGGCGCGATAGCGGGCATCGTGGTGGTGCTCGCGGTCAAGTTCTTCGATTCTGTCCGCATCGACGACCCGGTGGGCGCGACCTCGGTGCATCTGTGCTGCGGCGTACTCGGTACGCTGTTTGTGGGCCTCTTCAGCGAGGAGAGCATTGCCACGGCGAACGGCGTTACCGGAGCCAACGGCCTGTTCTACGGCGGCGGCGGAACACTGCTGGGCGTGCAGGCGCTGGGCGTGGCGGCTGTGGCCGGTTTTGTATTCATCGGTTCAGTGCTGGTTTGGTTCCTTATCAAAGTGACACTCGGTATGCGCGTGACGCTTAAAGAGGAGATTGAAGGCCTCGATATCGGAGAGCACGGCAACCAGGCGTATCCGGAATTCGTCATCCGCAGGCCGTCTATCGTTGCGGAATTGGCGATACCGAAAAAAATTGAGAAATAGCGAAGGGAGGATACGGAAATGAAACAGATTAAAGCGATTATAAAGCCTGACGCGCTTTCGGATGTGCGCACGGCACTGGAAGCTGCGGGCTGCTACCGTGGCATTACGATCTCCGAAGTGATGGGGCAGGGCACACAAAAGGGTGTTGTGCAGGTATGGCGCGGCGAGAAGTACCATCTGGAGTTTCTACCCAAGGTCATGATCGACATGGTGGTTAAAGACGAGGACCTGCCGATCGTGAAGAAGGCGATCATCGAAGCCGCGGGCAAGGGTGAGATCGGCGACGGCAAGATATTCGTTTACGACGTACTGGAAGCCATCCGCATCCGCACCGGCGAGGAAGGCGACGCCGCTCTGTCTTGAATGTGATATAAGGGATTTCCAAGGAGCCTTAACGCCAAACTGTGGCGTTAGCCTGGACGGGAGCGCGAGGGCGGTGCCCTCTACCGGTCTGGTTATTAAATTGCAAGGAGAGCCACATGGCTCTCCTTTTTGTCATCTCATTATTCCGCCTGCAGGAACGCGAGCGACGAGGCGATGGCGGCGTCAAAGCCGCGCAGCAAAAAGCCGTGTCCGCTGTGAGGAATGGCATGGAACTGCGCGTTGGGATAAACTTTGGCGGCCCGCTCCGAATATCGGATGGGCACCACGCGGTCGGCTGTGCCGTGACAGATTAGCACCGGACGGTCATAAACGCCGATTTCACCGAAGAGGTCAACAGACTGAGCGTCAAACGCATACCGCGCGCTGAGGCGGATAGCGAGTATCCTGAAAGTATCGGGAATGACCGACGGGTCGAACCGTCGGCCGAGCATCCGGCCCTCGCGTGCGTCATCCGGGATGGACAGTGCAGGATAATACAGGATCAGGCGGTACACATCGTCTGTCCGCCGCGCAGCAAGCAGCGCGGACACCAGCCCGCCCTGACTGCAGCCCGCAAGCACGATGCGGCCTGTGTCTACGAAGGGCAGCGTGCGCACGTAGCCGAGTACGGCCTCGAGATCCTCCAGCTCCGTGAGTATGCTCATATCGGTAGAAGGACCATCGCTTTTACCCCGGCCTGAACCGCAGAAATCAAAGCAGACCGCGGCATACCCCGCAGCTGCAAAATGCCTTGCAAAGTGCATCGACGCGAACGTATTGGAGCCAAAGCCGTGGCTGATGATCACGGTGGTAAGGCGGCCTTCGCAGTGCGGCCTGAGCAGCATGCCTCGGATGGTGAGGTTTCCGCGCGTGCAGGTAAAGAGTTCTTTGCTGTAAGTCATGTCAGTTCTCCGGCTGGATGATCATTTTGCCTTAATTTTCCCTGAACCGGCTGCGGATATACTAAAATATAAAACATCTAAAGTCAATTAGATGATGGTATGAAAAAGGCAGGAGCGTTCGCTCCTGCCCAGACCTAAAGGCTCAATCAGGGATCGGGAGTAAAGGATGGCTTGATGTTAAGCTGACTGGCGTCGCGCACGGCGACGATCAGCGTATTGCCGCGAACCTCGGCGCAAAGTTTAAGTCCTGCTTCAAACTGGGTGTTGGTAATAATGAGGCTACCGCCAGTGATATAGCTGCCTGCGGCTTGTATGGCAACATCGCACCCTAGGTTTTCTGCTCCTGTGGCGAGTAGATTCAGTATGATCTCCGCGCCACCGCCCGGACGGTTTGCAGGTGCAATCGACTCTTCGGCGGAGTCGGATGTGAGGTTGTAATACAGCGCATACCAACTCTCTTCTGTCGCGGTCCCCCAGCCGTCGGCTTCCGTGATGCTGCCGAGCAGTGCCATCAGGTCTACGCTGTCACCGTAGGGGATTACCGTGCCATCGAGCAGTTGCGCGGCTTTTTGCATGTTGGCAATATTGCCTTCCGCAAAGGATTCCAGCGGCATCTGCCATTGCACCCCCCCAGTAGAGCTTATGCAGATGGTAGAGAGGTTTACATCTAAAATGACATCATCACCTTGCACAGAATTAATGGCGATCACTGTTCCATCCTCCGCGACAATAAAAGTGACTTCCGCGGACAGTGGTGTGGAAGCGTTTACCCCGGCCTGCGTAGGCGATACGGATGTTTCTGGCTGCGTGATGGATGCCTCCGGCTGAACAGGTTGGGTTTCGGCTGCCGAGGTGCAGCCCGCTGCCGCGATTACAAGTGTGAGCAGCAGCGCGAGCGCCGCGTGCAGCGGCGAGACTTTTCTATAATGTGAGGCCATAATGATCCTCCTTTTAATTGATGTTCCGGACATGGACAGCGCGGGATTGAAGCGTAAACGCCGGTTTTCGGACAGCTTCAGCAATGTGTGGGCATATTCGCAGCGGCCTGCTTCATCCAGTGTTTTGAGTACCACGGCATCGCAGAATGCCTCCATATCCCGCCGCATGAACACGAGCGACAGCAGCACAAGCGGATTGAACCAGTGCACCACACCCGCAATGCCAAGCAGCAGGCAGACGGCGGTATCTCCGCGCTTGATGTGCGCCAGCTCGTGCAGCAGCACACTGCGTTTTTCGGGTTCGGTCAGCGCTTCGAAACGCTGCGGGCAGATGAGCAGTTTGGGACGGAGCGCCCCATACACCGCCGCAGCGTTGACACCGCTGAAGCGGACCACAGTAATGCGCCGCCGGATATTCAGCTCGGCTTTGCATGAGGCCAGCAGCATATCAAAGCCGGGCGAATCGTAGGGTCGGTTGCGGCGCAGCATGAGTGCAAAGCGCAGGCTGAACGCCGCGAGAATGAGCGCGGATAAAACTGCTCCTGCGGCCCATACGACAGCGGCGGTCTCAAACGGGGAAAGCGCCGGAGAGGCAGTACGCGGCACCTGCTCTTTTTCCTGAGCGCCTGCAGCGCCGCTGCTGTTCGCGTCCCCGGAGTATACGGCGTTCTGCGCGTCCGTATCGGACGCCGCATGCGCAGGAGCTTCAGCAAAGGCTGTCACTGCCTGCGCGGCAGGATAAGGAATCAGGTTCTCGATGCTGAACGGGCTGGCGACCGAGAAGGGCAGAACCATCCGCAGCAGCAACAGCACGTAGAGCATGGGCATGAGTACGCCCGGCCTGCGCCCCAGCAGCGCCCGCGTGGCAAGCACAAGCAATGCGGTCAGTCCCGCGCCGAGCGACATTCTCAAGACCGTGGCAAACAGGGCAGTCATGCGATCACCCCTTGTCGTCGAGCAGCTTCCGCAATTCCTCGCGCTCCTGCTCGGAGAGCTCGCCCGCCTCAATGAAACTGCGGACAAGCAGATTCGCCGAACCCTCGTACACCCGGCGTACGAACTGGGAGGTCTCGGCGCGTTTCACTTCGCTTTCGTCAAGCAACGGGAAGTACACCGCCACCTGTTCCTGACGCGTGCCCACCGCTTTTTTGGCGACGAGCCGACGCAGCATGGTGAGGATGGTGCTCTGTGACCAGTCGGTTTCCCGGCTGACCGCTTTTACCACATCGCTGCCGGACAGCGGGGTTTCCGCTGTCCAAAGTGCCTTCATTACATACCATTCGCTTTCGCCGATCTTTGGCTTGTCAGTCATTGCGCACCTCGCGTGTTACATTGTAACGTTACGATGTAATATTATATCCGCGTTTCGGTCCTGTCAACATATTTTTTGCTTGGTGAAGTTCCAGGTTGACATAACGCGTGCATCCGCGTATACTGTTAAATAGCATAGGGTAGATGAGATTGGTGAGAATAGAGCAGATGAGATGAGAAGAGACGGGTACGGCGATGGCGCATCCAAGTCTTCTTGGACGCGTTTTTTATTTGCCTTTCTGGCCGAACATTTAGCCGATGCATAAACAATTAAACTTTTTATAGGAGGCTGAAACGATGAAGAAGGGTAACATGATGAAGATGCTGGCGCTACTGCTGGTGCTGGTGCTGGCGTTTGCGATGACAGGCTGCGCGAAGACGGTGGAGCAGTCGTCGCTGAGCGGGACAGAAGAGAGTGTGAGCGCTGAAGTGAGCGAGAGCATGGAAGCTTCGGAAAGCGCGAGTGCGGAAACGTCTTCTGCGCTGGTAGAAGGAGATTTCACGATCGGCATCACGCAGATCGTCGATCATCCGTCGCTGAACCTGTGCCGCCAGGGCGCGATCGACAAGCTCGCGGAGATGGGCTTTGTGGAAGGCCAGAACCTGACGATCAACTATGAGGACGCGCAGAATGATTCGAATATCGCAACTACGATAGCGCAGCAGTTCGTTTCTGACGGTGTGGATGCCATCATCGCCATTGCAACCCCCAGCGCACAGGCTGCCTACGCCGCGTCGATGGGGCAGATACCGATCATCTTTGCCGCCGTATCCGAGCCGACCGCTGCGGGACTGACCAATGAAGACGGAACCAACCTTGTGGGCGTGACGGGCACGAGCGATAAGCTGCCCGTAGAAGCGACCTTCAGGCTGATCCAGCAGCTGACGCCCGATGTGAAGACCATTGGCATCCTGCACAATACGAGCGAAGTTAACAGCGACGTGCAGCTGGCGCAGGCACAGGAGATGGCCCCGGAATACGGTTTTACCATCGAGGATGTGGGCGTTACGAGCTCCAACGAGATATCGAGCGCGCTTGATGCGCTGCTTCCCAAGGTTGACGCCATTATGAATCTGACGGATAATATGGTAGTCGCGTCGCTGGCGCTCATCGTGCAGCGCTGCAACGATGCGATGATTCCGCTGTACGGCTCCGAGGATACGCAGGTGACCAAGGGTGCGCTTGCGTCGGCAGGCGTGGATTACTACGCGCTGGGCCAGATTACGGGCGAGATGGTCGCCAATGTGCTGCTGGGAACCCCGGCGGAAGAGATTCCCACCGCGGTGCTCACTGAGCCCATGTTGATCGTCAACTCGGATCAGGTGTCGCTGCTGGGCCTCACCATCCCCGACTCGCTCGCGGCAACCGCGCAGCAGGTGACGACGAATACTACGGCACAGTAAAGGAGAAGCTTAGGTGCTGGATTTTCTTCTCAGCAATATCGGACAGGGTTTGATATACGCCCCGATTGTACTCGGGGTGTATATCACCTATTCCATACTCGACTTTCCGGACCTTTCGGTAGACGGCACGTTCCCGCTCGGTGCAGCGGTAACGGCCGTCTTCATCGTTTCCGGGATGAATCCCATGCTGGCATTACTGCTTGCGATAGCGGCAGGCGCGGCAGCGGGGTATGTTACCGGTGCGTTGCACGTGCACCTCAAGATCACGAATCTGCTTTGCGGCATACTCACCATGACGGCGCTGTACTCAATCAACCTGCGCATCATGGGCAAGGCGAATATCCCGCTGCTGACCCAGAAAACGATCTATGATATTTGGCAGGACTTCTTGCAGCGGCTGCTGCATATCACGATCAGCACACCGACGGAGAAACTGGTCTGCTCGGTGGCTTTAAGCCTGATCATCGTCGCGGTTATCAAGGTGTTGCTCGATTTGTTCATGCGCACCTTTGCGGGCATGTCGCTGCTGGCTGTGGGCAAGAGTGAGCAGCTTGTCGCGACGCTCTCCATCAACACAGGCCGCCTCAAGATTGCGGGACTGATGATCGCCAACGGCCTGACCGCGCTGTCGGGCTCGCTGATGGCACAGTATCAGCACTTCGCGGACGTGGGCATGGGCAGCGGCACGGTCGTCATCGGCCTCGCGGCGGTGATTATCGGGCGCGCGATATTCGGACGAATGCGTTTCATTCAGGGCTCGACGTCGGTCATCTTCGGCTCGATCATCTATAAGATCGGCGTGGGCCTTGCGCTAAAAGCCGGCCTTGCTGCCTCGGATACCAAGCTCATTACGGCGGTGTTCTTTGTGATCGTGATCGTGCTGCAGATGTATGCGGGGTATATTTCGGCGGTGGCAAAGAAACTGGCAAAAGTCATAAAGAGAATCTTCACGCGTAAGAAAGGGGGCGGCGGCAATGCTTGAACTCAGCGGCCTCTATAAAACGTATGACGCGAACCTCCCCACGCGCACCGAGCTCTTTCGCGGGCTGGATTTTTCCGTTGAGAAGGGTGAGTTTGTGAGCATCGTGGGCAGCAACGGCTCCGGAAAAACTACGCTTTTAAATATCATCGCTGGCACTGTGGCATCGGATGCGGGCAGAATCGCGCTGCTGGGCAGAAACGTAACCCGGACAAAGGAATTCAAGCGTGCGCGGCATATCGCGCGCGTGTTTCAGGACCCCAAACTGGGCACCTGTCCCATCATGACCGTGGCGGAGAACCTTGCCATGGCGACGCGCAAGGGCAGGCCCTACGGGCTCACAATAGCCCTGAAGCGGCGTGAACGGGAAAAGTACCGTGACGCGCTGAAGACGCTCGACATGGGCCTTGAAAACAAGCTGGACGTCCTTACTGGCCAGCTTTCGGGCGGACAGCGGCAAGCGCTGGCACTGTTGATGGCTACCATGTCCGGGCCCGACCTGCTGCTGCTCGACGAGCATACGGCTGCGCTGGACCCGCGCACCTCGGTACACATTATGGAACTGACGCAGCGTATCGTGTCGGAGCGGCACATTACAACATTGATGGTGACTCACAACCTGAATTTCGCGCTCGGCTACGGCTCGCGTCTGGTGATGCTGCATTCGGGCAAGGTGCTCTTCGACGTGAAGGGCGAGGAAAAACAGTCACAGACCATCGAAGGGCTGATCGAGAAGTTCCAACAGGCGCAAGGCGTCATCAGCGACACCATGGCGTTTGGCTGATGCCAACCGGATATAAACCGCCTGAAAGGGCGGTTTTTTATGATCCAGCTGCCGCAATTGCCTATATGCAATGGCTGCAGATTTGAAGCCGTTATTCTTAATCGATTTGTGATGAATCCTGTTGTTTTCTCTGGTAAAATAATCGAAAAACATAATGGGAGGGCAGACTATGGAGAAACGGAACGTATTGCGGTGGATCGGCATTTCCGGTGCGGTCAGCGCGGTGATTTACGCGGCGCATGTGGTGCTGGGCGGGTTGCTTTGGACGGGCTACAGCCACATGACGCAGACCATCAGCGAGCTCACGGCGGATGGTGCGCCGAATGCCGCGCTGCTTCGGGGGTTCACTACGGTATATGGCGTGCTCGCGATCATTTTCGCGGCATGGGCAATCTTCGCACTGCGTAAAGCGGGGGCGAAAAAGACAGCTATCGTCGGCGCGGTGCTGCTGTTTATCATGGAGTTTGCGTCGCTGGTGGGTTATGGCCTTTTCCCATTGCGCGGCGGCACGGAGATGGACCCGGAGAACATGGGGCATCTCATTGTGACAGGTATCGTGGTGCTGTGCACAATCAGCTCGGTGCTGCTCGTGGGGCTGGGACTCGTGAAATCGCCGGGGCTTCGGGTGCTGGGCGTGTTCTCGCTCATATGCGCCGTAATGATCGTCGTTTCGGGTGGCATGACGCCTGTGGCGCTTGCAAATCATCTGACGGTGGGCGGTCTGCTTGAGCGGCTCAACATCTTTACGCTGCAGACGTGGGTATTTGTGCTGTCGGTATCGCTGGTGAGAAAGCTGCGGCCGGAGAAACAGGCGTAAGGGATTCAAATGGACTACGAACAGGCAGCCGAGAGGTTGCGCCAGAGCGCAAAGCTGGGATGGAAGCCGGGGCTGGAAAGCGTCGGACGCCTTTGCGCGCGGTTGGGCAATCCGCAGGACGCTGTGCCTTCCGTGCACGTTGCCGGGACAAACGGCAAGGGCAGCATCTGCGCGATGGTCGCATCCTCGCTGCGGGAAGCGGGGTATAGGACGGGGCTGTACATGTCCCCCTGGCTTAAAGATTACCGTGACAGCTTCGATATCGATGGGCAGAAGATATCGCGGGAGGAGTTTGCCCGTGTGGTGGATGAGGTGTACGCACAGGCGGACGCGATGGCGGCGGAAGGTCTCTATCCTACGGAGTTCGAGATACTGACCGCCGCTGCGTTCTTGTGGTTTGCACAGCGCGGCTGCGACATCATGGTGATCGAAACGGGCATGGGAGGCAGGCTGGATGCGACCAACGTGATATCGCAGCCCCTTGTCAGCGTGATCGCTCCCATATCGTATGACCATATGGCGTACCTCGGCAATACGCTGGCTGAGATCGCGCGCGAGAAGTGCGGCATCATCAAGCCGGGTGGCGTCACGGTTATGAGCATCGAACAGGGCTGGGAGGCAGAAACGGTGATTCGCGAGACGGCGGCGGAAAAAGGAAACCCGCTTATCGTTGCGGATACCAGCAAGGTCACCAGACGGGATACCAGCCTCTTCGGCACGAATATGGAATATCAGGGCATGGGGATGCATGTGCGTCTGGGCGGTGGCCACCAGTTTGCCAATGCGCTGGCCGCGGTCGATACGCTGCTGGCGCTGCGGGAGCGCGATTTTGTTATTGCTGATGAGGCCATTTCGCGGGGTGTCGGCTCGGCATACCTGCCCGCCCGGCAGGAGGTGCTGCGGGAAGCTCCGTTTGTGATGCTGGATGGCGGGCATAACGTGCAGGGCCTCCAGTCGCTCGCGCTGACGATGCGCGACCTGTGGCAGCGCAGGCCGATCGTGATCATGGGTATGCTGGCGGACAAGCAGGTGGAGGAATCGGTGGCGCTGATGGCTTCGGTATGCTGGCGGTTCATCGCTGTGAGGCCGGACAACCCGCGCGCGCTGTCACCGCAGGCATTGGCGGATATCGCATGGCGAAGGGGTGTGGAGTCGAAGGCGTACGAGAGCATGGACGAAGCAGTGCAGGATGCGGCGGCGTTTGCGGGCAGCGAAGGCGCAATCGTGATCTGCGGTTCGCTCTATCTTGCGGAGACGGCTCGCCGCGCTGTCGATCAACATATTCCGGTTGCGAAGCAAACCGACGTGTGATATATTGAACGCAAGATGCACAGAGTAGATATTGCGCGTTAAGTGTTAAAGGATGGGAAGTCGCCTTTAAACGAAAGACTTTAAGTCTGCGGTGCAATATTGCGTCCGCTGTGGTGCCGAATAAGGATGTATTTTGCGTAGCCTCCTTTTTTGCAGCAGGGCTGTGAGTCTGAAAAAAAGGAGGTTTTCTAATGCGCGGAAAATTTGATCTCAGAACGCTCATCGTGCTGGCGCTATTGACGGCGATCGGCGCGGTGTTCAAGGCGTTCATATCCATCGACCTGTTCTTTGGCGGCATGAAGATAACAGACCTGTCGCTGATTGGGCTGCCGGTGATGCTGGCGGGCATCTATTTTGGCCCGATTGCGGGCGGTCTCGTGGGCTTTGCGTCCGAAATGATCAGCTTTTTCATGATGCCTGTAGGCGCATATAATCCGGCTTTTTCGGCAGTAATGGCGCTGTACGGCGTGATCGCAGGGCTGTTCTATATCCGGTCGCAGAAGACAGGCCTTGTAAAGGCGCTGCTGATGGTGTCCGTTGCCGAGCTTGTCTGCTCTGCCGTGCTGACAACGCTGCTGATCCACTGGTTCTACAGCGTTCCGCTGGCTGTGCTGCTGCCCAGCCGTGCTGTCGGTGTGCTCATCAAGATACCGCTTCTGACGGCGTTGGTCATGGTACTTGCCGAAAGGCTGCGGCCGGTGGTGAATAGCCGCCGCAGGACAGTGCCTGCGGATAAATAAAAACCGGCGAGGTTTAACGCCGGTAAGCTTGACGACGTACCCTTCGCGGTGGCTTAGAAGCGGAGCCTTAAGGGGTCCCTTCGTCAGCAGCCAGACCCGCGAAACATATCGTCGATGGAATGGTTTGTTCGGCGGGGAGGATCACTCGTCTTCCTCGCCGTAGCACTCACGCGCCTTGCGGAGCATATAGGAATACTTCTTTTTTGCGGCTTCCATATCGTAGATCGCAAAGTCGATGAGATCGGGGTCATCCACGTTGTCAAAGTAATTCTCGGCTGCCTGCCACTCAGAATATGCGCGGCGCACGTCGGCAGCGTACTCGTCGGAATGATTCGCCATAGCGTAACCTCCAGTATCATTGGTGCTGTTGCAGAGACGGATAAACATATTAATCTATTCAATGTGTAATGTTTGCCCGCCGAAGCATATTGCTCCAAACTTAGTCTCTTTGACCGTTAGAGTACTATGCATTATTGCCAATATAAAATGTTTATATACACCTTAACATCCACTAATCGTGGAGCTAAAACACAGCCGGTTCTAATGAAAACGTTACTTTTGCGTTAAATTCGAAACGGGATGCTGATATTTTCCTGACAGTATGGTAAACTCAATTAACACTGCAAATGAATTTCCGTAAAAGGAGTACGCCAATGACCACCGGACAACAATTCTGGGATGCGGGCGTATGGTCGCTGATGATTGAGCTGACCATCCTGCTCGTCGGCATGCTGACCGCCAATATGCTGCGCCGGCTTATCAAACCGCTGCGCCAGTCGCTGATTCCCAGCGCTGTGCTGGGCGGCTTTCTGATCCTGATCGCTAACCTCGCGTATGAGCAAATCACCGGCGATTCGCTGTTTACCAAGGTGACAATGGAAACGCTGACCTATCATGGCCTCGGCCTCGGGTTTGTCGCGGTAGCGCTGCGGCAGACAGACCGACAGAAGAATCCCAAGGCCAACACCGACGTTTTCAACGCAGGCGTTACCACCGTATCGGCCTATCTGCAGCAGGCAGTCTTCGGCCTCGCGATCACGATCGGCCTTTTTTATGTGCTGGGCAACTGGGCGGATTCGGGCCTGCTGCTGCCCATGGGCTATGGACAGGGCCCGGGTCAGGCGTATAACTGGGGCCACATCTACGAGACGGCGACCGCGTATGATTCGTTCCAGTACGGCGGCAGCTTCGGTTTAACCGTTGCGGCGCTGGGTTTCGTATCGGCCAGCATCGGCGGCGTGATTTACCTGAACCGGCTGAAGAAGAAGGGAATCGTGAACCAGGCCAGCATCAACGCCGAGGAGATGGAGAACCTGTCGGCGGAGACCATCACGGAGAAAGGCGAGATTCCGCTTTCCGAATCGCTTGACAAGCTCACCATACAGATCGGCCTTGTGATATTTACCTATATGGCGGCATATGTGGCCATGTACCTCATATCGCTGGGGCTGGACAGCCTGGGCGGATTCTTTGTTACCACCGTCAAGCCGCTGATCTGGGGCTTCAACTTCCTCATTGGCACCGTAATGGCGATCCTGATGAAGGCGATCCTCAAAGGCATCACCAAGCGCGGTAAGCGGCAGTACCTCAACAACTTCATGCTTTCACGCATTTCGGGCGTGATGTTCGACCTGATGGTGGTGGCCTCCATCGCCGCGATCGACCTGACGGCGTTCTCGCACCGCGAGTTCATTGTTCCGCTCCTCCTCATATGCGTCGTCGGCGCGGTATCCACCTACTTTCAGGTGCGTTTCATCGCTAAAAAATTGTATCCCGATTACCCGCACGAAGCGTTCCTCTCGATGTACGGCATGCTGACCGGCACGGCGAGCACAGGCGTAATTCTCGTGCGCGAAATCGACCCACTGTTCAAGACGCCCGCGGCTTCCAACCTCGTCTATCAGCAGCTCTGGGCCATCGTGTTCGGCTTCCCGATGCTGCTGCTGCTGGGGTACGCGCCGATCGGCCTGCTGGGTGACATGACGAATACGTGGATTACGCTGGGCGCGTTGGTGGTACTATTCGTCGCGATGAACCTCATCCTGTTCCGGAAGCAGATCTTCAGGAAAAAGAAAGCCTGACGGGCTTTGGTATAGACGGTCTCCGGCAGTCCCGGAGGCTGTTTTTTTATTCGGGTATCACAGCGGACGGGTTGTATTTTCCATACAATGGTTGCGGCCACTGTACAGGTGTGGTATCATCGCGCTATGGACAGGGCTGAACTGATTTTTCAGATATTCCAATATGCGGTGTTCGGGTTGGCCGCGTTCTTTGTTATATGGCGCTTGAAAAAACCGAAGCCGGAGACCATCCCGGTAAAGCCCGCAAGAAACGTATTCTTGACTGTATTTGCGGTCGCGGTGCTCTCCAGGGTGCTGCTGCTGCTGCTAAACTGGGGGGCCAAGGCTCTGCTCGGCAATGGCTGTGACCTGCTGGATACATGGAACCGTTGGGATGCCGACCAATACCTGAAGATCATCACGCTGGGCTACTGGAGCGATACCGAAGGCTGGGTGCGCGTGGTGTTCTTCCCGCTGTATCCCATGGTGGTGAAGCTGTTTACGTTGGGTTTCATCGACGCGCGTCTTTCCGCCATGATCGTCTCCTGGCTGTGCCTCGGCGGCGCAAGCGTATACCTTTATAAGCTGGTACTGCTCGACGCGGACGAACGTGCCGCGTGGCGGGCGGTCAAGTTCCTGCTGATCTTTCCGCTCACGGTTTTTCTGGGCGCGCCCTTCACCGAGTCCATGTTCCTTTTCCTGTCGCTGGCGAGCCTGTATTATATGCGAAAGCGGCAGTTCCTGCTTGCCTGCGCGCTGGGCGGCCTTGCCGCGCTGACGCGCAATCTGGGCGTGCTGCTCGTGCTTCCGATATTCATTGAGATGCTGCGCGCGGATGGCATATTGCCGCGGAGCGATGCGCCGCGCCGATGGGGAAAGTTCTTTGGCCACACCGCGATGCTGCTGTTGATTCCGCTCGGCACGTTCATCTACCTGATGATGAACCTTGCGTTGACGGGCGATACGTTAATGTTCCTGAAGATGCAGCAGCAGTACTGGAGCCAGCGCTTCGGGAGCTACGCCAACTCGTTGCGCGTCACATGGGGACAGATTACATCCGAGAGCAACAGCCTGCGCGACAAGCTGACACTATGGGGCAGCCAGTTTACTGTTATGATAGCCGCCGGTTTGGCACTGCCCGTAATGGCAAAGAAGATGCGCGCCTCCTACGGCCTGTATGCGCTTGCGTATTTGTTCGTGGCGTTCGCTCCCACGTGGTTGCTGTCCGGCTTCCGCTACTATATGGGCCTCGCGGTGCTGTATCCCGCGCTGGCGATGGCAACGAAGCGGCGCTGGGCGGATATCGCACTGACAGCTTTATTCGCACTGCTGCTGCCGGTATACACCTATTGCTTCTCGATTGGATGGCTGGTGTTTTAAGCAGGTGTAGGGCGAGGGTTGAGCATGGAATATAAGGATATAAAAAGAAACGGCTTTTACCGTTCCTTTTTTGGTAAGAGCTTTTAATTTATACGCTACCGCTTCCAAATGTGCAGCTTGACTGCAAATGCTGCGATCCGCCTTCCGCCGGGGAAGTACTTTAAGTCTTCCTTGTTAACCGCCCGGAACAGCAGCATGAAGAAGCCGTATACTGCAGCCGCCACGAAGACGGCGAGGAGGGTCTTTATGCTGGAGTAGGCAAGTACGCCGTCGGCACCCGTGCTGGATACCAGCGGCAGAGCAAAATAGAGGAAAGCGCCCATGACCGCGCCTGCAAGCAGCGGCTTAAGAATCGTATTGAGCAGGCTGATTCTCGCCCTGGTGTGCTTAATTACACAGATCACGTCGAGCAGCGCGGCGATGAAGTAGCATGCAGCGGTGCCGTAGAAGGCACCCGCGATGTTGATTTCCGGGATGCGGATTGTGATGATGCTGATGGCGATCTTGACCGCGAGGCCGATGAACAGGTTGATTACGGGCAGATAGGTTTTGCCGAGACCCTGCAACACACCTGTCATGGTCTGCAGTATCGTCAGGAAGAACACCGATATGCCCATGATGGACATCAGTTTACCCGCTTCGGCAAATAACCCAAGCCCGAGCGGATCTTTGACCGTATAGAGCAGACTGATGATTGGCTCGGAGAACAGGTAAAGCCCGGCGCCGCAGGGCAGAGCAATCAGCAGCGAGAGCTTGAATCCAATACCGGCTTTGCTGGCAACGCCGCTTAAATCATGCGAAGCATTGGAACTGGAGATCGCGGGGACAAGGCTCATGGCGAGCGCCATGGAGAACACGGCGGGCAGGTTGATGATGGGGTTGATGTAGGACGTGAGGCCATACAGTGAGTCGACGATCTCATGTGCCGCATCCGAGCCGATGACAGCAGTATCGATCAGTATTTCTTTGCCGAACAGAACGATATGCTTCATACTCATCAGCGTATTGGTGATGATCGTGGAGTCCGCAAGCTGCACCAGCGGCATTGCGCAGGAACCGATAATGATCGGGAGCGCGAGATAGAACATCTTTTTGCCGATGCCCTGACGGAGGCGCGTCACTGAGCTGCGCCAGATATCCGCCTTGATTTTGGCTTTACGCCGGTTATACAGGAAAATGAGATACGCCAGAGAGACCACTTCGGATACCGTGATGCCGAGGATCGCTCCCAGCGCGCCATATTCGGTGCCGTAGGGGAGCAGCAGGTACATCAGCGCAATGCCGACACCGAGCTTGACGAGCTGCTCGATGATTTGGGACACTGCAGTGGGCGTCATGCGCATCATGCCCTGGAAGTAGCCCCGGTATGTCGACATGACCGCAACAAAGAACAATGCAGGGGCGATGCCCATGATGGTCAGATCGGAATGGGGAATGTTTAGGACGAGGGAAATCGGCTTGCTCAGCGCCATCATCAGCACCGAGGTCACAAGACCGATCAGCAGCATTGCCTTTAGGGCCTTGCGGAAAACAAGGTTCGCGGCATAATGATCGCCGAGGGCGATACGCTCCGAGACCATTTTTGAGATAGCAACAGGAAGACCCGCGCTGGAGAGCGCAAGCAGGAACGTGTATACGGGAAACGCGGCCATATAGGGCGCCATGCCGATCGACTGAAGCACGTTCGTGGTGATGATCGTGTACACCATGCCGAAAATCTTGGCAAAGATCCCCGTGCTGCTCAGTATTGCCGCGCCTTTAACAAAGTTTTTTTGCGCATTCATCAGTTTTAATATGTCCTTCGCATTTCAAAATGCGCAAAGCACGCTTTTGTAATAAAGCCCACCTCCGGCTAACTGAAACCCATCATAACAGGAAAGCGCGAATGAATCAAGACAAGCGTATATTTTCATAAATCAACGGAATCTGATGCCGAATAAATT
Organism: Bacillota bacterium; assembly: GCA_023459495.1. Lineage (GTDB taxonomy): Bacteria > Bacillota > Clostridia > Christensenellales > SZUA-584 > JAEWCC01. The sequence goes on along the minus strand of JAEWTL010000078.1, from coordinate 195 downwards.
TTTATTTAATAAATAGGGATCTCTTCTTCGATTCGCTCCTCGCAATGACGAAATGTAGAGTTTTGAAAGTGATATGAGTGGTGCCAGCTTGACAGTCTAAATGGCTAATAACTGGGTCTTGCGCAGCTTCTCAAAAGATTTCGGGGTCAGATACCCCAAAGCTGCATGTAACCGCTGGTACTTATAGAATACCTC
>JAEWTL010000077.1 GCA_023459495.1 Bacillota bacterium | reverse complement strand
TTTTAAGGGTTGCTGGTAACAGGCTCCACGCGGTTGGCGGAACTGTAATATGCCTTTAGGCATTGCTGGTAAGAGGCCCTTATAGGGCTCCAATAAAGACCACCCCTTGAAGGGGTGGATGATTATTGATATTGTATACCGGAGACGGACAGAAATATCAATTCAATGGTGTGCGATAATCAGTTGTCTGTCGCGGCAAAGACCAATATCCAAACAGGATGGTGGCAGATATGACGTTACAGCAGCTTCGATACGTGATCACGATCGCTCAGACAGGGTCGTTTCATACTGCGGCGAAGGCCCTCTTTGTCTCGCAGCCCAGCCTTTCCAAAGCGGTGGCCGAACTGGAAAAGGAGAAGGGGATCGTCATCTTCTGCCGGAACAACCGGGGGATCACCCTCACGGAGGAAGGAACGAAGTTTCTGTCCTACGCCCGGCAGGTCATGGAACAGGTGGAGCTTTTGGAGCAACAGTACCAGCAGGACGCGCCGGTACGCCGTGTGTTTGCAATCTCCGCACAGCATTATGCGTTCGTGGTGAACGCGTTTGTGGCGCTGGTGCGCGAATACGGGCAGGCCCGCTACGAGTTCTCCCTGAGGGAATCCCGCACCTACGATATCATCGAGGATGTGCGCACCCGCAGAAGCGAGATCGGCATTCTGTATCTGAGCGAGTTCAACAAGGAAGTGATCCAGCGCATCATCCACAGCAACGAGCTGCGCTTTGTACCCCTGTTTACGGCAGAGCCCCATGTGTTCGTCAGCCGCCGGAATCCGTTGGTGGGCAGAACGTCGGTTAAGCTGGGGGACCTGCAGCCTTATCCGCGCCTGAGCTACGAGCAGGGGATATACAACTCGTTCTACTTTTCGGAAGAGCTGCACAGCGTGGAGTTCAGCCCCAAGAGCATCGTGGTCTCCGACCGGGCGACACTGTTCAACCTGCTGATCGGGCTTGACGGCTACACGATCTGTTCCGGCATCTTAAGCAGCGACCTTAACGGCACCGAGATCGTCTCCATCCCGCTGGAGAGCAGCGAGAGGATGGAGATCGGTTACATCTACGACACAGGCTACCCGCTGAGCGCTATCAGCGAGCGGTACATTGCTCTGCTGAAGGAGTACATCGAATCGTACCAACAGTGACACCTCGTGATAACTTAAAACTATCAAATAGGATACAAATCAAGTATTAACGCATCGTGCGGCGTGTCGTGTATCATAGGGGCAATTCAAGAAAAGGAGAGAAGCCCATGGGTACACATTTTACAGAACGCACAGCCGCGCCATTCCGCTTTGACATCGTCGGAAGCTTTTTGCGGCCCGAAGAATTGAAGCAGGCCAGACAGGCGTTTGCGGAGGGGAAGCTTTCGCAGGAGCAGCTTGCCAGAGTGGAGGATGAGTGCATCCGCAGCCTTGTGGAAAAGCAGATCGAGTCCGGGTTGAAATCCGTTACGGACGGCGAATTTCGCCGCAGTTACTGGCATCTGGATTTCATGTGGGGCTTGGACGGGATCGACCATGTGGAGCTGGACCACGGTTACTTATTCCACGGCGAGGAGACCCGAGCCGACTCCGCCCGGTTGAGCGGCAAGATTCGCTTCAGCAGCCATCCGTTTATCGCCCACTACCGGTTCCTGCGCAAAGCCGCCGCAGGCCGCGCGCTCACGCGGCAGACCATCCCGTCGCCCGCCCAGTGCTATGCGGAGCTGGTCCGGGGCGAAAACGAACAGTTCATCGAGGCCGTCTATCCGGACCGCGAGGAGCTGTACCGCGACCTGTCCGCCGCCTACCGCGACTTCATACTGGCGCTGTATGAGGAAGGCTGCCGCAATGTCCAGCTGGACGACTGCACCTGGGGTATGCTCTGCGATACGGGGTTCTGGAGAAGCATGGCGGGAGAAGGGTATAATCCGGAAGCGCTGCAGCAGCTTTACCTGCGGCTGAACAACGACGCCGTTGCCGGACTGCCGAAGGACCTTGCGGTCACCACGCACGTGTGCCGCGGCAACTACCATTCCACCTGGGCGACGAGCGGCGGCTATGAGCCGGTGGCAAAAGCGCTGTTCGGCGGGGAAAACGTGAGCGCGTATTATCTGGAGTTTGACGACGACCGTTCGGGCGGCTTTGAACCGTTGGCCGAAGTTTCCGGGGATAAGCTGGTGGTGCTCGGCCTGATCACCTCGAAACGGCCTGAGGTGGAGGATAAGGAGCGCATCAAAGCGCGCATCCGTGAAGCCGCCGCTTATGTCCCGCTGGACCGGCTGTGCCTCAGCCCGCAATGCGGCTTTGCTTCCACCGAGGAGGGCAACATCCTCACGGAGGCGGAGCAGTGGGCGAAGATCCGGCTGGTAAAGGAGATCGCCGAAGAAGTCTGGGCATAACAAAAAGGCCGCTTCCTCACGGAGGCGGTCTTTCATTTCAGTTATTCGCAGAGTGTCAGGCCGCGTCTTCTGCGGGCTCCAGGACGTCATGCGCCACAATATTCTTTGCCCAGCGGCCCGAACGGACGACCAGTATGCCGATCGTACATTTGAGCACCTCGGTCATGTTGCACAGCGGGTAAAGCACCTCAATGGGCAGTCCGCTGTAGTGCACCATGAAATAGGTGTACGGCACGCAGATGACCCACGTGTATACGCTGTCGAACAGCATGGTGATGAAAGTCTTGCCGCCGGAACGCATCGTAAAGTAGCAGCAGTGCGTGACCGAGTTGAACACCATGTACATTGCGCTGGTGCGCATGAATACCGCGGCAAGGCGGCGCACCTCCGGCTCAGTACGGTAGATGTTCGGGATCGCTTCCGAGCTGAGCGCCAGCGACGAGCCCAGTATGATGCAGACGCAGACGCTGAAGAACATGAGCTTCCACGCATCGCGTTTTGCCTGCGGAATGTCGTTCGCGCCAAGCGACTGCCCGACCATGACCGCCACCGCCGTACCCATGGACATGAAGAACACGCCGAACAGGTTGGTGATCGTGCTGGCGATATTGAGGCCCGCAACGACCATCAGGCCGCAGGTGGAGAAGATCTGCATCAGCGTGGTCATGCCGAGCGACCAGAACAGCTCGTTGACCAGCAGCGGCATGCTCTTCAAGGCGATTCTGCCCGCGAGCTTACGGTCGATATGGAAATGGGTATAGATGCCCTTCAGGAAGAAAAACTTTTTGTGGTGCGAATGTGCCCAGATAGCCACGATGCCAAGCTCCACAAAGCGGCTGAACACGGTCGCAATGGCCGCGCCGGCTACGCCGAGTTCCGGGAAGCCAAGCTTGCCGAAGATGAGCAGGTAGTTGAACAGCAGGTTCACCAGCACCGCCGTGATGCTGGCGATCATGGGCAGCACGGTCTCGCCCGTTTCGCGCAGGGTGCCGCTGTAGCTCTGTGTCAGCACAAAAGGAAGCAGCCCAAACATCATGATGTGCAGGTACTGCTTGCCGTAATCCAGCATCGCAGCCGCGTCGGCGGCGTTGCCTTCTCCCGTCAGGTACAGCGAGATCACCGGATCATCGAGGACGATCATCAGCGTCGCGCCGATGGTGGTGATGGCCAGCACGACGAGCAGCTTGAAGCGGAACGTCTGCCGTAGGCCTTCCCAGTTGCCCGCCCCGGCGAACTGCGCGCCAAATATGCCCGCGCCGGAGACCGCTCCGAAGATCGCGAGGTAGAACACGAACATAAGCTGGTTCGCGATGGCGACGCCGGACATCTGCACCGTGCCCACCTGCCCGACCATCACGTTATCCAGCAGGTTCACGAAGGTGGACAGCATGTTCTGCGCGATGACCGGCAGCACCAGCTTGAGTACGGTGCCGTAGAATTTCTTATCGCCGATGAATGTGTTGCGGAAGCGCGTCATTGCGCCGCCCGTTAATGTCTGTTGCATGTTTCCATCTCTCAGTAAAAATAACCCTCAAATTCTATCACAAGGGCATGCGGGAAAGCAAGCGGCAACTTTTTAATGTATATTTGAAAAGCTGAAGTAAAGTCACTTGTTTTCGTAAACGCAAATAATATGTAGAAAAAAGTCGTTTGCGGGATTATAATAACCCTGTTTGTTTCGGAAGGACGGAGAAAGTGGGACATCATGGAGATCGAGCAGGGACTGGAAAAAACAAGAAAAACGGCGGCCGGGTTCTTTAGGCGCAAGGACACCATCATGACGGAAGGTAGCATCACCCGGCACCTGATCGCATTTGCCATACCGCTTTTGATCGGCAACATATTTCAGCAGCTTTACAACACGGTGGACAGCATCGTGGTGGGCAACTTCGTGGGCAAGGAAGCGCTGGCCGCAGTGGGCACCATCAGCCCGATCATCAACACGCTGATCGGCTTTTTTATGGGTCTCGCGGCGGGCGCAAGCGTGGTCATCTCCCAGTATTACGGCGCGCGCGACGAAAAGAACGTGCACAAGGCCGTCCACACGACCATTGCGATGACCTTTATCCTGTGCGCGGTGTTCACGGTGGTGGGCGTGCTGATGACGCCGTACATGCTGCGGCTGATGAAAACGCCGTCCGACGTTTTTGCCGGCGCGGCCCAATACCTGCGCATCTACTTTTACGGCGTCACGGGCCTGTTGATCTACAATATGGGCGCGGGGATCCTCCGGGCCGTGGGCGACTCGCGGCGGCCGCTGTACTTTCTGGTATTTTCCGCGCTGACCAACACAGCGCTGGACCTTATTTTCGTGGTCTACTTTGACTGGGGCATTGCGGGCGTGGCGATTGCTACCGTACTGTCGCAGCTTTTCTCAGCCCTGCTGGTGCTGGTCGTGCTGACGCGCTCCACGGGGTGCTACCGCATTATGTGGAACAAAGTGAGGCTCAGCGGCGCGATGCTCAAAAAGATATGGCGCATCGGCATCCCTTCGGCGCTGCAGCTGGCCATCACGTCGTTTTCCAACGTGTTCGTGCAGTCGTATATCAACCAGTTTGGATCGGCCTGCATGGCGGGCTGGTCATCCTACACCAAGATCGACCAGTTTGTGCTGCTGCCCATGCAGTCCATGTCGCTCTCGGCGACCACCTTCGTGGGCCAGAACCTGGGCGCAAACAACGTGAAGCGCGCGCGGTCCGGGGCCAACATCGCGGTGGGCCTGTCACTCATCATCACGGCGGTGCTCATTGTTCCGCTTATCATATTTTCCCGGCAGATGATCAGTCTGTTCAACCCGGACCCGCAGGTGCTGGAGTTCGGCACGCTGTTCATCCGTCTCGTATCGCCGTTCTATCTGCTGTGCGTGGTCAATCAGGTGTATGCGGGTTCGCTTCGGGGCGCGGGCGACACCAAAACGCCTATGATCATCATGCTGGCGTCGTTCGTGGTTTTTCGGCAGATATACCTTTTCGTGATCTCAAGGTTCTTTGACTCGGTAATCCCTGTGGCGCTGGGGTATCCCGCAGGATGGCTGCTCGCCAGCATCACCATATTCATATACTACAGGTATGGCAAGTGGGAGTGCAAACGGGTGGTGGTAAACGACTGTACGCCGGAAACCCTCCCAGTTGAGGAGGACGCCCCGCAGGAAGCGCCGCTGATCGCCAAGGACCGTACGGCTTCGCATCACGTTTAAGCTTTGAGGTAACCCTTTTGACCTGTGCCATTGGACGATGTCATAATAGGAATACACATCGCCGGGGCTGGATCAGATGCTTCGCTTCGCTTAACATGACCACGACAGCCTATACATAAAAATAATAAGCCAAGCGTCTTATTGATACACAAAGAATCGAGAGCAATTATGCCCCTGGTTTATATGCCATTTATTCCTTTTTGATCTGTGACCAGAGGATTACCAGCAACTGAATCGGGATACCGATGATGAATATCAGAAACAGATTGTATTGCAGCAGGAGAAGATACGCAAAGGCGAGGGACGACCAGACCAGAACCGAGATGATGACGTAGTTGAGCGCGCGCTTTCCCCAGATCGAGTTGAACACGAGCAGCACGATCATGGAGGAGGGCACGGCGCTGACGAATACCAGCCACACGTTCTCCATACCGTAAATCTGCAGATAGACAAACAGCACGGTCGCGATGAACCACACGGCCCCGGCAGCCAGCAGCGAGATGACCAGCCGGTTGTTTTTAACCCGCCGCGAAACGTCGCTCTTACCCTTGGGATGCTCTTCCTCCACCAGATAGTTCAACGTTACGCCAAAGATATCCGCCACCTGTTTTAAGGTGATTACATCCGGTATGGATTCCGCACGCTCCCATTTGGAGATCGCCTTATCGGTATAACCCATCTTGTCGGCCAGCTCCGCCTGCGTCCAGTTGGTCTGCTTTCTCAGCTCCACCATGTTGCCTGCGATGATCTGCTTTAAGTCTTCCATCCAGCCGCACCTCCGTAAAGTACGCTCTACGCCTTATTATACACAAAAAGGAGAGCGCAGGCAAACGCTCGGTTTACCCACTCAACCGGCAGTAGAGTCGCTTGAAATCGCTCTATTTTGGCCGTCCCCAAGGGTCGGGTGACGAAACGGTGCTCCTGCCGTAGTATGGAGACGGAATTATTCCATACTTTTTTGAACAGGAGCAGTCCAATGATCATTACTCTCGTATGCGATGTGCTCGGAAAGGAAAACAACGGGACGACCATCGCGGCCATGAACATGGTAAGGGCCATGCAAAAGCGCGGGCACGAGGTCCGGGTGGTCTGCGCGGACCAAGATAAAAAAGGCCAGCCCAGTTACTACGTTGTACCCACGCTGAACCTTGGACCCATCAACGGATACGTTGCCAAAAACGGCGTCAGCCTTGCCAAAGCCGACCAGAGCGTGCTGGAGGAAGCCATTCGCGGCGCGGACGTGGTGCACGCCATGCTTCCGTATTCTTTAGGCGCGGGCGCGGTGAAAGTTGCCAAACGTCTCGGCATAGCCCTGACCGGAGGCTGTCATGCGCTCGCGGAGAACTTCTCCACTCACGTTTTTCTTACCCGCTGTGCGCTCGTCAATCTGCTCATCTATAAGATTTACTATCATAGACTGTATAAACACTGCGCGTATGTGCATTACCCCAGCCGAATGATGTGCGACCTGTTCGAAGGCGCAACGGAGCCCATGCCGCACCGCATCGTGTCCAATGGCGTAAGCAGGGATTTCTGCCCCGGCGAAGAGGAGAAGCCGGAGAAATACCGCGGCCAGTTTGTCATCCTGTTCACGGGCCGCTACAGCAAGGAAAAATCGCACAAGGTGCTCATCGACGGTGTCAGCCGCTCCAAATACGCCCACCGCATCCGCCTGATCTTTGCGGGCGCGGGGCCGCTGGAGGATAAGCTGAAAGCGTACGCGGCGAAGCGCCTGCCGCTTCAACCCGTGTTCGGCTTCTTTTCCCGCCAGGAGATGCGGCGGATCGCGGGCTACGCCGATCTCTATGTCCACCCGGCCCGCTATGAAGCGGAGGGGATCGCCTGCCTCGAGGCCATTGCCTGCGGTAAGGTCATCCTGTCGTCCGACTCTAAAAAGAGCGCGACGAGCGGCTTTGCCCTGACGGAAAACAACCTCTTTCATTATAACAACCCGAAGAGCCTCGCGGAGAAAATCGACTACTGGATCGGACATCCCGGAAAACGGGAAGAATGCTCTGCGGCGTACGCGCAGTACGCATCCCGCTTTGATTTTGAAAAATGCATGGACGAAATGGAGGAGATGTTCTATGACGCAGCCCGAACCGAAGGTGATCTGGTACTCGAAGACGACGGACGACTTTGCGGGGACGAATATAGCGACGCAGACAGTGGATGCGACGTTCCCCTACATTCATAAGAACATATTCTGGAACATTGCCGCATTCCTGCTTTATTATGTGATTGCGCTGCCGCTGGTCACGCTCTATATCCGGCTGGTCAACCGTACGAGGTTCGTGAACCGCAGGCCCATGCGGAAGATCAAAGGCGGCGTGTTCCTGTATGGCAACCACACACACTGGAGTGATGCGTATCTGGCACATGTTGCGGTTGCCCCGAAGCGTACATATGTCATCGCCGGGCCGGACGCGGTGTCGATCAAAGGCATCCGGGGCATTGTGCAGATGGTGGGAGGTATCCCGGTCCCGACGCGGCCCGGTGCGCTGAAAAAGTTTATGGAGGCTGTGCGGCGGCGCTGCGGAGAGGGCGGCTGCATCGCGGTGTATCCCGAAGCGCACATCTGGCCGTATTATACCGGCGTGCGGCCGTTCCCAGCCACGTCCTTTACGTTTCCCGCCGAGATGGGCGTGCCGGTGGTGGCCATGGCGACTGTCTACCGGAGAAGCAGGCTGTTTAAAACGCCTGCCCGCACCGTAGTCTTCAGTGACCCGATCACGGCGGAGCCGGGCATGACCGTGCGAGAGGCCCAGCGGTATTTCCATCAGCGCATATCCGATTTCATCGCGGAGCAGGTGAGCCACCCGGACAATTACGCGTACATCCGCTATCAGCAGAAATAGCAGGGGCGGCCAATGGCCGCCCACTGTTGATGACGATTGTTGCCACCGTTGCCGCAGTAGGCAAGGCGCGGGCACCCTTCCGGCCGCCTGCGGCATCCACCTCCCCTCAAAGGGGAGGCAAACCGTGGCATTTACGCCTCACCGTAGGGGCGGGGTTCCATCCCCGCCCGACTAAGGCTGGCGTGTCATAATCGCTCGACGATTCATTCCTATCAGTCCGCCACCTCGGCGTCGTTGGAATAATTTCTGCTTTCCCAGTATCCCTGATAGCTGTCGTCGCTGGAAAGCTCAATCTCCGTGACCCAGCGCGCCCACTTATAGCCCAGCTTGTCCTCGGCGACCACGATGAAGGGGTAGCCCATTGAAGGCGGCAGGGGAGCGGTGTTGGCGTTGTACGCCAGCAGAAGGTCGCGGTCCACGACGGTTTCAATCGGCAGTGAGGTCGTATACCCGTCTACGCATTTGAATATCACGGTATTGGCTTCGCCCTGCGTCTGTGCTGCCGAGAGCAGGTCGACCAGCTTGACGCCTTCCCAGAGGATCGTCGCGTCCCAGCCCTCCACACAGTGAAGCGTGATTACGCGCTCATAAGAGGGGTAGGCCAGCACCTCGTCATAGGTCAGTTCCAGCGGGTTGTCCACAAGGCCCGTAATGCGCAACGTATAGCTACTGATATCAACGTACTGGACGCCCTTGATCGAATTGTCGCGCGGCCCAACGGCCGGGTCCAGATGTACGCCCTGATACTCCTGTATCTCCCGCGAGTCGTAGCGGGCCAGCGTTGCGCTGGATATGCTGTCCACGGCTGCTGGTGTTTCGCCCGAAGTGCCTGCGGTACAGCCCGCGACTACCATCACGGCAGCGGCTGCCGCAATCACGCGGAGCCATCTTTTTGCTCTCATCATATACTCCTTTCTGCGGTTGGCTGTAAAACAAAACCGCGCTGTAGGCGCGGCTGCTGTTTTAGTCGATCATGACCATCTGAGCTTTGACGCTTTCCAGCTCATTCAGTGCAGCTTCGAGCTTGGTCATCTCGCTGCGTTCACCCGTAAGCTGCAGCACGAGCACGCCTTCCTCGCTGCACAGGTTCTCGCTCGCCTCGTGCAGGCCCAGCCGCGTCTTAATGGAGCAGCCGAACTGGGAGAGCACCTGCTGTACTTCAGGCGATTTCTTTCTCCGTTCGCCGATCTTCACGATCATGATGTTGCATTCCATATTTTTTATCCTCCCTTCCGGTTATTCCCTTTTCGCTATCATGCCACAAACGTAGCATTTTTACAACTCTCCTATTAGGGGCGACGGAAATACTGTTTTATAGGAATATAGTGCATCCTGACCTCCTTATAAAGCATCCTGGCCCAAAGGCGTTGCCCTGTATCCCACGCGGCGATATAATGTGCGGCAGGGAAAGGCGGGTGTGATGTGTGAAGCTGACGGTCCTTGAGATGCCCGATGCCGAGGAGACGGAGATCACGATCGCTTGTCGCAGCGTAGATGAACGGCTTCGGCAGATGATCCAAAAGATACGGCAATATACCTATACGTTCAGCGCAAGGACGGACTCCGGCAACTGTTGCCTGATCCCGGCGGAGGAGATCTACTATATTGACTCAGTGGACAGTAAAACCTTTTTGTATGCCGAAAAAGCAGTATACGGCAGCGCCGAGACGCTGGCCGAATTAGAAAACCGGCTGCTGGATTCCACGTTCGTGCGGATCAGCAGAAACTGCATCCTGAATATCGCTTTTTTGGAGTCCGTAATGCCCCTTTGGAATTACCGGCTGGAGGCGCAGCTTACCAACGGGGAGAAGCTGGTGATTACGCGCCACTATATCAAAGCACTCAAAGAGAAGATCAGGGGATAGGGAGGAACTCGCGATGCAAAAACCATGGAGCGTATTTGTTTTCAGGGCGGCTTTATCCTATGCGGCGGCTGTCGTTCTGTTGTCCGTCCTCCTTTTGGTGGGCGGCGACGGTGAAATCAGCTGCGCCTTTCTGTTGGAACTGTTAGGGCTGACGGCGGTCATCGGGGGGATCGATTATCTTTTTGGCCGGATACCGTTTCGTTCGAGGCTGTTGTACCTTTGCATGGAACTTCTGTCCATGTACGCAGGTTTTCTGGCCTTTGCCTACTTCGGGAACTGGTTCGGATTTAGTGCCATCCACCTGCTTGCGTTTTCCGGCATGTTCCTTGCGCTGTTCCTGCTGCTCCACCTGTACGACCATTTCATGATGCGGACGGAAGCCGACCGCATCAACCGAAAGCTGGCTAATAGAAAGACGATATAAGGAGGCAATGCCGTGTACTTTTTTGGTGATACCTATTTTCCCGGCCCAGTGCTGAAAAATTCATTTCAGGTGCTGTTCAGCCTCATCCTGCTCACAGAAGCCGCTATACTGTTCATGACCATACGGAACAATCGGCGAAGCCCCGAAAAAAGAACGGCACAGGATCATGGCTCTATGCTGCTGGTAATGAGTGGATATTGGATTGCGGTATTTTTGAACCCGGTTTGTGTCCGCGTTTTTTCACTGCTGCTGCCCATAAGCCTGTTCTGGGTTGGGGCAGCGCTGATGCTGGCGGGCGTGTTCATCAGGACATACTCGGTATGGACGCTGGGCAGGTTCTTTACGCTGCAGGTGAAGGTCGGCACCCAGCAGGAGCTTATCCGCAAGGGGCCATACAGGCGCACCCGCCATCCGGCTTACACGGGCAGCATCCTCACGCTTATGGGGGTTGCCCTTGCATTCCGTTCTCCCTTCGGCCTGCTGGCGACGGTTATCATCTGTGCTGCAGCTTACGGATACCGGATCAGGGTGGAGGAAAGAGCTATGGCGGAACGCTTTGGAGAGGTTTATCAGGCGTATGAGCAGGAGACGTGGAAACTGCTCCCGCACGTATGGTAATTTGGCGGATTTGTTGCATGCAGCTTATGGGGAAGGGTATGGACTAGCTCCCGCCCTCTCCTTTGGTTTAAAAGGTTTGAAAATCAATTGATAAAAAATGAGAAAAAGTTTTGCAAGGTATATTGCATTGTAAGGTACCGTGTGTTATTATGATACCTGTCAAAGCGATGGAGGGGGGATGCAATTGAACATCCAGCTGAAAAAAGGCGTGCTGGAGCTGTGCGTGTTGTCACTGCTGAAGACGAACGACCGCTACGGGTACGAGCTCGTGGCTGAGATATCGAAGAACATCGAGATATCGGAGGGCACGATCTATCCGCTGCTGCGGCGGCTGAAGGATGAAGGATACGTGCAGACCTACCTGCAGGAATCGTCCGAGGGGCCGCCCCGCAAGTACTATCAGCTCACCGAGAAGGGCGAGATGATGCGGAAGGAGTTTCTGCACGACTGGAACACATTTATTCACGGCGTCAATGCTGTGTTAGGAGGGAACGCGCATGAATAAGCAAATGTTTATGCGGCAAATGACGGAGGGTCTGCACAAGCTGCCCAGGGCGGATGTGGACGACATCCTGATGGACTTCGAGGAGTACTTCGCCTGTGCCGGGGGGGATGGACGCAGTGAAGAGGAGATGTGCGAGCGCCTCGGCGATCCGAAAAAGCTCGCGAAGGAATACACGGTGCAGCGCTACATCGAGCGCGCAGAGCAGGAACGGTCGGCAAAGAATACCGCGCGGGCGATATTCTCAACAGCGGGCCTCGGCATCATCAACTTCTTCTACGTCGTATTCGTGGTGGTCGCAGGGTACATCGTACTTTCGGCATTGTATATAGCGACATGTTCCATCGGCCTTGCGGGGATTGCGGGACTGGGCTTCTCCCTCGTGAACATTGGCATGATGACCAATGTCGCCGGGTGGGCCGGAATATTCGTAAGCGGCATCCTGCTCGCGCTGGGTGTACTGAGCTTTATTGGGCTGATGTATCTGGGCAAAGTTTTCAAGAAAGGCAATATGCTGTTTTTAAACGGCATTTCCGAAAAGATTAAAGGAGGGAAAAACAATGAGTAATACCAAGATAGTTGTGCTGATCGTCGTCGGCGTACTGGTAGTCTGTCTGATCGGCGCGGGAATCGTGCTGGGGCTATATTTTACGCAGCACAGCGACAATAAGGATTTCTTCGGAATGTTCCGGGGCAGCCGCGTAACCGCGGATGAAACCCACGCGCTAAACCTTGACGGCGTAACCTCGCTGAACGTGGAATGCTCCGCGGGAACGGTAACGGTTTTACCGGGCGACAAGGCGGAAGTGAGCATGACCGGGACGCTGTGGACGCCTGACCAAAGGGACGAATATCTGAGCGTTTCGGAAACGAACGGCAAGCTTTCGGTCGTGTTCGATCTGGATACCGCGCTGTTCAGCTGGTCCGACATCGATATCACCGTCACCCTGCCCAAGGACTGCGGGCTGGATCTCCGGCTGGCGTGCGCTTCAGCGAATACCAACCTGGAAGACATGACGCTGGGCAACGTATCGGTGTCGTGTGCGAGCGGCCGGGCGGCCATCAGCGGATGTACGGGCGGTACGCTTGATATCAATACCGCTTCGGGCGGCATTAAGCTGGAAGACTCAGCGTTCAGCACAGTCATGATTGGTTGTCAGTCGGGTGACATCGACATCCGAGGCACGCAGGGCGACACGACGGTTCGCTGCACCTCGGGCACTGTGAAGGTAACGGATGTAACGGGTGCGCTCGACATCAACAATACCTCGGGCAGCGTCACGGTGGACCTTGCGCAGAAGGAGATCGACCCGATCAGCATCGACGTCACCAGTGGCAGCGTAACGCTGTACCTGAATGCGGATGCGGCGTTTGATCTGGATGCGGACACCACCTCCGGCGGCATCTCGTGCGACTTTGACCGCACGGTGACCGGCGGTTCCTCCGGCTCCATCGTGGGAGATCATATCTCCGGCACGGTGAACGGCGGCGGCGTATCGGTTTCGCTCCGTACTGTATCGGGCGGCATCAACATTAAAAAGCATTAACTTAGGCGGGGGCGGCCACACAGGGCCGCCCGTTGCAATGAAGCGAAAGGCCGCGGAAAACGCGGCCTTTGATGTTAAGGAAAGCCTCCCTTGCCAAAGGGAGGGGGACCGCCGAAGGCGGTGGAGGGATTCTTATTCGTGGGAATCCCCAAGTCTGCCTTTCGGGCTGCCAGCCCCTTTCTGGCAGGGAGCCTTTTTCTATGGCAACGTATTATTTGATTGTGAACTCCGCGAGGGCAAAGGTGCTGCCCGCCTCAGTGTACAGCGGCCGCACGATGCGGTAATGTCCCGCGGGCAGGCTGCCGTAGAACGTTTTGAGTGCAAAGTCATAATCCGAGCTGCCGTTCGCCTCCAGTATGTACGCGATCTCAATCCAGGCAGCGCCTTCCACTGTGGGCACGGTATACCATACGCCGCCCGACTCCACATCGAGGTGCGGGTCCACGCCGAACGTAAACTCAGCGTCCGAGCTGTTTTCGAGATGCGCGGCAATGGTCTCCGTCCCTTTTGCGACCGTCGTGCTGTCCAGCGTCATCACCACGTCCGGGCTTTTGTCCGCCTCATTGTACTGCGACTTTTCCAGCTTGCTGATATCCAAGCCGTTTGTACCGCACGCCGCAAGCAGCATTACGATTGCAAGGCACATTGCGATTCTGATTTTTTTCATAGCTGCTCCTCCTTATATATGACTTGGACGAAGCAGGGACACCGTCGGTTCCGTAAACCTGTCAAATTTCAGAGTCGGCTTTTGGCCTCGCAAAATACAACCGTTCCGGCCTTCCTATACATTCCCGGTAAACGTAAGGTATAACAGCACCATGTTCAGCCCAATAATCACCGCGGCGATTACAAACCCAAGGACCTTCGTCACGGGCTTGTTTACAAATGCTCCCATGAGATCTTTCCTGTTGGTTATCAAAAACAGGGGTATGATCGCAAAGGGAAGGGCGAAGCTCAGGGATACCTGACTGAGAACCAGGGCCTTCATCGGATTAATGCCGACTAAGATGACAAGCATGGATGGCACCATGGTAATCAGCCTTCTCACGTTAACGGGAATCTTTAAATTGACGAACCCGTCCATTACCGTTTCTCCGGCCATCGCCCCTACTGCAGAAGAAGAAAAACCGGACGCAAGCAGCGCTATCCCAAACGCCGCGCTGGACAGCCGACCCAATAAAGGCTCTAGCGAGCGGTGCGCCTGCTCGATGGAGTCAACAACCAGGCCCTCTCTGAAAAATACGGCGGCGGACACAATAACCATAGCAGCGTTAACCACAAACGCGATATTCATTGCGATGACAACGTCAGCCTTTTCCATCTTCAAATGATGCTTTTTTGCTGCAACGGTTTTATCGCCATTGCGGTGCTGAACCAGCTGGGAGTGCAAATAGATGACGTGCGGCATAACGGTTGCGCCCAGCATGCCGACCGCGAGTAAGACCGCCTGACCATTGGGAAGCGACGGCAGAAGCACGTGGATGCCGATTTGAGTCCAATCCGGTGCTGCAAGAAACATTTCAATCGCGTACGCGACGCATATGACCGCGACCAAGGCTGTGATGATGATCTCCACAACCTTTTGCCCGTATTTCTGCAGGTATATGATCCCGAACGTAACAACGGCGGTCAATACCCCCGCGATGGGAAGCGGTATTCCAAAAAGCAGATAGAAACCAAGGGTACCGCCCAGAAACTCTGCCATGGTAGTTGCAATTGCCGCAATGCAGGATATCACCCACAGAATCCAGTTTGTCGTTTTCTTAAACACCCGCCCGCACATTTCAGAGAGGTTTCTCCCCGTTGCGATGCCCAGCTTGGCGGAATTAATTTGTAAAAATATAGCCATCAGGTTACTGACCAGAATAACCCAGAGAAGATTATAATTAAAAATAGACCCACTGCTTATATTGGTAGCAAAATTGCCCGGGTCTATGTAAGCAACGCTTACGATAAAGGCAGGGCCGAGAAATTTTAGAAATTGCCTGATCCAAAGCTTCAAGGTCGATGCTTTGGACGGCTCTTTAACGATTAAGCTTTTTTTCTGCCCTCCTCCTTCACGATTTGCTTGCATTGTTTTTTGCCCTTTCTTAGCTTTGAGTACGGCGGAAACTTCCATTGAGAAGTAATCCTTATTCACTTTATGTTGAGAAACTTTTTTTGCTACAGGTAACAAACTTCGCCGCGAATAAAATAAATAACTGCGAATAAAACATATTAAGGGGGTTAACAGGATGGATCAGAATTTCTATACTTTCCGCGAGTATATGAACAGGACAGGGCAGCATCTGACTGCTTCAATGGAAGACTATATGGAGATGATTTACAGACTATCATTGGACAGCGGTTATACGCGCATCAACGAACTGGCCAACGCATTAAATGTTCATCCGCCTGCTACCACCCGGATGGTGCAAAAGCTTGCCGAACTGAAGCTGATTAAGTACGAGAAGTACGGCATTCTGGTATTGGAGAATCTGGGCAAGGAGATCGGCGCTGCTTTAATTGAACGGCATAATATTGTTGAGAATTTCCTCAGAATCATCGGCATTAAAGAACAGAATCTGCTGGAAGAAACAGAAAAAATCGAACATACCATTACGAATGATACGATGCGCTGCTTTTCAGTTTTGATTGCTTTTTTTGAATCCAACGAGAAGATTCAAGCAATATACAACTCATATAAAAATTCGAGATTATAATCTTTTTCTTAAAGTAAGGCGGACTTTCAAGCCAATTTTTCCGCCCAGTCAAACTATTGTGTTGGAAGCAGCCGGGATATCGGCTGCTTGGTCACAAAATAACTTATTTTATTTCAAAAACGGTTCACCTCTTCGTAAAACCCTTGTCATATGGACAGGCTATGATGCAGTTATTGAAATCGAGGAGGCAAAGATTATGGATAACTATGGTAATGACGATAACGGAAATTATGGGTATTACGGAAACGGTGGTGGCTACGGAAACAACGGAAATGCCGGAAATGGATACAACGGATATTATCAGAGTCCGTCCAATTTGCCGCAGCCGGAACCGCCCAAGCCGAAGAAGCCTCACCGCGGCCGCGGGCTTGCTCTTGCGCTGGTCGGTGCCATTTTAGGATCGGTAATCGGCGGCGGCGGCGTGGCGCTCTACATGGGCGCTCAGGATACCGGTCTCAGCGCAGAGCAGCAGGCGTACATCGACAAAGCGGTGGCCGATGCGGCGGACAGTGCGGATGTTAACGGCCTGAGCTCGACAGAGAGCGGCACGGTGGGCGATACGATCAACCTCGTTACCACCGACTACTCGACCACTGTGCAGAACGTGGCTGCGGATGTATCGGACTCTGTGGTGGGCATTGCGACGAGCGAAGGCACAGGTTCGGGCGTCATTGTGAGCAGCGACGGGCTGATCCTTACCAACGCGCACGTCATCGCGCTGACCGACTCCACACAGCTGTATGAAATCCCCGGCTTCTTCGGCAACCAGCCACAGCAGACGCAGGATACCACCATTACCGTGACACTGGAGGACGGCAAGGAGTATACCGCTACAGTGCTCTACTCCGATGAGGCTATGGACCTTGCGGTGCTTAAGATCGACGCAACCGGCCTGCCTGCTGTAACGCTGGGCGACTCGGACAACGTAACGGTCGGTGAGATCACGGTAGCCATCGGCAATCCGCTTGGACTGGAGCAGACAGTGACCTCGGGCATCGTATCTGCGCTGGGCGTCAGCGCCGAAATCAGCAGCACGCAGATTGCGGAAGACCTGATCCAGACCGACGCGGCCATCAACCCGGGTAACAGCGGCGGCGCGCTGCTCAACGCTTCGGGCGAGGTCATCGGCATCAACAGCTATAAGCTCTCCAACGGCGAGGGCATCGGCTTCGCGATCCCGATCAACGCGGCCAAACCGATCATTGCGCAGATCGTGGCGACCGGCGAGTTTAAACAGGCCGTGATTGGCGCATCGCTGGTGGACAAGGAACTGCTGGAGTATTCCAACTATGACATCACGCTGGACAGCGGCCTGTACGTCTATGAGGTGAGCGCTTCGTCCGACGCAGCGGCACAGGGCCTTAAAGCGGGCGACATCATCACCGCAATCGACGGTGTGAGCGTGAACTCGATCCTTGAAGCCAAGGAGCAGCTTTACAAGCACGTACCGGGCGATAAGGTGACGCTCTCCGTCACACGCGACGGTAAAACGATGGAAATCCAGATTGAGTTGAGTGAAGCGAGCTAAGGGCTTCACAGCGTACTCTTAATTCCCCGGGGAGGTAAGACTTTTCGGGGATATAAACAGGAGTCCCGGAAAGCAGAGTTTTGGGGGCAACTGATCGGAGTCCCGTCCGGGTTCTGAATTGGCTGATAATAATGGGGAACAGGCAGTTCGGTGCCCGGACGGGCAGTATACAGGGGGAGCGGCAGCGTCGTTCCCCTTTTCCAATGATATGGGAGAAGCCGTTTCAAGGGCGGGAACGGCTTTTTATATTCACTGCGGATATGTTGTAATCTGCAGCCGTGATATAATGATAAAAAAGGGGGCAAGGCACATGAAACGCTGGGGGCTGTATGAGTGGTCGGTGATCCTGTTTTTTGCGGTGGTGCCCTGCGCGGCGCTGCTGATTGAGTGGATGGCATTTCCTGATGCGTTTCGTTTTGGTTCCGCAGCGCTGAAATGGTTTACGTTCAGCGGCGTGGGGCTGCGCCTCGGCAGCGCGGGAGTAAAGCAGGTCGTCCAGCCGCAGTTCACGGCAAAAAGTATCTTTGGAGCGGAAGGCGCTGGCGCGGCGTCCGTCGTGCGGGAGATCGGGCTTGCCAACATCAGTTTATCCGTTGCCGCGTTGGTTTCGCTGTTCGTTCCGATGTTTCGGGTACCGGCAGCCGTTACAGGCGGGCTTTATTTCGGCCTCGCCGGGCTGCTTCACGTGTTCCGTCGCAGAACCGGCGCGGAGGAACGCTTTGCGATGATATCCGACCTGTTCATCTTTGTGATGCTGCTGGCGCTGCTGTTTCTGAACGGCTGGCAGGCTTGAGGTATTCGTAATTACTATAAAGGAAAGGAGAGCCTCGTTTGAAGCTCTCCTTTTGCCCGTCGCATATACAGGGTATATGTTGTTGCTTTTGCATATGTGCCTTGGGCGCTTCAGGATTCTGCCCTTAGCATTTCGGCCCGGGTGCGCAGCCGCCGCCCCAGCCAAAGCCGTTGCCGCAGCAGCAGCAAAGCAGCAGGATGATCCAGATACAGCTGCAGCCACCGCCGAAACCGCCAAAGCCCCAGCCACCGCCGCAGCCTTCGTTGCAACCACAGCCCTGATTGCCGCCGCAGCAGCAGAGCAACAGGATGATCAGCCAGCAACAGTTTCCGCCGCCCCAGCCGCATCCGCCTTCAAATCCCATGGTTCTTCCTCCTCACAAAATAATGCTTCCCCTTATATAAGGCTCAGTCTATATTACGCGTGAGGAGTTCTTTTGGTGCATCTGCATAGGTTCACTGCGCGGCGGCTTCATCCTCCGGCAGGTATTCGGTGCTTTCGATGCCGGAAACCTTGTCGAGCTGCTTCTCGATGGTGCGGGAGCGGCGGGATGCGTCGTCCAGGTTGTTTTGGGCGGCGTAGAGGCTCTTCTGCGTCTTGTCGAGCGCGACGGAGAAACCGCCAAACGCTTTGCGCACCGCTTCGAGCAGCCGCAATACCTCGCCGGACTGCTTCTCGATCGCGAGCGTCTTAAAGCCCATCTGCAGGCTGGAGAGCAGCGCGGTCAGCGTGGACGGCCCGGAGAGGATGACGTGCTGCTCCCGCTGGCATACGTCAAACGTGCCCGTGGCAATGGCGTCGGCATACAGCCCTTCGGTGGGCAGGTACATTACGGCAAAGTCGGTCGTGACCGGCGGGTTGATATATTTGCTGCGGATACGCTTGGCTTCCGTGACTAACGCGGCGGAGAGCGTCTTCATGGCCTCACGTGCAAGCTCTTTGTCGCCCGAGGAGAGCGCCTCCTCCTTGGCGATGTACATCTCCATGGGGAACTTGGAATCGATGGGCAGCAGCAGCGTCTCGTCGCCGCGGCCCGGCAGCACAATGGCGTACTCCACGCGCTCTCGGCCTTCGCATACCGCCGCGTTTTGCTTATACTGCACGGGAGAGAGCATGGAGGAGATCAGATTGCCGAGCTGCATCTCGCCCCAGGTGCCGCGCACCTTCACGTTGCTGAGCACACGTTTCAGATCGCCCACGCCCGTGGCCAGGCTGCGCACCTCGCCCATGCTTTTAAACACCTGCTCCAGCTGGTCGGACACCTGCTTGAACGAGCCGGTCAGCCGCTTCTGCAGCGTGTCGGAGAGCTG
This sequence comes from Bacillota bacterium, assembly GCA_023459495.1. Taxonomy (GTDB): domain Bacteria; phylum Bacillota; class Clostridia; order Christensenellales; family SZUA-584; genus JAEWCC01. Next base: position 299,938 of record JAEWTL010000077.1, on the reverse strand, counting down.
CTCGTCCACCGCCTTACGCATCTGCTCCAACCGGCGCTCCGTCATATCCGATATGCCCTTTAGCTGCTGGTCGACGGCGGCCCGCAGGCGCTCCATGCTTTCGCCGTTGGTCCGCGTGCTGTCGGCGATTTGCCGAGATGAGCTGTCGCTGAGCATCTTGAACAGGCCCACCACTTCCTGCCGCAGCTCGGCCGCGCTCTGCGCCTGCTGCCGCCTCAAAATCTCCAGTTCGCTGCGGATGTCCGGCAGACCTCGGCTGCGCAGCAGCGCCAGCGCCGTCACCGCGGCCAGAATTACGCATACCCCCGCGAGTATGTATACGAGTGTGTCCATCCCCATAACCCCCTTGTATCGATTGCGCCCTCATTGTATCACAACGCGAGCCTCTTTTTGGGACAAGTCTGGGGTTTGTCCTCACAAAATGGTAAACTTTTATTGAAACCCGATAATATTTTGTTGACTTTAGGGTGTGTCCTGTGCTATTCTCAGCCCGAAATGGAGGTATGCACGCATGAGCAAGTGGAATATTCCGCTGATACTCAAACGGATGATCGAAGTGCTGTTATTTCTGGCTCCCATATTCATGGTTGTGCTGCCCTTCGTTTTCCGGCTGGATAATCCGGTGGTCGGCAAGGTGTTTCCCAGCTGGGTGACGCTGCTGTTTATCGAGTTGTCGGGCGTGTTCTGCTGGCTGATTCTGCTGATGCTGCGCAGGCTGTTGACCACCGTAATCGAAAGTTCACCTTTCGTATTCGGGAACGTACAATGCCTGAAGCGCATCTCATATTTCTGTGCGGCGATCGCGCTGCTGATGCTGATCAAGACCTTTCTCGATTTTTCCGTGATGACGCCCATCGTCGCCATCCTCGCGCTGTTGTCCAGCCTTTTTTGCCAGACGCTCGCGATGGTGTTTGACAAAGCGGTGCGCATCAAGGATGAAAACGACCTGACCATTTAACAAAGGAGGTGCCCATTTGGCGATTATCGTGAATCTGGATGTGATGATGGCAAAGCGCAAGATATCGCTGAACGAGCTCTCCGAGCGCGTTGGCATCACCAAGGCCAATCTGTCCATACTGAAGACCGGCAAGGCAAAGGCGGTCCGCTTTTCGACGCTGGAGTCGATCTGTGCGGAGCTGAAATGCCAGCCTGGCGATATTTTGGAATTCCGGGAGGATGAAAATGACTGACACGGGCTATCTTTACGAATACTTTCTGGCGAACAGCCCCAAGGAAAGCAAACAGCAGGAGGAACCTGAAGAGGAGCCGGAGGAGGCCAAAGCCGCAAACGAGTGAGCCGCAGGATGTTACATAACCACCCTCGGAGAGCGGTATTTGCTGAAACTTAACGAAGTATCGTTGGATTATATGATTAAACGGCAGCAATGCCGTTTATTTTTATGTCAGGACCCGAAGAAGCACTAACACGATTCTTCAGCCGCAACATCAGGAATTCATCCGGGAGGGACAGCAATATGAAAAACGTTGACAGAAAAAAGGAGCTCCGAAATCAAAATCAAACAGCCCTGCGCTACGATAACAAACAGGCGGACAGGCTGGTATTGATCCTTGTCTGGATCATGACCGCGATTGTAGTCGAGCAGGTGTTTTCAAAACATGCAGAACATCAATTTCTGCTCGTCGCCAACGCGCTTGCCGTGTGCGGCCTGGTGACCTTGATCTATTTCTTGAAAATCAACCGGCTGATCAAGTCTTTGCTGATGTGTACCATCCCTGTGGCGGCGGTGATGGCGATGTTCATCATCAATGGCTTTACGCTCGAGCGGCACTATATGCTATGCATGGGCACGGTGGCGATAGCGCTTTACTTCAACCGGAAGCTGCTGCTGATATACGGCGCAATCGCCAACGCGCTGCTGGTACTGGCTTACATACTGCAGCCCGACCGATTCATGAGGGAGGCGTCTTCCATCCCGTATTTCCTCTCCGTATTTCTGATATTCAACTGTTTGAACGCCACGCTGTTCTTTTTGACAAAATGGACCGGTACGCTGGTGGGCGATACCGTTAAAAGCAAGGCCGATTTGCAGGAAACGTTCGATAAGCTGGAGCATACCAGTCAGGCGCAGGAAAAAAAGGCCGCATACATGGCCGCAGAGGTGCAGAAGCTTTTAGACAGCATCGACAGGTTCTCGCAGGGGGATCTCAGCTTTGACTTGAAGGTGGGCGCGCCGGAAGCAGAGACTGCAGAGGAATACCAGCTTTTCAGCAGCATCGCGGACAAGCTTAGCGAGGGCATAGGGGCAATCGGGCGGCACGTATCGGAAACCTCGCAAGTGCTGAGCCGGGTTTCGGCGGGCGACCTGAGCGCCAGCATCGCTTCCGAGTACAGAGGCGATTTCGTTGAACTGAAGAACGCCACAAACCACATAATCGCGTCGTGGAACGCCATGCTTAAGGATATCGGCGATGTCTCACAGCAGGTGGCGGCGGGTACGGTTCAGGTATCAGATGGCAGCCAAACCATCTCGCAGGGGGCCAACCAGCAGGCGGCGGCAATAGAAGAAGTAACAACCACCTTTATTCAGATCGGCGCGCAGATACAGCAAAGCGCGGCGGATGCTAATCAGGCAAACGAAATGTCTCTGCAGGCTCTTAAAGCCGCCAAGGTGGGTAACGACCGGATGGATACGCTGAAGCAGGCGATGGCGCAGATCAGCGCATCGTCCGCCAGCATCTCGAAAATTATTAAGGTGATCGACGACATCGCGTTTCAGACGAACATTTTGGCGCTCAACGCAGCGGTGGAGGCAGCCCGGGCAGGCGTACACGGCAAAGGCTTCGCGGTGGTGGCCGATGAGGTGAGGAGCCTCGCGGCCCGCAGCGCGTCGGCGGCTGAGGAAACAGCCGGGTTGATCGAAGGCTCCATTCACAAAACCGATGCGGGGGCTGCGCTGGCCAATGAGACTGCCCAAGCGCTCACCGGCATTGTGGAAGTGGTGGAACGGGCCGTCGGCCTTGTCGGCGATATTGCGGAGACATTGAGCCAGCAGGCGGCTGCGGTTGGACAGGCAAACAAAGGCATCGAGCAAATGTCGCAGGTGGTGCAGACCAACTCGGCAACGGCGCAGGAGACGGCTGCGGCTGCTCAGGAGCTTTCCGGTCAGGCAGAGATGTTAAAAGAAATGGTGGGTAAATTTGTGCTCGGCGGAAAGGCCGATCCGTCCATGGGCCCGGCTTAAGCTGCCACGGAACCTTGAGGTTATAGCACAGACTTATTGACAACCACAACCATGGTGGGTATAATATGGTTAACTGAATATATGCGATAATATTGACACTTAATTGATACCACAAACAGAGCAAACGGCAACCACGGCTGAAAAACGTGGGCGCAAAGCATGAAGTCTAAGGCCTTATGGCTATGATGGTTCGGCTGCCTCCCTATGTGAAGGCAGCTTTTTTAATTGGATTTTTGCTAATTCCGCCTTTTCGGTTTAATTTAAAGGAGCGAAGCGCAGGCTTCGCTTCTTTGTATACCTGCGTTGGCAATCCCGGCGCAAGGGTGGTATAATAGTCATATTCGCGGCAAAGCGGCGGAGCAAGGAGGTTCATCATGGAAATTACATTTATGGGTGCGGCAAGATGCGTAACAGGGTCCTGCACGCTGGTCGAAACGGAAGGCAAAAAGCTGCTCGTGGATTGCGGCCTGCGGCAGGGGCGCGACGCCAAGGAAATGCCGGTAGGAGACTTTACGTTCAATCCCAAAGAGATCGATATGATGCTGCTGACGCACGCGCATATCGACCATTCCGGTTTGATCCCGCTGCTCGTCAAAAAAGGCTTTACGGGCAAAATATACTGTACGGACGCAACAGCGCGGCTGTGCTCCATCATGTTCCCCGACGCGGGGCACATTCAGGAGATGGAAGTCGAATGGGAGAACCGCAAACGCCAGCGCGCGGGTAAGCCTGCGGTGGAGCCGATCTATACCGTGCAGGACGCGATGAGCGCGGTTAAATATCTGGCGCCGGTTCATTATGAAGAGACTGTGGACGTAATCAGCGGCGTGACAGCGCGCTTTATCGACGCGGGCCATCTGTTGGGCTCCGCATCCATCGAACTGTTCATTACGGAAAACGGCAATACGAAGAAAATCGTGTTCTCGGGCGACATCGGCAACAAGAACCAGCCGATCATCAAGGACCCCACCTACATCGACGAAGCCGATATCGTGCTGACTGAGAGCACCTACGGCGACCGGCTGCACGACTCGCGCAACATCCGTGAGCAGCTGGAGGAGGTGCTGACGCGCGCCATCGCGGCAGGCGGCAACGTGGTGATTCCTTCGTTCGCGGTGGGACGCACGCAGGAAATGCTCTACGAGATCAGTGTGCTGCTGGATGAAAGCAGCGTGCCGGGGCTGGAAAAGATGCCGGTGTACATCGACAGCCCGCTGGGTATCGCGGCGACCGAAATCTTTCAGGAGAGCAGCAAGGGCTATTACGATGAGGAAGCCATGGCCTACCGCGCAGAGGGGGTGGAGTTCTTCTCGTTCCCCACGCTGAAGGTCGCGGAGACGGTGGACGAGTCCAAGGCGATCAACGAAGACCCGCGCCCCAAGATCATCATCTCGTCGAGCGGCATGTGCGACGCGGGCCGCATCAAGCATCACTTAAAGCACAACCTCTGGCGGCCGGATTCCACGGTGGTTTTCGTGGGCTATCAGGCGGTGGGCACGCTGGGCCGCAGCATCATGGATCGCAGCAAGAGCGTCAAGATATTCGGCGAGGACATCAAGGTGCGCGCCAACATCGAATATATTGAAGGCTTTTCGGGCCATGCGGACAGGGCGGGGCTGCTTGAATGGATCGGGCATTTCCCCAAGACTGTGGAGCACGTGTTCGTAAACCACGGCGAGGATGATATTGCGATAAAGTACGCCGAAGACTTAAAGGCGCTCGGCTACAACGCCACCGCGCCGGAGCTGCACGAGAAGTACGACGTGCTTACCAAAGCCGAGACGGTGCCGTATGTTCCGCCTGTGACGGAGGATACGCTGCAGAGCCTGCTCGAGCGTGCGCACCGCATCGCAGAAGGCAAGGATGTGGGCAAGACAGACAAAATGCGGCGCGAGCTTTCCGAACTGCTTTCGCACTGGGAGAAGGAATAGAACGAGAGGCACAGGGGAACCTGTGCTCAGCTTAATGACAAAGTTTCTCTTGTCATTCTGAGGGTGTGAAGAACCCCGAAGAATCTTTAAACAGCAAAGCCCTTTAAGATGCTTTGCCTTCGGCTCAGCATGACAACAAGGGTTTTCAGCAGCCTGGGCACAGGGGAACCTGTGCTCTTTCTTTTACCGATGGAAGAAACGAAAATGCTGAGGAAGGAGCAAAAGGTTTTTGATGGGCTGACTTCTGATAATAAATAGCTTCCCTTGCGTCCTGGGGCCCCCGAAAAGCGTAGCTTTTTAGGGTGAGAAACGGGAGGGGGACCGATGGAGGCGGTGGAGGGATTTATGGGCAGGCTGGCTGTTGAGCGACGATAAAACGGGAGGAGGGCCTCCGAAGATAGGGAAAAAATTTGCTTCGGGGTTGTCCACTTTGTCGCCGCTCCGAAAAATCGGAGCCCGGATTCACTGGCTTGGTCATTCTGTCAGAAAGATCTTTGGCCGCCCGAATTTGTTCCACGCGCTGCGCGTCAGATTGCCGGAGCCGACGATCTTGGGCGCGGTGCGGTCGTCCACACTGTCGCCCTTGACGACGCCCGTATAGCCCGACATTGCCTCGTACACTACGCCGCCTTCACCCACGACGGCCATATGCGTAATCTTGCCGGAACTGTTTTCGTAGAACACCGCGTCGCCCGCCTTCAGCTCGGCCTTTGTGATGGGTGTGCAGTAGGTGTGATAAAACGTGTGCGCGGTGGAGTCGAGGCTCTTGCCATAGACGCCGGCCTTGTTGGCGCTGTACCACCACAGTCCGCTGCAGTCCCACGCGAAGTCCTCCGGGAAGTGCCAGGTGTTCGCCGCGTCGCACTTCTCGCCGAGGGCCAGCAGGAACTCAAACCGACCGTTGGTATAATACGAGGGCTTTGCTTTCTGCCTGGCGCGCACATACGCCTCGGTGATGCGGGTGCCCTGTCCGCCGAGCATATACTTGCCGCCCACGCACGTTTTGGCCACGTCGAGAACTGATTTGATCAGATCGGCGATCTCGCCGGCAGTAGTGAGGAAACGGATATACTTGCCCTCCGCGCTGTAGGCATAGCCCGTGCCGCCGTTCCAGACGATCTGCGCGTAGTTCTGGTCCAGCGCGTCGTCCAGCACGGTAATTTTCGCGCCGCTCTTCAGCTCGCCCAGCTTGGCGCTGTCCGAGGTTCTGGCCTCGCGCACGCTGATCACGCCCGCCGTGACAATCGCGTTGGGGGCCGGAGCTTCCGGCTCATTGTTCACGAGGAACTGGATGTACCTGCCCTTCAGGCTGTAGGCATACCCCGTACCGTTGTTCCAGACGATCTGCGCGTAGTCCTGATCCAGCGTTTCGTCCAGCACAATCACCTTATCGCCGTTTGTGAGTTCACCCAGTTTGGTGCTGTTTACGGTTCTGGCTTCGCGCACGCTGATCCGGCCCGCCGTCACCACCGCGTTGGGCTCAGTCGGTGTCTCGGGGGCATTCGGATTTTCGGGTGCGGTGGGCGTTTCGGGAACATTCGGCGTTTCCGGCTCATTGGGCGTTTCCGGTCCGGTGGGAGTCTCCGGTTCAGCCGAGGTTTCGGGCACGGCATCCTGAAAACGCAGGTACTTGCCCTTCGCGCTGTAGGCATAGCCGATCTGCCAGATCACCTTGGCGTAGGTCTGGTCCAGCGCCGGGTCCAGCACGATAATCTCGTCATCCTTATGATAGTATCCAAGGCGGGTATTGATGAACCCGCGCCCTTCGCGCACGCTGATCAGGTTCGCTGTAACCACGGCATTGGTTTTGGGCGGCTCCGCCTCGCTGCTGACCATACGGATATATTTCCCGGTCTGCGAATACGCATAACCGACTTTCCAGATCACCATTGCGTAATCCTGGTCGAGCGCGTTGTCCAGTACGGTCACGACGTCATCCCGGGAGAACGTACCCAGCTGCGTGCTGTCATGGGTGCGCTTGGCGCGTACGCTGATCTTGTTCGCGTTTACAACCGCTTCTTTCATTCGATTTCACCTGCATACGTTATTATACAAACAATTTGTACAATACCATCGTATTCAGGTAAAACGGATTTGTGCGCTCAGATGTCGAACTGCTCCGGATCGTCGATGTCAAGGTGCACCTTCCAGTCGTCGCCTGCACCAAAGCCTTCGGCGATGCGGTCGACAGACATCTTGACGTATCTGCCCTTGGCGGTCGCCGCGACCTGCCCGTCCGGCAGCAGGATCTCGCCCTCAGCCTCGAACAGCAGACGGTTTTCGTGCGTGATACGACCCACGCATTTCAATTCCACCTCATAGGGCAGCGGTTTTCTGTACGCTACCGAAAGCTCCGCCGTTACGCCCCAGACGTCCGGCTGGCCGATCTGTATGGCACGGCCCATGGTCTCGTCGAGTATGCAGGCCGATACGCCGCCGTGTACGCGGCCGGGGTAGCTCTGATGCAGCCGATCGGGCGTGAACACCGCAACCACTTCTTTCGTGTCGGTTTCATAAAAAAATGCTTTAAGACCCTTGTCATTTTTCAGCCCGCATACGAAGCAGTCCGCTGAGTTGGGCTGTTTTTCCGTTACCTTTTTCATTGTAGTGCCTCCCGATGAGTTTTTACCATTATACCATATCGCATATTGTTTGCTATGCCGCAGAATTGCTTGTTCAAAAATGCCGCCGGTATGGTATAATGTGCGCTGGCGGATAAAAATGCAGTATACGATTGACAAAAACCTGATTCGCATCGCGGACGGGAAAACCGAATATTACGGCGCGGATCAGGAATGGCTCCGCACGGGATGGGAACGGCTTTCGGGCTGCGGACCCACCACTGCCGCGCTCATGATGATGTACATGGCGGCGGCGTTTCCGGCCTGCTGCGCGGCGCTTTATCCCTATGCGCTGCCTGCGTGCAGGGATGAGTTCGCCGCATACATGCAAGAGGTGCGCGAGTACGTCAAGCCCGGCATGATGGGTCTGACTGATCCCAAGGAGTTTGCGCGGGACGCGCTGGAGTTTGCCGAAACGCGAGGCGGCGGTTTTATCGCGCAGCAGATACGGTCCCAGTTCAGCGCGGGCGTGGCGTTTGGGTTCTTCAAGCAGGCGCTGCGGCACGGCTATCTGCCCGCGCTGCTGATCCTCCGCAATCCTTCGCCGGAGCTTAAGGATTTCACCTGGCACTGGATGGCGGTGACGGGCTGCGATGATGAGACGCGCACACTCACGGTCTCGTCTTACGGTCAAAAGTTCGAAATCGCTTTTGACCGCGCATGGATACAGAAGAAACCTTACTATGCGGCGGGCGTGTATTTTTACCCGACGCAGATGCCGGATGTGGAACACAAATAATAAAAACAATTAATAAAAAATAATTGTCACGGCGCAAACCGCTGTGTTATAATGCTAAGGTTGATTTAGGGCGGTCCGCTTTCCGCAGCGCGCAAACAAAGTTTTTGCGCTAATTAAGACGGTTAAGAACGCCTGAGCAGGGAGGAGGAATCAGCATGAGTAATATTATCAAGGCGATCGAAAAGGAGCATATGCGCACCGATCTGCCCGAGGTTTCCATCGGCGACACTGTTAAGGTGTTTGTGAAGGTTATCGAAGGCACGCGTGAGCGGCTTCAGGGCTTTGAAGGCTATGTCATCGCCAAGCGCGGCGGCGGTCTTCGGGAGACGATCGTTGTGCGGCGCGTATCGTTCGGCATCGGCATCGAGCGTACGTTCCCCATCCATTCGCCCAAAATCGCGAGCATCGAGAAGATTCGGTCCGGCCAGGTACGCCGCGCCAAACTCTACTATCTGCGCGACAGAGCGGGCAAAGCCGCAAAGCTGCACGAGAAAAAAGGTCAGCACTAAGAGAAGCCTCACGGCTTCTTTTCTTTTACAGCCAAAAAGATAATGCCATTGTGTGAAATAGTCTGACCGACAATGTCATGTTGAGCGACCGGGGTCCCCGAAAAGCGCAGCTTTGTGGGGTGGGCAAGCGAATCATCTTTTACTGCAGCAAGATGCAGATCCACTTCGTAGTCGCCTACGGCTCAGCATGACAAAGGCGGGCTTTTTGTTTGCCGTAATGCGTGCGCATGGGGATCGCGAGCGCCAAGATCTCTGGAAAATGCCGCTTTACGGGGCGGCGGAGCATGCAATCCGTTTCAGACTACGATAAAAAGATCGCAGGTGGCACGTCTGCGCAGGATGTGGTATTCTAATAAGGTATACCCCAATACCTCCTGCCAAGAAGGGAGCCCCATGGACATCCAATGGTATCCGGGCCATATGGCCAAGGCCAAGCGTCAGCTGGCCGAAAAGCTGAAGCTTATCAACGTCGCGGTGGTCGTGGCGGACGCGCGCGCGCCCCGCAGCACGATGAACCCCGATTTATGGAAGATGCTTTCCGATAAACCCTGCGTGGTGGTGTTGAACAAGCGCGACCTTGCGAACGAGGCCATGACCGCGCAGTGGATAGCGAAATACGCGAAGCACGGCGCTGCGCTCGCCTTTTCTGCCACGCAGGACAAGCCTGCCATACTCAAAGCCGCCATCGACAAAGCCGCCGCGCCCGTCGTGGAAAAGTACGCCGCCAAGGGCATGAACAAGACCGTGCGCGTGCTGGTGGCGGGTACGCCCAACGTGGGCAAATCCGCGATCATCAACCGCCTCATCGGCCGCAAGAGCGCCAAGGAAGGCGACAAACCGGGCGTTACGCGCGGGCTGCAGTGGGTGAAGCTCTCCAGCACCGTAGAGCTGCTGGACTCTCCCGGACTGCTCTGGCCCAGGATCGACACGCAGGAGGCCGCGGCAAAGATCGCGCTGTGCGGCAGCTTAAAACAGGAAATTATCGATTTGACGGAACTTGCGTTGCATCTCATCCGTCTGATAAAGGACATCGCCCCGCAGGCCATTGCGGAGCGCTACGGTGTGGAGCCGGGCGAAGCGTACGAAACCCTCTCCGCCATCTGCATGAAGCGCGGCTTCTTGGTGCGCGGGGGAGAGCCGGACATCGACCGTGGCGCCAAGGCGCTGCTCGACGAGTTCAAAGGAGGCAAGCTTGGCAGGATCACGCTCGAACGCCCCTTGGATGACTGAGGAGGAACGCGCAAGGCTGGAAGCGATGTGCGAATTCGAGCGTCCTTACTGGCAGACCGGGCGGCTCGTAGCGGGCATCGATGAGGTGGGACGCGGGCCGCTGGCCGGGCCCTGTGTGGCCGCGGCGGTCGTGATGCCGCCAGACGTGCTCATCGCGGGGGTGGACGACTCCAAGAAGCTCTCCGAGAAGAAGCGCGAGGCGCTGTATGAGCAGATCACGGCGCAGGCGCTCTGCTGGTCTGTGGGCATCGTGGACAGCGACGTCATTGACGAGATCAACATATTAAACGCGGCGCGGCGGGCGTTCGCCAAAGCCTTTGAAGGGCTGGAAGCCAAACCTGCCTATGTCTTTTGCGACTGCATCCGCGGCATCGATATCGACACGCCCTACGAGGAGCTGGTTCACGGCGATGCCCGCTGCTACAGCATCGCGGCGGCGTCCATTGTCGCCAAGGTCACGCGGGACCGCCTGATGGCGGAGTACGAGAGGCTGTATCCGGGCTATGGCTTCGCACAGCACAAGGGCTACGGCACCGCGCTGCACAAGCAGTGCATTGAGGAAAAAGGCATGTGCGCCATCCACCGGCGTTCCTTTTTGAAAGGCTTCCAATGAACGCTCGGGGCAAAGCGGGCGAGGATATGGCCGCAAAGTACATTGAGGAACAGGGCGGAGTCATCCTTGAGCGCAACCACCACGTCCGCGGGGGAGAGGTGGATATCATCTTCGCGGACGGGAAGACCACGGTGTTCTGTGAGGTGAAGCTGCGCAGCTCCGACAAGTACGGCCTGCCTGCCGAGGCGGTGGATGCGCGCAAACAGAAACGCATTTGTCTCGCGGCGCTGGATTACGCGGCAAAGAATAAAAGCATTGATGAAATGCTCAGATTTGATATAATAACGATATATGACGGAAAAATAAGTCATATTAAAAATGCGTTCGATTTTATCGCACCGTAGCAGCTGGAGGGGTATGCGAAAAAAACTGCTAGCCGGATTGATCCTTATCCTTACGGTCTGTCTGCCTGCCGCTGTCGCGCTGGCCGACGACGCGTTCAAACCGTCTGACGCGAGCGAGCCGCAGACGATCTTTGCCACGGCGCTCGTATTCATCTGCGGCGTGGTGTTTCTGTTGGCGTGCGTCCTGCTCTTTTTGCGTGTCGCGCATGGCACCGCCGCGGAGGATATCCGGATGTGGCCCACACTGCTGCTGGTGATCGTGCTGGCGGTTGTGATACGCGCCATCGTCGCGGTCGTGTTCACCGGCTACGTGACGGACATCGCGTGCTTTAAAGGCTGGGCCATCGCGGCATACGAGAGCGGTCCTTCAACCTTCTATACCTCCGGCATGTTTGCGGACTACCCACCGGGCTACATGAGCGTGCTGTGGTTCTTAGGCTTCATCCGTAATATATTCAACATCGACGCGAATGGCGCGCTGTTCACGCTCATCATCAAAACCCCTTCGATACTGGCTGAGGTCGGTATGGCCATCCTCGCGTACCGGATCGCCTCGCAGCGGGCAGACCGCACGGTCGGCATGCTGTGTGCTTCCGTGGTGCTGTTTAACCCCGCGATGTTTTTCAACAGCAGCGTTTGGGGCCAGATCGACGCGGTGCTGTCCCTTTTCATCATACTAGCGCTGTGGTTCCTTGTGAAGGAGCAGTACATTCCCGCGGCGGCGATTTACGCCCTCGCGGTCATCTTCAAGCCGCAGGCCATCATGTTTGCGCCTGTGGTGGGGCTGGCTTACGTCTACGCCCTGTTCAAAAAGGGCGGGCTTGGCAAAGCCATATTGGGCATTTTGGGCGGCGCAGTGGCTGCCGCAGCCGTGTTCGCGCTGTTCATCTGGCCCTTTACGGGCACTCAGCCATTTAATTGGGTAGTGGACAAGTATGCGGACGCCATCGGCTACTATCACTACGCGTCCATCAACGCGTTCAATGTGTACACGCTGGCGGGCTTAAACTGGGGCGCGGTGCCCTCGTTTACGCTATTCGGGACGGATATCGCATGGGGCATGGTTGCGCTCGTGCTGATCTGCATTGGGATCGTGATCCTGCAGTGGCGCACCCGGGACCAGCGGCGTTTCTTCGATCTCGCGGCGTTCCTCGTGATCTCGGTGTTCATGCTGATGCACGGCATGCACGAACGGTATATGATCCCCGCGTGCGTCTGCCTGATCTTTGCTTACATCTATTCGCGCGATCCGGTCACGCTGTGCTTTGCGGCGGGGTTCTCGGTATACGCGCTGCTCAACGAAATGCTCACGCTGTACGCGCAGTCCGTGGTCGCGCCTGAGACGCCCACGCGCATCCTGTCCGCGGCCGGCGTGATTATGTACGTGGTTTACGCGGTCGTCACGGTGCGCAAGCTGTGGAGCCGCAAGGTACTCATCAAGACGCCTGCCATGCAGGGATAACTGACCCGCGTCGACGCGGTGCTGAGGTAAAACTATGACCAACGAAACGACAACTTTGAGGAACTGGCAGAAAAAAGCCCGGCGGAGGCTGTTCTACACGGAGGAGCGCTCCCGCTTCACCTGGAAGGACTGGCTCGTGATACTCGCTGTGACGCTCGTCTATGCGGCGGTGGCGTTTATCAATCTGGGCGCGCACGAGGTCGCAAGCACGTATTACACGCTGGAGACGGGCGACGATATCTCCATCACGTTTGATAAGCCGGAAGATATCTCGACGATCAAATATTACACCTCGTTCGGCACGGGTAAGCTCTCGTTCCTGTATTCCCTCGACGGCGAGGGCTACATGGACGTGGAGCGCGAGGTCAGCGTCAAGAACGAGGACGGCAGCAGCACCCCGACGATGACCACGCAGGTTGTCGACCACGTGGCGACAGACATGTACGAATGGCAGTTCATCGACATTGAACCCGTCACCGCGCAATATATTACCATCCACGTGGACAAGGGCGGCCTGCAGATGCTGGAGCTCGCGTTCTGCGGCAGCGACGGTGAACCGCTCCCCATCGCCTCGGCGAAAAACCTGGACCCGGCCGCGGAAAATGGCAGCGAAGTGGCCAGCATGTTCGACGAGCAGCAGTTCGTGCCGCTTCAGACCTATTATATGACCGAGATGTACTTCGACGAGGTATACCATGGCCGCACCGCGTTTGAGTACCTGAACCACCATTCCATCTATGAGATCACGCATCCGCCGCTCGGCAAGAACATACTCTCGCTCGGCATCTACGCCTTTGGCATGAACCCGTTCGGCTGGCGCTGTATGGGCGCGCTGTTCGGCGTGCTGATGCTGCCCGTCATGTACCTGTTCGCGAAGCGCTTGTTCAAAAAGACGCTGTTCGCCTTCATCCCGACCTTCCTGCTGGCGGTTGATTTCATGCACTATACCCAGACGCGCATCGGGACCGTCGACAGCTACAGCGTATTCTGGATCCTTCTGATGTACTTCCTTATGTACATCTATACCGAACACAACTACAATCGGGAGCCGCTCGTGAACACCCTGCTGCCGCTCTCACTGTCCGGCATAGTGTTCGGCCTCGGGGCGGCGACGAAATGGCTGTGCATCTACGCGGGCGCGGGCCTTGCGATACTGCTGTTCATCCAGCTCGGTAAGCGCTACAAGGAATACGCCTATGCGCGCTCTGTACTGACGGACGACGCTCAGCGTGCGGCGTTGCCGGAGGGGCGGCTTGCTTTCCTGAAGGATATCTCACGCGGCTATGTGCGGCGGACGCTCGTCACACTGCTGTGGTGCGTCATATTCTTCATCATCGTGCCGCTCGGCATCTATATCATGGCCTACACACCCTACATGGCGCAGGCCACCACGACGATGGATTTTGCCCTCCGTTATGCGTACTTCGGCTTCACCGTCCTGCTGATTACTTCAATCTTCATCATGGTATTGTTAAAGCTGCGCAATGACCGCCGTGCCGCGGTGAAGGCCGCGGAGGAAGCGGAGGCTGCAGAGCTTGCCGCGCTGACAGAAGGACAAGCCACGGAAGCTTTGGAACCGGCTGCGGAAATTGCTGAGGGAGCGCTGCCTGAAGCCGCGGAAATCGTTCCGGTGGAACCCGCCCCGGAGCCTGAGACGCGGGCAGACCATACCCAAAAGAACGACGGCATCAGCCGCAAATACGCGCGCAAGCGTGTGCTGGCCATCGTGCTGTTCGTACTCGCGCTGGCCATGGCGTGCAGCTTCCTGTACTACACCTCGTTCGTGCTCTATACGGCGGACGACCAGGGGCCGTACGATTTTGCGCGCATCCTCGACAACCAGAAATACATGTTCAACTATCACAGCCAGCTCAACCCGGACCATGTGCATCCGTTCTCGTCCAAGTGGTATACCTGGCCGTTTGACTACCGGCCCGTGTTCTTCTTCCAGGGCCACGGCTATACGGACGGCACCATGTCCTCCATGTCCACCATGGGCAACCCGGCGGTGTGGTGGGGCGGCGTCGCCGCAGTGGTCGCGATGATCGTGATCCGCATCCGCAAGGGCCGCTTCGGCAAGCGCACGTTCTTCCTGTCGGTGGCGGCGCTGTCGCAGTTCGTACCGTACATCCTCATCACGCGGGAGATGTTCATCTACCACTACTTTGCGACCGTGGTGTTTGTGATCCTGCTGATGGGGGTGCTTGCCAAGTACCTCATCGAACGCACGAAGTATGGCAAGACGTTTGTGTTGATCTTCCTCGGATTGTGCTTTGTGCTGTTCGTGATGTTTTATCCCGTGACGACTGGTACCGTGGTATCCAAGGCGTATTCCGATACGTTCCTGCGCTGGCTGTCTTCGTGGCCGTTCTATTGAGAGAGGGCATATGGATCTCGCAAGGCAAAAAAAGAATATCATCCACTTTATCAAGTTCGCGGTCGTCGGCACGTCCAACTTCTGCCTGGACTTTATCGTCCTGACCCTGCTTTCCACAGGGCTTACGTGGCCCTTTGTGTTCCATGGGCTGGGCTGGCCGGTGGCGGTCGCGAACACGTTCTCCTATACGTGCGGTATCATCAACAGCTTTATTCTGAACCGCTACTGGACGTTCCAGATCAAGCTGCGTTTTTTCTCGGTGTATGAAGTAAAAGGCGCGCGCATCCGGTTCTTTTCCGTGCCGTTCCTTAAGTTTATCTTCGTCAATCTCGTATCGTTGGGCGTGAATACGCTGACGATGTTTATCCTCGTGGACCTGTATCAAATGGGCAACCTGCCCGCCAAGATCATCGCGGCTGCCATCTCGTTTGTGGTCAACTTTGCGGGAAGCAAGCTGCTGGTGTTCCGGGACAGCGGGAAGGCGGTTGAAAACGTACAATAAGCAGGTTCGAATTGCCGGAGCCGGAACACTGGCTTGTTTGTCGCGGCAGAGCTAACTTGTTAAGGAGCAGGCTAAATGAAAAAGATCGCATATGCAGCTTTACTTGCCGCTTTTATTCTGCTTTGCTTGACGGGATGTGCGGACAATTATGACGTTGGGTATCAGGTGGTTGATACCCGGAAATATGTTGTCGGTAGTCAAAATTGTATGGGTTATTATGTTACCATCGACATGGACACTTTTGATTTATCTCAGGGGCAAAAGGAATTCAACAAGCAGATAAAATATGTTTACGAGCAGGTCATTAAAGACGATGGTTATTATCAGCATACCGTATGGATATATGCGGATGCGACGCAAATCGGCGAAATGGAATTCACCGTCGCTATGGTCGATGAAGGCCACGAATGGAAATCCGGCTGGATGATAACCCCCAACGAAGACTTTTATAATGAGCATTTTGGCGGGTTCGGGTCTACATCTTAAGTTTTCCGGTATATCGAATTTACGATATACAAACAGCAGAATTCAGTTCATCCTTTAAACCGCACGGTATGATGAATCATGAAAGGGGCGCAATTGCTTTCCAAAATCGCCAGCTTTGGTTTATTAGGGCTTAACGGCTTTCCAGTGTTCGTTGAGGCGGACATCTCTTCCGGCATGCCCGGATATGAGACCGTGGGCCTGCCGGGCGCGGCGGTGAAGGAGAGCAAGGAACGCGTTCGCGCGGCCCTTCGAAACTCCGGCCTGGAGTATCCCACACAGCGTATCACCATCAACCTGGCCCCGGCAGACCGCCAGAAGCATGGCCCGATCTACGACCTTGCCATCGCGCTGGGGCTGCTTGCCGCAAGCGGGCAGATCCGCCCACCGGACGACAAGAGCATTTTTTTGGGCGAGTTATCGCTGGACGGCAGTGCAAGACCTGTGGCGGGCGTGCTGCCCATGGCGATCTCCGCGCGGGAGGCGGGCTTTGAGAAGCTGTTCGTCTCGGCGGACAACGCAGAGGAAGCGAGCTACGTGCAGGGGCTTGCCGTCTATCCGGTGCGCAGCCTGTCCGATATCGCGGCACACTTTTCCAGAGGCCCTATCATCACGCCCTGTGAAACACGCGTCTTCGCCCCGGCAGACGACGCGGCGGCCGCACACGACCTTTCCTACATCCGCGGACAGGCGCATGCCAAGCGCGCGCTGGAGATCGCGGCGGCGGGGGGACACAACCTGCTTTTTGTCGGTCCTCCGGGGACAGGCAAGACCATGCTTGCGCGGGCCGTTCCTTCCATCCTGCCCGACCTTACCTTTGAGGAAGCCCTCGAAATCTCCAAAATCCATTCGGTCTGCGGACAAAGCGCGGGCCTTGTATCCGCGCGGCCATTCCGCAGCCCGCACCATACGCTCTCCGTGGCTGCGCTGACGGGCGGCGGACACCACGTGATGCCGGGTGAGGTGAGCCTCGCGCACGGCGGCGTGCTGTTCCTCGACGAGCTGCCCGAGTTCTCACGCAATGCGCTGGAAGCTTTGCGTCAGCCGCTCGAGGACCGGCAGATCAGCATCGCACGTGCCAACGCCAAGGTGGTTTATCCTGCCTCGGTGATGCTCATCGCGTCGATGAATCCCTGCCCGTGCGGCAACCTCGGCAGCCGGGAGAAGCAGTGCCGCTGCACCCCGCGCGAGATCGCATCCTACCTCTCGCGCATCAGCGGGCCGCTGCTGGACCGCATCGACATGTACGTCAGCATGGACGAGGTGCCATACGAGGAGATGACCGGGCAGCGCAGCGGAGAGACCTCCGGCGAGGTGCGGAAGCGCGTCAACGCGGCCCGGAAGATCCAGCAGCAGCGCTACGCGGATAGCGGCATCTTCAGCAACGCGCAGCTTACCGGCCCCATGACGGAGCAGCACTGCGCGCTGGACAAGGAGTGCTCTGCGCTGCTTCAAACCGCCTACAAAGCCATGGGCCTCTCCGCCCGCGGCATGACGAGGGTATTGAAGGTGGCGCGTACCATCGCGGACCTTGCAGGCGCGGCGGACATTGGCAAAGAACACCTCGCGGAGGCGCTGCAGTACCGTGCGCAGGACGAGCGGTATTGGGGATAGGCAATTACTACTCATAAAGCGTTATCAGGGACCCCTGCGGCTCTTGAAACGATCAACCCCCGGACTTTCAGATGGATGTTAAAGCCCGACGCTTCGCCGGAACCTTGCCGGAGAAGACCCGGTTCTCTTGATAAAGAGTTTTGTAAAGTGGTTACGGTCTGCGAAATTCAGACGTTCGGCGATCGCGTCGATGGTGAGGTTGCTGTCTTTGAGCATCGCGGTGGCCAGTTCGATTTTTTTAGAGAGGTAGTAGGCATACGGCGTGCAGCCGTATTTTCTTTTGAAGATTGAGGCGAGTTGCCTGTCGGAAAGATGAAACGCCGTGCACAGGCCATTGATGGAGAATTTCTCCTGAATGTGATTGCTGATGTAGCTTTCAATCTGATCCTCGATGGGCGAGACCGATGTCGGGCTTAACTGCATCGGCTTTCGTAATGAATCTTTCATGTCGAGCAGCATTTTGTGAATCAGCAGCGCAATTTCGTCGCTTGCCCGTTCGTTTGTCGTCGACCGGATTAACGCCTCAATTTTATAGAACTCGCTTTCAATGCTGTGCATTGCGACGATCGGCAGAGACGTATTGAAGTAGGACTGGACAAGGCTGTCCAACAGCCGACCCCTACAGTTAATCCAAATCATTGAATGCGGATTGAGCTTGTTGGTCTCAACCTTGTTTTTTGTGTAGGATGGGAACAGATAGCAATCTCCCTTTTTCAGCTTTTCCAGGCGGCCATTGTACTCGATGTACGCATCTCCACTTAAAATATATGCGAACACCGTTGTTCTGCTGTTTTCCCTCGCGATAACATAATTGGCGTCCGGCATGAGTATGCCGCACGAACTGACGTAGATCAGGTCGTCTTTCATTTTATTGCAATTGTAACAGATGGTTTCATTGAAAATCAGCATGTCTGCATACCTTCAACAGTAAAACGATTTCGGTATTGTACATAAAAAACAGTTCGAGATATGTATTATTCTTAATTATAAAAGATTACACTGAAAATGTGAATCAATATTTTATTCATGTAAGCGAGAAAAAGTATGTACAGACAGGAATATCCGCGCCCGGGCTTTGCCCGCAATGAATGGCTGAATTTGAATGGCACGTGGCTGTTTGAAATTGAAGAGAGCGGCAGTGATTACATCAGCCGCGCGGAATACAATTCCGTGATTGAAGTACCTTTCTGCCCGGAAAGCAGGCTGTCGGGAATCGCGCACAGGGAATCCATGTCTTCCGTCTGGTATCGGCGCACGTTCGAACTGACAGCAGAAAATTGCGCAGGCAGCGTGCTGCTTCATTTCGGAGCTGTGGATTTTACGGCCGTTGTATTTGTCAACGGCAGGCGGGTGGGCGGCCACAGTGGCGGCTATACGCCCTTTTCGTTTGACATCAGCGGTTTTATTCATCCGGGCGAAAATACGCTGGTCGTCAACGCAAAAGACGACTATAAGGACTATACGATTCCCTCAGGAAAACAGTCCGACAGATTGGAGAACTACGGCTGTATGTATACCCGGACAACGGGTATCTGGCAAACTGTCTGGCTGGAATTCACCGGAAAGGTCTTTTTCCTGAAGACAAAAATCACTCCCGACACGCAGAAAAAAAACATCTATATTGAAGCGGAACTCAGCAGAAGCCTTAAGGGGTCATGCAAAGCGGAAGTTAGCTTTCAGGGTGTGCCGGTGGCGGGCGGACAATGTATGATTACCGGCACAACCCTCGCGTTCCCGGTTACCCTAAACGGCGAACTGAAGCTGTGGGATGTGCTGCAGCCCAATCTCTACGACATCACGTTACGGCTGATAGAAAATAGCCGGATAACCGACGAGGTGCAAACTTATTGCGGCTTTCGGACAATCGAAATCAGGGGGAAGCAGCTGCTGCTCAACGGGAAGTCTTTGTTTTTAAGGCAGGTGCTGGATCAGGGCTTTTACCCGGATGGCGTTTATACAGCGCCCAGCGCACAAGACATCGAAAATGATATCGACTTGGCGATTGGGCTCGGGTTCAACGGCGCGCGTCCGCATGAAAAGGTGTTTGAAGAGCTTTACCTGTATTACGCTGACCAAAAAGGCTTTTTAATCTGGGGAGAGTATCCCAACTGGAGCTGCAAAATGAAACCAAGCAATCCTGTTGGCATGCGGAACATACTGAATGAATGGCAGGCGGAGCTTGAGCGCGATTACAACCATCCGTCCGTTATCGGCTGGTGCCCGCTGAACGAAGCGCGGTTTGGCTGGAACAACGCGACGGATTATGCAGGCCAAAAGGCGTTGTACGATGCTACAAAGGCGTATGACAAAACCCGTCCGGTGATTGGCAGCAGCGGCGGCGACCTGTTTATCACCGACCTCAATGATGGTCATTTTTATACCCACGAAAGCGAGAAACTGAAAAAGTATGTTCTCAGCGGCAAATATATGGAGATGCCCGATTTCGCGTACTGCATCTGGAGGATTTTCCAACGCAAGCTGCTCAAAAAAAAGGCGCTGCTGGAGCTGCCCTGTTACGTTTCGGAGTACGGCGGGCTTTCGTATATGACCGAAGGAGAATCGTGGGGATACCACGGTAAATACACAACCGAAAAGGAATTCGTCGAGAAATACTGTGAGCTGACAAATGCGCTGTTTGAAGTGAAATGCATCGGCTTTTGCTATACCCAGCTGTATGACGTGGAACAGGAGCAAAACGGATTGTTAAAATACGATCGGTCCCACAAACTGTCGGCAGAAGGAATTGAAAAAATAAGATTTTGCAATACACAGGTTAAGAAGCAACCCTGAAAATCTTAAAAGAACGAGGAAGCAGCTATGGAAAAGGAAAACAGATTAGGCTCCCGGAATTGGATCGGCATATCGCTGTTCGCCGCCGTTGGCAGCGTGGCGTGGTGCCTGGAGAATGATTTTCTGAATCTGTTCATTGACCGTACTATCTCGACAAACCCGCTGGTGATTTCTTTGATTGTGGCTTCCAGCGCAATTACCGCAGCGCTGACCACAATTCTGGTCGGCATTTTACTGGATAAAATTGGTAAACGTGTGCCGTTCATGAGCTGGGGCTATATCATTTGGGGCTTTGCAATCATGGCGTTCGCGCTCATCAACGTCAAAGGCATCTCGTCGGTGTTTAACATCCCGGAAAGCACAGCGGTCATCGTATGTATCGTGCTTGTGACGCTGATGGATTGCGTGATGACCTTTTTCGGGTCCACGGCCAACGACGCGGCATTCAACGCGTGGGTGACGGACATTACGAATCCATCCAATCGCGGCAGGGTGGAAGGCGCATTGGGCATCTTCGGCTTTTTGGGCGTCTCTCTCGTATTTATGTTTGACTTCCTCGGGGGGATTACATACAACCACTATTATGACTCAGCGGGCAAAGAGGTTTCCAATTATGTAGAAGGCGGCTCGGTTGTGCACGGCAATTGGACGCTGTTCTTTATCGTCATCGGTATTCTTGTCCTGTTAGCGGGGGTGCTGGGCAAATTTCTGGTAAAAGACGCTCCAAGTCTGCGGCCCAATCCGGACAGCCGGTCCAACAAAATACTATACGGTTTCAAGTGGAGCGTTGTAAAGGAAAATAAGAAGCTGTATACGACGCTGTTGGCAAGCTCTTTGCTGGGAATTGCGGGTATGACATATTCGCCGTATCTGCTAATTTACATGGAACGAACGATCGGGTTTAAGGATTACATTATCCCATATGGGATAATGAGCATTGCTGGTGTGCTGTTTGGCTTTGCGTTCGGAGTTTTCGCGGACAAAAAAGGGAAAAAGCTGCGGTTTATTCTCCCCGGAATGCTCATCTATATCGCGGGCTGTATCGTTATGTTCTTCGGAACCGTGGAAAAGTTCGCGAACAGCGCGATCATTGTCTTCTGCGTAGGTTCCATGGTTAACGGCTTTGGCAGCGCGATGATAAGCAACGTGTTTAACGCGAAGGTTCGCGACTATACACCCAAAGACCGAGTCGGGTTGTTTCAGGGCGTGCGCATGGTCTTTAACATCATGATTCCAATGTGCATCGGCCCTCTGATTACCGCCTGCATCAACAACCTGAACAAAGCAAACATTATGGGCTATGATAGCGCCGGCAATAAAATATTTAATTATTCATCTTCGATGTTCCTGTTCGGGGCAGTGGCAGTATTGCTGGTTTTAATCCCCCTGCGCATGCTGGTCCGATTTGAAACAGATAAAAAGCAAAAAGTTTTGGAGGATTTGAAGTAATAGGAAAAGAGAGTACGGGTCAGGACGGCCTGCTGTTTTGATCTGGTATTGAAAAAGCCCCGGTATCGTCGTCTCCGTCGATCCGGGGCTTTTCTTTCACATAGGCTTTGGGATTTTTGGGCTTGCGTGTGACCGGACTTAAGCCGCCCCACGTCTGGCGCTGCGCCTTGGCCTTCTCTCGCTTGACTTTCTTGGATAGCTTCTCCTTAGGAATAAATTTGTCCATCATGTTTCCTCCTCGAATTATATTGTTGTAGTTATATATCTATTTATCCCGTCGAGAGAATGCCTGCCCAAGGCATTCTCTCGACGGGATTCTCAAGGGATTTATCCCTTGAGCGGTGGTGTGGAGGCAGCGCCTCCACAAACCAGCAAATCACTTCTCCTCATCCCCGGCCTTGAAGTTATAGACGGCGTGGATGACGTTGACGATATCCGCAGTGTCGCCGATGTTGCGCACGATGTCGTCCATGGTCTTGTACGCCATGGGACACTCGTCCAGCGTGTCACGGCTGACCGAGGTGGAATAGATGCCGTCCATCTCGTCTTTGTACTGCGTCAGCGTAAACGTTTGCTTCGCCTGCGCGCGGCTCATCAAACGGCCCGCACCGTGCGGTGCGGAACAGTTCCAGTCCGCGTTGCCCTTGCCCACGCAGATGAGGCTGCCGTCCCGCATGTTGATGGGGACGAGCAGCTTTTCATCGGCCCGCGCGGACACCGCGCCCTTGCGCAGCACCATCGCGCCCGTATCGATGTAGTTGTGCACGGTCGTGAACTGCTCTTCAATATGCAGTCCCATACCGCGCACCAGCTCATCCATCATTGCCTGTCGGTTCAGCGCCGCAAACGCCTGCATCAGCTTCATGTCCGCAATGTACTGGTTGAATAGCTCTCCCGACACATACGCCAACTGCTTGGGGATATCCGTATGGTTGGCGCTCTTTAGCGCCTTCACAGCGGCGGTGATCTCCTTCTGCCGCCCCTCCGCCTTCAATTGCGCGATCAACGCTTCCTCGTCCGCTTTGGTGCAGGTGTCCAGCTGTCGATACGCCTGCGCCTGATAGTACTTGGCAACCTCCAGCCCCAAGTGACGGCTGCCCGAGTGGATGACAAGGTACAGCGCACCGTCGTCGTCCTGATCCACCTCGATGAAGTGGTTGCCGCCGCCCAAAGTGCCGACGGACAGCACACCGCGCCGCGTGTCCACAAACTTACGGCAGTACAGCGCATCGAGGTCGAGCTGCGCGGCAAAGCGGTGTGGCTTGTTCCGGATGGAAAAGCCCGACGGGATAGCGCCGTAGATGAGCTTATCCAGCTTGCCCATCTCAATGCGCGTCTCGCGCAGCTTGGCAGTCTCCATGCCGCAGCCAATGTCCACGCCGACCAGGTTCGGCACGACCTTGTCGCTGATGGTCATGGTGGTGCCGATGGTGCAGCCCGCGCCCGCGTGCACGTCCGGCATAATGCGGATGCGGCTGCCCGCTGTGAACTCCTGATCGCACAGCTGCAGGATCTGCGCCGCCGACTGCTCCTCCAAAACGTCCGTAAATACCTTCGCCGTATTATATTTTCCCCTGATCTCGACCATCAATTGACTCCTTTAAAATAAAAAGCGCTCCCGATTCAATCCGGAAGCGCTGGCGTGTTCAGTGCTAAAAAGCGCAGCATGGAACGCGCGGGCAGACTCGCTTCCGGGTTTCTCCTGGATTCAGATCTCGATAGCATTTTAACATTCCGCGCAGCTCCTTTCTGTTTATTTCCAAAACATTATAACCGGGCCTATGTCTGCTGTCAACGTGCTCCTGTAACGGGGTTTGCCTTTGCGGCGCTTGCGGTGTAAAATGGAAACTGCATTGTGGTGGAATAACTTCACAGGAGTGGGCATGAAGACATTTGAAGAGGTTGCATTTCGGGGCACATTCCGCGACTACCAGCAGCACGTACTGTCCGATCTGGATGCGCACATCGAAGACAAGAAGGTCCACATCGTCGCCGCGCCGGGCAGCGGAAAAACCATCCTCGGACTGGAGATCATCCGGCGTTTGGGCGGGCCCGCGCTGATCCTGTCCCCGTCCGTAGTGATTCGGCAGCAGTGGAGTCAGCGCTTCGAGGAGCGCTTTTTGCCGCCGGGCGGCTATATCAGCGACTACGTATCGTGCAGCCTCCGCGACATGAAGCTGATGACCTCCGTCACATACCAGAGCCTGCATTCCGCGTGGACGCGTCAGACCGAGGAACGCGATGAGGACGACGAGGACGGCATGGAGGAGGGGTGTACCCGCACCGACTATACGGACTTTGACCTCGTGGGCGCAGTAAGGGCTGCAGGTATCAAGACCATCTGTGTCGACGAGGCGCACCACTTAAAAGCTGAATGGCAGCGCGCGCTGGAGGGCTTTATCGCGGCAGTGCAGGGCGAGATGTTCATCGTGGCGCTCACCGCCACGCCGCCCTACGACAGCCAGCCGGGGGAGTGGAAACGCTATATCGGGGTCTGCGGCGAGATCGACGAGGAAATATCGGTGCCGGAACTCGTGAAACAGCGCACGCTCTGCCCGCATCAGGACTACATCTATTTCAACTATCCCACGCGCGAGGAAGTCGCCAAGGTGAAGGGCTACCGGGAGGAGGCCGCGCGCTGCGCGCAGGAGCTGCTGCGCGGGGAGGCGTTCGGGGCCGCGCTGAATCTTTGCCGTGTGCTCACGGACTTTCCGGCGATGGAGGAACTGCTGACTGAGAACGCAAAGGGCTTTATCGCGGTGCTGGTGCTGGCCAAAGAGCGCGGGGAAGAGATACCCAAACGGCTCACGCGTCTGCTCATTCCGGGCGGCAGGCTGCCCGCGTACAGGCTGGCGTTTGCCGAGACCGCGTTCCAGTTCATCATCGATCAGTCGGAGCTGTTTTCGCCCGAAGTGGGGCTGGCCATCCGCAAAGCGCTGTCCAAGGCGGGCTTTTATGAGAAGCGCCGTGTGTGCCTGCAGTACAGCGACAGCCTGCAGCGCATGCTGGTTTCGTCCAACGGCAAGCTGGAGAGCATTCAGCACATCGTTGAGGCGGAGAGCGCCTGCATGGGCGGCAGGCTGCGCATGCTCATCCTCACGGATTATATCCGCAGGGACATGATGAATATCGTAGGTACGGACCAGCCCATCGGGGCTATCGGCACCGTGACCGCCTTTGAGGCAGTGCGGCGTTCGGCAGGGCCGGGTGTGCGCGTTGCGCTGCTATCCGGCACGCTGGTCATCCTGCCCAACACGGCATTGGACGCGGTGCGCGCGCTTGCCGAGCAGTTGGGCGTCCCGATGGCGGTAAAGCCCCTTGCGGGTACATCGCACAGCGAGGCGGTGTTCGGCGGCGCGAACAAGCACAAGGTCGCTGTACTGACAGCCGCTTTTGAAGCGGGTTACATCCACGTGCTGGTGGGCACCAAGGCGCTGCTGGGCGAGGGCTGGGATTCGCCCTGCATCAACAGCCTGATTTTAGCCAGCTTTGTGGGCAGCTTCGTGCTGACCAACCAGATGCGAGGGCGCGCCATCCGCACGGACAAAAACGACCCGGATAAGACCGCGAACATCTGGCATCTGGTCACGGTAGAACCGGACTACAGTTTGAAGGCCATGCTCGGCGGCATATATCCCAAGGACAGCTTCGTATCCTGCGATTTCGATACGCTGGTACGCCGCTTCGACTGCTTTCTCGGTCCGGTATACGACCGCGACGCCATCACGAGCGGTATCCGTCGTGTCAGCATCATCCGCCCGCCGTTCACCAGCGCGGGCTTCGACCATATCAACGCGCATATGCTGCAGCTTGCCGCCCGCCGGGGCGATCTTACGGCCAAGTGGAACGCCGCGCTAAGCGGCCCGGCGCACCCGGAGGTGGTGGAGGTGGCCGAGATGCCGCCGCAGGTAGTGCCAAACGCGTTCATCTTCACGAACCTGCTGTATGAAGCGATACTGAGCACCGTACTCGTTATACTGATACGCGGCGTAATTGACGCGGCGGGCGTGACGGGCTCGCTGCTGTACCTGTTGCTGGCTCTGGGCGTTGTTGCGATGATGATCACGGGCTTCACCAAGCTGATGCGCTACATCTCGCCGGAACGGACGATCCACACGCTGTCCGGCTGCATCCTCGAAACGCTGAAGGAGATCAAAGCGGTACGCAGCTTCGACGCTGAGACCGATATCGAAGCGGACCCTACCGGAAGGTTCGTCCAGTGCGGCATCCGGGGCGCGACGCTGCACGAGAAGAAGGTATTTGCCGAGGCCATGCGCGAGCTGCTGACGTCCATCGACAACCCGCGGTACCTGCTGATCAAAGAAATGAAGGTGCTGGGTATTCGCCGATTCGGTCAAAGCTACGCCTGCCCGTCCGTCATCGGCGCAAAGCAGGAGTACGTGGACAAGCTGATGCGCCACCTGCGGCACACCTCCGGCGCGTTCGGTTGTGTATTCACGCGCAACGAGGCCGGGCGCAGGGCACTGGTCAAATGCCGCAAACGGTCGTACATCAACCGCAACGAAATGTTCATCACCGGCCAAAAGGTGGTGCGCAAACGCTGGGAATGAAAGGAGATCATTCATGAGATATGAATGGTTCGATGATTACTGCATGGATAAGCCGGGTGTTGTGAAAGATTATAAGGAGGAATGGGGCGCGTTCCGCTACATGGTGGGGGGCAAGTTCTTTGTGCTGCTCGGCGGCGATAAAACGGGCAAGCCCATCGCGTCACTGAAGGCGGAGCCAGCGCTGGGCCTGATGCTGCGCGACCAGTACCCGGATATCATACCGGGCTACTACCTCAACAAGGAACACTGGAATTCCGTGTACATGGAAGGCGATGTGCCGGACGACGTGCTGCGCATGCTGGTGGACGAGAGCTACAAGCTTGTGCTGGCTGGTCTGCCCAAGAAGGTACAGCGGGAGATTGCAGGGCAATAATCCGGTCAGCTATCCAGTAGAGAAGATTCGTCTCCAGCCCGAACCGGCGTGCAAGTAAAAAGCCGGGGCCGCTGTCAGCTGGTTCTTGATGTAACGTAGGCGCCGCTGGGCATCATGTCGTTGCTGGGCGAGGCTCCCTGCAGCTCCCGATATATCTTGCGGGCACATTCACCCTGCATCTCACCTTTGCAGTACAACAAAATGAATCCCCGCACTGCCAGCGCTTTGTTCTTACTGTACTTCGCCATGAAACCGCACTTTTCAAGATTGGAACAGCATTCCATGATTTTTCTCCTTATGGAAGTTCGTATTAATATTATCGGTATATGGAAGCTCAAACTTTAAATTTTTCAAGAGCTTCAGCCTAAAAATGAGTTGTCATTGACCTCAATGGCAAATGATACTATAATGAAATAGAACATACATACGTATCAGCAAAGGATCAAAGCGCATATGCAAAGCAACGCATACTGGGCATGGCTGGCCTGTATCCCGGGGATTACGCCCAAGCTCTATTATCAGATACTGCGTGAATACGGCACGCCGCAGCGTTTCTTTGCCGCGGCGGAGTGGGGCACAGCGCTGCCGGATTTTCTGCCGGACAGGGTAAAGGATGCCATGTTTGCCGCGGCTTCGTCCACGCGTGTGGCCGAGGTGGCACGCGAACTGTCGCATAAGTCCATCCGTGCCGTAACGCGGCTTGATGAGGAATACCCAGAGTCACTTAACTCCATCGAATATCCGCCGCCCGTACTGTTCGTGCGCGGCAGCCTTATGGGGCTGGATAAAACCATCGGCATCGTGGGAACGCGGCGCTGCACGCGGCGAGGCGCAGAGGCCGCAAAGGTCATTGCTGCTGATCTGGGCAAGGCGGGGTATACCATCGTTTCCGGCATGGCGCGTGGCATCGACTCTGCCGCGCATTCCGGTGCCATTGAAGCGGGTACGCCGACTGTTGCGGTGCTGGGCTGCGGCGTGGACGTGGTTTATCCTGCAGAGAACCTGCGTATCTACGACGCGGCGGTACAAAACGGCGCGGTGATCTCCGAGCTTCCACCCGGCACGCAGCCGCTGGCCGCCAACTTCCCGGTGCGCAACCGTATCATCGCAGCGCTGTCGCGCGGACTGCTCGTGGCTGAGTCTGCGCTTTCGGGCGGCACGGCCATCACCGCCTCCATGGCGATCGGTATGGGCCGCGACATCTTTGCCATGCCCGGCCCGCCCTATAACGAGAACGCTGCGCTGCCCAACCAGCTCATCCAGAAAGGCGCGGTCAGCGTCACCTGCGCCCATGATATCCTCAAATACTGGGGGGAGGCATCACCCGAAGCGCATCCGGAGCTGACCGGTGTGCCGGTGCAGCTGGACTTTTTGCAGCAACAAATCTACACGCTGTTGCGTCAGGCCGATATGAGTGCCGAAATGCTATCGGAGCAGACGGACGCCTCGCCCGGTGAAATGAGCGTGGCACTCACGATGATGGAACTGATGGGGATCATCAAGCGCGTACCGGGCGGCAAATATGGGGTGTAGATACTAAAACGATGGGAATCTCCCACCGTTTCCGTTATTCCTGAATGATGAACTTCATGATCCGGTAGATCCACTGCGCGGCTACGATCGGGCTCATCCGGCAAAAGATATCCGTCAGACTCGCGTCCACTCCGGGTGTCAGGCGGCTGCGGCGATGCTCGATGCCGCGAATGATGATCCGTGCGGCCTTGCCGGGGCTCAGCAGCTTGAATATCTTCTGCACCTTCTGCATTCTTTGGGTAGTTTCGACGCCGGAATGGTCCAGAATCTTTGTGCCAATGCCGCCCGGAAAAACTGCCATAACCTGAACCTTTGTTGTTTTCAGCTCGGCACGCAGGCCCTCGGTCATCAGCTTCGCGGCGGCTTTGGAGGCCCCGTAGACCGTCTGCCCCGGCACAGGGAACAGCGCGCCCATGCTTGAGATGTTGGTGATGTGCGCCTCGGGCCGGGCCAATAGATATGGCAGGAACGTCTTGGTCATGTACAGCATGCCGCTGAAATTGACATCCATCACCTTTTTGATCATGTCAAAGCCGATTTCGTCCAGCGTCAGAAATGGATGGATGATGCCCGCGTTGTTGATGATACCATCCACCGTGCCATGCGCGGCAAGAACCTCATCTGGAAGCCCCTGCACGGCCTCCAGACTCGTTATGTCTGCGGTGTGCGTCGACAACCTGTCCCGGCAGCTGCCGCACAGCCAGGCGGTTTTCTCCAGCGCCTGCGTGCTGATATCCACAGCCGCAACCCGCGCGCCCCGCGAAAGCAGGCCCAATACCAGCTCGCGGCCCACGCCGTTTCCGCCGCCTGTCACAACAAATACTTTATCGCTGACTTTCATTTTGTCCCTCCGGGTTGACAAGTCTGAATGGTATCATCATACTAAGCCATATGTGTGATAAGCAACCAACTGTTGATTATATTGCGGATGTGAAAGCAACACATTTACAGAGAAGTGTTGCAAAATGAACATCGCGTGCCGTTATGGCAAATAGATGATGGGGGCAGCTATGAAAGAGAATCAGCGCATACGGTTAACCAGACGGATGCTGCGGGAAAGCCTGATCCGGTTGATGGCGGAAAAAAGCATCCATAAGATCTCCGTGCGGGAGATATGCAGCGATGCCCAGATCAACCGGACGACGTTCTACAAATATTACGGCAGCCAGTACGATCTGCTGAAAGACATGGAAAACGAGGTGCTTGCGCAGATCGACAGCTATCTGGGCGCAAGCGAAGACCGGCCCGCCAACGACCTGCAGCTGCTGACCATGATCGTTACCTATATTAACGACAATATTGATTTGTGCAGGCTGCTGATCAATAACGCGGTGGACTCCGAGTTTCCGGAGCGGCTGCTCAGCCTTCCTGGTATTCAGCGGCTGCTGGGCAGGCAGTTGGTGGAGCAATACGACACCTACGGATCGGAATACATCTATCAATTCGTGGTCAACGGCGGCTTCAGCATCATCAGACAGTGGATTAATAAAGAGGACCGCGAAGCGCCGGAAACTATAGCCGCGATATTCGTCAATACATTGAGCAGGCTCTTTTCATAGGCATATTCTGTCTGCAAAAGGCTTCCGGCTGAAGGATTTATTCAGGATTTATGCAGCTTCGCAGTGGGCAAACACCCAAATTGAGGAATTGCGGCTTGATTTTTTATTGCGCCCCTTATATAATGTGCACTTGCAGGGCTTCGGATGGCATGTACAGATCGACAAACTGCATACACTAATCACAGACGCGCGGAGCATGATCTGCGCGCCGGGCTTATTAAGCCCAATACTCAAACGATGGAGAACGTATGGCGACACAAAAAACCACCGCAAAAAAGCCGGCGGCGCGCAAAGCGTACGACCTTGTGATCGTGGAGTCCCCGGCAAAGGCCAAGACGATCAGCAAGTTTTTAGGCACGGGCTATAAGGTACAGGCGAGCGGCGGGCACGTGCGCGATCTGCCCAAGAGCACGCTGGGAGTGGACGTCGACAACGGCTTTGAGCCTAAATACATACAGATACGCGGCAAGAAGGATATCATCAGCGCCATGAAATCCGGCGCTGCGGGCGCGAAGAAAATCTATCTCGCAACCGACCCTGACCGCGAAGGGGAAGCGATATCGTGGCACATCGCCTCCATGCTCGGCGTGGACGCCGGGACAGTGGACCGCATCGTGTTCAACGAGATTACCAAAAACGCCGTGACAGGTGCAATTAAGAATCCACGCAAGATCGATTTGGCCTTGGTGGACGCGCAGCAGGCGCGCCGCGTGCTGGATCGCCTCGTGGGCTACAAGCTCTCTCCGCTGCTCTGGCGCAAGGTGAAAAAGGGCCTCTCCGCAGGCCGCGTGCAGTCCGTGGCGGTGCGTATCATCTGCGACCGCGAGGAAGAGATCGAAGCGTTTGTGCCGGAGGAATACTGGACCATTACCGCGCTGTTGAAAAACAGCGGCCTTACCCATGAATTTGAAGCCAAGTTTGTCAGCCGCAACGGCGATAAAGGCAAGCTCGGCAGCAAAGAAGAGGCTGACGCCGTTCTGGCCGCAGTGGACGGCAGGGACTTCGTCGTGGGAGACATCAAGAAGGGCGAGAAGCGCAAGAGCGCGGCACCGCCGTTTACGACGAGCTATCTGCAGCAGGCCGCGTCCTCTGCACTCGGTTTCACCGCCAAGCGCACGATGCTTGTGGCACAGCAGCTGTACGAAGGCGTGGAGCTGCCGGGCGAAGGCTCGGTCGGCCTTGTCACCTACATCCGTACCGACTCGACGCGCGTCTCTGACGAAGCGCTGACCGCGGTGCGCGAACACATTACGAATACTTTCGGCGCGGACTATCTGCCCGAGAAGCCGAACTACTTTAAAAAGTCCAAGAAGGCGCAGGACGCGCACGAAGCGATCCGCCCCTCACACATGGAATACGACCCGGAGCAGCTGAAAGGCACGCTCTCCAAGGAACAATACAAGCTCTACAAGCTCATCTATAACCGTTTTGTGGCAAGCCAGATGACGCCGTCCGTATCCGAGACCATGGCGGTGAACATAAACGCGGGCGACTGCACGTTCCGCGCGACCGGTTCTCGCCTGCTGTTCAAGGGCTACACCATCGCCTACACGGGCGAGGACGACGACAGCAAGGACAGCCTGCTGCCTGAGCTGTACGAGGGCGAGGTTTGCCCGCTGCAGAAGATGGATTCCAAGCAGAACTTCACCCAGCCGCCCAGCCGCTACACCGAAGCCACACTGGTCCGTGCGCTGGAGGAGAAGGGCATTGGCCGTCCGAGCACGTACGCGCCCATCATCTCCACCATACAGGACAGGCGGTATGTGGAGAAGGAAGGCCGCGCCTTAAAGCCTACCGAGCTCGGCATCATCGTCAACAAGCTGATGAAGGAGAACTTCCCGGACATCGTGGACGTGGAGTTCACCGCCGATATGGAGAACAAGCTGGACGATATCGAAAGCGGCGATACGGAGTGGCGCAAGATACTGAAGGATTTCTACTACCCGTTTGAGGAAACACTCGAAACGGCGGACAAGAAGATACCGCACGTGGAGCTGCCCGTGAAGGAAAGCGACGTGATCTGCGAGAAATGCGGGCGCACCATGGTCTACAAGGACGGACGCTTTGGCCCGTTCCTGGCATGCCCCGGCTATCCGGAATGCCGCAACACCAAGCCGGTCGTCAAATACATCGATACGCCCTGCCCCAAGTGCGGCAAACGCATCGTGGAGAAGCGCTCCAGCAAGACCAAAAAGACCTTCTACGGCTGCGAGGGCTATCCGGAGTGTGATTTCGTGTCGTGGGATATGCCCATTGCGGACAAGTGCGAGGCCTGCGGCTCCATGATGGTGCTGCGGCGCGCATCCAACGGCAACAGCTACAAGAAGTGCTCCAATCCGGACTGTATCAAGAACCAGAAAAAGAAGGCGGATGAAAAAGAATAGTGTTGTGATCGGCGCGGGGCTGGCCGGATGCGAGGCTGCGTGGCAGCTGGCCCGGCGCGGCGTGCCCGTGACGCTGATCGAACAGAAGCCAAACAAGATGCCGTCCGCACATTCTGCTGCGGGCTTTGCGGAGCTGGTATGCTCCAATTCGCTGCGCGCCGATGGCCTCGGCAACGCGGTGGGCCTGCTCAAGCAGGAGATGCGCGAGCTGGGATCATTGGTCATGGAGGCGGCGGATGCAACCCGCGTGCCTGCCGGCGGCGCGCTCGCCGTGGACCGCCATGCCTTTTCCAACTATATCACCGATAAAATTAAATTGCATGACCTCATCGAAGTCCGCGCGGAGGAAGCGCAGGAACTGCCGGAGGACGGCATTGCCATACTCGCGCCCGGCCCGCTGGTGGACGGTGCTTTGCTGCGCAGCATCGAAGCCGCGGTGGGAGGGGAGATGCTGTCATTCTTCGACGCGGCGGCGCCCATCGTGACCGGAGAGTCGATCGACTACGGCAAGGCCTTTTTCGCGTCCCGCTACGGCAAGGGCGAGGGTACGGATTATCTGAATTGTGCGATGGATATGGAGCAGTACCGCGCGTTCTGGGAGGCGCTGATCTCTGCCGAAACCGCGCATCTGCACGAATTCGAAGACAAGAAAGTATTTGAGGGCTGCATGCCCGTGGAGACCATGGCAAAGCGCGGCTTTGATACGCTGCGCTTCGGGCCGCTGAAGCCGGTCGGCATCACTGCGCCGGACGGAAGCAAGCCGTACGCTGTGGTACAGTTGCGCCGCGAAGACAGTGAGGGCCGCATGTACAACCTTGTGGGCTTCCAGACGCATCTGAAGTTCCCGGAGCAGCGGCGCGTGTTCGGCATGATCCCCGGCCTCGAAAACGCGGAGATCGTACGCTATGGCGTGATGCACAAAAACGTATTCATTAAGAGCCCGGCGCTGTTGAACCGATATTATGAGATGACGGGCCGATACGGCCTGTTTTTCGCGGGGCAGATCACGGGCGTGGAGGGCTATGTGGAGAGCGCCGCATCTGGGTTATTGGCGGGCGTCTTTGCGGCGTGCGACATGCTGGGAAGGCCAAGGCCCGATTTTTCCCCGGCGACGGCGTGCGGCGCGTTGGCTTCATATATTTCCGGCTACGTTGGCAATGATTTTCAACCGATGAACATAAACTATGGTATAATAAGCGCAATACAGACGAAGGCAAGAGGACAGGACAAAAAAACGCTGATCGCGGAGCGCGCGCTGGAGGAGATCCGGCGCACGGCACGCGGACTGTAAAGGAGCAAAAGTATGATGGAGGGCACAACGATCGTTGCGGTACGGCGGGACGGCAAGTGCGCGGTCGCGGGCGACGGTCAGGTCACAGTCGGACAGAACACGATTATGAAACACAGCGCGGTCAAGGTGCGCCGTATCTATCACGACAAGGTTGTGGTAGGTTTTGCGGGCAGCGTGGCCGACGCCTTTACGCTCTCGGAGCGGTTTGAAGCCAAGCTGGAGCAGTACAGCGGCAGCCTGCAGCGCGCCGCGGTGGAGCTGGCGCAGGAGTGGCGCAGCGACAAGATGCTGCGCAGGCTGGAAGCAATGCTCATCTGCGCGGACGCGGAGGAACTGCTCGTTGTTTCAGGCAGCGGCGAAGTCATTCAGCCGGACGACGATATCGCGGCCATCGGCTCGGGCGGCAACTATGCGCTCGCGGCGGCCAAGGCCCTGCGGGAGAACACCGAAATGCCTGCGCTGGATATCGCGAAAAAAGCGATCCTGATCGCGGGGCAGATTTGCGTATTCACCAACGACCACATCACGGTGGAGGAGGTATAGCACATGTCGCACCTGACGCCCAAGGAAATCGTAGAGGAACTCGATAAGTATATTATCGGACAGGATAGAGCCAAAAAGGCGGTCGCCATTGCGCTGCGCAACCGTTATCGGAGGCAGCAGCTCGATCATGAGATGCAGGACGAGATCACGCCCAAGAACATCATCATGGTGGGTCCAACCGGCGTGGGCAAAACGGAAATTGCGCGGCGGCTTGCCAAGCTGATGAACGCGCCGTTTATCAAGGTGGAAGCCACGAAGTTCACCGAAGTGGGCTACGTGGGCCGTGACGTGGAGTCCATGATCCGCGACCTCGTGGAAGCGTCCATCCGCATGGTGAAGGCCTCCCGCCGGGAATCGGTTGCGGCCAAGGCGGAGAAGCAGGCGGAGGAGCGGCTCGCGGACGTGCTGGAGCCCATGCCGAAGAAGCCAACCACCAACCCGTTGCAGGCACTGCTGGGTCAGGGGCAGAGTGCGCCCACCGAAACCGCCGACGAGCGCCAGAAGCGCATGACCAAGCGCGAGGAAACGCTTGCGATGCTGCGCGCGGGCAGGCTCAACGACATGATGATCGAGATCGAGGTGGAGGACAACGCCGCCATGGGTATCGAGATCGCGGGGCTCGGGAGCGACATTAACCTCGGCGACATGTTCGGCGGCATTTTGCCCAAGAAGACCAAGCGCCGCAAGGTGACGGTGGCCGAAGCGAAGAAGATATTCACGCAGGAAGAAGCCGACAAGCTAATCGACATGGACGAGGTGACCAACACCGCCGTGGAACGCGCGGAGCAGGACGGTATCATCTTCATCGACGAGATCGATAAGGTAGCAGGCAAGAACATGGGGCAGGGCCCGGACATCTCCCGCGAGGGCGTACAGAGAGACATCCTGCCCATCGTGGAAGGCAGCACGGTCGTCACCAAGTACGGCCCGGTCAAAACGGACTACATGCTGTTTATCGCGGCAGGCGCATTCCATGTCGCCAAGATATCCGACCTGATCCCGGAGCTGCAGGGCCGCTTCCCGATCAAGGTTGAGTTGAAGCCCCTGACCTGCGACGACTTAAAGCGCATTCTGGTTCAGCCCAAAAACGCGCTGATTAAGCAGTATCAGGCGCTGCTGGAGGCCGACAACGTGCGGCTCATCTTCAAGGACGACGCTATCGACGCCATTGCCAAGTACGCTGTGATGGTGAACGAGACATCTGAGAACATCGGCGCGCGGCGGCTGCACACCGTCATCGAGAACCTGCTGGAGGACATCTCGTACAACGCGGGCGGCAACCATCCGATGATCGACGTGGAAGTGGACGCGGCGTACGTGAAGGAACATTTGAAGGATCAGATCAAGGACAACGATCTGCAGAAGTACATACTGTAGGGGCGGGCATCCTTGACCGCCTGTATATAAGCAACACTCCCGGGCGGGGGGACGTTATTACGAGGGCGCTGCCCTCGCCCTGCCAAAGGGACTCGTCCCTTTGGCATCCCATCAAGGCGAAACGCCTTGCGTTTCGCAGAATAAAAGGTTATTTAGAATAAGAGGCGGTCGCAAGACCGTCTCCTTTTATTCTAGATTTACAACTGTACAAGAAATGGAATATAATATAATTATATGATCGGCAGGTATCGGGGGAATGATGTGAACTCACAATTAAAAATGAAATTACTTGATATCATAATTGTTATATTTGTGATATTAACTATCTTGTCTCCTCTGCTTGGTGTCTTAATCGGAGAATTTGACGCTATTATTTTTATCGGACTATTAAGTATAGTGATGTTTTTAAACGGGATCAGAAACACTAAAAAGCTGGGACCTGCATTTCATTTTGTAGCTTATTTTTTGTTGTGTATAATTATTATAATCGAAGCTTTAAGATAAAAGTCTACATGTAACGATAGAAAAAGGTATGCATCATTTATTATAGGCAATTCCCATCGCGCGAATCAATTTGTGTTCCGAAGGACAAAGTTTCTCTAAAACAACGAGGGGCGGCGGTAACCGCCTCTTTTTTATGCAGAAAAAGAGGTGCATTGATTGACGCATTGCTTAAAAACATACTAATTGTGAATTTAGTGGTAAACGTGATAATATTATAGACGAATTTATAATGTATGAAAAAGGCAGTATCATATGAAATTACAAAAAATAATTAATAAAGCTAGGGTAATTAATGGGGCGTGTCTCCTGCTGTTTGGATGTGTTTGGTTTTTAAAGTATTACAAAGTAGGTATCTTTGCTGGTTTTGGGGATTGGATTTTGCTGGTGTTTGTTGTTTTAGCATTGATTCAGGTGGTCGTGATGGCAATTAACTTTGCTTTAATACCAGAAAAAAGAAAGGAAGATAATCATAAAGAATAGGATAGCCGCGAACCAAAGGCCCCCTTGCGTACCACCCCAAAAAGCTTTGCTTTCCGAGGACCCCTGTTGGGGGCTATTGGCGAGCCGTCTGTGTGATTTTGTACCTGTGCCTATCCAAACTGTATGACTCGCTGATTGAATCCCTCCAATATTGACAATTCAAATAAATAACCATATAATTGACTGAGTCAACTAAATGCTTTGGCAAGGAGATGTGTATGAGTGCAGCCGGTTTCTTGAATACAGTGCCCAAAAAGATATTATTCATTATCGGCATTATCGTATTGCTTTTGGTGATCGCAATAATCGTGCTGATTATCTATATGAACCAGTATAGGAACCCGGCGGATGAAAAGCTGGCCGAAGCGGGTATCGCTGAAAAGACCGCCCAAGTGGGCGAGGTGAATTTCAACTATGCCGAAGGTCCGGATAACGGGCCCGCGCTGCTGCTATTGCATGCGCAAACGCTGGATTGGTACACGTACAGCGAGGTGCTGCCGGAGCTGTCTGCTAAATTTCATGTGTTCGCCGTGGATTATCCCGGACACGGAAAAACCACTGCCCCGGATGATTACGTCATGTCCGCCAATCAGATCGGCAGTGATTTGGCGGATTTCATTGAGACTGTAATCGGGGGACCTGCTTTTGTGACCGGGAATTCATCGGGCGGACTATTGACAACCTGGCTTGCCGCAAACGAGCCGGATTTAGTAAAGGCGATCGTACTGGAAGACCCGCCGTTGTTTTCCTCAGAATACCCTGAGATTGAGCAGACGGTCGCGTATAAGCTTTTCACAGCCAGCGATAATGCCCTTGAGGACAGCAGCTATGGCGGCAATTTTTTAGACTATTGGATCGAAAATGGCACGGAGTTTTTTAAAACGTATGCGGGACCATTCGCTCAGCCGCTGATCCGATTTGCTGTCAACAACTATAAAAAGGCAAATCCCGGGCAGCCGGTCGAAATCGCATTTGTACCCGCTTCCGTACAGGAAATGCTGAGAGGCTTGAATTACTACGATCCGCGCTTTGGCGCCGCGTTTTACGATGGATCATGGAACGAAGGATTTGATCATGCAGAGGCGCTCCAGAAAATTCAGTGTCCGACGCTGCTGATTCAGGCGGATTTTGATTATTTGGAAGATGGTACGCTAAACGGCGCAATGTCTCAGGAAATGGCGGACCGTGCAGTTTCGCTCATCAACGGCTGCCAATATGTGAAGATCGATGCCGGACACGTGACGAATCTGGAGGCACCCGATCAGTTTGTCCAACTGGTAGAAGAATTCTTTTTGGGCGAATAAATATATTCAAGGATTGTACATATGGAAAATCTATCGATTCTCAGAAACTTCGGAATTCTTTACAGGACCTTTTTGAACTATGTTTCAAAATCAATAACGTCGAAGGATCTGTCTTTCTCGGACAGCGTTTTTTTGGTGAACATAGGGGAAAAGGAAGGCATCAGCCAGGAGGAAATCGCGAGCACTCTGGCAATTGACAAAGCGGCCGTTGCCCGGTCTGTAAAAAGCATGGAGGAAAAAGGATTCATTACATCGAAGAAGTCTGCCAGTGACAAGAGGGCAAAAGAGCTCTATCTGTCGGAAACCGGTAGAGAGTTGTTTCAATACATACTGGATTTGCATGAGGAATGGCTGAAGCAACTATTTCAAGGTAAGGAAGCCGAGGAGATTCAAAGCTTTGCCAAAACCATCAGCGATATCAGCGAAAGGGCGAAAAGCATCAGTAAATGAACCTGAAAGAAAAAGCGAAAAAACTCAAAACAGATATCCCGGCAGTATTCATTGCCATGAAGAAAAAAGAGACGCCTGTTGCGGCAAAGATACTCGCCGGATTGACAATCGCCTATGCGCTCTCGCCGATCGACCTCATTCCCGACTTCATCCCCGTACTCGGCTATCTGGACGATCTGATCATACTGCCCCTGATGGTTGCACTTACGATAAAGCTGATACCACCGGAAGTCTTTGCTGAATGCCGCAAAGAAGCGGAGAACCTTTGGGCAGGCGGCAGACCGAAGAAATGGTACTATGCCATCCCCATCGTATTGATATGGTTGCTGGTTGTCTTTTTGATCGTCAAGGCGATTTGGTTATAAGGCGCTAGCGCAAAAAAGGGAGAATCAACGGAGCCCCCTTTAGGCAAGAGGGCATTTTTTCCTACGTCCCAGTATCGCAAAGTATCGCTGATTTCCCCCTCGGTTGCCGACACGCCGTCTCCCGCCGCACCATACGTAGGGGACGGGCTCCTGCACGTCCCGGAAAGCCCGGCGGTATCAATGCAACGGGATCACAGGCGGCGCGTCAAGGATGCCGCGCCCTACGGTTGGCGCTGGGATCGCATAGTACTGCTAAGTCGGATGGGGATTTATATCTGCGCGAACCGTAACTATACAGCCTGCCGCATGAATCCCACATAGTCAATGCTTTGATCAGAAAGAATAGTAATTGAATTTTTTTGGCACACGAAACGATCTGGAACAGAGCGTTTTGCAAGACGGGGTTCTAAGGGGACAATGTTCCCTTAGCGGTGGCATGGAGGCAGAGCCTCCATAAAGATTCAACTTCAAAATTCACAAAAAACAGCGCAGAATACATGACAAAGCGATTGCGCATACTAAAGCCATACCACCCGCGGAGGCATTTTTGTATGAAAGCAATTGTAATGGCGGGCGGCGAAGGCACGCGCCTGAGGCCGCTCACGTGTGCCGTACCCAAGCCAATGGTACCGCTGCTCGATAAACCGATGCTCGAATATGCCGTCGAGCATCTTTTGCGTTTCGGCATCACCGACATGGCATTTACACTGGGCTATAAGCCCGCGGTGATCACGGAATGGTTCGAGGACCATACGCCCAAAGAAGCCCATGTGGAATTTTACGTGGAGGACACGCCGCTCGGCACGGCGGGCAGCGTCAAAAACGCTTCGGGCTTTGTGGACGGCACGTTTCTCGTATTCAGCGGGGACGCGCTGACCGACATCGACATCATGGCCGCGGCGGACTTCCATAAACGCAACGGCGCAGCTGCCACCATCGTTTTAAAACGCATGGGCAACCCACTGGAATACGGCGTGGTAATCTCGGGCAGCGAGGGCGGCGTGGAACGCTTTGTAGAGAAACCGGGCTGGGAGGACGTATTCTCTGACACCATCAACACCGGTATCTACATCATTGAGCCGCAGGTGCTGGATCTCATCCCGGCGGGCCAGAGGTTTGACTTCGCCAAGGACCTGTTTCCGCTGATGATGCAGCAGAACCTGCCCATCTATGGCTATGTCGCGGAAGGCTATTGGTGCGACGTGGGCAACATTGAGGCGTATATCAAGGCCCACGAGGACATGCTCAAAGGCGCGGTTAACGTGAAGATCAGCGGCAGAAACGTGGGCGGTGTTTACGTCGGCGAAGGGGCGAACATCAGCAACTCGGCGCTCGTGCAGTCGCCTGCCTTCATCGGTGCGGGCTCGGTCATCGGGGAAGGCGCC
Source organism: Bacillota bacterium (assembly GCA_023459495.1). GTDB lineage: Bacteria > Bacillota > Clostridia > Christensenellales > SZUA-584 > JAEWCC01. Next base: position 259,952 of record JAEWTL010000077.1, on the reverse strand, counting down.
CACATCGGGCAGTATTCGTGTATCGGCAATGGGGCGCGGGTGGCCGCGTATGCCAACATAAAGCGCAGCATATTGCTATCCGGGGCGCGGGTGGGCAAGCATACCAAGCTCTCGGGCTGCGTCATCGGCACGGGCGCGTCGCTGGGCGAACGGTGCAGCGTGTACGAGACCGCCGTGGTGGGCGACCGCTGCAGCCTCGCAGGCGACAACCGCGTATCGCCGCACGTGCGGCTGTGGCCGGAGAAGTGGCTGCACGCGGGCGCGTCAGCGGGGGAGAACATCATCTGGGGCCATGGGGAGCGCGTGGACTTCATTGGCAAGAACGGCTTTGCGGGCGACATCGGCGAGGACCTGACGCCGCTGCGACTGGGGCGAATATTCGGCGCGGCAGCAGAGGTGATGTCCGGTAAAACCGTGGCGCTGTGCAGCGACGGCAGCGACTTTGCCAACGCCGCACTCAAGCAGGCAGCAGGCATCTTCACCATGAGCGGCGCGGATGCGCTCACGTTCATCAGCGTACCGCGCCCGGTGTTCGCCTACGCTGCCGCGATGATGGGCGCGGGGCTGTGCATCTCGGTGCGGTCGTACAAAGGCGTCAAGCTGCTCGCGGACATCTTTGAACCGGAACTGTTCCTGCTCTCCAAACAGACGAGGCGGCAGATCGAAAGCAAGTACTTTCATCAGGGTGAGGTGCTGGCGGACATGCGCTGCGGTAGGGAGCGGCCTGTGGACGCGGCGGAAAGCCTGTACGTGCACACCGCGGGCGCGAAAATCGATCGGCTGGCCATCCGGAACGCGGACATCCGCGTGATCGTACGGGGCGGGCGCGGCACCGACGAACTGGCGTCGCGGGCATTGGAGGCGTCTGGCATATCGGTGCAGCGGCAGACCGCGGACGTGCGGCTGGACGCGGTGACGGGCATATCGCAGGAGGGGGCGCATTTCGCGGTACGGTTCTCGCGCAACGCCGCGCATGCCACGCTGTTCCTCGCGGACGGCAGCGTAATTGACGCAGACGATTTCGGCGCGGTGCGTCATTACCTCGTGCTGGCCGGGCTGGAGCGCAAGACGGTGGTGCTGCCCACGGGCGCGCCGGGCAGCGTGGTATCCGTGGCACGGCGGCTGGGGCTGGAGGTCACATTCGGCTCGGAGCAGGAAGCGCTGCTCTCGCTCAGCGTGGAGCAGCGGCGGGTGCTGTTCGACGCGGTCTATGCTGTCTGCCGCATTGCAGAACACATTGCCCGCACCGGCTCTACAGTCGAGGAGATCGCATCCATGATCCGCCCGGGCCATGTGCGCGTGCGGGAAGTGGGCTGCGAGTGGGAGGACGTGGGCCGCGTGATCGGCGGGATGTACAAACAGGGCGCGCACGCCAGCGAAGGCTTGCGCTTTGAGGAGGGGCACGGCTTCGGATACATCTGCCCGCACACCACACACCCGCGCATCATCATCCGCACCGAGGGCGATACGGAGGAGTTTGCGACGGAGCTGTGCGAGAAGTACACCGACATGGTCAAACGCATTATCAAACAGCCCAAGGAGGCCCAAAAACCGGAGCCGGATATGGAATAAGCATAAAGGATTTCATAAAATAACCGATAAATCAAACAAGGAATAAAAACATGCCTCATGACCGGTGTGTTTTTATTTCGTTCCCGAACGCGATTTCAGTTCGCGGCACCGTGCCGTTATGAGAGCCCGTTTTGGAAACGGAGTTTATGGCGAACAGTACAAAACTTCCTGCATTTCTGATATGATACAGGCAACAGGGGGATGGGGTGAATGAAAAGAGGTATTGTGGTACTGCTTCTGGCGCTGGTGGCACTGCTTTGCTGTCCGGATTTTAGCCGCGCGGCAGCCAGCGAAGCATGTCCGCTTTCCGTGGAGCCCATACTGCCGGAAGAGAATATCGGCAGCGACGGCTGGCATATTGCCGCGGGCGCGGGGGATACCGTGACGCTGCAGGCCGTGCTTCACAACCTCACCGGAAATACGCTCCGGCTGGATCTGGCCGCGCTCAACGCCTACAGCGGCGCGGACGGCATATTCTATGAGACCCCGGATAAAGTTAACACGCAGGCGTTTGCACTGGCCGACGAGAGCGCCGGGCTGGCACAGTACGTCACTATGGAGGACTCCGTGCTGCTCATTGCGGGCATGTCCGCAATGCTTACCATACGAATCGACTTGCCGGATACGGACACGGGCGTGCTGCTCGGCGGCATCCGGGTATCCGCCGAGGGCTGGACCATCGATACGGCAGTCCAGATCGACCTGCCGCTTCAGGCCGCGCCGACAGTGACTGCGGGCGACATCACCGTAGACGGCGAATGGATCAGCATCCCGGTCGTCAACGCGTCCGCCGCGATTGTGCAAAGCGTGTCTGCCGCATACGAGATCCGCGACGCGGCGAGATCCATCGTTGCGGAGGGGACTATTACCCTGCCGGAGATGGCGCCGCAGACCGAGTACCGCATCCTGCACCCGTCGGGAAGCGAGACGTGGGAAAGCAGCCCCTATACGCTCAACATCCGCCTCGACGCAAACGGGCAGGAGGAGGACGTTATCCAGACGTTTGCGATGGGGGAAGCCGACCGGATGGAGGTACGGGACAGAAAAGAAATCACGGAAGCGCCGGAGAAACCGCAAGCGGGACCGGATGCAGAACAGAGCGCGCAGCAGCCTGTGTCCACCGCGGCTCAGGATGAGGGCGAAACCGTGCCCCCGGCTGCAGATGAGCCTGTATGGCATGTGGCAGAGCTGCCCATCGGCGGACCGGGACAGGCAGCGGTGTACGGTGTGGTGCTAGGCATACCGGTGATCTTCGTGGGCGTCATCCTGTGGGTACGCGACAAAAACCGGAGGCACGGAAAGCACGAGCGTCCGCCCCGGCTGTGGTTCGGAACCAAGCAGCCACCCTCTTTGCCGCAGGATGTGGTATAATCGCATACAGATGCGACGGATGATTTGGTGCACCTTTATGAAAATGTAGCCTGCAGCAGTGAATATGCCAGTCGGAGAATCATATGAATAAGCCGGAGAAAGCGTTTCCCGAAATCGGCTGCTGCGGTATCGACTGCGGCCTGTGCCCGCGCCATTATACAACGGGCGCGTCCCGGTGCCCCGGATGCGGCGCGCCAGGCTTTTTCGAAAAGCACCCGGCCTGCGGGGTGCTCAGCTGCTGCGTCGCAAAGCACGGGGGCGAGGTATGCGCGGACTGCGGGGATTACCCGTGCAAGCGGTTTGACAGGGCAGGGCACGACTCCTTTGTTACGCATCAGCGGATGGCTGGCAATCTCATCGATATCCAAAGCCGCGGGATGGATGTTTTCCTCGCGCAGCAGCAACAGCGGATCACCGCGCTCGAATATTTGCTGGGAGATGCCGATGACGGCAAGTCCAAAAGCTTCTACTGTCTGGCCTGCACCCTGCTGCCGATGGACGAACTTGAAGCTGCAGTGGACGCGGTGCGCGGTCGAAGCGGCCTGCCCAGGCAGGAGTTGGCCCACACAATCCGGCAGTACCTCGAAGCGGCAGCGGAACGTAGCGGTATTGAACTCAGGCTCCACAGGGACAGGTGAGAAAGGCGGCTTTCGGGAGGAAGGATAGTTGCAGATCGATCAGTATTTTCAGGAACTGAACATGGCGGCAATAATCGTGCGCGTGGGGCTCGCGATGGTGTTGGGCGGCCTTTTGGGGCTGGAGCGCACGCGCAAGCGCCGCGCTGCGGGCCTGCGCACCTACATCCTCGTATGCGTCAGCTCCGCCATCGTGATGATGACTGCTCAATTTATGCTGGGCCGCTTTGGCAACACGGACCCCGCGCGGCTGGGGGCGCAGGTCATCAGCGGCATCGGCTTCCTCGGGGCCGGTACGATTCTCGTCACGGGCGTCAAGCAGATTCGCGGCCTCACCACCGCGGCGGGGCTTTGGGCGGCGGCCTGCATGGGCCTTGCCATCGGCATTGGGTTCTACAGCGGCGCGATCGTGGTCTGCATCGCCATCTTCCTCGTCATGACTGCGCTGGAATGGGTGCAGACGCGCTACGTTTCCCGCATGCGCCGCATTCGGCTCTACATCGTATTCGATGCCATCAGCAACATCGGCGATTTTCTCGCGCTCGCGGATAGGCTTAAAATCAGCGTTTCCGATTTTGAGACGCTGGTGCCCGAGGGGGTGCCGGGCGTAGGCGCAGTGTTTATGCTGCAGTTCAAAGAAAAGAAATCCCACGCGGAGATCATCGAAATGCTGCGGCCATGTCCGGGGCTGAAGCTCATTGAAGAGATATAAAAGCAAGGCATATATAAAAAGCCGCGTCGTTACGCGGCTTTTGCTGCTACGCGTCAGCCTCCGTATTTTTCGAATACCGGCAGGTTGGCTGCGTTGATTTCGTACATTCCGGTGTTCTCGTACGGCTGTACCTGTTCGCCCTTCAGCATGCGGCTGATGTTGAGCACCGCCATCTCGCCCCAGAGCGTGTTGCGCTGCGAAATCTGGCTGGAGATCAGGCCTTCGCGGATGCCATGCATGACCTTATTGTTTTTGCTGAGCACGACGATCTTCTGGCTGAGCCTGCGTTGCTTCCACATGTCCATGGCGACCTCGGCGGCATCCGCCGTGACGATATAGATCAGGTCGAAGTCCCGGAAGGTATCCAGCAGGTTGGTGAGGATGCGCCGGGTCTTTTCAATGTCGGTGTCGTCCTGCTCCACCTTTTTGACGACCTTCATTTCGGGGAAGGGTGCAATGGCATCCATGAACCCCTTGCACCGCTGCTGTACAGAAGGGATACCTGCCGCGCAAAGCAGAATGAGAACCCTGCCGCGGCCCTTTAAATGCCGGATTGCCGCTTCACCGCACTGCTTGCCGCCGATGTAGCTGTCTGAGGTAATGAACATATTGCGTCGCGTCTGAGGCGCGTCGATATCGAGGCAGACCACGCGGATACCACGGGCCACCGCCTCGTTGATAGGCTGCTGAAAGCGGGCCGGATCGCTTGGTACGACGATGATAGCGTCCACACCCTCGGTCACAAAGCCTTTGAACGCGGCCAGCTGCTGCTCCACATTGAAGCGCTGCGGAGAGTTGCAGACGATATCGAAGCCCAGCTTTTTGCCTGCGGCGATCGCGGCTTCCTCCACCTCGAAATAAAACTCCTGCCGCTCGAGCAGGGTGATGCCGATCTTCGGACGGCGCGCGCTGCCGGACGGCGCATCGACGCCCTCCAGCTTCTTTCCGGACTCTTTGATCAGCGCCTGCTGCGTATGCAGCATGGCCAGCACGAGTTCGTCCTTGCTGGCTTGCTCCATCGAAAAAGACAGTACCATTTGGCTCGTGGCGGCGCTGTGCTCGGTGACGCGGGAAATATCGGTGATAGAGGTGACGAGTTCTTCCTTGTGCCGCATCAGGCGTTCGATCATTTCGCTGACATGCGTCTGCTGGGTAACGAGCCCGGCGAGCGCCTGCCGGATGTCGGACAGTGCGGCGTTCGACTGCTCAATACGGTTTTCCTGCTCCGTGAAATCTTCCTTTGCGGTTTGGGTGAGATGCTGTACTTCACCAACGTCCTGGGAGATATGGTTCACGATATCGGCAATCTGCTGGCCTTCCTTCTGGGTGTCGTCGGCAAGCCGCTTGATCTCCTCCGCGACGACCGCAAAGCCTTTCCCGGCTGTGCCTGCTCTTGCGGCCTCGATCGATGCGTTGAGCGACAGCAGGTTGGTCTGACGCGCGATGCGCAGGATCACCGAAATGATGCTGTTGATGCTTTGCGCATTTTCGGACAGGGCATCGATCTTCTCGAAGATGCTCTGCAGCTGCTGCTGGGACTGGCGGCTGATGGTGAGCAGGCCCTGAATCTGCTCCTCGCCCGATGCACTGATCTGGCTGGTCCTGTCCGACTGGGCGGCCAGCTCGCCGGAGGAGCGCAGCAGCGTTTCAAAGCTGCTCTGAAACTCCGTGGAGAGGTCCACACACCGGTCGGCGCTTTGCACCTGCTTCTCAATTCCTTTGGTGATTTCGGCGTTGGCTTCGGTGATACGCCGGATGGCGTCGATCCGTTCGCCATAGGTGGAAACAATTTCGCCGCTGTACTGGCCGGTAGCGAGAATGTCGCCTTTGAGATCGGACAGCAGCGCGGCGATTTTAACTATCATGTCCTGCAGTTGGTCTGGTGTCGGCAGGGCGTCGGCAGTTTGCCCCGAAAGCTTACGGAGCTGTTCGTACGGGGAAGAGTTCGTATCCAAAGCATACCTCCGCAAAGAATGATTATTGGATGGAAAGGGAAAGGATTGTCACTTATTATATATCGGCTTAAATCCCGCAGTGGTTAACATATTCAGCCAATAAAATTAAAAAAGCCGGGTTTTTATACCCGGCTAAAGGCTGCGAAAAATGCTCAGTGCCGCTGTGCGCCGATGTGCTCAAATACTTCTTTGGCGAGGATGAGTTCTTCGTTGGCTGGAATGACCGCGATCTTCACCGGCGAGTCCGGTGCGGAGATGAGCGCCTGTGTGCCGTGGCACGCATCGTTGGCCGCTTCGTCGAGCCAGATACCCATATGGCGCAGCGGTTCGCACACGGCTTTGCGTACCGTGGCGGAGAACTCTCCGATGCCGCCCGTGAAAGCCAGCATGTCGAGCCCGCCCAGCTGCGCGTAATAGCTGCCGATGTAGCTGCGGATGCCGAAGCAGAATGTATCGATGGCGAGCTGCGCACGCGCGTTGCCCGCATTCGCCGCTTCCTCGATGTCGCGCAGATCGTTGCTGACGCCCGAGATGCCTTTGATGCCGCCGTTTTCCACGAGGCCTTCCGTCAGCTCATCCAGCGTCATGCCGGACTTCAGCAGGTACACGAGGATGTACGGATCAAGGTCGCCCACGCGGTTGGCGTGAAGAATGCCGCTTTGCAGCGAGAATCCAAAGCTGTTGTTGATCGATTTACCGTCCAAAATGGCGCAGATGGAGCCGCTGCCGCCAAGATGGCAGGAGATGATGCGCTCGGCCTTGCCCATTGTCGGCGCGGTCTCGGAAACAAAGCGGTGGGACGCGCCGTGATAACCGTATTTCCTGAGGCCGTACTGCTCCGTCCATTCATACGGGATGCCGTACACGCGCGCCTCTTCCGGAATGGTGCGGTGGAAATTCGGCTCGAACACGCCCACCATGGGCATGTCGGGCAGCAGGCTTTTGAACGCGCGGATGGCCTGCAGGTAAGCGCGGTTGTGCACCGGCGCGACGTTCATGTAATCCTCAAGGCCCTGAATGCACGCGTCATCCATGTCGTGCACGGCGGCATAGCCCTTGCCAAGCACCGGCTTGAAGCCTACGGCGTCCACCTCTTCGATGGAGGAGAGCACGCCCGTTTCCGCACCGGTCAGCGCATCGAGGAAGATGCGGATGCCTTCACGGTAATCGGGGATATCGACGCCTTCGCGCTTTATCGAAGCGGAGGTTGTTTTATAACTGAATATGGAGGCGCTGCGGGAGCCCACCCTGTCCATTTTGGCCTCGGCCAGAATGACCTCACCGGGCATTTCATACAACTTGAACTTGAGCGAGGTGCTGCCCGCGTTGCATATCAGAATCCGCATTAGATGATCCCCCTGCGCTGAATTTGCAACAATTTTATCATGCTCCGCGCTTTGCGGCAAGCCATCCGCTTTTTGTGCGGGCAGTTCCCGATTAGTTCACTGTAATCTTTTCAACTTTCCTGATAATACAAACGGCAAGGCTGCAGCAAATAATGCAGAAGCGAATATCATTAAAAAGATGGGAGAAGCAACAAAGTTGTTCAAACATAGCGCATACATCTCTCCATTGGGGCTTGTTAAATCTAAATTACTTTGGTAACATAAGCTTGGTATTTATTATAGCATAAATGGTTTGCCTGGTAAGTATAAATCAATCTCCAATTACAAAAACTTCATAAGGAGATCATGCCCGCAGCCTGTGCAGTTGTCGTTAGAAATCTCCGTTCTTATGTAAGGAACTGCCGGCCAAAACCAGATGGCCGCTTGCTTTGAGATTTTAATTGCTATATGATATAATGAGCTTCGAAAGAGAGGAAGACATACTTGTCAAAACAGAAAACAATACGCATCACCCCGCTGGGCGGCGTTGGCGAGATCGGCAAAAATATGTACGTCATCGAGTACGCCGACGAGATCATCGTGATCGACTGCGGATTATGCTTCCCGCGCGAGGATATGCTCGGCGTGGATTACGTGATACCGGATATCACCTATTTAAAAAAGAACAAAGAAAAGATAAAAGGCGTTTTCATTACGCACGGCCATGAGGATCATATCGGCGCAACGCCGTACCTGCTGCCCGAGATGGGCGCGCCGGTGTACGGCACGGACTTAACGCTGGCGCTCATTGAGACCAAGCTCGCGGAGCACAAAGCCAACAACATCACCCTGAACGTCATCAAGCCAGGCGAGACGGTGACGGCAGGCGTTTTCCGCGTGGAGGCCGTCAAGGTGACGCACAGCATCGACGCGGCGCTGGCCTACGCGATACACACGCCCGCGGGCACCATCGTCCATACCGGTGACTTCAAGGTGGACCACACGCCGGTGGACGGCAAGGTGATGGACTTCGCCAAATTTGCGGACCTCGGGGACAAGGGCGTGCTGGCACTGCTCTCCGACAGCACCAACGCCGAAAACCCCGGCAGCACGATGTCGGAGCGGCGCGTGGGCGAAATGTTTGAAAACTACTTCAAGGCCGCGCAGGGCCGGATCATCGTGGCTACGTTTGCGTCCAACATCCACCGCCTGCAGCAGGTCGTCAACGCGTCCAAACGGTACGGGCGCAAGATCTGCCTTTCGGGCCGCAGCATGCTCAAGATCGCCAAGGTCGCCAAGCAGCTGGGCTACCTTGAACTGGATGAAGAGATGCTGGTGGAGCCGGAGGACCTCGAAAAATACAAGAAGAATAAGATCGTGATTCTGACGACCGGCAGCCAGGGCGAGACAATGTCCGGCCTTGTGCGCATGGCGGCGGGCGAGCATAAAAAGCTCTCCATGATTCCGGGTGACCTCGTGATCATCTCGTCCACGCCCATTCCGGGCAACGAGCGCTATGTCTCCGACGTCATCAACATGCTGTACCGCAAGGGCGCAGACGTCATCAACGAAGGCGTTGCGGATGTGCACGTTTCCGGCCATGCCTGCGAGGAGGAGCTGAAGCTTATGCTCTCGCTGACCCGGCCGAAGTATTTCATCCCGGTGCATGGTGAATACCGTCACCTTTACCGTCATGCGGCGCTGGCCGAGAACATGGGCATTAAGCGCAGCAACATCTTCATTCCGGAGATCGGCAAGGTGATTGAGGTGGGGCAGCGGTTTTCGCAGTTTACCGAGACCGTGCCATCGGGCAGCGTCATCATCGACGGCCTCGGCGTAGGCGACGTGGGGCAGGTGGTGCTGCGCGACAGAAAGCTGCTGTCGCAGGACGGACTATTCATCGTCGTGGTCACGCTGTCCGCCGAGACGGGCGAGCTGGTGTCCGGACCGGAGATCATCTCGCGCGGGTTTGTGTACATGCGCGAGTCCACCGACCTGTTGGAGGCGGCGCGCCGCATGATCACTGACATCGTGGACGACTGTGTAAAGAACAAGATTACCGAGTGGACGACCATCAAGAGCCGTATCAAAAAGGCACTGCGCAGCTTTTTGTATGACAACACCAAGCGCAATCCTATGATATTGCCGGTCATCATCGATATTTAAGGGAGGCTGCCCATGCAGGTATATGACAAGGCGCACGAGTTGGCCGCCGAGATCAAAAAGAGCCCGGATTATGCGGAGTACGCGCGCTTAAAGGAACTGGTCACGGCGGACGCGCAGACCAAATCGCTGCTGGCGGACTACAAGAAGCTGCAGCTTGAGGCGCAGGCGGGTTATCTGACCGGCAAGGAGCCGGATGCCGAGACCATGGAGAAACTGAAGAAGCTTGGCGAAGTCCTGGCGTTTAATAAGGACATCGCGGCGTATTTCGTCGCGGAATACAAGTTCCAGACCATCATAAGCGACGTGTACCGCATCATCGGCGACGCGTGCGACATGGGGCTGGATTTTCTAAGCGAGTAGGGAATTATGGCGGATGACCGTAACCACAATTCTTTCATGAGCGACGAACCCGCGCCGCGCAATATCCGCAGGGACCAAATGGAACTGCCGGACGGTAACACGCGCGCTTTTTCGCTGGAACCTGTCGGCAAGGAGCCGCCCGAACGGTGCGAGGAGCGCAGTTCCATTCAGGACCTGCCCACAGGCGCGCTGATATGGCGCATCCTGCGTCCGCTGGTCATCCTGCTCATCAGCGTAGCGCTGGTGTGGCTGGTGGGTAGCGGCGGATACCACTATGTGGTGGATAACTACATCGCGCCGGTGGAGAGCGATACGACAACGGTCAAGACGGTGAAGATCACGGCGGGCTCATCGCTTTCCAAGATCGCCTCACAGCTGCATGACGACGGCATCATCCGCAACAAGTTTGTGTTCCAGCTCTACGTGGACTTCAACGATATGTCATCCAAGCTGCAGGCCGGCACCTATGACCTTTCACCCGGCATGACCATCGAGGAGGTAATGGAAACGCTGGTGGCGGGCGACGGGGAAGAAGAGATCATCAAGATCACGTTCACGGAGGGCATGACGGTCTACGATATGGGGAAGACGCTGGTAACCAAGGGCGTGTTCGACGAGTCGGAGCGACAGGAGTTCCTGAAGCTGTGCAACGATACGGACACGTTTGACGACTATGCATTCATTGCGGCGCTGCCCGATGACGCAAAGGCAAACGGACGCAGGTACTTACTTGAAGGGTATCTGTTCCCCGACACCTATGAGGTCTATGCAGACGCCACCCCCGAGCAGGTCATCCGCAAGCTGCTCGACCGTTTCGACTATATCTTTTCTCTGGATTACGAGGAACGCGCCGAGGATTTAGGCATGACCATCGATCAGGTGATGACGCTCGCGTCCATCATCGAGTGGGAAGCGCAGCCTGCGGATTTCAAGAAAGTCTCGGCGGTGTTCTACAATCGTATTGCCAAAGACATGAAGCTGCAGTCGGACGCAACGCTGCGCTATGTGACGGGAGAGAAGAAGCTTTCCTATACGGCCACCGAGTTGGCCATTGACTCGCCTTACAACACCTATGCGGTGAGCGGGCTGCCTATCGGGCCGATATCCAACCCTGGCCAGCAGGCCATTGAAGCCGCGCTGTACCCGGACGAGGACTACATGGTCAAGGGAGAGGAGTATTACTACTTCAGTCTCAGATCGCCGGATTCCACAGAGCTCGCGTTTGCCAAGACGCTCGAGGAACATAACGCCAACGTCGCCGCATACGAAGCGGCGGCAGCTTCGGATAACCATGACGCAACCGGGGGTTGAGCTGCTTGCTCCCGCGGGAAACCGGGAGTGTCTGGAAGCCGCGGCGCGCTTTGGTGCGGATGCGGTATATGCGGCGGGCAAGGTTTACGGCCTGCGCGCGTTTGCCGATAACTTCACACTCGAAGAGATTTCGGACGCTGCGGCGTACCTGCACCGCCTCGGCAAAAAGCTGTACATCGCGCTCAATGCGGTGTTCCACGAACAGGACTATGAAGGGCTCGAAGCATACGTTTCGGGCCTTTACGATGCCCGCGTCGACGCGCTGATCGTCTCCGACCCGGGCGTGATGATGACCGTGCGCCGCGTTACGCCGGATATGCCGGTGCACATCAGTACGCAGGCCAATATCTGCAGCGCTGCCAGCGCCGCGTTCTGGCATGCGCAGGGTGCCAGCCGCGTAATCCTCTCAAGGGAGCTGTCGCTGGATGAGATTTCTTCCATCCGGCGCAAGCTGCCGGACACGGTGGAAATCGAAGCTTTTGTGCACGGCGCGATGTGCATTTCGTACTCCGGACGCTGCCTGTTGAGCAGCTTCATTACGGGCCGCAGCGGAAACAGCGGCGCCTGCGCGCAGCCCTGCCGCTGGGAGTTTACGCTGCACGAAAAGGGCTATAAGGACGATTATTTCCCGGTCGGGGAGGACGAACGCGGCACTTACATCCTAAACTCTAAAGACCTGTGCATGCTGCCGCACGTAAAGGAGATGTCTGAAGCGGGCATCGTTTCGCTGAAGATCGAGGGGCGCATGAAATCCGCCTACTACGTCGCCTGCGTGACGCGGGCTTATCGCCGCGCGCTGGACGACATGGCGGCAGGCAGGCCTTTTGACGCCAGCCTCATGGCGGAGGTCGAAAAGGCGGGCAGCCGCGCGTTTACCACCGGTTTTTATTTCGGCAATCCGGGCAAGGCGGGGCAGGACACCAGCCGAGGCACGGTCGTACGTACCTATGACTTTGTGGGCGTAGTCAAAGAAAATCTGCCGGACGGCTGGCTGCTCGTGCAGCAGCGCGGCAAGTTCTGTGTGGGCGATACGCTGGAAGCGCTGACGCCGGGGGAGACGGGAGAATTCACTGTAACGGAGATTCGTACGCCGGAAGGGGAGCTGCGCGAGTGCGCGCCGCATCCCAAAGAGCTGCTGCACATCCGCTGTCCGCTGCCGCTGCAGCCGGGCGATATGCTGCGCATACGGCGGAAGCAGGCCTGAATCGTTTTATTTTAATGGGATTGAAAGTTCAATGATCGACTCGTCATTTTCCAGATTGATGATTTCCACATAGACTGTATCGATAACCGCCTGAAACTGATCGGTGACGCCCTTCAGCTTGTTTGCGGCTGACTCCCATTCCGCATCGTCCTCAAAGCGGCCCACCGTCATGTGCGGCAGAAAAGTGAGGGACTGGAGCCAATCCGGATAGAAGGGACGCAGCAAACCGGCATACAGCTTTTCGTGCATCGCTGAGATTTCCGCGGTGCCTTTCTGCACGTGCAGGAACAGGTAGCGGTCCGGCGCAGGGGCGATATTGCTCAGTACGACCTCGAACGGCGATGCTGCTGCCAACGCGCCGGTGATATGGGCGCTGAGGGCCGCGGTGGAGATGTCGCTCTCAAAAGGGAAGACGAGGGTGATGTGCGGCGGCACGAGCCGTGCAGCCGGATCGTATTGCTCCCGGATGCGGTCGATGATATCCATATTCGTGAATTTGGGAAACAGCATGATACACCGGTTCGTCATTCTTTCCTCCTTGTTTGCTTGAAAATCAGCGGGTTCTATTTTCCCATCCATATGTTTTATAGTCTCCTCATATGGGCAGCGCTCTTTTTTTATACCGACATCCGTAGGGGCGGCCCTATGTGGCCGTCCGCTAATCTGTCTATTTCATAGGCCTTGGCTGGCCGAGTTCCGCGTTGTGTTTCTTCCAGTACCGCGCAAATCGGTTGGTGCCCGGCATATCCGCCCAGTCCTCGCGCGAGAACTCGTCGATCATGGCCTGCTCCTGTGCCGCCGCGCGCGACGCGAACTCCGCAAGTGCAGCCGTATCCGGCGTACCGTTCGAAAACAGCCTTTCTTCCTCCGCGATCCATGCCGCTTCAAGCGCATCGCGCCGGACGCGCAGCTCCGATACGTCCACCTTGCCCGCAAGTATGGTACGGTGCAGCTTTTCGCGCTGAAGCCAGTACTGCCGTCCGTCGTTCTCATCTGCAAAAACGGGCGCTCCGCTGTCGATACCAAAAAACACCGGTTTGAACGCCGCGATGCAGGGCACGGACGCGCCGGTGGCCCAGATCGTCATGGGGCCGCCCTCGCGCAGCACTGCCACAAAGCTGCCGGTCGACTGGTCGCCGATAAGGCCGCCCGCATGCATGCATACGCTGCCTACGTCCGCACGGCGGAACTCCTCGCCTTCGTGCCGGTGGGTGCGCAGTGCACGCATCAGTTGGTCCGCGCCGATGGGCGGCTGCGCCACGCCGCAAAACGACTGCTCCCGGCGGTGCTTTGCCTGAGAAAAATGCGAAAACAGCGGGTCGGCAAACTTCGCGGCGAAATCCTCGCCTTCGGAGAGCCCGCGCCGCATCGTGTGTTCGGTATGAATGAACAGCCGGTTGGAGATGGCAGCCTTGCCCTTTGCCTCATAGGCGGCATAGCTTTTCCCGGCGGTCTCCAGCATGTACGCGGTTTTCGGGTCTGCGATGATGAAGCTGTTGTCGTAGCGGAAGTCCTTGCTGTAGCCGCAGTTTCCGCCCTGCCCATGCTGCTCCAGCAACGAAACGATGATCTCCAGCGCTGAAGCGGCCGTGTCAGCGCGTTCCAGCGCAAGCCGCAGCAGATCCATTCCCGTCAGCGCATCCGGCCCTTTGGGAAGCCTGGTGAATACCGCCTCATTACCGATCGCTACGCCGTGTTCATTGACGCCCATCTCCGCGCCCCATATCCAGTCGGGCTTGAACAGCAGCACGGCGTTCGTGTGCTGCGCCTGCGGGATGGGGATGTAGGTGCACTGCACAGCATCGCCCGGATCGTGCGTCTGCGCGGGGATAAAGCGAATGACATGCGGCTCGTTGGGTTCACGGTCGCTGTTTTTTGCGAGCATCGTTACTCCGCCTGCGGACAGTTCGGGCAGCACACAGATCGTATCGCACATGGCCGGCCTCCAAAATAATGGAATTTTAGATCGCGTACCTCTATATTCTACGCCTTTTGCCCCTGTGAATCCATACGCATACGTTGTTTTTTTGTAAAGCGGGCCGTGGTGAATTGCAAAAAAAGGCGGCAGATGGTACATTATACATATGCCTTATAACTCCATATACTCCAAGGAGGTTCACCGATGAAGCTGAATTACAAGAATACCTTTTTAGTCGGCCTCGCATTTTTCACCATTTCTGCATTCTGGCAACTATATGATTTCATCATCCCTCTGATCCTGAAATACTCGTTCGGCGTTGGAGATACCATAAACGGAACAATCATGGCGATCGATAATGTCATTGCACTGTTCATGCTCCCGCTTTTTGGTTTGATCTCGGATAAAACGAGCACGCCGATGGGCCGCCGTAAGCCATATGTCCTGTTTGGTACAATAGCAGCCGTAATCTTCATGTTGATTATCCCGTTTTCGGCACATACCCGGCAGGTGTCCGTCTTCATTGTTGGCCTTGGACTGCTTCTGCTTTCTATGGCCACCTATCGCTCGCCTGCCGTTGCGCTGATGCCGGATATCACGCCCAAACCGCTGCGCTCCCAAGGCAATGCGATTATTAATCTGATGGGCGCGCTGGGTGGTGCGCTGATCCTGCTGCTCAATGGCTTTTTGGCCCCGGATTCCACACAACCGGATACCGCGAACTATTGGCCGATATTCCTTGTCACCGCGGGCATTATGATGATCGGCATGCTTGTGGTGATGGTGACGATTGATGAACCCAAGCTGGTTAAAAAGATGCGTCTTGAAAGTGCGGCTATGGGTATCGATCCCGATGAAGCCATTGAAACCAAAGAAAAAAAGGAGATTAAGGTTAAGACCCGTATTCCGCGCGAAATGCGTCCTAGCATGGGTTTGATCCTCACGTCAATCCTGCTTTGGTTCACAGGCTATAATGCGGTTACGACAGCATTCTCCCGCTATGTTACGCGCCCTGAGTTTGGTATGACATCCAAACAGGGTTCATTCATAATGTTGATTGCAGTGATTTCGGCAACGATCGCATTTGTACCGATTGGGCTCCTGTCCTCCAAGATCGGCAGAAAGAAGTGTATTCTAGGTGGCATTGTGCTGTTGGTTGCTGTGTTCGCAACCGCCACGCTATATACCGGAGCATCACCGCTGATGTACGTATCCTTCGCTCTGGCGGGAATCGCCTGGGCAGCAATCAACGTAAACTCGCTGCCGATGGTGCTGGAGATGGCCAAAGGCGCGGACGTAGGCCGCTTTACCGGTTTCTACTATACGTTCTCGATGGCAGCGCAGATCGTAACGCCGATCGCTTCCGGTGCGTTGCTGCAATATGTCGGCTACTGGACGCTGTTCCCGTATGGCGCACTGTTTATCGGGCTTGCATTTTTCACCATGCTGTTTGTGCGCTATGGTGACTCCAAACCTATTCCGCCCAAGAGTAAACTTGAAGCGCTGGATGTGGGGGACTGAGCCAGCCATGATCGCCGTATATATCATCGCCGCGCTGGTCGCGGTATTCGGAATCTATCTCTTTCTGCTCGCGCCGGGACGGCAGCTCAAGTCTGCGCCGCCCGCGCTTTGGCAAACCCGCTACGCGCACCGGGGCTTGCACGACCAGAAAAACGCCGCGCCGCCCGAGAACTCGATGGCTGCGTTTGCGGCAGCTATCGAAGCGGGCTATGGCATGGAACTGGACATCAACCTGACGACGGACGATCAGGTGGTCGTGTTCCACGACGACAATCTGAAGCGTATATGTGGTGTGGACAAACGCGTCGCAGACTGCTCATGGGAGGAACTTCAGGCGCTGCGCCTCTCCGGCACGGAGCACCGTATCCCGCTGTTCTCCGAACTGCTGGCGCTGGTGGACGGACGTGCGCCGCTCGTTGTGGAACTGAAAGCCACGAAGCGCAACGCGGCGCTGTGCGTAAAAGCTGCCGCAATGTTGGATGCCTATAAAGGGCCTTACTGTATCGAGTCGTTCCACCCCGGCATTGTGGCATGGTTCAAAAAAAACAGGCCGGAAGTCGTGCGGGGACAGCTTGCCGCTGGGATACGCGAATACGGCAAGCAGACCTTTTTGCAGAAGCTGATTCTGTCCGCCATGCTGGCCAACGTCTGGGCTCGCCCGCACTTTGCGGCATACCGCCACGAGGACTCGCACGGGCGGCTGAGGCTCAAGCTGTTCCGCATGATGGGCGGCAAGCTCGTGGCATGGACGGTGCGCGGCACGGACGACGTCGGCTGGTGCGAGCGCTTCTTCGACGCGATCATATTCGAGTATTTCAGACCATAGACTTACTATCAGCGCTGCGCAGATACCGCGGCGCTTTTTTATTGTGCAAAAATACCAAGGGAAACATTCTCAAAACAGATTCCCTATGTTATATTATTATGTAAACGATTGAAGCGGAGGGCACTATATCGCAGCGAGTTGGCGATACACCTTCTCCTGTATTTTCTGATAAACCCATCGTTTGGAAAACAGGATAAAAACAGTATTTAGTAACCGGATTTTATTGGAGAAATTCGGATTATTTTCGCATTCTGCCTGCGCCTTGCCGTTTTATCCACTGTGCAGCAGTTTATATAAATATGCCGGAAAGTATCGCAACTTGCAGAATTTTTGGGGGGCTTATGAATACAAGTTTGGGGTTAAATAAGAAAAGATTCAGTACTAAACTGATGGCGCTGCTGATATGCATCACGCTGCTCGTCCAGATGTTCTGGACCGGCGGCGTAGCACTGGGAGCAACTCCATACTATTTCAGGGGATACGACGTCGAGAATCTTTCAAGCGGTTCGTTCTCCACTTCAGGCGCGACGGTCAGCGGCAGCGTCATCACCATGACGGATGCCACGCTGGGTGAAGCCATCGGCCTGATAGCGCTCGACGAAGTGGGCCACGATATCTCAACCTCCATCGACCTCGAAGGGCTGGAGATCGACTTTTCCACCATGACCTATGTGGACGATGATGGCGGCGAGGCGAACGACATCCCTACGGTAAGCATCGATTTTTGCCGCACAAACTTTTCTACCGTACTCTCCACGGTGGAACTCGCCAAGCCGGACAATAGCGTGTCGGGTGATGTGGAGTTGTCTTTAAGTGAACCCATCCCCGTAGGTACGCGATCCATCATCATCCATCTGAACGGCAAGAATACCTCCGGAACCAATAGCGTTGTATTTACAAATACGAGCCTAATCATCCACGACGCGGCAGCCCCCACCTGCAGCGTGGATTATAACCATAACTGGACCAACCAGCCCGTGACCGTGACGATCGATGCCGCGGACAGCGACAGCGGCGTTGAGGGCATCTACAAGAACGGCGTGAAGGTGAGTTCCACAACGTCGTATACATTTGTAGCCGCTGCCAACACAAGCTTTACAGCTTACAGCAAGGATTACGCGGGTAAGAGCTCGGATGTGCAGAGCGTATCGATCACCAACATTGATACGACCGCACCCGCTGCGCCTGCTTCACTCACCCTTTCGAACACGAATTGGACAAACACCGATGTCACCGTAACCGTGCCTGCACTGGGCACGGCCTCCGGAGCGCCGGAACGATATGTGTACCGGCTGGACGGCGGCGCATGGGCCGATCTGCCTGCGGGATATACGTTTTCCACCAGCGGCCAGTACGCTATCGACGTGGCGGTGGAGGACGCGGCAGGGAACAGGTCCTCCGCGGTAAGCGGCACGGCCAAGATCGACAAGCTTGATCCCACGATCAACAAGGTAACCACTGTGATTTCCTCGGGCAGTGTGGACGTGACGGTGGAAGCCAGCGACGCCGGACTTTCGGGTCTGGCGGCACTGAAGTATGCCGAAGGCAGCCATGATGCGGCCTTCTTTCAGTCCGGCGGCGGCACAGATATCACCGGTGGGGCGTTCACCGTATCGGCAGGCGGCGTGTTTACCATCTGGGCTGTAGACAACGCGGGCAACTACGACATCGGCGAATATACGCTCAACACTGCGCCTATGCTGGGGCATACCGAAGATCTTGTGATGGACGAGGACGTAGAGCAGACGGTCGTGCTGGACGTTGCGGACAGCGAATCCACCCTGAACGCCCTGATCGTAACCGCCGAAGCGTCCGATACCAATATCATCGGTGACATCATCATCAACAAGGACGAGGGACAGATCAGCATAAAGCTCGTTCCCGAAGCCAACGTCAGCGGCGGTCCGGTCACCATCACCATCACTGTAAAGGACGAACAGGGCGAAGTGGTTACCGATACCTTCCAGGTCACGGTGCGCCCGGTCAACGACAACCCGATTGCGGTAGACGACGAAGGCATTGTGACGGACGAAGATACGAGCGTCAAGATTGATGTGCTCGCCAACGACTACGATACCGCCGACGGCGATACACTGACCATCACCAACGCCGGTACACCGCTGCACGGCACTGCAGTCATTGCGGGGGGACAGATCCGCTATACGCCTGCTGCAGATTACAACGGTACGGATCAGTTTACCTATACCATCTCCGACGGGCACGGCGGCACAGCAAGCGCGACGGTGTTCATCAGCGCAACCGCCCAAAACGATGCGCCTGTGGCCGTGGCGGATACCGCAAAGGTGGATGAAGACAGCAGCGTGCTGATCGACGTGGTGGCCAACGATACCGACATCGACATGACCTCCTCGGAAACGGAGGCGCTTTCACTATACTCTGTCTCGGACGGTTCGCACGGCACCGCGGTGATGGAGGACGGCAAGGTGCGCTATACGCCCGATGCCGATTTCTTCGGCAAGGATACGTTCAGCTACGTGGTGATTGACACCGGCGGGCTCACGAGCATCGGCACGGTTGCCGTCACCGTGAAGGGCATCGACGACGCGCCGGTTTTCGTAAGCCTGAACACCGAATACTGGATCGATGAAGACAGCACGGGCGCGCCTATCACATTCTCCATCAGCGACGCTGAGACGGAAGCCGCATCGCTGATGCTGCAGGCGGTATCGCTCGACGAGACGCAGAAGCTGCTCAAATCCAGTGGCATTACGATCACTGGGCTGGGCGACAGCGACAGCGCGGTCACGCTGCACATCACGCCGGTTGCCAACGCAAACGGCAACGTAACCATCAGCCTTGTTCTGGGCGACGGCTTTTCGTCGGTTACGCGAACCTTCACGCTTCACATCAACAACGTCAACGACGCTCCGACAGCCAAAAATGACGAGGTCGGCTATGAGGAGGACGGCGGCGCGGTGCTGATTGAAACCGCGGACCTTATCGCCAACGATACGGACATTGACGGCGACACCTTAAGTTTTTACGGAATCAATACATCTACGAGCGTCGGCACGCTGGCGCAGGTGGACGAGGATACATGGTCGTATACGCCCCCGGCGAACTACGCTGGCGATGACAGCTTCACCTATATCGTTTCGGACGGACACGGCGGAACGGCCATCGGCACCTGCGTGCTGAAGGCCACGCCGGTCAATGACCCACCGACCATTTCCATCCCCGCTGGACCATATTCTGTGAACGAGGACGCGGTGAGCGGCGATATCACATTTACCATCAACGACGAAGAGACGGATGCCGCGGACCTCTCGGTCAGCGCTTCCTCGGACGATACCGACCTGATTGCGGACGGCGGCATTGCGGTAACCAACAACGGCGACGGCACCTGCGCGCTGACCGTAACCCCGGCTGCGGACGCGAACGGTGTAGCGCGAGTGACCGTAACCGTCAGCGACGGTTCGGCCGCCACCTCTAAGTACTTTGACATTACGATCAACCCCATGCCGGATGCGCCGGTTGCGGTGAAAGATAAGGTCTATGTACCGATTTCCGGACGCCGCACATTTGCGGTACTGAATAACGACCACGACGTGGACGGCGATACGCTGTATGTCGTAAGCTGGAACGGCTCTTCGCTGAGCGGCCTGCTATCGTTCGATGAGGCAACCCAGACGTTTACCTACCGCGCCGCCAACGGCGAGGTGGGAACCGGCACATTTACCTATACGATTTCAGATAACGACCCGACAACCGCGGATTCCACCGCGACCGTTGAGCTGACCATCAACAGCATGACCCACGCGCCAGTTCTCAGCATAATCCCGAGCCAGTATACGGTGGAGGATACGGCTACAAGCCCGATCTCCTTTACCGTGACAGACGAGGACCTGTACGATACGTCGACCATCAGCGTCACGTCCTCCAATACGGGCCTGCTCCCGGTTGACTACGATAACAACGTCATCATAACGGATCTGGGCGGCGGCAGCTATAAGCTGCGGCTCATCCCTGTGGCGGACAAGAGCGGCACATCCTTCATTGTGGTGACAGCTACTGACCTCACCGGAAAGACGGACAGCACAGGGTTCTGGCTGACGGTGTACGCGGGCAACGACGCGCCCGAAGCGATGAACGACACGGTGACCATCAACGAGGACTCTTCGGCGACGCTGAAGCTGATTGATGACGGTGAACCGGACGGAGTCTCGGAGCTCACCATGCTGGCCAACGATACTGACCCGGACGGCGATTCGCTCTGGGTGAGCGGCATGTCGTGGCCCTCGCACGGCTACATGTACCGCAGCGGTAACAGCTACATTTATACGCCATATGGCAACTGGAACGGCACCGAGACACTGACCTATACCATATCGGATGGCCAGACGACGGATACGGCTATGGTGACGATCGTCGTTGCACCTGTCAACGACGCCCCGGTGAACTACAGCAACTGGGTGGCGCTGCCCAACACCAGTGGAGACGAAAGCAGCGGCCCGGTTAATGTGCTTTCCGGCGATTATGACCCGGACGGCGACACCGTGCACCTCTATCAGATCATATCGGAACCGAGCTACGGCACCGCGGTGATGGATGCGGAAGCCGGGACGATCACCTATACGCGTAATCAGGTCTCGCCCAATTCTAACGGCGCGGATCAGCTTACGTACCGCATCATCGACCGCGATACCGCGACGGGCGACTACCGCTATGCAGATGCCGTGCTCTATATCGGCGTGGAGTTCCACAGTTCGCTCTGGACCGAGAGCAATTATGAATACTGCAACGAGGATGACGCAGCGTTCACCTTCGACCTGACCATCCACAACCCCAACAGCGTGGACTATGCGTTGGAGCTGCAGGATACCACTGCGCTCGGCTCATTGGTGGTCATGGATAACAACACGGTACAGTTTACGCCCGCCGCTGACCAGAACGGCAGCGCCTGGATCAACTACACCATATCGAGTGGGGGAGAGAGCGCTACCGGTTCCTTCTATATCCGGGTGTATCCGGTCAACGATGCGCCGGTGATCGACAGCGCGCCGACATCGGTTACCTGTGCGGAGGACAGCGCGGGTACGACCTTCACGGTCACGTTCCACGATGTGGACTGCTCCGACGAAGACCTTGTGTTCTATGCGTATGCGCGCAATGCCACCAGCGGGTCGCCTGTGCTGATGAACGTGAGCATTTCGGTCGACCGAGAGACCGGGCAGGCGGAGGTGACCGCAACGCCGGTAGCCAATGCCAACGGTGAGCTCGACATCGTGGTAGGCGTGAGCGACGGACTCGCAGAGACGGAGCAGACGGTGCATATGACCGTCACACCGGTGGACGATGCCCCAACTCCGACAGCAACGAGCCTTACGCTGTATGAGGATATGGACGTAACCTTCTCCATGCTGACCTCCGACAGTGAGGTAGACGGCGATGACACCATCGTATCCATTGCAGAGGGCAACGGCCCGGCCCACGGCAACGCGGTGGTAAATGCCGACGGCACGATCACCTATACACCGGATGCGGATTATTACGGTCCCGACAGCCTCGTATTCACCTTGACGGACGATACGGAAGCCGGGCTTTCGGCTGAACAGACCGCAACCTTTACGGTCACTCCGGTGAACGATCAGCCGGAGATAAAGGATCTGAACTATTACAATACGACGCCGGAGGATACGTCCGCGACCGTCACGCTGACGGTGGTGGATGTGGACAATATCCTCACCGACGCTTCCTGTTATACCATCACCTCGGACAATCAGACGCTGATTCCGGACAGCAGTATTTCGATCGCCCACGTATCGGGCACGCAAATGGCGATTTCGCTGACGCCTGCCCTGAACGCTTACGGCGTAGCCATCATCACAGTGGTCGCCAGCGACGGAGAGCTGACCGCGGAAGCGGAGTTCCGGCTGACGGTGACTCCTGTGAACGACAGCCCCACCGCGGCGGACGACACGGCGGGAGTGGATGAGACGGTTGGTGACCCCGCGGGTACAACCAGCGTCACTGTCAATATCTTAACCAACGATTCAGACATTGAACCCGGCACGCTGAAGGTGATCGAGATCACCAATATTTCTGCGGGTACGGTCAAAAACAACGGCAACGGCACGGTAACCTACAGCGTGGACGGCGACTTCAACGGTACGGCCACGTTCGACTACACGATCATGGATATCGGCGGCGCAACGGATACCGCAACGGTCACGGTGACGGTGGCCGCGCAGAACGACGCGCCCCGCGCGGAGGACGACGAAGCATCGACATCAGAAGACAACGATGTTACGATTTCGGTGCTGGATAACGACACCGACCCGGAAGGTGATACGCTATCCATCGACTCGGTCACCGAGCCGTCCCACGGTACGGCCGTGATCAGCGGAACGGATATCGTATTTTCGCCGGATGACAATTATAACGGTACGGACAGCTTCAGCTACACGGTAAGTGACGGACACGGCGGCACGGACACGGCAGAGGTTACTGTAACGATTTCGTCGGTCAACGACGCGCCCACGATCGCCAAATACCCGGATGAAGAGGAAGACTGGACGATGGACGAGGATACACCAAAGCCGTTTTCCTTCGTGGTGAGTGACGTGGAAACCGCATCGGAAAGCCTTATCATCACCATCAACTCGCTGGATAAGGACGTGATCGCCAATCCGGGCATCGTGCTTTCCACCAACGAGGAGGGCCAGAAGGTCATCACCGTGACGCCGCAGGAAAACCAGAACGGCGTGGTACCGGTGGAGTTCACGGTATCGGACGGCGCGCTCAGCACCAAAGTAACGTGGAACATTACCATTTTAGCGGTGAACGACGCGCCTGATATTACTACGCCGAGCATCACGACGCCGGAGGATACGCCCTACCCGGGACGCGTCACGGCGACGGATGTGGAAGGTGACGAGTTGGTGTTCAGCGCCGGCATGGCACCCAATCACGGCAGCGTAACCGTAAACGAAGACGGTACTTTCACCTATACACCCAATGCCAACTACGTGGGCGAGGATATCTTCGGCGTATACGTGACCGACTGTAAGACGGAGCACAATCTGGATTACGGCCAGGTTCATGTTACCGTAACGCCGGTGAACGACAAACCGAACGCGGTGGATGACACCGCCTCGACAGCGGAGGATACGACGGTCGTCATTCCGGTGACGGAGAACGATCTGGATGTGGACCTGCCGGGTGATACGCTCACCGTCATATCGATCAGCCAGCCGTCGCACGGCACAGCGTCCGCCGTGGAAGGCGGGATCAGCTACGTACCCACAGCCGACTGGAGCGGCACGGACAGCTTTACCTATACGATTAAGGATAACGACGGAGAAAAGGACACCGCAACCGTTACGGTAATGGTCAGCCCGGTAAACGACGACCCGCACGCGGTAAATGATGTCGCGGAAACCAATGAGGAAACGGCAGTCGTTATCCCGGTGACAAGCAACGATTCGGATGCCGATATTCCTTATGGCGACTCGATCACGGTTATTTCCGCCAGCACACCGTCACACGGTACGACTGAGCTCGCGGAGGGCGGCGTCCGCTATACGCCGGAAACCGACTATAACGGTACGGACAGCTTTACCTATACGATTAAGGACAGCCAAGATAAGCAGAGCACCGCGACGGTTACGATCACGGTCAATCCGGTCAACGACCTGCCGTACTTTGTGACAGATCCTGAAAACATGAGCCTGACAGAAGATCTGGCGAATGGAAGCAGTACGTTCTCAGTTGCGGATATTGAAACGCCTGCAGCCAACCTTGCGGTCACGTTCATCATCAGCAGCAACACGACGCTGGTGGATTCGGATTGCGTGACAATCACCGCGGGCACAGGCGGCAACCGCACGGTGGAGGTGAACCCGAACGACAACCGGAACGGCACAGCGAATGTGAAACTGCGCGTCACGGATGCGGACGGCGGCTGGGCGGAGTATACCTTCACGGTGACAGTGGCGGCGGTGAACGATGATCCGGCTGCGCAGAATGATTCCGCAACGACCGATGAGAACACAGCCAAGACGATTGACGTACTGGCCAACGATGACGTGGATGTGGCGGCAGGAAACGAGGGCGATACGCTTACGCTGCTGACCGTCAGCAGTGCGACTTACGGCATTGTGACCATTGTGGACGATAAGGCGGTTTATACGCCCAATGCCAACCGGATAGTAACGGAAGACTACACCGAT
Organism: Bacillota bacterium; assembly: GCA_023459495.1. Classification (GTDB taxonomy): domain Bacteria; phylum Bacillota; class Clostridia; order Christensenellales; family SZUA-584; genus JAEWCC01. The sequence continues at coordinate 234,884 of JAEWTL010000077.1, read as the reverse complement.
ACCTTTACCTATACGATGAAGGACGCCTCGGGTGCGGCCTCCGGTGCGACCGTCACGGTGACGGTGACGCCTGTCAACGATGCCCCGGTCATCACCGACCCGATCGTGGACGTGACGATTGACGAGGATACAGCGACAAGCGATATCTCCTTTACCGTGAGCGATGAAGAGGATGTCGACAGCGGACTGGTGGTCACCGCAGAATCCTCCAATACCGCGCTGATTCCGGTTGCCAATATCGTGATCACCAATCCGGGCACGGGTTCAGCCCGTTCGGTTATGGCGACCCCTGTGGCCAACGGCAACGGCAGCGCGACGATCACACTGACGGTCAAGGATTCCGGCTTGCTGACGGATACGGTGTCTTTCATCGTAACGGTAACGCCGGTGGATGATCCGATTACCATCACCGAGCAGGCTTATACGGTGGTGGAGGATACCAAGACAAAATTGACGGTGCTGGATGACGCCGATGTGGACGATCCAAGCAACCTGTCGATTACAGCAATCAAAACCGACCCGGCGCATGGTGTCGTAGAAATTGAAACAGATCATAAGTCGGTGTACTATACCACGGATCAGGACAGCAACGCTGCAGACACGTTCGTATACACCGTGCACGACGCGCTGGGCAATTTAGACTATGACATCACGGTCAATATCACTGTAACGCCCGTCAACGACGCACCCGTTGTGACGATGATCGGCGGTACGGAGTTCAGCGTGAATGAAGGAGTCACACAGAACGACATCTCGTTCAAAGTGACAGACGTAGACAACAATGTGGATACCGAGGTTACGCTTACGGCAGCCAGCTCCAACCCGATTCTGGTGCTGGGCGGCATGTCGTTTGGCCCGGAGACGGGTGAAAACAGAACGATCGACGTGAAGCCTTACAGGCAGTGGAACGGCACCACGACGATCACGATCACGGCCAATGACGGGCACCTGACGGGAAGCGCAAGCTTTACGTTCATAGTCAACAGCGTCAACGAAGCGCCGGTGGCGGTGAACGATACGCTGAGCGCGCCGGAGGATGCGCTGACGTTCCTCGACGTGCTGGACAACGACACGGACGGCGACCTTGAAACCAACCCGGATACGGAGCATCTGAGCGTCCATTCTGTGACGGACAACGACACGAACGCGGTGATCACCATCGCTTCGGATGGCAGCGGCGTGAACATTCAGCCCAACGCCAACTACAACGGGCCGGTCACGTTCACCTATGTCACGGAGGACGTAGAGGGAGCGACGAGCAACACCGCAACTGTGACCGTGACGGTCACGCAGGTGAACGACGCACCGGTGGCGGCGGATGAAACGGCAACGACGACTGAGGATACGGCGGTGACCATCGATCCGCTTCCCGATGCGACGGATATTGACCAGACCGCAGGGCTCAACGAGCACCCGGAGGCCGAGGAGCTTTCCATCTCGATTTCGGGGGCGCTGGATGCTCCGGGCCACGGCGGGATTGAGTTGGTGGATGGCAACAAGATCGTCTATACGCCTTACGCGAACTATAACGGAACAGATTCCTTCGAATACTTTGTCTCCGACGGTGAAACGCACGATATCGGCGTGGTGACGGTAACCATCACGCAGGTGAACGATGCTCCGGCGGCTGGAGCGGACAGTACGATAACCGCCGAGGATACGCCAGTCTCCATTGACGTGCTGGCCAACGATACGGACGTGGACACGAACGAGTCACTCAATGAAAACGACCTGCACAGCCGCGACGATTTTACGCTGTCGCTGACAGGCACGACGACCGCGCCGGTCAACGGAGGAATAACGGTATCGGACGGCGAGATCGTTTATACTCCGAATGTAGACTGGTACGGCACGGATACGTTCTCTTACTGGATGTACGACGGTCATGGCGGCAGCGCGGAAGGCACGGTGACGGTGACGGTGACCAGCGTCAACGACCTACCGGTATTCGTGACGAACCCGGCGAATATGAACCTGACGGAAGACCTTGCGGATGGCAGCAGCAGCTTCAGCGTTTCCGACGTGGAGACAACGGCGGCTGAACTTTCCGTCACAGTGGAATACAGCAGCAATCCCACGCTGGTGGGTACGGGCGACGTATCCGTGACGGCGGGCGAAGGCGGCGACCGCACGGTAACCGTGAACCCGAAGGACAACCAGAACGGCACGGCGAACATCCGGCTGCGTGTGACGGACGGCGACGGCGGCTACCGGGAGTACACCTTTACGGTTACGGTTACTCCGGTGAATGACGGGCCGCAGGGCGACGATGCCTCCGGCACGATTGATGAGGATACGAGCTACACGGTGGCATGGAACACGATCACGCGCGACGTGGACATTGCCACAAACTCGGACGTGCTTACCGTGACGATCTCCACGCAGGCAGCGCACGGCATAGCCGAAGTAAATGAGGATGGCAACATCGTCTATACGCCCAACGCAGACTGGAATGGCGTGGACAGCTTTGTCTATACCGTGACAGACAGCGCGGAAGCCAGCGATACCGGCACGATCACCGTAACGGTGGATCAGGTGAACGATGCGCCGGTGGCGGATAATGACTCGGCGACAACCAATGAAGATACGGCGGTCACCATCGACGTGCTGGACGGTGATACGGACACCGATCAGAAGGCTGGGCTCAACGCGCACCCGGAGGCTGAGGTGCTGGGTATCTCACTGACCGGAGCGGCCGCGCCTGCGCATGGCGGCGTATCGGTGGAGAGTGGAAAGATCAAATATACGCCTGCCGATGATTACAACGGCACGGACACGTTCGAATACTATGTGACGGACGGCGAGGCGCAGTGCAAGGGCGTCGTGACGGTGACGATCGTACAGGTGAACGACAACCCGGTGGCTGTAACGGACAACGCGGAAACTGAAGAGGATACGAACGTTACGATCAACGTGCTGGCCAACGACACGGACGTTGACACGGATACCGACCTGAATCAGGGCACGCTGCATCATACCACGGATTTCAGCATCTCTATTGAGGGGATTACGACGCAGCCCGCCCACGGAACGATTTCTGTGGTGAGCGGTAAGATCGAATATGACCCGGTTGCAAACTGGGACGGCACGGACACGTTCACGTACTGGCTCAACGACGGCCACGGCGGCAACGCGGAGGGTACGGTTACGGTATCGGTGGGCGGCGAAAACGACCCGCCGGTTGCAGTGGACGACAGCGCTTCTGCTGACGAAGACCATACGGTTACGGTGAACGTACTGGAGAACGACACGGATCTGGACCTAGTCGATACGAAGACCTTCGTCGGCTTCCTCGGCGACACCTCAGGCCTGCACGGCACGCTCAGCGGAACGCCGGAGGGCGTGGTCACCTTCGTGCCGGACGCGAACTGGCACGGCAGCTTTACAGTAAACTACCAGATGGAGGATGGGGACGGTGCGGCGGATTCGGCCACAATCACGATCACCGTCAACGCTGTCAACGACAACCCGGTGGCGGGGGATATCACGACTTCGACCGATGAGGATACGGCCGTGGGCGTCGACGTCAGCGGTTTCATCGGCGACGTGGACATCGCAACGGATGGCGACAGCCTGACGGTTACGGTGGAAACGGGCGACAGGCCGGCGCACGGCGGGGTGACGGTGACAGGCACAAACATCACCTATACGCCCGCTGCGAACTGGAACGGCACGGACAGCTTCGTCTATACGGTGACGGACAGCCATGGGGCCAAGGACACGGGTACGGTCACGGTAACGGTGGCGGCGGTAAACGATGCGCCGGTGGCGGACAGCGATTCCACAACGACCAACGAGGATACGGCGGTCACTGTGGACGTGCTGAACGGCGATACGGATGTGGATACGAACCCGGCGCTGAATGTGACGCCGCAGGGGGCCGTGACGATTAACGGGGTGGGTATGCCCGCTCACGGCAGCGCGGATATCGTGGAAGGAAAGATCCTGTACACGCCCGCTGCGAACTGGAACGGCACCGACAGCTTCACCTATACGGTGACCGACGGCGTTCTGACGGGTACGGGCACGGTCAGTATCACAGTCAAACAGGTGAACGATACCCCGGTGGCGGAGAATGATTTCGCAACCACGGGTGACGGGGACCTCGTGACGATCAACGTGCTGGCCAACGATACAGATATCGATACGGATCCGACGCTTAACGCGGTGCCGGACAGCCGCAACGATTTCACGATTACGGCAGTTACGACGCCGACCAACGGCACGGCGGTGATCAACAACGGCAAGATCGATTATACGCCCGGCGATACGTTTGAAGGGGAGGTCGGCTTCAGTTACACGATGTCCGACGGACACGGCGGCAGCGCTTTGGCGAATGTGACCGTGACGGTGATGTCTGTGAATGACCCGCCCGAAACGCCGGTGGTGCATACCCCGACGGGCAGCGAACGGTACGGCGGCGAGTCCGTCATCCACGTGACGTGGAGCGGCTTTGATATCGACGGCGACATACTGGGCTACACGCTTGAGTATTATGACGGCGAAGAGTGGCATGTGGTGCAGGAGGGCATGACGGAGACTGAATACGACTTTGCCATTCCCGAGGAACTGACGAGCATCACGGACCTGCAGTTCCGCGTGAATGCCTCGGATGCGGAATATACCAGCGATTACGGGTATTCCGGCAAGGTCGAGGTGGACAAGGACATTCCGGCCAACATCGTAGTGACCATGACCACGGCGGACGGCAGACCTTATGTGGCGGGTACATGGACGAACCAGAGCGTAACGGTCAGGGCAGTCTCGGTGACGGACGCTTCCGCGGTGGTGTTCAGTTATTCGCTCGAGGATAAGGCGTTCACTCAGGCGAACAACCGCGTGGTCACTACGGGCGTGCATACGGTGTTTATCCGCGCCACGGACGAGTTTGGCAACATGAGCGAGTTTGGCGGGTATCTGGTCCGCATCGACAAGCAGGCCCCGGCGCAGCCGCAGGTCGGCGTTTCCATCGACGGAACAAGCGCGCTGTTGGCATTCACGCTCAGCAGCGACCCGGGCGGCAGCGGCAACAGCTACCTCATCATGCCGGACGGCTCGCGGGTGGTTGCAGGCACGGGCATCACATGGAAGACGGCTAAAAACGGTACATATACCTTTAAAATCTACGACGTGGCAGGCAATTCAACGACCTTCACGGTGACTGTGAACCAGCTCGACGAGTCCGCGCCGGTGATTACGTGCGACAGCGGAAGCTATACGGTCGGCAGCACGACGGTGGAACAGATCACGGCTGCGCTCTCCTATACGGACAGTGAGTCGGAGATCACCGCGAAGGGCTGGGCGATCAGCGACAGCCAAGCCTACAGCGGCGCATACAAGAGCTATACGGGCGCGATTGATATCACGCAGCCCGGAACATATTACATCCACGCCTACGCGCGCAACGCCTTTGGCCTCACGACCTACCGGACGTTCGGACCGTTCATCGTGGCAGCCGTAGAGAACCCGGAGACGGGTGAGACCCCACTGGTGGAAGAAGCGCCGCCGGAAGGCGACGTAACGGTGGATGCGGGCGACATCGCCGAGATCGCGGAGGGCGCGGTGCAGGTGCGTTTGCCGGGCGGCGAGTGGACGGATTCGTTGACGCTGGAGGGTATTGAGCCGGGCACGTACATCATCGAGGTCATGGACGAGGACGGCAACATCACTACGACGGAGATCACGATCACCGACGAGCAGGTCGCCGCCGGACAGTGGAAGCCCACCCACCGCGGAATCGGCTGGTACGTATGGGCAATACTCGGCTTCGCGCTGCTGCTGCTCCTGTTGCTGTTGTTCTGGCGCAACGTCACGGTTGCGATGTACCCGGAGGTGGGCGACCGGCCGCTGCGCAGGATCCGCAGGCTGAGACACAAGCGAGATGAGGTGGTCGTCACCGTGGCAGAAAATGCTGTTCACGACAGCGCATATGGAAGGGTGACCCTCAGCAAAGCCTTTACACGGCGCATGAGGGGCAAGATACTGGTCATCATGCAGGATAACGCAGAGGTACTGCGCACGCAGGTGCCGGAGGATGCGGACGGCCGCTTTGAAGCGATCATTGAACACTGGGCAGGCTGACGAGCAGCCGACAGAGGGAATATTGGGGAAGGGAGCAGGGCAAGACGCCCTGTTCCTTTTATAGAGCGCTGAAAGCCTCCCTTGCGACCCGGGGCCCCCGGAAAGCGTAGCTTTTTGGGATGGGAGTGGGAGTGGGAGTGGGACCACCGAAGGTGGTGGAGGGATTTAGAGGCCAGCAAGAATCCCCCAGTCAGTCCTTCGGACTGACAGCCCCCTTTAGGCAAGGGGGCCTTTGAAGGGCTTGTTATAAAACTATAAAAGAGCAGGGGAAGATGAACCTGCTCCTTTTTTATGTTCCGGCACTTGACATATTGGATTAAAAACGTTATATAATATGTAACGTAACAAATAATATTATGATCGAGGCCTGCCATGAAAATGATCTATCTGGACGATGAACAGAAGCTTCGCATATACTCGCTGCCGCTGCGGCAGCGCATCCTGCGGGAGATGGAAAAAGCGGGCCGGCCTATAACCGCCAAAGCCATTGCGGACCGGCTGGGCATCACACCTTCCGCCGCGCAGCACCATATCAAAAAGCTGGAGTCGATCGGGCTGGTGGAGCAGGACCACATTGAAAGCATCAACGGCATACAGGCGCGGCTGATGCGCGTGGCTGATGCTACGGTCAGCATCGGTCAGCAGCTCGCCGATGAAACCTCGCCTGCGCGGGATGCCTTTGTGGAAGGACAGGTCACGCAAGCCTGCCGGGATTACCAGCGCATCGTCGATTACGCGAGAAAGAACAACCTGCCGCAGGCGGATACCGGCAATGACCTGTGTACCGATATCGTTCACCTGACCGACGTGGAAGCGGTGGAGCTGCGCGCGATGCTGCTGGAATATTCACGGCAACACAAGCAGGCGCGGGAGGGGACGAAGCCGTGGCAGCTCGTCTATCTGGCGTATGATATGACGCTGGCGGAAAGCGCAGGAGAGTAAGTGCAGGTAAAACGATATGCCGGGTTGCTGGCGCTGAACTGGTTTTCGCAGGGGCTGCTGGTTTCAGTGCTGACCCTGATTATGTTGGACAAAGGCATTGCGCTGAGTCAGATTGCGCTTGCGATGGGCGCGTACTCAGTTACCGCAGCCCTGCTCGAGGTCCCTTCCGGCGTCGCAGCGGACAGGCTGGGGAAAAAGCGCACCTTCATTGCCGCACAGCTCGTTGCGGCAGCAGCATTCGGCCCGCTGGTGTTTTTGCAGGGCGCAGGCTGGATGTTTGCGGCAGCGGCGCTTGCCGGGGTAAGCCGGGCACTGTCGTCCGGCACCGTGGAGGCACTGTTTGTCAGCCGCCACAATGCGGCGTTCGGCGAGGATCGTTTGCCCAAAGCGATGCGTACGCTCGCGCTGGCTGAGTCGATCGGACTGGCAGCAGGTGCGCTGGCTGGCGGGTTTATTCCTGCGGTTTCCGTGCGCCTTATGCCGGAGCTGGGCGCATACGATCTCAACCTGATACTACGCGTGGCGACCTGTTTGCTGTTGGCTGGACTGACCGCGCTGCTGATTCCAAACGACCCGGCGGAGGAAACCCGAAACAAACCGCTCCTTATGCATTTGCGGGACCACATCGGCGTAATACGCGGCAGCCGCAGCTTGAAATGGATTTTGATATCGACGGTGGGGCTGGGCGTGATGCTGTGTGCGCTGGAGTCCTACTGGCAGCCGGTATTTTTGGGACTCCTGGGCGGAACACAGATGACGGGAATGCTGGGCGTGCTGTCGGTGCTGTATTTTGGGGCCATAACGGCGGGGAATCTGGTATCCGAGAGGCTGCTTTCCCGGAAGCTGTTGGAAGAAAAATGGGTGTTCATCCCGGCGCGCGCGGTGATGCTGGCGTGCATGGTTTGCGCGGCGCTGATCGCCTCACCGATTCTGTTCATGCTGGCATACTGCCTGCTGTACTTCTTCCTTGGCGTGGCCAATATTGCGGAAGGCGCGATGATCCACCGCGATGTACCCGACAGCAGCAGGGCTTCCATGCTTTCGGTGCAGTCCTTCACGATGCAGGCGGGCGCGCTGGCGCTTTCGTTGAGCAGTACGGCGATAATCGGGGTGCTCCCGGTCAACGCGCTATGGCTTTTCGCCGCAGCTGCTTCCGGCCTGCTGCTTCTCCCCACGTTGAAAATCTCAGCCTACAAGCAAGAGACGGTGCCGGTTGTTTGCGAGGTTGCTCAGTCCGGTGGGGAGGAAGCGCAGACCTGAGCGCAACTGCGGGCTACAGGCTTTGTGTGCTCAGCGGCTTGCGGGCCACGGAACGATTCACGAGGAGATTCGAAACTGCCATCAATGCCAGCATTGCCAGCAGATAATACGGGAACAGATTGATGGTTACATACTGCGCAATCGCACCAAACAGCAGCGGCATGAAGGTGGAGCCGACGTAGGCGCTTGCCATCTGCAACCCGATCAGCCGCTGGGACAAGCCTGTGCCAAAGCGCACCGGCGTTTCATGCAGCATGCCGGGGAAGATGGGGGCGCAGCCGAGGCCGATCAGCACAAAGCCGATTTGCAAGAGGACGTTGCCCAAGGGCAGCAGCACAGCAAGGAGGCCGAGGGCAATGATGCCCAAGCCCAGCCGGATCATCGCATTGTTGCTTAGCTTGAAGGACAAAAAGCCTGTGGCGAAGCGGCCCGCCGTGATGCCCAGATAGTAGAACGATATCCACCGCGCCGCCGCTTCCGCAGTGACCCCTTTGACGATGACTAAAAAGCTGCTACCCCATAAGCCGGTCGTCAGCTCCAACGCGCAGTAGGCAAAGAAGCTCAGCATCGCAAACCGGACGCCGGGAGTGCGCAGCGTCTGGCGCATCGTAGGCATGGGCTGCGCGGATTGTTCGCTTTCCGCCTCGCCGCGCGCCGCCCTTTTCCAGAGCGGCAGGGAGGCGAACAACACCACGACCAGTACCACCTGAATGAGGCCGATGGTGCCGTAGCCCAGCTTCCACCCGCCCTTAATGGCGAGGTAAGCGGACATGATCATCGGACCAACCGTTGCGCCCACGCCCCAGAAGCAGTGGAGCCAGTTCATATGGCGCGCCTTGTAGTGCAGCGCCACAAAGTTGTTGAGCGCGGTGTCCACCGAGCCCGCGCCGAGGCCCAGCGGCACAGCCATCAGGCACATCATCCAGAAGCGGGGGAGGAGAGAGAAGCCGAGCAGCGCGATGGCAGTCAGTAGCACGCTGAACGCGGTTACCCGGCCCGTGCCGAACCGGCGGATGACCCGCTCGCTCATCAGGCTGGATACGATGGTGCCGCCTGCCACGATCATGGACAGCACGCCCGCGAGGGAGAGCGAAGCCCCTAGGTCCGCGCTCATCACAGGCCATGCAGCGCCCAGCAGCGCATCGGGCAGGCCGAGGCTGATGAATGAGATGTAGATGATAACCAGCAATGCAGTCATAAGTTATACCCATCCTTCCGATGAAAACAGCGTCTCGTCTATTCGTCCAAGCGCGGCCAGGATCATGCCCTGTTCAAAGTCACGTTCGAATTCTGCGGATACCGAAACATCCACGCTGTAACGATTGCCCAAGAGCTTTTCTGTAACCGACCTGATCCGAGCCGCGTCCTCGTCCCGGAAGAAATCGCCGTAGAGTACGAACCGGTCGGGCGCAGCGATGCGGCAGTATATGGCGAGCATCCGTGCAATCGCGCCGCGCACCGCCTGCTGTTCGCCGTAGTCCATGCGTACCCAATCGATATCAGGGAACAGGCCGCCGATTTCGCCTGCGAAGCCATGCGCTCCTGTGTGCACTTCACCGCGGATCACCATGCCCGCACCCGGCGGATAGAGGCGGGGGAAGTAGATGCCCACAAGGCATCCGGTATCTGGGCTTGCGGCCCCGCGGCTTTTCACAGCTGCGTTCACGTCATTGAGGTAGATGACCGGGAGGCTGTATTTCTGCTGATAATACTCCGTGAACGCCACGCCTACCAGATGCTCGTAATCGTTCACGGTGATGATTCCGTTTTCCTCCACGCCGGGCAGTCCGAAGCCGATGACCGCCAGATTCGGAAAGCGCTGCAGCGCCGCTTCGATGAGTGGACAGAAGCTCTCTGGCTGCACATCCTGTACAACCGTCTCCTGCCGCCATGCACATTCGCCATACAGGTTCACAACGAGCGCGCGGATCAGATTCCCTTCGTTCTTCTGAAACCCGTAAATCAGCAGTGCGTGACGGAAATGCGGCTGATATTGATACAGCATGGAGGGGCGGCCTCCGCCCGAAGGCACCGTATGCCAGGGGAAGACCTCGCCGCTTTCGGTCATCTCGTTCAGCGCGGCCTTAACCGTGACCATGCTGAGCCCCGTCTTTTGCGACAGCGTGAATATGGTGGACTCGCGCATCGCCTTGAGTTCTTCGCGTATCTTCTTTTTATTGAGTTCCCGGATCAAAATTGTATTGGCCATATATTCACCTTGAAAGTCGTGCTTTCCGGCTTATTAAATAACTTATTAAATGTGGTTTAATAATAAATCCGGCGGGCAGTTTTGTCAATATTCGCGGCGGATTTTTTTGAGCTGCCGGGACGGTAAATCCAAACGGAAAAAAGTGAAGCAGACGGGGCTACAAGGACAAAAAACAAGCCTGAACGAGCAGCATAATGCCATGTGATAACCATGCGTTTTTTTGCAGATAATTTCACAAAATCCACCATTATATCCGATTGACTTTGAACCCCTGTTGCCGTACACTCACAAAAGAATTTATGCATAAAGGACGGTGATTCCGGGTGGAGGACGACGCCAAACCTGAACCTGGGCCGACACTGAGAGTTGGCCTGACATATAATCTGAAAAAGCATATTTCTTCCCACGTCGCGGACGCTGAAGCGGAGTATGACAGCATCGAGACCGTACACGCGATACGGGAAGCCATAGAAGACGATCACTGCCGTGTGGAGCTGATGGAAGCGGACGAAACGCTGCCGGAGAGGCTGGCGAAGCATACGGTGGATATCGTCTTTAATATTGCCGAGGGCATTCAGGGCCGGGGCCGCGAAGCCGAGGTGCCTGCGCTGTGCAACATGCTGCGCATTCCGTTCACCGGCTCGGACGAAACCACGCTCTGCATCGCGCTCGATAAGGCGCTGACCAAGCGTATACTCTCCACATATCATGTACGGACGCCCAAATACCGCGTGATCGGCAAGGGGGAACCCCGCACCGGCGGTTTTGCGTTCCCCGCGATCGTCAAGCCCAACGCGGAAGGCTCCAGCAAGGGCATATCGGACGTAGCCATCGTCACCGATAGAAAAACGCTGCGGGCGCTCGTGGAAAAGAACATCCGCGACTACGGGCAGGATATGCTCGTCGAGGAGTACATCCCGGGCCGCGAATTCACGGTGGGCATCGTGGGCAACGGAGCGGATATGCATGTGTTCCCGCCCATGGAGATCATCTATCTGGATAAGGAAACCGAATATAACATCTACAGCTTCACGGTCAAGCAGAACTACGAGAAACTGATCCGGTACAAGAGCCCGGCGGATATCGATGCACAGACCGAAGCGGAGATGGTCCGCACGGCCCGCAAGGTATACAATGCGCTCCAGTGCCGCGATTTCGCGCGTATGGACTTCCGCCTTGCGCCGGACGGGAAGCTGCACTTCATCGAGATCAACCCGCTGCCCGGCCTCGCGCCCGGCTACAGCGACTTTCCCATGCTCGCCAAATTCAACGGAACCGATTACAAAACGCTGGTACGCAGCGTGCTGAAGGCTGCGCTCAAACGGTACAACATCAATTCTTATTTGTAGTGAGGACAAAACAATGACCAGCAGCACATATACATTGGAAGAAACCGACCCCCACCCTGCCGGGTGGAACGACTGGAAGTGGCAGCTGAAGAACCGCATCACCACAGTGGAAGCGCTGGAAAAGGTGATCCGGCTGACAGATAAGGATAAACAGGAGATCGGCTACTGCCTGAACCTGTTCCGCATGGCGATTACGCCCTATTACGCATCATTGATGGACCCGCTGGACCCGCACTGCCCGATCCGCATGCAGGCCGTGCCGACGATCAATGAGACGCATGTGCTGCCGTGTGAAATGGAAGACCCGCTCGACGAGGAGCGCGAGAGCCCGGTGAAGAACATCGTGCACCGCTATCCCGACCGCGTACTGTTCCTCGTGACACGTACGTGCTCCATGTATTGCCGCCACTGCACGCGGCGGCGCATGGTGGGCGAGGAGGATTGCTGCATCTCCGAGGCCGAGGTGAAGCTCGCGGTGGACTACATCGCCAAAAACCCGCAGATACGCGACGTACTGATTTCCGGCGGCGACCCACTGACCATGGGCAACGCCAAGCTGGAGGGTATCATTTCGCGCCTGCGCGCTATACCGCACGTGGAGATCATCCGCATTGGTACGCGCGTGCCGGTGGTGATGCCCATGCGCATCACGCCGGAGCTGCTGACCATGCTGAGAAAGTACCACCCGATCTGGATCAACACGCACTTTAACCACCCGAAGGAGCTGACGCCCGAAGCGGTGAAGGCCTGCGGGGACATCGTGGACGCGGGTATCCCGCTGGGCAACCAGAGCGTGCTGCTGCGCGGCATCAACGACGACCCGGAGATTATGAAAGAGCTACTGTTGAAGCTCGTAAAGGCGCGCGTGCGGCCCTACTACCTCTATCAGTGCGATATGAGTCAGGGCCTCGGGCACTTCCGTACCCGCGTGGAGAAGGGAGTGGAGATCATCCAGGCGCTAACGGGCAACATCTCCGGCTATGCGGTACCCAAGTTCGTGATCGACGCGCCGCACGGCGGCGGCAAGGTGCCGATCAATCCCGAGTATGTACTGAGCATGAATGACGAGGAAGTCGTGATGCGAAATTATGCGGGTAAGCAGTATACCTATCCGCAGCCGCAGGAGTTCTGAGATTTAAAAAACAGTTGGTCTGTCTGTTGCAGGCAGGCCCGTTTGTATGTTGACTTATCTTTTATCTTCTTAGATTTCTCCACATTAATTGCTTGTCATGCCGAGCGTCTGCGAAGCATTTAAAACAATATGATAAGATCCTTCGCCTGCGGCTCAGGATGACATGGGCTGTGGGTCTTTGCTGATTTATTCCGCCACAATGACCTTGCCCGCATGGTCGCCCAATGCATCCAGCTGCTCCGGCGCGATGCCGGGATCGGTGATGATACGGCTGAACTCCTCTAACCCCGCGATGCGGATCAGACTGGCGCGGCCAAACTTGCTGTGGTCCGCGAGCAGCCACGTCTCGTCCGCAATGCGCATCATCTGCTGCTTGACGAGCGCGCCCGGCTCGTTGGCGTCGCTGACGCCGTGGCCCGCCTGTACACCCTTGCAGGAGAGAAAGGCCTTGCTGACATGGTAGAGGCTCAGCACGGACTGGGTGGCGATGCCGCCAAAGCTCATGGAGGGGCGCATCAACGAACCGCCTGTCATGACGACCTCAATGCGGCTCTTGGAAGCGAGCTCCGCGGCGACGTGAAACGAGTTGGTCAGCACGGTGAGCGGCATGTCGGGAAGCTCCCGCGCCACAAAGCTGCAGGTGGAGCTGGCGTCGAGTATGATCTGCTCATACGGTGCGATATGCTGTACGGCCGCGCGCGCAATGCGCTTCTTGTCCGCCACGTTCATGATCTCGCGGCGGGCGTAGGGCTCCTCGCCCTGATCGTCCGGCGCAGCGCAGGCCCCGCCGTGAACGCGCACCACCTTGCCGTCCCGCTCCAGCTTGGAGAGGTCCTGCCGCACCGTTTCGGTGGACACATTGAACGCTTCACTTAGATCCGATACCCTGACGGTGCCGCGCTCGCTGATGAGCTCCAGCATCTGCAGCTGTCTTTCGTTGGCTAACATGACGACCTCCCCGCTCGCTTCGTTCTTAATATTGTAAAACATATGCAGGCGGGTTTCAATCACAATCTTTGATTTTGGCTTTGAATCCAATCATAAAGTTTATGAAACGCAGAGAAGCAAAGGTATTAAAAGAAAAAAACAGAAATGTGCTTGTTTCACCCGCGCGGCGTGTGTATAATGATGCTGGCATAAAGCGAAGATATAATCGAACGGGGGGAATAGTTTATGAAGATTGAAAATTGCGCCCGGCTGAAGGGCAAAGTAGCCGTGATCACGGGAGCGGCACAGGGGCTCGGGCAGGCGCTGGCCATAAGGCTTTCGGAGGAAGGCGCGAAGGTCGTGGTGGGCGACGTCAATCTGGACGGCGCGAAGGAAACCGCGGCGCTGCTGCAGGACGGTATTGCGATGTCTGTGGACGTGACGGACTTTGCCAGCTGCGAGACACTGATGAAGGCCGCCGTGGATGCCTACGGCAAGATCGACATCCTTGTATCCAACGCGGCAATACTGATGTCCGGTGCGATTACAGAGTTCGACCCGAACCGCTGGAAGAAGGTCATCGACGTCAACCTGTGCGGCTTCTTCAACATATCCAAGGCTGTCGCGCCGTACCTTATGGAGCAGGGCAGCGGCGTCATCATCCAGATCAACTCCAAGTCCGGTAAGAAGGGTTCGTTCAAGAATTCCGCCTACGCCGCGAGCAAGTTCGGCGGCATCGGCCTCGTGCAGAGCCTCGCGCTGGAGCTCGCGCCGTATCAGGTGCGCGTCAACGCCATCTGCCCCGGCAACCTGCTCGACTCGCCGCTGTGGGTGAACAGCCTGTTCAAGCAGTACGCAGCCAATCAGGGCATCACGGAGGAGCAGGTACGCCAGAAGTACATCGATCAGGTACCGTTAAAGCGCGGCTGCCAGTACGAAGACGTGGAGAATGCGCTGGTATTCCTTGCGAGCGATGAAGCAAACTACATGACCGGGCAGGCCATCAACGTCACCGGCGGCCAGCAGATGGACTGAGGGATACGAATATGACACACACCGGAGACGATATACAGGCGCTGAACAGCGGCACGGCGGCATCCCGGCTGGAAGCGCTGGCCCGCCTGAGGCGCAAGCTGGACAGCGGAGAAATTCCGCCTGCCTTTTCCGAAGGGCTGACGAACAACCACGTGCACACGATGTACTCCTTCTCGCCGTACTCCCCGGCCAAGGCCGTGTGGAAGGCGGTGGAGTGCGGGCTTTCCACCGTGGGCCTGATGGACCATGACTCGGTGGGCGGTGCGCAGGAGTTCATCGCTGCGGGGCAGACCATCGGCATCCCCACGACCATCGGTTTTGAGATGCGCACCGACTGGGGCCTGACTCCGCTCGCCGGACGCCGTATCAACAACCCGGACCAGAGCACCTCGGCATATATCACCGCAGCCGCGTTGCCGCACAGCAGCATTGCCGCGGCAGATGCGTTTCTGGCTCCGATGCGTGAGGCGCGCAATGGCCGGAACCGCCGAATGATCGAACGGCTGAACGCCATCATCCAGCCTTTCGACTTTGCCATTGATTTTAATGCAGACGTGCTGCCGCTGTCCATGGCGGCCGAGAGCGGCAGCGTCACAGAACGCCACCTGCTGTTCGCGCTTGCGAACAAGCTCATCGCCCGGTTCGGCGTGAGCGAAGCGCTGGTATCGTTCGTGGCGGACAGCCTTAAGATACCGCTCAGCGCCAAACAGCGCAGCATGCTTGCCGATCCCGGCAACGATATTGCGGCATATGACCTGCTCAACGTGCTCAAGGGCAGCTTTGTGCAGCAGATCTATATCGACACGCAGCCGGACGAGACGCCCCATGTGGCGGAAGCCGTGCGGCAGATCAGAAAGCTTGGCGCAATCCCGGCCTACTGCTACCTTGGCGATGTGGGCGAGTCTCCCACGGGCGACAAGGCCGCGCAGAAGTTCGAGGACGATTATCTGGACGAGGTGTTCGCGGCATGCAAGGCCCTCGGCTTTGACGCCATCGCGTTCATGCCCTCGCGTAACACCCCGGAGCAGCTTGCGCGCGTGATGGAGCTGTGCAGACGCTATGGCTTCATGCAGATCAGCGGCGAGGATATCAACCAGCCGCGTCAGTCCTTCCTGTGCCGCGAGCTGTTAAAGCCCGAGTACCGGCATCTGACCGAGGCGGCGTGGGCGCTCGTCGGGCACGAGCTGGAAGCAACGCACGACCTTTCGAAGGGCATATTCGCGGATAACGCCAGCCTCACGGCGGAAGAGATCGATGAGCGGGTAGCCCGCTATGCGCAGATCGCAAAGGATATGTGGAAGTAACATTGCAAGCAAATCAGGAACGGTTCACAGCCGTTCCTTTTTTGATTCTGAAAACAGGACTGTCAATATTTAAAGGAATTTTGTTGGGCAATGTCGAAATAGTTACTTGCGATTCAAAAGCAAATAAAACTTTGCGCGTTCTTTTTTAAAGCAAACCCCGGCAGGGGAAACTTTGGAGGATGCGCAAATGGCGAGGTGGCTCCGTGTTCGCGGCAGAGAGACACAATAAAATCAAACAGCTGCTCTTCGAGTACGACAAGGTGGATGTCAGCAACCTGTCCGAAATTTTAGCCGTTTCCGAGGTCACGATTCGCAAGGACCTTGAAAAGCTGGAGGGCGAAGGTTTTCTCATCCGCACGCACGGGGGCGCAGTGCTGCGCGACGACGCGCCGCGGGAGGAACTGGCGGATGTGACCGATGTCCCCAACATCGAAAGCAAAAAGATGATCGGGCTGTTCGCGGCAGCTTTGATTCAGGACCGGGACGTGGTATTCATCGGGCCGGGCTCCACCTGCATCCAGATCGCCAAGAACCTGCGCGACAAGAAGGACATCATCGTCGTGACCAACAATTTGGGCGTCATGGCGGAGCTGGCGGGCGCACCAGGCTGCCGGGTGCTTTCTCCGGGCGGAGAGCTGGACGCCTCCGAATACGGCGTGATGATGACAGGCGAGATTTTGATCAAAAATATCAAGGAGATGTACATCAACAAAACGTTCTTAAGTGTGGACGGTATCGGCTTCAAGCGTGGCTATATGATGCGCAACGCGTTCCTCGCCCAGATGTACCGGACCTTAAAGGATTTCAGCGACGAAATCATCGTGGTTGCAGACCACACCAAATTTGACGTCAATTCGCTGTCCAATATCGGCGATTTAAAGTTTGCGGACAAGGTCGTTTCCGACCAGCTTGCGCCGCACGAATACATTAAATATTTCTTCGAGCACGACATCCAGATCTTCACAACGTATCCGCTCGAGTAGCCCCAATACCGGTAAAGGCGGTTCCGATGCAACAGAAGACCATCGAGATCAGAAACTTGAGTAAAAGTTTTAATAATATTCCGGTTCTCAAAAACGTGAGCATTCGCATGGAAGCGGGACGCGTGTACGCCGTGGTGGGCAAAAACGGCGCGGGCAAGTCCACTTTTGTGAAGCTGCTTGCGGGCATCCATCAGCCGGACGAAGGAGAGATCCTATACAACGGACAGAAGGTCAATTTCCGGTCTCCTTATGATGCGCTGACGCTTGGATGGAGCTTTGTGTTTCAGGATCTGGAGCTGTTCGACAACCTGTCCATCGCGGAGAACGTCTACTTCAACAACTTCCCGTCCGAAGGGTTGGGGATCGTGAGCAGGAAGAAGATTCAGGAGATGACGCAGGAGCTGTGCGCCAAGGTGGGGCTCAAGGCGGACTGCCGCACCCTCGTGGGGCAGCTCGGCATGGGCCAGAAGCATCTGGTGGCGTTCATGCGTATGCTCGCCCGCGACGCGGACGTGATGATCATTGACGAAATCAGCAGCGCGCTTACCAACGAGGACGCGGGCTATATCTTCAACGTAATTCATGAGCTGAAAGCGCGGGGCAAGTTCATCGTGTTCGTCACGCACAATATCAATGAGATCTACGCGCAGGTGGACAATGTGATCGTACTGCGCGACGGCGAGGTCGTGGTGCAGGAGGAAACCGCCCGCATCAAGGACAAGGAGCTGGTGAAGTCCATCGTCGGGCAGGAGGTGCGCAAACGCTATCCCAAACTGCCGGTGCGGCAGGGGAAGGAACTGCTGCGCGTCAAGGGCATCAGCGTGCCGGGCGTGCTGGACAATGTATCGTTTACGCTGCGTCGCGGCGAGGTGCTGGGCATCACCGGGCTGGTCGGCTCGGGCCGCACATCGCTCGCCAAGTGCATCTTTGGCATCACGCCGAACTATGCGGGCGAGGTGTTCTACAACCGCAAGCGCATCCGCATCCGGTCGCCCAAGGCCGCGGTGAAATACGGCATCGGCCTCATCCCGGACGACCGGCGCAAGGAAGGCATTTTTAACGTGTCCGACCTGATGCTCAACATCACCATCGCGCACCTGCAGTCCATCGAACGGCGAAGGCTGCGCTGGATGATCGACAAGACCGCCGAAAAGAAGCTGACGACGCAGTACCTGCAACGGCTCGGCGTGGACTATTTCTCACTCGGGCAGCAGATGAAGTTTCTTTCGAGCGGCAATCAGCAGAAAGTGCTCGTTGCGCGCTGGTTCCTTGCCAACACCGATGTGCTGATACTGGACGAGCCCACCAAGGAGCTCGATATCGCGGCCAAGGTGGAGGTCTATAACCTCATCAACGAGATGGTGCGGGAAGGCAAGGCGGTAATCTTCATCTCGTCCGATTTCTCGGAGGTCATCGGTATGAGCGACCGCGTTATGGTGCTCTCGTGCGGCCGGGTTGTGATGGAGATGGACAAGAACAGCGTCACCAAGGACAGAATATTGAAGCGCGCGCTCGATGAAGAGCTCAAGCGGCTGAAATGACGGAGGACAAGGATTTGGGATCGGTAAAGCGCTTTACGAATAAATTGATTCGGCTGAATTTGCGGTACTATGGCATATGGATCGCGCTGCTGCTCATATGCGTCATCCTCGCCGTCAGTTCCAATACGTTTTTGACTTTATCGAACTTCGCCAACATCATCCGGCAGGTGTCCTACAATGTCATCATGGCGTGCGGCATGACCGTCGTCATCATCATCGGCGGCATCGACCTCTCAGTCGGCGCGGTGCTGGCATTCTCCAGCTTTATCATGGCGGACGTTTTGAGCCGTACCAACCTGGTATTCGGCCTGCTGGCCGGTATGGCCGCAGGCGCTGCGATGGGCATCATCAACGGAATCATTGTCGCGCGGCGCAAGTCCATGGCCTTTGTCGTCACACTGGGGACCATGACGATCTGGCGCAGCCTGACCGCGATCTATTCGGAAGGCCTGCCCATCTCCAATTTTCCGCGCGCGTTTGAGAACATTGCCTCCGGCTCTTTTCTGTCCCTGCCGATCCCGTTCTGGATCGCGCTGGGCGCTGTGCTTTTAAGCAAGTTCCTGCTGGAATGGACGAAGTTCGGCAAGTACGTCTATGCCATTGGCAGCAACACTACGGCCGCGCGCAACTGCGGCGTCAACGTCAACGCGATTGTAACCGCAGCGTTCATGATCTCCGGCTTGATGGCTGCTGTGGCAGGCATCGTGCTCACCTCCCGCGTGGGCGCGGCTCAGGTGCAGGGCGGAGAAGGCTACGAAATGGACGTGATCGCGGCAGTCGTCATCGGCGGCACCAGCCTTTCGGGCGGTCGCGGCCGGATATCCGGTACGGTAGCAGGCGCGCTCGTCATGGGCGTACTGCGCAACGGCCTGAACCTGATGAACGTAACACCCGCGTGGCAGGAAACCGTAATGGGCATCGTGATCATTGCCACCATACTCTGGGATAAGGGAGATCAGCCGATCTCGCCCCGGAACACCCGTCTGCCTGAAGGAGGAGATACGCCATGAAATCCGTTTGGATACCTGTGCTGGTCCTGCTCTTGCTTGCGGCAACGCTGCTGCCGGCAGTGTCCGGCTGCGGTATGATCGTGGAAACAGAGCCTTCGTCGTATGTGGTGGGCTACTCCACGCCCTCCATGCAGAATTCCTTCTGGATCACCGTCACCAACGCCATGAAGAAAAAAGCCGATGAGCTCGGCGTCAGCCTCGTGATCCGAGACGCGGCAAGCGACACCGCCCAGCAGGCCGCGGACATTGAGGACCTGATCGAGCAGAAGGTGGACGTGCTGCTGGTGACGCCCTACGACAGCCTTTCGCTCTCGCCCGCCCTCAAGCTCGCCAACGAAGCGGGCATTCCGATCATCGTGGTGGACATCGGCATCAATGACCCCGAAGTGAAGTATGAGTCGCTCATCATCACGGACAACTATGCGGGCGGACGCATCGCGGGGGAATGGCTGGTTCAGTATTTTAAAGACAATGGAATCGAGCACCCCACCGTCGCGACGATCGAAGCGCAGCTCGGTGCGCAGAACGCCCGGCAGCGGCATAACGGCTTCATCGACGTGATGCGCGAGAACAACATCGACGTGGTGCTGGGACGCTCGGCCAACTCGCTGCGCGACGAAGCCATGGAGGTCATGGAGGACTTCCTGCAGACCAATCCGAACCTGACTGCGGTATTTGCCGAGTGCGACGATATGGCTTTGGGCGCGCTGCAGGCCGTCAAACAGGCCAAGGCGGATACGGTCATTGTGGGTTACGACGGCAACATCGCCGCCTGTGAACAGATTCAACAGAACACAAACCTGAAAGCCGATATCGACCAGAAGCCTGAAGAGATGGGATCGATGGCTATCCAGATGGCAGTTAATCTACTGGACGGGAAAAACATCAGCGGGATGGTGACCATAACACCCGAACTGATTTCGCAGGAGAACGTGGACGCGTTTATCGACCGGTATTACGCCGACAACTAACAGATTTCATAACATAAACCGACAACGCACGCTTCGAAATAAATCGAAGCGTGTTTATTTTTGTAGAAAAATAAAATCACAAGCAGGAATTTCGAAACGAAAGTAGAATATAAATAAGCAGTTACAAAACGAAACTTAATGAACGAGTTGTCAATCAGATTTCAGACACCAGGCGGAGGACAATTATGAAGCTGATGAAGGATAAGGTCGCGGTTATCACCGGAGCGGCAAAAGGTATTGGCGCCTGCTGCGCGGGAGTTTTTGCGCAGGAAGGCGCGTCGTGCGTATTCATATGCGACATCGACTTTGAGCGCGCCAAGGAGACGGCGCTCAGCGTGGCTGCGGTGAACGGCTGCGAATGCATTCCCATCAAGGTGGATGTGACGGACGAAAAGGAAGTACAGACCGTATTCGAGATCGTGGCGGAGAAGTGCGGACGGATGGACGTGCTGGTCAACAGCGCGGGCATCTGCAAAATCGTCAGCATCGACGAGCTCGACATGAAGTCCTGGGACCGGACGATGAACATCAACCTGAAGGGTTCGTTCCTGTTCGCCCGGGAGGCGCTGCGCATGATGAAACCGCAGAACAGCGGTACGATCATCAACATCGCTTCGCAGGCGGGTAAGATCGGCGGACTGACTGCCGGGGCGGACTACTCGTCCTCCAAGGCGGGGCTGCTGTGCCTGACCAAAACGTTCGCAAAGAATGCCGCGCCGTATGGCATCACGGTCAACAGCGTGGCGCCGGGGCTCATCAGTACGGAAATGACAACGACGTTCGGCTACGAAGCTGAGACGGTGCCCTTAAAACGCATCGGCACGGCGGAAGAAGTCGCAGATGTGGTGCTGTTTTTAGCCAGTCACCTTGCAAGGTATGTCACCGGGGCGTGTGTGGACGTCAACGGCGGCATGACAATGTGGTAGACAGGCCATAATATACGACGAAAGGTGGAACGGTGATGAAAAAATACGCGTGGACATGGAATATCAAGCCCGAATGTCTGGATGAATATGTGCGCATGCATTTAAGTCCCTGGCCGGAGATCATGGAGGCGCACCACAAGGCGGGCTTCAAGAACTATTCGATATTCCAGAACGGCTGCCAGTTCTTCTATGAGTTTGAGTGTGACGACGCGGAAAAGGCGTTTGCGGAGATGGTGGACAACGAGGACTGCAAGCGGTGGAATGCCATCACGTCAAAGATGATTGACAAGCCGCTGGACGGCAGCGACGTCAGTTCGGGCGTGGAGTATATGCGCGAGGTATTCTATCTTGAATAGCCGCGCGAAGGTTTGAGGAGGGGAGACGCAAAGCATGGAAACAAACAGAACACCGCTGATCAGCGTTAAAAAAATAGGGAAATCCTTCAGCGGCGTCGTGGTGCTCCATGACGTGGATTTCGATGTGTATCCCGGCGAGGTGCATGCGCTCATCGGTGAAAACGGCGCGGGAAAATCAACGATGGTGAAAATCATCAGCGGCGTACATGAACCCACCTGGGGAGAGGTGCATGTCGAGGGACAGCGCAAGCATTTTAAAACACCGCATGACGCCCGGAGCGCCGGCATCGCAATGATCTATCAGGAACCGCTGACGTTCCCGGACCTCAACGTCACGGAGAACGTGTTCCTGGGGCATACGCGCGAGCGCACCAAAGTCAAGATTGACTGGAAACAGCTCTATAAGATCACCGAGGATATGCTGAAATCTCTGGGCGTCAAGATGGGCTCCAGAGACCTGGTACGCGGCATGTCCATCGCGGACCAGCAGATGATCGAAATTACGGCGGCGCTCTCACAGAACGCCAAGGTCATCATCATGGACGAACCGACAGCTGCGCTTTCGCAGGGCGAAGTCGACAAGCTGTTCTCGATCATCCGCAAGCTGAAGCAGCAGGGCAAGGGCGTCATCTTCATCGGCCACAGGCTGGAAGAGATCATGGAGATATCCGACCGCATCACGGTGCTGCGCGACGGCGAGTTCGTGGGCGAGACCGCCACCAAGGAAACCTCGATTGACCAGCTTGTGCAGATGATGGTCGGGCGTACGTTCAACGAACTGATCGTCAAGGAGGAAGCACCCATCGGCGAAGTGATGCTGGAAACCGAAGGCCTCACGATGCCGGAGCAGTACTACGACGTCAGCATTAAGGTGCGGCGCGGCGAGATCGTAGGCATGGCGGGCCTTGTCGGCGCAGGCCGCAGCGAGGTGGCCTCGGCAATATTCGGTGCGGCTCCTGCGGTATCGGGTACGGTGAAGGTGAAGGGTAAGGCGGTGCATATCCGGAACGTGGCGGACGCGATGAAGATCGGTATCGCCATGGTGCCGGAGGACCGTGCCAAGACAGGCCTCGTGCTGCCCATGGCCTGCACGACCAACATGACGTTCTCAATATTGAAGAAAATCAGCAAAGCCGGTTTTGTGAATACACGGGAAGAAAAGAAGCTTTTCGACCAGTACGTCGATTACCTGCAGATCAAGCTGCGCAGCGGCGAGCAGGCCGCGAAGGAGCTCTCGGGCGGCAACCAGCAGAAAATCGTCATCGCAAAATGGCTGCTGACACAGCCTGATATCCTGATCCTCGACGAGCCCACCCGCGGCATCGACGTGGGCGCCAAGGCCGAGGTTTACAAGCTCATTTCGGAGCTGGCGAAGCAGGGCAAGGCGATCCTGATGATCTCTTCGGAGATGCAGGAGGTGCTGCAGCTCAGCGACCGTGTCTACGTGATGTGCGAAGGCCATGTCACGGCGGAGCTTAGCCGGGACGAACTGAGCGGCCACGCGATTATGACAGCCGCGACCTCCGCAAGCGCACAGAAGGAGAATGCCATATGAGAAAGAGCGGCTTTTTGGCAAGAAACATTAAGAATATCGTCACGCTGGCGATCATCCTTGCGATCTTCGGTGTGTCGGCGATCGCCCGGCCGGAACTGTTTGACGCTAGACGGTTCCCGGAAGTGATCAACAGCGTGCTGATGTGGATGCCGTTGATCCTGACGGCTTCGATGGGCATGATGATGGTCATCATCACGACCGGCATCGACCTGTCCATCGGCTCCACGGTGGGCCTTTCTGCGATGGTGGCGGGCATTATGTTCCGCGACCTGCACATTGCGCTGTGGCTCGGCATCCTGGTGTCCATGGCAGTGGGACTCGTGTGCGGCGCCATCAACGGCGCGATGATCGCGTACCTTCGAATACCGCCTATCATCGTGACGCTGGGCACCATGAACATGTATCGCGGCCTGACGTTCATCATCTCCAACGGCACGCAGGTAACCAACTATGAGCTGCCCGATGCGATGAGCGACGCGGTGACGAAGGGTATCCATTTTGGCAACCTGCTGATCCCCTGGATGGTGTGGATCGCGCTGGGCATCGTGGTAATCTTCGCGCTGCTGCTGCGCCACACGCATTTCGGGCGCGAGGTGTATGCCATCGGCTCCAACCGGGAGGCGGCTCATCTGCGCGGCATCAACTATAAGTCCATTATCTTCAAGATATATTTGATCATTGGCCTGCTCTCCGGCGTCGCGGGCATGATGTACGCCTCGCGTTACGGCTACGTCAACCCGAGCAACACGGGATATGGGTTCGAGTTCGTGGTAATCTCGGCAACAATCATCGGCGGCGTCAGCGTGAGCGGGGGCAGCGGCACGGTCACCGGCACGCTGCTCGGCTGCCTGCTCCTCGGCACAGTCAACACGATGCTGGCCATGGTGGGCGTAGGCGGCACGGTGCAGCGGTTCGCGTACGGCGCGATCATTATCATCGCACTGATCATTGACCGCGTGGTGCAGATTGCCATGGACAACAGAAGAAAGCAAGCCAAGGGAGGGGAGATCCAATGGAAAAGAGCGTAAGCAAACGCGCGGACGGCCGCTTTATGAAACTGCTTAAACGTCGGGAGGCTTTCACAGTTGCGCTGCTGATCGTTGTGTTCATTGTCAGCGTATCCCTTTCCTCGAACTTCCGCGACCTCGGGTATGTGCTCAAGAGTGCGACGCGGTACATGGAGTACGGCATGGTCGCGCTCACGATGACGCTCATCATCATCGCGGGCATGATTGACCTGTCCGTGCCGTCCATCATGGTGTGCACGGGTACGCTGGTCGCCCTGATGTACACGGGCGGCATGCCCATGGGAGTGGCCATACTTATCGGCCTGTTAATCGGCGCAGCACTGGGCGTTTTCAACGGCATGCTCGTGGCGTACATGAGATTACCGGCCATGATGGTGACCATCGGCACAATGAATGCCTATCGCGGCGTCTCGCAGATATTGATCGGTGACAAGAGCGTGGGCAGCTTCCCGGACTGGTTCAACAGCATTGAGAAGATACCGGTGTTCAAGATCGGCTTGGCGAAGTTCGGCGTAACGATACTCGCGTTCATCCTGCTCTCCGTCGTGTTCTATCTCCTGCTGCACCGTACGCGGTTTGGCCGAGGCGTGTATGCCATCGGCTTAAACGAGAGCGCAGCGGTCTACAGCGGCGTCAAGACCAAGCAGGTAAAGCTGCTGCTGTTCGTACTCTCCGGCATTCTGTCAGCTATCGCGGGCATGCTGATGATGTCCCGTCTGCTGCTGGTCCGCTGGGATATGGCCAACGGCGACGAGCTGGATATCGTTACGATGGTGCTGCTGGGCGGCACGGATATCATGGGCGGCCGTGGCAGCATCGTGGGCACGTTTATCGCTGTATTCATCGTCATCATACTGAAGACGGGCCTGCTGGTGGCTAACGTGACGGCGAATGCGCAAATGTTTATCATGGGTCTGCTGCTGCTGATCTCCATCATCGTGCCCAACATCATTCAATCCGACAGAAGTTCAAAAGTTTGATAAGAATTCAGCGAAAAACGCTGAAAATATAACACACTTATCGAGGAGGATAACAATGAGGAAAATAGCTCTGCTTCTGGTTCTGGTCATGATTGTCTCTCTGGCGTTCGGCGCCTGCGGACAGACCACCAAGAAGGATGACGGTGTCATCAAGATCGTTTTCATCCCGAAGAACCTGGGCAACCCGTACTTTGAAGCCATCGACTACGGATTCAAGCAGGCCATCGACGAATTGGGTGCGGACAAGTTCGATTATTCGATGACCGGCCCCGCCGAAGCGGATGCAACGAGCCAGATCGAGTACGTGGAAGCGGCTGTGCAGAACGGCGCTGACATCATCTTCATCGCGGCCAACTCCAACGACGCTCTCAACGGCACGTTTGACGATGCGCGTGATGCTGGAACGAAGATCATCCTGATCAACCAGGATATCCCAGGCAGCGAAGACCATCGTGACGGCGCGGTCATGCCGTGCGACTTCTCGACGGTCGGCACTTCGCAGCTCGAACTGCTGGGCTCCATGATCGACTACACTGGCCAGTTCGCAATCCTGTCCGCCACGACCGATGCTCCGGATCAGAACGTTTGGATTCAGGGCATGAAGGACGAACTCGCTGCCAACTCCAAGTATGCGGGTATGGAACTCGTTGAAGTGGTGTACGGCGACGACCAGCCAGAGAAATCCACGACTGAGATGGAAGCCCTCATCACCAAGTATCCCGACCTGCGCGGCGTGATCGCGCCCACCACGGTGGGTGTCGCGGCTGCGGCTAAGGTCATCCAGAACAAAGGCCTGAAGGACCAGATTAAGCTGACCGGCCTCGGACTGCCCTCCGAAATGAAGGAATTCATCCTCGACGGCAGCTGCCCGGCAATGCAGCTCTGGAACCCGCCGTATGAAGGCTACCTCGCGGTTTACCTCGCACAGCAGATCGTTGAGAATGGCTTCGAGATCAAGTCCGGCGCTTCGTTCGAAGCCGGCAAGCTCGGCAGCTACACCTTCAACGACACGCTGCAGGTCATCACGCTCCCGACCCCGATGACCTATGACCAGAGCAACATCGAGGAATATGCGGCTCTGTTCTAAACACAAGTGAAAAGGTGGCGCCCGTGAAAGCGGGCGCCATACTTTCAAAAGTAACTTTTCGGGATACCAATTGCGCGAAAGGGTGAATAGTATGAGAGGACTCAAAGGGAAGGCCGCCATCGTAACGGGGGGGTCCCGCGGGATCGGCAAAGGCTGCGTAAAGAGACTGCTGGAAGAAGGCGTGAGCGTCCTCTTTTGCGGACGCAACGTTCAGGTGGGCGAGCAGACGCTTCAGGAATTCAGAGAAGAATATGAAAATGTGCATTTTATCGCCGGTGACATGAAGCAGGAAGCTTTCTGCAAGGAGATTGTCGCCACGGCGCTTAAACTTTTTGGACAGCTCGATTATATTGTAAATAACGCGTTTCCCTTTACAGCCAAAGCGCTGGACGCGACAAGGGAAGATTGGATTCATACCATGGAGGCAGGCCCAATTGCTTACGCCACGATGATCCAGCAGTTTGTGGAGCAGCGCGGCATGGGCAAGGGTGCTATCGTCAACGTCTCCAGTATATCCGGCCATATCGCGCAGCCGGGCCGCTGGACGTATAATGCCGCCAAAGGTGCGGTAAAGCAGCTCACAAGATGCGCCGCGCTGGACCTGGCGCCGTATATCCGCGTCAACTGTGTCAGCCCGGGCTGGGTGTGGACGGACGAGGTGGAGAAAGCGACGATGGGGCAGGGCAGGGCCGCATGGGAGCCAGTCTGGGGCGATTTCCATATGCTCCAGCGCCTTGAAGAAGTCGAAGAGATGGCCGCCATCGTAGCGTTCCTCTTAAGCGACGATGCGAGCGCCGTAACGGGCGCGGATCAGCCTGCGGACGGCGGATATCTTTCGCTGGGACCTGAGGGCCTTGGCAAGAACTCGACATTTGCGGGCAGCAACTGACCCGGAAAGGAAGGAACCATGCCAAAGATTATTGATCTCACAGCGGATATGTACGACGGCGCGCCTACGATGGCCATGGACCCCAAACTTTCGATATCGTGGCACTGCACGCTGGATACGCTCGGCTACAACCTGTCCCGCGTGACGATGTCCACGCATCAGGGTACGCATGTCGACGCGCCGATCCACATGCTGGCGGACGCGGAAACGATCGACCACATCGCGATTGACCGCTGGATCGTGCGTGCGATCAAGGCGGATCTGACCTACAAGAAGCCCAAAGAGAAGATCACTGTCAAGGACCTGCTGCCCTACGAGAAGAAGATCGACGAGGGTTATTGCGTAATTCTGGATACCGGCTGGGGCAAAGTGTTCCCGAAGCCGGAATTCTTCTCTGACTTCCCGCAGATGACGCTGGAGCTGGCCGAATGGTTTGCTGCCAAAAAGGTCGGTCTGGTGGGTATGGATATGCCCAGCCCGACGCCGGAAGATTGGAAGGGTGTCCATCAGGCCATGCTGAAAAACGGCACGCTCATCGTGGAAGGCGTTGCGAACCTGTCGGCGCTCGGCAGCGAACCCTTCACGTTCTATGCGGTGCCGCTCAAATTCAAAGGCCGCGACGGCTCGCCGGTGCGCGCCTTTGCAATGCTTGACTGACAACAAGGGGAACCATTCAACCATTCCATGCCTCGGTATGGGCACTTGCGGGATACGCGCGGCTGCGCGCGTCCCGTTGTGCTTTTCAGGCGGTGCAGAAAAATGCATGAGCGGTTGGTGCCAAAACGAAACAAAGAAAAACGCAGAAAACTAAAGGAAAAACCAAAAACGGTCTTGTTTCAAATGCCGGGGCCGTTGTATAATGGCAAAGACGGAATATGCTTAATGCTTGCCCCTGATTGATGAATAAACATCCGGTATCAGCGCCATACTGACCGAAGCGGCGGCAATCGGACAATAGCGTCCGCTCTGATGCACAGCAATATGGCAGGCTGGCACGAAAAGTATTGCTGCGCCGCGGCGCAGGTATCACGCTCTCTCCGCGTATGCGGTTGAGACGATTCACGAAACTTTCAAACATGCAAGGAGGAGAAAAACATGAGAAATACTCAGGAGATCAGCGGCGCATACGAAGCCGCGAAGGCGCGTTACAAGAGCTTCGGTGTCGATACCGACAAAGTCATCGCTGCGCTGAAGGAAGTCCCCGTATCGATCCACTGCTGGCAGGGCGACGACGTGACCGGCCTCGAGAGCGGCGGTTCGCTGACCGGCGGCATTATGGCGACCGGCAACTATCCCGGCAAGGCGCGCACGGGCGACGAGCTGCGCGCGGATATCGACAAGGCGTTTTCGCTGATCCCCGGCAAGAAGCGGCTTAACCTGCACGCGATGTACGCCGAGTTCTCCGGCGAGCGCGTAGACCGGGATAAGATCGGCGTTGAGCATTTTGAAAAGTGGATTACCTGGGCAAAGCAGAACGACTGCGGACTCGATTTCAACCCTTCGCTGTTCTCTCACCCCATGTTCAAAAACGATATGACCATCACGCATCCAGACGCGCA
The DNA here is from genome assembly GCA_023459495.1 of Bacillota bacterium. GTDB lineage: Bacteria > Bacillota > Clostridia > Christensenellales > SZUA-584 > JAEWCC01. Next base: position 205,760 of record JAEWTL010000077.1, on the reverse strand, counting down.
GGTGCGCAAGTTCTGGATTGATCACTGCAAGCGTACGCGCGAGATCGCGAATGCGTTCGGCAAGGAGCTTGGCACGCCCAGCGTCAACAACATCTGGATCGCGGACGGCATGAAGGATGTCCCCGCGGACCGCATGAGCTACCGCAAACGGCTCGCCGACTCGCTGGACGATATATTTGATAAGAAGTACAAGCATATGGTGGACGCGGTGGAGAGTAAGCTGTTCGGCATCGGCTCCGAGAGCTTTGTGCCGGGCTCATTTGAGTTCTACATGGGCTACGCGGTGAAGCACAACCTCGCGCTGTGCCTCGACTCGGGCCACTATCATCCCACGGAAACCATCTCGGATAAGATCAGCTCCGTGTTGCTGTTCCTCGATAATGTGTTGCTGCACGTATCCCGCGGCGTCCGCTGGGACAGCGACCATGTGACAAACCTGACGGACGATACGCAGCTGATCGCACGCGAATGCGTCAAAGCGGGGCTGGATCGCATCTTCTGTGCGCTGGACTACTTTGATGCCAGCATCAACCGCATCGCGGCTTGGGTCATCGGGGCACGCGCGTTTGATAAGGCGCTGCTCATCGCCATGCTCGAACCCGCGGCTATCCGCGAGGCGGAGGAGAAGTTCGACTATACGACGCGGCTCGCGCTGACCGAAGAAGTGAAGCAGCTGCCGTGGGGCGCGGTGTGGGATGAATACTGCGTGCAGTGCGGTACCCCCGCGGGCTTCGATTGGCTCGACGAGGTCAAACAGTACGAAGCCGACGTGCTCTTGAAGCGGTAAGGAGAAGCAAATGTACGAAGAAGGCAAAAGACAGCTGGCCAACATCTCCTCCTACGCCGGGGCCCGTGCGGATTACGTGCAGGGCGGCGGCGGCAATACCTCGGTCAAGTTCGACGAGTCGCTCATGGGCATCAAAGCCTCGGGCTATACGCTCGGCGAGATCACCGAAGAAAAAGGCTATGTAACGGTGGACTATCCGTCCATTAAGCATTACTATGAAACAGTGGACCCGACGGCGGATGTGGACTTTGAGAAGCAGAGCCTGCAGGTCAACATGGACAGCATCCGGCTGCTGCCCGGCATGGAGAGCAAGCGGCCCTCGGTGGAGGTGGGCTTCCACAGCTTTCTGCGCCGTTGTGTGATCCACACGCACTCAGTGTACGCCAACGTGCTGTGCTGCAGCGAGGAAGGCCGTGCGGTCGCGGAAAAGATATTCGCGAACAGCGGCGTGAAGTACATCTTCGTGCCATATGTCGACCCGGGCTTTAAGCTGACGCTGACCATCCGGCAGGCGGCAGAGCAGTACCGGAAGGAAAACGGCGCGCTGCCCGAAGTGATCTTCATGGAGAACCATGGGTTCATCGCACACGCCGATACGGATGCGGAAGCCATCGCGCTGCACGAGAAGGTCAACGACAGCATCCGGGCGTATCTCAAAATCGAGGCGTACCCGCAGCCTGCCGTACGCGCGGAGGGCGAAGGCTTTATCAGCGCGACACCGTATCTCACCGAAGCCATTAAAGCGATCGGCGCGGACGAGGCGTATTTCAATGTCCTGAAGCTTTACCCGGATCAGCTTGTCTATATCGGCAGCAAGGTGGGCGACACGGTGAAGGTCAGTGCGGATGGGATTGCGTACCGCATGAGCGGAAAAGAGGCGCAGACCGTGGAGGAGACGCTGCTCGGCGTGGTGTTCGTAATCGACGCCGTCCGCAAGGCGGGGCTGACGCTGCGGCAGATGCGCGAACAGGACGCCGGCTTTATCGGCAACTGGGAGAGCGAGAAATACCGCGCCGGACTGGTCAAGTAACGGGAGGAATTGATGAAGCACTATTTAGCGGTGGACCTGGGTGCCAGCAATGGCCGTACCATTTTGGGCCGGTTCGACGGCAGTAAGCTGACCCTCGAGGAGGTCACCCGCTTCGAGAACGGCTTTGTGCGCGTGCTGGACGGCTATTACTGGGATGTTCTGCGGCTGTACAACAGCATCCTTGAAGGCATCGGGAGCTATGCGAAAGATCATGCCGAGCCGCTCTCTGGTATCGGCATCGATACGTGGGGCGTGGATTTCGGCCTTGTAGACAAGCAGGGGCGGCTCTTGGGCAACCCGCGCGCCTACCGCGATCCGCGCAACGCGCGCGGAATGAAGGCGTTTCAGGAAAAGTACGGTGAGCGGCTCGCGTTCGACATGACGGGTATCGCCAGCCTGAATTTCAACACGCTGTATCAGCTGGCTGACATGGCTGCTCAGAACGATCCGCAGCTTCACGCGGCAGATAAGCTGCTCATGATGCCCGATTTGCTGGGCTACATGCTGTGCGGCGTGAAGTCCACGGAGTACACGGACGCGACCACCACGCAGATGATCGACTGCAACACCGGTAAATGGTCGGAGAAGTTGTGCGAAATGGCAGGCTTCAGCCCGTCGCTGCTTACCGATATCGTCATGAGCGGCACGGTGAAGGGAAAGCTTGTATCCGGAGTACTGGAGGATACCGGCCTTAAAGAAGCCGCCAATGTAATCTGCGTAGGCTCTCACGATACCGCTTCGGCGGTCGCCTCGGTGCCTGCGCGCACGGAGAACTATGCCTATATCTCGTCGGGCACATGGTCTTTGATTGGTGTGGTTTCCGACAAGGCGATCATCGGCGATCAGGCGTATGAGGGCCAGTTCTCCAACGAGGGTACGATTACGGGCGGGTACCGTCCGCTGCGCAACATCATGGGCATGTGGATCATTCAAAACTGCAAACGCAGCTGGGACCGCGAGGCGCAGGTGAGTTGGGATGACATCGTAGGCATGGCGTCCGCGTCGCCCGCTTTCGGTTCGTTCATCGATATCAACGCGCAGGATTTCTTTCTCGGCGAGGACATGCCGGCCAAGGTGCAGCGGTACTGCGCCGCCACAGGCCAGCGCGTGCCGCAGACAAAGGGCGAGATTGCGCGCACGGTGTACGAGAGCATGGCGATGAGTTACCGCGAAGCGTTTGCCGGGCTGGAGCAAATGAAGGGCAGCAGCATCGATGTGCTGCACATCGTAGGCGGCGGCGCGAAGAACAAGCTGCTGGATCAGTTTACGGCGGATGCGATCGGACGACAGGTTGTGGCCGGGCCGTATGAAGCCACTGCAATCGGCAACCTGATGATGCAGGTGAAATCGTCCGGCGAGGTGAAGGACTTTGCCGAGATGCGCGAGGTGATTGCGCGCTCCTTCGACGTCGAAAGCTTTGAGCCCAAAGGCACGGCACAATGGGATGCGGGCTTCGAAGCCTACCAGAAGGTATTGCAGAGCGCCAAGAAGTAAGGCATGACACAGACAGGCGGCCGGAAAAATCCGGCCGTTTTCCATTTTTGCGGGCAGACGCAGATTCCTTCTTGGCATGGTTGACTTTTATGTCATGAATCCATACAATGGTTGAAAAGAGAAAAGGAGTGCATAGCGATGAAACGAAGCCGCGCGATATTGTTGGTGCTGGTGGTGCTGACGGCGCTGCTTGCCGCATGCACGGACAAAGGGGCGCCAGAGGCGTCAGCGACCCCTGTAAGCACCCCGGTTAAGACGCCCGCCCCGACAGTGCCGGATTACTCCGGCGTCGATTTTTCGGGCACCTGGACCGTCTACGCGCTGTACGACTCATCCGGGGCTCCGGTGAGCTCGGACCAAATGGCGGCAGCGGGAGCGAACTTCTCATTGGAACTGCTGGACAGCGGTACATACTTCCTCTATGATACCGAGGGCAAGCCCATCGGGCAGGGACAGTACGCAATTGACAAGGACAAGCTGACCATGACCGCGGGCGGACAGCAGACCGTCTATGCCATTGAGGATGCCGACACGCTGCGCTGCACGGCGCAGGATGGCAGCGCGACGGTGATGAAACGGTGCCAGGACGAGTGTGTGACCGATGGGGAAGAAGAGATTCCGCCGGAGGATACGGAAACGGAAACCACGCCAGAGGTTACAGAAACGGAAAGCACATTGCCGGAGGGCTGAAAAAATTAAAAGCAAAAGGGAAGCCCAGGCTTCCTTTTTTGTTTCAGTCTTGCTGCTCGAAAGTGATACAACAGGTCTTTCTGGGAAACGGGGCAGGTGCTCCTGCGCAAAGAGACCTGTCTACCCTGCCTGTGGGATGAAACGCAGGCACAGAAAAGGGAGGCCGCAGCCTCCCTGATTATCGTATTGCCGGTTGATGCTTAGAATATCCGGTATCCGCAGATGAAGTTTTTCGACCAGTAGCTGGAGCCGGTGTACTTGCGTTTGACAACCTTGCCGTTGCTGGACGAGGCATCGATCATATATCCGTTGCCCGCGCAGATGGCTACATGGCCGTAGTATACGATGACGTCGCCGCGCTGGAGGTCGCTCATGCTCTCAATGCGCGTATACTTGGTAACGCTGCGCCAGGTATAAGAGGTCATGTAACCCTGGCTGACGCCCACCTGATTGAGGCACCAGTATACAAAGCCCGAGCAATCGAACACGTTCGGGCCTTTGCCGCCGCCCACATACTTGCTGCCGAGTTTGGACTCCGCAACGGAGATGAAGGACTCAATGTTCGCGCCCGTAATGTTCGCGCTGGAACCGGATGAACCGGACGACCCGGAACTGCTGGAGCCGGACGAACTGGAAGAACCGGAGCTGCTGGAGCTGCCCGAAGAGCTGGTAGAGGCTTTCTTCGCGGAGCTGGACATCAATACGGAGAGCGTATGCGGGCCAACCTTGCCGTCCACCGTGAGACTGTTGCGCTTCTGGAAGCTGCGCACCGCCGCATCGGTAGAGGAACCGAAGTATCCCGTAACCCTGCCGGTGAAATAACCAAGGGTTTTAAGCCTCTCCTGGACGGCTTCAACCTGCGATCCACTTGCCCCGACCGAGAGCGAGCTGCCCTGAGCGTCCTCCGACATCAGTGCCGCAGCGGTCGTCGGCCCAATGTAGCCGTCTGTGGTGAGACCGTTGGCCTCCTGAAAGCGCCGCACAGCTTCACGTGTATCCGGGCCAAATTTGCCGTCCGGCTCTGTCATCAGGTATCCCAGTTTTCTAAGGCGCTGCTGATAGGCGAGAATCTGGTCGCTCTGCTCGCCGTAGGCGAAGAAGTTGGCAACCACGTCGCCGGAGTACAGCTTTTCACGCGTGTCGTGGCCAATCTTGCCGTCCTCGGAGAGGCCGTTCAGCTTCTGAAACTTTTTAACCGCTTCCTCGGTTTCTGTACCGAAGTATCCGGTCGATTTGCTCATGTATCCGAGCTCTACCAGCCGCTGCTGAAGCTCCGTGACGTCGTTGTCGCCTTCCGTATCCTGCGCGCCGAGCGTGATGGTGTAGTACTGCGCATCGTCGGACATGAGCAGGTTGTACGTTTCCTCGTCGACCACGCCGTCCTCGGTGAGACTGTGCTGCTTTTTAAAATGGTTGACTGCGCTCGTGGTCTGCGAACCGAATATGCTGTCCGGTTCGTCCGCATCCATGTAGCCGAGTTCCATCAGGCGCTCCTGTACGTCCGATACCACCGCGGCAGTTGTGCCCTGCTCGATGCGGACCGATTCGTGCACCGGCGTCACCACCGTGATGCTTGCAAGCTTGGTGGGGAGCGGCGTAGAAACCGGGGCGGAGGGGGTGGAAGCCGTGCCCGACTGCAGTGCAGTCTGTTGCGTGCCGCCGGTTAACGTGGACAGCAGTACAACAGCGGTGACGACGACAACCAGCGCGCCCGCAGCAATGACCATACGCCGCGGGTTCTTGATTTTAATTCGGAAGATGCGCTTGTGCGGCGAGCGGCGGGCACGCGTCGCTGAAGCAGCGGTGCTCTGCACTGCCACTGCCCGGGTGGGAAGCGCCATATGCTCGGCCGGAGAAGCTGCCGAACGCTTTTTGGGAAGAATGGAGCGAAGCCGCGCGGAAAACCATCCGCGGACGGAATGAGGCAATATCCTGAGCTGTCTCACCAACCGGCTCCATTGATGAACCAGCTTGTTTGACTTCTTTTGATAACGATGATTGGGCATAGATCCTTCCTTTCTCTTATGCGTGGATGCGGTGCGCTTAAAATACGCGATAGGCGCAGATGAATCCGAGCCCGGTTGTCATCTTGCGCTCGACGATCTTGCCATAGTGAGACGACGCATCGATCTGTTGGCCGTTGCCGAGTGCGATCGCTACATGTCCATAATACACGATGATGTCTCCGCGTTTCAAGTCATTGATGTTAGTAATACGCGTATACCGGGTACAGCTGCGCCAGGTATACGAGGTCATGTAGCTCTGGTTGACGCCCACCTGATTGAGACACCAGTACACGAAGCCCGAGCAGTCGAACACGGTAGGCCCCTTGCCGCCGCCGACATACCGGTTGCCGAGCTTTGATTTTGCCACGGCGATGAAAGACTCCACGTTGGCGCCCGTGATATTGACACCGGTGGATTTCTTGGCGCTGTCGGAGTTCAGCACGGACAGGGTGCGCGCGCCGACCTTGCCGTCTACGGTGAGCCCGTTGCGGTACTGGAAGCTGCGCACCGCCGTGTCGGTTGCGGAACCGAACGAACCGTCCGGTTCCCCCGTGAGATACCCCAGCTCCTTCAGCCGCTTCTGTACGTTGACAACCTGCGTACCATGGCTGCCGATGGAGAGGTAGCTGCCCTGCGCGCTCTCCGACATCAGCGCCGCTGCTGTAGTTGGTCCGATATAGCCGTCTACAATAAGGCCGTTGGCCTCCTGAAAGCGCTGTACAGCTTCACGCGTATCCGGGCCGAATTTACCGTCGGGCTCGGTCGTTAAGTATCCGAGCTTTTTCAGGCGCTGCTGATATGCGAGAATATCGTCGCTCTGCTCGCCGTAGGCGAAGAAGTTGGCTACAGCGTCCGGGCTGTAGAGCAGCTCGCGCGTTTCCCTGCCGATGTTGCCGTCTTCCGGCAGTCCGTTTAATTTCTGAAACTTCTTTACCGCAGCCTGGGTGTCCTCGCCGAAATAGCCGGTGGCCTTATCCAGATAGCCAAGCTCCACCAGCCGCTGCTGCAGCTCCGCCACGCCGTTATCGTCGCCGCTGTCCTGCGCCCCAAAGGAGATCGTATTGTACGGCGCTGCATCCGACATCAGCAGGGCATAGGTATCCGCGTCTACGACGCCGTCCTCCGCAAGTCCGCTCTGCTTTTTGAAATGGTTGACCGCGATGGTGGTTTGCGCATTAAACGCGCCGTCCGTTTCGTCGATATCCATGTAGCCAAGGTCCATCAGGCGCTGCTGAACGTCGATGACCACCGAAGCCGTGACGCCTTCTTCCAGACGCACCGATTCGGATACCGGCATGACGACCGTTAAGTTGGCAAGGCTGGCGGACAGGGAGGATGTGCCTGCTGACTGAGAGGTAGACGCGTTTGTCAATGCCGCGGCTTGCTGTCCGGCAGGACTGGTGAGAACGACGGTGAGCACGATGCCTGCGATTACGACAGCCGCTGCGCTGCCCATAATGACCATGCGACGGGGATTCGCAATGCGTAGGGTGCGGCGTCGGCTTCGGCCCCGGCCGCGCAGCTGTGAGGGCTGCAGACCGCGTTCCGCCCTGCGGACGGCAGGCACGGAAACACCGCGCGCTTCGGGCAGCGACAGCCGTTTTGGTTTCTTTCTGGTTATAGCGGCCCATCTTTCTTTAATCTGCCGCCGTAAAATCTGGAGCGGAGACGCTTTTCTCGCCCGATGCCTCGACATCACGCAATCCCTCGCTTTCTCTTTCGCTTCGCAAAATAAATGGATTGAAGATTAACTTCAGGCCTATTATACTCAAAAAATTAATATTTCGCAATACTTTTGTAATATTTAATTTTTTACTATGGAGCCTGTAAAATTTCCCTGACATTATTTTAATACCAGATCATGTGGCGGCGCATGCGGAAGGGTACAAAAGATGAGATTTGCGCCTTGCCTGCCTTGACAACCCAAAAGGCGCGCGCATATAATGAATCGTCAAAACTGAATACCCGGACGACGGATACGGAAGAGGCGCAAAGCACCGAAGATGTAAGCTGCGGCGTGTCAAACCGCAGTGAAACTTTCAGGTAAAAGGACTGTATCCCGACGGCACTCTGGAGAGCCTTATTGGCACCGAAGGAGCAACGGGGGCAGCATGCCCCGGAATCTCTCAGGTTAGAATACAGAGGTAGACGACTTATTTTTTGTTGTCTCCCTCTGTTTTATTTTTGAGGGCAAAAGAGGAAAGGAAGCCATATGAAACAAACACCGCTCTATGACGAGCATGTCAGGTTAGGCGGCCGTATCATCGACTTCGGCGGCTGGGCGCTGCCGGTGCAGTACTCGGGCATTACCCTGGAACACGAGGCCGTCCGCAACGTTGCGGGCCTGTTCGACGTTTCGCACATGGGTGAAATCACCGTGAAGGGCAAAGACGCGCAAGGCTTCATTCAGCGCCTCGTGACCAACGACATTTCAAAAGCCGTGGACGGGCAGGCGGTGTATTCACCGATGTGCTATCCGGACGGCGGCGTGGTGGACGATCTCATCGTTTACCGTCTGGGCGCGGAGGACTATCTGCTGGTTGTCAACGCGGCCAACACGGACAAGGATTTTGAATGGATAAACGAGCAGCTTGCGGGTGACGTGAAGATTGAAAACGTCTCCAGCCAGTGGGCGCAGCTTGCGCTGCAGGGCCCCGAAGCGCAGACGATATTGCAGAAGCTCACGGACTATCCACTGGGCAATATCCGTTTCTTTCACTTCGTGCCGGAGGTTACGGTGGCGGGCCTCAAGGCACTTGTTTCGCGCGGCGGTTATACCGGCGAGGATGGCTTTGAATTATATACCGACCCGGCCAATGCGCCTGCGCTGTGGAACGCTGTATTGGACGCGGGAAAGGAAGAGGGCTTGTTACCCGCGGCTTTGGGTGCCCGCGATACGCTGCGGTTTGAGGCAGCGCTGCCGCTTTACGGGCAGGAAATTTCGGCGGATATTTCGCCGATGGAGGCGGGGTTGAACCGCTTCGTCAAGCTGGATAAGGCGGATTTCATCGGCAAGGCTGCGCTGGACAAACAGGCGGAGGAAGGCCTGAAGCGCAAACTGGTGGGCTTCGAGATGGTGGAGCGCGGCATTCCGCGCAGCCATTACGATGTTCAAGCGGACGGAAAAACCGTGGGCTTTGTGACCACAGGCAGCTTTTCGCCCACGCTGAAGAAAAACATCGGTCTTGCGCTGGTGGAGGCCGGATGCGCGGCGGAGGGCACGGAGCTAAATATTATCATCCGGGATAAGCCTGTGAAGGCACGCGTCATCCCTATTCCGTTCTATAACAAGAAGTATAAAAACGCGGCAAAATAAATTTTTATTAATAAGGAAAGGAAGCGGCGGTTGCGGCCGCACGCGGCGCCGCATGGGAAGAGCCAATGCAAATCATCGACGGACTGTTGTACACGAAGGAACACGAATGGGTGAAGGCGGAAGGCAACCGTGCCACCATCGGCATCACGGACCACGCGCAGGAACATCTGGGCGAGGTCGTGTTCGTCGAACTGCCCGAGGTGGGCAATGAGCTGGAGACAGGCGACATCCTCTGCGTGGTGGAGTCCATCAAGGCCGCATCGGATGTGTACAGCCCGGTATCCGGCAAGGTGGCGGAAGCCAACGAAGCGCTCACCGCAAGCCCCGAGAAGATCAACGAAGCTCCTTATGAAAACTGGCTCGCCGTGGTGGAAATGAGCGACGAAAGCGAGCTTAATGGCCTGATGAACGCGGAAGCCTACCGCGTGTACTGCGAGGGCCTCGAATGAGATATATCCCGAATACGCCGCAGCAGCAGACAGAGATGCTGCGCGAGATCGGCATGCAGCGCATGGATGATCTTTTTGCTATGGTGCCGGAAGAGGTGCGCTTGGGGCGGGAACTGGATCTGCCCCCGGCACTGAGTGAAATGGAATTAATGGCGCAGATGAAGCGCATGGCAAGCCGCAACGCCAGCTGTGAGAACACGGTTTGCTTCCTCGGCGCAGGCGCGTATGATCATTTCATCCCGAACGTTGTACCCTCCCTGCTGTCACGGCAGGAGTTCTATACGGCCTACACGCCTTACCAGCCCGAGATCAGTCAGGGCACACTGCAGGCCATTTTCGAGTTTCAATCCATGATCTGCATGCTGACCGGCATGGATGTGGCCAACGCCTCCATGTACGACGGCGCTTCGGCGCTCGCTGAGGCTGCGCTGATGGCGTGCCGTACCTCGAATCGCGACGAGGTGATCGTAGCGGAAAGCGCGGCCCCACAGAGCCGTGAGGTGCTGAATACCTATACGCATTTCCGGGGAATTACCGTGGTTACTGTGGGATACAAGAATGGCAGGGTGGACATGGACGATCTTGCGGCGAAGCTGTCGGACAGGACCGCCGCCGTGATCGTGCAGTCGCCCAACTTCTTTGGCGTGATTGAGGAGATCGAAGCCATTGCGGAGGCGGCGCATGTGCATAAGGCTGCGCTGATCGCTTCCTGCGATCCCATCTCGCTGGGGCTGCTCAAAGCACCGGGCCTGATGGGGGCCGATATCGCGGTGGGCGAGGCCCAGCCGCTCGGCAACCCGATCAGCTTCGGCGGGCCATACGTGGGCTACTTTGCCGCCAGGGAGAAGTGGCTGCGCAAGATGCCGGGCCGCATCGTGGGTGAGACGATAGATCGCGAGGGCAAGCGGGGCTTTGTGCTGACCATTCAGGCGCGCGAACAGCACATCCGCCGTGAGAAGGCCACGTCCAACATCTGTTCCAATGAGGCGTTGTGCGCGCTCGCCGCGACAATGTATCTGTCCGCGATGGGCCGTTCCGGCCTGCGCGATGTAGCGGAGCAGTGCGTGAATAAATCGCGCTACGCATACGATCAATTGCTGGCCACAGGCAGGTTCGAACCGGTGTTCTCCGCGCCATTTTTCTGCGAATTCGTGCTGTGGTATAAGGGCGATGTTGCTGAACTGAACGCGAAGCTGCTGAAAGCAGGGATCCTCGGCGGCTACGATCTGGGCCGGAATTATCGGGGCTTCAAGGGCGGCTGGCTCGTCGCGGTGACGGAGAAGCGCACCAGAGACGAGATCGATGCGCTCGTGCGGGAGGTGGCGAAATGACGACCAAGACGCAGTCTTTGATATTTGAAATGAGCCGCGAAGGACGGGCGGCATATTCGCTGCCGAAATGCGACGTGCCGGGCGCGGTTGACACCATCCCGGAAGCACTGCGCGGTGAAACCCCGCCGCTGCCCGAGATAAGCGAGGTGGAGCTGGTACGCCACTTCACGCGGCTTTCAATGATGAACCACGGCGTCGATGCGGGTTTCTATCCGCTCGGCTCGTGCACGATGAAATACAACCCCAAGATTGACGAGGAGATGGCGCGTCTCACAGGCTTTGCGCAGGCGCATCCGCTCCAGCCGGAGAAAGCATCGCAGGGCTGCCTGCAGCTGCTCCACGAGATGGATGCTATGCTGTCCGAGATTACGGGCATGGCGCGCGTATCGCTGCAGCCTGCGGCGGGCGCGCACGGCGAGCTGACCGGCCTGATGATCATCAAGGCGTACCACGAGCACCAGGGCGACGCAAAACGCACGAAGATCGTCGTACCGGACTCGGCGCATGGCACCAATCCGGCCTCCGCGGCGGCGGCAGGCTTCGATGTGGTGGAAGTGAAGTCGAACAGCCGGGGACTGGTGGACACGGCGGCGCTGGAAGCGCTGATGAGCGACGAGATCGCGGGTCTGATGCTGACCAACCCCAACACGCTCGGCCTGTTTGAGGAGGAAATCCATCATATCGCGGAGATCATCCATAAGGCTGGTGGCCTGCTCTATTACGACGGCGCGAACGCCAACGCCATCCTCGGCGTGACGCGTCCGGGCGACATGGGCTTCGACGTGGTGCACTTGAATCTGCACAAGACGTTCTCCACGCCGCACGGCGGCGGCGGGCCGGGCGCTGGCCCGGTGGGGGTGAAGGAACACCTCGTGCCGTTCCTGCCCAAGCCGACGGTGGAGAAGCGGGGAAACAGCTTTGTACTGGACGACGACCGTCCGCTGTCCGTCGGACGCGTGCTTTCGTTCTACGGCAACTTCGGTGTGGTGGTGCGGGCGTATGCCTACATCCGTACAATGGGGGCGGAGGGGCTGCGGCAGGTGTCGGAGGCGGCGGTGCTGAACGCCAACTATATCCGCGAAAAGCTTAAAGGGGAATATACACTGCCCTATGACCGCCCCTGTATGCACGAGGTGGTGTTCTCGGGCCAGCGGCAGAAGGAGCAGGGCGCGTCCACGCTGGACGTTGCCAAGCGCCTGATCGACTTTGGCGTGCATCCGCCCACGATATATTTCCCGCTGATCGTCAGCGAGGCACTCATGGTGGAGCCGACCGAGACGGAGAGCCGCGAAACGCTGGATGAATTCATTGCCGCCATGAAGCAGATCGCCGCCGAGGCGCAAAGCACGCCCGAATTGCTGCATGAGGCGCCGCACGGTACGCCCGTGTCCCGCCTCGACGAGGCCAAGGCTGCGCGCGACATGAAGCTGCGGTATAAGCCGTCCCTATAAACAGTTTACACATCAGTTGGGTTGAAGGTTGCCGTTTGGCGGCCTTTTCCTTTTGCGTTTCAGTATGCCAATCATTAGTATTTACACATTGATACGCTTCGTATATAATGTAATAAATACAATCACTTCAGTGAGGTAACATGAGAGAAAAGAAATACATGGAGTTTTTAAAGGACGTTTCCTTCCCTCGGGAGAAGCAGAACTATATTAAAAATGTGAAGTACCGCATCGTGGACGAAACGACCGACCGGTATGTGGTATCGAGAAAGAAGAACATATCCTTCAGCAAGGAGAAGGAAGGGGAACTGTACTCCGTCAGGATGTTCTAGGGACAGCATTCGATCCGCTCCAAACATAACACAAAAGCCGCGGCGCAGCAGCGTTCGCGGCTTTTCTATTTGTGGTCCTCGCTGATATGCACATCGGCGGGTAAGAATTTGAACCGCCAGGATGCCTGCGTAGCAGGTCAGTCGATCTGTTTGCCACAGTGCTTGCAGAATTGATAGCCGGGTTTTAGCTTCGCGCCGCAGTAGGGACAGAAGTTTGCATCTTCGCTGCCCGGCTGATTTGTACACCCGTCCATATTGTTGAAGTCCCTGCCCGGTTCCAGATCGCCGTGCGTTTCTCCGAAGCGCTCGTTGAGCGGGTCGGGTTCTTCATTGCCATCCGTAATATCGAAAGCTGAATAGCGGTTTTTACGCGTCGCGTTCCGGAAATTGTATACGGCCTGAACGATTCCGAGCCCGATAAAGACCAGCCCGAACAGCGGAAAAAAGATCGGGGCGTTCATGGAAGCCGCAGCAATCGTCCAGATGATTCCAAAAATGATGGCGGCGATTGAGCCGATTGCGCGCATCATTGAAGGGCCGCGGCCCGGTTTTACACTCCTCATACGTCCTCCCGCAGATGAATTGATATGTATCAGTTTACACCATCCGGCCGTCAAGTCAACTTCGGGTGTTTTTGCCGCGCGGATGATTTCGTGGTGTTTGTCAAAAAATAAACGCAAACGATGAAATTTGAAGGCGGTAAATGCTTTGAATAAGGCAAAAGGGCTGTCCGTATGGCAGCTGGTAATGATGGCGCTCGGAACCGTGATCGGCGGTTCGTACTTTTTAGGATCGGCTGTGGCGATCAACGCAGCAGGGCCATCGATCGTGATCGGGTTTGCGGTCGGCGGCGTGATGGTGTATTTTATACTGTTCGCGCTGTCCGAAATGACGGTGGCGAATCCGGAGGTGGGTTCGTTCCGCGCGTTCGCGGCGCGGGAGTTTGGGCCGGGTACGGGGTTCGTTGTAGGCTGGGTGTACTGGACGGGCATGGCACTCGCCATGAGCAGTGAAGCTACGGCGGTATCCATCCTGCTGCGGCAGTGGCTACCCAGCCTTTCGCTGCCGCTCATGGGCTCGATCATCATCGTGGCTGTCACATTGGTCAACCTGCTCGGCGCAGAAAAGATCGGCAGGTTGGAGAGCGGCCTCGCAGCAATTAAGCTGTTCGCCGTGATTGCGTTCATCGTCATGGCTGTACTGCTGATTGCAGGCGCTTTGGGGCGTCCGGCAGTAGGCATGGGTGCGCTCACGTCGGAGCCGTTCTGGTCAGGCGGGATATCGGGACTGGCGGGCAGCCTGCTGATCGTGATGTTCACCTATGCGGGGTTCGAGGTGATTGGCCTTGCGGCGTCGGAGGCGCGGCAACCCAAGAACGTGGTGATCCCCAAGGCGATTCGACGCACGGTGATCGGCCTTGTCGGCCTGTACATACTCTCTGTAGTTGTGCTGCTGCCGCTCGTGCCGACCGCCGATCTGGGTACAAACGTCAGCCCGTACGTCGCCGGACTTTCCGGGGGCGGCATCAGCTGGGCGAGCACGGCGATGAACATTGTGCTCATCTCGGCCATCCTGTCCACCATGCTTGCCGCCATGTTCGGGCTGGGGCGCATGATGCGTTCACTGGCCGATGAAGGCATGGCTCCGCACTGGCTGAAGGATAAAACAGACGTGCCTCGCCGCGGCATTCTGGCCTCGGGTGCGGCGATGCTGATATCCCTGGGCATCGGCCTGCTGCTGCCCAACGTGTATGTGTTCCTCATCAGCTCAGGCGGGTTTGCGCTGCTTTTGACCTACGTGATCATCATGGCGACCCACATCCGGTTCCGGCGAAAGCACGGCTGCCCGCCCGACGGCAAATGCCAGCTCTGGGGTTTTCCGTTTACCTCCGCCATTGTGCTCGTGCTGCTCGTCATCGCAATTGTGAGCATGCCGTTCATCGCCGGACAGCTGTCCGGCTTGATCGCGGGCTGCGCGCTCACCGTGCTGTTTGTGGTGTGCTACGCAGTGATGCATCTCGTGCGCAGACGCAGCGGACATCCGGCGCGCGGCATTGAGGATATGCAGCGGCAGTTCTCAGCCGAAGCGTCGGAGGAGCTTTCCAAACGTCTGCCGCGTGACGACCGATGAGATCTTTGTTTGCTATCCGGCTTGTTTGTCCACTGGATAGAAAATGTAGGAATATGTATTATTAAATTTACAAAAGTTACGATATATATAAATGTACGGATCTTTTAAACCATAGGCTTTATTTTTGTAACGCTAAGAAGCAGCTCCCTGCATCGACTCATTCATGCAGCATTGTAATGCAATCGCAGGCTGTATAGTTCGCTGTCTTCAGATACAAGGGGGTATCAGACATGGTCGATAATACGGAAATATTGAAACGGATCGGAAGTTGGAATCTCGAGGAAGAACTGGGGAATGTAGAGGATGCGCAGGCAGAAGCAGCCGTCTACCGGCAGTTGCAGGCGTATTTCAGAAACTTTTTCTCCCACTTTGAAAGCATATCCCGGATATCCGGACAGCTGGGTACGGTCATACGCGACTTTGTGCAGGAGACCGAAAAGATCGAGCAGGTTGCGGTGTTCCTGAATCAGGGGGTGCAGCAGCAAACCGACGATATCGGGAAATGCGTCCGGCTCATTGAAAATTTCACGCAGAAGGTCAATGCGATCAACCAGAGCTCGCAGAGCATGACCTCCCTTGCGCAGGAGATGGAGAAAACCAACCAAACGGTTCAGGACTCCATCGGTCAGCTCGTCGTCAATCAGGAGCGAAACGACGAAGCCATGGAGGATATATTCGGCGTGATCCGGAACCTGATTGAGCGGACGCAAAAGATCGGCACGATCACCAGCCTGATCAACCGCATTTCGAACGAGACCAACCTCCTTGGGCTTAACGCCAAGGTGGAAGCTGTGCGTGCCGGGGCAGCCGGGCGGGGGTTCGGGGTCGTGGCAGAAGAGATCCAGCGGCTTTCTAAAGACACCAAAACCGCCAACGAGGGTATCGGCGATACCATCAAAAGCGTTACGGATGAAATCAGCCTGCTCGAGAGGGTGGCGGCGAAGTACAGAGAGGCATTTTCCGCTCAGCGGGAATCGGTTGGCGAGGTCAGCCGTGCGTTTGATAAAACCGAAGAGTTCATCAGCACCTATATCCGCGAGCAGCAGAACTTCAGCGCTGCCATTGAGGAGATCAAAAACGACGAAGACCGGCTGGCAGGCACGATTGCGAACATCTTTGCCGCTGTCCGAAACGTATCCGCAACGTCGAACGAGATAACCAGCCTGACCTACGATCAGCACAACACCATTTCCATGCTGGGCAAGCTGGACGACGAACTGGCGGGCGGCGTCGCAGGCGCGATAAAGCAGAGTGCGGGTATCAGAGTGCAGCGCGTTCCGGCCCCGAAGAAAAAGATCATCATGGTATTCGACCATGACAACCCCTTCTTTGACCCCACCATCAAGGAAGCGGTCAAGGCGGCGGAGGTCTACAATTATGACATCACATTCCATGCGCCCAAGTCCCGGGGTAGGGATGGCGTGGTTGAAATGCGGGCGATACTCGACCGGGTGATCGAAGAAAAGGCAGACGGGCTTGTTATCAGTCCGCTGGATGACGACGGCGTCAGCCAAAGGCTCATGCAGATCAGCCGGGCGGGGACCAAAATCGTGTTCATCAATTCCATGATTCAAGGGATTGATTATGTATCCTATATCCAGACAAACGGCATTGCAGCCGGTGCGGCGGGTGCGCAGGCTGTGATGAGCGCGCTGGGCAATCAGGGCGAGGTCATCGTGAACTCATGGGTGGATACGCATATATCCGCCATCGACGACCGCCGGAATGGTTTTGTTCAGGAACTGAAGAAGAAAACGAAGATTGAGGTGCATCAGGTCCCGGTCGCCAGCAAGCCCACGCAGGCGGAGGCCGAAAAGACGATCCGTTCCATGCTCGCCAGCTATCCAAACGCCCGCTTTGTGTTTCTGACCAACTGCGACTGGGGGCTCGTCTTTGGCGAATATATGAAGAAGCACCGCCCGGACGTACAGGTGATCACCGTGGACTATACAAAGGAAATCAACGATGCCATGAGTCAGGGGCTCATCCACTACGCGATCGGACAGCGCAACTATTCCTGGGGCACCATGGCCTTCCGCTTTTTGGACAGAAGCTTCAAGGGGAGGCAGGTGCAGCGGTATGTGGATACCGGCACGTTTGAGGTCAATCTGCAGAATATGAAAATCTATCAAAGCATGATATGAGCCGGGATTGAACTGAATGCGGATATGGTCTGCATTGTGAAAAGCCAGCTTTTATGCTATACTGAAATACAGGAGGCTCGGAAATGTTAAGTCCCATCATCGCGTGTGTTGACCCGTATGAAACAGCGGAGCTGTATAAAGCTGCGGGCTGGCGTATCGATTTTTCGTCCCCGCCCGAAAGCGGCGACTCGCTGGTCGAGGTTTCGTTATATGACAATTCCGTGCTGCTCGGCGTTACTGAGGGCTATGTGGACGGAAAGGATATCCCGTCTATCGGCAATGGGGTCGTATATTATATCACGGTGCCCATGCCGGTGCTGAAACAGGTACACGAGGATCACCGTGCGTTTTTCCCGACAGATATCTGTAAAAAGCCATGGGGGGATACTGTGTTTGAAGTGGCGATCGCAGGTCACCGGTATATGATCGCCGGTCAGATCGATTGCTGCGGGGTCGCGGCGGGCGGCAGTCTGTTTTAGAACCGCTTTTAAAAAGGGATAAATCGGTAGGCTGCAAGCTTCGAAAAGGCATTGACAATTGATGCACTGTATGATAAATTACTTGATGGTGTGCTAAGTAAAAGGCCGCAAGGCCTTTTTTAGATTGCGCAGAGAACAAAGTAAGGAGATAGGCCATGCGTAACAAGATCACGCTGGCTTGCAGCGAGTGCAAGCAGAGAAATTATGACACGATGAAGAACAAGAAGAATGACCCGGACAGACTCGAGATGAAGAAGTATTGCCGTTTCTGCAAGAAACATACCGCGCACAAGGAGACCAAATAGGTTAATCCCCCTTGCTTTTGGGTATTCTATTAAACATTTAGGATGTGAGGGCAATGGCAAAGACGAAGTTACTCGGAAATGACCGCAAGGAGAAACTGGAACAGCAAAGGAAGGCCGCCAAGGTTGCCAACCGGAAAAAGCGCAAGAGCCCGGGCCGGTTTTTCAAGGACGTTTATTCCGAACTGAAAAAGGTGACATGGCCGACATTTAAGGACCTGATGAAATATACCGGCGCGGTCCTCGCGTTCATTATTGTGATCGCGGTGCTCGTCGGGGCGTTTGATCAGGGATTCCAGGCCCTGTACAACGTGGTGTTTAAGTAGGCACAACCCAACAGGTTATGCCTTTGGGGACCCCGTAAGTTCACCCCGGAAAACTGCGGTTTCTGGGGACCCCGTAATACCACCCCATAAAGCTTCGCTTTCTGGGGACCCCGTAATAAGGAGGCGTATCGCGGCGGAAGCGGCGATGCTGAGTTATGGCTGATGAAATCAAATCCGTTGACGTGATTGAAGCGGAAATGGAAACAACCGAACAGAACAAGAAGCCGGAAGGCCCGGTCGGCGTATTCATCAAGCAGGAAAAGACGGATAAGCCTTATTGGTATGTCGTCCACACCTATTCCGGCTACGAGAATAAGGTGAAGGCAAACCTTGAAAAGGCGATCATCAACCGCGGCTTCGAAGACGTCATTCTTGAAGTGAAGGTCCCGATGGAAGAGACCATCGAGATGAAGAACGGCAAGAAGAAGCACGTCATGAAAAAGATGTACCCCGGCTACGTGATGGTCAAGATGATCCTCGACGACGAAACATGGTACGTGGTGCGTAACACGCGCGGCGTCACCGGCTTTGTCGGACCGGGGAGCAAGCCGATCCCGCTCACCGATAAAGAGGTGCGCGCGATGGGTGTGGAGAACGTCCAGATCCGGCTCGATGTCGAAGTGGGCGAGAATGTAATGGTGACCTCGGGGCCGCTGGAGAGCTTTGTCGGCGTGGTCAGAGAGGTCAACGCAGAGAAGCAGAAGGTCAAGGTCGTGGTGTCCATGTTCGGACGCGACACGCTTGTGGACCTCGACTTCGTACAGATCAAACGCATCTAAAAAGGCGAAAGCCTTTTTACGGCAAGTGGGAGGAAAAGGCCGCTGAGGCGGTATCGGATTTCCGCTTGTACCACAATATACTTTAGGAGGAGTAACCATGGCGAAAAAGATCACCGGTTACGTCAAACTGCAGATTCCTGCAGGCAAGGCGACGCCTGCGCCGCCCGTGGGCCCGGCCCTCGGTCAGCACGGCGTCAACATCATGGGCTTCTGTAAGGAGTTCAACGAAAAGACCGCCAAGCAGGTGGGCTACATCATCCCCGTCGTCATCACGGTGTACGCGGACAGAACGTTCACGTTTATCATGAAGACGCCGCCGGCACCCGTGCTCATCAAGAAGGCCATTGGCCTCGAGAAGGGCAGCGGAGAGCCGCGCTCCAAGAAGGTTGGCAAGATCACCAAGGCGCAGTGCAGAGAAATCGGCGAGCTTAAAATGCCGGATCTCAACGCAGCCAGCGTCGACGCCGCCGCTCGTATGATTGCAGGTACTGCAAGAAGCATGGGCGTCGAGGTTGTTGACTGAGGAGAATGTGGGAGGCTTTAAGCCGTGAAACCACAGGGAGGATTGTATGAAAAGAGGAAAGAAATATCTTGAGAGCCTGAAGGCTTTCGATAAGACGAATCTGTATGATCCGGGCGACGCGCTGCAGATCGCCGTGGATACCGCCAAGGCCAAGTTTGACGAGACTATCGAAGTCTCCGTCCGCCTGGGCGTAGACCCGCGCCATGCCGACCAGCAGGTCCGCGGCGCGATCGTACTGCCGCACGGCACGGGCAAAACCGTCCGCGTGCTCGTCTTTGCAAAGGGCGACCTTGCAAAGGAAGCCGAGGATGCCGGTGCGGATTACGTCGGCGGCGACGAGTTCGTGGAGAAGATTCAGAAAGAAAACTGGTTTGAGTTTGACGTCTGCGTTGCGGCTCCCGACATGATGGGCGTGGTCGGCAAGATCGGCCGCGTGCTCGGTCCTAAGGGCCTCATGCCGAACCCGAAATCCGGTACGGTTACCCGTGAAATCGCCAAGGCGATCGCGGATATCAAAGCCGGTAAGGTGGAGTACCGTGTGGACAAGACGTCCATCGTACACGTCATCATCGGCAAGAAGAGCTTCGGCCGCGAAAAGCTGCAGGAGAACCTCGCCGCGCTGATGGAAGCGGTGGTTAAGGCCAAGCCGTCTGCTGCGAAAGGCACGTACTTAAAGAGCGTTGTCGTTTCGTCCACGATGGGCCCTGGCATCAAGGTTAACCCGCTGCGGTTTATCTAGTTGACATGCGGCTCTGCCGCTGTTAAAATGATACGGTAATTGAATACCCCGGTCTGCCGAAGACAACAGGCGGGAACATCGTTCCCCGAAGCGTCCTGTCGAGGAGAGCCATAACACAAAAAGAGACCCTTTTTGCGCGGCTTTCCGTGCAAGAAGGGTTTTTAATTGCTCATTGTTGAATCGGGAGGTGAAACAGGTTTGAGTGAAAAGGCCATAGAGGCGAAAAGGCAAGTCGTACAGGAAGTTGTCGACAAGATGCAGCGTGCTCAGGGCATGATATTCTACGACTACCGCGGGCTTACCGTGGCGGAAGTTACGGAACTTCGTAACAATTTCCGCGCAGCAGGAGTGGAATACCACGTCATCAAGAACTCGATGCTGATCCGCGCGGCGGAACAGATGGAGATCAAGGGGCTGGATCAGTACCTTTCGGGCCCCACGGCAGTGGCGTTCGGATATAATGATCCGGTTGCGCCCGCTAAAGTACTCGTGGATTTTGTGAAGAAGGTCAAGAAGACCGAGATCAAATCCGGCGTACTGGGTACCAAAGTCGTCGACGTCAAGGGTGTAGAGGCACTGTCTCAGATGCCGTCCAGAGAACAGCTTATTGCACAGCTGGCCGGAACGCTGAACGCGCCGATCTCCGGTCTCGCGCGCTCGCTGTCGGGCATCATCTGCAAGCTCGGTTACGCGCTGAACGCGGTAATCGATCAGAAACAGGCGTAAGCAACGCCAACAAAAATTTGAAGATTAAAACGGAGGATTTTAAAATGAACATTCAGGAAATGCTTGAAGCCATCGAGAAGATGACTGTGCTGGAGCTCTCCGAGCTCGTTAAGGCCATTGAGGACAAGTTTGGCGTGAGCGCCGCTGCTCCGGTCGCGGTTGCCGCTGCGGGCCCCGCTGCTGCCGCTGCTGCTCCGGTTGAGGAAGAGAAGACCGAGTTCGACGTCGTGCTGAAGGATGTCGGTCCCGAGAAGATTAAGGTCATCAAGGTTGTCCGCGAAGTGACCGGCCTGGGCCTGAAGGAAGCTAAGGACGTCGTTGATGGCGCTCCGAGCACCGTTAAAGAAGGCGTTCCCAAGGAAGAAGCTGCTTCCATGGTCGAGAAGTTCAAGGAAGTCGGCGCCACCTGCGAAATCAAATAAGAAACCCGATTCAAATGAAAGAGCTTGCCGCCATGTGAGGCTGCAAGCTCTTTTTTATTTCGGATATGGCGCAGTCGTCGTTTACATCCCCGTATAGTAACTGATATAATAAGGAAAAACGAAGGAGAAACTGAATGCCTGAATTTAGCAATGGCCTTTCCGGGCTTAAGAATGACCGCAAGTTGACTGATGCCGAGCTGGTGCGCGCCATTCGCTTTATGGTGGCCGCTGAATATGAAGCGATCCAGATGTACATGCAGCTCGCGGAGTCGACCAGCAACAAGCTGGCTATCGCCGTGCTTGAGGATATTGCCAATGAGGAGCGCGTGCACGCGGGTGAGTTTCTGCGCCTTTTGAAGGAGCTTGCACCTGACGAGGAACACTTCTACGCGGAAGGTGCGGAAGAGGTGGAAGAGGAGATCGAGGAGCTTAAAAAGAAATAAGGCGCGATCATATGCCTTATATATAAGGAGGGCTGTATGAGCAGAAATAAAGCGGTTGGAGATTCAATCACTGGGCTGGTGGCATTGCTCTGTACGGTGGCGTTTTTACTGATTGGCTTAATCAAAGGGATCTGGCATCCCACATGGCTGGTGTTTCTGCTGATACCGGTCACGTCTATGATCGTGGGCATCGTACGGGGAAGGAAGGATGTGCAGGGAATGGTGACGGGCATCGTCTCGTTGCTTGCCACGATAGGCTTCCTGCTGATCGGTTTTTTGGTAGAGGGAGCATGGCGCGTCTGTTGGGTCATCTTCTTCGCCATACCGATTACCAGCATCATCGTGAAAATGGCCACGTCAGGAAAAGACGAACAAAAGAACTCAGCGAGCGAAGGACAATAACATTACGCAAGCCAGTGAAAATGGGAAAGCGGGGCTGCACAGGGAGCCCCGCTTTTTTGTACGTTTTTTAACCATATGCGGATTCCGTACCACGCTTAAAGGGTCACGGTTTTTTAACGATGGGCAGCCAAACCTCGCAGCGATAATCGGTGGCGTTCATGTCGCCCTCCGTGTAGACCTCGATGTCGGGTGCGTCGGCGTATTCATATCCTGAGGCGGGTAGCCATTCGGCAATGACGCGCCGCTGCAGGTCTTGAATCGCGTCCGGCATGGGCCCGATGCATTCGAAGATTGCCCAGGTGCAGGCGGGCACTGTGCAGGCCTCCATGCCCTCCGGTAATGGCGCGTCCGTTGCGCATGCGATGAAGTAGTCGAAATCCTTATCGACCATATTGGTGCATACGCCGAGGATACCGCAGGGCTCGGCAGCAGGCAGGGTACAGAGCGTTTGTATTGTGCCGTTTGCGGCGGCCTCACCCCAGAATAGCGGCACCTGCGCCATACTTTCTTCCGCGTCCAAACAATAATGCCGTTTGGCACCCGCGATACGAAACGCTTCCCTGTGTTCGATACGGTAGTTCATTTCTGTGTCTCCTTTGATCGTAATGCGGAAACTGATGCGAGGGTAGGCCTTGAGCATGACTCCGGCGCGGCGCGCTTCGGACGGCGGCATGCCGTGCACTCCCGTAAATGCGCGGGTGAACGCGGTGGGGGAGTCGTACCCGTAGCGCAACGCGAGATCGATCACTTTTTCTTCGCTGCGCTGCAGGGCCAGCCCCGAGCACGTCATGCGCCGTCGGCGGATGTATTCCGACAGCGGGACGCCCGCGATGTACGAGAACATCCGCTGGAAGTGAAACGTACTGCAGCACGCGATGTGCGCCGCAGCGTCGTAGTCAATATCCCCTTCCAGATGGTCTTCGATGTATCCGACTGCCTGATTAAGCCTCTCCAGCCATTCCATTCGCAAAAGCTCCTTTCATATTGGCAGTGTACCAGTATCGCATAGGATCGTCCTCGCAATCGATGCACGGAAATGCGCGGTTTCATTATAGCGCATTTTTTAATGGCAATTAAACTTACTGTCTACCTTTGTATTAAAATGAATATGGCCTTCAATAGTTTAAGAAGAAAGCCAGTGCGTAAGCAGGGTGACAAAAGTCATGCTAATATGTCAACGTTTAGTGACGATATTATTAGTAGAGTGTTTTATACAACATACTGACGCTATCCGGCACAAAAAAGAAGGGAGCGCTATTTGGACGAAAAGAAACCATAAAAAATGAGAGAAAGCGAAGATTGACTATTTTGTATAGAACGTTGTAAGGAACGAGTCTGAATCTATCGAGCTAGTCAAAAAAGCATCCAAGGAAACATCAACAGAAAGACAGAAGGAGTCTCCGAATAATGAAATGGTATAAGAATTTAAAGATATCGGCTAAGCTTATTACTGGTTTCTTAATTGTTGCGCTTATAGCAGGCTGTGTAGGGGCTTTTGGAATTATATCGCTCGAAGATATGAACAAGAGAAGCAATCAAATTTTTACGAGTTATGGCGAATCACAGGGGTATTTAGGGTACGTATTAGGCGAATTTCAAAAGCAACGCGCGCTTTTGCGCGATATCGTTATCTATGAAGACCTTGAAAAGACGGAATCCGCTGCCAATGGCATTGCGACATCGGATACAAGCTTGCAGAAAAACCTGGAGAAATTCAAGGAGACTTGTACAACAGAAGAATCCTTGGCATTATACAAGGATATTCAGATGGCGATGGGCAGCTATGTTGAGACTCGTGATGAAGTGATAGAGGCTGGAAAACAAGGGGATTTTGACGAAGCGAAAACACTCCTCGCATCAAACAACTGCGCTTTGGCTGTTTCCGCACTCTCTACCGCAATCTATAAAGCTGTCTCGAGTGATGCCGCGGCTGCGAATACCGAACAAGCCAATCAGCAAGCCAGGATGAATTGGATCATTACGGTTATGATAATCGTTGTTGCGCTTGCGGTTGCAAGTGCAATAGTTCTTGGTATATTCGTAGCAAGAATGATCAGCAAACCGATTAGGCTTGCTTCGGAGGTTGCTGACCAGGTAGCGTCGGGCGATACTGATATCACGAAAACAGCTTTCGAACAGAAGGATGAGATCGGAAAGTTGTTTGCATCCATGAGAGGTATTATAAAGGCGCTGCAAGCCCTCACCTCCGATGCGGAGATTCTGACCGAAGCTGCTGCAAGGGGTGATCTTTCCGTTCGCGCGGACGCCTCTAAGCACGAAGGAGAATATCGTAAAATCGTAGAGGGTATGAACGGAACATTGGATGCCATCGTGGAGCCTATAAAAGAGGCGATGACTTCGATGCAGGCAATGTCGCTGGGCGACCTCGAGAGAAGTATTCAGGGGGATTATAAGGGCGATTTTGGCCGCTTCAAAGATTCGATGAATTCCACGATCGATCAGCTTAAACGCGTAATTGGAGAGATATCCGAAACGCTCGGGGAAATGTCCGGCGGGAATCTCAATGTCGGCATTTCCTCTGAATATCAGGGCGATTTTATTAGAGTTAAGGAATCAATCAACGATATTATAAACTCATTGAATGAGACCATGGCAGGCATTAATACCGCTGCAGAACAGGTCACTTCTGGTACGCAGCAGGTATCTGCGGGAAGCCAGGAAATCTCGCAAGGCGCAACGGAACAAGCGGGATCTATTGAAGAACTCACTGCTTCCGTAACGCAGATAGCAGAGCAGACACGTCAAAATGCGGTTAACGCGGGAAATGCCAACAAACTGACGATCGAAGCAAAGAACAACGCTGCTCAGGGGTCCGAACAAATGCGGGCGATGCAGCGGGCGATGGAGGATATCAACGAGTCGTCGGCAAACATCAGCAAGATCATCAGGGTAATCGATGATATCGCGTTCCAGACCAATATTCTCGCCCTCAACGCAGCGGTAGAAGCTGCGCGCGCAGGTATGCATGGCAAGGGATTTGCAGTGGTCGCTGAGGAAGTGCGAAACCTTGCGGCAAAGAGTGCGGATGCGGCAAAACAGACAACGGAACTGATAGAAGGCTCCATTAAAAAGACTGCAGCGGGCACCAGGATGGCTGACGAAACAGCAACAGCACTTTCAAAGATTGTGGATAGTGTTGAAAAGGCGGCACAGCTTGTAGCGGATATCGCATCAGCATCCAACGAGCAGGCAGCGGCGATTACGCAGGTCAATCGTGGTATTGAGCAGATGAGCCAGGTCGTGCAAACCAACTCGGCAACGTCCGAGGAAGCGGCAGCAGCGGCGGAAGAGCTTTCAAGCCAGGCGGAATTGCTGAAGGATATGGTGAGGCAGTTTACGTTACGGGAATATAGCATCACCGGGCAGCCTGAGACTTCAATTGCCCCAATACTGGAATCTGAAGATCAATTTGAAGACAGCCCTGTGATTGATCTTAATGATACTGAGTATGGGAAGTATTGAATAGGTCTTGTGATTTCCATCTCAAGGATGGATCGTTCTGAGATATTAAAAGAAATGCTGGAGGGAGTGTTGGGGTGCATCCGCACAAAACACTCCTTTTATATTGTTATACATTAGAACTGTTAGCGGATTCTTTTGTACACACTACACTCCCGATTTATTGAAAAGTATAAGTTGCAAACCGGCACTCCGAAATGATCAACGCGAAAAATGGAAAGCGAGCTTGACATTTTTGCCATGCCGCGATATTATAATGGAAAGCGAACTTTCCATAGTAGGAGGGGTGCATGAAGAACAGGCTGGAGGAACTGCGTAAGCATCGCGGCATCCGTCAGGAGGAGCTGGCCGCGGCGCTGGAGGTGTCGCGCCAAACAATCGGGTCGCTGGAGAACGGGCGGTACAATCCGTCCATCCTGCTGGCGTTTAAAATCGCGCGGTACTTTGGACTGCAGGTGGAAGAGGTATTCATCTATGAGGAGGAGAAATGATATGACGGCAAGAAAAAAGAAGTGGATATTTATATCGCTGTTGATCGTGGGCATTGCGCTGATTGGACTGAGCTTCTTGTTCGGCACGGAAGCGCAGAAAGCGATTCAGGGCGTGATGCTGGGTATCGGCGCGGGCTTGATAGGGATGAGCATTTCCAATCTCGCTGTCCTCCGGCAGATGGAGAAAAAACCGGAGCTGGCAAAGCAGGCGGACATCGAAAGCAAGGATGAGCGCAACGTGATGATCAACGCGAAAGCCAAGGCGGCATCCGCGGACATTACCCGGTGGTTTACCATCGCGCTGGCGTTCGTTATGGTGCTCTTCGACGCGCCGCTGTGGACGACGCTATGCGTCATCGGGGTGTTTCTGGTGTACCATATACTCACGTTCATCTTCATGGCGCGTTATCAGAAGGAGATGTAATAAATAAAATGATGAATGCGGGCCAATTCGAATAACATAATCCAAGGGTCGCAGCATACTTCATTAATAGAGAGGCTGCTATGAAGAGGTTGGCGCGACTGTCTGTATTGATATTGATCTTGGGTATTCTGATAATTACAATCGCAGTCGTATGCATCAGCCTGCTGCTGACATAGGCGGCAGACGACTGTTAACGGAGAACCAAGGTTAATCAATGTAATTTTCGGTTTATTCAATGGTCAGCCATTTAGCGGGGTCGTAGTTGACAGCACCTTGCGGCTGTATTATAATTTTCTAAATGCGATGAGCAAAGAGGAGTACGGCGCGAAACGGCGCAAAAGAGAGGGGCTTCACCGGCTGAAAGGGCCCTGCGCAACGAAGTGTCTGAAGTCGCTTTGCAAGCACCGATGGTGAATGAGATTAGCTGTCGGCGTGGGCCGCGCGTTAAGCGGGATTAAGCGCAAGGCGTAAGCCTTGAAGCCAGGTGGTACCGCGGAACAATCCGTCCTGTTTTCAGGACGGATTTTTATTTGCAAAGCTGCGGATAATGTCATCCTGACGAGCAAAGCGAGGAAGGATCTGGATACAGCAAGATGCTTCGCTGTGCTCAGCATGACATGCTTAGACTTTTTGTGGCATGACATGGGCTGATGTAGTAACAAACAATGTATTGAACGATAGATTTGGAGGACACACAGATGTGCGCAAAAGAATTATCCAAGGTGTATGAACCCCAAGAGGTGGAGCAGCGGCTCTACGACGAATGGGAGGGTAAGGGCTATTTTCGTGCGGAGATTGACCCGAAGAAAAAGCCGTACACCATCGTGATCCCGCCGCCGAACATCACGGGGCAGCTTCACATGGGCCACGCGCTGGACAACATGATGCAGGACGCGATCATCCGCACCAAGCGCATGCAGGGCTATGCGGCGCTGTGGCTGCCGGGTACGGACCACGCTAGCATTGCGACGGAGGTCAAGATCGTTGACAAGCTGCGCGAGGAAGGCACCACCAAGGAGGAGCTGGGGCGTGACCGGTTTCTGGAGCGCGCGTGGGAATGGAAGAAGGAATATGGCGGCCGTATCGTGAAGCAGCTCAGAAAGCTGGGCTCGTCCTGCGACTGGTCGCGTGAGCGCTTTACGATGGACGAGGGCTGCTCCAAAGCGGTCAACACGTTCTTCGTGAAGCTGTATGAGAAAGGTCTCATCTATCGCGGCGAACGCATTATCAACTGGTGTCCGGAATGCCAGACGGCGCTTTCCGATGCTGAAGTGGAATACGCGGAGCACGCTTCGCACCTGTGGTACATCCGTTACCCGGCGGAGGACGGCGGTGAGGGCATCGTCGTGGCCACGACGCGCCCGGAGACGATGCTGGGCGATACGGCAGTGGCGGTGAACCCGAACGACGAGCGCTACAAGCATCTCGTGGGCAAGAACGTCATTCTGCCCATCATGGACCGGCCCATTCCGGTGGTGGCGGACGATTACGTGGAGAGCGAATTTGGCACCGGCGCGGTGAAGATTACGCCCGCACACGACCCGAACGACTTTGAAGTGGGCATGCGGCACAACCTGCCCATCATCCGCGTGCAGGACGACCGCGGCTATATCAATGAAAACGGCGGCAAATACGCTGGGCAGTATCGCGACGAAGCGCGCAATGGTATTGTGGAGGAGCTGCAGGCGCTGGGGCTGCTCGTCAAGATCGAGGATTACAAGCATAACGTGGGAGAGTGCTACCGCTGCAGCAGCGTGGTGGAGCCGCTCGTTTCGCGGCAGTGGTTCGTGTCGATGAAGCCGCTGGCCGAGCCCGCCATCGAAGCGGTACGCAATGGCGACATCAAGTTTGTGCCCAAGCGCAGCGAAGCGATCTACTTCAACTGGATGGAGAACATCCGCGACTGGTGCATCTCGCGCCAGCTGTGGTGGGGCCACCGCATACCGGCGTACTACTGCGCGGACTGCGGCGAAATGACCGTGGCGATGGAGATGCCGGACAGATGTCCCAAGTGCAGCGGCACGCACATCTCGCAGGACGAGGACGTGCTGGATACCTGGTTTTCCAGCGGTCTTTGGCCGTTTTCGACATTGGGCTGGCCGGATAAGACGCCCGATCTTGAATACTTCTATCCGACGAACGTGCTGGTGACGGGCTACGATATCATTTTCTTCTGGGTGGCGCGCATGATCATGTCCGGCTTTGAGTGCATGGGCCAAAAGCCGTTTGACTTTGTGAGCATCCACGGTCTCGTGCGCGACGCACAGGGACGCAAAATGAGCAAGTCGCTGGGTAACGGCATCGACCCGTTGGAGGTCATCGAAGAGTACGGCGCGGACGCGCTGCGCTTCAGCCTCGCGACGGGCGTACGCATCGGCGGCGACCTGCGCTTTTCTACCGACAAGGTGCTGGCGGCGCGCAACTTTGCCAACAAGATATGGAACGCGGCGCGCTTTGTGCTGATGAACACGGGCGATACGGTGCAGCCGATCGACGAAAGCAAGCTGGATATCGCGGACAAGTGGATATTGTCGCGGCTGTCCGAGACGGTTAAAACCGTCACGTCGATGATCGACCGCTTTGAGCTGGGCATGGCGGCGCAGACGCTGTATGACTTCCTCTGGAGCGAGTACTGCGATTGGTACATCGAGATGGCGAAGCCGCGCTTTAATGATGAAACGCAGAAGGACACAGCGGTATCGGTGCTGAACGCGGTGATGAAGGACACCTTAAAGCTGCTGCATCCGTTCATGCCGTTCATCACGGAGGAGATTTACCAAACCATGCCGGGCACGGAGGGCAGCATCATGCTGTCGGCGTGGCCCAAGGCGGGCAAGAAATACAAGGCCGAGGAGAAGGCGATGGAAGCCGTGATGGAGATGATCCGCGGCATCCGCAATATACGCGCCGAAATGAACGTGCCGGCAAACCGGAGGGCCAAGCTGCTGTTGCTGGCATCGGAGGATACGAAGGCCGATTACGAGATGTGCGCGCAGTATATCGAACGGCTGGCGTCGGTTTCGGAGATCGTCTGGATATCGGACAAAACGGAAGCTCCCGCGAATGCCGTATCGGTCATCGGCACAGGCGCGGAAGCCTTCATGCCGCTGGGCGACCTGATTGATATTGAGAAGGAAGTCACGCGCCTTATGGCAGAGGAGAAGCGTCTGCAGGGCGAGATCGCACGCGCGGAGGGCAAGCTGAACAATCCGGGCTTCACGGGCAAAGCACCCGCTGAGGTGGTGCAGCAGGAGCGTGACAAGCTGGAGAACTACCGTGAACAGCTTGCGGCGGCAGAACAGAGGCGGATACAGCTGCAATGAAGTTTATCCACATCGCGGGCACCAACGGCAAAGGCTCGGTGTCCGAGTATATCTTCAGAATACTGATGGCGGCGGGGAAGAGCACCGGATGCTTTACCTCGCCGCATCTCGTTTCGGTGACGGAGCGCATCCGCTTAAACGGGCACGATATCCCGCAAGCGGAGTATGACGCAACGATGGCGGAAGCAGCAGAGCGGCACTTCGCGGTGAACGATACGCTGTTCGCACAGCAGACCGCAGCGGCGCTGCTGTGGTTTGAGAAGAACAGCGCGGAGTACGCCGTGATGGAGACCGGCCTTGGCGGGCGGTTGGACCCGACAAACGCGCTCAGCCCTGAAGCGACCGTGCTGACATCTATTGGAATCGACCATACCGATGTGCTGGGGGACAGGCTGGAACAGATCGCTGCCGAGAAGTGCGGCATCATCAAGCCGGGAGTGCCAGTGATATCCGCGCCACAGCAAACTTTGGTGGCTGATATGATCCGCAGCACCTGTGAACGGCTGGGCTGTACCCTGCAGTTCGCAGCAGGCGCTCAGGCGGATCACGCCGCGGTATCCGGGCAGGCAGTGGCGTTTCGGGATAAACGGTATGATATCCGCATGATCGGCGCGATGCAGCCTGTCAATGCGGCTGTGGCGGTTCTGACCGCGCAGACGCTGGGCATGCCGCAGGCCGCCATTGAAAATGGCCTGAAGGAAGCGGTGGTGCCGTGCCGCACGCAGTACGTGCCGGGAGAGCCGGACATGCTGCTGGACGGTGCGCACAACGTCCCCGCCATGGACGCATTGCTGAAAACGCTGGACACATATTTTGCGGACAGGGAGATTACGCTGCTGTTCGCGTGCATGCGTAACAAGGACTATACGGGTATGGTGAGGCAGCTTGGCCCGCGGTGCGGCAAGGCGTTTGTTACGCGCGTGGAGGATGCACGGGGGATGGATACTGCGACTTTGCAGGGGCTGTTTGCCGGACACACCGACTGCATAGCCGAGGAAGACCCGGATCGGGCCTATGCGATAGCGGGAGAGTACGCGCGGGAACACGGCGCGCTGTTACTCATATGTGGCTCGCTGTACCTTGCCGGGTATGTGTGGGGAAAGATACGGGAGACCTGAAAAAGCAATAAACAAATTCAGCAAGCCTTCGGAGTGATAATCCCGGGGGCTTGTTTATTTTCTGTATGCTTCTTTAATCCCGTATTGACAGAAACCGGATTCTATATTATGATTCCAGATAGAACGAGTACTCACTCGATAAACCTTTGCATATACTGTATGGGCGGTATCCGCTGCCAGTGCAGTACGTTCAAGCTTCAAACGACGGCAGCGCAGCCGATGAACCCATTTAATCCATAAGACCGATCAACGCTGTATTACAGAAAAGAGGGGTAATATGATTATTGGCGTTCCCAGAGAAATCAAGAATAATGAAAATCGGGTTGCCTTAACGCCCGCCGGTACGGACGCATTGGTGCATGCAGGGCATACCGTATTCATCGAAGCAGGCGCGGGGGAAGGCAGCGGCATCACGGATGAGGAATACGTGCATTCTGGCGCGCAGATTTTGTCCGCTGCGGCAGAGGTCTTCAACCGGGCGGACGTGATCGCCAAGGTGAAGGAACCGCTGGAGAGCGAGTACGGCCTGCTGCGTGAAGGGCAGACGCTGTTCACCTACCTGCACCTCGCGCCGAACCCGGAACTGACAAGCGCACTGCTGGGTCGCAAGGTTACAGGCATCGCCTACGAAACCGTGCAGCTGCCCGATCGTTCGCTGCCGCTCTTAAAGCCTATGAGTGAGGTGGCGGGGCGCATGTCGGTGCAGGTCGGCGCAGAGATGCTGCTGAGGTACAATGGCGGCGAGGGCATCCTGCTTTCCGGCGTGCCGGGCGTGCTGCCTGCCGAGGTGTTGATCATCGGCGGAGGCACCGTGGGCACCAACGCGGCCAAGATCGCCATCGGCATGGGTGCACATGTCACGGTGGCGGACATCAACGCTACGCGGCTTGAATACCTCGACGATTTATTTAACGGACGGGTCAGCACCTTCAAGTACAGCCGCTACGGCGTGGCGGAGCTGGTGAAAAAAGCCGACCTGTTGATCGGTGCTGTGCTTGTCACAGGCGCCAAGGCACCCCGTACCGTCACGACGGAAATGGTGAAGTCCATGAAGAAAGGCGCGGTCATCGTGGACGTGGCCATCGATCAGGGCGGCTCTATAGAGACCATCGACCGCGTGACCACACACGACCATCCTTGTTACGAGAAGTTCGGCGTCATCCACTACTCGGTGGCCAACATGCCGGGCGCAGCGCCGCGCACCTCCACCTACGCGCTGACCGGCGTTACGCTGCCATACCTGCTGGAGATCGCAAACCACGGCGCGGAGAAAGCGATGCTCTCTGATCCCGCGCTGCTCGCCGGTCTTAACACTTACCGGGGCCACCTTGCGCATCCCGCGCTGAAGGATATGGACAGCGCGTGCTTTTTGGAGCCCAAAGCGTGCAAGGCAATGCTTACAGCAGCCGTATAGCGGAAAAAGCCAGTCCCACAAAGCGAAAAGCTTATGATTATAATGTAAAGGAGGGGGAACATGACAGATCCCATGGCAAAGGCGTGCATCAACATGAAAGGGGTGCTGCGCTCGCTCACCTATCTGTGCAGCATGGATGCACAGGCGGCGGATATCGTCAAGGATGCGGATATCACCGTGCAGTTCAGCGTCAAAAACGGCCCGGCAGCACGGCTCAGGTTCGATCATGGCCAGTGCAGCTTCGAGGACGGCAAAGGGAACGCGGACATCAAGCTGTATTTCTCGTCACCGGAGAAGTTTAACGCCCTGATGGACGGCAACGGCATGCCGACGATACTCAAAGGCTTCACCAAGCTGAACTTCCTGCTGAAGGACTTCGGGAAGCTTTCGGAGCGGCTGGCTTATTACCTGCGGCCCGATCCAAACGCGGCGCAGGACGAGAAGTTTAAAGAGATCAGCACGCTGCTGACCTTCTATACTGCGTTCAACGCGCTGCCGGAGATCGGCATGCATGATCCCATCGGTGCCCAGGTTATAAAAAAGGCCGCTAACGGGCAGATCTGTGTATCCATCGACGGGACGGAGCATGCAGTGCGAATGAAGGTGGGCAAAGCGATCATGCGTATTCTGAAGGAATCGGACGGCACCCCGGAGATGTACCTGAAGTTTTCGGATATCGGCGAGGTGGGGGATGTGCTGAACGGCCGCACCGATTTTCTCACGGCGATCGGTCTGGGCGGTGTGCGCATGAGCGGCTACATTCCGGTGATGATGTCCGTGGAGCATCTCGTGCCGCTGCTCGGCGCATACCTGAAATAACGAGGGAGGAATACCATGCAGACGTATCAATATACAAAAAGCCGGGCGCTGTTCGAACGGGCCGCGCAGGTGATACCGGGCGGCGTATACGGCCAT
Organism: Bacillota bacterium; assembly: GCA_023459495.1. Lineage (GTDB taxonomy): Bacteria > Bacillota > Clostridia > Christensenellales > SZUA-584 > JAEWCC01. The sequence continues at coordinate 172,297 of JAEWTL010000077.1, read as the reverse complement.
CAGGGACCGGCCAACGGCTGTTTTATCCCCACTGAGGCGTTCCCGTTCTTCTCGGAGCGCGCGGAAGGGACTTACTTCTGGGACGTGGACGGCAACCGTTTTATCGACTATATGTGCGCCTATGGGCCGAACATACTGGGCTATGGAGACAAGGACGTAGATGACGCGGGAATCGAACAGCTTCGGATCGGCAATTGCGTGACCGCGCCCTCGGCCAAGCTCGTGGAGTTTGCTGAGGTCATGGTGGATACTGTGGCCATGGCGGACTGGGCATTCTTCATGAAGAACGGCGGCGACGCAACCTCCTTTGCGCTGATGGTTGCGCGGGCAGCCACGGACCGCAAAAAGGTCATTCTGGTGCGGGGCAACTACCATGGCGTCGCGCCCTGGGCGCAGGGCGTGGGCTGCGGCGGCGTCATCCCGGATGATCTGGCCAACATCCTGTATGTGGACTGGAACCACCCGGAGCAGGTGGAAGCACTGATCAAAGAGCATCCGGGCGAGATCGCGTGCTTCCTGTCCACGCCATATTGGCACGGCAACTTCGCGGAGAACGAGATGCCCGCAGAGGGCTACTGGCAGCAGATCAGAAAGCTCTGCACGGATAACGGTATCGTGCTTGCCATCGACGACGTGCGCTGCGGCTTTCGGCTTGACCTTGCGGGCTCCGACCACTACTTCGGGTTCAAGGCCGACCTCATCTGCTTCTGTAAGGCCATCGCCAACGGCTGGAGCGTTTCAGCATTGTGCGGCACAGAGGCGCTGAAAGGCGCTGCGACGGACGTGTTTTACACGGGCAGCTACTGGATGTCTGCCGCGCACTTTGCAGCGGGTATCGCCTGCATCGCCAAAATGAAAAAGCTCGGCGGGCCGCAGGTGTTGCTGGATTACGGCAAAAAGCTGACGGACGGGCTGGTCGCGCTCGCTAAATCGCACGGCTACACATTGATCGTCTCCGGCGCGCCGTCGATGTTCTACCTGCGTCTCGCGGACGATCCGTCGCTTGTGCTGCACCAGCGCTGGATCGCCGAGTGCGTGAAGCGCGGGATATACTTTACCAATCACCACAACCACTTCGTCAACTATGCCCTGACGGACGAGGACCTGCGCCATACGCTCGAAGTGGCAGATGAGGCGTTTAATACGCTCAAGGCGTAAAGGGGGGAGACAGAAAGCACGGCCTGCGGCATATCCGGGCCGTGCTTTTGTGCGCTGTGGACGGTATTGACACAGCACGCGGCGCGAAGGTAATATGGAACCATAATGCAGATAGGGGGCGAAAAAGTGGCGGAGAAAACGGCGAAGAAAAAGCCGGAAATGCGTTTCCACAAGGACACGTTCGACAAGACCACGGCGGAGCGCCGTCAGCGCGTAATCGACGTTGCGGTATCGGAGTTTGCCGCACGCGGTTACAGCGCCACCAACATCAACGACATCGCCAAAAAGGCGGGCATCAGCATCGGCGCGATGTACAGCTACTTTGCCTCCAAGGAAGACCTGTTCCTCGCGGTCGTGGGCAGCGCGTACACTTTGCTGGAGGCTGTGCTCAATGAAGCACGGAATAAGCATACGGACGTTTTTGAGCTGTTGGCGGAACTGCTATCCGCGTCGCGCGAGTATGCGCTGAAGTACCCCGAACTGAACCAGATTTATCTCGACCTCACGACACAGGGGCTGTCGCAGATGGCGTCGCGACTTTCCAATACGCTGGAGACCATCACGGTGCGCATGTACTGCGATGTGATCAGTACAGCGAAGAAAGCAGGACAGATTTCGCCCAAAGTGGACGAGCGCACGGCGGCCTTTTTTATCGACAACATGCTGATGATGTACCAGTTCTCGTTCGCGGTGGATTACTTCAAGGACAGGATGCGAATCTTTCTGGGCGGGGAGAAGCTGGACGACCCGGCGTCAGTCGAGCAGAGCATAATGTGCTTTATCCGCAGCGCGCTGAAACCGTAACCAGCCGTAAGCCAATACGCTTTCTGAACAACAATAATTCCATTCGAGCATGCAGCTTAGATAATACAACAATGGAGATGCGAATGAAGATTGTCAACTTTGGCTCACTCAATATCGACTATGTGTATCGCGTGGACGAATTTTTGCGTCCCGGTGAAACCAAACCTGCGCTTAGCAGAGAGATATTCTGCGGCGGCAAGGGGCTGAATCAGTCCATTGCGTGCGCAAAGGCCGGAATTCAGACCTTCCACGCCGGCTTTATCGGCACGGAGGGATGCTTCCTCAAAGAGAAGCTTGCGTCCTGCGGTGTGAATACAGAGTTCCTGCTGGAGGTTCCGCAAAGCTGCGGCCATGCCGTTATCCAGGTAAACGATGCGGGGCAGAACTGCATCCTGCTTTATCCGGGTACCAACGCGATCCTGACGCCGGATTTTGTGGATGAGGTGTTGGGCCGCTTTGACGCGGGCGATGTGGTGATGCTGCAGAACGAGACAAACATGGTGGGAGAGATCATCGACAAAGCAGCCGGCAAGGGAATGCGCGTGGCGCTTAATGCCGCGCCGTTTTCCGAAGCGGTAAAGGAGTATCCGCTGTCCAAGGTGACGTGGCTTTTTGTCAATGAGATTGAGGGTGCGCAGCTCAGCGGTGAAACGGACTTTGAAACCATAGCCCGCAGTCTGCATGATAGACACAGCGGCACGGATATCATTCTGACGCTGGGAGTACAGGGCAGCATCTATGCAGGGCGGGAAGGTGTCTTCCATGTTCCGGCGCAGAAAGTGGTTCCGTTGGACACTACTGCTGCCGGTGATACGTTCACCGGATACTATCTGATGGGTGCGCTTTCGGGCTTTGAAGCAAGATGCTCACTAGAGATTGCCACCGCTGCCAGCGCCATTTCAGTTACCCGTTCCGGCGCCGCGGACTCGATACCATCACGGAACGAAATGAATTTGTGATGGTTGATAAAACATGCGAAATATTTAAAACTCGTCCTTTACAATTCAAAAAGTGCTATGCTATAATCGTACGGCATGGTTTGGACGGCACGTGCTGCGACAGACCATCCGTATGACCCACTAGCTCAGGCGGTAGAGCACTTGACTTTTAATCAAGGTGTCCGGAGTTCGAATCTCCGGTGGGTCACCAAAGCAAAGAAGCCCCTGAAACATCCGTTTCAAGGGCTTTTATATTTAATGCAGGATATTATTCACTTCAGAGCCGGCTTTGCAAACCGCTTTAAAAATTAACTTACATTGTACAAGCCGCAGTTCAATGGGTATCAGCAAACCTGAAGGATGGTGTTAAACTGCATAAGCACATTCATGGTTGCTATTTCTCTGCAAAACTCATATTATTAAGCTACTAATCAGAATTTAACGGTGAACAAATGAAAAAGGGAATTGCAGTGCTTATCAGCACAGTATTGCTTCTTGCCGCATGCACGCAGATGACCGAAGCGCCCGAAGCATCCGCTTCGACGGCTCCGACCGAAAACAACTCCGGTGAAAAATATATCGCCATATACTCCATGGCGGGATATGATTACTTTACCGATCATAAAATGGGATTCATCCGTGCGGGCGAGGAACTGGGCGTGGAGACCGAATACATCGGCCCGGATGAGAACAACATCGAGGCCATGAAGGACTGCTTCCTTTACGCGATATCGCAGCAGGCGTCCGGGATCGTTGTCTTCGGCGCAAGCGACAGCCTGCGCGATATGATCGATACCGCTGCGGACGCGGGGATCCCGGTTGTCACGGTGGACGGGGACATCAAGGACAGCAAGCGAATCGCGTTTGTCGGGACCAACAACGAGGCCGCGGGCGAAACGGGTGCCAAGGAACTGATCAGCTTGATGGGCGAAGCGGGCGAGGTGGCGATACTTACCGAACCCAATGTCGACCTGCACCGCGAGCGCACGCAGGGCTACCGGAACATACTCGACCAGTACCCGGGCATCTCGGTCGTGGCGGTTGAAGATACCAGCGCCAATCCGGACGACGCATACGCGGGTGCGATGAACGCGATTCAGAATAATCCAGAGCTGGACGCGATCGTCTGTACCGACTATTTTGGCGGCAGCGCAGCGGCTATCGCCGTGGAGGAAACAGGAAACGTCGGCAAGATCACCATCGTGGCCATGGACCGCAGCAGCTATGTGCTTGAGAAGATCGGTCAGGGTGTAATTGATGCGACGCTCGTGCAGCAGACCGCGCTGATGCCTTACTATGCGCTGCGCATCCTGTATGACTACAACCATCCAGCCGTGCCGATCGTATCCGACAAGGAAGCGGCAGGCATCACGGGCGTGCCCGTATACATCGATACCGGCGTTTTTGTGGTTACCAGAGAAAACTATGAGGAGTTTATCAGAAACTGACGATGAACAAGCCGCGCAAAAGGATCAGTCTTCAATACAAGCTGCTGGCGATATTCCTGGTGGTGTTTGTGCTGCCCGTCATTATTTTCGGATACGTTTCCCTGACCAACTTTTCGTTCGTGCTTAAAAAGAACGCGTATCAATACAATGATGAACGACTGACAACTTCCAGTCAGCGTGTCAGCGACATCTTCGACAAGCTTAAAGGCACGGTGCTTGCGCTGGAGGCCGATAAGGATTTCAGCCAGTGGCTGACGAATGTGGATACGCTGGAGGACGGCATCGATTATTACAAGGACACCGACGCGATATACAACCGGCTCAGCGACATCATCATTCAGAACCCGGATATCGTATCGCTGTATCTTTATCTGCCTTCGGACAAGTCCTATTGCGTAAACTTCAAGGATGCGGTCGACCGGGACTTCTCTCCAAAAAACGAGAGCTGGTATCATACCGCGCGTGCGGGGCGGGGCCCGGTCATACTGACGCAATACGTTGACCTGCAGTCCGTGCACAAAACAGAGAACATGGTTTCATATGTGGAAGGCCTGGAACTGGGGGAGCAGCGTTATGTGCTGCAGTTCAACCTCGCGTCTTCCGTATTGGGCAGCGCACTCTCCACTTCCGATGTGGACGCCACCTCACTCGTTCTGGCCAAGGGGGATACCGTACTGGCCAGCAAAGGCGACTTCCCCTGGAATGTGGATGACGTACTCAAGACCCTTGGCGGCGACTATTCGGACGAGCTGGAGGAGAGGACCGTCGGGGGAAAACACGTGCTGATATCCGCACAGCAGAATATCGAAACGGGCTGGTGGGTGCTGGCGTTCACGGATTCCGCGCAGCTCATGAAGGATACCAACGATTTTATCACGATGCTGATCATACTGGCAGCCGCGATGGTGCCCGCGATGATATTTCTGTCCTACACGATATCCCGTGTAATCTCCCGGCCCATCAAGAGCATGGAGCAGATTATCGACGAGGTCAAGAACGGCGAACCGGGCAGGGAATACGCGATCTCCGGCCCGCCCGCCCGCGGACTCATCAAGGACGAATACAACAGCTTCGTCAGCACCATCAATGACCTCATCCGCCAGATCAATCTCAACATGAAGAAGCAGCAGGAGCAGGAGATGGAGATCCTGCAGGCGCAGATCAACCCGCACTTTATCTACAACACGCTCAGCTCGCTCAAATGGACGGCGCACATGGAGGGCAGCAAGCGCATCGAGGAGGTCACGGGCGCGCTCATCAACCTGCTCAAATCCTCCATCCGCATGGGCCAGCCCTACCAGACGATCCGGGATGAGATCGGCCAGCTGCGCGACTACATCACCGTGCAGCTGTTGCGCTACGACGACAAGTTTAAGGTGGGTTTTGAGGTGGAGGAAGGCGTGGAGAACTACAAGACGCTCAAATTCATCCTGCAGCCCATCGTGGAGAACGCAATATTCCACGGCCTCGACATGAACGCGGAGGACGCGCGCCTGTCCATCCGCATCGAGAAGCAGCAGGATATCATCGTATCCACCATACAGGACAACGGTTCGGGCATGAGCCGCGTCATGATCGAAAACATACTGGCTGACAATATTGCCAAGAGCAGCTTTACGAGCATCGGTATCTATAACGTGAACCAGCGCATCAAGCGCTATTTTGGAGCCCAGTATGGGATCAGCATCCACAGCGAAAAGGGAGCGGGCACCTGCGTCACCGTGGTGATTCCCGCGATACCGGAGGATATGCCTAATGAAGATACTGATCGCTGACGACGAGCCGCTGGTACGCCGCGGCATTATCAGCCTGCTGGAGGGCTATGCGGACGTAGAGCTGGCGGGCGAGGTCAGCAATGGACAGGCCGCCCAGGAGTTCATCAAGAGCAACCCGGTCGATGTGGTCTTCGTCGACATCCGGATGCCCAAGGTGGACGGCATTGAGCTGCTAAAATGGCTCATGGCGTATTACCCGCACATCAAATCCGTGGTGCTGAGCTCCTATCAGGATTTTGACTATGTGAAAAAGGCGTTTCTGTTTGGGGCGCAGGATTATATCGCCAAGCATGAGATCGACGAACAGTCCATGGCGGCTGTGCTGCAGAAGCTGCGTTTTGCCTGCGAGCAAAAGGTTGCCGGGCGGGACGGCGGCATCTACCCGCTGCTGTTCAAGGGCGAGGCCCCGGCGGAGGAAGGCAAGCCTAAAAGCGGCGTGGTGATCTGCTGCGTGCCCGATGCGCCGAACAGCGCGTGGGCTTTGGAGGTGAAGGCACTGGGCGCGCCCTGGTGCGAGCAGGAAGGGGTGTTGTACCTTCTGTATGAACCGGAAGTTGAATCGATGTTCGTCAAACGCATGCGGCAGGCCGCGGAAGTGAGTCTCTCGGTGGGGATCAGCGACCGGGGGAGGCTGCGCGATGCGCGCAAGCTGCGGGTGCAGGCGGAAACGGCACTGGCGCGGCGGTTCTTCGAAGGTACGGGCAAAACCATCCGGTACGTACAGCCCAAGCCCGACGCGGCCTCCGACCAGATTACGGAGCTGCGCCAGAAGATTGCGTCCCAGCTGCTGGAGAAATGCACCGCATCGCTGACCGATGAGCTGACCGCCCTATACAACCGGCTGAAGAAGGACGCGCAAATGACGGAGATACAGGTAAGGCTGATGTACGTGTCGTTTGTGGACCTGATGACGCTCAAATTCGGCAGTGAGATGCCCGGTCTAACGGAGGGCGAAAGCCTGAACAAAAGGATCCTCGACGCTGCTTTCCTTGACGTTATCCACCGGATGGTGCTGGACTGCGTCGCGTCCATCATCGACCGGCAGACAAATATCATCGATACCGGCGCTTGCAGCGAAGTGATTCAGCGGATCGTGCGCTACATCAACAGCCATTATTCCGACTGCGGCCTCGGGCTGGATACGGTCGCCAGGGAGTTTGGCTACAGCCCCAGCTATTTAAGCCGGCTCTTTAAAATTGAAACCGGCCTCAGTCTGATCGACTATGTCAACATGGTGCGCATCTACAATGCCCGAAAGCTGCTGGGTACGCCCGGATGGCTGGCATACGAGGTGTGCAGGACCGTAGGGTATAACAACTATAATTATTTCAGCAAGAACTTCAAGAAGATTACCGGGCAGACCATCTCCGAATACCGGGACACTCCGCAACAGTAACGATTTTGTCTTCCGCATGAACGATTTTTACCCGTGCGCGATTATACGCGCTTAGAGTATAACGATTTTTCCCTTCAATGCATCGGAAATGAAACCGTATTTCCCAAATGCCGCGTTATGACAGTAGGCTGCGGCATTTTTTTATGATTTGATTTAACAAAACGGATGAAAAACCTTTATGTACAAAGTGCTGAATTTCAGCGCATTTCTGTTATGGTATCGCACCCGATCTGATCATTCTGTCGTTTTTCCGCCGCTGATAGAATGTTAACAAAGCCATGGATCCATTTGGATCAAAAAATAATGAGGAGGAAAACGATGAAGACACTGAAAACACTGGCGGTTGTGCTTATCGCGGCGGTAATGCTGGTCGCAATGTTCGCGGGGTGCGCGGAAAAACCGGCTGCTGCGGACACGGCCAAGGTGGATACCTCGGACGAGCTCTACATCGGCGTTTACTGCTTCGGCGATCTGGAGTATTTCTATGACCACAAGATCGGCCTCGAGGCTGCGGGCAAGATGCTGGGCGTACAGACCAAATACACCGGCCCGGCGGACGGCGATTATGCCGCCATGGTCGACGCGTTTGAACAGGCGATTGCGGAACAGCCCGCGGGCATCATCGCGTTCGGCGCAGATGCTACGCTGACGGCAGTCATCAACAAGGCTGAGCAGGCGGGCATTCACGTGGTGCTGGTGGATGGCGACCTTGCGGACTCCAACCGCACTTCCTTCGTAGGCACGGGCAGCTATGACGCAGGATTCCTCGGCGGCACGAAGCTGGCGGAAGCCATCGGCGGCAAAGGCCAGGTTGCGATCATGACCGTTGTAGACGCGGAGCTTCATCAGGCGCGCCTATCGGGCTATACGGCTGCGCTGGAACAGTATCCCGACATCGAGCTCGTGCAGATCGGTGACGACAAGGCTGATCCCACCACGGGCGCTGCGGTCGTTTCCGCGATCCTGCAAGAGTACCCGGATCTCGCAGGCATTGGCTGCACGGACGCCACGGGCGGCGCTTCCACTGCCACAGCTGTTGCCGAAGCAGGCAAAGCGGGTCAGATCAAGATCGTTGCGATGGACAGGGATCAGTCTGTGCTGCAGGGCATCGTAGACGGCAACATCTACGGCACGCTCGTGCAGAACACCGCGCTGATGCCGCTGTACGCGCTGGAGATTCTCTATACGATGAACCATGCTGAGGTGGAAATTTCCACCGACAACGCAGCTGCGGGCGTGGTGGCGGCTCCGGCGTCCATCAACACCGGCGTGGTCTGGGTGGATAATAGCAACGCGCAATACTTTATGCGCAGCTCCGGCTGACGCAAAGCACAGGCAGGAGGCCTCACAGGATATTATGGAGGCTCTGCCTCCAAACCACCGCTTAAGGGGCATTGCCCCTTAAGAATCCCATCGGGCGAAACGCCCTGTACAGGGCGTTTCGCGGATAGTGGGATTTCCAAGGGACTGGTCCCTTGGACGGGAGCGCGAGGGCGGCGCCCTCGTAGACAGGATTATCATAAACTGAGGGACTGTACTCACGTGCAGCCCTCAGCAATGATTTCAGGGGGAGGTACAGCATGACGGAAAATGTGATACTGGAAACACAGGGTATCACCAAGCAGTTCCCCGGGGTGCGCGCACTCGACAACGTCAGCTTTACGCTGCGCAGGGGAGAGGTGCACGCGCTGGTGGGCGAAAACGGTGCGGGGAAATCGACGCTGATGCAAATACTGAATGGCGTCTATAAGGCGGACGCGGGCCAGATCCTGCTGGATGGGCAGCCCATCAAGATCCACGACCCCATGCACGCGCTGCATCTGGGCATCGGGATTGTGTTTCAGGAGCTGTCGCTGACGTCCGAGCTGACGGTAGCGGAGAACATCTTTCCGAACCGGCAGCCCACGAGAGCGGGTTTTTTGAGGAAAAAAGAGCTCTATGCACACGCACAGCAGATCATCGATATATTTCACGAGGACATCGATCCCGCGATGCCGGTGAAGCACCTGACCATTGCCAAACAGCAGATGGTGGAGATCATGAAGGCGGTATCGCACGATCCCAAGGTGCTGATTCTTGACGAGCCCACGTCTTCGCTGACACAGACGGAAACGGTACAGCTGTTCAACAACATCCGGGAGTTGAAAAAGCACGGCATCTCCATCATTTATATATCGCACCACCTGTCCGAGCTGTTCGAGGTGGCGGACCGGGTGACGGTTCTGCGCGACGGCAAGGTGATCGACACGCTGGACGTGGCCGAGGTGGACGAGGGCAGGTTGGTTGGCCTGATGGTGGGCCGACAGGTAAAGTACGAGCATATCGACCGCAGCCGCAGTATCGACTACGGGCGTACCATACTGGAAGTCAAAAAGCTGACGCACCGCTACTATTTCCGTGACGTCTCATTCAAGGTGTGTGCGGGAGAGATCGTCGGAATGTCCGGCCTCATTGGCGCGGGGCGTAGCGAAGTGGCCAAATGCATATTCGGCCTCGACAAAGCGGTGGGAGGCGAGGTATGGCTGGAGGGCAAAAAGGTGCATATTCGCGATGTGGCCGACGCCAAGCGGCACGGTATCGCCTATGCGTCCGAGAACCGCAAGCTGGACGGGCTTTTTCTCTCCAATTCGATTAAAGACAACTGCACGGTCACGCAGCTTAAAAGCTTCCAGAACAAAATCGGCTTTCTCAATGAGAAGCAGATGAGCGAGTTCGCGAAGATGTGCATCGAGAAATTCAATGTTGCCACCCCCGGCGAGAAGCAGCTGCTGCGCAACCTTTCGGGCGGCAACCAACAAAAGGTGCTGCTCTCCATGTGGCTGGGCATTGAACCCCGGCTGCTGATTGTGGATGAACCCACCAAGGGCGTGGACGTGGGAGCCAAGGCCGAAATCTATACGATACTGCGTGCGCTTGCGGACACCGGGATCGGCATCATCGTGATCTCTTCGGACCTGCTCGAGGTGCTCAGCATCAGCGACAGTATCCTGATATTGAAGGACGGCCGGGTGGTGTGTTCCATGGAGAACAAGGCGATGACCGAGGAGATACTGATCTCCTACGCGACCGGGCACAAAGCATAAGGAGGACAGCGTTTATGAAAAACGGGAAGTTTTCAATCAGAAAAGTATTTGCATTCAGGGAGAGCGTGCTCACAGCGATGATCATCGTATTCGCTCTCGTGGTATTTCTGTTCAAGGCCAAGTATCTGAGCGGAGCGAACATACTCGTCATCATGCTTGCACTCTCGTCCACAGCGCTCATCGGGTGCGGCATGACGGTGCTGCTCGCGTCGGGCTGCATGGACCTTTCGGTGGGGTCTATGGCGGCGCTGGCGGGCGTGGTCACCTGCCAGCTGTTCCACGGCGGCTCCGGCATACCGGTGCCTGTCGCGTTTTTGATCGGCCTGCTGGTGGGCGTCGCGGGCGGCCTCATCAACGGCTTTGTGGTCACGCGGTGGAACATCAGCCCGTTCATCGTTACGCTGGGCACGATGAACGCCTTTCGCGGCGTCACACAGCTGCTGTCTCAGGGCGTGGGCGTCACGGGACTGCCCCAGTCGTTTCTGAACTTCGGACAGGGGACGGTCCTTGGTATTCAATACCCAATAATTGTGTGTATCATCGCGGTCATCATCTTTGATATCCTGCTGCGGCGGCACCGCTTCTTCCGCCAGAGCTACTTCGTGGGCGGTAACGAGAAAGCGGCGGTCATGACGGGCATCAAGGCCAACCGCGTCAAGATGGTCAACTTCGTAATCGTCAGTGCCCTTGCGGCGCTGGCGGGCGTGACGCTGGCTTCTCGCTTTGGCTCCGCGTCCTCGTCCATCGGGCAGGGCATGGAAATGCAGGTCATTACTGCCTGCGTTATCGGCGGTGCGAGCCTTTCCGGCGGTGAAGGTACGGTGCTGGGCGCATTCTTGGGCGCATTGCTGCTTTCGATGATTACGAGCGCGCTTAACATGTTCGGCGTGGATGTGTATTGGCAGAACGTGCTGACAGGCGTAATCCTCGTCGCCACGGTAGTGCTGGATACCATACTGAAGACCAAGCGCGAGACCATGGTGCGCATGGACATCGCCAAAAAGCGCCTCGACAAGGCGGCGGTGTAATAACGATATTGAAGAAAGGCGGCCACAGACATGCAGAGACTGAAGGATAAGGTGTGCATCGTTACCGGCGCCGGAGCCGGTATCGGTAAGGAGATCGCAAAGCTGTTCGCGCGTGAAGGCGGCAAGGTGGTGTGCGCGAGCCGCCGCGAAAGCAACGGTAAGCCCGTAGCGGATGAAATCATCGCCGAGGGCGGCGACGCCATATTCGTCTTATGCGACATATCGAATGAGGAGTCCGTAAAGCGTCTGTTCCACAAGACCATCGTGGAATACGGGCGGCTGGACGTGCTCGTCAACAATGCGGGCGTCAACTTCGTCAAGCCGTTTTTGGAGATTGGAACTGACGACTGGGACCGCGTGATGAATACCGACCTGCGCGGCACGTTCCTGTGCACGCAGTATGCGATCCATGAGATGCTCAAGGTGGGCGGCGGCTCGGTGGTCAACATCACCTCAGTGCACACGCTGGCCGGCATGGAGGGGGCCGCGCCTTATGACGCAGCCAAGTGGGGCGTGGTCGGCATGACCAAGTCACTCGCGGTGGAGTTCGCATCGCGCGGCATCCGCGTCAACGCGCTGTCACCGGGTCTCATCGCCACGCAGATATGGGATGACATCATGGAGGCCGCGCCCGACCAGCAGGCGTGCATCGACTACTGGAACGCCAACATCCCCGCGGGCCGTGTGGGTACGGCGGAGGAGGTAGCCTATGCCGCACTGTTCCTCGCGGGTGACGAGTCACGCTACTTCTGCGGCGCGAACATCCTGCTGGACGGCGGAATGACGAGCCAGTTGGTGAGCCGCCCGGGTTTTGAATCGGAAAGCCTGGAAGGCGGGCAGCGATGATTTTTCAGGCAAAGCTGCTGGCGGATGCCAAGGCCCTGCATGGCGAGGGCAGCTGGTGGGACGCCCGGAGAATCGTGCTGTACTGGCTGGACTGCATGGGTGCAAAGCTTCATATTACAGAACCGGACGGCGATGGCCGTGCAGACAGCCTGCCGTTTTTGCCCATGACGGTGGTGCCGCATGTGGACGGAGGCTTCGTATTCGCAACGCCCGACTCCGTGGTCTATGCGAACGAGTCCTGCACCGCCTTTCATACGATAACGACAGTCAGTCATGCCAGCGCGGATATGCGCTTCAACGACGGCAAATGCGATCCCGCGGGGAGGCTGTACATCGGTTCCATGGGTACAGCCGGACAGCAGGACGCGGGCGTGCTGTACCGGGTGAATCTGGATGGCAGCGTGGAGGCGGCTCTGGCGGGCGTGGGTATCTCCAACGGCATCGTATGGCGCAACGGTATCATGTACTATACGGATACGATATTCGGCAGGGTATATGCATTTAATCATGACGCAGAAACCGGTGCGGTATCCAACCGGCGGACGGTATTTGAAGCTGCGGGCTGCCTGCCCGACGGCATGTGCATGGACGCGTCTGGAAACGTATGGGTGGCTTTGTGGGGCGGTTTCAAGGCAGTCTGCTTCGACCCATCCACGGGCAACGTACTGCACGAGGTCATGGTTCCGGCCCCCAACGTGTCATCCGTATGCTTCGGCGGCAAGGACATGACCACATTGTATATTACAACGTCACGGCTGGAGATGGGGGAGGGACAACTCGCTCAATATCCCGCATCGGGCGGCCTGTTCATGGTGCAGACGGGCATCAGGGGTGCGCAGATGCACCGCTGTGCCATTCAGATACCGGAGGATTGGAAATGAGAGCTTTGGTCAAAATCGCGCATGGCGCGGAGCATATGGAGATCATGGATGTACCGGTTCCGGAGATTGCGCCCGATGAGGTGCTGGTGAAGGTGCAGTGCGTCGGCGTATGCGGCACCGATCTCAAAATACAGGACGGCGGCTTCAATACGAACGTGCCGGTGATCGTGGGACACGAGTTTGCGGGTGAGATCACTGCCGCAGGGAAAACGGTGAAAGAACTGAAGCCGGGGATGCGCGTCGTCGCGGAACAGCACTGGAAAGCCTGCGGCGTATGCGAATACTGCCTGACTGGCAGGCGGCACCTGTGCCTGAAAAAGCAGTCGCCCGGCTACCTGAGCGACGGCGCTTATGCGGAGTACATCGCGGTCAACCAGTCGCTGATCCACCGCGTGCCGGAGGGGATGAGCGATGAGCAGGCCTGCCTGTTGGAGCCCATGGGCATTGCCGCGCATGCGATATTTGAGAAGTGCAGTGTGAAGACCGCGGATAAAGTCGTGATACTGGGCTGCGGCCCCATTGCACTAATCGCGCTGCAGATACTCAAAGCAGTGGGCGCGGGCAGTGTGACGCTAACCGGGCTGAATGCGGATGTGGCCGAACGGTTTCCGCTGGCACTGCGTCTGGGCGCTGACCAAGTGATCAATGTGGAGCGGGAGGACGCAAAGGATGCCATTCTGTCGCAGACCGGAGGCATCGGCGCGGACCTTGTCATCGATCTGTCAGGCGCGTCGCGCGCGATTACGGGCGCGTTCGACTTTTTGAAGCGCGACGGGCGTTTCTGCGCAATTGGATTGCCACACGGCGATGTTTGCCTGCCCTGGTCAACGCTGGTCATGAAAGCGGCTCAGATTGCCTTTTCCTTCAGCTCCAGCTACGCGACGTGGGAAAAATGCCTGTGGCTGGTGTCTTCGGGCAAGGTGGATCTGTCGCCGTTTACCGAAGCAGTATATGAATTGAACGACTGGCGCAGGGCGTTTGACGACGCGCGCGCGGGGCGTGTGCTGAAGGCGATCATCCGGATAAATTAATCGCGGACCTTATTCGATAGCAAAACAGCCTCTTTGGATAGAGGCTGTTCCTGTTATACATTCCTTAATGGATTCTTCTTTAAAGTCAAATGACTCTCCGGTAAAGTCAAATGACTCTCCGGTCAGCCTTTCCCGTTGGTTGCGCCGCCCAGATCGCGCAGCATGCCGGGTATGCCGTCCGTAACCATCAGCGAGCCGTCGGGCATCACCCATAACGCCTCAACACCGTCCAGCCCCTGCGCAAACGCCAGCGCCTCCTCAGGAGGCATCAGGAACAGTGCTGTGGATAGTACATCCGCACGCATGGAGTCCTCCGTCAGTACGGATACCGCCTGATACCAGTTCGCCGGATACAACGTGCCGGGATTGATCAGGTGATGATAGGGCACGCCGTTTACCATGTAATACCGCTCATATCCGCCGCTTGAAACCACTGACATGTCGTTAACATAGGCTACATCCAGCAGATTTTGCGACTGTGGGATGAGGTCCGTCGAGATCTTTGGATCGACGATGCCCACGCTCCATTTATCGCGCTTCCCGTCCTTTGGCGCGCCGATTGCGCGCACATTTCCGCCTGCACTGATCAGCACGGAGTCGTATCCTTTTGCGATCAACTCCTGCGCCACCTTCTCTACGGCATAGCCTTTGGCCATCGCGCCCACGTCAAGACGCATGTCCGGGTCCGCAAGATACACGGTAGAAGCGGCCTCATCGATGATGAGCTGATTGATATCTGTGTGCTGCGCAGCTTCATCCAGCGCGTCCTGCGGCGGCAATTCCGCTGTCGATTCATCCAGCATTCCCGCCTCACGGTAATTGTGCCAGATGCTCAGCACGGAGCCCATCGCTACGTTTACAATGCCGCCGGTCTCTTCATCCCATTGCTTCGCCTGTGTGAGCAGATCGATAATGGCGCCATCCACCGCTACAGGCTGCTGCCCGGCGTTGTCGTTGACAGTCTTGATATTGTTGATGCCGTCGTAAGTGTGGTAAATATCAAACTGCTGATGGTAAAAGAGCATGCCGTCGTGCACAATTTTGGTCAGCGCGTCGAAGTCCTCCTGAGACTCCGCGTAGGCCATGACGATGACCACCGTGTCAAACGTGTCATAGAACTCGTATTCAAATTTCTGATAGCTGGTTTCCTGCTGGGCACATCCGGATATCAGCGGCAGCATCAGGCAGGCCAACAAAATATATAAGACTATTTTCTTCATAACAAATATATAAGGGGGATTACCCGCTTGGATAATCCCCCTCAATGTTAATTGATTCAGCCGGCGTTTGCAACCGCTTTCTGAGCGGCCTTGATGTAATCGCTGACATGGATCGTTACGCTCGACACGAGGTCTGCCTCAGTTGTCTTGCCTTCGGCGTCCAACTGGATCGCGGACACTTCGTCGATCGTCTTGCCAACCATCCACTGCGCCAGCGCAGCAGCTTCTTCGTACCAATCCTTGCCGATGCTCGAAGCGGAGGACATACCATAGTCGGAGCCGAGCTCGTCCTTGGTCTTCTGCTCAACCGTCAGATCGGTCGTAACAGCGCCCGTCGCGTCAACGTTGATCTTAACCTGAGCCGTGTCGATCATCACGCCAACGATCATGCCGGTTTCATCAACCGTGACCGCAAGAGCTACGTTATCCGTCTGCGCAAGGCCTGCCGCATCCGCCGTGGCGCTCTTGGAGCTCGCGAGGGAAACGATGGTGCCAAGGCCGGTTTTGGTCGTGCCGGTTACCGCAGCGCCGAAATCCTTCGCGTTGGCAACAGCCTTATCAACCGCTTTGATGTAATCGGAAACATGGATCGTCACGCTCGAAACGAGATCCGCTTCAGCCGTCTTGCCTTCGGCATCCAGCTGCATTGCGTTCACTTCGTCGATCGTCTTGCCGGTCATCCAGTCTTCCAGAGCCGCAATCTGCTCGTACCATTCCTTGCCGATGCCCGAAGCGGAAGCCATGCCGTACTCGTCGCCGAGCTCAACTTTTGTCTTCACTTCAGTTGCGATGTCGGTGGTCAGCTGGCCCGCAGCGTCAAAGTTAACCTTGGACTGCGTCATGTCGATCTTAACGCCCACGATTTTGCCGTCAGCATCCAGCGTGACAGCCGCCATCACGATGTCGGCCTCCGCAAGAGCAGCATTACCATCCGCAGCGCTGGTAGATTTCGCAACGGAAACCACCATGCCAAGGCCGGTCTTCACAGCAACGCCGGCTTCGCTGGGAGCAACGGATTCGGATTGCTCAGCAGAAACGGTTTCGCTTACTGTCGCCGTCGTTGCGCTGGGCTGATTGTTGTTGTTGCCGCAGCCAACCAGCATGGTCAGTGCCATTACCAACACCAGCGTAATAATTAAGGTCTTTTTCATTTCTTCTTTCCATCCTTTCATTTGTACAAAATTAATTTTGTCAAATTTTTAGCGTTTCATCCGGTCTGAAAATGGGAATTTATATATCCAGACCAAGGAATCATTATACGGGAAGGCAGGGAAAAGATCAATAACTATTTATATGGAAAATATAAATCTTATCTAGTTTATATGATTTATATAAATTATCAATTGTATTTTATTTTTTCGTCTGATATACTTTTTACTTGATTTAAAAAATCGTTGGATGCAATATGGAAAAGCGGGACTCGGTATTTTTAAAAGGATTCATGCAGGTGGCTGGCCCAAAGATATGGGTGGCTTCCGTTATCCCGCTCGCGGCTGGCGCTTCACTTGCGTGGTGCTTTGGCACACAGACCAAGCCTTTAAGCTGGCTGTGGTTTCTGCTGGCGATGATCGGCGTATTTCTCGTGGAGATTGCCAAGAATGCGCTTAATGAAGTGGTCGATTATCAGTCTGGTGTCGACCCTGGTATCGACGCCGAACACCGTACGCCGTTCTCGGGCGGGAAAAAGACCATAGTGGATGGCCGGTTGAATCTTACGCAGTGCATTTACATTGCTGTCGTATGCTACGCGCTGGCTGCGCTCATCGGGATTGCATTGGTGCTCTTTGTGGAGCCGAAGATATTTTGGGTAGGCCTTGCGGGATTTGTGCTTGCGATTATCTATATCCTGCCGCCGTTTAAGCTCTGCTACAGAGGTCTGGGGGAAATTGCAGTGGGGCTGGCGTTCGGTCCCGCGATCGTGCTGGGCGTATATGCACTGATTGAGGGCCGGTTCGACTGGCTTCCGTTGCTGGTGTCGCTGCCCATTGCGTTTCTGATCATCAATGTGCTCTGGATCAACCAGTTCCCGGACTATGAAACGGACAAGCGGTGCGGCAAAAGGAACTGGGTGGTGCGGTTGGGCAAGGAAAAGTCGGTTTGGGTTTTTGCGGCGCTGTTCGCACTGGCCTATATTGCGGAAATCGGCGTCGCAGTTTATGCAAAAAACCCGATCTGGCTGCTGCCGCTGCTGACCGCTCCGATGGCTGTGAAAGCGGTTAAAAACAGCCGCGATCATCATAATAATATTAAGCAACTGATTGCCAGTAATGCCGCCATGGTTCTTATATATCAGTTATTCGGCGCGTCATTCATCATCTGCGCGCTGCTTGACGGTCTGGTCTTTTAAATGAAATGGAGGTTTATATGCCAAAGAAAGTCTTAATTGTCGGCGCCGGATATGCGGGCGTCGAAGCCGCGCTTAAGCTGAACAAACGGGCCAAAAAGGACGACCTTGAAATTACCCTCGTCGACAAAAACCCGTATCATACGCTGCTTACCGAAATCCATGAGGTTGCGGGCAATCGCGTTGGCGAAGAGACGGTTCTGATACCGCTCAAGAATATCTTCGATGATACGCGGGTTCGTGTGGTACTGGATGAAGTGAAGCAATGCGACTTTGAAGCGAACAAGGTCTGCACTGATCGTCAGGAGTTTTCCTACGATTATCTTGTAATCGCGGTCGGTTCTTCACCTAACTACTTCGGTATCCCGGGGCTCGAGCAAAACGGTTTTCCGCTTTGGTCGATCGAAAACGCTGTAACGATCAGGGATCACATTGAACAGTGCTTTATCGAAGCCCGGACCGAGAAGGACCCGGAACGCAGGCGCAGGCTGCTCACGTTCGTGGTGGGCGGTGCGGGTTTCACCGGTGTGGAGATGATCGGCGAACTGGCGCTGTGGGCCAAGAAGCTTTGCCGCCAGTATGACGTAAAGCGCAGCGAAGTACAGCTTTATATCGTGGACATGCTGCCCCGCGTGCTGAACAACCTGCCTGAAAAACCGGCCCAGAAAGCCCACCGCTATATGGAGCAGAAGCTGGGCGTAAAGGTCCTGCTCAACACCGCCATCAAAGAGGTGACATCTGATTACGTTGATATTGGGGACAAGAAGATTGAAACCCGTACCCTGATCTGGGCCGCGGGTGTGCGGGCTTCCTGCGATGTGGACCTGATGAGCCTTGAAAAGGGCCCGGCCAGAAGGCTTTGTGTGGATGAATTCTGCCGCACGAAAAAACCGAACGTATTCGCGATCGGCGACGTAAGCGCGCTGACGAATGAAAAAGGCAAGCTGCATCCCGCCATGGTGGAGACTGCGCTGCAAACCGCCGAAGGCGTAGCTGAAAACATACTGCGCGACATCCACGGAAAGAAGATGGAGCCGGTCAAGGTAAAGCTGCACGGCGTGATGGTCAGCGTCGGTAACTACTTTGCCGTAGCCGACCTCATGGGCGTTCAGCCAGGCCGGTGGATATCGCTGATCATGAAATACATAGTCAACGCGCACTACCTTTATGGTATCATGGGCGTTAAGGGCGTCTGGGATTATCTGCGTGATGAGATTCTGCACAGGCGGCAGCATAAACGCTTCCTGCAGAGCAACTATACGCGCACGGTACAGGCCTGGTGGATAGTGCCGCTCCGCTTGTTCCTGGGCTGGACATGGTTCTACGAAGGCATTGAGAAGATCATGGACGGTTGGATGAAGAACCCCATGCTTGCCTCCTTCCTGGGACGCACGGTTGACGGCGTATCGAGCGCGTCACAGACGGCGGAAGCCGTGACAGGCGCAACAGGCGCTGTGGATGGCGCTGCGGTGGTGGAGAAGATCATGAACATCGACCTTGGGTTCATCGGCTTCTTTATCGAACGGTCGGGTTCAGACGCGCCGCTCGTGTTCCGTATGAAGTTCTTCCTCGTCGACTGGATCTTAAACGGCTGGGTGTTCGCCACTCCGGGCTGGTCGATGTTCTTCCAGGTTTTCATCGTAATCATGGAACTGGTAGTCGGTCTTGCGATATTCTCGGGTACGTTCTCATTCCTCGCTTCCATCGCCTCGCTTGGTCTGCTCGCAATGTTCATCACGACGACCGGCATGTACTCCACCGAGTGGTGGATGATCTTCGCGGGTATCGCGATTGCAGCGGGCGCAGGACGCGCGTTTGGTCTCGATCACTGGCTGCTGCCGTACCTCGGCCGCGTCTGGGGCGGAAGCAAGAAGAACGGCAAGCTCATGCTGGCGTTCGATAAGAGACGGTTCGGAAAATAGATTTGGGGGATATGCTCGTGTGGGAGGACTGCCCTGCCCTGAAGGCGGAGCTCGATTTATTCGAGCAGTCGATGAGGCAGGAGTTTCATGCTAAAAAAAATATAGAGGCATACCTGGATTCGCTGTCGCTGCGCGTTATCGGCAGCGGCGGCAAGCGGCTGCGCCCGGCGATGCTCATTGCTTCAGCCATGATGGGTGAATACGACCAAAGCAAGGTGCTGCAGGCAGCCAAGAGCATTGAACTGCTGCACACCGCTACGCTGGTGCACGATGATATCATCGACAACGCAGCGATGCGGCGCAATACGCCGACCGTTAACGCGACTGAGGGCGTGCACACTGCGATATTTGCGGGCGATTACATCTATGTGAAGTCGATTCTCGCGCTGGCGGAAAGCGGGCTGCCCATTGACCACCTGCGCGAAGTGGCGCGCGCCGTGGAAGCGGTTTGCGTCGGCGAGGTGGAGCAGTACCGGGGCCGTGGAAGCATACCCGGCTTTAAGACATATGTATCCCGGGCTACACGCAAAACCGGCGTGCTGTTTGCCGCGTCGTGTGCCATCGGTGCGCATCTGGCCGGTCTGGATGAGACCGCGGTGAAGCTGGCCGGAAGGTTTGGCGGATACTATGGAATCGCGTTCCAGATCAAGGACGATTTGCTGGATATGCTGGACAACCCGCAGACGATCGGCAAGCCCGTAGGCAACGATTTAAAGGAAGGCGTAGTCACGCTGCCTGTGGTGCTGGCTGCCGCGCGCGACCCGCAGCTCCGCGAACGCGTGGAAGAGCTGCTGCACAGCAAAAAAGCCGGGCAGCGGGTAATCCGTGTGCTGATGGGGGATATCGTGAAAGCAGGAGGCGCTGGCGAAGCGCAGACTGTGATGAACAAATATGTCAGCCGTGCGAAGAAGGCGCTGGACAAGCTGCCGGAAACTCCCGGCAGAGAGTTGTTGGAGCATATTTTACATATTACGTATCCCGCTTAAAATCTTGTTTGAAAACAGCCCTTCAAATAGAGGGGCTGTTTTTATGTCATCAGACATAGCTTATATTCAGTTTTTCAGAATTTACAAAATACACACACATGTTTTAGCGAATCCATGAACCATCCGACGGGAAAAGATGATATAATAGGATGAAATTAAGCTGGATGAGGAGTGCTTATGGCAAGGCCGACAAAATTGAGGCAGATTGAGCATATGCCTACGGTCGAAAGCTTTGTTCCGATTCAGGAAAGCCGGAAGGAATTTGGCGTCAATATATTGAAGCTGGAAGAGCTTGAAGCAATACGGCTTAAGGATCTGGAGGGGCTGGAGCAGGAGGAATGTGCAGCCAGAATGCAAGTATCCCGACCGACCTTTCAGCGCATACTCCTGTCGGCGCGCGAAAAGGTGGCGGACAGTCTGATCAACGGAAAAGGCATTAGCATCGGCGGCGGTCATTTTACGCGCAACATCTGCCCGATCCGGTGCCTCGACTGCGGACACGAGTGGACGGAAAGCTTCGAGAACATGGAACAGACCGAAAACGGCGGCTATGTCTGCCCCAAGTGCAGCTCCGGCAACATCGCGTGCGGGCGAGGCGGAAAGGGACGTTTCTGCAGAGGGTGCTGCCGACGTCACGAAAACGGCGAGAGCTGAGGCTGAGCATCCGGCAGGCGGCTTGACAGACGCCCGGTGAAATGATACGATGCTGCGTAACTGGTTATGGGCTAATGACCATAATGACAATGAAAGCGGACGAGATTGAAGGTTTAACTGAAACATGAGATAAAAGATGAGACGATATTTGGAAAGGCCGTCTTTTCTTTATATCCCCATGAGGATTTCAAATTATAATGATTGGGAGTGTGACCATGGCTGAGAAGGATGCAAAGTGTGATAGCCGGGATTGCGGCTCGTGCAGCCAGCATGACTGTGAGAAGAATCCAAAAAGCTTTTTGGAGGAAATGAATCAATTCAGCGATGTAAAAAAGGTATTCAGCGTCGTCAGCGGTAAAGGCGGCGTCGGGAAATCGCTGGTCACCGCGCTGACAGCGGTGGCGCTGCGCCGCAAGGGCTATGAAGTGGGCATCATGGACGCTGATATCACCGGTCCGTCCGTCCCCAAGATGTTCGGTATGGAAGGCACGAGGCCGGAAGGCTCCGACATGGGGCTTTTCCCTGTCACCACGCGCAGCGGTATTAAGTTGATGTCCATCAACCTGCTGCTGGAGCAGTCCGATGCGCCTGTGATATGGCGTGGGCCGCTGATCGCGGGCACGGTCAAGCAGTTCTGGACGGATGTGGTCTGGGGCGATCTGGATTTTCTGCTGATTGACATGCCGCCGGGTACAGGCGACGTTCCGCTGACGGTCTTTCAGTCCATCCCACTGAGCGGCATTGTCATCGTGACCTCGCCGCAGGATCTGGTTTCGCTGATCGTGAAAAAGGCGTACAACATGGCTAAATCTATGAATATCCCGGTAGCGGGCATTGTGGAGAACATGAGCTATGCCGTCTGCCCCAAGTGCGGCGAACCGTTCAACATATTCGGGGAGAGCAAGGCGGAAAAGGTCGCGCTCGATCTGGATATTCCGCTGCTGGGCAAGGTGCCTGTTGATCCCGAGCTGGCCGCGCTGTGCGACGCGGGCGAGATCGAAAAATTCGGCAAGGAATATCTTGCGGGTGCCGCCGAAGCGCTGGAGAAATAGACTGACGATCGGGCAGTCTAGGCCTGTCAGGGCCAGCTGCCCGCTACAAACGGCTGCAGAACTGAACTGCGGCCGTTTGTTAATATAAGGCTCTTTGTTTGCAAGTTGCCGATGCCGGTGGTTTGTGTTATAATCATACCAATGGGCGGGATCAAACATCTTTTGCCCGCTTATTATATCAGCCCCCGGCGATCCGGGGACCAACCATACGGAGGGCGCCATGAACGAACCGGAGATCCGTATCCTGTTGAATCAGGTGCTGAAAGACCTGTTTTATAAGGTCCTCCGCCTGCAGGAAAAGAGCGTTGCGCAGTCTTCCAACAGTGCGGTCAGCCGCTCGGAAATGCACATCCTCGAGGTGGTGCAGGACGGGCAGGACGCACAGGATGTAACGTTGACGTACATTGCGGACATGATGCACGTTACCAAGGCGACTGCCAGCGTATCGGTCAAAAGACTGACTGAAAAAGGCTATCTGCGCAAAGCTCCTTCCGACGTGGACAAACGAAAGAGTATCCTCATGCTGACCGATACAGGAGAAGTATGCTGCAAAAAACACAAGCAGTTCCACGACTTGATGGTGGAGAGCCTGCTGCACGACTTTAAAATTGCGGACTATCCGTATATTTTAAAATCTCTGCAGGCGCTGCTCGATTTTTTTGAACGGATCGAACGCTGATTTCTCTCTGTGTTTTTACATTTATTTCTTCATTAAATCGTAAGGTATAGTATACATTCTTTGACCCATTTGAAAACTTTTCTTAATACTCACGGCCGTTTTTGGGCGAAGAGAGGCTTTTTTTCTCCTTTTTTACCTCTCAGGCTCCCTCTTTTTCAATAAGTGTTAACATTCGCTTCATTGACAACCTTCTTCGTGTGATGATAATATGCTGAAAAAGAACGAATGGTTAGGAGTACTAACCGTACGTATGATTTTATGCTCAGTGGGCAATAGATACAGTGATGTTTCGCGACGGAGGACGGTATGGACGTAGATAAGCTTTTCAGCCTCATCGATAAAGCGGAGGCATCTTCGTTTGACAGGATAGAAATTCAGATACAGGACGTGAGGCTCTGTTTGGAGCGCAACCGGGCAGTGGTTGATGCTGCCGCACCGGTTTCTTCGGTTGCGCCCAGAGAACATGCTGCGGAGAAGGAGTTCGAGACGGAGGACATCATATTCGCACCGATCTCGGGCGTTTTTTATGCTGCCAAGGAACCAGGTGCGGAGCCATATGTGCGCGAAGGCCAGCATGTACACAAGGGCGAGCCGATTTGTATTATCGAAGCCATGAAGATGATGAACGAGATCTGCGCGCCGAAATCCGGCGTGATCGAACGCATATTTGTAGAAAACGCGCAGGCCATTAAGGCGAACGACGCGTTGTTTCTGTACGCGAAGGAAGCCTGATGAATACGGTACTCATCGCCAACAGAGGAGAGATCGCGGTCCGCATCATCCGCACCTGCAAGAAGCTTGGCCTGAAAACCGTCGCTGTGTTCTCGGAAAACGACGAGAACAGCCTGCATGTGCGCCTCGCGGACGAACGCGTATGCATCGGCCCGCGCCCTGCGGACAAAAGCTATCTCAACATCGAAAGCATCATGGCAGCAGCCCGGGCCTACCGCGCCGATCTCATCCATCCGGGCGTGGGCTTCCTCTCGGAGAATGCAGGGTTCCGGCAGGCCTGCGATGAGGAGGGCATCCGGTTTATCGGGCCAGACGCGGCGGCAATGCGGCTGCTGGAGGATAAGCAGCATACCCGCCAGTGGATGCAGGAGAATGGGTTTCCGGTGGTACCGGGCAGCACAGGCACGGTGGACAGCGTGAAGGCCGCGCTCGCGGTATGTAAAACCGTGGGCTATCCCGTCATGCTCAAAGCGGCCAAGGGCGGCGGCGGTAAGGGTATCCGCGTGGTGCATACCGCGGCGGAACTGGAAAAGGAATTCCCGCTGGTCAGCCGGGAGGCGGAGCTCGCTTTCGGCGACCGCAGCATGTATATCGAAGCTTACTTGCCGCAGGCGCGGCATATCGAAGTGCAGATCCTTGCGGACGAGCACGGCAATGTGTTGCATTTCGGCACGCGTGAGTGCAGCCTGCAGCGCAAAAACCAGAAGATGGTAGAGGAAGCACCCGCACCGTTCATCGAGCCGGAGGTGCGCTCCGCCATGGAGAACACTGCGGTGGAGATCGCGCGCAAGGCGGGCTATAAGAATGCCGGCACCATCGAGTACCTGTATAAGGATGGCCAGTTCTGGTTCATGGAGATGAACACGCGCATTCAGGTGGAGCATCCCGTAACGGAAAGCATCTACGGTCTTGACCTCATCAAGGCACAGATTCAGGTGGCAATGGGGCATCATCTGGACATCCGGCAGGAAGATATTGAGGTGCGCGGCCACGCCATCGAGTGCCGCATCAATGCGGAGAACGTGGCAGAGGGTTTTCGACCTTCGCCTGGCGTCATCTCCTGCATGCGGCTGCCGGGAGGCAACGGAGTACGGATCGACACGGGCTATGGGCCGGGCGATGAAATACCGCCCTACTACGATTCCATGATCATGAAGGTAATCTGTTTTGGCGACGACCGGGAGGAAGCGCGGAACTTAAGCCTTCTGGCGCTGGATGAGCTTCAGATCGACGGAGTGGCCCACAACGCTGAGTTTTCCAAGGCCATGCTGATGCACCCGGCGTATGTATCGGGCGGGGTGCACACCAAATGGATCGAGCAGGAATTTATTCAAGAGTATATGCGGAGAAGCCATGAAACTGTTCAGTGAAAAAATAGAAACGGATGCGGCGGGTAAGCGTCTTGCGGTGGAAACGCTGCGGTGCACTGGCTGCGGCAAGGACCTGCTCGCGGATATATTCCACGCGAACGATTCCACCTGTCCGTATTGCGGCGCGCTTTTTCGGCAGCCCGCTTATAAGCGCATTGAGTCCATCGTGGATTCAGGCAGCTTCATCGAGATTGAGCGCGAGGCGGAAAGCAGTGACCCGCTGTCATTTCCCGGGTATAAAACCAAGATCGCAAGCGAGAAGAGCAAGTCGCACGTGCAGGAAGGCGTGGTCATTGGCAAAGCGTCGATCAAGGGCTACCGCACTGCACTGGCTGTGATGGACTCGTATTTTATGATGGGCAGCATGGGCACCGTAGTGGGCGAGAAGATCGTCATTATCGCGGAGTTCGCGACAGTGAACCAGCTGCCGCTGATCATCTTCTGCGCTTCAGGCGGCGCGCGCATGCAGGAAGGCATCCATTCTCTGCTGCAGATGTCGCGTACGACCATTGCCCTAGCGCGTCACGGCGAGCAGAAGCTGCTGCATATCAACGTGCTGACGCACCCCACCACGGGCGGCGTGACGGCGAGCTTTGCCATGCAGGGTGACATCACCATTGCGGAGCCGGGTGCATTGATCGGCTTTGCCGGGCCGCGCGTCATCGAGCAGACTGTAAACGACAAGCTGCCGGAAGGCTTCCAGACTGCGGAATACCTCTTCGAACACGGGCTGATCGACCGCATCGTGGACCGCAAGGATTTGCGCGATACGCTGGCCGAGCTGCTTGCGCTGCACTGTCCACAAAAAACCATCCTTTCGGGGATCAAGGGATTATATGACGATGTCTTCAAACGAAGTGAAAGAAACGAATAGTCAGGCCCGTCCCGCGGAACCGGGTAAGTCTTGGGAGCGCGTTTTAAGCGCCCGCAAAGAGAACCGCCCGCAGGCAAGGGACTATATCGATAAGCTGTTTACAGGCGTGTTCGAGGTAAAGGGCGACCGCTGCTTTGGTGACGACGAGTCCATTATCACCGCAGTCGCATGGTTCGAGGGCTGGCCCGTTACGGTGATCGGTCAGCAGAAGGGTCACACGCTGGAGGAGCGCATGCGCTGCAACTTTGGCATGCCGCACCCGGAAGGCTACCGCAAGTCCATCCGCGCGCTGAAGCAGGCGGAGAAATTTTCGCGTCCCGTGATCTGCATTGTGGATACGCCGGGCGCTTTTTGCGGCATTGAGGCCGAGGAGCGGGGGCAGGGGCTCATCATTGCGGAACACCTGAAGGTGATGGCCACGCTGCAGACGCCCGTCATCTCCATCATCGTGGGAGAGGGCGGCAGCGGAGGCGCACTGGCGCTGTCGCTGGCGGACCGGCTCATCATGCTGGAGAACAGCTATTTTTCCGTGATATCGCCTGAAGGTGCTGCGTCGATTCTGTTCAAGGACAGCTCCATGGCGCAGGAGGCGGCGGAAAACTTAAAGCTTACGGCAGAGGACCTGAAGCATTTCAACATCGTGGACAGCGTGATCAGCGAGCCGGAGGGTTTCGACCGCTTCAACATGGACAAGAGCGTGACGGATATCCGCAACTTGTTCCGTATATACCTGAACCGGCTGACGAAGATTCCGCCGGGCCGGCTTGTGGAAAAGCGGCATGAGAAATTTCTGGGGATGAGGGGACTATAAAGGAATGGCATATGTGGAGATCGCAGGCGTAGCCAGCAGCCTGCCCGAAAAGGTTATTACGAATTTCGATATGGAAAAGCTTGTGGAAACAAGCGACGAGTGGATACAGAAGCGTACAGGCATCCGGGAACGGCGCGTTGCAACGCATGAGACCACCACGGGTATGGCGGTGGACGCGGCGCAGCAGGCAATGGAGAAGGCGGGCGTCAGCTTGGTAGATATCGGCCTGATCGTCGCATGCACCATTACGGGCGACTATGTAACGCCGTCCATGGCAAGCCATGTGCAGCGCGAGCTCGGCATTGAGCACTGCGCCGCCATGGATATCTCAGCCGGGTGTACGGGCTTTGTGTACGCGCTGGTTACTGCATCCAGCCTGATGGATACAATCGGAGCTAAGACTGCACTGGTTATTGCCAGTGAATCGCTGTCGCGGGTTACGGACTGGACCGACCGTACGAGTTGTGTGCTGTTCGGCGACGGCGCAGGCGCGATCGTACTGAAAAAGAGCGAAGCGGAGCATGTGGACTGCGCGGTGCTTTCCGGTTCACCCGACACCGACGACGTGCTCTCCTGCAAATGGGACGAGCGCGAGACGCCCTTCACAGGCGAAAAGGAGAGGAAACGGGAGTACCTTAAGATGAAGGGCAAAGAGGTGTTCACCTACGCGGTGGGCGCCATCGAGGACGTGCTCAAAAAGCTGCTTGCCAAATGTGGCGACAAGCCGTTCACTAAAATTATCCCGCATCAGGCCAACGTGAAGATCATTGACTATATCATCCGCAACATGCACTTTGATCCGAATCAGTTCTATATCAATATCGACCGGTACGCCAATACCTCCTCCGCGACGATTCCTATCGCGATGGCCGAGGCGGCGCAGAACGGCTGGCTCCGCAAGGGAGACCGCGTTGCGCTCGTCGGCTTTGGCTCAGGGCTCACCTGCGGCGGAGTGGTGATAGATTGGACAATTTAAACAACAATATACGGAGGAAATAACCCATGGAAGAGAAAATTATCGCTAAACTGGTAGAGCAGCTGGACATCGACGCGGACAGCGTCACGTCGGAATCGCGCTTCGTTGAAGACTTTGAGATGGACTCGCTCGACATGGTGGAGATGCTCATCGGCATCGAGAAGGAACTCAACATCATGATCCCCAACGAAGAAGTCAAAGACATCAAGACGGTGGGCGAGATGGCGGCGTATCTGGAGAAGAAAGCCAATGAGGAGTAATCTGACTTCCATTCTCCCCATCGAGTATCCGCTGATTCAGGGCGGCATGGCGTGGGTTTCCAACGCCAGCCTTGCCGCTGCGGTATCGATGGCGGGTGGTCTTGGGGTGATTGCTGCGGGCAACGCGCCTCCGGACTGGGTGCGCGGTCAAATCAGAGAACTGCGCGCCAAGACGGATAAGCCCTTCGGCCTCAACGTGATGCTCTTGAGCCCTTATGTTGAGGAAATCGCAAAAGTGGTTACGGAGGAGCGCGTGCCGGTGGTTATCACGGGCGCGGGCAACCCGGCAGGCTATGTGCGGGCGTGGAAGGAAGCGGGCTGTATTATCGCCCCTGTGGTGGCGAGCAGCGCGCTTGCGCAGATGATGCAGCGCTCCGGCGCGGACTTCGTGATCGCGGAGGGCTGCGAGGCGGGCGGACACATCGGTGAGCTGACGACCATGGTGCTGACGCCGGATATCGTCGCCAGCGTGGATATCCCCGTTGTGGCGGCGGGCGGCATCTACAACGCAGAGACGGTTGCGGCGGCGTTCTGCCTGGGCGCTTCGGGCGTACAGGTGGGCACGCGCTTCATCCTTGCAGAGGAGTGCACTGCGCACGACGAATACAAGCGGCGCGTCATCAAGGCCAAGGACATCGACAGCAAGGTGACTGGCCGCGTTACGGGTCATCCGGTGCGGTTGCTGCGCAGCCCCATTGTGCGGGAAATGCTGCAGATGGAGTACGCGGAAAACGGCTCGGAGAAGCTCGAAAAGCTGGGCGAGGGTTCGCTGATGCGCGCGGTGTTGCACGGTGACAAGGATACCGGATCGTTCATGGCCGGACAGTGCGCGTGCATGATGGACAAGGTACAGCCTGCGGCGGAAATCATCCGCGAGCTGTTCGACAAGGCAGCCTTAGAACGCATACGGGACGATGTTTTCGGATCATTGCTGGGCTGAAGGGGTTATACCATGAAGACAGCGTTTTTATTCCCCGGCCAGGGCGCTCAGACGCCCGGTATGGGGGCGGACTTATACAATATTCATACTGTTTATACCGAAACATTTGACCTGTGCGAGCAGGGCGCTGAACTCGACCTCAAGGCCGCGTGTTTTGAGGGCAAGCGACTGGACGAAGGCGAGGTCTGCCAGCCTGCGATATTCGCGCATACGGTATCGCTGCTGAAGGCACTACAGAGCGAAGGCGTCGACGCGGAGTTGTACGCCGGGCTGTCACTCGGTGAATACGGTGCGCTCACTGCCGCAGGCGTGTTTGACATTGCGCAATGTGCGGCGCTGGTACGCCAGCGCGGCCGCATCATGGACGAGGCGTTTCCAGCCGGAGCGGGCGGCATGCTCTCGGTGATCGGCTTTACTGTGCAGCAGGTGGAGGAGGCCCTTGCGGGTCATGCCTCCGCAACCGTAGCCAACCATCTGTCCGAACTGCAGACTGTGGTGGCGGGGGAGATGGCTGATCTGCTGGCGCTCAAAGAGAAGTTTGAGCAGGCAGGCGCAAAGATGGTAACGCTGCTGTCCGTACGCGGTCCGTCACATTCGCCGCTGCTGGAAAAGGCATCGCAGACATTTCTGTCCGTGCTGAAACGGGAAGACATTGGCGTGGCAGGCAAGACCGTCTATTCCAACGCGCTGGGCGCACCGTATCCGGAGGGCGCGGATATCTCCGCGCTGCTGGCGGAACAGATGCGCAGCCGCGTGCGCTGGCACGGCTGCACGGAGCACATGATCGCTTCCGGCGTGGAAAGTTTCGTCGAGGTGGGCCCGGGCAACGTGCTCTCTAAGATGCTGAAGCGCCGGGTGGACAAGGGCGTGGAGGTGGCCTCGGTGCGGGACCGCGATACGCTCGAAAAGTTTCTGGGAGCTGTGAGGTAATTATGAACAAGGTTGCACTCGTCACAGGCGCGTCGGGCGGCATCGGTCGTGCGGTTTGCCTGTCTCTGGCGCAGGCCGGTTTTGATATCGCAATCCACTATAACCGCGGTGTGGAAAAAGCGGAGGAACTGCGGCAGGAAATCGCTGCGCTGGGCCGCCGTGCGGAAGCGCTTCAGGCGGATCTTTCCGATTCAGCGCAGTGCACACGGCTGGTCGAGCAATGCGTCGAAAAGCTGGGTGGGCTGTATGCACTCGTCAACAACGCCGGAACGACGGACGACGGGCTGCTGATGCGCATGACCGACGCGCAGTACGAGAACGTGATGCGCGCCAACATGGGCAGCTGCTTTTACTGTACGCGCGCCGCTTTGCCGGTGCTGATGAAGGCGCGGCAGGGCCGTATCGTCAACGTTACGTCTGTGGTGGGCATCACGGGCAACGCCGGGCAGACCAACTACGCGGCGTCCAAAGCGGCCATCATCGGCTTCACGAAGTCCTGCGCGAAGGAAGCCGCAGCGCGCGGCATCTGCGTCAATGCGGTCGCACCGGGATTCATCGAGACTGCGATGACCGATGCACTGAGTGATGATATCAAAGACAAGATGAAACAATCGATACCGCTTCGGCGGTTTGGGTCCCCGTCCGACGTGGCGTCACTCGTGCAGTTCCTGTGCGGTGAAGGCGCGGCGTACATCACCGGCCAGGTGATGGTCGTTGACGGCGGCATGGTAATTTAGGAGGATTTATGGCAAACAAGGTCATGATCACCGGTATGGGAGTCGTGTCTCCCATCGGTTCTTCTGCGGAGGAGGCGTTCCGAGCCGCAACAGAGGGCGTCTGCGGCATCCGTGAGGCGTCGGCATTTGACGCAGAGCTTACGGGTATCCGCGTGGCCGGGCAGGTTGTGGATTTCGACCCCTCGCGCTACATCTCCAGCCGTGAAGCCAAGCGCATGGCGCGCTTTACGCAGTTCGCGGTATACGCGGCAATGCAGGCATGGGAACAGAGCGGCATTGAAGGCGGCAACTACGACGCGGAACGCGTCGGCGTGATGCTGGGCAGCGGCATGGGCGGCCTGGACGTCATCTGCGAGCAGTATGAGGAATTGAGATCCAACGGCCCGCGTGCGGTGTCGTCGCTGTTCATTCCCAAAACCATCATCAACACGGCGGCGGGCACCATCGCGATTCGCCTCGGACTGCATGGGCCGTGCCTTGGCATCGTAACCGCCTGTTCTTCCGGCGCGGACGCCATTGGGCAGGCTTACTACGCCGTGAAGGAAGGCCGGGCGGACGCAATGCTCGTGGGCGGCGCGGAAGCCGTGTTCACTGAGCTTGCGGTACAAGGCTTCCATCAGATGCAGGCGCTTTCGGAGAGCGCAGACCCGCATCGTGCGTCTATTCCGTTCGACAAGGACCGGCAGGGTTTCGTGATGGGTGAAGGCGCGGCGTTTCTGCTGATCGAGAGCGAGGAGCACATGAAAAAGCGCGGCGGGAAGGCTTTGGGCCAGGTCGCGGGGTATGCACAGACGTGCGACGCGTACCACATTACCGCGCCGCAGCCGGGCGGAGGGTATGCCGCAAAGGCCATGACGCTGGCGATGGTTGAAGCAGGCATCGAAAAGACAGAGGTTGGCTATATCAACGCGCACGGTACGAGCACACCGCTAAACGACGCAATGGAAAGCGCCGCGATTGAGCTGTGCTTCGGCGATAACGCCAAAGACCTGCTCGTCAGCTCCACCAAGTCCATGACGGGACATATGCTGGGCGCGGCGGGCGCTTTTGAGGCGGTCATCTCGCAGCTTGCACTGAACGAAGGCATTGCGCCGCCTACCATCGGGCTTGAAACCGAGGGCGAAGGCTGCAATCTCGACTATGTGAAAGGGAAAGCAAAGCCGCTGAACGCAAGTTATGCGCTGTCCAATTCGTTTGGCTTCGGCGGACACAACAGCTGTCTCGTACTGAAGAAGACAGAGAATTAACAGCAGGAGAATGAGCATGTTAAGCATCGAGGAGATCAAAAAAATACTTCCGCACCGCGAACCCTTTTTAATGGTGGACCGTGTGGACGAACTGGAACCGGGGAAGATCGCTAAGGGAGTGCGTGCGGTCAGCGGCAACGAGTGGTTTTTCATGGGCCACTTTGCCGAGACCAAGGTGATGCCGGGAGTGCTGATCGTTGAAGCCATCGCACAGATGGGCGGCATCGCGCTGCTCAGCATGGAAGAGATGAAGGGCAAGCTTGCGTTCCTCGGCCGGATCAAAAACGCACGGTTCTACGAGAAGGTGGTGCCGGGCGATATGCTGCGGCTGGAAACCGAGATCGAAACCGTGAGGGACACGATCGGCACGGGCACGGGCAAGGCGTATGTCGGCGAAAAGCTGGCCGCGTCCTGCGAGCTGGTATTTGCGATCGGAAACGCAGAGTAAATTATTCACACCACACAGAAAGCAGGAATGCGGTAACTCGCTCCCTGCTTTTTTAATGCCGCTGAGATTTGTCAACCAACTGTACCAAATATGCACATTATCTTTTCAATTGGAGATAATATTTTTAGCGGTTTGTTTTTCAACCAGCTAAAATAACGTGAGCCTTTTTAGTTCTCCAATTTAGGTAATCTTGCGATTGGAGTGCTGACAGGTTGAATCATTACATGTGTCAGAGAGAGGAGTCATCGATGCCAGAAGCATCAGCTGTGCCGGAAAGCGTAGAATTACAAAGACAACTGACAGCGGACCGTATTGATCGATGGCTGGCGGAAGACTTTTTACACTTGCGCTGGTGGGTGCTTATTGCGTTATATATCATATGTGCCATAATATGGTGGAAACTAATAGACAAACGCCGACTGAAAGAAACCATATTGTTCATCGCACTGGCTTATATTGCTGTGTTAGGCATCAACGAATATGGGCTGGAGTTGATACTCTGGGATTACCCTATAGACATCCTGCCTTTTTTTCCACCGTTCAGTTCGGTCAATCTATTGCTTCTGCCACCTTTGTATTCGCTAATTTATCAGTATTTCTCCTCGGCAAGAACCTACATCTTGGCAACACTAGCCGCAACAGCCGTGTTTTGCTTTGTTCTGGAACCTCTCCTTTCCTGGGGGGGCTTCTTTGAACTGCTCAACTGGAAGTATTGGATTAATTTCCCGATGTATACCGTAATGGCACTTTTGGTATGGCTGTTTACAGTAAAAGCATTAAAAATCGCGGCAAAAAACCGCAGCGTAAAGGAGTAAAGCCGAATGATTTCTGCGGAAGGCTTCGGACCCGATGCCCAGGATCAATGGCGGCTCACGCTGGCCCGTATAGACGAATGGCTGAACGAGGAGCTGTTCAAGCTTAACTGGTGGATACTGCTGGCCCTATTTCTCCTTAACCTATTCTTGTGGTGGAAACTAGCAGATAAACGCCGGATGAGCGAGCTTGTTCTGTACACCGCGCTGGTCGTGATATGGGTGATCGTGCTGGATGAATTGGGCGAGGAGATGTGTTTGTGGTATTATACATCTGACATCTTACCGTTATTCCCTCCGATTACTGCGATTGATATTTCATGCCTGCCACTGCTCTATATGTTAATATACCAGCATACGAAGAGATGGAAGAGTTTTCTTATTGCAAGCGCAGTAATGTCAATTGTGTTCTGCTTCGTTTTCGAGCCAATATTCGTTTGGAGCGGAGTCTATAAAATGCTGACATGGAAAAGCTGGTATGGCCTGCCTATCTATTTCTTTATTGCGGTAGCATCAAGATTTGTTATGCAACAAATCAGCATTATTAAGAGGAAAACCAAAACTGCGGATTAACAGCGCCGCTATACGGAGCACTAACAAACGCAGCACATTTTGGACAAATACCGTTTAGTCATGATCGCTTGCCGTACCAGTCTGACGGAATACGACAACTAAAGGGAACGGATTCAGACCCGTTTTTACAGTTCGGACCAAAAAGCGACAATAAAATATAAAACTATACATAATAATAAATATTCTTCCATTGACTCAGGAATATTGAGGTATATATTATGATAGTATAATTGTTAAGCAAAGGTAAAGTTATAAAATAATTACGCATTTCTGATTCATCTTGTTAGCTTGCTTATGATTTAGGCTCCGGCCTGATGCCGGAGGAAGCAACGAAAAAAGTAGATTATTGGGGAATACGAATCGGCACCGGAAGCTTGGGAAATTGGTGCATTAATGTGCGTGTTCGCTATTTTATTATGATAAAAATGGATGGTGGAAAAAATGAAAGCAAAATACAGAAGAATATCGGCAATCGCAATATCCGTACTGCTGACCCTTGTAATGGTACTGGGCATGCTGCCGCAAGCGGCAAATGCCGGAGCTTCGACGTATTACATTGGCGTCACATCGGATGTGCACGACAAAATTACCGACCTTCAGACTTGGCTGAACAGCATTCATGGCATCACGTCAACGCTGGACCACATGATATTCGGCGGGGATTATACGTACACCAGCGACCCCGCGACCCAGGCTGCAGCTTGTTCTACCGCCGCGACGAATACGTTCAGCGGCGTGGACGTCGTACAGGCCAAGGGAAACCACGATACCACGGGTTCTTATGACAGCGGTCTTGTTTACAACGGCAGCGATTATGCGATCTACGTCTTTGATCTGGATGCCTCGAGCCAGACGATCTCGCTGGACAAGATCAATGCCGCGGATGCCGCGCTTGCGACAGTCGACTCCACAAAGCCGGTTTTCGTTGTCTCGCACTATCCGCTGCATTACTACACCTCGCGAACGACAGTAAACGCATCTGCTCTGGTGGACGTACTCAATCAATACCCCAATGTCATCTTTCTATGGGGGCATAACCACAGCCTGAACGATCCATGGTACGGCGTGGTCAAAAAGGACGGCGACACGATACAGTGCGCCAGCAGCTTATCCCCGGTCACCATTCATTTCACGTATGCGAATATGGGCAGCATCTATGCCGGAACAAACAACGCGTACGGCCTGCTGATATCCTTTACAAAGGATTCAGGTGATACGACAGTCAACTTCAGGTATACGAATCTCAGCGGAACGACGACCTCCGAGTATTCGGTAACAATCGATACCGCTTCACTGGCTGAAAAGCCTGCGATCAATACGCAGCCTCAGGATGTCACCGCGGATGTAGGAGAGGAAGCGCTGCTTTCCGTTGACGCGGAGGTTACGGATGGGGGTACGCTTTCCTATCAGTGGTATCAGAATGATACCGATACCAACACAGGCGGAACGTTGGTTGGGACCGATTCAAATACTTTCTCCGCGCCGACTGATGTCCCCGGAACCAGCTATTACTACTGCAAGGTAACGAATACCAAGGATGGGGATACCGCATGGACAAGCAGCGAAACTGCAATGGTAAAGGTGAATTACGGCGATGCCGGCCTCGTGTATGAGTATGCGACGAGTATCGAAAGCGGCTGCAAATATGTGATCGTGGATAAGTCCGCAACCGACGCGTATGCACTGACGACCGAGGCTGTCACCGTAAGCAGCACGGATTATCTGGTGTGCGATCCGGTGACTGTCACTGGAGATTACATCGATCCGAATGACGTGGACGAGAGCATGATATGGGAGTGCACGGCAGACGGCAGCGGATTCAACTTCATGAACGGCGATGAGTATCTGAACCGTACAAGCGGTACTGCCGGCATATATGTCAGCACAACGGATGGCGGCTCATCGTATTCGGACTGGGAGTATAGCAGCAGCGCCCATACGCTCGCGGTTTACAGCAGCAGCCGTTCTCAATACATGTACCTGTATCAGACGTCATCCGGCAGCACGTACTACTTTGCCAACAGTGAGACAGCCAGCAGTACGATTTATCTGTATAAGCTGGTCGTAACCAATCCCATCTCCATCGATTCTGTTGAGATCACGGGTATAGATGCGCCTGTGGCTGAAGCGGTGCCGGATACGAGCGCTGAGGTTGCCACAGCCGGGGTCATCTCACCGGCGGCTGTCACATGGGCCCCGGAGGACAGTGCGTTTGACTACGATACGGTCTATACCGCAACCGTTACGCTCCGACCTGAGTCCATCTATGCATTCTCGGATACGGTAACAGCTACCGTAAACGGGGTCGATGCCGACAGCGTAACGCTGAACAGCAACGGCACCTTGACGGTAACCTGCTCGTTTGCGAAGACCGCTTCCGAGCCTCAGTACATATACCAGTACGCGACGACCATCGAAAGCGGCTGCCGGTATGTCATCGTAGACAAAGGAAGCCCCAATTACGCATTGACGACTACCGCTTACTCCAATTATCTGACAGGCGCAGAGGTGACTGTCAACGGAGATTATCTGGATGCCAATGGCGTTACGCCCGGCATGATCTGGACATTAACGGCGGATGGCAATGGTTATAACGTAAAGAACGGAAGCTACTTCCTCACCAGAAGAAGCGGCAGCCCGAGCGGCATAACCCTGAACACCACGGATGCAGGCGCCTCATATACCGACTGGATGTATGACAGTACGAATCACTATTTGAGGGTCTACAGCAGCAACGCAAGCGCCTACTATTACCTGTACCAGACGTCAAACTCCTCGAGCAACTATTATTTCACCGTATCCACCACGACTTACAACACAATATACCTTTATAAACAGATCGCTGTGGTCGATGCGGAAGCGCCCCATATTACGGGCCAGCCACAGGACAAAACGGTGACTGAAGGCAACACTGCGGAGCTTTCCGTTACGGCGGATGTCGACAGCGGCATGCTGTCCTACCAGTGGTACAGCAATGCTGCCGACAGTAACACCGGAGGCGACGAGATCAGCGGCGCAATGCTGAGCAGCTATTCCGCCCCGACTGACACCGTTGGGACGATGTACTACTACTGCGTGGTGACCAATACGGACCCTTCCGCTACGGGTAATCAAACGGCATCCATTACCAGTGATACCGCCAAAGTCACGGTGTTGGCGATCGTTGATGCCGATACGCCGCAGATTACGGCTCAGCCGCAGGACAAAACCGTCAACCGGGGCGGCACCGCTATGCTGTCTGTAACCGTATCCGTTAACAGCGGGATGCTGACCTACCAGTGGTACAGCAATGATACCGACAGCAGCATGGGCGGAGACGAGATCGACGGAGCAACGCTGGGCTATTACTACGCGCCGACCAACACGGTGGGGACGATGTACTACTACTGCATGGTGACCAATACGGACATATTAGCTACAGGCAATCAGACGGCAACTGTAGCCAGCGATGCCGCCAAGGTTGAGGTGCTGGAGCTGACCGATGCGGAAACCCCGCAGATTACGGCCCAACCGCAGGACAAGACCGTGGTTGAAAATGCTCCGGCGGTACTGTCGGTCACAGCCAATGTATCCACTGGCTTACTGTCGTATCAATGGTACAGCAACGATACGGACAGCAATACCGGAGGAGATGAGATCAGCGGCGCAACGCTGAGCAGCTTTTCCGCGCCAACAGACACGGTGGGGACGATGTACTACTACTGCGTGGTGACCAATACGGACACCTCCGCCACGGGCAATCAAACGGCGACCGCTGCAAGCGATGCCGCCAAGGTTGAGGTGCTGGAGCTGACCGATGCGGAAACGCCGCAGATTACGGCCCAACCGCAGGACAAGACCGTGGTTGAAGATGACCCGGCGGTGCTGTCGGTCACAGCCAATGTTACTACCGGATTGCTGTCATATCAGTGGTACAGCAACGATACGGACAGCAATACCGGAGGAGACGAGATCAGCGGCGCAACGCTGAGCAGCTATTCCACACCGACAGATACGGTGGGGACGATGTACTACTACTGCGTGGTGACCAATACGGACACCTCCGCCACGGGCAGTCAGACGGCTTCTGTCACCAGCGACGCCGCGACAGTGATTGTCAAATCGTCTGCGATCCTATCGGACGTTTACACCATCGATGCGGCAAACGGCGTATTAAGCGATGTCTCGATCGGCACATCCGCGGCGGAGCTGAAATCGAAGCTGTCTAACGATGCAGCGGATATCAAGATCTACGACAAGGATGGCAACGAATACACGGGCGACGCAGTGGCAACCGGCATGACCGTCAAACTCATCATAGACGGTGTCGTCAAAGATGAACTGAAGATTGCCGTTCTGGGCGATGTCAGCGGCGACGGTGCCATCGATATTACCGATATCCTGTATATCCGTGCCAACATCATCGGCACCTATACGATGGCGGCATGGGAGACGGCATCGGCAGATATCAATGGCGATGCGGTGCTCGACGTTACCGATATCCTGTATATCCGGGCGCATATTACAGGTGTATATACAATTATCGCGAAATGAGGTAAGGTAAGATGAAAAAATTGGTGGGTATTCTTTTCTCGGTCGCATTGGTCATGCTGCTATTTCCCTGCGAGGTTCTGGCAGCGAGCGCATCCTTCAGTATTTCGGGACCAGGCACTCTGGAGGTAGGGGAAACCGGTACGTATACGGTCAGTGCGACGCTGAGCGACGCCGCTGCAGTACAGGCTACCTTATCTTATGACAGCAGTTTCTTCGAGCTGGTTTCCGGTAATCCGAAGGGTGTAAAGGATTATGATGAAAACACAAGCACAACGGTCACTCTGATTACGGTACAGCTGAAGTGTACGGCATCACCCGGCACGTCCAGTACGCTGACGGTATCTGACAAGAAAGCGGCGCGGTTAACCGGAGATCCGGTCAATCCAGTTGAGTCTGTGTCCTGCAGCGGCGCGTCGAAGACGGTAACATGCCCTGCGGTGACACCCACGCCGACGATTGCACCGACACCGACAATAGCGCCTACGCCGACAATAGCACCGACACCGACAGTTGCACTGACACCCACGCCGACAGCAGCGCCTACACCAACGGTTGCACCGACGCCAACAGCCACAGCGTCCTCATCGGCAAGCAGCTCAACGGGGCCTACGCCAACCAAGAAACCGTCGGCAACAGTCGGTACGTCAGCATCTGCCTCCGCTTCGGCCAGCACGGAAACCAGCACGGCTCCTACACCGAGCCCGGCACAGGATGCGACGCCCACGGCGACTCCTAAGGCCAGTGAGAACGCGGTTGCGGTGGTCTCCGAATCTCCTGCGGTACAGGTGTCCGAAGAGGCCATACCTGTAACGAACGCGCCTGAAAACCGGTTTGTATGGTGGTGGATACCGGTTGCAGTCGTTGTCGTGATAGCGGCAGGGACACTGCTGTTTGTAAAGAGAAAAAAGAGCCGGGCATAGGATGACCGGCAGTCCAAAGAAATAGTCTCCAACAGACGCTCTGAAATACGGGCGTCTGTTTTCATGTGATTGTCGGAAGGAAGAAATGGGTATGCCATCCTAAGCGGCATTGAATTTTTGTATTGAAACTGTATTGACAAACAAGCTGTGATATTCTATACTCAAATAGTTAAAACTTTAAACTAAAACATTATACAAATCCTTTTAACGCGTATGGCTGCAGCGCAATATAGAAGAATACAGGAGGACCAATCTGTGGATTGCGATTTTAAGCAAAACTGGGATGAGATCAAGGACCGCATGGAGCTATGGTGGGCAGGTAAGAATTCTGACCAGCCGGTTATGGCCATGCAGGTTGCGAAACCCAACGCAATGCCCTCCGCGGCTACGGTCGGTTGGATGAAATCCTCGTCCGGCGAGAACAAGGTTGAAAGCAGCACGCCGGAGGATGAGTCCGCGAATTACGAACCCTTCTGGACGGACTTCGATGGTCTGATGCAAAGATATACGCAGCTCTTCACACAGTTTCATTTTACGGCGGAGACGTATCCGCGCTTCTTTGCCAACCTGGGCGTGGCGAGCCTTGCCGTGTTCCTCGGCTGCAAGCCAATCTTCACCCGCGACACCATCTGGTATGCGCACGAATTTGCCACTCTGGATGACGCTTTTGTTCGCTTCGACGAAAATAGCGAGTGGCTTCGCTGGAGCCTCGATACGACCCGGCGCGCCAAAGAATTTGCGGGCAGCCGCTTTCTGGCGGGTTTCCCCGACTTAACCGAGCACCTCGACGTTCTGGCAGCCCTGATGGACACGCAGGAGATGATGATCTCCATGATGACGGACGCTGAGCGGGTGCACGAGCTGCTGCGCGGGATCCAGCAGGCGTGGTTCAAGGTGTACGACATGCACTACGACATCATCAGGGATGAGGACGGGTTCAGCAACTACGGGCCGTTCCAGCTGCTGGGCAAGGGCAAGATCGCCAAGCTGCAGTGTGATATGTCCGCCATGATTTCTCCCGCCATGTTCGAAGAGTTTGCCGTACCTTATCTTAATGAGCAGGCCGACTGGCTGGATAAAAGCCTTTACCATCTGGATGGTGTGAACGCAATCCGGCATCTCGATATGGTGCTGGGCATCAAAAGTCTTAAAGCCCTGCAGTGGACGCCGGGAGCGGGCCAGCCGGACGGCGGGGACGAGGCATGGGATTTTATCTATCAAAAGGCGCTGGACGCGGGCAAGAACATCTACGCACTGGTTGCTCCGCAGAATTTGCAGCGCTTCATCAAAAAGTTTGGGGCCAAAGGGGTGTTCATCGTTTCCGGCGCTGCGGATGAAACGATGGCCCAGCAGCTGATTCAGATGGCCCGCGCACTTTCAGCAGGTCGTTAACGGTTTTTAACCTTCCCAATAAACAAGTGAAGGAGCAATTATGAAAACCAAGCAAAGCCAAACCTCTTCAGATCGCTTGTCCATGAAGACCAAAATACTGTTTGGACTGGGAGACCTCTACGGCGGCGGCGGTTTCCAGCTGCTCGGATTCTTCTACGCCATCTTCTTAAGCGACACCATCGGGCTCAATATGACGCTGATTCCGATCGTGCTGCTGGCGGGAAAGATCTGGGACGCCATATCCGATCCGCTGATGGGTCGGATAACAGACAGAACCAAATCGCGCTGGGGCAGGCGCAGGCCGTACTTCCTGTTCGGCTCAGTCGCGGTGACGCTATCATTTATCTTCCTGTTCTCGCCGTTTTCGTCCGGCAGCCAGGCTGCGTTGCTCGTTTATGCGATCGTCAGCTACCTCGTGTTCTGCACGGTCTGGACAGTGGTCATGGTGCCGTTCTTCGCCTTCAGCGCGGAGATCTCGCTGGATTATACCGAACGGACAAGGGCCGTCACCTTCCGCGTGCTGTTCTCGCTGATCGGCTCGCTGCTCGCGTCGGCGGTGCCGATGACGATCATCAACAGCTTCCCGAACAGCAAGCAGGGCTACCTCGCAATGGCTGTAGCGTTCGGCATCCTGTTCGGCCTGTCGATCCTCTCCGTATTCTTCTCCAAAAAGGAAGTTTACCGCCCCGATACCAACAAGGAAGAGATCGGTTTCTTCAAATCCTTTGCGAATGCGCTCAAGATACGCTCTTTCAGACAGTTCGTCGGTATGTTCATCTGCGGTATGATGGGCATCGACATCATCTCCATGATCATGGCGTACTATACGCGCTATTATCTGCGTATGGACGGTGTGCTGACGCTGTTCCTCACATTGGCACTGGGATCACAGCTGGTTGCGCTGCCGCTATGGTCGTTTGTCGCCCGCAAATTCGGCAAGCGTACGGCCTATCTCTCCGGTGGAATCATCTGGGCCATCATGGGTACCATCTTTGTCTTCATGCCCAAAACGACGCCGGTTACCATACTGCTGGGCTTCATCGTACTGATCAGCATCGGGATGGGTGCGGTAATGTTCATGCCTCACGCGATTCTCGGAGATATCACGGACCTCGGCGAGTTTGCGTACGGCAAGCGTCAGGAGGGCTCTTTCTCCGGCTTTGCGACGTTTATCCGGAAGTTCTCCAGCGGCCTGGGGCTTGCCATCGTTACGGGCGTGCTGGGACTTCTGGGGTATATCACGCCGCCTGAGGGGACGACCAACTTTACGCTGGTCTATCAGCCGCCCGTCGTGGAGTCGGCAATCAAAATCTTCATCTCCGTCGTACCGGTGGTGTTGATACTGCTGGGCATCCTGTTTGCGAGCGGGTATCAGGTTTCGCGCGAAAACCACGACAAGCTCATCGCGCACTTAAACAGCCTGCGCGAGGGCGGCCCGGGTACGTTGACCAAGGAAGAGGAGACGAAGCTGCGCAAGCTTCTCATATCCAAAAAGAGCGCATAACGGTCTGGCTGGTAAAAGCCTCCCTCGGATGATTACCCCGAAGGGGTGACCGGGAGGTGGCACGAAGTGCCGGAGAGAGTGATCGAATGAGGATCTTCCCTCCTCCAATCCGGGCACTGAATCAGTGAATTAGTACCCGGATACTTCCCTCGCCTGAGGGCTGGTTTAATCGAGATGTTCGCATCCTAAGGGTGCGTAAACACCAAATTTAAGCTTCGGAGTGTTACTTTGAAAGAAACAGATTTAATGGAAAGAGCGAAGGAAATACGCAGGCTGACGGTGAAAGCCATCGGCGGGCTGGGCGTGGGACACATCGGCGGATGTCTGTCCATTGCCGACCTGCTGGCCGTGCTGTATTTCGAGAAGATGAACGTGGATGAAACCCGGCCGGATATGCCCGGAAGGGATCGGCTGGTGCTCTCCAAAGGGCACGCAGGCCCGGCGCTGTACGCGGCGCTGGCCCTGAAGGGGTTCTTCCCCGTGGAATGGCTGGATACGCTGAATCGTCCGGAGACCCGCCTGCCCAGCCACTGCGATATGCTGCGCACGCCGGGCATCGATATGACCGCGGGCAGCCTTGGGCAGGGAATATCCTGCGCGGTGGGCATCGCCAAGGCCGCAAAGATCTGCCGCGGCAGCGAGATGGTGTACGCAATCGTGGGGGACGGCGAGTGTCAGGAAGGGCTGGTCTGGGAAGCGGCGATGTCCGCGGCACAGTTCGGGCTGGATAACCTGATCGTATTCGTGGACCGCAACAACATGCAGATCGACGGTATGACGGATGAGATCATGAGCCTCGGCGACCTGCCCGGCAAGCTGCGCGCCTTTGGGTTTGATGTGCAGGAAGCGGACGGACACGATGTGCAGGCCATATCAAACGCCATTGACCGGTGTAAAGAAACAGCAGGCAAGCCCCACGCCATCGTGCTGAGCACGGTGAAGGGCAAGGGTGTTTCCTTTGCCGTCAATGCCGGTACAGGCAACCACAATATGCCGGTCAGTGCGGAACAGCTGGAAGCAGCGCTCCTGGAACTGCAGTAGAGGAGAATGACAATGGATTTAAGAGACATCTATGCAAACAAGCTGCTGGAGCTGATGAACAGCAACGATAAGATCGTCGCGGTGGACGCGGACCTCGCCAAGGCGAACGGCACGCTGATGCTGCGCAAGCACCACCCGGACCGCGCGCTGGACGTGGGCGTGGCCGAGGCCAATATGGCCTGCGTCGCGGCGGGCATGGCCTCCTATGGCATGATTCCGTTCATCGGCTCGTTCACTCCGTTTGCCACGCGGCGCATCTGCGACCAGATTGCGATCTCCATCGCGTACGCCAAACGGAATGTGAAGATTGTCGGCAGCGATCCCGGAATCAGCGCCGAGATGAACGGCGGCACGCACATGAGCGTGGAGGATATCGGTGTATTGCGCAGCATTCCCGGTCTGGTCATTGTGGAAGCCTGCGACGGAATCGAACTTAAGCAGATGGTAGAAGCCATGGCGGCGTACAACGGGCCGGTGTACTTGCGACTGTTCAGAAAGTCGCTGCCCGAACTCCACACGGACGAATACCGTTTCGAGTGGGGCCGCGCGGACGTGCTTCGGGAAGGCACCGACGTCAGCATCTTCGCAAGCGGCATTATGGTGCACGAAGCGAAGGCCGCGGTGGAACTGCTTGCGGCGGAGGGGATCAGCGCCGAACTGGTTAACATCCACACCATCAAGCCCATCGACCGCGAAGGCGTGGTGCGCAGCGCGCGCAAGACAGGCGCTGCGGTCACGGCGGAGAACCACAACGTCATCGGTGGACTGGCTTCGGCAGTTTCCGAGGTACTGATTGAGGAGTGCCGGGTTCCGCTGGTGAAAGTGGGCATACAGGATCACTTCGGCGAGGTATCGTATATGCCTTATTTG
This sequence comes from Bacillota bacterium, assembly GCA_023459495.1. Taxonomy (GTDB): domain Bacteria; phylum Bacillota; class Clostridia; order Christensenellales; family SZUA-584; genus JAEWCC01. The sequence continues at coordinate 128,082 of JAEWTL010000077.1, read as the reverse complement.
AAAAATAAGTACGGCATGACCGCGCAGGACATCGCGAGTGCCGCCAAAAAGGCAATGGGGGAAAAGTAAGTGAAAGTACTGATGGGGTCGGATAAATCCGGCTTTGGTTTGAAGGAAAGCATTAAGGAATATCTTCTGCAGAAAGGTTATGAGGTCGAGGATCTGGGCACACAGGATATCGAAGCCCCGAAACCGTTCTTCGAGGTCGCACCGGTGGTGGCGGAGCGCGTCGCGCGGGAACCCGGACAGAAAGCGATATTGATCTGTGGTACGGGCATGGGTATGAGTCAGGTTGCGAACATGTTCGAAGGTGTGTATGCGGCCTGCTGCGAAAGCGTATACGCGGCGAAGATGTGCCGGGCGATCAACAACTCCAACGTTCTGTGCATGGGCGGCTGGATTATCGCGCGGGAGATGGGTATCGATATGGCGGAAGTGTTCCTCGGCACGGAGTTTACGCAGGGGCTGGAGGAATGGCGGCAGGGCTTCCTGCGCAACGCGGCGGAGAAGGTGCACGCGCTGAGCGCGCAGCGAAGGAAGGAACTCGGCTGATGAAAGGCGAAGTGAAGATCGGCGTGGTATGCCTTGCCCGGCGCACGTTCGACTTTGAAGCGGCAGAAAACATTTATGGCGAAAAGCAGGCAGAACTGCAGGCCATCCCGAACGTGAACTGGACGTTCTGCGACGGGCTGGTGATCGAACCCGACGAAGCAAGGGATGCGGCGGAGAAGCTGCGGCAGGCCGGTGTGGACGGGGTCGTCATCATCAGCGGCACATTCCACCTGGGGCATCTAGCGCTGATCATCAACGACGCGGTGCGCCAGCCGGTGCTGCTGTGGGCGTTCAAGGAGCTGCCCTACGACGGCGGGAAGATACGGCTGAATTCGGTGTGCGGGGTCAACCTCAACGCATCCAACCTGTATAAGTCCGGCTGCGACAGCTATGCGTACTGCTTGGGCGATAAAATAGACACGGCGTGGATCGATGCGCTGCGTATGAAAGCGGCGCTGCACGGCGCGCATATCGGCATCGCCGGATACCGGGCAGACGGCTTCTTCAACCTCTCGATCGACGATCTGCAGGCCTACCGCAACTTTGGTATTCTGATCGACCACTATGAGCTGGCGGAAGCGATGGGTTCCTGCAGCGATGCGCCCACGGAGGAGATCCGGCGCGCGTTCGACTGCTCGGCCCTGACCGACGGACAGATCGAAAAGGTAGGCTGCGGCGCAGCTTCCATGGAGAAGCTCATGCGCGCCAATCAGCTGGATGCACTCGCGGTGCGCTGCTGGCCGGAGTTTGCCAACATGTTCGGCATCTCGCCGTGTGCGTCCATGAGCCACCTCGCTTCCAAGGGCTACATCGTGGGCTGCGAAGGGGACGTAGAGGGAACGCTGTCAATGCTGGCCGCGCGGGCAGCCTCAGGCGATACGCCGTTTCTGGCCGACCTCTCGCAGGTGGACTTGGAGGAGGATTACGCGCTGATGTGGCACTGCGGCGTGGCTTCGCCCACACTGTGGGACGGCACAAGCGAGAAGACGCTCGACACCTATTTCGCGGGCGGGCGGGGCGTCACGGCGGGCTTTGTGATGAAGAGCGGGCGCGTCACCGTGATGCGGCTGGACACGGCCCGCGGCAAAACGCGTCTGTTCGTGGCAGGTGGCGACGCCATGCCGATGGATAAGGCGCTCAAAGGCACGTACGCCAAGGTCCGCTTCGACAGGAGCGTGGCAAGCCTGATGGATACGGTGATCCAAACGGGCGTCGCGCATCATGTAGCCATGGTCTACGGCGACCACGTGGAAGCGTTCAAGAAGTTCGCGCGGATCAGCGGGTTTGAAGTAATTGAATGACGGAGGGAAACGATGAGCCATGACGTGAAACTGCTGCCCGGCGGCGCAGAGCTGAAAGACCTGCGCTTTTGGGGCGGCTATGGCGAAGCCCGGTTCACCATGAAGCACGGCAGCTTCAGGATCAATGACCACATCGATAAAAAGATACCTTTGAGCCTGATAACAGACGGGCAAGGGCTGGCGCTGAAGGACGCGCAGGGACAGCGCCGCGTGGCGGTGAGCCTTTCACAGTCCGACGGCGCGGCGCGCATCGGGTTCCGGCAGACCGCGGGCGAGCCGTTCACGCGCTTTTGGGTCAGCCTGCCTGCGCATTCCGACGAACGGATATTTGGCTGCGGCGAAACCTTCAGCGAGTTCAACCTGAAGGGCAAAACCGTACGCATCTGGGTGGCGGAGCACCAGAACATTTCCCGGATCATGGGCAAGATCATTCACAATACGATTTCGAAGCCCAAAGCGGACCACAAGCTGCGGTTCGAGAAATATGAAACCTACTATGCGCAGCCCACGTTCACTTCTTCCGGGAAGTATTTCGTGCACGCGGACAGCGACGCTTACATGGAGTTCCGCTTCGACGAAACGGAGCACCGTCTGTATATGCACGCCCTTCCGGGTGCGCTGTACATCGGGCAGGCGGACACGTTTGAATCGTTGAGTGCGATGCTTTCCGGCGTGCTCGGCAAACAGCCGCTGCCGCCGCAGTGGATCAACGACGGGCTGATCATCGCGGTGCAGGGCGGCACAGACGCGGTGCGGCGCAAGGTGAAGACCGCGCAGGATGCCGGGATTCCTCTCGTGGGCGTATGGTCGCAGGATTGGTGCGGTGAGCGGATCACCCGGTTTGGCAAACAGGTGATGTGGAACTGGGCGGGAGATGCCACGCTTTATCCCGGCATGAAGGAAATGCTGGCGGAGTTGAATGCGCAGGGCATCCGCTTCCTCGGCTACATTAACCCATTCATTGCGATTGAAGGGGAGCTGTACCGCTTTGCCACGGCGCACGGTTACTGCATCAAGGACAAGGACGGCAAGGACTACCTTGCGACCACCACGACGTTCCCGGCGGCTATGATCGATTTCACGAATCCGGAAGCGTATGCGTGGTACAAGAACGTCATCAAAGAGAACCTCATTGGCTTCGGACTCGACGGCTGGATGGCGGACTTCGGGGAATACATGCCGGTGGACGCAAAGCTGTTCCGTTCCACGGACAACGAACAGACTCATAACCGCTGGCCCGCGATGTGGGCGGCACTCAATCGCGAGGCGCTGGAGGAAGCCGGAAAGCAGGACGAGGTGTTCTTCTTTACGCGCGCGGGACATACCGGCACCGTACGCGATTCCATGATGATGTGGAGCGGCGACCAGCACGTGGACTGGAGCGAAGACGACGGGCTGCCGTCTGCCATCACCGCGACGCTGTCACTTGCAATGAGCGGCTATGGCGTGGCGCACAGCGATATCGGCGGATACACCACCATGCCCAAGTGCCACCGCGAACCGGAACTGCTGATGCGCTGGGCGGAGCTGGCTGCATTCTCTCCGGTGATGCGCTGCCACGAAGGCAACCGCCCGAACGACAATGCGCAGTTTGATCACAGCGCGGAGACACTGGCTCATATGGCCCGCATCACGCGCGTGCACGTAGCAATAAAAGAGTATATCAACGACTGTATCCGGCAGAACCACAAAACGGGGACGCCGGTGATGCGGCCGCTGTTCTATCACTACGACGGGGAAGCGCTCTACTGCGAGCAATACGCGTACCTGCTCGGCAGGGATCTCGCGTGTTATCCGGTGGTTATTAAAGGCCAGACCGCCAAGGACGTTTATCTGCCGGACGATGAATGGGTGCACCTGTTCACCGGCGAGGAATATAAGGGCGGCAACCACTTTGTGGATTGCCCATTAGGCTGCCCGCCGGTGTTTTACCGGAAGGCGAGTCCGTACAAAAAACAATTTGAACAGGTAAAGAAGCTTCATGAAGGCATTGCAGAAAATCAACCCGCACATTGAAATCAAAGGCATTACGGATGATGCGTTCAGACGATATGGCCGGGTGCTGGATATCGGCTGCGGCGAAATGATTGACCGAGCAGGAGAGCCCACGGCACTACCCGCATACAGCATGTCCGATCCCTCGTTGGAGAACACAACGCTCTTCCGATATTTCCGGGACAGCGTCTATGGCGCTATTCCCATTCAAGCCGGCGTCTGCACGGGCCGGAATACCAAGCTCAACTGCTTCGAGTATCACCGGGGGACCGAGGTTAATATCGCGGCGACGGATTTTGTGCTACTGCTCGCGCATACGGGCGATATCCGGGAGAATCGCATTGCCTCAGGCGCGGCGGAGGCCTTTTATGTGCCTGCGGGAAGCTGCGTCGCGTTGTATGAGACGACGCTTCACTTCGCGCCGATATGCGTTTATGGCACGGGATTCGTGTGCATCGTAATCCTGCCTGCAGGAACGAACGGCGAACTGGAGGGCTTTGATAAGCGTACGCCGGAGGATGAACTGCTTTTTCGGCGCAACAAGTGGCTGCTGGGGCACAGCGAAAGCAGGCAGGTCAAAGAGCTGCACGCGGTCTGCGGCATCACCGGAGAAAACATTACGATCACACCGCTGGAGGAAGGACAATGAACTGGAATTTCAATCTGCCCGTAAAGATACTGTTTGGGCGTAACCGCGCGGAAGAAGCGGTTGAACTGACGAAGGAACTGGGAAGCGGGCTGCTGGTGTGTGACCCGTTTTTGGCGGACGGCCCCGCGCGGGGAATGATGCGGCAGAGCCAGGGTCGAATTGCTGAAATTTTCAGCGCCATATCGCCGAACCCCGCTGTGGAGGAGGTCGACGCGTGCTGCGAGGCCATCCGGCGGATCGATGCCAAGTACCTGATCGCTATGGGCGGTGGGAGCGTGATGGATATCGCCAAGGCGGCAAGTGTGATCGCCTTCGGAGAATACCCCGCAAGGGAATACCATACCGGCGGAAAGCCGCTGCCGCAAAAGCATACCCCGGTATTTGCCATTCCCACCACGGCGGGGACGGGCAGCGAAGTGACCAGCGTCAGCGTATTGACAGATAGGCAAAAGGGCATCAAAGCGCCGATCGGCAGTCCGATCCTGTACGTGAATACGGCGGTTATTGATCCGGTGCTGACGCTGAGCGTGCCGCCGCGAGTGACAGCCTCGACAGGACTCGACGTGCTTGCCCATGCAATTGAAGGCTACTGGAGTGTCCACCATCAGCCCATATGCGACGCGGCGGCGATGCATGCTTCAAAGCTGGTCTTTGAAAACCTGCTGAGGGTATATGAAAATCCGCAGGATATTGACGCGCGGGAGAAGATGTGCGAAGCATCGCTGATGGCGGGCATCGCCTTCTCACATCCCAAAACGACAGGCAGCCATGCCTGCTCGTATCCGCTGACGAACATATATGGTATGCCGCATGGAGAGGCCTGCGCCTTTACGCTGGGTGCGTTCATCCGTATCAACGCGGATCAGCGGGTAATGGAGCTGGCGCGGTATTGCGGGTTCGACAGCGTAGATGCCATGGCGGACGCTGTTGAGGACATGAAGAAGAAAACCGGCATGAAGCGGACGCTGGCGGACGCGGGCATTTATGCGGACGACGTGAAAAAACTTGCGGAAGACAGCATGCATCCCAATATGCTCAATAATCCGGTGCCGATGGACGTGGAGGCGGTGGAAAGGCTCTACAGAGGACTGGTATGACGGAGCTGCTGACCGCTGCGGTCATATTTTTCGCGTATACGGTCGAAGGTCTGACGGGATTTGGCGGCGCTATCACGGCGCTGCCTTTTTTGAGCCTGATCCTTGGCCTGCAGACCTCTGTGACGCTGGTCCTGATGGTATCTTCGCTTTACGGTGTCTACATCCTGATCCGCAGGCGGCGGGACGTGGATTGGAAGCAGTACCTGAGGATCATCGGTTATATGGCAATCGGGCTGCCGGTTGGGATGCTGCTGGGCCAATACCTGCCCGAAACAGTGCTGAAGCTTACGCTGGGTGCGGTTACACTGTTTGCGGGTGTAATGGGCTTCATCCCCGCGCGGCGCAAACCGGATACCAATGCTATCGGTACAATAACGCAAGCGTCATTGAAACAAAAGCTTCTCGGCGCGCTGTTGCGGCTCTGCCTTGTCGGAGGAGGGGTGCTGCAGGGAGCGTTTGCGACGGGCGGCCCGCTCGTGGTCATCTACGCCAAGAAGATGATCCCGGAAAAGCAGCGCTTCCGCGCAACGCTGATAGTCGTCTGGTTGACGCTCAACGTAGTCCTGCTTGCGATGCGCTGGCAGTCGCACCGGCTGGGAAACGTGACGCCCTATATCGCGTATGCGCTCGCGGCGTGGACGGCAGGTATCCTGCTCGGCTCCTTCGTCTGCAGCAAAATCAGCACTGCTCAGTTTGAGAAGGTCGTGTACGGACTGCTGACTGTTTCCGGCTTATTTATGATCGTTCAGACTGCGATGCTGTCCTGATGGTCTTGTTCGAAACTCCAGATTATGCTACACTGAATTCGATCATTCCAGCCGCATACTCGCGGTGCGCAGGGTGGTGTACGATGAGGCGGATGAACCGCCGGGCGAAAGCAGGAGAGCCATTTGAAGGAGCATGACAGCCGGTTAAAAAAATATAAGTCCGACAACCGGAAGGATATCGCGATGATCCTGTATAAGGATGGATATGTCAGCCGAGTGGAACTGGCCAAAAGGCTGGGGCTCACCAAGGCGTCCATCAGCATTCTTGTGGCCGAAATGATCGAACAGGGCCTGATTGCGGAAACCGGCAACACAGTGGAGAAAAAGGGTAAAAACGGCCCCCGGGAACGGCTGCTTACCCTCAGCGGTGCCTATGGCAGCGCGCTGGGCATCAATATCGAGCGCGACTATGTCAGCATCGGTATCTGCGATCTTCAGAACAAGACGATTAAAAGCGCGTTCCGCCGCACCTCCGAGTTTAGCCGTGAAGCGGTGCCGTTTCTTACTGAAATCGCGGATATGGCAGCAACGCTGCTGGTTGATGCACAACCACCCAACCTTTTGGGATGCGCGGTGACGATTATCGGTACGGTGGACCAGCAGACTGGGGTAAGCGTGAACTCGTTTGGCATTGTGCCGAAGAACACCAACCTTGCAAAGTTTTTCGCCGAAAAGCTCAGTGTTCCGGTCTGGGTGGAAAACAACGTGCGCGCCCTTGCCATGGCGAATTACAACTATCATTCCAGCGCACACGAGGAAAGCTGCGTATTCTTAAAGTATGGTCAGGGCCTTGGCAGCGCCATCATCATCGATAGCAATCTGCTGATGGGCAGCACCAACGAGGCGGGCGAGGTGGGGCATACCGTGGTCGCGGGCAACGAGGCGCTTTGCGAGTGCGGAAGGACCGGCTGCCTGGAAACGCTGGTACGCGAGGAAGCCATCTTACGGAACATTTCGCTGGAGAAGCATCCCGTGCTGAATGAGTTGTGCGGGGGAGACCGGAGCAATCTGGAGATCGAGAAGGTGCTCCGCGCCCTCGAGGGCGGCGAGGATGAACTTCTTACGTATTTTGCCGATCCGATCAAATATCTGGCGCAGACGATCGCAAACCTGTACATTGTAGTGAATCCCAACATCATCATCCTGTACGGCATGGTGTTTCAGAGTGATAAAATACGGAGCCTGCTTTTCGAAAATCTCCGGGAGATACTCAAGAGCGACGCGATATTGTCCGTGCTGACAATCAGTCAGCTGGAGAGCAGGAAAAACTATTATGGGGCCGCAGACCTTGTGTTGCGCAAGTATTTTGAAAGCGGGGCACTGCCGCAGCCTGCAACCGCTAACTGATTTCCCCTTTATTCCTAACTGAAATAATTATACGCATAATGATCGCTGGCCTGACGATTATTTTTGTTACACTGGGTGGCCGTGTCCTGTACGTTCAGTGTCCTATAGTGAATTATAGCCATGTATCAGAAGCTGCATGTGCTTTGCGCCTAAACACTGCTAAGAGTAATAAGAAGGATACTAATCTGACTTTTCGAATCGTTCTTACAGCGTGAAACGTTACGCATGACAAATTATTATCAATTTCATGGCCTTGCGAGCTTGCGCTATATACGGAAACAACAAATATATGGTATGAAATCACCTATGATATGGATATAGTATGCCGAATTGTTTTATAAAAAAACAAATTCTCCATTAACCACTTGACATTATCCCTGCCTGTGTGTAAACTTTACAACAGCGAAACGTTATGCGATACTGCGTGACGCTGGCAAAAGACTTTTACAAGAGTTTCATAACAAAAATGGATAAAGAAATGCCAACGATTAAAGACGTGGCCAAGCACTCTGGGCTGGCCTATGCAACGATTTCTAAATATCTGAATGGCGGTAACGTACTGCCTGAAAACCGCGAAAAGATCGAGTTGGCCATACGTGAGCTCAACTTTACCGTCAATGAATTTGCGCGCGGTCTTAAGACAAATAAGTCGAATACGGTAGGAATTATTATACCTGATATCGGGAATGTACTCGTTGCACATGTAATACCTATTATCGTAGATGAATTGCGTAAGAATGGCTATGCGACGATCATTTGTGACTCAAGATCGGATCATGAGAGGGAAAAAGAGCTCATTAACTTCTCTATGGCGAAACGTGTCGATGGAATAATCAATATGCCGGTTGGTGCCGATGGGTCTCACCTGAACACCGCTTTCCAAAATGGAATTCCCGTCGTTCTGCTGGACCGGGTGGTGACGGATTGCATCGGACGGGTGGATGCTGTGCTGGTTGACAACACGCGGGCTGCTCAGGACGCAACCGCCTGCCTGATCGAGCATGGCCACACGAATATCGGCATTATTGCTGGTCCCCGCGATGTATACACGGCGACGGAACGTTTATCCGGGTATATATCAATGCTCAAGAAGTATGACCTTGCTATTCAGGACAGCTTGATTGAGTACACTGACTTTACGATTGAAAGCGGATACCGCGCTTGTAAGCGATTGCTGAACAATAACTTAGGCATGACAGCTCTGTTTACATCGAACTATGACGTCACCGTTGGGGCGATGATGGCGATCAACGAGCGTGGAATCAGCGTGCCTGAAAGCATTTCGGTATTCGGCTTTGACGATATGCCCTTTGCCCAGGTAATAAAGCCTCATCTCAGCGTTATTGCTCAGCCGCTCACAGAAATCGGCAGATCTGCGGCGCTGATGTTATTAGACCGGATGAGAGGGAAGAATAAAGGACACGCTAAGGTAACGGTACTGCGTACAAGTACGGTCATAAGAGACTCAGTAACAACACGGTTTGTGCAGGCAACAACGGCTTAACCGTTTGCAATCAAAAAAATGAAGAGAGGCAATTGCGTTATGGTGAAAATAGGAATAAGGCCATGCATCGACGGCAGAAGAAACGGCGTCCGTGAAGGACTGGAAGACCAGACGATGGGTATGGCCATTTCCGCAGCAAAGCTGATTAAAGAAAAGTTGAAGTATCCGGACGGCACACCTTTTGAGGTTGTAATTGCCGATACGACGATCGGCGGCGTAAAAGAAGCCGCGATTTGCCAGGAAAAGTTCGAACGGGCAGGCGTCGGCATTACGCTGACCGTATCGCCCTGCTGGTGCTATTCCACCGAAGTGATGGATCAGGACCCGTCAACCATCAAGGCTGTCTGGGGCTTTAACGGCACAGAGCGCCCCGGCGCGGTGTTCCTTGCGGCAGTGCTGGCGGCCCACTCTCAGAAAGGTCTCCCGGCTTTCGGCATTTATGGCCATGACGTCAAGGACAAGGACGATTACGCCATTCCGGAAGATGTTCAGGAAAAGATCATCCGCTTCGCAAAGAGCGGCGTTGCTGCCAAGCTGATGCGTACAAAGAGCTATCTGCAGATCGGCTCCATGTGCATGGGCATTGCGGGCTCGATCCTGGATCAGGATATGCTCCAGCAATACTTTGGTATGAGAAGCGAATCGGTTGACGAAACCGAAATTCTTCGCCGTATCGACAACGGGATCTATGATCCTGTGGAGTTTGAAAAGGCACTGGCGTGGACAAAGCAGCACTGCAAAGAAGGCTACGAAAAAAACCCCGCCGATATGGCGTTCTCCCGCGAAGTGAAGGACCAGCAGTGGGAGTTTGTCGTCAAATGCGCCATGATCATCCGCGATCTGATGATCGGCAACCCGCGGCTTGCTGAGCTCGGTTTTGTGGAAGAAAGCTGCGGCCACAACGCGATTGCGGGCGGCGTACAGGGACAGCGCCAGTGGACAGATTACAAGCCCAACTTCGACTTTGCTGAAGCAATGCTGAATTCCCAGTTCGATTGGAACGGGCTGAGAGAATCATTTGTGCTTGCTACAGAAAACGATGCGCTCAACGGCTTCACGATGTTGTTCGAACATCTGCTCACAAACACGCCGGGCATCTTCGCGGACGTCCGCACCTACTGGAGCCCGGAAGCTGTCAAGAGAGTCACCGGAAAAGAACTGACCGGACTTGCCGAAAACGGCATCATTCATCTGATCAATTCCGGCGCGGCTTCGCTTGACGGCGCGGCTGCGATTTCGGACGCACAGGGAAATCCGGTGATCAAGCCTTATTACGAAATGACCGAAGAGGAAGCAAACGCTTCTCTGGCCCAAACCGATTGGTGCCCTGCGGACCAGTACTACTTCCGCGGCGGCGGCTTCTCCAGCCATTATATCGGCGGCACGCGCGGCGGCATGCCGGTTACCATGGCGCGGTTGAATCTGGTGAAGGGACTCGGCCCGGTGCTGCAACTGGCTGAAGGCTGGAGCTGCGAACTCGATCCTGAGGTTCACAATATTCTTGACCAGCGCACAGACCCGACCTGGCCGACGACGTGGTTCGCTCCGAGACTTACAGGCAAAGGCGCGTTTACGGATGTTTACAGCGTGATGGCGAAGTGGGGAGCCAACCACGGTGCGTTCTGCTATGGACATATCGGACAGGATCTGATCACCTTCGCTTCCATGCTCCGCATACCGGTTTGCATGCACAACGTGGATGATCAGGATATCTTCCGCCCGTCCACATGGAGCGCTTTTGGAACCAATGATCTGGAAGGCGCTGATTACAGGGCATGCGCTGCTTTGGGGCCGCTGTATAAGTAAAATGTTTTAATGGCAGAACAAGGTTAAAAGTTTTTGCCTGCAATATGGTTTTGGAAATTTAGGTTTCTGCGAAAGCAGAGATAAAAAAAGGAGGAAGAGCTATGAAAAAACTAATCGCGCTGGCACTGATTCTTGTGATGGTAGTGAGCATGGCTGCATGTACGAACAGCAGCAAGCCGTCGACCGAAACGAGTGCCGCAACAACTACCGAACAGGCTTCCGCTCCGGCCACGACGACCGAAGAAGCAAAAGGCAACCCGGTTATCGCTTTCGTGCCGAAGGTTATCGGCCAGGCATGGTGGGATTACGTTCGTGACAGCGGCGTAACCAAGTGGGCTGAAGACAATGGCATGGACGTCATCTACAAAGGACCCACGGAAGTTGACGCTGCCGCTCAGGTTCAGATCATGACCGACCTCGTGGCGCAGGGCATCGACGTCCTCTGCTTCTCGCCTAACGATCCGGACGCTTGCGAGAACATCTGCAAAGAAGCCATGGAAAAGGGCATTGTCGTGATTTCGACCGAAGCGCGGAGCATGGTCAATGTCAACTACGACGTGGAATCCTTCACTGATGCGGGCCTCGGCGCGTTCATGATGGATCAGCTGGCTGCTCAGATGGGCGAAGAAGGCGAATACGTCACCATGGTTGGCTCCATGACGATGGAATCCCACAACAACTGGGCCGACGCGGCTGTCGCCCGTCAGCAGGAAGCTTATCCGAACATGACCCTGGTTGATGACAAGCGTGTCTCCTCCGAGTCTGACGCGGAAGTTGCTTACCAGAAGACCAAGGAACTGATCAAGAAGTACCCGAACCTCAAAGGTATCCTCGGCACCTCCTCGTTCGACGCTCCGGGCGCTGCCCGCGCGATCGACGAACTCGGCCTCACCGGTAAGGTGTTCGCGATCTCCGTGGCTCTGCCCTCTGAAGTGCGCGACTACCTGAAGGAAGGCGTTCTGCAGTCCGTTGCCCTGTGGGATCCGGCGCTGGCTGCGAAGGCGATGCTGAACCTCGGCGTAATGCTGTATAACGGCGAATCGATTGATACCGGCTCTGACCTTGGCGTGGACAGCTACAACAGTGTGACTGTCGAAGGCACGGTTGTTGTTGGACAGGGCTGGATGGCCATCACGAAGGATAACGTAGACACCTTCACCTTCTAACCCGTTTGCAGTTAAGCTGCAGAACATGTATAATTAAGGGACGTTGTGTGGCAGGGGAGCAAAGCTTCCCTGCCATGTCCTGAAAGACAGCCCTTTCTGAGGGTAGATTTTTTGAACAGGCTGGCCACTGATGGAAGCTAGGCGCAGTGAATGCGCAGTAAGTACCCCGCTTTGGCAGCCGCTCTGTTTCCATCAATGACCATGTTGTGTCCCTATAGTCCGCGGCAGAAGCGCCGCATGTGGCATGTCGCCACAAACTCTTTCGAAAGGGAGTTTGCCAGTTTATGTCTGAATACTTACTTGAAATGAAGAATATTTCCAAGACCTTTTCGGGTGTACATGCGCTGGATCATGTGAATTTTGCAGTGCGCCCCGGTAAGGTCATGTGCCTCGCCGGTGAAAACGGCTGTGGTAAATCCACGCTGGTTAAAATTATCTCCGGCGTTTATACAAAGGATGAGGGCGAGGTTTATTTTCAGGGGGAAAAGATCAATAAGATCACCCCGGCAGAAGCTACCCGGCTCGGCATCCAGGTTATTTATCAGGACCTTTCAATTTTTCCGAATCTGACGGTTCGTGAAAATTTGGCTTTCAACTCGGAAATCACCGCCAATCATAAGTTCGTCAACCGCAAGCGCATGGATGCGACGGCAAAAGAAGCGCTCAGCAAGATCGGCCACGAAATCGATCTGGACGCTAAGATGGGTGATTTAAGCGTTGCCGATAAACAGCTTATCGCCATCTGCCGTGCGCTGCTTTTTAATGCCAAGCTCATCATCATGGACGAGCCGACGACAGCGCTGACCAAGAAGGAAGTGGACGCGCTCTTTAAGACCGTCCGCCAGCTGCGTGATTCGGGCATCGCTATCATGTTCATCAGTCATAAAATTGAAGAAATCTTTGAGATTTCCGACGATATTGCGATCATGCGTAATGGTAAGAACGTTTTCCTCGGGGCCACCTCGGATCTGACGCCTCAGGAATTCACGTACCACATGACCGGCCGCGAAATAACGGATACGCGTTATATTCCTCAAAACATCAGTAAAGATCCCGTGCTTGAGGTAAGAAATCTCTCGCTCAAGGGTATGTATAAAGATGTTTCGTTTGAGCTTCGCAAAGGCGAAATATTAGGAGTTACCGGTCTTTTAGGCTCCGGCCGTACAGAACTGGCACTATCGTTGTTCGGGCTTTTAAAGCCAGACAGCGGCGACATCATACTGAACGGCAAGAAGGTTAAGATTTCTTCTCCCATCATGGCGCAGAAGCTTCATATCGGCTATGTGCCGGAAGACCGCCTCACGGAAGGTTTGTGCCTGCAGCAACCGATTGCCGATAACATCACGCTCTCGTCTTTAAAGCGCTTGTCTACCGGGCTTGGTCTGATCAAGCAGAAAGATGTGATCTGCGACGCAAATGAATGGGTGGATAAGTTCTCAATCGCTACGGATGACCCGTGCAAAAACGCATCGACGCTTTCGGGCGGCAACCAGCAGAAGATCGTGCTCTCCAAGTGGCTGAGCAATGACCTCGACGTGCTGATCCTTAATGGCCCGACTGTGGGCGTCGACGTAGGCGCCAAGCAGGACATTCACCAGCTGGTGCATGAGCTTGCCAATGAAGGATTGGCGGTAATCATCATCTCGGACGACTTGGCTGAAGTCGTTGCAAACTGCAGCCGTGTCATCGTGATGAAAGAAGGTCGGATCGTTGGCCAGATGGAAAGCGACGAGATCAGTAACCAGGTCATCCTGGATATCATTCGGTAAGGGAGATAATACATATGGGAGTATCGCAAAAACTCCGTCGCTTTACGCGCAAAACGGAATTTTACATCTTCATCGTGCTGTTGATCATGTGTATAATGATCCAGGTCGTCTCTGGTGGCCAACTTTTGGAAGCAAACACCTTAGCCGATATCGCTCGCTCCATGATCATATTTGGCATGTTTGCGCTGATGAATCTGATGGTTGTCATATCAGGCGGGTTCGACCTGTCATTTCCGACGCTGGCCTCATTGTCCTATGCCGCTTCGACAACTATTTGTCTGATGATGGGTTGGTGTGAACAAACCGCATGGATGGCGTTTCTGATCGCTGGCGTGATCGGATTGGTATTGGGTATGCTGAACGGCTTAATCATATCGCGATTCAAACTAAATACCATGATTGTAACATTGGGTACGCAAACGCTGTTCCTTGGCATCAGCATGGGGCTCTTACAGCTCAGAGAAATCACGTCCACGCTTCCGCTGGGGATCCGCTACTTGGGTGAGTCATCGCTCTTCGAGGTGTTTAGCTCGACTGGCTTGCGCTCTACAATGCCTACTGTATTTCTGTTTTTCGTTGCTTTGGCAGCCGCTGTATGGTTCGTTCTAAGATACACCATGTTCGGCCGTGCGCTGTACGCAATCGGCGGCAATGAAATTTCTGCTGAGCGTGCCGGTATTAACGTAAAGAAAACGAAGTTTTGGTTATACGCAATCGTAGGACTTGTCGCCGGTCTCACGGGCATGCTTCGTGTAGCTATGGTCCGTCAGTCTATACCCAAAGGCCTTAACGGCTGGGACTTAAAGGTTATCCCGGCGGTTATACTGGGTGGTGCGAGCATATATGGCGGCGAAGGCAGTGTATTTGGTACGCTTGTTGCAGTGACGCTCATTACTGTGATATCCAACAGCCTTTTGCTTATTGGAATCGACTCCTACTGGCAGGACTTCTTCAACGGGCTCGTAATTCTGGCAGGCGTTACTGTTTCGGCTGTGCAGGCGAAGCGCCGGACGATATAAGAGAGGGTGTCGAGTATGAAAAAGAAAATAGGTTTTAAATTTAACTACACATTCCTTCTGCTGGGCCTGCTGCTTCTGATATTGGTGTTTTTCACCATTACGAAGTCATCAATGCTCTGGAAGGGGGATACATGGCTGTCCATGGCGATGCAGTTCCCTGAGTATGGTGTAATGACGCTTGGCGTCATGCTCTGCTTCATCGCAGGCTGCATCGACGTATCCTTTGTGGCGCTGGGCGATCTGTCCTCCATCTTCGCATGCATGTTCTGGATCAAGATGACAGAAAACGGCGAAGGCAATCTCGGGCTGATCATTGTCGGCGGTATCCTGATTGCGCTTGTGGCTGGTGCCGTCGGCGGTTTCATCAACGGTAATCTGATCTCCAGACTGGGAATCCCCCCGATTCTGGCTACTCTGGCTACCCAACTGGTATTTAGAGGTATAGCAATTGGTCTTACGCAGGGCTATGCGGTCAGCGGCATTCCGTCAATATTCAGCGAGGTGGGACACATCTATGTATTTGGATTCCTGCCGGTGCCGCTCCTTGTATTTCTGCTCGTGTTCCTCTTCGTCGGTTTCCTGCTTAAGTTTACGACCTATGGCAGAAAGCTGTATATGATCGGCTCCAACCCGAAGGCGGCAAGATTCAGCGCGATCAACACGACCCGAATGATCAATGCCACTTTTGTAATCAACGGCATGATTGCCGCGGTTGGCGCATTGTTGATGGTGTCCACGATGAACTCGGCCAAAGCGGACTACGGCTCGATCTATCTGATGCGCTGCATTCTGATTCTGGTGCTGGCGGGCGTTCTGCCGGACGGCGGTATGGGCAAGATATTCAATGTGCTTCTCGCCGTTATCACCATTCAGATTATTGCAACCAGCGTGAACATGTTCCCCGAGCTCAACACGTATTATGGCAGCCTGATCTGGGGCGGGCTGCTGCTCGTCGTGCTCATGGCAACCAGCCGTCTGCTGGGTGCTGAGAGGAAGGTCCGTAAAAGAGAGAAGAAGGCATTACCGAAAGCTGAAGGCTGATCCTCGGGTCAGCGGAATGGGAGACGGTTTATGCAGCTGATCAATATGTTTCATGACCAGATCGAGGACGCGGCCGCGCGCCGCGTCCCGTTCGTCATACCGGTGGGCACGCTTGAATACCATGCCCATCATGCTTCCTGCGGGACCGATACAATGGTGATTACCGGATGCCTGCGGGAACTGGAGAAAGAGAAGGAGATTGTCATCTGCCCGTCCGTTTGGTACGGAGTGGCCTCCTACGCGGTCTGTGGGCCAAAACCGGGCCATTTCCACGTGGATGAGGACACTTACGCCGATTACATGTACTGCATCTTGAAATCGATGGTGTACGGGGGACTCAAGAACATCTATCTGGTTGCCCACCACCAAACTGAAGAAGACGGGCTGATGCCCATGACCATCGCATGCCACAAAGCAGCCAAGAAGGTTACCATGGAGTACATGGAGGAAACCCTCGGCAAAGGCTGGTGGGGAAGCGACAGCTATGCGAGCTATTACGAGAGCTTAGGCTCGGGGGATGACCCATTCTCCTACATCAAAGTGATCTCGCTGATCGGCAGGGATGCGCAGCACAAATGCGGCGGGTTTGATCACGCGGGGAAATGGGAAACATCCCTGATGATGGGGACATGGCCGCAGAATGTGGACCTTTCCCGCTGCAGCCAAAATACGGAGTGGTTTGCGAAAAGCGCAGTTGAGGCGAGTGAAGAGACCGGAAAGCATATGGTCGAGTGTACGCTGGAGTGGCTGCGGGAAGCAATTGTCTGATACCCAAGCAAAGGAGAATTTTATGAACAGTATTGAACGTTTTTATGCGACTATCGAACGGCGCGAAGTGGACCGTCCGGCCTGCTGGATGGGAATGCCGACGCCCAGCGAGGTTCCGCATCTTTGTGAATATTTCGGAGTCAAGACACTGGAGGAGCTCAAAGCTTCCTGTGGGGACGACTTCTACGCCATTGAAGTGCCTTATCAGTCGCCGACCTGCTCGGCCCTATATGCGGCTTTCGACTGGTATCTGAACGGCACCAACGTGGATACCGAACACCGCACGTTGACGGCGGAAGGTTTTTTTGCGAACTTTGAGAGTGTCGAAGACGCCGAAAAAGCGGACTTCCCCTGGCCGGACCCGGCTCTGTATATCGACCCTGCCGAGTGCAGGCGTCTCGTGGATGAAGCGCCTAAGGACAAAACTGTACTGGGCATGGTCTGGGCTGCGCACTTTCAGGATTTTTGTGCGGCGTTCGGCATGGAAAACGCCATGATGAACATGCTGGCCGCTCCGGAACTCGTGCATTATGTGAATGACAAGATCATGGACTTCTATATGAAGGCGCTGAAGATATTCCTTGAAGCGACAAAGGGCAAGCTGCATGCGATTTTGATCGGCGACGACATGGGAAGCCAGCTGGATCTGATGATCAGCCCGGAGATGGTGAATGAGTTCGTCATTCCCGGCGCAAAACAGCTTGTCGAACTTGCCCACAGCTACGGCGTGAAGGTGATTTACCACTCCTGCGGATCGATTGTCCGTGCCATTCCGATGCTGATTGAAGCGGGCGTTGACGCGATCCATCCCATTCAGGCGCTGGCAGTGGGCATGGAGCCGGAGAGCCTCAAGGAGAAATTCGGCGATCAGGTTTCGTTCTGCGGCGGCGTGGATACGCAGGATCTCCTGCCGAACGGTACGCCGGAGCAGGTGATGGACGCGGTGAAGCATCTTCGTACGCTGTTCCCGACCGGCCTCATCATCTCGCCCAGCCATGAGGCGATACAGTCCGATGTGCCGCCTGCCAATATCAAAGCGATGTTTGACGAAGCGCAGAAAGTATATTAACAACTGCAGATACATTGGAGGGAATAATGGTAAGACACGGTGAGATGATCATGATAAGGCCCGAAGGGCGGGACGCGTACATCCGGTATCATGCAAACCCGCTGCCGGGAGTCAACGAGATGATCAGGGCCTGCAATATCCGCAACTATTCCATCTATCAGCTCGGCGAGTACATGTTTGCCTATTATGAGTATGTCGGTGATGACTTTGAAGCGGATATGGCTAAAATGGCGGCTGATCCCGTTACTCAGGAATGGTGGGACCTCGTAAAGCCGCTGATGAAGCCGCTGCCGGACAGAAAAGAGGGCGAGTTCTGGTCTGGCATGGAGGAAGTTTACCATCTGGAATAATTTCATACTAAAAGACTGTGAATCCTTGCTTAATGCAGGGATTCACTTTTTCACGAGATAAATATCTGAAGGAAGGCTGCCCATGAAAAAAGTGATATTCGGTCAACTTGGCAAGCTAAAGGCGGATAAGATCGACGAATACGTGAAGCTGCATGCCGAGACATGGCCCGGTGTTCTTAAAACCATCACAGAATGCAATCTGCAGAACTATTCCATCTTTCTGCAGGGCGACCTCGTATTTGGTTATTATGAATATACCGGCGACGACTACGAAGCCGATATGGCCAGAATGGCTGCCGATCCTGTTACTCAGGACTGGTGGGACCATACCCATCCCTGCTTTGAACAGTACGCAATTGATCCTCAGAGCGAATTCTACCACGACATGAAACAGATATTTTTCCACCCATAATATTTAGGAGGACGACATGGACTACGGTAAAAAGGTGTGGGTTTTTCCTGATGCAGAGCTGCCTCCAACAGGCGTGGGTGCAATACCCGGCCATGAGTCAGTTATCATCACCAACCTATGCGATCGGGACGCGCACATCCGGATCACCCTGATCTTTACGGACAGGGACCCGGCAAATGACCTTGCCGTAACGGTGGGCGCAAAGCGCGTGCGGTGTCTTCGCACGAATGAGGAGAAAGATTTCGGAAGCCGTATTCCGGAGGTGGGCGAGCAGTATGCCATTATGCTGGAAAGCGACGTACCGGTCGTGGCGCAGTATGGCCGGGCCGAACCCAGGACTGTCAGCTTTTATACCACGCCGGGATACAGCGAATAAAACAATATGAGGAGGACCTTATAAATGGCGGAACATGGAAGCATTTGCATTCCCGATTTTGAGTACAAAGAGCGCGTCCAGCGCGCTGCTGCCATTCTGCAGCGGAAGGGCCTGGATGCGATGATCGTCAATTCCAACGAATCCGACTATGCGAACGCCCGTTACTTTTCCGGCTTCTGGCCGCTTTTCGAACGCTGCGGCGTAGCGCTTTCAGCCGGCGGAGATGCGGCGCTGATGGTGGGGCCGGAGTCTCGCGAGTTCGGCAAAGACCGCAACAAGCTCGACAAGGTTTTTGTGCTTAAAGCGTACCGAGAAGGCGCCAACCCGGATTATCCGGAGCTTCAGGCCGACTCGTACCACGACGTATTCAAAGCGATTGGCATAACCGGCAAAAAGCTGAGAATCGGTGTGGCATCTTACCTTGATACCTCGGTGACCATTATGGATGCCATCCGCGAAGCGTTCCCGGAGGCGGAGATCATCGATGCCGGGGAAGTCATGGTGGAGCTTAGATCCATCAAATCCGAAAACGAGCTGAACTGCCTGCGCGAAGGCTACCGCATCGCGGAACTGGCTTCGCAGCAGGTCATCCGGGAGATTAAGCCGGGCATGACGGAATTGCAGATGGTGGGCGTTGCCCAACGCGTGGTATACGAAAATGGAGCTGAGTATGAGGGTCTGCCCATGTACGTATTTTCCGAGGCTTCAACGCGCCACGCCATTTCCCGTTCATCGTACCGCAAGTTCGAAAAAGGTGATATCGTGCAGCTGAACCTGTCTGCCAAAATCGACGGATACTCCGCGGCTATCGGTTATCCGGTCGTACTGGGAAAACTGGAAGGCTTCCGGCGCGACATCGTTCTCTTTGGCAGGGACGCACACTTCTGGACCCAGAAGCAGGTGAAGGCAGGCGTGCTGGCCAGCGACATCGCAAAACGTTTTTATCAGCACTATGTGGACAACGGGTTTAAAGACAATTACGTCTACGGGCCGCTTCACGGCACGGGGCTCATCGAGGTGGAAGCGCCTTGGGTGGAGACGACCTCGAATTATCCGCTGCAGCCCAATATGACTTATCAGGTCGATACGTTCATTTCCACGGATACGTTTGGCGTCCGCTGGGAAAAGGGTATTGCAGTGACCACGGACGGTTGCACGGTGCTTTCTCCTGAGATTGGCGAGCTTTACGAACTCAATTTTTAAAACCAGTCAGTATCCGACTGGTTTCAGGCAGGGCGGCACCGCCCTGCCTGAAAATTTGGTTACCGGAGGGATATTATGATCAATCTGCTGCCTGAACCAAAGCAAGTCAGAGATCACAACGGTTTTACCGAAACTTTCAAAGAAATATGCTTCCAAAGCGATGACGCAGATGAAACGCTGGTTGATCTGGCGCGGCTGCGCTTCTGGAATTACAAAGAAATCAGCATACGAGCCGGACAATGTACTTCTGGCATTGCGCTGCACATCGTCCGCTCGCTGAATGGCATCAAAACGGACAATGAGCAGCTTTTTATTGCGCAGGGCTACCGGCTGGAAATCACCGAAGATGCCGTCACACTGAGCTTTGAGAATAAAGCCGGCTATATCAACGGCGTTACGAGCCTCAAACAGCTGTTAATCAGGGATGACAATGACTATAAGCTGCCGCTGTGCGAAATCACGGATTATCCGTCGATCCCGGTGCGGGCGGTTGCGCCCACGTTTTCATGGTACGCGGGGTATGGGCGAATCGGATTCGACATGCAGCTGTGGGGCTACGACGAGTGGGTCCTGTTCATCAATAATTGTCTGGACAACAAGATCAATCAGCTCAACATGGTCATGTACGGCTATTGGCCGTTCGAGTTTGATGAGCATCCGGAGACGGTGTTTCGGGATGTTCCGATACGAATATGGAACGCTGAAAACCGCAGATGGCTGACGGTCCGCTATGCGCATCCCAATCTGGAAGAGCCGTATCTGAGCAAGCTGATCGAATACGCCCATCAAATGGAGGTTCGCATATTTGCGTATGTCGGATTAAACTCCTACAACGGCGCTTACAGCATCAAACACCCCGAAACGCGCACCAAGCCGCCTGCATCCGAAAAGTTTCTGAACGACTTTGACTCGCTCTGCCTGAGCTATCCCGGCACCGTCGATTACATTCTGGACTCAATGAGAAAGATTGCTTCGCTCGGCTTCGACGGCTTTACGCTGGAGGAGAGCGAAGAGGGCTTTTGGTACTGTGAGTGCGACCAGTGCAAAAGACGCTGGCATGAAACCACGGACTCCGCAGTGGAGGCCAAGCATAAGGCCAACATGTGGCTGCTCAACCGCATATACGACGCAGTGCGGGAGGTCAACCCCAATGCCATAATCGGCATCCGCGCGTTCCGCCAGCCCCCGCTTGAAAAGGATCTTGCGTTTTTGAAAGAATGCGTGGAGTCCATGCCAAAGGATATCATGCTGTTCTGGGCTCCGGGACTCTACGTTCCTGAGACTGAGTTTGTAAAATGGTGCCACGCGTTCGGCAAGGACCGGATATGGGCGCGCGATACCGAAGCCAATGCGATCACATCCACGATGGGAAGACTGTATCGTACGTTTAAGTCCAATATGATTCGCTATGAGGACGAAGCCAACGAGCAGGTCATCGAAACGGATATCCGGCAGCACAAAGGCAGCGTAAAGATGGGGGTGCAGGGCATCAACGGCTTTATGTTTGAATGGTACGGGCTGTTTATGAACCTGTTTGCGCACGGCAACTACGGCTGGGGCTCCGGAATGGATGAGGAAGAATTCTTCCGGAAGGCGTGCAGCCTGAATTTCGGCGAGCTCGGGGAAGACGTGTTGTATGTCATGCGGAACATCGTGACCATCCACGAAAGCCAGATACCGCTGTATACGACACCGTTCCCGTTCCAGAAAAACAGGATTACAAATGCCGACATCCCTGCGATTATGCAGGCGAAGGGAAACCACGCGCGTCTCATGGAGATCATCGAAAAGCTGCGTGACAAGGTGGGTGCGGACGATCAACTGTGCCACTGGCTCCCGCATTTCGACAGGCTGAAGAACGCGGAGCGAAGGAACGCGGTCATCTATGATCTGGTGCTGGCAGCGCTCAGGTACGAGGATGAAACAGACCCGGCCAAGAAGGATACGATTCTGGATGAATTACTCCGGCTGAACGAGGAGGATTTCAGTATCGCCAAAGAGATGTTCTTTGACGTCAACCCGGTGGGGGAGACAGGCGTAAAAAGCTGCATGTTCCCGTATCACGAAATGAAGCGGCTCATCCATAATATCCGGCAGCCCGAAGCCCCCGACGACGATATCATCTGTTCAGGTATCGAGGCCCTAGGGTGGCTGTGGCTGTAACTCTGGCCCGCGGCGATGCCGGATTGCTGCGGCGCAAATATTAAGAATGATGGTTATGGCCTGCTTTTTAGCGAAAGCAGGCCATACTATTTTATTGTCGGAGAACGGCAGGGAAGAAAAGCATTCAGAAGCAGCAAGGCAAGGATGGGGCTATCTCAACGGGCAATTTAAAAAGCTTCTATATGTTCCGGTTGCAATAAGGTGTGGGATGTGTTAACATGAATATTGTAATGCATTACATATGTGAGTTGAATCGCTGCAGGATAAACTGTTTGGGTATCAATTCTGAAAAATACCGGCGGGGAGGATATCATGAAAAAGGGAATTAAAATCGTTACGATCGGCGGGGGCAGCAGCTATACGCCGGAGCTGGTCGAAGGATTTATCAAACGTTATGAGGAATTACCGGTTACTGAAATGTGGCTGGTTGATATTGAGCAGGGCAGGGAACGGGTGGAGATCATCCGGTCGCTGGCGCAGCGGATGTGGGATGCGACTCCGTACAAGGTCAGCGTCCATGCCACAATCAACCGGAGGGACGCGCTGCCGGGAGCTGATTTTGTTACCACGCAATTTCGCGTGGGGCAGCTCAATGCCAGAATCATCGATGAGCGCATACCGTTAACGCATGGCATACTGGGGCAGGAAACCAACGGCGCTGGCGGTATTCTGAAAGCGTTCCGGACGATACCTGTGATGCAGAAGATTATACGGGACATGAAGGAACTGTGCCCGGACGCGTGGCTGATCAACTTTACGAACCCCAGCGGCATGATTACGGAAGCGGTGATCAAACATATGGGGTGGGAGAAGTGCATCGGCCTCTGCAATGTTCCCACGATCGCCATGATGCGGGAGCCTGCGCTGCTGGGCTTGCAGCTGTCTGATCTCACCTATCGGTTCGTTGGGTTAAATCACTTTCACTGGCATAAGGTATACGACAAAAGCGGCACGGACGTTACCGACCGGCTGATTGAAACCATCAACGATGAGAATGGCGGCACGCCTGTCAACATCTATATGGCGCCGTTTTCGTTAGAGCTCCTGCGGCATATGCATCTGCTGCCCTGCGGATATCACCGGTATTATTACGCGGAGAAGGAGATGCTGGAGCACAGCCTGGAGGACCTCAAATCGGACGCGACTCGCGCGGAGCAGATGCACGAGGTCGAAAGGGCGCTGTTCGAGATATACAAAGACCCGAAGGTGTATAAGAAGCCTGAGCAGCTTAATAAGCGCGGCGGCGCGTATTACAGCGATACCGCATGTGAGTGCATCAGCGCGATCTATAACGACAAGGGGATCCACATGGTGGTGAGCACCCGGAACAAGGGCGCCGTGCCGTGTCTTGATCCTGATTCAATTGTGGAGGTGTCCTGCCTGATATCGGCCAAGGGCGCGGAACCCATTGCGTGGGGTAAGCTGGGCCCGGCGGAGAAAGGCTGGCTTCAGGTGATGAAGGCCATGGAGGAATGCACCATCGACGCGGCCTTCAGCGGCGACTATGGCATGGCTTTGGAAGCCTTTACGCTCAACCCGCTCATCCGGGCCGGCAGGGAAGCCAAAACGATTCTGGATGAACTGCTGGTCGCGCACGAGAAGCATCTGCCTCAGTTTGCCGATACAATCAGGGAACTGAAGGAATGCGGTGTGGGGTCAAAGGATAAGGTAGTCCAGAAAATACTGGCGCAAAGTTGACGGATGACAGCAGCGGGGTGGAAGATATGAGCTATTACCTGGGTATCGACGTGGGTGGCACGAAAATTGCATATGGCCTTTTTGACGCGGAGAAAAGGCTGGTTGCAAAGATGAAGACGCCGACCAACACGAGCCTTTCGGCGGAGGATTTTTTCGACGCGCTGTGCGGTGAGATCGATACATTTTTAAACGGTCAGCGCGTCAGACTTGAAGAAGTTGAAGGAATCGGCATCGGTATGCCGTCGTTTATACTTTTTGATAAAGGATACGTGGTCAAAACGGCCAGCATTCCGAATATTCATCATTTCCCGCTCAGGGACTATCTGCATAAAAAGCTGGGCAATACCATTCGTATCGTCGTGGATAATGACGGCAACACCGGGGCTTTGGCGGAATTTCTCCACGGCGCAGGGCGGGGCCATGATCACATGGTATTCTGCCTGGTCAGCACAGGTATCGGGTCCAGCATTATCATCAACCGTTCGTTGTTCAGGGGCTCTTACGGTTGGGCCGGCGAGAGCGGACATACGCTCGTCGTTCCCGGCCATTCGGAAATACAGTGCGGATGCAACAATGCCGGATGCCTGAACAGCCTCTGCTCCGGAAAAATGATCATGAACTATGTGAAGCAGTGGATTGGCGAGGGTGAACAGACGGTGCTGCCCGATCTGGCGGGCGGCGTAGACCGCATCAACGCGGAGCATCTCAGCAGGGCGTATGAGATGGGGGATGCAATGGCCATTAAAGCGGTGGAGCAGATGGCAGAGTACATGGCGGTCTGGCTTTACAACCTATATCTGGTACTCAATATCAACTGCTTTGTATTCAGCGGCGGGCTTTTAGCCATGTGGGATAAGCTGTTTGGCCGGATTCGGGAGCGGTTTGACGAGTACAACAAAAGCGAGGGAGAGTACCCGGTTTACTTTTATAAGACCGAGCTGGGTTCAGATACCGGCATCCTCGGCGCAATGGAACTGCTCTTTGTAAAGTAATCCGACATTTACAATGGTCTCGAACCGGGGTATAATTGCCCTGCTAAAAAGTTTTGACAACGATAAAGGACGAAAATGCGCGTAGCAGTAAGCGATTATGATGGAACCCTGAACATCGAACACAAGGTAAGCCCTGAGACCATCGATGCCATTGCGGCGTGGCGAAAAGCGGGCAATGTGTTCGGAATTGCGACCGGCCGGGACTTGAGCCTGACCCTCCACGAGACCGGGTATTGGCATATACCCTTCGATTTTTTGATCTGCGTCAACGGCGCGATATTGTACGATGCAAAGCTAAATGTGCTTCAATCAGTCAGCATACCCGATGCGCTGACCAAAGCGTTATTGCACCATCCTTCCTCGTTTGAAAGTACGCATTATCAAATGAGCTCGGATGGCCTGAGCCGGGTATATATCAGAAACGCGAGATCAATTTTCAACAATATTAAAGCTCCGTTTGAAAAAATCTCTCTGGAGGAGGCTCTGCAGCAAAACAATCTGCAGCAGCTATCGCTTGGGTATGCGACGGAGGATGAGCATGAGCGGTTTTGTGGCTCTCTTATTTCCGCCTTCAAAGATTACTTGAGCTTCAACAAGAATTCTCTGACGGTCGATATCAATTATCAGGGGATCAACAAGCTTTCAGGCATACTGGATTTGATTAAAATTAAAGAATGGCCCGCTGAGGGGTTGCTGACCATTGGGGACAATCATAACGATGTGTCTATGATCCGTCACTTCAATGGGTTTGCGGTGAACAATTCGCTAAGCGAGGTTGTAGAAGCTGCCGCGAAGGTATATGGCAACGTGGGGGAAATGCTGAGCGACCACATGTAAACCCTGATTGTGGTTGCATATTGCACCTGATTGTGTTAGCATAAGCTGTAATGCATTACAAATCTATCTTTAATCAAATTGTTCGAGGTTCATTATGACTCCGATTCAGGAAGTGGCGAAAAGAGCCGAGGTATCCGTAGCGACCGTCTCGCGGGTGATCAACAACAACCCGTACGTGAAACCCGCAACCCGGGAAAGGGTGCTGGAGGCGATCGAGGCCCTGAACTACATTCCCAACCTCAGTGGGAGGATATTGCGGTGCAATGAAACCAAGGTCGTTCTCGTACTGCTTCCCACGATATCCAACCCCTTTTACTCCAAAGCTGTTACAGGAATACGGCATATTGCAGATAAATTCGGGTATTTAATACTGATATGTAATACGGAGTCGAGCGCACAGAAGGAGATGGAGTTCCTCGAGATATTGCGGCATAAGCAGGCGGATGGTGCGATCGTTATGTCTCAGGAATTGGATATCGCGCAACTGGATAAGATCGGCGCACATTACCCCATCGTGCAGTGCTTTGAATACCGGAAATCGGAAATACTCTCCCATGTGGCAATCGACAACGAAAAGGCCGCATATGAGGCCGTCAACTATTTAATTGGTCTCGGTCACAAACGAATCGGGCTGGTGGGGTGCAATACGCAATATTCATCCGCGTTGCAGCGGGAGATGGGGTATAAGAGAGCGATGGAGGATGCCGGTATTCCGCTGGACCCCAATCTGATCATTCGCGGCGATTACGGCTTCAAGAGTGGATATAACTGCACCGGCAAGCTGATGGAACACAAGCCGACCGCAATATTCGCGATTTCGGACATGCAGGCTATTGGCGTGACCAAAGCGCTGAAGGGTATGGGCCTGCTCGTGCCTCGGGACATTTCCGTGGTAGGCTTTGACAACGTCACCTTTGCGGAGATTTACGATCCGGGAATTACGACTATTTCGCAACCCACCTATAAGATGGGGTCCAAAGCGATGACTATCCTGATCAATCAGATGAAAGGTGAAGCATCTGCGCCCCAGCATATTACGATGAAGCATACGCTCGTCGTCCGGGAGTCTGCCCGGCCGTTGGACGCTTAATCGTTATTTGGAAGCCACGTTAGTTCCGGAAGATCAGCCGTGAAGGAGTACAAGTATGGAAAAAAGGATCGTCCTGATCGGCGCGGGCAGCGCAATGTTCGGCCTCGGCGCTTTGGGCGATATCTTCAAATGCCAAACGCTTAAAGGCAGCACGGTCGTATTGCATGACATCAACGCTGAGGCACTGCAAAAGGTGCATTCGGTCACGCAGGCCTTCATTGAAGAAAACAAACTGCCTTTCCATGTCGATGCAACCACCTTCCGAAAGGACGCACTGAAAGACGCGGACTTTTGCATCATATCCATCGAAGTCGGAAACCGCTATGAGCTGTGGGAGCAGGACTGGAGAATACCCCAGCAGCTGGGCGTCCCGCAGGTCTATGGAGAAAACGGCGGGCCGGGAGGCATATTCCATTCACTGAGGATCATACCGCCCATTTTGGACATCTGCCGGGATATTGCCGACATATGCCCGCAAGCGCTCATTATCAACCTGAGCAATCCAATGACCACCATCTCTATGGCCATATTGAAGCAGTTCCCCTATCTGAAGCTCGTGGGGTTATGCCACGAAATATCTTCGTTGATTGAGCATCTGCCAAAGATACTGAACGTGCCGTTTTCAGAGCTGGCCATCAAAGCGGGCGGGCTGAACCATTTCAGCATTCTGACGGAAGCGAAATACCGTTCAACCGGCAAGGACGTCTATCCGGACATTCGCAATAAAGCGCCGCAATACTATGAGAAACTGCCGGAGAGGGGCTTGTTCCGAGAATTTTTCAGGGTTTACGGGTATTTGCCCAATACGACCGACAGCCATTTTGGCGAATACGTTCAGTGGGCGCAGGGCTCGGCTGACCATAAGGGAATCATTGATTTCTACAACCAATATATGTTCGCGTGCACGAAGCCGATCGATAAACGTCGGCGGCTCAAGGTGGGTACACTGCCGTCCGAGTATTGGCGGGTTGTGCCCATCATCGAAGGTATCGTCGCGGACTCGGGCCATGAGGAGCTTGCGGTGAATATCCGCAATGACGGCCTGATCTCCTGCCTGCCGGAGCATATGGTGGTGGAGGTTCCGGCCATCGTGGACGCGAGGGGCATCCATGGCATTGCGGTGGATATGCCCAAAGGCTTTGCGGGGCTGCTCAGAAACCGGGTGGGCGTGCTGGACCTGACCGCTGACGCGGCGATTTCTGGCTCTAAGGAGCTTGCGCTGCACGCGCTGCTGGCTGAGCCCGTCGTCAACAGCTTGTGCAAAGCGGAAAAGCTGCTCGGCATGATGCTGGAATATCAGCAGCCGTATCTGGGATATTTGAAATGACAAGAGGGCTTTAACAATGAACGAGATGCAGCACAAAGAAAAGATGCTGAGAGATTACATGGATGCGAACGGATATCAGGGTGTTCTCCTGTTCCGGCGCGACACCTTTTCATGGATCACCTGCGGCCGAAACAACCACA
Organism: Bacillota bacterium; assembly: GCA_023459495.1. Taxonomy (GTDB): domain Bacteria; phylum Bacillota; class Clostridia; order Christensenellales; family SZUA-584; genus JAEWCC01. Next base: position 99,644 of record JAEWTL010000077.1, on the reverse strand, counting down.
TCATCCGGTCCACCGAATACGGAATGTACGCTTTGCTCATCACGGCTGACCGCAAATACTGTATCGCCAATCAGGTGGAGAAATACCGTGCGATGGAGGAGGAACTGGTTGGTCTCGGCTATGAGCTGCTGGAGATCAACTGGTGGGAAGAGGATTACGTTGAGTGTGCGCGCCGGAAAATGGGCGATATCCGGTTTGCCGCCGACAAGGACGCGCCCGGCGCTGCTAATGTCTATGCGGACCTGCAGCGGCTGCGGTTCTCGCTGCTGCCCGAAGAGATTGAGCGCTACCGCGAAGTCGCTCTGGTCTGTACGAACGCGGTGGAGGAGACATGCCGGGAACTTCGCCCGGGCGATACGGAACACGAGGTGTGTGCCAGCCTGATCAATAAAGTGATGAAGCTGGGCTATGAAGCGCCGGTCGCACTCGTGGCCTCGGATGAACGGATCTTCAAATATCGCCATCCCATTGATACAGCTAAAAAGATCGATAAGTATGCGATGGTGGTGCTGTGCGGACGCAAATACGGCCTGATTGCCAACCTGACGCGCTTCGTGCATTTCGGAAACCCGCCGGAGGAGATCATGCGGAAGTTTGAGCTGGTAAGGAAGATTGATGCCGAGGTCATTACCAATACGGTTCCGGGCCGCGGTATCCGGGACATCTTTGGGGTGCTGACGCGCGAATACGAGGAAGCCGGATACAGGGACGAATGGAAGCTACTGCATCAGGGAGGACCGGCGGGATATGCCACGCGGGATTTTCTCGCCACGCCGGATTGCAGCGAACAGGTTTACGACCATCAGGCCTATACCTGGAATCCGTCCATCACCGGCACCAAATCCGAGGATACCATACTGGTTAATCGGAGTGGATTTGAGGTGCTGACCGACTCGCACAATTGGCCGATGGTGGAGATCATAGCGAAAAACGGCATGAGGTTAAAGCGGCCGGACCTGCTGATTCGATAGGTAAGAACAAAAACAGTTCAGGAGAGACAGATGGGGAAAAAGCAGTATGTTTACGTCGGAACGTACAGCCTGCCGATCAAGTTCGGCACAGGTGAGATATTGGAAGGCAAGGGCAAGGGGATATACCTCTATGAGTTTGACCCGGATAGCGCGCAGTTAAAGCCGGTCAACGTGACCGAGAACATCGATAACCCGTCCTTCCTTGCCATAAACGCAGAAGCCGCAACGCTGTACGCGGTGAACGAGCTCAAGGAATATGACGGTGAAGCCACGGGGGCGGTCAGCGCATTTCATATCCGCGAAGACGGAACCCTTGTGCTGATCAATAAGCTCGCATCGGGCGGCACCGACCCGTGCCACGCGGCGCTGAGCCCGGATGGCAGGCACCTGATCGTATGCAACTATATGAGCGGAAGCGTCAGCGTATATCCGGTTCTGGAGGGTGGCGGTTTAGGCCTTCAGGAGCAGTTCCTGCAGTATGAAGGGAAGGGAATCAATCCTAACCGGCAGGAAGGTCCGCATGCCCATTCAGCTACGTTTTCAAGGGATGGCAGGTTCGTGCTGATCTGCGACCTCGGCACCGACCGTGTAAGGACGTACCGGTACAGTGATACCGGGTTGCCGTTGATTGACGAGGGCGCAGAATTCATTGCAGACGCAGGCGCGGGGCCAAGGCACATTGATTTTGGGGTCGACGGGCGTTATTGCTATATCACCAATGAGATGGACTCCGCCGTATCCGTGGCCGCGTTTGACGGGGATACGGGTAAGCTCACTGAGATTCAGAAAATTCCCTCGGTTCCCAAAGGCGCAGAACACGGGAACAACTCCTGCGCGGATATCCATATCACGCCGGACGGAAAGTTCCTGTATGCATCCAACCGGGGAATGGACAGCATCGCCATCTACCGTATCGATCAGGCCTCAGGGCTGCTGTCGTCGGTTGATTATCAGCCGTGCGGCGGGCGTACGCCGAGAAGCTTTTCACTGGATCTGAGCGGCGGTTTTCTGCTGTGCGCAAATCAGGACACCGACAATATAGCGGTGTTCTCTCTCGACAGAGAAACGGGCAGACTGAAAAAAGAGTCGGAAGCATACGCTCCGACCCCGGTTTTCGTAAAACCTTTTCGATAAAACCTTTACCAATAGAATTCGGCAGACCTGCAGCAAACGCTGAAAATCAGTCGATGATTTCTGTATAGCGCTTAACCTGCGGGTCTGTAAAAAGATCCGTTTCATCCTTGCTGGACGTAGAGAACTCGGATATTACAGCGCCCTCCGGGCCTGCCTGCAGCCAATGCGGCGTGTTGGGCAGCATTGTATATTGATCGCAGGGATTCAATGCGATTTCATGCCGGCAATCATAGTACGCTTCCCGGCCCTCTGGCGGCTTGCATTTTGGATTTTCGGTTGGCTCTCCCGGCACATAAACATACACTTTACCCTGTCTGCAGCGAAAAGTTTCTTCCTTGCCGATCTCGCCGTCTACATCGGGGTGGATTTGCTGAGCAATTGTCTGATTTGGAAACATGATCAGCTCTCTTGCGCACACCCTTGTGGTATTGAAGTATACCAGCATCGCGAGGCCGATCTCTTCAAACCGGCTTTGCCCGAAATCCACGATCTCGATATTCTTCTTTTCATCTGTCGTAATCGCGATACCGGCCTCATTCAACATTTCTGTCGCTTTTGCCTGGAACCTGTTGTAGTCATCCCTTTTAATCATGGTGGTAAAACTGCCTTTCTGATGTTTTATCCGCCGATCTGTACCGAAAGTCCGGCGGAGGTTAAAATATCTTTAAAACCGTTCAAGTCTTCGTCGTGAAGCTGAGCAACGCCCAAATATGCGTAAGGCATGTTCAGATTTTTGTATTTCTTTTCACCCAGTTGATGGAACGGCAGCAACTGTACCTGCTTTGCACCAAGATCGAGAAGAACGCGGGCAAATTCGCGGGCGTCATCCGCGGAGTCGTTGTAGCCCGGTATGACGGGGATGCGCAGGATGATCGGCTTATCGAGCGAAAGCGCGTATCGGATGTTGTGCAGGATCAGGCCATTGCCGACGCAGGTGCCCTGACGGTGCTTTCCCTCATCCCAGTGCTTGATATCGATCTGTGCAAAATCGCACTTATTTATAATATCGGAGAAAACCTTCTCGGAAACATTCGCAGCTGTCTCAAGGCCCACGGTGACACCAGCCTCATGCAGTCGGTCGCATAGTGCGGAAACAAATTCTGCCTGAATCAGCGGCTCTCCGCCCGAAAGCGTCACGCCGCCGCCGCTCTTGTCGTAGAACGGCTTGTCTTTAAGCACCGCTTCCATGACCTCGTCCAACGTATACCAGCGCCCGCCACCCTCCGCCAGAACGGATTGGGACTCCGGGTTGGAGCACCAGCCGCATTTTAAATTGCAGCCTTTGAAAAACAGCGTGGTGCGGATACCGTATCCGTCGTGCAGGCTGAACTTTTGGATATTAAACAGTAAAGCTTTCAGCATATATGCCCTCCTTCCGCTATTATAGCGTGTTATGATCTCAATGTAAACTGCATATGATTAAAAATGGGTTTCATATGAAACTAAAAACGTTGACAAACGCAAAATATCGCATATAATATAGGTATCAACGAAAGGTGAGAGCGGATGCAAAAGGGATATGTGATTGGAATCGATGCAGGCGGAACCAAGGTTGCTTACGGACTATTCGATCCGGACGGAAAGCTGGCTGACAGGCTGCAGCACTCGACGGATATTAAAGCGGACGGCCCAACCTTTTCGGACAGCGTCGTGGAATCTGTGAATGAGCTGCTGGAGCGCAACCATATGACGATAGATGCGCTCGACGGTATCGGCATTTGCATGCCGTCATTCATCCTTTTTGACGAAGGCTACATCTGCATGACCTCTGCGATGCCAGGCATCAAGGATTTTCCCATGCGCGACTATCTGGCTGAGCGCCTGCCCGTGCGCATTGTGCTCGACAACGACAGCAACTGCGCGGCGCTGGCAGAGCACCGCTTCGGCGCGGGCCGTGGCAGCCGCCACATGATATACGTATCCGCCAGCACCGGTCTCGGCAGCGGCATCATCATCGACGGCAAGCTGTTCCGCGGCAGCTATGGCTGGGCAGGGGAGTGCGGGCACATGATCGCGACGCCGGACGAGGGCCTGATGTGCGGCTGCGAAAACCGCGGCTGTTACATGTCCTATGCGTCCGGCCGGTACGCTCCGCTGCATGCAAAAGCGTGCATGGAAAACGGCGAAGAAAGCTCGCTGCCGGTTTGCGACGACCTGTCCTGCACCCATATCCTCGAAGCGCTCAATGAGGGCGACGAGCTGGCCACGCAGATCGTGGATCAGATGGCGCATTACACCGCCCTCTGTATATTCAACGTTTATCAGATGCTGAACATCAACCTGTTCGTTTTCGGCGGGGGCCTTGTCAATTTCGGCGATGCGCTCTTCAGTCGGATCCGTACGGAGTTTGACCGATACAACCATATCCCGCAGCCCGTGTACTTCCGATTTGCGGAACTCAAAACCGACTTCGGCATTACGGGCGCAGCGGAATTGATCAGGGAGTGACGTAAAGTGAGTTATTTTGGAGAACTGCATCCCAGAACAGCGGCGATGAGAAGCCGCATACTGAACACTCAGCCCACCATATGCACGGAGCGCGCTGTGCTGACCACACAGGCGTATAAGGAGCATGAGCAGGAGCAGGTGGTGCTCAGGCGCGCGTACATGGTGGATACCGTACTGCGGAACATGTCCATCTACATCGATCCGGAGGACCTTATCGTCGGGAACCAGGCGAGCGCAGACCGTGCTGCGCCGATATTCCCCGAGTACGCGATGGACTGGGTGGTTGCGGAGCTGGACGAGTACGACAAGCGCAACGGCGACCGCTTTACAATTACAGAAGAGAACAAGCAGATTCTGCGCGATCTGTACCCGTACTGGAAGGGGCGCACGCTCAAGGACAAGGGCTATGCGGCGTTCCCGGACGAGTCGCGGCTGCTCTACGATCTTGGCATCATCAAAACCGAAGGCAATATCACATCGGGCGACGCACACATTGCGGCGGATTATGGCCGTGTGCTGCGCGAAGGGCTTTCCGGTGTGCGCAAGCGGACGCTTGAAGCACAGGCCAAGCTCAACCTGGCGGTCTTCGACGACCTGAAGAAAAGCTATTTCTACCGCTCGATATTGATCACACTGGACGCTGTTGAAGCGTACGCGCTGCGTTACGCTGCGCTCGCGGAGGAGCAGGCCAAAACCGCCTCGCCGCAGCGTGCCGCGGAGTTGACCGAGATTGCGCGCATCTGTCGTAAGGTGCCCATGCAGCCTGCGGATACGTTCCACGAAGCGCTGCAGAGCACATGGTTCCTGCACCTGATCCTGCAGATCGAATCCAATGGTCATTCGCTCTCCTACGGGCGGCTGGACCAGTATTGCTATCCGTATTACCTCAAGAGCAGGGAAGACGGCATGACGGAAGAACAGGCCTGCGAGCTGTTGGAAAACCTGTGGCTGCGCACCTACACCCTCAACAAGGTGAGGAGCTGGTCGCACACGCGGTTTTCGGCGGGCAGTCCGCTGTACCAGAACGTCACGATCGGCGGGCAGACGACGGAAGGTAAAGACGCGGTCAATGCGCTGAGCGGACTGATACTCAAAACGGTGGCGCGCTGCCACCTGCCGCAGCCAAACCTCACGGTGCGGTATCACAAGGGCCTCACCGACGAATTCATGCGCGAGTGCATCGAAGTCATCCGCTGCGGTTTCGGTATGCCGGCCTTCAACAACGACGAAATCATCATCCCGTCCTTCCTGTCGCTGGGTGTCAGCCGGGAGGACGCATACAACTACAGCGCGGTGGGCTGCGTGGAAGTGGCGGTCCCCGGCAAATGGGGCTACCGCTGCACCGGTATGAGCTTCCTCAACTTCCCCAAGACGCTGCTGATTGCGCTTAATGACGGTGTGGACGTGGGCAGCGGGCAGCGGGTCGCCGAAGGTACAGGCCACTTTCTCGACATGGAAAGCTTTGACGACGTCATGCGCGCCTGGGATCGGTTCATCCGGTCGTTCTGCAGGCACGCTGTCATACTCGACTCATGCGCGGACTTGGCGCTGGAGCAGGAGGTTCCCGACATCCTGTGCTCGACGCTGACCGACGACTGCATTGCGCGCGGCAAGCACCTCAAAGAGGGCGGCGCAGTATACGACTTCATCAGCGACCTGCAGGTGGGTATCGCGAATCTGGGCGACTCGCTCGCGGCGATCAAGAAGTGCGTATACGAGGATAAGACGGTCACGCGCGAGGAGCTCTGGAACGCGCTACTCAGCGATTTTGCGGGGGACGAGGGAGAACGCATCCGCCAGTTGCTGCTGGAGGCGCCTAAATACGGCAACGACGATGATTACGTTGATTCGCTTGTCGTGCAGGGATACGACAGCTATATCGACGAGATCGCCAAATACAAAAACACGCGCTTTGGGCGCGGACCTATCGGCGGCGCGTATTATGCGGGTACGTCTTCAATATCCGCCAATGTGCCGCAGGGAGCCGGCACCACCGCAACGCCGGACGGTCGTCATGCGGGTGAGCCGCTGGCAGAAGGCTGCTCCCCGACGCATTCCATGGACGTAAACGGCCCGACGAGCGTGTTCAAATCGGTATCGAAGCTGCGCACGGACAAGATTACGGGCGGTGTTCTGCTGAACCAGAAGGTTGCGCCGGTCATGCTCTCCAAGCCGCGGGACCGGGAAAAGCTGCTGCTGCTGCTCCGTACGTTCTTCGATGTGCTGCATGGCTTCCATGTGCAGTACAACGTGGTTTCACGCGAGACGCTGCTGGATGCGCAGGTCCATCCTGAAAAACACCGGGATCTCATCGTGCGTGTCGCGGGATATTCGGCGTTTTTCAACGACCTGTCCCGCCAGACGCAGGACGACATTATTGCAAGAACTGAGGAAGTGCTCTGATATGAACGAACGTCATCTGAAAATCATGGAGATGCTGAACGAAGCGGGCAGCATCGAAGTGAATGCGGTTGCGCAGGCGCTGGGAGTATCCACCGTTACTGTCCGCAAGGATTTTGCCTGGCTGGAGCAAAAAGGGCTGCTGCGGCGCCAGCACGGGTACGCGGTGCGCGTTTCGCCTGACGACGTTGGCTACCGGATGACGTTCAATTATGAGATCAAAAAGCGTATTGCCCGCAAGGCGGCGGAGATGGTGGAAAACGGTGAAACGGTGATGATCGAATCCGGCTCGACCTGCGCAATGCTGGCAGCCGAGTTGACAGAGAAAAAGCGGGATGTAACGATCGTCACCAATTCCGCGTTTATCGCGGGCTATATCCGGTCGATCCCCGGTGCGCGGGTAACGCTGCTGGGTGGGTCATACGAACCGGAAGCACAGGTTATGACCGGCCCGCTGGTCAGAAAGTGCGCGCAGGAGTTCTTCGTAGACAAGTTTTTCATCGGAACGGACGGCTACGACCCGGATCAGGGGTTCTCCAATGTGGATATGCTGCGTACCGAAGCTGTGCGTGCTATGGCTGAAAGCGCCAAACGCCGCATCATTTTAACGGATTCTTCGAAGTTTGGCAGGCGCGGCGTTGTGATGCTGATGCGGGCCAGAGAAGTGGCTGCCGTAATCACAGACGATGTGCCGGAGAACTGCAGGCAGAGTCTTGAGGAAAACGACGTGGAGATTGTGATTGCGTAAGTTGTCATGAGTAATAAGGAAATCAGGATATGGCTGCCTGAAGATATCCACTACCGGATATAAAAGAGTCGGGCAGGCATATTTCATCATTTTATCAATATAACAATAATCACTGGGGGTAGTACCATGGATTATATGGGAAATGGGTTCGAGGGCTTTTGTAAAGCGCTGGACCAGGTGGAAACACCGGTGCTGTTCTGCGAGCGGTTTGACGAAAAGAGCGATATCTGGAATTTTGTAAGACATAAACACGACTGCATAGAGCTGCTTTATTTCCTGTACGGCAATGCTGAGGTGACGGCTGCGGAAACTTCCATGCAGGCCTCGTTTTATGACATCGTGGTCTACCCCAAGGGGATGTACCACACGGAACACCTGCAGTTCGATGGACATCAGGAGATACTCTGCGTTTGGGTGGACATACCCGGCCTTGTCATACCCAACGCGATACGCATTCAGGACAGCGACGCCAGCATCAAATGGCTGCTCGAAAGCCTGCATGCCGAGTACAAGAGCGAGAGGCCTTCTCAGGCGCTGATCAACCATTACGTCAAAACCATTACGCTGTTGATCGCAAAGCGGTGCTTTAATGAAAAAGCCAGTGACGATCCCGTGAGCCGCGTGATGCTGTATATGCAGGACCATATGACGGAAGAGCTAACGGTTGAGCAGCTGTCCAGTCTGATTTATGTCAGCAAGTCCTATCTCAGCCGGATATTCAAGCAGCAGACCGGCTTGTCGCTGATCGAATACCTCCGTTTGATCCGCGTGGAGGCAGCCAAGGCGCTGCTCGTGTCATCGAATACGTCGGTGGAGGAGATATCCTATATTATTGGTTACAATTCTCCAAAATACTTCTGTAAAGCGTTCAGAAGCTGCACCGGTATGTCGCCGCGCGAGTTCAAGGCGGCAAGCAGGGAAAGCGGACTGCCATATGTGGTTACGGACAATATGAACGATCTTAAAAATGGCTCAAGCTCGCTTCATAGGCGCGGTGATCTGCGTTTCGTGCCTCTGCATATGAAGCACAATGCTTAACCAAGGCAAGCGGGGGAGGCTGCCGAAGGCGCAGAATGGAGTTGTCGCTTGAAAGAGGCCGCCCTTGTACAGGATAGTGCACCTTTTGTACCGTCACAGAGGTTTTAAACAAAGTGAATGTGCGCTAACATGGAGACGATCAGTAGAACTGCGAATTATAAAGCAGAATCGTCAGTGTGGACGCACATGAATTAAGGTTGAGCCCGATGCGGGGGGACACTGGAACTATGGAAAGAGGATATCGTCCTGTGCGTTTTTCCGAGCTGACTTTGCAACAATCATGGCGGGTCCTGATATCTAGTCAGGATGCAAGCCAAATATTCAGCGATATTGACGGGCACATAAAATATTAAACGGAATGCTTGAAAAAGAGCGATGCTTGTGGTAACATACAGCATGTAACGCATTACAGAAACCCATTACAGAAAAGTGAACAGTAGATTTTCCATGAGGACTTCCGAGGTAGAATAAGCCTTTCATTGTAAACAAATGATATTTGTGATTAGAAAGAAATTCTATTCGGAACATATGTTTGCCATCAACAGATAATATCTGTTGACAAATAAAAAGGAGGAAAAACCCAATATGAAAAAGAGAGTTCTTAGTTTGCTCTTGGTTCTGGCGATGGTCAGCGTGATGTTCGCAGCATGCTCCGGCGGCGGCAACACTGAAACGTCGACTGCTCCGGAAACTTCAATGGCAACTACGACAGAGAGTGCTGCTACAACGGAAAGCGTTCCGGCAGAGACGACCTATAAGGTTGTTGATATCGCCCAGTCGATGTCGAATGAGTCTCAGGCGTTTGCTGCGAAGATGTTTGAAAAACATGCTGCCGAATTCGGTATTGACCTCACCGTTTGGGATGCGAAGGCTGACCCGGCTACCGAAGCTCAGCTGGTTACTCAGGCCATTGCGCAGGGCATGAATGCCCTCATCGTAAACCCGAATGACATCAGCGGTATCGTTCCGAGCCTGATGCAGGCAAAGGAAGCAGGTCTCGTAGTCGGCATGTTCTCTTCGGACTTGGCTGCCGAGAATCAACAGTATCGTGATTTCTACTGCGGCGCCAACGACATCGAAGCTGGCAAAGCTGCGGCGAAGGCGTTCATTGATCAGTTCCCGGATGGCGCGAAGATCGTTGAGATCGGCGGACAGTCCGGTCATGACGCACAGATCAAGCGTCACGACGGTTTCATGGAAGGCCTCGAGGGCTCCAACATCGAACTGCTTGAGACCCAGAACTGCACCCAGTGGGCGGCTAATGACTGCCTGACCATCATGCAGAACTTCATCGTGAAGTACGGCGACGAAATCGACGGCATCTTCTGTCACTGGGATAACGGCGCAACGGGCGTCATTCAGGCCCTGCAGAACGCCAATATGGATATCCCGTACCTCGTAGCGGTTGACGGCTGCAAAGCCGGCTTCGATCAGGTTGCTGCCGGTACGCAGGCTGTCTGCCTCATGCAGAACTTTGAGACAATGGCATCGACAGAACTCCAAATGATCAAGACAGTGCTCGACGGCGGAACTGTTGAGCAGCAGGTCAACTACATCGCTTGGGACATTGTAACGAAGGATACGATCAACAACTTTACCTATCCTGAGTGGTAATCTTTAAGACCTTCAGCTTGTAGAATATAACTGATGGTATACGTCATAGGCTCGTTCAAGGGAACGAGCCTATGACATGAATTTAAGAGCCCCCATTTTTTTAGAGGGGGGTGATCACAAGCCTTAAAGATGTATTGCTTAAGGGCGTGATCATGGAGTCCCCAAGCAGCAAGGCTTTTGGGGTGATTATTGGAAGGGGCTGTTGCATATGGAGAATAGGAATCCACAAATTATTCTTTCCATTAAAGATGTGTGCAAATCATTTCCGGGCGTGAAAGCGCTGGACAATGTTTCAGTTGATATTCAAAGAGGCGTTGTGCACGGCATCGTGGGGGAAAATGGTGCAGGCAAATCGACGCTGATGAAAATTTTATCCGGCGTATATCAGAAGGACTCAGGTACGGTCATATTTGATGGAGAGACGGTTGACAATACAACGCCTGTTCAGTCCCTTCAAAGAGGGCTAAGCATCATCTATCAGGAATTCAATCTGGTCAATTCCATGAGCGTTGGCGAGAATATATTCCTGGGCCGTTTTAAAGAATTGCATGGTATGCGGGGTACGCATGCCAGAGCCAAACAGCTTCTTGAAAGCATTGGCAGTACGATCGATACCCGCAGGATGGTAGGTGATCTGAGTTCGGCTGAAAAGCAGATGGTGGAAATCACCAAAGCGCTGTCTTTTAACTCCAAACTCATCATCATGGACGAACCCAGCAGCAGTCTGACTTCCGACGAGCTGAAAAGCCTGTTTCAAATCATCGGCAATCTGAAAGCGCAGGGCGTGTCTATTATCTACATCAGCCATAAGCTGGACGAGATATTTGAACTGTGCGACATCGTGACGGTAATGCGCGACGGACACACCATCGATACAAAGCCGGTGGGTGAGTTTACACGCGCTGAAATGATCGCCAAGATGATTGGCCGTTCAATAGACAACGAATATCCCGAGCGTCCACACTGCGCCGGTGAAACGGTGCTGGAGGTCCGCTCGCTCAATACACATAAGCTGCATGATATATCCTTTAAGCTCAGAGCCGGCGAGATATTGGGACTGGTCGGTTTGGTCGGCGCGGGAAGAACGGAGATCGTACGGGCGATTTTCGGCGCTGACAAGGTAAAAGGGCGGCATGTGCTGATCGACGGTAAGAAAGTCAAGATCAAAGACCCCAGCGACGCAAAACAGCATGGGATCGGACTGGTGCCGGAAGACCGCAAGCTTCAGGGCCTTGTACTCCCGTTTACCGTGGAGGCCAATATCTCAATGGCCAGCCTTGACAGGATCAAAAAGCTTGGATTTGTCAGGAAATCCGCAGAAAAAGGCATCGCCGAGAAACATATCAAATCGCTGGGGATCAAGACTCCCTCGGCCAAGACGATTGTGCAAAGCCTCTCCGGCGGAAATCAGCAGAAATGTATCGTAGGCCGCTGGATGGAGATTAACCCGCGGATCCTGATCATGGACGAACCCACCAGAGGCATTGACGTCGGAACCAAATACGAAATTTATCTTTTGATGAAACGCATCGCAGAAAACGGAGGGGCGGTCATACTGATATCCTCCGAGCTGCCGGAAGTGTTGAATATGAGTAACCGCGTGCTGACCATTTATGACGGACGCATCACGGGCGAATTCAATCCCGAAGAGGTCGTTCCGGACCAGATAATGGAGAGAGCGCTCGGACTTGAGGGGGATAAAGCTTATGAGCAAGCCAAATAATCCAATAAAGACTGGCCTGAATTTCCTCAGAGACCATCTTGTTATCGTTGCAATCGTACTCCTTGTTGTGATTACGATAATCGTGGAACCCAAGTTCTTATTGCCGCAGAACTTTACCAACATCATGAGCCAGCTGGGCGCTTTAAGCTTTGTTTCACTGGGCATGACGTTTGCGATCATCGGCGGCTTCATCGATCTGTCCGTTGCCGGTATTATCAACCTGGTGGTTGTGGTAACGGTGGCGCTGATCGAGCCTCTGGGACAGGTTCCTGCACTGCTGATCGGGCTGGCCCTCGGTGCGCTGCTCGGATTTATCAACAGCCTGCTGGTATTGAGCGCAGGCGCGACGACCATGTTTGACGCGCTGTTTATCACTTTTGGTATGAGCACGGTATATGGCGCGCTCGCACTGATTATATCGGGCGGTTCTACGCATCAGATGCGGTGGATCACGAAAAACACCTCGATTTTTTCAGCAATCGGGTCGGGCACAGTCGGAGTTTTCTCAGTTACTATACTCATATTTGTCGTCTGCCTCGTACTGCTGCATATATTCCAAAGCAAAACCTACAGAGGCCGTTCGATTGCGCTGACGGGCGGCAACAAGACAGCCGCGAGGCTGTCCGGTATCCCTGTCAATCAAACCATTATGCTGGTATTCACGGTTTCCGGTATGATGGCTGCGCTGGGTGGGGTCGTGTTGTTTTCCCGCGCTACGCAGGCACATCCGCTCATGGGCGTTGGATATGATACCAATTCGATCCTCGCGGTGGTTGTAGGCGGCACCACATTGAAAGGCGGCAACGGAAGCGTGCTGCGAACCCTGTTTGGCGTCATACTGGTCACGCTGTTGTCCAACTGCATGACGCTGATGGGCGTATCCACTTTTATGCAGACCGTTTTGAGCGGCGCAATACTCATGATTGCGATCTGGCTGGACAATCGCAAGGAGCTGAGGGGGGAATATAAATGAACGGCAGAAATTTTGGTAGAAGCGCTGTGAGAATTGCGTCAAAACAGAAAGCCCTTATCGCAATTATTGCAATGTACCTTATCATGCTGGTATTAAATTTGTCGGGCGCGAAAACGAATTTTTTAACGCCATATAACCAGTTGGATATGCTGAACTCCGCATCGATCACGCTGATCCTCTCAGCCGGTGTCACGCTGGTTATTATCACCGCCGGGTGTGACCTGTCGGTTGGCGGCATGCTCAGCCTTTCGGGTATCGTCACGATCATGCTGATGGAATACCTGCCGATACCGCTTGCCATATTGGGTGCTTTGGCGCTGGGCGCGTTCGTGGGCTTCATCAACGGTTTCTTCGTTGTGCATCAGAAGACCGAGCCTTTCATCATCACGCTGGGTATGGGTATGGTGCTCAAAGGGATCAGTCAGGAAGTGACGAATGCCCATCCGATCTCCCCAAAGAATTCCGCATTCATGAAGATCGGCAACGGTAAAATTTTCGGAATGATCCCCAATCTGGTTGTAATTATGCTCGCCGTGCTGGTGATTATCTACCTGGTCCTGCGCTATACGCAGTTTGGAAGAAACCTGTATGCGGTGGGCGGCGACTATGAAGTTGCGGTTTATGCCGGTATCAACGCGAGAAGAACAAAATGGGCAGCTTTCATCATCAGCGGTGTTACCGCAGCGCTCGGCGGCGTACTGCTCTCGTCCAAGCTGAATTCCGGCAACTCAATTTACGGCGATCCGTATCCGCTACTGATCCACTGCGGCGCGGTCATCGGCGGCACGTCCCTGACAGGCGGCAAAGGCGGCATCATACAGACCTTCATCGGCCTGATGGCGCTGGCAGTGCTGCAGAACTGCATGAACATGGTTACGGCTATTATGAACGTATCGACGATTGCGTCCTACATCCAGCAGCTGGTACAGGGCGTTGTCATCGTCGGTATCCTCTGGCTGGACTGCTTTGGCGTGAAGCGCAAGCGCGAAGCGGTATGATTGAAGAATCGGATTAGCCAAGAAAAGAGGTAGATATGAAAGAACAGAATTATCTGGACTGTTTGGTTGGCGTCTTCGGTCATCCTGCCGCGGAGAACCCCGGTGTAGTGATTCAGGAGGCAGCGTTTAAAGATATGGGGCTTCACCTTTGGCGGTTTTTGACCATCGATGTGGACCCGGATATGCTGGAGGATGCGATTTGGGGGCTCAAAGCCTTCAAAATGCGCGGCATCAACTGCACGATACCGCACAAAATCAAGGTGATCGAGTTCTTAGACGAACTCTCGGAGAGCGCGCGTCTGATCGGTGCGGTGAACATGATCGTGAACGATAACGGCAAGCTGTTTGGTGATAATACCGATGGCAAGGGTTTCATGGAGTCCCTGCACAGCAACAGCGTGGACCCAGCAGGCAAGAAGGTCGTTATCATGGGCGCGGGCGGCGCGGCACGGGCAATCAGCGTGGAAATGAGCCTCGCGGGAGCGGGAAGCATAACGATTGTGAACCGGCCTGAGGACAAGGCGCTGGGCGAGAGCCTGATGAAGTTACTGGGAGAAATCTGCAAGCAGTCGGAATACGTGAACTGGGACAAAACGTACGCCGTGCCTGCGGATACGGACATCCTCATCAATGCCACGCCCATCGGGTTGTATCCCAAGGTGGATGAAATGCCGGACGTCGTTACGGATACCATACTGCCGTCGATGTTTGTGCAGGACGTGATTCCCAATCCGGCGGTTACACCGTTCCTTCGCGCGGCCGAAGCGCGTGGCGCGAAATGGAACACCGGAACGGGCATGCTCATCAACCAGGCAGCGATCAATATTGAGATGTGGACGGGGATGAAACCCAATAAAGAAGTGATGCTGAAAGCCCTGCAGGAGGCGCTGAGCTGATGGGGAGATTCATCAGCGACCCTGCATGGCTGGCCGTGCTGCAGGAGCATGAGGACAAGCTGCGATTCGACGCCTTTACCCGCGAGGATGCGCTTGATATCGGCCTTGAGATTTTAAAGCTTGCCAAAGAGAGATATAAAGAGGACCTGTGCGTCAGCATTACCGAGGACGACAGCGTCATATTTTCCTGCAAGATGGCAGCGTCAAAGCTCGAAAACGACGCGTGGATGCTGCGCAAGCGCAATGTCAGCAAGCTGACGGGCGTCAGTTCCCTGCGCGCGTATCTCGAGATTGAGGCCGGACTGCGGAAAGAAACCTGGCTGGACCGGGAAGACTCGTTTGTGGCCTGCGGAGGCTGCTTTCCGGTTTTGATGCGGCAGGGTGAGACGTTTGTCTATATCACTGTATCGGGCCTTGCACACTATCTGGATCACCAGATCATCGCGGACGCGCTCGCAGAGCATTTGAACGTCAGTATCGGCGTTCTTAAGGTGTGAATTCAGCGCTTCATTCTATTAAAGACCAGGAGCGAAAGGAAACGGACATGGAAGATAAGGACAAGATTTATTTGGCATGCAGCCGTGCGCTCAAGGTGAAAAGCACGGGATGCCATTGTTCGCAGGCATGTCTCTGCGCTTTGGCGCCTTTTGTCGGAATCAGCGAAGGGGATGCGATGAAGCTGTCGGCTGCCTTCGGCGGCGGTATGCGCCACCAGCAGCTTTGCGGGGCAGTGGCAGGAGCGGGGATTGCGCTCGGGCTGGCCTTCGGAACAAGCGAACAGGACCAGACCGCAAGCGACAGGTTGGGAGAGCTGACGATCGAATTCGTAGACCGTTTCAGTAAAGAGTTGGGGACAACAGTTTGCGGCCCGATTTTGACTCATCCGATGGAGAGCTTTGAGTGGGACATGCCGGAGGGCATGGCATGCGACAGCGCCTGCAACAATGAGAATGGCAACCTGTATAATCTCAAGGTTCCGGCCTGCGGAGCGGCTATCACCAGTGCGGTGAGGCTGACATTGGAGATCATACAAAGAGAAAACGGTTTAAAATAATTGTATTCACGCTTGATCAGGGACTTTGTATTATTACGTGATTATTTAAACACCATGCCAGTTTATTGTTTCCGATGCGAGTGATTTTGGGCTGTATAGACCAAACCTGCAAGGGTTCATTTTCGGATACCTTTTGAATACGCATGCGGGTTTCATATCTGAATTGGACACAATACAATGGTATCAGAATCCAATATGGGGGTGAGCGTATGGAAAACAGAATTGAACAGATTGACGCATTGACGCAGAGCGAAAGAACAAAGAGTCTCAAGGCAATGCTTTATGATGAGAAACGGTACGCCTCCATCGAACAGGCCCGCATCGTCACCGAGGTGTACCGAAAGAATCCCAACAAGCCGGTGAACCTGCTGCGTGCTGAGGCGCTGAAAGCCGCGCTGGAGCGTATGCAGATTCGCATCGATCCGGGTGAGATCATCGTGGGCAACCGTACTGCCGGGATACGCGCTGGCGTGATTTTTCCCGAGTCCGGCCTCTCCTGGGTGGATAAGGAGATCGAGACGCTGCCGACCCGCGAGCAGGACCGGTTTGAAGTGAGATCGGAAGACATCGACGAATTCCGCAGCGACATCCTGCCTTTCTGGAAGGGCAGGACGCTGGAAGATATACTCGACGAGCGCATCGGCGTCGAGATGAAAGCGATCGGCAAGGTTGCCAAGATCAATCAAACCGACCATGCGCAGGGGCACATCTGTCCGAACACGCCCAACTGGCTTAAGCTTGGTCCGACCGGTATCGCAGCGGACGCACACAGTCGCCGTACTGAAGGCGGAGAAAAAGCGCCTTTTTATGAGGGCGTGGAGATCGTCATGCAGGCCGCAAGCGCATTCATGGAGCGTTATGCCATGCTCGCGGAGCGGCTTTCCGCCGACCCGAAATATGATGCGGACGAAATGAAAGAAGTCGCCCGTATCTGCCGCAAGATCGCATCTGCTCCGCCCGAAACCTTTCACGAAGCCGTACAGTGCGCATGGTTCCTGTTCGTGCTGCTGCAGATGGAATCCAATGCGTCGTCGTTTTCGCCCGGTCGGATGGACCAGTACCTCTATCCGTACTATCAGCGCGATATCGAAGCGGGCCGCCTGACCGACGTGCAGGCGCTGGAGATCGTCGAGTCACTGTATATCAAGTTCAACCAGATCGTTTACCTGCGCAGCTCGTCGAGTGCACGGTATTTTGCCGGGTTCCCGATCGGCTTCAATGTGGCTATCGGCGGTCAGGACGTTGATGGGCAGGATTCTTCCAACGAGTTATCCTATATCTTCCTGCGTGCGCAGGAGCATCTGCGCCTGCCCCAGCCCAACCTTTCGGCGCGCGTGTTCACCGGTTCGTCGGATCATTTCCTTCGCCGCTGCGCGCAGGTAATCGGAGTGGGCAGCGGCATGCCGCAGCTGTTCAACGACGACGCAGTGATCCCGGCCCTGATGGACAAAGGCATCAGTGATGCCGACGCAAAAAACTATGCGATCGTGGGTTGTGTGGAGCTGACCACCATGGGCAACAGCCTGGGCTGGAGCGATGCGGCCATGTTCAACCTCGTCAAGGCGCTGGAGCTGGCACTGAACGACGGCAAATGCCTGCTGACCGGCAAGCAGATGGGCGCTCACACCGGTACTTTGAAGGACTTTGAAACCTACGAGGATGTCGAGAAAGCGTTTAAAGCGCAGATCGACTTCTTCTTTGACCGCATGATCCGCTGCTGCGAGGTGGTGGAAAAAGCGCATGCAGAGATACTCCCCTCCCCGATGCTTTCGGGTGTGATCGACAACTGTCTGGAGAAAGGCATAGACGTCACGGCGGGCGGTGCGTACTACAACCTCTCGGGCATACAAGCCATCCAGTGCGCGAACATCGCCGACAGCCTCGCAGCATTAAAAACGCTGGTCTATGACGACCCGCAGGTGGACCGCACTGAACTCCATGAAGCGCTGCTGAACGATTATGAAGGCGCGGAGCTGCTGAAATTGCGCCTGCTGAATAAAGCACCCAAGTACGGCAACGACGTGGAATGGGTGGACGACATCGCGGACAAGTGGATTACCTATTTTGCTGACAAGCTGAAGGGCTATACCAATGCGCGGGGCGGCGTCTATCACGCGGGACTATACACTGTATCGGCGCACGTGCCGATGGGTCAGAACGTGGGCGCAACGCCGGACGGGCGCGGCGCAAAGCAGCCGTTGGCCGACGGTGGCATGTCGGCGGTATATGGCCGTGACATGAAAGGCCCTACGGCCCTGCTGCGTTCCGTATCTCGGATTGAATCAAAGCTCGGAAGCAATGGCACGCTGCTCAACATGAAGTTTTTGCCTTCGCTGTTCCAGTCCGACGAGGGGGTTGGCAAATTCGTCAGCCTGATGCGCGCGTTCATCAAGCTTAAGATCATCCATGTGCAGTTCAACGTGGTGAACAAGGAAGATTTGATGGCGGCGCAGCAGAATCCGGAGCTTTACCGCAGCCTGACCATCCGCGTGGCGGGGTACACCGCCTACTTTACGGAGCTCGCGAAGGACCTGCAGTGCGAGATCATTGCGCGTACGAGTTACTGCGACCTATGATTAGTGCCAATGTATTTGACATCAAGCGCTTCGGCGTAAACGACGGGAACGGTATCCGGACGGTGCTGTTTATCAAGGGGTGTCCGCTGCGCTGCAAATGGTGTCACAATCCGGAGGGGATATCGCCCGAAATTCATCTTTGGCACGTGCCGAGTCGGTGTGTGAACTGCGGCAGTTGTATTGCTGCCTGCCCGCAGGGTGCCCTCAGTTCCGATGAGCAGGGTATACGCATCGACGATGAAAAATGCGACCTGTGCGGCGAGTGCATCCGCGCATGCCCGACGGGAGCGATGCAGGCCGATGCGGTGCGGATGACCGTGGATGAAGCGATGGAGCAGATCGAACGCGACAGAGTATTCTACGGCGACAGCGGCGGTGTCACCCTAAGCGGTGGCGAATGTACAGCATCACCTGAGTTTTCGCTGGAGGTGCTGAGGCAGTGCCGGGAACGGGGCATCAACACCGCTATTGAGACCTCCATGTTTGCGCCGACGGAAGTGATGCGCGCGTTCGCGGAAAGTACTGACAGCATCATTGCGGATTTAAAGCTGATCGATCCGGAGCGGCACAAGGCGGCAACAGGCACGGACAACGCGCTGATCCTTCAGAACTTTGAGTGGCTGGCGCATAGCGGCAAGGATCTGGTCATCAGGATCCCGCTGATACCAGGCTATACCGCAGATGAGGAAAATCTGGACGGCATCGCGGCCTACATTGCAAACATCAATCCGGATGTTCCGGTGGAACTCATCAACTTCAATCCGATGTGCGTCGGTAAGTACGAATCGCTCCGCCGCGATTTTATTACTGCACCGGGTTCGCCTTATCCGCCGGAGCGGATGAAAGAATTTAAACGAATCGTTGCCAAGCATGGCTTAACGGTGAAATAACAGCAAGGATGCGAGGGTGAAACGATGGCAGGATTCAACGATTATATAGACAGGGCGAAGCGGGGTGAAAGCGTATACCTCTACGAGGTGAAGCAGCGCTTTGACGCCGAAGGAACGCCTTTAAAATGCGTACTTTCGCTTTCGGGCGGGGGTGAGCAAGAATTTCTGATCGGGCTGCCGGAGCCACAAAACGAAGCGGAAACGGATTTTCTCCACAGATATTTCTATGCCCGTATCTACAACGTACTCTCCATGCTGGGCGGCCGCTGCATGACGGTTTATGCGGCAACACAGGGCTTCGCATACGAACTGGCTGTGTCGCTGGAAGAGGTTTTCGGGGTGAATGTGCCTCGTGCGCAGCGCAGCGGCTATGCCAAGTGTCTGAACGTGACGGATCGGATCAACAGGGCGCTCGGTGCGGAGACGTTTGCTTTCCGCGTGGTCCGGGGCGATACTGCCCTCTCCGGCGCAGCTGAAATACAGTCTGCGGCAGGAGACATTACGGAGGCGTTTCGACAGGCGGTGAAGAAGTCGGCAAAGGGCCTGATCTGCGGGCTGGACGTGGGCGGAACCGATATCAAGGTGGTCGGCGCCAGGCACGGCCATATCGACCATATCAAGGAATACGACTGGTTTCCCGCTGCTTTTTCCAGCATCGATCCCATTGTGGACACGGTGATGCTGTTGGTGCGGGTATCGCGCGCATTGCTCTCGCTGGACGGCGATTGTCCGGCGGAGATCGCGGAGATCCGCAAGTCTGTGCTGCGCCGTGACACTACTGTAGCAGAGATGCAGCGCAACGTGGAGCAGCTTGAAGCGTATATCAGCGCTGTAACACCATTGGACGCCATTGGTCTGAGCTTCCCGGATGTTGTAATCCGGGACATGATCGTGGGCGGGGAGACGTACAAGACCAGAGGCGTACGGGAGCGTTCTCTTGATTACGAGGCGGAATTCCGTCGGCTGACGGTGCTTAACGAAAAGTTGGCCACCCTCTGCCGTGAGGACGGCGCGGTGCATATCACCAACGACGGGCCGATGGCAGCATATACCGCGGCGGTTGAGCTCGCCCATTCGTCTCATGCGGAGCAGGTGCGAGCAGGCATATTTGCGCATACGCTGGGTACCGAACTGGGTACAGGCTGGATCGATGAGGAAGGTAAGGTACCTGAATACCCGCTGGAGGTGTACAACTGCATCATCGACCTCGGCAGCGAGCCTGCCCGGGCATACAACCCCAATGACGTACGCAGCGTGAACAACTTCAACACCGGGTTGGCCGGGACGCTGCAGAAGTATACCAGCCAGAGCGGTGCGTTTCGGCTCGCGGAACAATACTACCGGCTCAGCGCACCCACGCTTTATCAGGAACTGTTTGATAAAGGATTTATCACGGTGGAGAGCGAAAACTCCATGGTGCCGACTGTGGAACCCGTTGACCTGCGCAAAAAGTTTCTGGAGCATCTGATGAAGCAGGCGGAGGAGGGAATCTCCGAAGCCGAGCGCATTTTCGAGGAGATCGGCGCTTATCTGGCTGCCACATGGATGGAAACCGAGGACGTGCTGCATCCCGCAACAAAGCCCCGCGTGCTGTATGGGCGCTTTGTGAAACGCCGCCGTTGCTTTGAGCTGATGCTAGCCGGTGCGCGTAAAGTGCTGCCCGGTATCGTATTCTCTGCAGCCGATGATGAACTGGCCTACACACCGCTGATGTGCGAGCTGCGGGACGATCCTGCGTACAGCGTCGCACAGTTTGGGCAAGCGGCAGGCGCGGTATATTTCGCAGCGTCCGTTCTGCCTGAATAAAAGGCATCCGGCTGTCGGCAAGAAGAAATGGTCTGAAAACACCGCCGTACCGGCTTCGCAGTGAAGCGCGGGACGGCGGATTTTACGCATTCAGCGGCCCATTAAGAAGCCCTCTGGAGGAGAAAGATGAAACTGAGAGAAAGCTATGCGTATGCGCTCGTGATCCCCACGAGCATGGGGGTGCGCATCACGCCTGTCGACCGGCAGCCTGTGCACACGAGCAATATATTCAAGATGCAGGCGACGAGCGCTGAGAGCAATGTGGGCAGTGTATCCAGCGCGCTCGGCCTGCGGGTCAAGCTGCTGACGACGTTCGTTAAAGACAGCGAGATTGCGTTGTTTATCAAAGGCGAGCTTGGAAAGCGCGGACTTGAGTTTGAGGGACCGGAGGTGCCGCAGGGCGGGCCGTGGGGGTACCGCCATCAGTTTAATATTGCGGACAGCGGATTCGGTATGCGCGGGCCGCGCGTACTCAACGACCGCGCCGGAGAAGTCGGCCGTACGCTAAGCCTCGACGATTTTGATATTGAACGTTTATTCGTCAGCGAAGGCGCGGCAATCCTGCACATGTCGGGACTGATCGCGGCGCTTTCGCCCGAGACCGGGCAGTTCTGTCTGGAGCTGGCGCGGACCGCGAAGGCTGCGGGGACGCTGATCTCCTTTGACCTCAACTACCGCGCTTCATTCTGGGCACACCGGGAGCAGGAACTACGGGATATATTCTCCGAGATCGCATCTTTGGCTGACATATTGGTCGGCAATGAGGAGGATTTTCAGCTTGCGCTGGGCATCGAAGGTCCGGAAGCGGGCGGAACAGGCCTTGCCCGTAAGATCGACGGCTTTAAAAAGATGATTGCCCGCGTAAAGGAACAGTATCCAAACGCCTCCGTATTCGCAACCACACTTCGGGAGGTGCTGAGCGCGAACGCGCACTTGTGGGGCGCGCTTATGCTGAACGGCAATGACTGGCAGGTTGTTGAGCCGCGCGAGATACCCGTCTACGATCGCATTGGCGGCGGCGACGGGTTTGTGGGCGGCCTGCTTTATGCGATCCTGAAAGCATGGGGACCGGAGAAGTGGCTGCAGTTCGGCTGGGCCACAGGCGTACTTGCCGCGACGGTGGAGGCAGACGGTGCGCAGCCGGTCAGCGAGAGTCAGGTGTGGAGCATCTATGAGGGCAATGCCCGGGTAAAACGGTAGAAAAGGTGGAAATGATGAAGAAAAGCGATATCGGGATTATCGGCCTTGCGGTGATGGGCGAAAACCTTGTGCTTAACATGGAGAGCAAGGGCTTTGTTGTCAGCGTGTACAACCGAACCGTGGAAAAGGTAACGGGCTTTATTGAAGGACGCGCAAAGGGGAAAAACATTCGGGGCGCGTATTCGTTAGAGGAACTGGTTTCCCAGCTGGAGACGCCACGCAAAGTGATGCTGATGATCAAGGCCGGGACCGCAGTGGATGATTTCATCGAAAAGCTGCTGCCGCTGCTGGAGAAGGGCGATATCATCATCGACGGCGGGAACTCTCACTTTCCCGACACCATACGCCGCACGGCATATGTAGAAAGCAAGGGACTTTTATATATCGGCACAGGCGTTTCGGGCGGGGAGGAAGGCGCGCTGAAAGGGCCTTCCATGATGCCCGGCGGCTCTGCGGCGGCATGGCCTTTTGTGAAGCCCATATTCCAGTCCGTATGCGCTAAAGTGGAGGACGGAAGCCCTTGCTGCGATTGGGTGGGGGAGAACGGTGCGGGGCATTTCGTCAAAATGGTGCACAACGGCATTGAGTACGGCGACATGCAGCTGATCTGCGAAGCCTATCAGATCATGCGCGACCTGCTGGGAATGAGCGCGGGTGAGATGCATGAGGTGTTCAGAAAGTGGAACGAAACGGAACTGGACAGCTATCTGATTGAGATCACGCGCGACATCCTTGCGTACAAAGACGAGGACGGACAGGCGCTGGTCGATAAGATCCTTGATGCCGCCGGGCAGAAGGGCACCGGCAAATGGACGGGCATCGCGGCATTGGACGAGGGCGTGCCGCTAACGCTGATCGGCGAAGCGGTTTTTGCACGGTGTCTGTCGGCCATGAAGGACGAACGCGTGGAAGCGTCTGCAACATTTCCGAAGCCCGTGCCTGTTTTCAGCGGTGACCGGGAAGCGTTTGTGGAGGATATTCGCAGAGCGCTTTATGCGGCCAAGATTATTTCGTATGCTCAAGGGTACACGCTGATGCGCGCTGCGGCGAAAACGTATGGGTGGAACCTGAACTACGGCGGCATTGCGCTGATGTGGCGCGGCGGCTGCATCATCCGCAGCGTGTTCCTGGGAAAGATCAAGGAAGCGTACGACAATAATTCGCTGCTGACAAACCTGCTGCTCGATCCGTATTTTTCCGATACGATTAAACAGCTTGTGCCCGCGTGGCGCAACGTCGCGGCGGAAACGATGCGATCCGGCATTCCGGCGCCCGCGCTCTGCTCGGCCTTAAGCTACTTTGACGGCTATACGTGCGGCCGGCTGCCCGCCAACCTGCTGCAGGCGCAACGCGACTATTTTGGCGCGCACACGTATGAACGTGTTGACGCTCCGCGCGGTGAGTTTTTCCACACCAACTGGACAGGCGAAGGGGGCACGACTTCGGCATCAACGTACAGTGTCTGAATCCTGAAAGCTTCAGAACCTGCCCCGGGCATAACGCTTCGGGGCTTCTTTAATTCTGCGGTGACCTTACATGGAAGGAAGCCGTTGCATATGCTTGTACATATGGCAAGAAGATCGGGTACCGACCGATAAGAACAGCATACTGCCTGTTTCAGGCTAAAACATAAAGATATGCGGCTTGCAATGACACTGATCGCTGGTATACTGAAATACATAAAAATTAACAACAGTGAGGTGATATTATGGGATTATTGAATGGCAAAACCGCAATGATTACCGGCGCGGCCAGCGGTATAGGCGCTGCGGTCGCGACAGCCTTTGCGCGGAGTGGATGCAGCAGGTTGGTACTGGTCGATCTGAATGCGGACATGCTGGCTGAAAAAGCGTGGGGCATCGAACGGGAAACGGGTACTGCATGCGTGGCGGTACGAGCAGATGTGACCAGCGAACAGGATGTGGAGCAGGCATTTGATTCGGTAAAGGATACCGGACTCGATATCCTCGTCAACAGCGCAGGCATATGCCGCATTGTGAGTATCGACGATTTACAGATGAAGTCATGGGATCTGACGATGAACGTCAACCTAAAGGGACCGTTTCTGTTCGCACGGGAAGCGCTGCGGCTGATGAAGACGAGAAAGTATGGCAGGATCATCAATATTGCGTCGCAAGCCGGTAAGATCGGCGGGTTGACGGCAGGAGCGGACTACTCGGCTTCCAAAGCGGGCTTGCTTTGCCTGACAAAAACGCTGGCGAAGAATTCGGCGGAATACAACGTGACGGTCAACAGCGTCGCACCGGGGTTGATCGCGACGGAGATGACCACGACCTTTGGCTACGACCCGGAGACGATTCCTTTAAAGCGCGTGGGCACACCGGATGAAGTAGCGGATGTAATACTCTTCCTCGCAAGCGACCTTTCGCGGTATGTGACCGGCGCGTGTATCGATGTTAACGGGGGGATGACGATGTGGTAAAAATATTTTTATCCGCTTGCAGGATTTTGGGCGTCAACAGCGAAATTTATTAGTGTTAAGTGTTAACATTTAAAACTTAACATTTCGAGAGCAGGTTATTATGTATCAAGTCAACGAACTGAAGAGCACGCTGGCAACCAAAATTGCCGCGATGCTGCGGATTAAAATCATCAAAGGCGCGTATGCGCATGATGAACATCTCAACGAGGTGAAGATTGCCGCCGAGTATGAAGTGAGCCGCGGGCCAATTCGTGAAGCGCTCAAGATACTTGAAAACGAGGGTTTCGCTTATACGCCGAGTAACGGCCGCACGGTCGCAGTAGCTTTCACGCAAAAGGATTTCTTCGATTATCATGAACTGCGTTACTTTTTGGAGGCGGAGGCGCTGAAGCGCATCATTCAGAACTCGGACCGGGATAAGCACTATACGGCTTGGTTGGATCAGATCGGAAGATACGTGGGCATAATGGAAAAGAGCCTTGGAGAGTATTCGGAAGAGGAGTTCAACCAGAGCGATTTTCTGTTCCACAAGGACATTATGAAGAAATCGGATAACCGAATCGCACGGAATGTCTGGGATTCCTATTCAGGCATACGCGACGCGATCATGGTGGTCAACAAGCACTACCTTGCGGGAAAGAGCGTTACAGACATCATCTTTGAACCGCATCTGGGAATTTATGAAGGCTTGAAACAACGCGATGTTGAAAAAGCGGTTCAAAGCTGCCGAGTCCATATGGACAATTCCATCAAGCTTTACGCAGATGCCTACAAATGATTTTTTCTGCGATAAAGTGTTAACAGTTAGCAGTAGAGAAAGGACAGAACCGATGGTAAGAATAGTGAACGTTGAAGCTTTCAGCTTTCCCATGGGCAACTCGTGGCTCACTGAAACGGTAGTCGCCAACCCACTGTCCGTATATGAGGAGTACAAACAGAAACGCTCTTCGTGGATGAAGCCTATGAGTTCGGTTTTTGCAAAGGTCACCGTGGATACGGGCGACTATGGCTGGGGTTGGGCCGGCGGTGGCAAGGAAAGTGCGGCCTTCTTCATTCGCGATGTATTCCGCGATATGGTGGTTGGCAAAGAGATATGCGATACGGAATACATCTGGGATACACTGTACAAAGCTTCAATCCCGTATGGCCGCAGGGGCACGGTGATTGAAGCGATCAGCGCGCTCGATGTTGCGATATGGGATGCGCTGGGCAAGGTGATGAAACAGCCGGTCTGCAACCTGCTAGGCGGTAAAGTTCGTGACCGTATCAAGGTATATGCCACGGGGAATGCGACGGAGCGGCATAAGGCGATGGGCTTCACGTCCAAGAAGCTGGCCATGCCGTACGGTCCTGCGGACGGGCGCGAAGGAATGATGAAAAACCGTGATCTGGTGCGCGAAACGAGGGAGATGTTGGGCAGTGATGGTGAGATCATGCTGGACTGCTACATGGGCTGGAGCGTGGATTACACCATCGCCATGGCCCCGTTGATCCGCGAATACGGCATCCAGTGGATCGAAGAGCCAATACTTCCCGAACATTATGATGGCTACAAGCGGCTGAAGGATATACTCAACCCGATGGGTATCCTCGTGACGGGTGGTGAGCACGAGTTCACACGCTACGGCTTCAGGGAGATGATCCAGAAGCGTTGCGTGGACATTCTGCAGCCTGATATCTGCCGGTGCGGCGGCATATCCGAATTCAAAAAAATCTGTGCGCTGGCTTCGGCATACGACGTCATGGTGGTGCCGCATGGCTCGGGCGCGCCCACTTACCACGCTGCGATTAACAGTACGGTGACGCCGTTCGCCGAGTACATCGACATTCAACAAGATGGCGGCGCGCCGAACTTCATCGGCGAGCCGGAGCCTAAGGACGGATATATTATACTCGGCGACGCCCCCGGCTTCGGGTACGATATCAACCCGGTGCTGTTTGAAGGGGTCAAGCCGCTGCCCATTTGGTAAAACAGGAGGTGCAAGATGAACTATCAGGTGAACGTACTCCGGCTGGGGCGTTTTCAGGTGCCCAACTGGGAAGTGTTCTGGATGTCCAAGTTCAACACGACGGAAAATAGTGAACCATTGCCACTTTCACTCAACATGGTCGTCATCCAAGGCGGCGGCAAGATTGCCGTCGTCAATACGGGGCCATCTAAGGAGAAAATTTCAGTGCTGGATGAGACGTGGCGGCGGCTGTTCGGGCCGGACGCGGGCCTGTACGTGGACGAAAGCGAGTATCCGGGGAACGCGCTCGCCACGCTGGGCATCAGGTCGGACGATGTGGACTACGTGTTCGTAACGCCCTTCCAGACATATTCGATAGGCAACATCAACATGTTCAAGAATGCACAGATATGCGTATCGAAAAAGGGTTGGATCAACTTCTGGGCGCCCAAATGGAAGCAGCACCCGCATGATCAGCGGCAGGGCTGCATTCCGGACGAGAACCTGAAGTATCTCGTGTTCGAGGCGTGGGACCGCATCCGGTTGCTGGAGGACGAGGATACCGTAATGGAAGGCCTCAGCACATTCTGGTCGGGCGTACACCATCGCGCCTCGATCTGCGTGAAGGCCGAGACCGCATCGGGCCCGGTGATTGCAAGCGACAGCTTCTTTTATATTGAAAACGTGGAGCAGATGTGGCCCATCGGAATCAACGAGAGCATGGAGGAAGCGCTCACGGCATACGACCGGGTGAAGCGCGAAGCGGCGCATATCATTCCGCTCTACGATCCCAAGGTATACGACAGATACCCCGGCGGTATCGTTGCGAAATAACAGGAGGTAACCTTTATGATGCTGGAAGGCAAGATTGCGTTAGTGACGGGCGGTTCGCGCGGTATCGGCGCGGGCATCGCGGAGCGGCTCGGCAAGGAAGGCGCGAACGTAGTGGTGAACTACTCCGGCTCTCCGGATGCTGCCGCAGAGGTCGTGGAAAAGATCAAGAGCAACGGCAGCAAGGCCATTGCGGTAAAAGCCAACGTATCGGTCAGGTCCGAGGTGGACGGGATGTACGAGAAAGCCGTCAAGGAATTCGGCGGGCTGGATATCCTGATCAGCAATGCGGGCATCTGCGAACAGATGGACTGGTTTGATATCACCGAGGAGATATGGGACCGGCATTTTACGATTAATATGAAGGGTACGTATCTCAACTGTATGGCGGCCTCGCGCATCATGCGCGATCAGGGGCGCGGCGGAAGCATTGTGGGGATAAGCTCCATCTCCGCGCTGATTGGCGGGTCGCAGCAGACGGCGTACACGCCCACAAAGGCGGGTATCAAATCGCTCATGCAGTCGCTGGCGATTGCGCTGGGCCCATATAAGATTCGCTGCAATTCACTCCTTCCGGGTTGCATCCTCACGGATATCAATCGCTACCAGCTCGCGCCAGGCAGCGAGCTTCGAACCTACTTCGAGCACCGCATCCCGCTCTCGCGGGTGGGAGAGCCGGACGATCTGGGTGGCATCGCGGCATTTCTGTGCACCGACTCGTGCAGCTTCATCACGGGGGCGGAGATCCTCGTGGACGGCGGCATGTACGTTAATCTCTATTGAGCAGGAGCAGGGATGTATAAAGTAGTTGTAACGGACCACGTCTTCGATAATCTGGATATACAACGCGGGGTTCTGAAGGGTATCGCGGAGGTATACGAGTTCCAGTGCGAGACAGAGGACGAAGTGATCGCTGCGGCACACGACGCAGACGCGATCATGACGACGAATTACCAGTATTACACGGCACGTGTGCTGGAGTCGCTGAGAAAATGCCGCGTCATCGTCCGCACCGGCATCGGTGTGGACTCGGTGGATGTGCCCACTGCGACGAGGCTGGGTATCATGGTAGTCAACATTCCGGGGTACTGCCTCGACGAGGTGTCGGATCACGCGGTGGCGCTGATGCTGACACTGCACCGCAAGATCATTGCGGGAGATCGGGAGGTGCGTACGTCGCTTCGTTACCGACCGAAAGAGATGCGGCCCATCAAGGGATTAAAGGATACGCTCGTGGGCATTATCGGATTCGGCCGTATCGCGAGGCTGTCGGCAATGAAGCTGGTTCCGTTCGGGTGCAGGATCCAGTTCTACGATCCGTACGTTAATACAGACGTGGAGCTCGACGGCGTGACCGCCTGTAAGGTGAGCTTTGAAATACTGATGCAGACCTCGGATGACATTCTCGTGCATGCACCTTTTACGTGTGAGAACTATCATCTGCTGAACGACAGCGCGCTTGAGATGGCACAAAACAAACCGTATATCGTCAACGTCGGCAGGGGAGAACTGGTCGATAACGCGGCGCTGATCCGCGCAATACGCAGCGGCAGGGTAAGCGGCGCAGGGCTGGATGTGAGCGAGAATGCGGACCCCTTTGACCCGCGGGATGAAATACTGAGAACAGAGGGCGTGCTGCTGACGCCGCACTCGGCATGGTACTCCGAACGCTCGTTCACGCTGCTGCAGATGACTGCAGCTGAGGAGACGCGGCGCGTGCTGACGGGCCAGATGCCGCTCTCGCTGGTGAACAAAGAAGTGCTCCCCGTAGCCCGGGCTAAGATCAAAGGTTAAAGCGGCTTTTCGGAGGCCGAAGCGCTGCGTCCACCACCGTACTGCTCAGCGAGCACGGCGGTTTCGCTGGGTTCGGACGGCTCGAGGCTCTGCCACTTCTTGCGAAAGGTGTGCGGCGTATCGTGCACTCTTTCCTTGAAAAGGGTGATGAAATGGCTGACGTTGTCAAAGCCGACCTTTTGGGAGACCTCGGCAACGGACAGCGGCGAACTGATCAGCATGCCCTTGGACAGGTTGATGCGCAGCTGGATCTGGTACTCGTGGATGGGGATACCGATGTAGCGCTTGAATACGCGCGAGAGATGAAATTTGCTCACCGCGTACTGCTCCGAAAGCTCATTCAGCGAGATGTTCTCCGCGTAGTTCTTTTCGATGTGCTGCACGATGGCCTGAATGTATTCGGGGACGGCGGTGATGTGGAACAGCTTTGAAGGCGCGCTCTGCAGCATCATGGTCAGAAGGTCCATGATCAGCCGGGAGCACATCAGCTCGGTCTCGGCGGAAAAGTCGTCGTGCCGGTGGATAGTCTCCATGATGGCGCTTTGGAACGCAGCCGGGTCAACCAGACGGACGACTGGCGGCGCACTTTTCTGAAACAGCTCGTAGTAGCTGCGGGCGTTTCCACCGTTGAAATGCACCCAACAGGTGGTCCAGGATTTCTTGGATACGGTCCGGTAGTAGTTGTGCTCCAGACAGTCGATGAAGAACCCCTGACCCGGTGAGAGGGTATACTTCTGTCCGCGGTAGATGAGAGAGCCCTGCCCGGAGAGCGTCAGCAGAATGAGAAACGAGTTCAGATTCTCGCGCTCGGTGTAATATTCTGAGTGGCATTTGAAAAACCCGGCCTCCTGCACATAGAAAAATGTAGACCGGGCAGCGGCGCTGGGATTGGCATGAATCCATATGGAGTCGGTATCTATATCGCAGTTGTATTTTTCAATCAAGTGTTTCATGGGGTGCAGCTCCTGAGCAATATAGTGATATTATACAGCAAGGTTGATGATTGAGCAATGGCTCTGGAAACGGTATAGTGATAATACATCAGGGATTCATTATTCGCTGCTTCAAGTGTATTGCGACATGATCAGCCGGGAGGCGAATGCTTCGGCCTGAGGAGAAAACATGCCGAAGGTGTGTTTCTTATTGCCAAATTGCCAGAGAGCGGCGCACATGCAGCCGCACCTGTGAAAGTAAGCAAAGAAATGAGGGAGTACGATTGTCAGAGTTTATTCTTGAACTGAAAGGGATCACGAAGGTGTTCCCGGGCGTAAAAGCGCTGGACGACGTGCACTTCCAGCTCAAAGCGGGGGAGGTGCATGCCCTGATGGGTGAGAACGGCGCGGGTAAATCGACGTTCATCAAAATCATCACGGGCGTGCACAAGCAGGAAAAGGGTGAGGTGTTCTTTGAGGGCCAGCGGATCGATCTGAAGAACCCGAAAGATGCGCAAAAACTTGGTATCGCTGCAATCTATCAGAACGTCACCTGCTATCCTGATTTGTCCGTGACAGAGAACATCTTCCTTGGCCACGAGGAGATTACCCGAACGAAACGGATACTGTGGAAGACCATGCACGAGAAGGCACAGGCGCTGCTGGATGAGCTGAGCGCGGATTTTAATTCCCGCACCCAGATGGGCGCACTGAGCGTAGCGCAGCAGCAAATCGTGGAGATCGCCAAAGCGCTCTCAATGAACGCCAAACTGATCATCATGGACGAACCGACCGCCGCGCTCACTAACCGGGAGTGCGAGAACCTTTACAACATCACGCGGCAGCTGCGTGACAAAGGCGTGGCCGTGATTTTCATCTCTCATAAGTTCGAAGACATGTACGCCATCGCATCCCGCGTTACGGTGTTCCGCGACGCGAAGTACATCGGTACGTGGGACGTCGAAGAGATTACCAAGGACAAACTGATCGAAGCCATGGTGGGCCGTAAGATCACGCAATACTTTCCCAAGAAGGAGTCCGTGGTGGGCAAAGAGCTGCTGCGTGTGGAAGTTTTAAGTAAAACTGGGCTGTTCGCAGATGTGTCGTTCAGCCTGCGGGAAGGCGAGATTCTCGCGCTGACCGGGCTCGTGGGTGCGGGCCGCACAGAGGTGTGCGAAACCATATTTGGCATCCGGCAGAAGGACGCGGGCAAGGTGTTCATCGAGGGAAAAGAGGCCAAAATCTCCGGCCCTGCTGACGCGATGGAATACGGTATTGGATATCTGCCCGAGGACCGGCAGAAGGAAGGACTTGTACTGCAGTGGGAGATCGGCAAGAACATCACGCTGCCGAATCTGGATGCTTATGCAAACGGCTTTTGGCTCAACCCAGGCAAAGAGAACGATGTGGCGCAGGAATACGCGGATAAAGTCAAGGTCAAAGCCCAGAGCATATTCGACCTTGCGAGCTCACTTTCTGGTGGTAACCAGCAAAAGGTCATTGTGGCAAAGCTGCTGAGCACTGCGCCTAAGATCATCATCATGGACGAGCCGACCAAAGGCATCGACGTGGGTGCCAAAGCAGCCATCTATGAAATCATGCAGACGCTCACACAGAGCGGCCGCGGCATCATCATGGTGTCGTCTGAGATGCTGGAGGTGCTGGGTATGGGCGACCGGATCGTTGTGATGAGCGAAGGCCGGGTGACAGGCGAGCTGGAGCGCAGTGAGGCGACGCAGGAGGCCATCCTCAAGCACGCCATGACAAAAAAGAAACCGGCTTGACGGAGAATGGTGGTAGCTATG
The DNA here is from genome assembly GCA_023459495.1 of Bacillota bacterium. GTDB lineage: Bacteria > Bacillota > Clostridia > Christensenellales > SZUA-584 > JAEWCC01. Next base: position 67,421 of record JAEWTL010000077.1, on the reverse strand, counting down.
GAAAATACAAAAAAGCAAAAGAACAACGTACGGAAATCCTTCATACGGTTCAGGCAGTTTGGGTTGGTTGCGATCATCGTGTTACTGTCGGTAATCGTTCAGCTTCAGAACGCCAATTATCTGACGGTGGAGAACCTCCATGACATGCTCAAAAACGCCGCGATTCTGGGCATCCTGACGATCGGTATGATGATGGTCATCATCACGCGCGGCATCGACCTCTCCATCGGCGCAACGCTTGCGCTTTCGGGCATGACTACGGCCATGATGGTGGCCAATCACCCCGGACTGCCCGTAATCGGTGCGCTGGGGATCGGCGTAGGCGTGGGAGTTGTCTGCGGCCTGATCATCGGCTTCCTCGTTGCCAAGATAAAGATACTGCCCATCATCGCCACGCTGGGCATGATGAACGTTTACCGTGGGCTGACTTATATCATCAGTAAAGGCAAATGGGTCAGCGCGAATCAGATGTCGGCGAGCTTCAAGGCGATATCCACTGGCAATTTCTTGGGTGTCAGTACGCTGATCTGGATAGCGGCTGTGATGTTTGCCATCGCATATTACTTCCTTGAGCACACGCGCACCGGACGCAAGATCTACGCGGTGGGCAGCAATCCCGAATCCGCGAAGATCAGCGGCATAAATTGCAGCCGCACCTATATGCTGGTTTACACCATCATGGGAGCACTGGCCGGTCTGGCGGGCGTGCTGTGGGTATCCAAATTTGCGTCGGCCCAGGGCGATACGGCGGTAGGCTATGAGATGGACGTTATCGCTGCTTGCGTGTTGGGCGGCGTCAGCATCGCGGGCGGCTCGGGCCGGATATCCGGCATCGTGCTGGGCACGCTGCTGTTCGGAATCATCAACAACGCGCTGCCCCTCGTGGACATTTCGGCATTCTGGGAGGACGCGCTTCAGGGCCTTATCATCATCGTGGCGGTGCTGCTCAACGTGTTTGTGAAGCGTGCCGTGGACCGGAACAATATGAGCAGGAGAGTGATATAGCATGGAAAGGGAACTGATCAGCAAGAAGAAGGTTTTCAGCTGGAAGAAATTCTTACTGCAGTGGGAGTGGATGCTGTTCATCATCTTCATACTCATCAATGTACTTAATACCGCGCTGTCCGATAACTATCTGAACTTTGCGGGCATCATGCGCGCGTCGATGAACTTTCTTGATCAGGCGTTCATCGTGTTCAGCATGGCGTTCGTGATCATGCTGGGCGACATCGATATCTCGGTCGCATCCATCGTAGCGCTGTCCTCGGTGACGATGGCTGTGCTGTTCAACGCAGGTGTGCCTATGGCTGTCGCGATGGTGATCTGCGTAGTGCTGGCTACGATATGCGGTTTCATCAACGGCTGGCTGCTCATCAAATTCAAGGAGATATCGGCTGTCATCGTGACGCTGGCTACGATGATATTCTACCGGGGCATCGCTTATATGATCCTCGAAGATCAGGCATCCGGAGGCTTCCCGACCTGGTTTTCATACCTCGCATGGGGCAAGGTCGGCCCGATCCCCTTCATCCTTATCATGTTTGCGGTTTGCGCTGTGATATTCACGCTGCTGCTGCATAAGACCCGATTTGGCAGACGGCTTTATGCCATGGGTAACAACGCGATTGCCAGCCGGTTCTCCGGCGTACAGGTGGACCGCATCAAGGTGACAGTATTTACGCTGAACGGCCTGATGTCAGGCATATGCGCACTGTTCCTTGCGTCCAAGATGATGAGCACGCGTCCCAACGTGGCTTCGGGCTACGAACTGGACGTCATCGCCATGGCTGTGCTGGGAGGCGTATCGACTGCGGGCGGAAAGGGCCGCATGATCGGTGTGGTTATCGCGGTATTCATCATCGGTCTGCTGCGCTATGGTTTGGGTCTTATCAATGCAAGCTCGCAGGTGATCATGATCATCATCGGCCTGCTGCTGATCGTTGCGGTTTCCATTCCGAGCGTTCAGGAGATGGTGAGCATCTCGCGCGCAAGGAAATTAAGTTCGTAAGGTTTTGGCTGGCGCGAGCGCCGGTCAAATAAATAACGTAGGAGGAAAGATTATGAAAAAAGTATTGGCACTGTTGCTCGCTTTGGTAATGGTGGCTGCGCTGTTCGCGGCGTGCACACCGAAAGAAGAAACGCCCAATGCGTCACAGTCGACCGAAGTTTCCGGAGGCGCTCAGACTGCTGAAACTGCCGGAACAAGCTCCGAGACCGAAGACTATACGTTTGCAATCGTGTTTAAGAACACGGGCAACCCGTACGGTGAAAAAGAGATGGAAGGCTTCAGAGCCGCGATCGAGGATGACATGGGATACAAATGCATCCTGAAAGCGCCCGAGAATCCGACTGCCGAAGACCAGATCACGATCATCAACGAGCTGATCGGCCAGCAGGTCGACTGCATCGCGATGGTTGCCAACGACTTTGACGCGCTGCAGCCTGCGCTGACTCAGGCGATGGAAGCGGGCATCAAGGTGCTGTCGCTGGATTCCGCCGTGAACGCCGCCAGCCGCATGACGCACATCAACCAGGCTGACCCCGAAGCTATTGGCCGCACGCTGATTCAGGCCGCTGCCGATATGACGGGCAACTCCGGCCAGATCGCCATCCTGAGCGCGACCTCGCAGGCTTCCAACCAGAACCTGTGGATCGACTGGATGAAGAAGGAACTCGAAGAAGGCAGCTACAACATGGAACTCGTTGAAGTGGCTTATGGCGACGACCTGCGCGACAAGAGCGTATCCGAGACCGAAGGGCTGCTCCAGAAATACCCGGATCTCAAGTGCATCATCGCGCCGACCACCGTGGGTATCGCTGCGGCCGGCAAGGTGCTGACCGACAAGGGCCTGGCGGGCAAGGTTGCGCTGACAGGCCTCGGGTTGCCGAGCGAGATGGCGGAATACATTGAGAACGGCGTATGCGCGTACATGTACCTCTGGAATCCGCTCGATGTGGGGTATCTCGCGGGCTATGCGGCCGCTGCACTCGTTAAGGGCGACATCACCGGCGCTGCAGGCGACAAGTTTGAAGCGGGCAAGCTCGGTTCGTATGAAGTCATTTCCAGCGACGACGGTGGCACGCAGGTCCTGCTGGGTGCTCCGTTCAAATTCGACTCCTCGAACATCGCAGAATGGAAGACCGTTTATTAATCAGCTGACGTAATTACGTAATGTTGGATATGAGCCTCCGGGGGCCCGTGGTCTCCGGAGGTGGCAGTCCAAAGCGCAGGGGGGACTTTTGATGAGCAATAAGCTTGCATGGACATGGAGAGTGAAACCGGAATGCATCGATGAATACGTGAAGATGCACCTTAATCCCTGGCCGGAGATCATGGAGGAACACAGCAAGGCCGGAATACAGAATTATTCCATCTTTCAAAACGGGAACCAGTTCTTCTATTGCTTCGAATGCGACGATGTGAAGGCTGCCTTCGCGTATCTGGACCAGAGCGAGGCATGCCAGCGCTGGAACGCAATTACCTCCAAGATGGTGGAGGGGTCTTTCGACCTTGGGCAGGACGAGCCGATGAAGCCGCTGCGTGAGGTCTTCTATCTGAAATAGCCACAGTTACCAAGCGATATCACGCGGCGGTATGGGCTTGATGCACATGCCGTGCGGTTTAATATTGAGAAAAGTTTACAGGTCGGAGGAAGTCATCATGCTGGAACGCAAACATTACCGCGCGAGAATCGGACTTTATGGCGTAGGTCTTAAAGCCTATTGGCCGCAATTTGAAGGTCTCGAACAGCGGCTGAAGGAATATACGGAATTCATATCCAATCGACTGTCAGAATACGGGGATGTCTGCTGCTTCGGTTTTGTGGACGACGAAATCAAGGGACGACAGGCGGGCGAATACTTCAACGAGCAGAATGTCGATATGATATTCCTTTACTCCGCCACTTACTGCACCAGCTCCTGCGTGCTTCCGGTGCATCAGATATGCACTGCTCCGGTGGTGATCCTGAACCTGCAGCCTACGGCACAGATGAACTATCTGCATACCAACACCGGGCAGTGGCTGGCACACTGCGGCGCATGTCCTGTGCCGGAGTTTACCAACTCGTTTGAACGGGCAGGTATCGGTTACCATATCGTCAATGGGCTGCTGGGATTGCCTGAAACGCCTGCATATTCCGAAACAGACGAGAAAACGGCGGAACGTCCCGAAGCCATACAGGCGTGGAGGGAGATCGCTGAATGGGCCAGAGCCTGCTCAGTGAAGCGTATGTTCAGAAACGCGCGGTTTGGCTTTCTGGGCAACAACTACAGCGGCATGCTCGACATGTACAGTGACTATACGATGCTCTCCGCGCAGCTGGGGCTGCATGTGGAATTGCTGGAAATGTGCGACCTCGAAAAGCACCTTCAGGGCGTTACGGAACATGAAGTGAAGGAGAAGATTGGGGAGATCGAACGCTTCTTTGAAATCTCGGGCGATTCTCCGTCCGATCCCATTGCGCGCAAGCCGACAGACGAGCAACTGAGCTGGTCGGCCAAGGTGGCGGTTGCGCAGGAAAAGATGGTGAAAGAATACGGCCTTGATTCGATCACGTACTATTACCATGGCGCGGGCGGCAACTATTATGAGCAGATACAGAGCGGCTTCATTGTGGGGCATTCGCTGCTCACCGCCAGCGGCATCCCGTGCGCGGGCGAGGGAGACCTCAAAACAGCTGTCGCGATGAAGATATGTGATACGCTGGATACCGGCGGCAGCTATACGGAGATCGTGGCAGCGGACTACAACTTCGGCACGATGATACTGGGTCATGACGGACCCTTCCATATCCGCATATCACAGGGCAAGCCGGTGTTGCGAGGCATGGGGCTGTACCATGGTAAGAAGGGCAGCGGCGTGTCGGTAGAGGCCAATGTCAAAGCGGGCGACATCACCACGCTGGGCGTTACGCAGACGCGCGATGGTCGGCTGAAGTTCATCATCAGCGAAGGTGAAGCGGTGAAGGAGCAGACGCTGCTCATCGGCAACACTTCGACCCACGTTCGGTTTCCGTTGGCCCCGGCGCAGTATATGGACAAATGGTTTGCAGAAGCACCCACGCACCATTGTGCGATGTCCGTGGGACATAATCGCACGCTGTTTGAAAAGGTCGCGGCGCTGATGAATGTACGGGTTACTGCAATATGAGGCAGCGTAAATCCATAGCAGAGAAACGCTTTGTATAGTGTCTTTTACAGACAACCGAATACGGGGCAGCAACAGCCGCTGAAATTGAATTTCGACGGCTGTTTTCATCATATTTAGCATGTGAACCAGGGGAGATCATTGAATCATATTTCATTTGACAACATTTCCGGTTTGGTGTTATATTAATAGCACAATAACATTGGAAACGATTCCAGAACTTTAGAGGTCATAGTGGATCAAGTTGTCAGGTTAAAGGATGTGGCGGAAAAAGCTGGTGTAGGGCTGGGTACCGCCTCCAGAGCGCTGAACAATCACCCTTCCGTAAAGGATGAGACGCGGAAGCTGGTTTTGGATGCGGCCAAAGAGCTGAACTATAAGGCTAACTTTATTGCCAAGGGCCTGCGGTCCAAATACACCCAGACCGTAGGCGTGGTGATCCCAGATATTTCGAGCGCGTTCTTCCCGGAGGTGGTCCGGGGCATTGAGGACATCGCGGACCAGTTTAACTACAACATCATACTGAGCAGCTCTGACCTGAACAAAGAAAAAGAGATCGATACACTGTATATGCTGAAGGCCAAAATGGCGGACGGCGTCATCTTCTTAAGCAACACCATCGACGGGGAACTTCGGGATGTACTGCTGGAGCTCGGGGTTCCGGTTGTGCTGGTCTCCACCAGAAGCAAATCGTCCGATCTGATTTGCGTCAGCATTGATAATGAAAAGGCCGCTTTTGATGCCGTAGACTACCTGTGCGGGCTTGGACACCGTAAGATTGCGATGATATCCGGAAAATTCGATGACCCGAATTCGGGAATCCCTCGCGTACAGGGATACAAGCGCGCTTTAAAAAAGCACGGCATTGAGATCGACGAGACCCTGATCTATGAAGGAAACTATAAATATCAGTCCGGGTATGAGAATACAATGAAGCTGCTGCAGCGAAGCGATCTGCCCACAGCTATTTTTGCCGCTTCGGACGAGATGGCGATCGGTGTGTCCCGGGCGATTCTTGAAAGCGGAAAAAGGATACCGGAGGACTTTTCCGTAATGGGCTTTGACGGCATTGAGTCCGCTGCGTTCTTCTACCCGTCCATCACGACGGTGAGGCAGCCACGGTACGAAATGGGGATGGAGGCCATGCGGCTTCTGCTTCGCCTGCTGAATAAGGAAACCGTCAAAGAAGGCAATGTTATGATGAACCACGAGATTATTAAGCGCAATTCCTGTAAAAGTATTTAGTTTTAAACCAGAGGGGTCTTTTTTTCAGCTGAAGATGGAAACGATTCCACGGATATAAGCGATAATTAAAGGGAGGTAACCACATGGCTCTGATACAGGCAAACTTCAAATCGGAGGTGTTGAAAAGCAACATCATGCTTGATATCGTCCTGCCGCAGCCAGAGGGGAATATCACAGCGGCACCGGATGAGAAATTCAAGGTTTTATGGCTGCTGCACGGTGCGACCGAGGATCACTCGGCATGGCAGCGGCATACGAACATTGAGCGCTATGCGGAGCGCTAGGGTCTGGCGGTGGTGATGGCATCGGCCGGGTTGAGCTTTTACAGCAACATGGCGTTTGGCCCTGCCTACTTCGATTTCTTTACGGCAGAGCTGCCGCGTCTGGTCCGCCGATATTTTCCCATATCGGACAAGCGTGAGGACAACTTTGTTGCCGGTACGTCCATGGGCGGGTACGGTGCGCTCAAATTAGGGTTATCGCGGCCGGATATGTATTCCGCCATTGGCTCCTTTTCGCTGGGCGCATTCATGCACGGCGATACCACGGCGATGGCTAATTATCCCGAGCTGATGATGCTGATCAAAATGGTGTTCGGCGTGGACGGCGCGAGTGAGCTGATCGGGACGGAGCACGACCCGATTGCGCTGGCGGAAAAAGCGATAGCATCCGGTGTCCAACTGCCGCGCATCTATCATATTTGCGGGACGGACGATCATCCCTCCATATTGAGCACCGCCCGGACCACCCGCGATCTTTTACAAAAGCGGGCAATCGACTATACATATCATGAAGGCCCAGGCGGGCATACGTGGGATTTTTGGGATGAATGGATCCAGAAATTTCTCGCATGGCTTTATCAGGTATAAAACGATTTTGGGGAGGGGAAAAGCATGAAAACAAGACAGGTGCCGTGGTCTGAACGGATAAGCTATGGGTTGACGGAGACCGGATTCAATCTGGTATTTGTACTGGTCAGCACTTATTTGATGTATTTCTATACCGACATATTTGATATCCCGGTGGCTGCAATCGCGCCGCTGTTCTTCATCGGGCGGATAATCGATGGCGTAACCGATCCGTTCGAAGGCATACTGATCGACCGCACCAATACGCGCTGGGGGAAATGCCGCCCATTCTGGCTGTGGTTTACGATTCCTTTTTGTGTCTTTGGCGTTCTTACGTTTTCCGCGCCGGAGCTGGGTCTGGCCGGTAAGATCATCTATATGTACGTAACGTACATCGGCTTAAACCTGTTTATCTCGCTGATTGCCCTGCCGACGCAGGCGATGCTGCCCAGCCTCACCAGCGATACGCAGGAACGTACGGTCATTAACGTGATCCGCACGCTCCTTGGCGCAGTTGGAAGCTTGGTGATTTCGGCAGCCACATGGCCGCTCGTGAACGCGCTGGGACAGGGAAATGGGCGCACGGGCTTTTTCCTGACCGCGCTGCTTTTTGCGGTCATCGGCGCGGCATTACTGTTTAACGGATGGGCGCACACCAAAGAGCGGGTGCAGCCGGATGGCGGAAAGCCGATCCCCGTAAAAAAAGGGCTGAAGTCTATCATGAATTTACCCTGGGTGCTGTTGTTGGTAATGGCGATAGTGGCCAACCTGTGCACAGTGCTTAAGCAAACGTCGACGCCGTATTATCTTCAATACTATATCGGCAAGCCGGAGCTGATGTCCGCCCTGCTCACGTTTCCGACCATCGCCGTACTGATCATTCTGGCCTTCTCACCGCTTATTGCCAAGAAGATGGGGAAACGGAATGCATCTCTGATGGGGATTGTGGTTGCAATACTGGGAGCGGTGATCATTATCATCTCCGAGCGAAATGTGTTTCTGTTGTTTCTGGGCACCATTCTGAATTATGTCGGCCTCGGCATACCGGCAGGACTCCTGGGGGCGATGTTTGCCGATACGGTGGACTATGCGGAATGGAAATCGGGCACGCGCGCAACAGGTCTCGCTTATTCGGCCTGCAGCCTCGGTGTCAAGATCGGACAGGGGCTTGGCGGCGCATTGTGCGCGACGATACTGGCGATCGGACATTATGTTCCCAATGTGGAGCAAACGCCGGAAGCGCTGGGTGCCATCAAATTCAATTATGCGTGGGTCACGCTGATTGCGAGCGTGCTGCTGTTTGCCTTGATTCTGCTCTACAAGGTGGACAAGCTTCATCCTCAAATCATGTCGGACCTGGAGCAAAGGAGACAGGCTGAGGCATGAACAGAAAAGGCAGGGCGATATATCCATATTCGGAATGGGAGATCAGAGAAGACGCATTGCAGCCCGAGTATCAGACGAGGAATGAGTCCATATTTTCTTTGGGCAACGGGTATATCGGCTTTCGCGGAAATTTTGAAGAAGCGTACGGCGACCCTCAGAACAGCATTGAAGGCACCTATCTGAACGGCTTTTATGAAAGCGGAACCATCCAGTACGGAGAGATCGCCTACGGATATCCGGAGAAGAGCCAGACGATGCTGAACGTAACCAATGCTAAGCGGATCGGGCTGTCGGTGGATGGGGAGGCCTTCGACATGGCTCGCGGTGAAATCAGCGAATACTCAAGGACACTGCTGCTGCGGGAAGGCGTCCTGAGAAGGAATGTGGTTTGGCAATCGGAAGGCGGTAAGCGTATCCGGCTCAGCATTGACCGGATTGTATCCTTTAAACGCAAGCATATTGCCGCGCTCCGCTATGAGGTGACCCCCTTGAATTTTTCGGGGGAGATTGCGCTCGTTTCTGAGCTGGATGGAAACGTATCCAACCAGATCTGTGACAAGGACCCCCGTGTCGGCGCGGAGCTGACGGAAAAGCCGCTGCGCGTAATTGATGCCCATGCTGACGAACATGCAGGCTGCATCGTGCAGAAGGCAAACGGCTCCGGGCTGTCACTGGCCTGCAGCATGGAACACCAACTTGAGTCGCAAAACCCGTTTGCCTGCCTGCCGTCGCAGGAACCGTTGTCGGTGAAGATTGAATACCGGGGATATGCTGCGCAGGAACAGCCGATCGTGTTGTACAAGTATATCGCTTACACCGACTCCAACGACTATTGCGAGGAGGACCTTGCGGAGCATGCCAAAGCGGAAGCGCGCAGGGCATGCCACGATGGATATGAGGGTATTCGGCAGGAGCAAAAGGCATATTTGGATGATTTCTGGTACAACGCGGATATCGAAATCGACGGGGACCCTGCAATGCAACAGGGAATCCGATTCAACCTGTTTCACCTGTTGCAGTCCACCGGCGGCGACGGGAAACGTGCGGTCTGTGCCAAAGGATTGACCGGCGAGGGGTATGGGGGACATTATTTCTGGGATACGGAGATGTACGTGCTCCCATTCTTCCTGAACTGCATGCCGAAAAAGGCCAAAGGACTGCTCGAATATCGCTATAATACGCTGGAGCAGGCGAGGGAGAGGGCCAGGCAGCTCAGCCATGCCAAGGGGGCACTGTATCCGTGGCGGACCATTAACGGAGAGGAATGCTCGGCGAACTATCCATCCGGTACGGCGCAGTACCATATCGACGCGGATATCGCCTACGCGGTGAAACGGTATATGGACGCCACGCAGGACGAGGATTTTATGCTGCGCTTCGGTACGGAGATGGTGTTTGAAACCGCGCGGCTGTGGGCCGATCTGGGCGACTATATCCCTGCAAAGGGCGACCGCTTCTGCATCAATGGCGTCACCGGCCCGGATGAATATTCGGCGGTAGTGAACAACAACTGCTATACCAATCTGATGGCACGGTTCAATATGGAATATGCCTGCGTGGTGGAAGAGTGGATGCAGCGGAAGCATCCGGAGTCATACCGGGTGCTGGCAGACCGGATTGGCCTTGCAATGGATGAACCGGCGGAGTGGAAACGGGCGGCTGAAAACATGTTCATCCCATATGATGAGCAGCTTGGCGTCCACCTGCAGGACGATGCATTTTTGGACAGAGCGCCATGGGATTTCGCTCATACGCCGGAAGATAAGTACCCGCTGCTGCTGCATTTTCATCCATTAGTTATCTATCGGCACCGGGTCTGTAAGCAGGCGGATATGGTGCTCGCACTCCTGCTGTTGTGGAATCAGTTCTCTCTTGAGCAGAAGGAGAGGGATTACCGCTTCTATGACGAATGCACTACGCATGACTCGTCGCTGTCCGCGTCGATCTTCAGCATCATTGCGAGTGAGATCGGATACGATGAACAGGCGTACCAATACTTTGCCGATACGGCAAGGACGGATATGGACGACCTCCATGGCAACACGAAGGACGGCATCCACATTGCGGGAATGGCCGGTACATGGATGGGTATCGTACAGGGCTTCGCCGGTATGAGGTGCTGGGGAGATGAGCTGGTTTTCCGGCCGGATCTTCCGGCGGCATGGCAGGGATATCGCTTTAAGCTTGCGTACCGCGGCTGCCTTCTCGGCGTAGCGGTTGACTGTAAGTTGGTCCGATATAAGCTGCTATCGGGGGATGCTGTGCGGTTCAGGCATGGGGATGAGACGATCATATTGAACGGCGAACAAAATGAAGTGGGTAAGCCGCTTGCCATTCATGTGCGTCAGCAAGCGAAGGGTACGAACCACTGATGGTACTGGAAGGAGGATGTTGAAATGCTGAAACCTAAATATTTTGTCCATACGATCAACAAAGACACCCATATAATTGAAGAAAAAATCATGGGCAACCAGCTTTGTTACTTGCTTTCCGGAGAGGAAAGGGCATTGCTGATTGATACCGGCATTGGCACGGAGGAGTTCAGGGATACCGTTCGCTCCCTGACAAGCCTGCCGATCGTCGTCGTGAATACCCACGCGCACCTCGATCACTTCGGTGGGAACCATTTCTTTCATGAACTGTGGATGCATGAAGACGACATCGATGTATTCAAGCTCCATGCCGATCCGGCCTATTTGACGGTGCTGCTTCATGAAGCATTGCCCCTGGCGCTGCGCATCATATTGGGACGCACGGTGCGTCGCATACTGCAGGTCGACGCCTCTGGCAACTACCAATACTTTCAGGATGGCCATGTATTCCGCCTCGGCGGACGGGATGTGGAGGTCATTCATACTCCGGGTCATTCTCCGGGATCGACGTGCTTCCTTGACCGTGGGGAGCGGATACTGTACAGCGGCGATACCGTCTGTGAATGGGGCATACTGCTTCACCTTGACGGCAGTTGCAGCCCGGAAACCTACTTTAAATCGATGCGCCGCCTAAAAAGCCTATCGACGGATTTTGATATGATTTATCCCGGTCATCATGGCTTCCCAATCGATAAGGGGTATATCGACGAGTACATCGCCTGTGCAGAGCATATCATCGACGGCACAGCAAAAATGGGAGTTGACCATGGCCGCCGCTGCGGCAGAGAAGGCCGGATACTGATCACAGTACCCGCAGAATCGCAAAAACGCTGACGGTGGATTTAAGTGATCAATTGATTTTAGTAAAAGGGGGAAAACGATCATGGCATGGTATTGGATCATTCTGATTTGTATTTTAGCTATATTGTTTCTGTATTTCATTCTATGTCTGATAGTCAGCCGGAGCATGCCGGAAAAGGTATTGAAGCCCAAAGGGGAAAGACACCGCAGTTATGAGCTGGTACGGCAGGAACAGACGGAGCGGGGCCATGTGGACTATGAGGCGTACGACCGCATGGAGAAGGAACCGTTTCTCCTGCATTCCAACGGAGAAGATATTTCAGGAGAATTTATTCCCGCTCGAGTTTCGCCAGTATCGGGAGAGCGTCCCAAATGCCTCATACGCGTGCACGGCTATACGCAAAACCGCATGCTGTCTGTACGGTTCATCCCGATGTTTCAGGCTTTGGGGTACGCGGCGGTGATTTATGACCAGCGTGCCTTCGGCAACAGCACCGGAGAAATTAGTTCAATGGGATCCTATGAAAAATTCGACCTTTCAGCTGTCATCACATGGGTGAAGCAGCGTATGGGCGAAGACACCATCATCGGTATCCACGGCGAGTCGCTGGGGGCGATTACTGCCATGGAAACGCTGGCCATTGACAACCGCATTGATTTCATCGTGGAGGATGGCGGCGGCACCGACCTGTATCATATGATGAAGTTCTTTTTAAAACTACTGCACCTGCCGCCCTTCCCTGCTGTACTGATGATCAGCCGCCGCATAAAGCACCTCTTGGGTTTTGACTGCAAGGACGTCAGCCCCATCAGCCGGGTTTCCGAGACCAATGTGCCCATAATGTTTATACACGGCACGTCGGACGAACAGGTCCCGGTAGAGATGTGTACGAAGCTATTTCGGGAAGCAAAGAACCCGCTATCCCGGATGGAACTGTTCGAGGGCGCGATGCACTGTCAGGGTCACGCTCAGGAGCCGGAACGATATGAGAAGGTGGTTCAGCAGTTTGTGCGTGATGTGGAGGCTGCTCTGAAATAGAGCACCTGATGAGGCGGGCTGCACTCTGGCTTATTTCTCTGAGATAAAAAATGCAATAGTCAATAACCGTTAAGGTTAAGGATTTGTTTGCTGCACCATTTTGAAGCGAAAAAGGAACAAGAAAAGGAACAACATGATATATAAAGGCGCAATATTTGATCTGGACGGCGTGATCGTCGATACCGCAAGGTTCCACTATCTTGCGTGGAAAGAACTGGCGGATGAGCTGGGCTTTGAATTCACTCCGGCGGATAACGAGCGGCTGAAAGGAGTAAGCCGCATGCGCAGCCTTGAGATATTGCTGGAGATCGGCGGCGTAAAGCGAGGGGGAGAAGAACGGGCAGCCCTTGCCAAAAGAAAGAACACGCGGTATGTCGAGATGCTGGACACTCTGACACAGGCGGATATATTGCCCGGTGCGGCGGACTTTCTGCATACCCTGCACACTGCAGGCATAAAGACAGCTTTGGGCAGTGCCAGTAAAAACGCCCCATACATATTGCAAAAGCTCGCATTAACCGATGCTTTTGACGCTATCGTCGATAGTAACAGAACCTCAAAGGCCAAGCCAGACCCGGAGGTATTTTTGCTGGGCATCCAGGCGTTGGATTTGTCCGCCAACGAATGCGTTGTGTTCGAAGACGCACCGGCAGGAGTTGAGGCAGGGAAAGCAGCCGGGATGTTCTGCGTTGGCATAGGGGAAAGGGAGCACCTGAACGAGGCAGACGTGGTTGTTCCTGATTTGAGAAACTGGGTGCAGCTAATGTACCTTTTTCATCAGATCTAGCCTGTATTTAGTGTTCTGACAAAATTGGATCAAGAAAGATAAGATGATATCCAGAAATAAAAAAGCTCACGGATGCAAATCCTGTGAGCTTTTATCCTGATGGTCTGGGTGACAGGAATTGAACCTGCGACCTCTTGAACCCCATTCAAGCGCGCTACCAAACTGCGCTACACCCAGATGATATCAGTCATGTTTTATGCCGGTTTCGGCTGGCACGGCTATTATCTTAGCATCTCGGGGGATTCTTGTCAATTTAAAACGACGAATTTTCAAGCGATCTGTGACACTAAAATATCAACTCGGAAAGTCCGCCTGAATGGCGGCTGGCATTTGCTTTCATTGACTTTTAACCTTGCTTGCTATAAAATTAGTCGAATATATAATGTGGTGTATATGCGTTGAGAAACAAGGAGGAAAGACGTTTTGAAAAAGCATATATCAATACTGATTGCATTGATAATTGTTTTGTCTTTATTTGGGGGAACTATTCAGACTGCCAAGGCGGCGGGCGTTGACGTGCGGATTACAGGAACGACTGAACTGGCGGCACTCGGCTCCACCACGCTGAAAGTTACGGTAACGAATGATTCAGGTGCTGATCTTCCTGCAGAGTGTGTATTAAAGCAGGGAAGCACTTCGTGCGCGACATTTGAGCAGCAGATACCTGCTGGCGAGACAGCAGAGCAGACCTTTTCCTATACTGTGGCAGCATTTGGTGCGGTGACTTTTCAGTTGTACGATCCTACGGGAGCCACTGAACTCGGTTCAGCGACCGTCACATTTACTCAAAAACAGCTTACCGTAGGCATCGGAGTCACGTTTACCGTTTCACCTGATAAACTGGTGGCTTCGGGTGATATTATAACTTTGAAATTTGATGTAGAAAATCAGGGCGAGGCTGCGTTGACCAATGTCAACGTTAAGGTGCCCGGTGTCAACGGCGGCAAAGCGCTCAATACTTCTCCGTTTACCGTTGCGCCCGGAAAGACCAAGACTCTGGAGTATCAATATACGGTATCGTCAGCGACCACGCTGGCCCCGGTCGTTACCTATACAGCTAACGGAGTAGATGGCACCAACAATCCCACGCCTATCGATTTAACGATTGAGGTTCGAAAGGTGGATGTTACCTTTACGGTGAACAACTCCACACCCAACGCAGGTGAGGACGTTACCTTTACGGCGGACGTGACGAATAACGGCAACGTGACGTACAGCGGCGTAACGGCTTATATCAACGGCGAGAAGGTGGATTTCCCGACCAGCAAGCTGGCTCCCGGAGCTCACTATACGAAAGACTACACCCTCTCCTTTACGGCTTCCACCGACGTCACCTTCCTGTTGACGCTTGTGGACCATAAGCAGGAGATCGTCAATGTGGAGAAAACGGTCTCCATCGCACTGCCCATCGATGACAGCGAGATCGCGTCCAAGCTT
This sequence comes from Bacillota bacterium, assembly GCA_023459495.1. Classification (GTDB taxonomy): domain Bacteria; phylum Bacillota; class Clostridia; order Christensenellales; family SZUA-584; genus JAEWCC01. The sequence goes on along the minus strand of JAEWTL010000077.1, from coordinate 52,357 downwards.
ACCATGACGGTGGAAGTGGACAGGCCACGCCTGACGTCCGCGGGTACGGTCAACTTCACGGGACATATCACCAACGCCACAGATTATACGCTGACCCAGCTCTCAGTTATGGAGACAACGCAGAACAAGGAAGCCTACAACAATGCGCTTTTGGCGGCATACGGAACGGCGAGCTTTGAATATCAGGCGGACATCGGCGAGACGACAACGTTCAACTTTGTGCTTACAGTTACCGACACGGAAGGCGCAACGCATACGCTTAATCCGATCCCCATTGAGGTGACGATCACATCCGCACCTTCCGGAACGGACTATGAGGACGCAGCGGATGTTACCCAGAGCAGCCCGGCAGAAACGGAAACAAAGCCCGGTCTGGGAGTGGTGCCGATCATTGCGATTGTACTGGCGGTATTGATCCTCGCTGTCGGCGCTGCGCTGCTCGTATTGTGGAGACAGCAGAGGTCCGGTGGATCATCCGCGAAATCCAGCAAACCGTCCAGCAAAGCTGTTAAACCCAGTGGTGCGAAGAAACGCCCGGGTACGTCTATGGCTCGGCGCAAACCGGCATCAAAGGGTTACCGCGACCGGAACAGCTTCTGAGACAACAGTCAAAAAGGCGGCGCAAAACGCGCCGCCTTTTTCGTGCACTTTCGGCAAGTCGTTGGAGCAGCGTGAGTTGGCGGTATATTCATGCGGTGCTGATTTCGAAAAGTTATCCACCATTCATGGTGGATAACCTGCGGAAAACGGTGGATAACTCATGTGGGAAGGGCGGGAATATGCATTCGCCTATACTATATGTGGGCAACCGAAAAAAATGAGCGGCTTATGTCGTAAGTCGGCATGGCGTGAAAGCATCCCCAATATGTTGACGAAAAAAATCAAATGTGGATAAAAAAACCGGGCGGAAAAATTTGAGCCCGGTTTCATGCAAGCATGTGTTTATAAATCGATATATGCCGCATAAACATACGCCGACGTGGACCCATATACGATCTTCAGCCACGTCCCATTGTTCTCGAGCACTTGAACGATATCACCCTTGCCGAGAACGCCGAGCACTGCAGACGAGGTGGAAGCGCCGCTGCGAACATTGAGTTTGCTGCTGTTCACTGTGCCATAGGTTCCGGAGCACAGCTTCATATAGGAAGCGTAAACATATCCTGTTTTGCCGGCGTATTTCACCTTATACCAGGTATCACCCTGCTCCAGCACCTGCACCACGATGTTGCGCGTGAGCGTTGTGATCACCGTACCGCTTAAGGAGGCTGTCTCCCGGAAATTCAGCCGGTTGGCATTGACGGTTGCATATACGGCGGTTGAGCCGCTGCTGCCGCTGTCTGGCTGGCTGGCAGAACCCTGTGCAAGGCTGATATAGGAGGCATGGACATAAGCGTCTGCACCGTTGTACCTAATCTTGTGCCAGCTTCCGCTGCTGTACGATTGGAGGACTTGTACCGTATCGCCTTTTTTCAGCGTCCCCAACGTGGCGTACGTGGTTCCCGGCCCGCTCCGTACGTTAAGCGTGGACGATGTGACGACACCTGTCGTTTCGACCGGATCAGCTTCGGCTACCTTCACGTAGTCGGCATAGACATATGCCGCGCTGTTGTTGTACCAGATCATGTGCCAGCCACCCGAGTCGCCCTGTGATACAATGTTGACTGAGTCTCCTTTGGAGAACCGGCCAACCACAGCATAGGAGGTCCCCGGCCCGCTGCGGATGTTGAGTGTGGAGGCGGTCACCGAACCGGTCGCTGCCATGGAGGGCGTTGTCGTGACGCTCATGTAATTGGCGTAAACGTATGCAACGCTGTTGTTGTAAAGGATCTTGTGCCAACTGCCCGCAGAACCCGCCTGAACAACGCTGGCCTTATCGCCCTTGGTAAAGGTTCCGACCTTTGTGTATGAGGTTCCCGGGCCGGTACGGACATTGAGCGTCGTCGAGGTTACCGTACCGATGGCGGTGACAGTGGGGGATGTGGCTGGCGCGGTGGTGGGGGTCGCTGTCGGCGCAACCGTCTCCGTCGGTGTTGCCGTAGCTGCCGCGGTCGGTGTGGGTGTTACAGTGGGACTGGGCGTTGCCGTGGCAGTTTCGGAAGTCGTTTCGGTTGGTGTGGAAGAAACATCGGTCGCCGTAGGCGTCGCGGCATCCGGTTCGTCCAGCTTCACATAATACGCATAGATGTAGGCGTCCATACCGCCAAAAGCGATCTTATGCCATTCGGCATTGACAAACGCCTGCGTCACGACGATACGGTCGCCGAGTAGCGCCTTGCCGATAGCAGGCAGGGTGGTGTCGGGCGTGCTGCGCACGTTGACGCTTATGCTGCAGTTGAAGATTGTGGCATTGGCGTTATCGTCAACCGGAGCTTCCGGCACAGGTACGGTGATGTTGAGCGCCTCCAGTACGGTGGAGGGGTAGTAGAAGCTAAGGATATCCTGATAGGTTTGTCCGGCTTTCGCACGTGTCTGCGCGCCGCGCTGAGAGAGGCCGATGCCGTGGCCGAAGCGCCGGTGATAGATGTTCCAGCCGGTTTCGGTTTCGGTAACGACGAAAAGCCTCAAGCTGGAGTTCGTGAACGCACGGTATACGCCGTCCGTACTGTCCAGCGCGTGAAGATCAATGGTGAAGGTAACGGTGACCGGCTCACGTACGGTTGGCTCGCCTGTGTTGGCAAGCTCCTCCGGGGTGGCGCTGCGGGTCGCATAAACGCGCATTGTAACGTCGGCTTTCTCAAAGCATACGCACAGGTTATTGCCGTTGTAATCCGGAATATTATGCTGGCTTTCATACGTATTGGGGGCGATGCTGTCCACACCGATGATTTCAATATCGTTGGTGACGTTGGCGGTATAGCCCTTGGACGATACGGCGGGCAACGCGCAAAGCTTGAAATACTTGACCGCATTGGCGGCTTCGGTTCCCGTGCCGGAAACCATGGAGCCGCTGTTCATGTATTGATATGCAATATTGCTGGAACTTGAGACGGTTTTAGGGAATATGAGGACCTCCTGCTCGCTCCACGTGTTCTGCGTGTCGTACGGATCCTCCTGAATGACGTGGTACGGCAGCAGGGTTGCACTGGCCGACCAGACGTGCTGCGGTATCTCGGTATAACCGCCGTTGGACGCGGAAAAATACGCCTGCACAAGCTGCCCGTTGCACTTCAACACCTGTTTTGCTGTGGCGTTCACTGCCGCGATGGCATTGTCGTATGAACTGCTGTAGCCCTTGTATACCTGATTCGCGGAGGTGTCCACGACGTCGTAGGTGCCGGAGCCGGTCATATACTTTACTGCGTAGGTGCGAGCCGCGACAGCCTGCGCCTTCAGCGCCTCCATGGGCCATGTGTTGCTCATCTCGTGTGGCACCACGCCGTAGAGATAGTATTCAAGATAGACGTGGTTGATTACGACAACGCTGCCGCTGCTGACACGGAATTCGATATTTCCCAGATAATCATGGGTGCCGTAATTGGTCGTTGTAAGGGTGGCGTAATTCTTCTGACCGGTGGGCGGTGTACGCTCCACAATTTTAAGAGAGGATGCTGTATATAGTATGGAGCCGCCGCTGCTGAGCTTCAGGCTTCCGCCCGAAAGCGCAACGGTATAGCTGCCTGAAGACAGGTTTACGCCGGAATACCCCGCGATTCCATAGTTGCCGGTAAGCTTGAAGCTGATGGACGTGGTCGTACCCATCGAGAGCTTTACACGAATGACCGAATAATCGACAGCGCTCGAAAAACCGCCCGATAAGGCGGCGATGCCGGTTGCGGCCAGTGCGATGATCAGAACCATAACCAACGCGCGCTTCAGCGTTTTTTTTGTCCGGGATATCAAAATTGGGCCTCACCTCACAAAATAAAAACAACAAAAAGACATAGCTACGATATATATATCGGTAACTATTCCACAAACATGAGGCGTATTCCTGCAAAAAATTACACAAATTATGATAAAAAATGGATTATACCGGAATAATGAGTATGATTATGACTAAATCAGAAACCAGTCGTCTTATGGACATATTATATATTTATGTAGACAAAGCATGTTTCAAATAGGAACAGGGAGTTTATATAAGATACGGTAGCACTTTTTCATTTCTTACTTACCTCCTTAGCCAATTGAAACCATCGTAATCCCGGCTCAGCCGGGTATTTTTTTACCCGGCTATGATGAGACTTACCATGACCGTCATATCGTCGGCAGGCGGGCGCCCGTCCATGGCCTTGACGAGTATGGCATCTGCTGTCTCCTGTGCGTTATCGCGGGGGATGTCGGCAAACCACTCGGCAGCGCTCGTTTTAATGGCTGACGATACGCCATCGCTGACCATCACGATCATGTCGCCCGCATGTAGCGACATACGCGATGTGACGGGCCGCACCTCGTCCAGAATGCCTATAGGCAGGGAACCAGGGGTTACAATGCGCACATCGCTTTCTGTAAGCACATACGAGCATTCCGCGCCAATCTTGGTAAAGGCTGCACCACCTGTCTTCAGATCGAGCATGCACAGGTCCACGGTGGAGAAGGTCTCCTCGTCGCCCTTGAGCAGCAGCAGGCGGTTGATGGTATCGAACACCACGCCGTCGTCAAAGCCTGCCTGAAAGAAATTTTCCATCAGCGAAACGGTGGAGGCGCTCTCATTGCGGGCAGCTTCGCCACTGCCCATGCCGTCGCACAGCATCAGCATGTAGCGCCCATCCTTTAAGCCTTGAAATGAGTGACTGTCGCCTGAAACTTCGTTCATTGGAACCTGCGCGATGCCCGTGAGCACCCCGAAACGGTGTGTCTGTCCAAAGCGAAGCGTGCATGCTTTCTGCGTGCCGCAGCCTTCCTGAGCGAGCCGCTGCATACGCAGACCACAGGCTGTGCTTACCGCGCGCTCCAATGTGCGGCTGCAGTCCTGATCGCGGTGGCAGCTTTTGATCTTGAGCCCCACCACAAGCCCGCCGCCCGCGCTTTCAGCGCATACCTCGCTCACGCGTACGCCCGCCGCATCGAGTGAAGACGCCACGCGCGCCTCCACGCCTTCCAAAAATTCGAAGCCGGCGTTCATCTCGCGGCCAATATCACATACCACCTGCGCCACACCCTTGAGCTGTTTGCCCGTGATGGCGCGCGAAGCTTCCACCTTGCGCTTCCACTGCAGGCCGAGCAGATATGAGCCAAACATGCTCTCCGCTGTGGCGAGTATGCCATGAAGATTGAAGCATTTCTTCGCGAAGGCTGGATCGACGTCATCTGCGCACAGCGCACCGTTCTTTTCGTAGGTGGCGAGCAGACGGTTGAATACATGGTAGGTGGCAAGGAACTCCTTGTCCCAGCAGCTCTTACGGAACACACAGTCCTTGCAGGAGCTTTCCGCCACCATCGAGAGGATACCGGATACGTCGGCCGATACGGGCTTTTGCGCGGTCTCGCTCACAAACATCTCCCCGGTCTGTGCAAATACGTCGGATACCTCCTTCAGTCGTCCGGCGGTCAGTTCGCGGAAGCGCTCCTCGTGAAGCCGGTGCTCAAACTCACGGCGAGTCTGCATGTCAAAATACTTGCCCGCAAAAGTAAACAGGCGTTTGGGCAGCGCGAAGAAAACTGCGGCGGATGTGGCGGTCTCGATCATTCGCATGTACCGCTCCGGCGTGCCATGGAACGCGAGGATAAACAACAGACAGGTTAGCATGAAGGTGCCCACGGCACCGGGCTTTTTCAGGCGGCGCATGGTACCCGCGGCCAGCCCGGATATGCCCATCATACCGATCATGGTGACATCCGTGGAGATACAGAGGCATAATGCAAGTCCCAGCGCAAGCCCCACGCCTGCGCCAAGCGCCGCGCCGCCCGTATATGCAGCAAACAGTACGATCAGGCCTGCGACGATATTCGCAATAAAGACGCCCTGAATCGCAAGCGGCCCGAACATGCACACCACGGTGAGCGCGCCGAACGCGAGGCAGATGGTTTCCTCAGCCGAGAATACGCTGCGTCGCTTGTGCACGAATACAATCTGTAATATAGTATGCAGCACATAAATCAGTACGAGAGCGGTCAGGCATTCGAGCACTGCCGTCATAAACTGCGCAATATCCTGCGTGCGCATCAGCGCCGCGGCAACGGAGTACGCGCAGGCGGTGGCGATGAGTGCCATCCAGCGCCGGATGCGCTTGCGCACAAACAGCAGCGCCGAGCAGATCATCAATATGATCAAAACAACGTATACTGTTTGCTCCGGGATAAGCAGCGAGCCCAAAGCCACGCCCGCAGCCGCGGGAAGCGACTCGGGACGCCTCGCAAGAAAGCACGCGGCGACGAATGCGGGGCCAAACGGGCATATGGAATCCAGAAGTTGGATGCGGCCGAGCAGGAAGCCTGCGGCCAGAAAGGATGCAATCAGGATCAACCTTTTAGGAAGGTTGGCAATGTGTAAGCGTGGTATAGCGGCATCGACGGACACAGGGATCCCTCCAGTATTATGGATTATTGCGGGGCTGTTTTTCATTATACGCAGGCGAAGATTCAAAACATTGTCGCACCATGCGCTGTCAATAAGGAAAATTTGTTGACTTCTTAAAAAAGAGGAGGGCGGCGCGTATATTTTTCTGTCTGATTGCGTATAATAAAAAGTTATTCCCTTGCAAAAAGCGCTCCGCGAAAGTATTATTATCATGGGTGAATTCGGGTTGCTTTGCAGCACAATAAGGTTATAATAGAGGAAGCGCCTTATGGCGGCTGCGGTGTCGACGCCCTATACTGATGATAAAATTATTAAAAAGGAGATACAGGTATGTTTGCAATCGAAGAAGTCATTGGCCGTGAAGTACTGGACTCGCGGGGAAATCCGACGGTCGAGGTCGAAGTCATTCTGGAAGGCGGCGCTGTAGGTCGCGCTGCGGTTCCGTCGGGTGCGTCCACGGGCGCGTTCGAAGCGGTGGAGCTTCGTGACGGTGACAAGAAGCGTTATCTCGGCAAAGGCGTCGAGAAGGCGGTGGAAAACGTCAACACGGACATCGCGGAAGAGATCGAGGGCATGTGGGCGCTGGATCAGGCTGCGATCGACCAGGCGATGATCGACCTGGACGGCACGGAAAACAAAGCGAAGCTGGGTGCCAATGCGATCCTCGGCGTATCGCTGGCCGTTGCCAAGGCTGCGGCGATCCAGTCCGACGTTCCGCTTTATAAGTACATCGGCGGTGTGAATGCCAAGCAGCTGCCCGTTCCGATGATGAACATCCTGAACGGCGGCAAGCACGCGGACAACAGCGTCAACATTCAGGAGTTCATGATCATGCCGGTCGGCGCGGACAGCTTCCGTCAGTGCCTGCGCATGAGCGCCGAAGTCTTCCACAACCTGAAGAAGGTTCTGCAGGGCAAGGGCTACAGCACAGCTGTCGGCGACGAAGGCGGCTTTGCGCCCAACCTCAAGGCGGACGAAGAAGCGCTTCAGCTCATCGTGGAAGCCATCGACAAAGCGGGCTACGAGCCGGGCAAGGACTTCCGGATCGCCATGGACCCCGCTGCAACCGAAATGTATGAGGAAGCCAAAGCGAAGGGCAAGGAAGGCAGCTACTACTTCTGGAAGAGCGACATCATGAAGTCCCGCGAGCAGATGGTAGAGTACTGGATGGGCCTGATCGACAAGTACCCGATCATCTCGCTGGAAGACGGCTTTGCGGAAGAGGATTGGGAAGGCTGGAAGATGATGACCGACGCCGTGGGCAAGAAGGTTCAGCTCGTCGGCGACGACCTGTTCGTTACCAACACCAAGCGCCTGAAGAAGGGCATTGACATGGGCGTGTGCAACTCCATCCTGATCAAGGTCAACCAGATTGGCACATTGACCGAGACGCTGGACGCCATCCAGATGGCAAACCGCGCGGGCTACACCGCCGTCGTTTCGCACCGCTCGGGCGAGACCGAGGACGTGACCATCGCGGACATCGTGGTCGCCATGAATGCCGGACAGATCAAGACGGGCGCTCCCAGCCGTACGGACCGTGTGGCCAAGTACAACCAGCTCCTGCGCATTGAAGAGGAACTCGGCAGCCAGGCGCAGTATCCGGGCCTCGGCGCATGGTTCAACCTGAAGTAATTAAACGACAGCACACTAATATCAGACAGAGCCGCAACCTACCGCGGCTCTGTCTTTTTATTCCCTCGTGACACGATACGCATATGATGAAACGCTTTTGTCACACTGCGGATGTAGCTTCATAAAATAGTATCAGGACATTATCTGGTTACACTTTTCCGATTGCGGTTTTGCCGCAAATGGAGAAGCATTTACTACATCAGCGCGGGCTGTGCCCGCTGCCGCATAATATGCGACAAGTTAAAACACGGTTTTAACTGCAGATTAATAAGGAAGGAGACCGCAAAAGATATGGACAATTACGCTGAAATGGCAGCGTCGCCCAGTGGGTGCGTACCGCAGGAGACGGTGATCAATAACGTAAAGCTGGCCCACGCGTATGTACCATTTGAGAAGCTGTGTACCACCTTCACGCCGCTCATGGGACTTAAGAATGGCACGATATTCCCGCCGCTGTACGAGGTTTCCGGCTGGGACAAAAAGCGGATGGAGGATGTTTGATATGAACAGAGATGAAATGCTGCAAAAGCTGATGGCGCTCGACTTTTTCATTCTCGACCTGCATCTGTATCTCAACACTCACCCCACGGACCGGGATGCGATCACAAAATACAACGCGGCAGTCAAGGAAGGCAAAGACCTGAGGGAACAGTACGAGCAGCAGTTTGGTATGCTGTCGTCGCAGTTCTCCACGAGCAAGTACCCGTGGCAGTGGATCGACGAACCCTGGCCGTGGCAGGCTAAATTCAATTTCAACATGACGGGGGATGAGAAATAATGTGGGTATATGATAAAAAGATGCAGTATCCGATCAGGATCAAAAAGCCCGACCCGCGCATGGCAAACCTGATCATCACGCAGTATGGCGGGCCGGATGGCGAGCTGGGCGCTTCGGTAAGATACCTTTCCCAGCGTTTCTCGATGGTGACGCCGGAAGCAAAGGCCGTGCTGAACGACATCGGAACTGAAGAACCGGTGCCAATAGGTTAGACTTGATTATCCGAGTGCGGAATCCGGGGAAATATTTGAATGTCAAAAGCATCCGGAGGATGGTGCCAGCGTCCGTTGACCTCTTTAATATACACAACCTTCTCGAGTACTTCTTTTAGTAGTTCATTCTTTGCGGCAGCTGATGGCAAATCGTTATAAACGTACAGAAGGTGTTCTATCCTCGGCACGAGCTGTATACGGTTTGCTTCACGCAACTTCTCGGCGGCAATCTCACTGGCCAGTTTTTCTCTGTCAGCTTTTGCGCTCTTAATCCGATCGGATATAACAGAGCTGCGGCTCATAAACGTATCAACGTCATATACTCCACGCTCGAGTAAATCGTGCAGGCTGCTTTTTTGCTTATCCAGATCTGACAGCTCGGCGTCGATGCGCTGCAATGCTTTTTCCGTGATGGCTGTCTGGTTGACTATCCTGCGCTCTTTCTGCGGATCCAATCGAAGCTTATAATCTGCCACCCAATCTGCGAGAGCATCAAGGATGCGGCGTTCTACCATAGCGAGGGCGGAACTGATGTTGTCGCATGATGTTGCTGTACATATGAGTGAATCCTCTTGGCCGGTCGTATACGGCCTTCTTTGCATCGCGCGGCCACACTTCCCGCAGAAAACAAGTCCGGAGAGGGGATTGGATACCTTATGCCGCAGGCCAACTGGCCGGGCTGCATTTGCACTCATGATCTGCTGAGCACGGTCAAATAGCTCCTGACTTACGATCGCGGGGTGGAGCCCATCCGTAACCAGCGCATTTTTCGATCTGGGCCTTTCAACCGTAAGCTGACCGCCAACCATTTTCTTCGTTTGGGGCCTCCAGTTCCAGCGGATCTTCCCGGCGTATACCGGGTTCATAATAATATCACGAATACTGACCGGCACCCAGGCATCGCCGTATTTTGGTTTTATGCCCATAGAATTGAGCTTACGCGAGATGAGCTGAACACCAATGCGCCGATGCTCGCCTTTTATCTCAGTGCCGTCGACATACCACTCATAGATCATTCTCACGACATCCGCCTCATCCGGATGAGGATCAAGAGTATAACCTTTTTCCTTCTCTAATTTTCGGCGTACATAGCCATAAGGCGCTTTGTTCGAGACGTACTTTCCTTCCTTTACTGACGCAATCCGGCCCGCCTGAAGGCGCCGGTTGATTGTCTTGTACTCTCGCCGAGACATGAACAAACCAAACTCGAAATATTCCTCATCAAACTCATTGCTTGGGTCATAAGTCTTGACGGGGGTAAGTATTTTCGTATCAGTGTACTTGAAGGTTTGGGCAACAATGCCCTGATCGATAGTATCGCCGCGGGCAAGACGCTCTACCTCGACAACCAGCACGCCTGCCCAAAGGCCTTGCTCCACATCCTGCAGAAGCTGCTGCATCATAGGACGGGCCGCAATGTTCTCGCCTGTGACAACCTCTGAGTATTCCTTTGTTATGGATAGCCCGCAACGCGCGGCAAAGTCAAGCAAGAGCTTCCGGTGCCGGGCGAGTGTTTCGCCTTCTCCGCGCTCCTCAGCTTCCACGTCTGCACGGGACTTACGAAGATATAAACAATATTGGTCCATGGCGAATTATATGAACAGCGGCATGAAGATAAACGCTGCCGTCCTTATACAACCTCCCTGATGTGTAGTAGATCAAACGTTATCAGGTAGCCATCGAGTATTATACCGTCATTGTAGCGCTCTGCATAGAGCTCCATGGCGCGGACTGCGAACTGGTGGGTAACATCGCAGTACTCCGCCAGCTCCCAAGGATCCTGCGCACCGGCGCGCCATGCTCTGATGAGCTTCTCTGGAGGCAGCAGGGCGTTGACTGCCCACGCGGCGGCGCTGCGCTCGCAGGCACTTTGCACGCAGCGTGAGGACAAAAAAAGATCCACCGGCGCGGTATGATGGTGCCCGAGTTCTTCCGCCAGCACCGTGCACCGCTCGCAGTCTGTATCAAGACCAGAACTCAGGGTTATTGTGTATAGCCCATCCTCCGGGTACGCATAGTAAAGGCCTTTGCAAGGAAGCTTGCGGGTCAGCAGATGAATGTCGTTGTCAAGAGCTTGTTGTTCGAGTGCTTCAAGTGTAGTCATTTTACACCTCGATGCGAACAAATGTTTGCGAACTTAAATATATCGCAAGAGGTGTACAAAAAGAAGGACGTGAAAATATGAACTGATTAACCCTTAGATAAAAGAGCGACGAGCACAGCCACTACGATAGCTGCGATTCCAATGATTGTGGTAATCGCTATACCCATAACCCAATTCTTTGTAGAACTCGAATCTTTTCTGAGCTTTTCGTTCTCACTTGCAACATAATCCTTAATTTCGGTTTTTACATTGCGCAGTTCATTCCTGAGGGTCTGGATCTCTTGATTTGTCTTTTCACTGGAAGCGGAGATCTCTTTACGTATATTATCATTAGAAGCAATGATCTCTTTTCGTAAATCCAAGTTTAATTGAAAGAACTGCTTTTGCTGCTCGTCCATTTTATCCCGCATGGAATTACGCTCTTGCCGATCCTGCTCGAGCCCTTTGGATATTTGATCAAAATATGCTTTTTGCCAATTGTCCTCAGCCATATGATCACCTTCATTTATATTATATCCATTTAAAGCGTCGGAATTACCTTCAAATTCATCTAAAAAAAGACCTTCCGGGTCACTATCTCCGTGCTGCATAGCTTGGTAATAATCTTCGAGTTCTTTATCATGTTCATAGAGATCTTTTATTAAATATATATCATTTCTATCTCCTCTATGATTAAGTATAGTGCCATGAAAGCCAATGCCCATTAAATTTGATTGAAAATCTTTCATGGAAATATCATTACTAACTCTAACCTTAACCCAGTTTTTATTAGTATATATTCGGAGAATACTGCAATTGTATTTTTCAAGTAATTCAACTAGATCATTTAATCGATGAAGAAAATTGTCTGCGTTATTCTTAAGCATATGACGAACCTCTTAACTCATCTTTTAACATACATATTTACTACCGGCTGTCGATCATCTGTTGTGCTTCGCCTGACATAAAATCTGCGAGAATCCAAAACACACAAGCTTGAATAAAATCCTTAAGGTCGTTAATATCTTTATCAATCCATTTTCGCATATAATGCGTCTCGTCGTTACCCAGCCAAGCGGCTGCAGTGGCGGTTGCCTTAATCTTCGGATGATCAATATATCGGCTTATACAAGGCGACAATTGCATAGACTTAATTTGCTGATCCTGAGCTGGATCAAGGAAGACCGCATAGTCCTTGATGAGAAACTCGAGCGATTTCCTGAATCCCATACCGGCGATCTGGGTTAGGCCATAAGCTTCGGCAGCAAGAGCTTGGTTATATATTTCGATAAATGAGTTTGAGACTTCTGATAACCTTTCATCAAACGTAGCTTCTTCAGGAATATTTGGAGATAGTGAGTTTGAATCAATATCAATGGTGGTTCTGGATGTATTCAGAGTTCCCGTTGCAAGGAACAATTTGTAGCAATACGGGCATCCGAATACGATGGAGAAGCGAGATTGGTCATTGCTGCCATAAAGATTGCTATTTCTAATTAAATAAACTATTTTGGGGCTAATACCACGCTTGCATATGGGACAGGTATTTGCCTTTTGCGGATCAATATTCATACTGTTGCTCTCAAGCGTGGGTGTCACTTTTGATAAGCTCATAATTCACCGTGCCCTTTCTTAATATGTTCCTTCTTACTGCCGTAAAATTCTCTGTATTGAGCAAACTCTTCCAGAGCCTCCGGCAGCAAACCATATCGGATATCCAAACTTATCGCTTATAACCTTATTATAATAATCGCCGCAATTGCACTGATGGTCAGGCATGCTATCATAATTCCCACTATTATACCCAACCTATATGTGGCCTTTTTCTGTTCATCAATGAGTTCATCAAGAAGGACGACACTTAACTCCGCGGGGTCTGTTGGTGTAGGAAAGATCTCCGTATAAGTATCGTAGTCTGTCTCAAAGCGTTTGCTTAGCTCATCTGGTGGCAGAGTTTTTACGGCGTCGTCGTACCGTTCCTTTGTGATTTTTGCCCTAACCGTGTACTTCTTAGCGATGGCTGTCATAATAGTGGACATATGAACCCCCTTATTTCAAATAGTGCTTTTGAACTATAGCCCATTTGCTTCTACGCCGAATACCGCCTGACTATGAGTAAAGCCCTCGTATTCTAACTGACTAATTAGCTCGTCATGAGAAAACGACGAAATGCTCAAATAGCTTCGTGCTGACTTGGCGGCTTGTTCATTCCAGTCGGCTCCACAATTGTCCACACCATATTTGGCTTGCGCCTCTGTAAATTTTTCGTATTTCAATTGATCAAATAGCCCTTGATATGAGAAGGCTGAAACGCCTAAATATTGCTTTGCCAGCTTTAAGGCTTGCTGGTTCCAATCAGCGCCGCAATGATCTGCTGCATAAACCGCATCTTCATGAGAGTAGTTCTCATATTCAAGTTGATCAATCAGGCCCAGGTATGAGAAAGCTGAAACACCTAAATAACTTTTTGCTGAAGACAGCGCGTTGGCTTGACTTACAGTTACGTTTGAAACATTGCTCTGACTTGCAGAACTTGTGGGATTTGCGGGACTGGCGGGGGAGGGTGCCTGGGATACAGCAGCTCCTGCAGCCTGGGTAGCGGTATCGGTTGGTGTTATAGCAGATTCATTTGAAACAATACTCTGACTGGCCGAGGATGGTGTTTGGAATGCAATAGTTGGGCCTTCTGTTGGGTTTGCCGTTAAACTAGGCCCGGGCTTTTCGGTCGGTATTGTTGACTCTAAAATTGATTGCTCAGGCGATACTGTTGGCGTGTTGGATTGAATTAAGTCAGCGTTACTGCATGCTGTAATTAATAAAGTGAAGCATAAGCAAAGAAGCAGAACTAGTACCTTTTTCATTGTTTTACCCCAATTTCTACTCGGCCTATTTTTTATATTTCTGCCGTAAGAACTCTCTGTATTGAGCAAGCTCCTCCAAAGCTTCCGGCGGCAAATCATATCCGGTATCAGAACTGGCGGCGGCTATCTCTCCATATCGGCGCACTTCGGTTCGTCCGAGAAGGTAATCAACAGAAACGTCAAAATAGTCAGCGAGAGCAGCCAGGCGCTCCGGGGATGGTACACTTTTGCCTGACTCATAACCTGCATAGGTGGATTGGTCAATATTAAAATGGTCGGCGACTTGCTGCTGGGTAAAGTCGCAAGCTTTTCGGATTTCTTTCAACCGCGTTTGAAGCACTGAGCTCTCATTGGAAGGCTTAGAATCAAAACCAGAGTTATGATCCCATGAAAATTGAAGCAGCAGATCTAAGGGTTGATTAAAATAATCGGCCAGCGTTTGTAACTCTTCAATGGAAATCGACAGGGCTTCACTGGATTTCATATTATAGTCATCAATGTCAACAAACCTCTCAAGGCCACACCGCTCCAGCGCTTTGTCCAAGCTTTTATTATTGGTGGACGCATACAATTGAAGGTTAATCCGAAGCTGAAGCGAGTAGTAATGAATTGCAGATGGACTTTTGTAGGCCGGCATTGGATCATCGCTATATCGACGAGCGTCAGTGCGGCCAAGAAGGTAGTCCGTGGAGACGTCAAGATAATCTGCAATCTTGCTAAGTTTATCAGCTGAAGGAATAGAGCCCTTGCTTTTCAAGTCCGACAGCAAACTCTTATTAATACCGCAATCCTTTAAGAGAGTGTTAATCGTTATTCCATTTTCATCTGCCAGTCTCTGAATACGGTCAACAAGGATTTCAGCAGTACTCATAATTCATCCTTTAACGAAATTCAGAAATATCAGAATTAATAGTTGACATTCTGAAATATCGGAATTATACTACAGACAACAGGACAGTATGTCCGGCGATCCCGCAGGGCGGCGGAACATCGCCAGAAAAGCATACGGGCAGTCCATAATCCCAATACCCAGCAATTATTCAAGATTGCCGGACATGCTGTCTAAAGTATACCACCTCTAATCTAATAAGGCAATGATTTACACGGGGGAGATATGGTGCAGCGGCGGGAATGGCTAACTATAGCCAGAGTTGAGAGCGGATATCCGACATGCGGCGCGCTTGCCAGAAAAACAAAGGTGAGCGAGTCGTGTATACAGAAGATCGAGAATGGCATCCGCAATCCGCGCGTTCCGCTCGCGCTCTGTATCGGCGAGGCGATCGGCTGGAGCAAGGCCGACACGCTGAGAAGGTTCTACGGTTCCGAATAACAGCTTCATTGTTCAATACCTCAACGTTTGATCTTACTGCAATTGTAACTATGCGGAGGGCTATTAACCATGTCTATCAACGTCGGATTTTCAAAGGAAACACGCAGCCGAATTGTGGCTGTTCGCCAGCAATACGTCAACAAGGACCCGAACGGCTACTATCGCAAGGCCAGAGGGCCGTATTCGCAGGAAGCTTGGGCGGAAATGGTAGGCATGTCCACGCGGGCCGTGCAGGAGTGGGAAGCCGGGCACGTGCTGCCACCGAATTGCAAGGTGATTGAGATGATCCGTTGCGGCGCTGCTCCGATACTAGCCTTTCAGCATATGGAGAACGAAAACGAGCTGTTCCGCCAGTACTTCCAGCCGATCCGCGACAAAGGGCTTGCGGAGTCAGCGCTCAGCACCATCAAGGAGCTGCAGGACGTTGTGGAGGACCAGCGGGACCTTATTGATATTGCTCGGGACGGAAAGATCACGCCGGACGAAACAGAGCGGCGGGACCGTATCACAACAAATATACGGGAGCTCATGACCGAGCTGGCCATCGTGCTGTGCGCGCTGGAAACGGATGCGGAGTAGAAGAGGCGGCAACTAACGTCAGTCGACAGAATATACATCAGTTAGGAGGTGCGGTATGGAAAAGCCAGTTTCAGAAGGCCATGTTGTCCGGGATTTCATGCTCGGCAATACCCACGTACAGATCTGTGACGACTACTGCAAAGACCGCACACCCGATGAAGTGCAGGCTATTCTTGACCGGATCGCCAGCAACGCTATGCTCGCATTTGCGGCCGTTGGGCCTACCGGCAGCGCCACACTTCAATAGGAGATAGTTATGGAGAACGAAAGAGGATCCTGCTGGATCGAGACTTGCACCGGAATACCTTTTTACCCGCTTGACCCGCGCCCAGAAGAAATCAGCATCAATGACATCGCGCATGCGCTGAGCCTGATCTGCAGGTACAACGGCCATGCACGCTATCACTACAGCGTTGCTCAGCACAGTATTTATTGCTCATACCTCGCAATGCTCCGTGGACACGGTCCTCTGGTAGCCATGTACGCACTGCTCCACGATGCAGCAGAAGCATACATCTGCGACATCCCGCGACCGATCAAAGGAGAGCTCACGGGGTATGCACAGATCGAGCATGACCTCCAGTGGAAGATATTCGAAGCGTTTGGTCTTACACCTCTTGCTTCGTCAGAGCGCAAAGATATAGCGCATCTGGTCAAGACCATTGACGATGACATTCTCAATATCGAGGCTGTCACGCTGTTATCGAAAGCTTCCTGGGCGCGTCCGGTCGACAACGCTATTCGGATTGAGGTTACACTGTGGCCGTGGCAATGGGCAGAGATCAAGTTTAAAGAGGAGTACTCATACTTTAGCAAACAGATAGGCATTAAAGAGCAGGAGTTTGAGTAATCGGTCGATTAGATAGGATGCGAGGTACAAAAGATGTGGATTGACCTTATTGCAGTAATGATCGTTGTCTTGGCGACTTTCCTTATTATCGTCGGCGGTATCGCCATTATGAAACGGAGGGACAAGCATGTTTCAGCAAAAGTTGTTTTGGGTGCTGGGAGCAGGCCAGCTCCAGCCCGTACTCGCTATACGCATGATGGGCGCACTCGAAACATCGGATGAAGAGTCTCGTGCCGATGTGCAGGCTCGCATCTGGTCGGATCGGCATCCGGGCAGGCATAACATCATACTCGTAAGGCTCTCCGATACAAAGTCGCAGTTCTATGCAGACAGATGGGAAGATGACTTTATGCGCGTCGCGCATGCGCATATCTGCGGACACTACGACGAACTCAAGTACGGAGCGGTTATCGATACCGAACATATCCTCCACAGGCGGCCAGAGCCATATCGGACGTTCAAGGAAGCGTCGGAAAGCCTTACAAGAGTGGTGAGGGAACACAATGTATAACTACCAGTGCCCAGATTGCGGCGCCATGCTGGATCCAGGCGAGCGCTGCGATTGTGATACAAAACGGGAGGTGATGCCTTCACACGATGATGTGGTCAATCATCCCGGAGATCCCTCAGACATGCGCGATAAGTGTACGCGCGGTGCAGAAGCGCATCGGACTGACGCTCAATGCAGCGGCCGGCTAAGCCGTATGGGCGATGAGCCCCGCGCTCATCAGTCGGCATAGAGCGTAAATTTGAGGGAGCGCCCGGTACCAACACGGGCCGGGCGCGGCATGCCGGTGTAGCTCAGCAGGTAGAGCGGTTGAGTTGTAATCAGCAGGGCGAAGGTTCGAATCCTTCCATCGGCTCCAGCATAGCACGCACGGTTGCAGGACATATGCCCTGTCGCATTGGGCCTATCGCGAAAGAAGGTCCACCAAAACCTTGATGAGTGAAGCGGTGAGAGTGCACCACCGCGAGAACCGTACGAGCAGCGGCGCCTGGATGCCAAGTGTCCGACAGGCCGCAGGCCATTCCCGGGGCCGCTGCAAACCAAGGAGGTTGTCATGCCGGATTGGTTGTTCTGGACAATAGTAATTGGCGGCGTAATGGCCGTGCTGATCCTGGCATTTAAGAAATAGGCTCGCAGCCGATGTAGGGGGAGATAGCGGCAGGGCGCTTTACAGGGGGAAGCTGGGAGCGCCCAAGACCGCGAAACAAATGTCTATCAGGGGGTATGGTCATGGTTGAGTCGATAAAGGGAAAGAAGATTGAATTATCAGCATATGAGCCGGCTGCGAATGAGGTCATTTGTGAAACCTGCGACGGAATAGGACGCGTTTTGAAAGCTGGGGTCCTCGAGCAGTGCCCAGACTGCTATCGTGGCGTTCGAAAAGTGTGCCCTGAGTGCGGTACCGTAATGGCTCGCGGATATACATACTGCAATCAACCGTCATGCAGGGCAAAGCGTGAAGCAACTGATTTTGCTAAGCGATTGGAAAAAGCCAAAAAGATAAAGGCATCTGATCCGATTGCAGTGGCAATGGGCATGTTCTGCTCTGAAGATATCACTTACAACGACGGGTATTTTTTCAGCTGGGAGGATTTCTTCGATAGCTTGGATGGACGCATGGAGCTTGACATCGATCGTCCGCGTTACGTTTGGGGAACAGTGGCGAGCAGTATCAAATTTGATGCTGGCAGTATTATCGAGAACGCTTGCGACGATCTTCATGAAGATGCGTCCAGCGATATACCTGATTCGGATATTGCTGAACTACAAAAATATCTTGATGAATGGTGCAATAGGCAAGCTAACGCAACAAAGTCATATATGGTCGACTATGAATATGCTATTGAAATTCCTTGGGAAGAGTACGATTACTAATAATTCAGTTCCGCCAGAGAAACACCGCGAAACCACAGAAGCCATATAAGCGCCGCTATACTGAGTGCGGGCAGGGGAATACACGCCGGGCGGCGGTACAACACGGCAGATTGTCACCCACGCGCGTGGGAGCATAAACGAAGTGAGGCAATACACATGGGAAACCGTAAAAATCCATCTTTCAGGGTAACGCCCACACCAAAAGGCGATAAAGCGCTGCGCCTGATCATGCAGAAGTACGGCTATACGCGCAAGAGCGATGCTGTTAACGCCTCGCTGATCGACCGTGCCTCTCACATATCAAAAGCGGTCCAGGCACAACTCGAAGCCATGAACGAGCAGCATGACACCATGGAGATCGCGAGTCTCAAACAGCAGATTGCAAACCTTACTGAAATGGTTTCCTCTCAAGCAGAGTTAATCAACAAGTTTATCGGTGGAGGATTCAATGTCCAACGATAATGCAGTTAAAGTTCCGACCGTCCCGGTCATCGAGCTGCCAAATCTCTATTGCCTGGGATGCGATCAGATGCAGCCGACGATGGAAGGAAAGCAGCTCGGCCAGTCGCTCGAAACTTTGCGAGGCAAGGTTGTCCGCTGTGCCCATGAGGCGGCATGTATGCGCATGGAGCAGCGGCTTACTGAAAACAGAGGAGGGGCGAAGTGATGTGTCAGGAAGATTGGACGATCAGATATTCCGTATACTGCGGCAGCCACACCGAGTATTTTTATGGCCACGAGTACGATAAGGCTAAGGCGATGGCGGACAAGTTCGGCACAGAGGTCAAGCCGGCGCGGCGGCGGATCTGTCAGTGATTGAGGCGAATACAAATGGCCAAGTTCAGCGCTTGGTCATAAAAGAGAAATTCCCATCGCTCAACGAGGTTATCGACATCGCACGCTCTGATAGGTATAGGTCAAATGACTTAAAAAGCACATACACCGGAATTGTTGTATGGGAGTGCAGAGCGCAGCGGATAAAGCCAGTAAAGTGTGCGGACTTTACATTTATTTGGACAGAGCAAAACAAACGCAGAAATAAAGACAATATTGCATCTGCAAAAAAGTTTATTCTGGATGGTTTGCAGGCAGCTGGGGTTATTGAAAACGACGGATGGAAGCAGATCAACACTCTCCGCGATGAGTTCAGAGTCGGAAGCGGATATTCCGTTGAAGTCGTGATATCAGAGGCTTACTGAAAGGTTCTTATGGCGCTAACTACCGACGGCCAGACGCTATACAACGAGCGTAAAGCTGCTATCGACAGGATGTATAACGCAATCAATCAGATGGGCTCTCATGGGTGCGTATATGCAGACCAGCAGAAGAAGTATCGCATAGCTCTCGCCAGAGCTGTAGCAGCTGAACGGGACAAAGGCACACCGGCTGCGGTTGCGTTAACCATGGCAAAGGGTACAGAAAAGGTCGCAGAGATTGAGCGCCTTATGGAAGAGGCAAGGGCCAAGAGCGAGATGTTTGGTGAATACGGTCGGGCATATAAGACGGAAGCCAATTTCCTGAATGAAGAAATCCAGCGCCAGTGGGGAGTAACAAAATGAGCACTATCAGCATTGAAGCCTACTACGACTTCTTAAAATCAAAAATTGACATTGCCACTGACTCTGGCTTTTATGTTAACTCTTGCGATATCAACCCGATACTCAAGCCACATCAACGTGATGCTGTCATATGGGCCATAAAAGGTGGTAGACGTGCGCTTTTTGAAGCGTTCGGCCTAGGGAAGACCATACAAGAACTTGAGTGGTGCCGCATCATTATCAAGTACAAAGGCGGTAAGGCCTTGATTATTCTACCGCTCGGCGTGAAACAAGAATTCTGCCGGGATGCGGTTGAAAAGCTTGGATGGGTTGCGGCGCCCGAATACGTCCGTACGATGTCAGAGGTCGTGGCTGCTGAGGGAGATATCCTTATCACCAACTATGAGCGTGTACGCGATGGAGATATAGACCCAACGTACTTTACGGCAGTATCGCTTGATGAGGCATCGGTGCTCAGGTCCTTTGGCAGTAAGACATATCAGACGTTCCTGTCATTGTTCAAGGGTGTGCAATACAAGCTCGTAGCCACAGCCACACCGTCACCTAACAAATACAAGGAGCTGATCCATTACGCCGGTTACCTTGAAATCATGGACACGGGACAAGCTCTTACACGGTTCTTCCAACGCGACAGCACAAAAGCTAATAACCTTACGCTATATCCACACAAAGAAGATCTATTTTGGTTGTGGGTTAGCAGCTGGGCACTTTTTATTTCAAAACCGTCTGATCTCGGATATTCAGATGAAGGTTACGACCTTCCGCCAATGGATGTAAGGTATCACGAGATATCCGTAGATCATACAACGGCAGGTGCAGATAAGGATGGCCAGATAAGGCTCATGCGTGATGCAGCTGCTGGGTTGCAGGAAGGTGCGCGGGAGAAGCGCGATAGCATTACGGCAAGGGTACGTGCAGCGGCGGAGATTGTTTCATCCGACCCGGATGCGCATTTCATCTTATGGCACGACCTTGAGGCCGAGAGGCATGAAATAAAGCGGGCATTGCCTGGTACGGTTGATATTTACGGAAGCCAGGACTATGAGCTTCGCGAACGGCGAGTAATCGACTTCTCGGACGGTAATATACGCCTGTTTGCTACAAAGAAGGAGCTATCGGGATCCGGATGTAATTTTCAGAGGCACTGCCATCGGGCAATCTTTGTGGGGATTGATTATGAGTTCAACGACTTCATTCAGGCAATCCACCGAATATACCGGTTTTTGCAGACCGAACGTGTCGTCATCGATATCATTTACACTGAAAGCGAAAAGCGCATCCTCGATGTTCTACTACAGAAGTGGGAACAGCACAACCATATGACCGAGAAGATGATCGCCATTGTTAAAAAATATGGGCTATCGAGCGTTTCCATTGCGGAGAAGCTTGCCAGGACGATAGGAGTTGAGCGCGTGGAGGTTACGGGCAATCACTATAAAGCATTTAATAACGATTGCGTGATTGAGACGGAGCGCATGGAAACAAACAGCATAGACCTTATCGCCACCAGCATCCCATTTGGCAATCATTACGAGTATACGGCCAGCTATAACGACTTTGGCCATAACGAGGATACGCGGCGGTTCATGGATCAGATGGACTTCCTTACGCCAAACCTGCTGCGGGTGCTGCGGCCCGGCCGGGTAATGTGCATCCACGTCAAGGACCGCGTGTTGTTTGGAAACGCCACGGGCACCGGAATGCCAACAATGGAGCCCTTTCATGCGTTATGCATTCAGCATTACATACACCATGGCTTTCAGTACTTCGGTATGATTACCGTGGTAACAGATGTAGTGCGCGAAAACAATCAGACATACCGCCTCGGATGGACGGAGCAGTGCAAGGACGGCACGAAGATGGGCGTCGGATGTCCGGAATACATTCTGCTATTCAGAAAGCTCCCCAGCGACACCGCTACAGCCTACGCGGATACTCCTGTAACCAAGAGCAAGCAGGAATATACCCGCGCCCAATGGCAGATCGACGCGCACGGTTACTGGCCGTCTTCCGGGAATAGGCGGCTTACGAAGGATGAGCTTCTGTCCATGCCTGTAGACAGACTTCAAGCGGTATACAGAAAATATAGCCGTGAGACAGTGTATGACTATGATGAGCACGTGGAGATCGCTAAGCGGCTTGATGAAAAAGGCAAGCTTCCTGCGTCGTTCATGGTCGTAGCTCCCGGTAGCTGGTCTGATAATGTTTGGGATGATATCAACCGTATGCGCACGCTTAATACCTCACAGTCCCAGAAACGCCAGCAGATGCACGTCTGCCCGCTTCAGATTGATATCGTTGAGCGCCTGATCAATCGGTACAGTAACACTGGAGATATTGTATATGATCCATTTGGCGGTCTGATGACGGTACCTGAGCGTGCTGTGCGTATGCGTAGAAATGGCATAGGCTGCGAGCTTAATACCGACTATTTTCGCGATGGGGTTGGGTACCTGAAAGCTGCTGAGGCGGAAGTTGATATGCCTACGCTATTTGATTTACTGGAGGCGGCGGAGTGAACGAGGTGGACATCGCCGGATACGGCGGTAGGTATCGCATTGACGATTACGGCAACGTGTGGCGGGTATACCGAACGAAGCGCGCAAAGATGAAAGCGATCGTGAAGCCGCGGGGAAACCTTGAAATCAAGCTGACCGCAGATGACGGGAGTCGGCATACGCATAATGTATCGAGATTGGTTGCACTTCACTTTATTCCACGGCCGTATATGGCTGACTCCGTGATCCACAAGAACGGCAATAAGCAAGACGCATATGTGGATAATCTGATGTGGGTATCAAGGCGGCAGGTAGGGTTGCGATTTGGTCACAAGATCGGTAAAGCAAAGCCTGTATGCAAGATAGATCAGTCTGGCGAGACGGTCGAGGTTTATCATAGCGCTCGTGCTGCGGCTAAAGCCAACTATATGAGCTATCAAACGGTGCTTTCAAGATGTAATGGCATAGTGAAGGGAAAATACGCGCCGGACGGATATGAATACAAATACGCGGAGGACGCGGAATGAGCACCTATATTATTTCGCACATCGCCAATCCGGATGGCACTGACAAGACGGATACCATGCATACAAAGCGAATTGGGCGGCGCTGTAGCTTTATAAGCGCTCCAATGATAGGGCATTCGCTCATGGCTCAGTGCATCGGCGGCGGAGACGGGTATACCGGCACGATGCGTACATCACATGTGCAGAACATCGCGGCGGTTCTTGGAGGCGTCGATGTGCGAACAGAGGATAGCATATACCACTTCCGCTACGCCGAAGGGCAAATCGGATTGTTCTTATGCTGAAGAACGTATCGTTTATCCACGTAATTGAGGAGTAAGTATGGCGGACACTGATAAAAACAGCTTCAAACTCTATCTCGACTACAAGGACATTTTTGACGAGCTGTCCGACGAGCAGGCCGGGCAGATCATCAAGGCTATATTCGCGCACGAGACAGGGGAGGAGTGCGCTCTGGCCGGTGTGCTCAGGGCCGTGTTCGCACCGATACGCAATCAGCTGGACCGCAACCGCACTCAATATGAAGAGACATGCGAAAAGAACCGAAAGAACGGTGCGCTTGGCGGACGTCCTCCCAAAAACCAGCAGGATATAGACGAAACCCAAAATAACCGACCGGTTAATTTGGGTTGTGGAGATAAACCCAAAAAACCCGATACAGAAACAGATACAGATACAGATACAGATACGATACATATCGACGACGATAAAAGTACTACTGCTCCTGACGCGCGCACGCGCGAGCTCGACCACCTCATTCGGTCATACACAGAAAATATCGGCGAGCCAGACGATCAGATCAAGAGCGACCTGGCTGCGCTTTTGGACAAGCACGGCTTCTTCCCGGTATGGAATTTTACCTGCAGGGCTGGAAAGCAAAGCCCAAAGCCGGATAATCCAATCGCATACATCACGGCCCTGATCAATAGGGCGCCGCCTGAAAGCGGCACGGTTCAATTCAAAATCGCAGGAGGTGGAGTCCAGTGAACAGAGAGCAGCGGCGGCGGTACGACCGCGTAATGAAAGACGAGCCAACCGCATCGATGTGCCCGAAGTGTCAGCACAAGGCGCGGCGGATCCGGGTGCAGGTGGATGGTGGGTTGCACGATATCTTCTGCGAGCGGTGTGAGGAACATATCGCGCAGAATGTGAAGCTAAATGTGCCAAATATCAGAAAGGCGGCGGAACGATGAAAGAAGTTAAACCCATGAAACTCTACAAGGCAATACTCCATACCGGCGGCAAAACCCGCCAGCAGATCATCAAAATGTTCGACGCAGGCCAAACGCCCGTGGAAGATGAGATCGCTCGGACAACTGAGTTTTACAATATGCTCGATGGATCAACCGTATACGTCACGGACGTGCAGGATAGTTGGTCCCTTGTCGCCTGGCCGGATGAAGAAAATGCCAGAATGAAAGAAGCAATCTGGCTTGCGGAACAGGACCCTATGTTTGGCTCTTATCTCGGCGAACGAGAGTCTTTTGACAAGGATTTTGACAACGGCGAGTATTTCCCTGACGCGATGCTGTGCTTCGATGCTGCGGATGTAGAGATCATCGAAGCGTTGAAGCCGGAGAAATCTAAATGAAAGATCGTTATGAAGTGATTTACACGCCTAAAGGCGCGGCGGCTGAATATGCGGAGCTGGCGTGCAATATCTACGATGGCTGCCCGTCTGGCTGCCGGTACTGTTATGTGCCAGACGTGCTGCGCATCGCACGGGCTCGGTTCCATTCGCAGTGCCCGCCCAGGGCCGACATCCTGATGCGAATCGAAAGCGGACTGTATGCAATGCGCGAGGCGGGTGATACGCGCAGGGTGCTGCTGTGCTTCGCATGCGATCCGTATCCAGGCATACGCATGGAGCACGAAACAACACGTCGTGTGATTGAGCTCTTCCGGGAGTTCGACGTTCGGTTCACATTGCTAACCAAGAACGGTGGAGCTGCGATACGCGATTTTGGATTGTACGTGAAGCAGGGTAAGACACGTGACACCTTTGGATCCACGCTGACCTTTTGGAGCGATAGTGACTCAATGCACTGGGAGCCGAAAGCAGAACTGCCTATAACGCGAGTCAAGGCGCTCAAGTATGCGGCGGAGATTGGGATCCCGACATGGGTAAGCTTCGAGCCGGTGCTGGATCCGATGCAAACGTACACGCTATACGATGCGACGAAAGGCTTTGTGGATGAATACCGGATCGGGAAGATCAACCACGAGGCACGCATCAATTGCACCGAAGCTGAAAGGCGCGCGCTGATGCAGATAGACTGGCGGCGGTTCGCTTGTGAGATGATCGAGCGATGCGAGCGCGATGGCAAGAAATATTACATCAAGGACGACCTTAAAAAGTATCTGGTGGAGGAGCGGCTATGAAACACTGTGGAATTTGCGGACAAGAGGTCAACGGCGCGGCGGCGGTATGCTGCCCGGAGTGCGCGAATCAGGCGAAGCTAATTGATCGCGCCCTTGATGTGGCGGCACGGCTTGCGGCATATGGCGGGGATTGCCCGGCGTGTATCATCAATGATCTAGGATGGGAAGAGTGCTGTGGGTGTAATTTGCAGGTAGGTATTAACGTAGTTGAGCACGACTATGCAGCCAGAAAGGCGTGTGAATCATGCTGGAAGCGTTTCTTTCTCGAAGAGGCAACACGTCCGTATTGTCGTGTGTGTGCGTGCACCGATCGCCTAGGCTGTCCGGAAGGCTGCTGTTGGGTGGAACCAGATCTCTGCAGTGAGTGTGCTGACGTTGCTTCACGTGGGGCGGATGGCGCAGATTAGCCCGTGTTCGCTCCTGCGACGTGAGAGCCTACTCATCACCAAGCGGATAGATGATATCCACAAACGCTGTCATGCGGTGCTCGGCAACGTACTGATCGACGAATTGCCCGCAATGATCGCCATGCTCGCAGTCACGGCAACGATCCGGCAGACCGGTTACCACCGGGTACCAAACATCGTCCGGATCCTGCACGTAAGCAGCGGGCCAGGCTATCACGATGCGGCGGGGCGCGCAGCCCACTTTGATTGAGTCGTCGTAGTTCATGGGAGCATTATATATCACAAGATGGAGGTCAGAAATGTCGAGCGAATATGCGAAGCAGCAGTTCAGGGAAACGATTGACACTAGCAGGTTTAAGTGTTCGTGCGGAAAAGAGGATGCCCACACTCCGATGGTAACATGCCGGTGCGGGAACCATATGCCGCTGAGATTTGCGTATAAGTGCTACTACTGTGGTGAATATCTGTGCGACGCTTGCGCTGCAGTACACTTCGGTAAGACTCGGGAGCAATACTTTACAGAGAAAGCGGGGCAACAATGAAAAAACCCAGCGGAGCTGAGTAAGTTTTTTATTAATTTGTTTTTAAGCAGATACCTCCTTTCGGATGGTATCTGCATTCGGCAGTCATTTCGACTTCCAGAATGCCACGAGCACTATCAGCACAAAAATGAGCGTATTTGTGTCCATGGCGCGCTAACCTCCTTTTCAGCTTTTAGAACAGTTTACGTGGCGGGAAAAGAAAATATGAAAGTGAGGTCAAAAGTCAATGAGAAAGCTTATCGCCTGCATCCTTATCGCGGCAACTCTCATAGTCACCACCCCGAACGTCGCCCACGCGGCTGCACTGGGCACCACAGAGCCGGAAAAGCAGCCCATGATTATCAAGGTATCGGATGCTGAGATTGACATGCTGGCGCAGCTGGTATACGCGGAAGCGCGCGGGGTTGACAGCAAGGCAGAAAGGGCGGCGGTGATCTGGTGCGCGTTAAACCGTGTAGACGACAGCCGATGGCCGGATACCATCGAGGCGGTTGTCAAGCAGGGAAGCCAGTTTGCTTATAGCGAGGACGCACCAATCAAAGAGGAGCTGCGGGAGCTGGCGGCGGATGTAGTGCAGCGGTGGGTAAACGAGCAGCTGGGCGCGGCGGACGTGGGCAGAGTGTTACCAATGGAGTATGTGTACTTTGCCGGCCGCGGCGGGCATAACTGGTTCAGAACATGGTACAGCGGTGGCCATGGGTATTGGGACTGGTCGCTACCAGATCCGTATGAGGAGGATTGAACGATGGATTTGCTTACACGCAACCAGACAAGGGACTATTTCAAGGCTTGCGGGCTGTCCTATAACGACATCACGCTGAGAGATCTCAAATACCTTAAGATCGAGTTAGACGACAAGTTCAACGATAGAAGCCGTGAAGTCATGAACGGAAACGGGTATGAGTACTGGGTCAGAGTTAACGAAGCAAAGTACTTCAAAGGCAAATACGCAGATGACGGGCATATGATCTGCGCATACCTTACGGCGAAAGGGGCTTACTTCTATGCTAGAGAAGCAGTTTCGCTCAACACAGATGGCTTCATCGGGTTTGCTGGAGATGCATGCGATAATAACGTGCAGCCAGTATTAGAGGCGTTTATTATTTGGTGCGATTGGATGAAGGGAAAGAAGGCGACGCTGGCATGAATCTTGAGATGCCAAAAGAAAAATGCCCGCGCTGCGGAAGTGAGAACGTGACTATCACAGACTGCATTGATGATGAGACTGGCGAGAAGATCGAAACGCTCTGGGATGGCAAGTGCAAGGACTGCGGATATACGTATATACTCTTCGACTATTGATATTATTTTGAGGGGGGCAACAGGCCAAATGACAAAAAGCCACTTCAGGGATTATGCAACGGCGGCGTTCAGGTTCTACGCCGTAACAGGCTCGGCGGATAAGTACAGGCAGCAGGTATGGGAGGAGGCCATACAATCACAGCACCGGGAGGAAGGCCGGAGTGGTATCTCAAATCCGAGTGAGGCGGCAGTGCTGCGGGCAGATAAAGCGGTGATGGATGTGGCGGCGGAGCTGGCCGACCTTGAAGCGGTGGAGAAGACCATCTATAACATTGAGCACATGCGCTGCGGTAACGACATAATGAAAGCCCTGACGATGGTTTATATGGCAGAACCAGATAAAGACATCGAGAAGGGCCAAATACAAGAGCGGGTGCATCAGGCGGAGCTTTTTATACCGGCAAGCGAAAAGACGGTATATCGCTGGCTCAGTATGGCGCGGCGGATGCTTGCAGAAGAGAGAGGGCTGCGAATTTGATAATACAGCCCAACTCAAACTATTTTTTGTTCTTAGCCTGCCAATCTTTAAAAAGGCAGAACAGCACGGGATAAGATGTAAAGTGCTTGGCTGATAGCTCGTAAAAAACTTCGCGAGTATTCGACATATCATCATTGAACATGTCCGATAATTCCTTACCAATTCGATCTCGTTCTTCTTCTGGCATGGCTTCATATTCAGCAATGATTTCGTTATCCGGAGCAAAACTTCCAGTGGCTTCGCGTGCAAGTTCACATTTTTTATGTGTCAACATTTTAGGCAGCCCTCCATAATAAAAATTTGTCTTTCCAATAACATATTATACCACACATAAAACGAACAACAATATTTGTATGGAAAGTAGTTGAAAAAAAGATGACAGTAGTAGGTTCAAGTCAAGTGGTATAATGTGTACAGTTGAAGAAGTTGGGAGTGATCCCAAGAAGTACAGGGCCGCACCGGACAGGGCGGCCTTTTGGTTTGGAGAAAAGCATGGCGGAGCAGTACTTGTCAAGGGAAGCCAGGGCAGTGAGGGAGTTTGAAGCTCAGATCGCACGTGAGGCTGAACGAAGGCGGCGGTGGGAGAGTGAGCCTGATAAGTGCCGCGGATGCTACTGGGGACGCAAGGTCGGCGGCGGTGTTGTGCTCTGCATGTTTGGGTAATGCGTTCGAGGGAAGATGTAATGCTAGATCGGGTATCTATCCCTGACGCGGAGTAATATGCTTGATTTGTATTTACACTATAGGGATTACCGCTCCTGAATTATGAGAGGAGAGAGACTCAATGGATGAAGAAAAAAGATCCTTGCTATTAAAGTTAGGATATTTCCCGGTGACGGATGACTTCTGGGCGGAGCAAGGGATGCCGGAGTATATTAGCGGTGGTTGGGATTGGGCAATGCGGACACCCTGTTTTACGCAGTCGTATATGCCTTATCATGAAACATATCTAGAAGCACAAACACCTGAGCAGGCAGAGCAGTACGCTGAGCGCAATCTGGTAATGAAGTGAGGCTTGATGATGGGTATAGGCAAATTGACGATCGATATATTAAACATAAAATTGTGCCAGCGCCTTATTGCTTTAGTTGAGCGTATGAAAGATGATGAAGATGTGCCTGTAAAATATCGCGCTGAAATAGCGGAATGGCTGGCGAAGCGGGAAGAAGTCGACGGTCCATGCTGCCCAAATCGATATGTCGAGTAAACGTAAATACTACGACACTAAACCAGCGTGGGTGCGTAGGTTCTATAACTCCATTGCATGGCGGGATAAAAGACAGTACATACTTCAGCGCGATCATTACATGTGCCAGCACTGTAAGGAGAGGATCGAGAAAGCTCTGCGAACAGGAACGCCGCTCAAGCCAGAGGATAGGAAGATACCAGTAGCCAGCGAGGTACATCATATCAAGGAACTTGAAGACTATACTGATCTTGCTCTTGTTGATGATAACCTCATAAGCCTGTGTAGAGCGTGCCATGAGAAGACAAAAGATTATGAAAAGAAAATGCCTATTGGCGTGAGGATTATAAAGGCGTGACGGGTACCCCCTACCCAAAAGGTTGGAGGCGACTCTACCGGAACCGCTGTCGGAGGTTCCCTTTGCGCGCGCGGCAAAAAAATTTACATGAAAGGGGGGTGTGGTATATGGCACGCAAAAGCAAGGAGCAGCTGAGACTTGAACGGATAGGTAAAGCAGCAAAGGAGAGGATCGAGAGTTATCTGCATGACGGGCACGTGCTGCAGTCCTCAGATGTAGAACTAATCAACCTTTACGCGGAGACGTACCAGTTTTATTGCCAGCTGAAAAACGAGCTGGTGGGGAAGCCGCTGCTGATTGAATATACCAATAAAGCCGGAGCCACAAACCCGGTAAAAAATCCGCTTGCGATAGAGTTGACCAAGACAGTTCAGGTGCTCAATAATCTTTTACGCTCTCTGGGTTTGACGCCGGCGCAGCGAAAGGAGTTTGCGGACAAAGGGTTCATACCGAAAGAGGGCGGTGATGGAAATGAACCAGACCCCAAGCCAAACCAAGACGAATTTGAAAAGTACTGATAGCCGCGAAACCATTGAACGCATTGAGGCTTCAGATTGCTATAAATACGCAAGCGATGTATTGGGGAAAAGGATAACTGCCTGCAAGCGAGTAACGCAAGCCGGTTTGCGGTTTATGAATGACCTTGACCGCTCTATTAACGACAGTAAATGCCAATGGGCGTTTGATATCGACAAGGCGTACAGACCGATAGATTTTACAGAAAAGTTTCTCGTGCCGACGAAGGGCGACTATGACAAGATGAAGCTGTTGCCTTGGCAGCACTTTGTTGAAGGGAACCTCTACGGTTGGGTAAGCAAGCAGACGGGATACAGGCGATTTCGTGAGGGGCTGATCTTTGTCGGATCCGGCAACGGAAAAAGCACGATGATCGGCGGAATAGTGCCATTTTCCATATCAAAAGATGGCGAAAAGGGCGCTGAGGCATATTGCTTAGCCAACTCGCGGGATCAAGCTAACATTATCCTTGGATCCTGCAAGGACCAGGTGGAATCGTCGCCGCTGCTGAATAAGCATTTTCGCACGACAACAAAGGGTATATACTTTGACCCGACAAAAAGCCTGTGCGAGGTGCGGTCATCGGAAAGCAAGACGCTGGACGGCCTCAATGTGCACCTCGGAATATTCGACGAGGTGCAGGACTACGAAGACTATAAGCTGATAAACAGGATCAAGAAAAAGGGAAAGAAGCGGAGACAACCGCTTTTTTTATTTACATCAACGCTGGGGACGGTCATAGATGGGCCGTTGATGGATTATTACATACTCGGCGGGCAGGTGCTTGATTTTTATAGCATCGGCGGCAATTTACAGGACAGCGCAGCGCCGATCGCAAAACGCGCGGCGGACAGAATATTTGTGTACATTGCCGAGATCGACGAAGGCGACGATCCGGACGATACGGACTGCTGGATAAAGGCAAACCCTTCACTCGGCGAGCTGTTGCTGCTGGACGACCTGATCGACGAGTGGGAGCGATGCAAGGTCATTCCGCAGGAACGCTCAGATTTTATCAACAAGCAACTGAATGTTTTTACGCAAGTGGACGAGCTTTCACTGTTGGATGCTCCGACGATACTCAAGAACAACAAGACCCGAGCGCTGGAAACACTCAAGGGATACAGCGGATACGGCGGGTTCGACCTTGCCGAGTCGCAGGACTTCACATCCGCGTGCATAGAGATCCCGCTGCCGGACAACTGGTTCTTTGTACACGAGCATTCGTGGGTACCGCGAAACAAGGTAAAAGAGGACCATGAAAAGCTCGATTGGAAACGGCTTGAAAGCGCTGGCGTATTGACGATAGTCGATACCGAATATGTCGAGTACGAGCTGCTTTTAGGATGGTTTTTGGAGCAGCGCAAGATATTTTCAATCGACAGCGTGGGATTTGATCCGGCAAAGGCGTTCATGTTGGTGAACAAGATGCGGGAGAATGGGTTTGTGATGAATGATGTCCGGCAAGGCGAGCTGACGCTGACCGCGCCGCTGGACAACCTGAAAGAGCGGTTCATTGACGGCAAGATAATCCATAACAACAACCCGCTGCTGAATTGGTACCTCGGCAACACGAAACTGACAAAACGCGGCCCGAATGCCACTTATATGCCGACTAAGCAGCATAAGTTCAGAAAAATTGACGGATTTATGGCGTTGCTCGACGCACACACCGAATGGATGCGCAAGCACCCGCTGATAATTCCGAGCGACAAAAAACTTGCCACGGTGATCCGGCTTGACGATAGGAGATGATGATTGCTTGGGTATTTTTAATTCGCAATCCCGCAAGGAAATAGATGCGAAAATTAAGGCGATGGAGACCGAAATAGACCGGCTAAAGAAAAAAGCTGCAGTAAAAACGCCGTCCGGGACAAAAACATTAAGGACGGGATCATCCTGGCTGCCGCGTTTCCTGCGCAGCGACTATACGCTGCAGAACAGTGAGCTGCTCTTCTCAGCAGTGACGCGCCGGGCGAACGCACTGTCCGCAATGCCGATACAGTTATACAGGGGGTCAAAGCAGATAAAAAGCCCTCTTAATGATATTATCAACGCATCCCCGAACACCTATATGACGTCGTGCCAGTTTTTCAAGACGATGGAGGCGTGCTGCTGTACGGAGGGCAACGCATACGCTATGAAGGTATATGATCCGGACGGAACCATGGCCGCGATCAAGCCTCTGGACCCGCTGCGCGTCGAGCCGGTTCTTGAGACGGACAGCAGCGAGCTGTGGTACAGAATAACGCCTGAAAAGGGAAACGTTTATTATCTGCATAGCTTTTACATCATCCATATACCGTTTATCAGCACGAATGGTATAAAAGGCGTAAATCCAGTGCGTGTCCTATTTGATACGATTTCGTATAACGAGGATATTCAGACTTTCAGCAGGTCGCAATTGGAGAAGGGTGTAAACGCGCAGGTTGTCGTGGAGGCACCGGCAAACCTGGGAGAACAACAGCGGAAAGATACCATCGACGTTTTAATGCAAACGTACAGAGAAACGGGCGGAAATATCCTTTTGCTTGAATCTGGGCTGAAAGCGACCGCGCTCAACATGTCACCAGTGGATTCAAAACTGCTTGAGGTTGAAAAGATATCCCGGTCGAAGGTCGCGATGGTTTACAACATACCACCACACCTGCTGGGCGATTACTCGAACGTATCTTTCAGTTCTCAAGAACAGCAGATGCTGGAGTTCCTGATGCTGACGATGCTGCCGATTGTGACGGCATATGAGCAGGAGCTTAACCGGAAGCTGCTGACGCAGGAAGAACGGCGGCGCGGGTATCACTTTAAGTTTGATATGGACGCGATACTCCGGGCAGACGCAAAAACGAGGGCGGAAGTTCATCAGATTTCAGTGCGCGGCGGCTTTGAGACTCCAAATCAGGCGATGGCTGATTATGGCCGTGATAGCAGGCCGGAAGGTGAAAAGCTGCTTGTATCACGCGATCTGACCACGCTTGAATATCTCGTTGCGAATCCTGATAAATCACCAACTACACAAGGAGGAAATGATGGGAATACAAAAAATGAGTCTGTACGCAATGTGGCTTAAGGTCCACAAAGCGAACGCACTTCCGGAAGAGTGGCGTCTGGCGCATCACTTTTTGACATGGGCGACAGCCAACGGCTACAAGCCGGAGTACGACTATGAGGGAGACTTCACGCCGGATAGTCTCATGCGGGCTATTCAGACCGCAAAGGGAGACGTGGAGCAGACGGGCGAGCAACTGCCCGATGCCGTGAGAGATCTCGTCAGTAACAATACTCTTGCCGAGCTCAAGGAAATGGCGAAAGGCATAGACCTCGGGAAGGCAACAAAAAAAGAGGACATCGCAAGGTTGATTGTGGCCGCTACTGTTGTTTCTGGCATTGATTATGGCAAAACGGGCGGCGATCAGACGGTTATCGTTGAGGGATGAGTATGAATGACATGGACAAGGTGTTGCTTGATGAGACGAAGAAATACGGCGTAAATGCCAGTATGTATAACATGCTACCTCAGCGGCAGCGCGAAAGTGCGCTGCGAAAGGACATAGACCGAGCGAAAGCGCGAGTTGAAAGGAAGGAACCGACCGATGGACAGAATTGATAAGCTCAAAGCCCTGAAGGCGACGCCAATTAATCCGGAGGCCGACATTACCCTGATCAACCAGTACGCAAATAAGGAGCTTACGCCGGAAGGCGTTTTTTGTTTCCCTGTGATTCTCTGTGACAACGACGTTGACCGCGACATTGAGCGATTCACAAAAGCCAGCCTTGATAAGCTCGCAAAGCTCTTCGTAGGTAAGAGCGGCCTGATTGATCATCGCTGGTCGGCTGAAAAGCAGGTCGCGCGTCTGTACCGTTGCGAAACAGAGGAGATGAGTCAGAAGAACTCGCTCGGGGAACCGCTTTACGTCTTGCGCGGAAGTGCTTATATGCTCCGAAACGAAGCCAACACACCGCTCATTG
Source organism: Bacillota bacterium (assembly GCA_023459495.1). Taxonomy (GTDB): domain Bacteria; phylum Bacillota; class Clostridia; order Christensenellales; family SZUA-584; genus JAEWCC01. The sequence continues at coordinate 17,963 of JAEWTL010000077.1, read as the reverse complement.
AAGCGATTGAAGGCGGTATTGTAAAAGAGGTATCCGTAGGATGCCGTATGGGCGAGTGCACATGCTCGATATGCGGAAAGCCGCTAAAGTTAAACTGGAGCACATGGAAGTATCAATGCGAAACTGGCCATATCAAGGGCGAGAAGTACGACGGGGAACTATGCTTCGCCGAATTAAAATCCCCGCAGGAAGCATATGAATTTTCTTTCGTTGCCGTTCCTGCCCAGCGCGGAGTCGGTGTCACCAAAGGCGCAGATGATCTCTGTGATGCGGTTGAGCTTTTCAAAACTGCGGATATCGGAAAAGTCAGGCCGGATGACCTGAAGGCCATCGGGCAGAAGATCCAGCTCGCATTGACTGATGATGCAGAGCGAAACGACCGGGCGAGAATAATCGCCGAAAACCAAAAATTTATAAAGGGGAAGAAATAATGGCTAAGGTAACACTGTTTGAACTCAAAGAGAAGATGGCCACGCTGAGCGCGCAGATCACAGCGGACGCCGAATGGATCGCGGAAAAGGCCGCAGACCCAACTACTCCTATGGAGGAGATCAAGACAAAGCAGACGCACAGGGATGATCTCGTCACCCGCTTTGGGCTGCTCGAAAAGCAGCACGACGAAATGGAAGTGCAGCAGCGGCAGGCGCTGGCCATCCAGCAGAAATCCACCACCGGCAACTCCGAAAAGGACGAGACGGTCAAGACCAAAGCGGCATTTTATCGCGGCGTAGCCTTTGGCGACAAAGACGCAGTGAAAAAGACGTACTCTGGACTCGGCGCAATCCCGGCTGGTTCCGCCGACTTTGGCAGCGGATCAAACCTGTTGCCGTCTACGCTTTCCAACGAACTGATCACGGAGCCGTTCGAAGAAAACAGCCTGCGCAACGTAGAGGAAACGTCGCAGATTGCGGGCCTTGAGGAGCCGCGTCTGATGTTCTCGATCGACGATGAGGACCTGCTTGAAGATGTCGTGGACGCCGAAACGGCAAAAGAGATCGAGACATCGTCCGATCTGGTCACGTACGGCCGTCTCAAGACGAAGGTCAAGATACAGGTTGCCGATACCGTGATTTACGGTACGGACACCAACCTTGTGACGACCATTGAAAACGGGCTGCGGTCCGCGCTGGCCAGAAAAGAGAAGCTGCGCGCTTTTGCCAAGTCTGCCGACAATGATCATTCCCATATGAGCTTCTACATGAAGGGCATCAAGGGCGTGACCGGCACAACCGTTGTGGCGGCGATCATGGCCGCCCTCGGCGATCTGGATGATATGTTCAGGGCCAATGCTACGGTTGTGATGCGCGCCGCGGATTGGTACGCCTACGTGCAGGCACTTTCCAACACGGCGGGCGAGCTATTCACCGCAAAGCCGCAGGATGTACTCGGCGTGCCGGTCGAATTCAACGACCGCGCGACGATCCCGATCGTCGGCGACTTCCGGTACGCAAAGCAGAACTATGAACCTGCTGCGGTGCTTGATTCCGACAAGAACATTGACACCGGAATGTTCGTTTACGTGCTAACGGCGTGGGGCGACCACCAGATCAAGCTCGCGAGCGCATTCCGGCTGGCGATCGTGGCCGTTGCAATCATCGGCGGCGTAGCGACTTCCGCGACGACCGCGGCGCTTGCGGGTGAAGCTTTGACGGCTATCGGTAATTTCAACACTGACGCCGACAACAAGCCGTCGAGCGGCATCACGTATTTGTGGCAGTATAACAACGCCGGAACGTGGACAAACCTAACGAGCGCTTACACTGGCTATAACACAGCCGCTCTCACGACCGTGGATAGTCAGGATGAGGATGTGGAGTTCCGCTGCGCGATCACATACAACGGCGTGACCGCCTACACGAACTCCATCACGATGCATTAAAAGAGCTAAAGGAGGCGGGCGTATATGTTGCAAATCACTACGTTAAAAGAATATCTTGGGATGCCATCTGACGCATCAGATACCATTGCGGAGCTTTGCCTGAAGGCTGCAAAGTCCAAATGCAGAACTGCGGACATTCCGGATTTTCAGAATAATGCGCAGTATGATTTGTTCCTGTGCGCCCTCGCTTCCTGTTTCTACGACAACCGGGGCTGCACCTTCGCGGGTAGCGCAAGTGTATCCGCCCAGGAGAACGCGCAGAAGCTGATTAACTCGTTTGTGCTGGAGCTTCGGCACGCAGTAGAGGATCCAGAGGAGGACGGCGATGGCTAAGTTTGTGAACGCCGGAGAGCTGCGGACGCCGGTAATCGTGGAGGAGCACACCGGAGCCCAAAACGGCAACGGATATTCCGAAAAAACATGGGCGAACGTGTTCGGTACAGGAAAGACATACCGTGTTAAGTGGGTGAATGCGCACGGGGCGGAAGTGTTTGAGGCGATGCGCCTTGACCTTACTGAACCGGCTACGCTTACGGGAAGGTACAGCCCGCTGATTACTGAGCAATGCCGGTTACTGCTTGCGTCGGATTCCGGAAAGACTGAGACGGAAAAAGCGAAGCTTTATTACGAGATCATCAGCATCGACGATGTAGAAAACCGTCACGAATGGCTGGAGATCAAAGTGAAAAGGCAGGTGAGCGCTAAATGAGTCTGGAGTCGCGCATCAAGACGGCGCTGTCATCGTTCGGGTATCCGACTTATCCGGATACCTATGCCGGGAGTGAGCCGATTTACTTCACATTCAATCACAACACGTTTGGCGTTGGCCATGGCGACAACAGGCCTCAGCATGAGATCGCACTGATACAGGTACATTTCTACTGTCCAACTGACTTTGACAGCGTAGCGGCCCGAAAGACGATCAAACGGAAGCTGTATGAGGCGGGATTCGGGTACGCGGATATGACGGACGCCAGCAACGCTGCCGGCCAGCATTGGGTGTATGAGGTGGATGCCGCGGAAGGGGTTGATCTTGCATGATCTATACCGATGGCCTTGAGGAATGTACGCTTTTTTTTGACGAGCTGGCGAATATACCTGAAAACGTAATCCAAGACATGCTGGAAGCAGAAGCCGAGATTGTGATTGAGTCGCAAAAAAAAGAGATTGACACGCTCGGATTAGTAGACACTGCAAAGATGAGGGATTCCATAACGGCTGACAAAAAGATGCGTTATAACGGGCAAGAGCGCTATATCAATGTATACCCCCGTGGAGTACACCACGTATACAGGGGACGAATGGTCACGAAGAAATATAAGCGAAGCAAGCATGGCCGGACGTATACATACGGCGGTGGAGAGCAGAAAGCAAACAATGCCGAAGTTGCTTTTATCCATGAGTTCGGTGCACCATCCAGGCATATACCTGCGAAACAATGGATGCGAAAGGCAAACGAGCAGGCCGCGGGGAAAGCGGCGGACGCAGCTGCAGAGGTGCTGCATGAATATCAAAACAGTCTGTAACACGACAAAGGCCAACGGCCTTATTTTTTTGAAGAAAAGAGGTTTATATTAATCATGGCAGGATTCGGAAGCGAATTTGCAAGGTTTCTGCCTTTTAAGGCGGAAGAAACGGCTGCGGCAGCGCCAACGTACGATACGCCCGTGTCGCTCGGGCCGCTGGTGACGGGGAACCTGACGATTACAAACGCTTCAGGCGAGCAGTATGGAGACAATAAACTGCAAGAGAAGATCGATAAGTTTGCGTCCGGAGCTATTCCGATGGAGGTGACGGACTTACCGAAACCATCGGCGGCAACGGTATTAGGCGCAACATATACGGAAACCAACAACAAGGTTGATTACGGCGCCGACGATGAACCGCCTTACGGCGCGTTGCAGTATATCAAAAACATACTGCGGAACGGCGTGGAGATCTTTGAGGCGATCCATTACACGAAAGCACGAGCAGCGCGTCCGGGAGACAACGCGCAAACAAGATCGGGATCCATCACGCTCCAGAACACGACAATCAACTGGTCGATCATGACTCCTCTCCATACTGCTACGAAATGGCAGTATACGGCGGAGTTTGCGACGCGAGACGAGGCGATTGCGTACCTTGATCTGCTGGGCGGGACAAACTCGCTTATCGGCGGGACAATATCTGCAGCTGATGTTGGCGCAGCAGGTGAAGTCATCACGGCTGATTCGATATTCTCGTCTTCTCCTGAGCCCACCAGCGGCATCACGTACCTATGGCAGTATTTCAATGCCGGCGTATGGACAAATCTCACGTCATCGTATACTGGCTACAATACAGCCGCGCTCACGACCGTTGACAGTCAGGATGAGGATGTGGAGTTCCGCTGTGCGATCACATACAACGGTGTGACCGCCTACACGAACAGCCTGAAAATGACCTGATGATGGAAGATGATATCGGGGGCCTCGGCCCCCTTTATCGTCGTTATAGGAGCAAGAGATGGACAAAAAAATAAAAGTTGTTACTATTGGCGCAGCGCGCGGGACGAGTGCTGAAATAGCGGGAGAAGAGTACTACTTTTTGTATGACGGCAACGCGCTTTTTAAGCTGCAGGAAGAGTTCGGACCATGCATATTGCCCGAACTGTCATTGAAGGTAGCGGGAGGATCAAAAAACATACTGCGCGTCAGTGAAATACTCACGGAATGCGCTGCACAGAAGTGCAGAAAGTATGGCATCTTGGACGCGCCGGTTTTCAAGCAGGAAGAGTTCCTACAGTTGGACACCGCACCTTATATGTTTCTGAATCTGCAGAAGGCTTGCGGCGACGCGGCGGATATCGGTTATGTCAGGGAGATCAAAGGGGAGACGGAAGAGGTTGATCTCGTGCTACTGAAACATCAAAAAAAAACGGGTACAAGCAAGCGACCTATATCCGAAACGGAATAATCGTCGGGCTGTCAGCGGAAGAAACCATGGAACTTAATCCAGGCGTTATGAACGACCTGGTATCCTTATATGAAAAAGATCACAAACGGGAGGAGAAAAAATGAGCGGATTTGTATTTAGGAACCGCATGTTGAAACTTGACATCGCGGGAACAGAATTTGAAATAGAGATTGACGCCAAAAACAATGAGCTGATGAGCAGGTTGAAAGTAGATGCTGTTGATACCGGGAAATCGTATCAGGTGGGGGAAAAAACCGAGGCCGAAGCGATAGAACTGTTCAAAGGTTACATTAACGAAACACTTAAGGATGACCATGCATTCGGCAAGATTTTTACCAGCAGAATGCCTGATCTGCGCGACTGTATGGATGTACTGACGTATATCGTTATGGAGATTGGCACCTTCAACAAGAAAAATATACCGATCATAAACTCAAATGTGATTCCGATAAAAAGAGATTAACATGGAACCCCGTGAAAAGATAAAGTGTCCGCATTGCGGATATAAGATGCCCATATACCGGGATAAAAAAGCGGTCTGCGAAGGCATTTACGTTAAATGCAAAGCGCGTAAATGCGGGAAGAGCTTCGAAATCATTATAAAAGACAAGTAGTGCCAGCGCCATTGTGCCAGTGCCGATGTCCAAGAGAGGGTGAGGATATTGGCACAGCGCACTATTTCGACCAGAATTGCAATCGACGGGGAGGCTCAATACAGGCAATCCGTCACCAACATCAACGCCGAACTGAAAAAATATCAATCCGCCCTTGGTCTTGTACAGAGCGAGTATAAGACCAATGCGAACAGCATGGAAGCGTTGACGGCCAAACAGAAGGCTTTGTCTGATCTTCAATCTACTCAGACGTCAAAAATCAAGGAACTCAATGCGGCCTATAAGAACGCGCAGACTGCGGTTGATGCATATAAAGATCGCAATGGTGAGCTTACCCAAAAGATTGCTGCGAACGAGGATGCCCTTGAAAAGCTTAAAAAGACCGAGGGAGACACCACTGCTGAGCAGAGCAAGCTGACCGCTGAAACTGAGAAGCTTAAAGGCGAACTGGCGGAAAACGAGACGCGGCTTGCCGCTGCTGAAAAAGGCGCGAACAACTGGCAGACCTCTCTCAATAAGGCGCAAGTCGAACTGAATAAAACCAATGAAGAGATCAAGCAGAACGACAAATACCTTGATGAGGCCAGAAAGAGCACAGATAAATGCGCCACCTCCATTGATGAGTTTGGGAACAAAACCGATAAATCCGCAAGCAGTTTGGATACCCTCGCGAGCGCACTTGTTTCTGCCGGTGCAGTTAGGGGACTCGAAGCACTGGCCGGTGCGTTTACTGCATGCACTGAGGCGTCAATTGATTATGAGAGCGCCATAACCGGTGTTAAAAAGACAACCGATTTGACAGACGCAGAGCTATCCGACATGTCGGATGCATTTAAGCAGCTGTCGAGCGATATACCGGTCGCTGCATCTGATTTGGCTGGGATCGCGGAGAACGCAGGACAACTGGGTATTGCGAAGGACTATATCGTAGACTTTACCGCCACGATGGCAGATCTAGGCGTCGCAACGAACTTATCCGGAGAAGAAGCGGCACAGACGTTTGCGAAGTTTGCAAACATCACCGGAATGGCGCAGGAAGATTTTGATCGACTTGGATCTGCTGTGGTCGCGCTAGGCAATAACAGCGCCACGACGGAAGCGGATATAGCGGATATGGCGCTGCGGCTGGCGGCTGCAGGAACACAGGCAGGGATGTCACAGGCCGATATCGTCGCCATGGCAGCTGCACTATCATCCGTGGGGCTGGAGGCGGAGGCAGGCGGCAGCGCGTTCAGCAAAGCCATCAATATGATGAATGTTGCTGTGCAAACTGGCAATGAACAGCTGACCGACTTCGCAAGCATTGCCGGTATGAGCGCGGCGGAGTTTGCGGCAGCATTCAAGGAAGATGCTGCACAGGCGGTAATCGCGTTTACAGAGGGCCTTGGTAACATGGAGGCACACGGAGAAACGGCTACCGTGCTGCTTGAAAATTTAGGGCTTACCGAACTGAGGCTAAGAGACTCGCTCACCAGAGCTTCATCAGCCGGTGATTTGTTCCGAGAAACGCTTGAACTAGGCAACAAGGCATGGAAAGAAAATACGGCGCTTACCACTGAAGCACAGCTCCGATACAGCACGACCGAAAGCCGGTTAAAGCTGCTTGACAATGCTTTTGACAGGGTAAAGGTGACCATCGGCGATCAACTGAATCCGGCCATGCAGATGTTTATCGGCGCGGGCACTGATGCGCTCGACTGGATCGACGATTTTATTGAGAAAAATAAATGGGTCGTACCAGTAATAACAGGTATAACCGTGGCGCTTGGCGTTCTGACCATAGCGCTAATTTTTTCATCGACAATTATAAAAGCAACAGTTATACCCGCAATCAAGGCCATGACAGCATCACTGATGGCAAATCCTATTTTTCTTGTAGTGACCGCAGTTGCATCGCTGACTGCGGCATTAATTACACTTGCACCTGCGTTATCCGAAACAGACGAGGAAACCAAAAAGCTCAATGAAGAAGCCGCGGCGCTAAATGGCACTCTGGAAGAATCACGTAAAAGCTACGAAGACTCCGTAACCAAGATTGAGGCAAATGCAGCGGCGGCGGCGAGATTGACCGATGAGCTTTTCGCATTGCAGGATAAAGAGAAACAAAGCAATGCTGAAAAAGCAAGAATGAAGGATATTGTCAGCCAGCTTAACAGCATGTATGACGGGTTAAACCTATCGATTGATGAAGCAACAGGAAACCTCAATCTCGAAAAAGAAGCAATCGATGATGTTGTTGAATCTGGACTAAAACAAGCCAGACTACAGGCAGTGTCGAAACGTCTGACCGATCTATACGAAAAAGAGTACGAGGCAACCGATAATTTAAACAACGCCACTAGCGGATTATCCGATAGCTTAAAAGAGGCAGCAAAATATGCAACTGAAAGTCAGTATGTGCAAGATTTATACAATGGCATATTATCGGATGGCGTAATTACAACGAGCGAATATGAAGACGCTCAAAAGAAACTCACCGAAGTATATGGGGAGCAGATAACCGCATATATCCAGACATATTTTGCATTGTTGCAAGTTCAAGACGCAATTTCAAGTACGGAAAATGAATATGCGAATCTATCTGAAACCACGGATGAATATGGCGTAGCGGTAGACTCACTAACTGCACAACAGCAAACACAATACGATCAGATGCTGACGCTCGAAGGTGAAATCGATGCGCTTACCGCGGCTCACAAGGCGGCATATGATGCGGCATATGAGAGCATTGACGGGCAGATTGGCTTGTTTCAAAAACTGGATGCCACTGCCGATCAAAGCATAACCGATCTTATCGCAAGCCTCGACTCGCAGATAACCTTCATGAATGAATACAGCGCAAACATTCAAAAAGCGATGGAGCTGGGCGTTGATGAGGGGCTTATACAAAAGCTGTCGGACGGATCTGAAGAGTCCGCCAAGATCCTTGCCGCTATTGTAGCGGATGGCGGGCAAAATGTTGAAGAACTCAACGCAAAATTTGGGCTGGTAGAGGAAGGGAAAGAAACGTTCGCCGGAACAGTGGCGGACATGGAAACCGACTTTGACGCCAGCATGGCCGCCATAAACGAAAGCCTTGACGAACTAGTTGAAAACATGGACAAGTCCGATAAGGCGCTGCAGGCGGCTGGCGATACCGGCGACAGTTATGCTGCCGGGCTGAGGAGCAGGTATGCAATAGTATACGCCGCTGCTGCTGCGCTGGCCGCTGCTGCAAATAGCGGTTGGCGTAATTATTACGACCAGCATTCTCCATCAAAAAAAGCGATCGCCGAAGCGTCTCAGACGGCGGACAGCTATGCGATGGGCTTCGAGCAGCGCACTGAGAATATGGAGGAGACAACCTCGGATTTTGCGTCTGCTGCGAATGATGCTTACGTAAACACGATGAACGAACTTACGCTGAAAGCTGCTCCAATAATCTATAACCTGTCTGCGGAACCGCAAAGATATGCGGAAACTGCGCGTGATATAGAGAGCGGTGATACCATTATACAAATTGATGCCAGGGGAGCGATCGTGCGCAGCGACGAAGATATTGAAAAAATAGCCAAAGGGCTCGCAGATAAGCTTCAACGGACGAAGGCGGCGAAAGGACGGAGAACGGCTTAATGTATGTGGTGATTGACGGAAACGACACACTTGATTATGGCGCCCGCGCGATGGCAATACCTCCGATACAGATCGCCCGGAAACGCGTTACGCTGATAACTATACCGGGCCGGTCCGGGTATTTAACTCAGTGGGATGGTTCGTATGACGAGACTATTAAAACGGTTAGTTTTTTCGTCAATGATCCGTCCCCTCCTGAGCGGATCGCGCAACTCCTGCTTGAAGGCAGCACGGTCACGTTTTCAAACGAACCGGACAAGGTATATGACTACAGGCTGGATATCGCAGCTGATCTGATTAATACCATAGCCGCATGGCATCAGTTCGACATCCAGTTTGTATGCAATCCAGTTAAACGCGCCACAAGCCCGGAACACTTTTCGGCAGTTGTATCGCCATTGATACTTACCAATCCGGGAAACTATATGGCGTACCCAACAATTATACTTACGGGATCCGGATCCGTCGTGCTGACTGTGGGCGATCGGGAAATAGCGTTATCAGATATAAGCCCTGCGATCACGATTGACGGCGACCTGCTGGAGTGCTACCAGGGCGAAACCTTAGCAAATGACAAAATGACAGGCGATTATCCCGTTATCGATGCTGGAAAAACCGTAAACATCAGCTGGGATGGAAGCGTGACTGGGGTTGAGATATTACCAAACTGGAGGTGGGTATGAGATTATATGCGCCAGATTCCACCGTAGAGCAGCTGGCTGCAAACGGTATCGGAAATATATTATGCTCAGCAGCCGTGGTGCATGAGGAGATCAACGGTGAGTACAGTATCACGATCGATGTGGCGGAAACTTCGGCATACATTGATGATGTGATCATCGGGGCGATTGTGAAAGCAGACACGCCACGTGGCCCACAACTGTTTCGGCTATCGAGCCCGACTACGGCGCTTGACAACGGGAAAAAGGTTTTTGGGTGGCACATCTCGTATGACAGTGCGCAGGACATGATCGTAAGCCTCGGATTGACAGGAAAAACGGGTAACGAGGCGCTGGGCGAAATATTGCAGGCCGGGATATCCGAAACGCGTTTTACCGGAACGTCTGACATCAGCACAGTTAATAATATGATGATCACGCGTATGTCTATTTTGGGCGCACTGATTGGTGAGCAGGACGGCAGCTTTGTTAACGTATATGGCGGCGAGATCGAGCGGGATAATTTCACCATTAATATGCCCGAAAGGCTGGGCACAGACACCAGTACAGTGATCGAATATCGTAAAAACCTCACAGGGCTGACATACGAAGAGAACGACGACGAACTGGCCAACCGGATTATCCCGACCGGTCTTGACGCGGATGGTGCTGTCCTTATGCTTCCTGAGGTCTATATCGCCAGCGAGCGAATCAGCGATACTCCGATACCACATGTACGCACCGTCGCGTTTTCTGACGCCCGGGTGGGCGCGACAGACGATAACGGGAATGTGTTATATGCAGATTCAGCGGCTGTATATACCAAGCTGCGCGAGTTGGTAGCCGAAATGTACACCAAAGGCGTGGATGTGCCGATCCAGAGCGCAACGGTTTCGTTTATTGACCTCTCGCAGACGGAGGAATATAAAAATTTCGCTGTTCTGCAAACCGTGCAGATAGGCGATGGCGTGAGATGCAAATATAAATCCACAGATTTAAATTTACGGGTAGTATCTTATGACTACGACTCGCTGACGAAAAAATATAACAGCATTGTTTTGGGCAAGGTCATGAATACGATCAGCGATTCGTTGTGGGCTCAAGATCTAGATTTATCCGCGCTGAAAAATGAAATGTCCGAAAAACTCACCGAGGGCGAAGTCTATAATGCCTGCTATATTAACCATACTGAAGGATTTGTCGCACGGGCGACAATTGATGGCGTGCTGATCGAAGTCAAACAGAACGCCCAAGATGGCTTCGCAATTTATGCAGACGGTTCGTATATCGGCGGCGTGAAGGTGATAAATGGCGCTGCGGCGCTGATCAGCGGTATGTTGACAAGCGGAGAGGACGATAATTGTTATGCAGTGATAGGTGATTCAACTATTGGCGGGAATATATATCGCGGCATACTCCTCTACCGTAAAGATTATTCAATCAGCGAATTTGTAGCCAGGATATCAGCATATTCTGATGGAAGCACAATATTCGGAACAAATACAGGCGGTAGGCTGATATTGTATCCTGATGGAGGATTAATTTATAGAGATCAGAATTCGGTCTCTAGAATTTTTTTTACACCAACGGGAGAAACGATAATAAGGGATTCGGGAAATATTGTACGCATGTGGTTGCATTCGGGCGACTCTTACGTCCGCGCTCCAGGAAGCACAAATCATGCGATTGGTTCCGACCAGACAGGCCCGTATTATGTAAAAAACGGAACGAAAACATATCTATAAGGAGGCACAACGATGATAACCAAGCAGATTGCGCTCGACCTGTGGAAGCAGCTGAAGGAGCCGATCACGGCGGTGCAGTACGAGGCAGACGCCAGGCAGCTTACCATATACCTTAAATCCGGAGGGCTTACGGTGAACGTCGCCGGCGCGAGCGTAGTGTTCTATGCCATCAAGCCGGATGGTACTGTGCTATACAACGCATGCACGGTGGTTGATGGCGCAGCGGGCGAAGTATCGTACGTGATCACGGAGCAAACCTGCGCTGTGGCGGGTAAGCTGCGCTGCTGGATCGATATTTTTGCAGACGGAAAACACGTGCGGTCGCAGGAGTTTACCATCACCGTGCAGCCAAGTGTCGATAGTACCTCGGCAATCGAGAGTACGAGCGAGTTCTCGGAGCTTGCTGTTTCGCTGGCGCTGATAGCGGGATTTGATGCGCGGCTTGCGACGGCGGAAGAAAATATCGCCGGGATGATAACCGCCGTAAAGCATGCAATGCATAGAATTGGCGATATTATAACGTCGATATCAGACACAAACCCTTCGGAGGAATATGGTGGAACATGGATACTTTGGGGTAGTGGACGTGTGCCTGTTGGCATAGATGCCGCACAAGCGGAATTTAATACGGTTGAAAAGACGGGCGGAGAAAAGACACATATACTTGCGTCAAATGAAATTCCATCAGTAAACATAACTGCTGGTGGGACACAAATGTCATGGAATAAATCAACAGGAGGAGGAGAAAGTAGAATAAATATTAATACTACTGCCGCTAGTTATAATACCAATTTTACGGGTGGGTTTGACATTATTGTAGGCGGCGGGGGTGAGGCGCATAATAATCTGCCGCCATATATCACTTGTTACATGTGGAAAAAAACAGCATAGAGAACTAAGAGAGAACGAGGTACCGAAAGGCGCTTCCATCTGATACGGGACCGCATGCTTTAAATATACCGTAACGCACTCTAAAACTGAATAATAAAAAGGCTCAGGTAAAGATACTCAATTGTACCTTAGCGGTGTAGAACCGCTTTTTTATTTCACGAAAAGAGGTAATAAAAATGCTAGACAAAAATGCTATCCGCGAAAGATGTTTGAAGCATCATTCTCCGACGGGCCCGGTTATTGCTGCACTGGATGAAGTTCTGAACACGACGTATCCGACAGGAACTAACCTCGTTCTCACATTCGTTGAAAAGTTCATCGGATGGAAATACGGCGCAAAAGACATGTGTATGGATGAGGTGGTTGATTGCGAGGAGCTTTGGCGCATCGCTATATACATCTGGTTCGGTATCGATATCGGCAATTTCTCTGACGCCGCGTACAAAAGCATACTGGGCACGACGATCTCAGAAGACTTCGATAATGTGTACTCGGCCCGCCCGCTTGATCTGTTTTTCTACCATACGAGCAGTGCGAAGATCACCGGGCATGTCTCAGCCAAGTATGATGATGCACGCATTTTACATAGCGGCGCAAAAGAGAATAACTCCAAAGTCAACTTCTCAGAAATTACATGGAACAAGTCTCTATTCATGTGCATTCGACGGTTCTTGTCGGACGATCAGTTTGCGAGCATCATCGTGGGCGGCGTAGAAGTACCGCAGGAAGCGCAATACTGGCGTGCACTGAAGAATAAAGGCGTTCCGTATCTTAACGGTGCAGACGTGCTTCGGGTGCAGACAAGACTTGGTGAACTCGGTTACTTCAAAGGATCCCTGGGCGGCAACTACGGGCCTATAACTGAATCTGCAGTCCGAGCATTCCAAAAAACCAATGGTCTTACAGTTGATGGCGTATGCGGACCCAAGACGTGGGCAGCGCTGTTTGATGGAGCAGCCAAAGCAAAAGCAACTGTTGAGATCAAGTACAAGCGTGCGCTGCGCAACGCCGGGAAACCTTATATGTACGGTGATGATGTTACCGCCGTCCAGGAGGCTCTTAAAGCTGCAGGGTTTGATCCCGGAGAGATTGATGGCAGTTATGGACCACAGACCGCTTTCGCTGTCCGTGGATACCAGAACGCGCACGGTTTGACCGTCGATGGCGTATGCGGCCCCAAAACATGGGCTTCGCTTATGGCGTAGGCGGTGGCCAGATGACAACAGAGGGAATAGTCATGCTGTTTATAGGCGCACTATTGTCAGTGCTTACTGGCCTTTTGTTAGCCCGATTCGCCCGTATGGAAAAAAGGACAGAGGCAAGACACAAGGAAAGCGCAGAGCGTGAATTTCTATTTTGTGAGCACAGGCTTGATATGGGAGACGTAGTACTGGAAACTGCTCGGGCGGTGAAAACAGGGACAAGCAATGGAGAACTTTCAACGGCTATAGAAAAATTCGAAAAAACTCATAGCAAAGTGGGAACTTTTGTCCTTAAACAGGCCAGCGCAAAGCTGGCCGAAATCAAATAAAGAAAGTGAGGAGACAATGAAAAAAGTATTGATGATCGCGCTGATGGCGCTCATGATCGTGCTGCTATGCAGTTCGGTTGCATTCGCATCAGATGGGATCGAAGAAGCTGACAGCGGAGGCTTCTTGTCGTACATTGCGGAAGGGGTTTATTACCTTATTCCTGCACTGTACATAGTCGGGTTATTTATGAAGAAAATTCCGAATATACCCGACTGGATTATACCGTTTACGCTTTTAATTCTTGGCGTAATTGCGGCAATGTGGATACTGGGATGGAATATTGATAGTGCGATACAGGGCATCCTCGTAGCCGGAGTAACCGTATATGTGAACCAGGCGTACAAGCAGGTATTCGTCAAAAGCAAAGAGTGAGGGATGCAGCCTGATATCTTTCTGGCCAAGTTCATGAGATAAGCCTCTCGGCATCATACCGAGAGGCTTATTTTTTTATTTGATAAATATTAAAAACTGTGGTATATATACAACAATATGGTATAATAGCAAAAGTAATTATTTTTTTATGTTATTATGTTAAAAAAGTGTTAAAAATGTCGCACTATCTTGCAATTATAACTTATAAGTTATAATATCGGAGTGTTCAAAGTGAATAAAGGGAACATATTGGACATAAAACTTAAGAAAGTGGGACTAAGAATTCATCCTAAATGTAAGGAAGAATTGCTAGAAATTTACGGGAGATTTCACGATAGAAATCTTTGTATTTCACAATATGAAGCAAGATTACGCTATATGGAAGATAATATTCGTACTTTTCGAAACAGAACAAAGTGGTATGATCCGTTGAAATCAAATACGAAATTCAATAAGATAAAATTTATAAACGCAAAAGAACCGAACTTGAGAATACTCTTTTACGTCACTGACGATAATCCAACTGTAGTCATTTTACTTTCAGCTTTTGAAGAGAAGAGCGGAAAGAACGGTAGGGCTATTGAGTATAAGGATGCGGCCGTAATTGCAGAAAGTCGGTTAAAGGAGGTTCTAAATGGTTAATCTTGAAAATGCTTGGGATGTTTTCAAAGAAGTTGATGAGAGAGATAAGGCTACCATTAGTATGTACGATGTTTTTTATAAAATATCTACCGCTATTTTTAAGTACAGAGAAAGTGAAAACCTAACACAAAAAGAATTGGCCGAAAGATTGGAAGTTACACAAGCCATGGTTTCCAAGCTTGAAAGCGGGGTATATAACTATACAGTAGAACAGTTAAGCAAAATTGCTGATAAGTTAAATTTTACGTTTGATATTATTTTTAAAAGACAAGATAGTTGTGATACCAACTGGAATTTTGATGAGAAGGATATCTTGTCCTTCGACGACGATACTAATTGGACAAGGGATGCGGTGGCATAATATGGACGTAAATAATATCAAGGCTTCCATCGAGTTTGTCGATAGCTATGTGAGGAAATTTAATATAGAAATTAATAAACCGCCAGCTAGCCGTCCTGATGTAGAGGGAGAAATGAAGATAGACTATACACTTAGCAAAATAGGAAAGGCAGATGGATGTCTATACGGCGGGGTAGACCTTCAAGTCAATGCTGATCTATTGGAGAAGGAAGGCGTCTTTTCTTCTTTAAATATGGTTTATACAGGAGTTTTTAAAACAAATGAAGAAACACCGGAAGATGTTTTTAAAAAAATGCTAGAACTAAATGGGGTAATGGTACTATATCAATTATCCAGATCATTAATTACCAGCATAACTGCGCAAGCGGGATTGGTACCTGCATTAACGCTACCACTTATCAATGTACATAAAGTTATTGACAAAAAGAAAAGCCCTAAGAAATAATGCATGCGCATCAACAACTATTAAATTTATAAAACAATAGAGAAATCTGCCGGAAGATCGATAGCATTCTCTATTGTTTTCTCTCCATAAACCAGCGATCCTCTTCATAATATAGGAATACCTGACGACTCCTCACCATGCAGTTATAGCGTATACCAATGCCGCCAGCTTTTAAGCTTGCTGCACGGCAAACATCGAGAACCTGGTCAATTTCAAAACGGCGGCCGCTTTCCCACCAAAAGGCTTTGGGATATAGCTGGCCATCCGGGAAAAACACAGCCTCAACTTTCACGTATACTTTATCCTCATTCTCGTAAGTTCGATTAACCATATCAATCATCCCATGCTCTCCTTAAAGAAACCGACCGGATGAATAATGTGATCGCCTTTCGGGTTAATGCCGCCGAGCGGAGTATCCATCAGAAGCGAGGCTCGCTGAACCACGTTATGGCCGAACCGATGGCGTAAGCGCTCTACGGTACGGTCAAGCTCTTCCCGTTTCTGACGACATTCTTCGTCTCCGAAAATTGAAAGCTGCTGCGGTGCGCTTGCAGGGATAAGGTCGGAGCAGCGTACACTCAAGCCCCTGATCGGTTTATACCAGCGATAGTGTTGTTGGAATAAATTCATGGCTGCGGCGACAATTTCTCCGGAGATACAAGTGGGCCGGGTCTGCTTTGCCTGGCGCTCGATCCCGTAAAGCTCGTTATCTCGTATATAGATTGCCACGGTACGAGCCATGAAACCGTGCTCTGCTAAACGCGCGGCTATGCTTTCACATAAAACGAATAATATGATCTTAACATCATCATCACAGGTGAGGTCACGTGGCGTCGTTATTCCATTGCCAATAGATTTGATCATAGCCTCTTCGCCCATAGGGGTAACGGGGGACTGATCCAGCCCATTAGCAAAGTTATATAGGACTCCGCCTACCTTTCCAAACATGCCTTGAAGCATCGACGGGGGAGCCTGAGCCAACTTTCCGATTGTGGTGATGCCGACGCGCTCCAGCTTTGCCTTTGTCGCATGGCCAACATAGAGCAAGTCACCTACCGGCAGAGGCCAGACGATATCCTTGAAATTATCCTCGGTGATCACAGTTGTGGCGTCGGGTTTTTTATAGTCGCTGCCTAGCTTCGCAAAAATTTTGTTGAATGATACGCCTACGGATGCGGTAACACCAAGCTCGTTTTTGATGCGGTCGCGGATCTCGTTTGCGATCGACTCGCCATCATCTTCAGAAACATCCAACCATGCTTCATCCAGGCCAAAAGGCTCAATCCGGCCTGTATAGTCCGCGTAAATCCGGCGCGCAAGGCGAGCGTAACGGAGATACATTGGATAGTTCGGTGGGACTACGACAAGTGATGGACATTTATCTCTCGCCTGCCAGAGCGTCTCACCGGTTTTGATACCATATGGTTTAGCTAGATTGTTCTTAGCCAAAACAATGCCGTGGCGTGCCGCTTCATCACCGCCCACCACAACGGGGTAATTGCGTATCGACGGTCTATGAAGGCATTCCACCGAAGCGTAGAAGCCGTTCATATCAGAATGAAGAATAACTCGGCGTCCCATACTAATCTCTCCAACAAGAACTAATGTTCGTATTCGTATTATATGCGCGAAAATCTCAAAAATGCAACAGTAATATTATACCGGTCCGAAAAAATGTACATACTGATATAGTCCAACATGATGGCGCGAAAGAGCTTGGCCACCTGGAAATGGTGGGGGCAATGGTACGCCAGCTCACCGAAGGCGCGACCATGCGGGAAATCAAGGAGAGCGGCGCTGCGCCTTATTATGTGGACCATGACAAGGCAGTCTACCCGGTCAGCGCTGCAGGCGTACCCTTTACTGCGGCGGCGCTGCAGTCCAAGGGAGACCCCATTGCCGATCTACACGAGGATATGGCGGCGGAACAGAAAGCGCGCGCTACTTATGAATACCTCATCAATATGGCGGACGATCCCGATATCATCGAGCCGCTGAAATTCCTGAGGGAGAGAGAAGTTGTTCATTTCCAGCGCTTTGGCGAAGCATTGCGGCTGGTACAGGATTATCTTGAAAACAAAAAACGCTACAGTATGCCCATGCCGCCCATGCGGAAATAGCATATCATAAAGGCAGGCCTCGGCCTGCTCAGGTTAATGACAAACGCCCCGTTTTCAGCAGAAAACGGGGCGTAGTATGTTTAACAGTAACAAAGTTCTGCCTGAATAACGACGCTGAATAGTCTTCGTAAAAGAGACAAAAGTCGCCCGTCCA
>JAEWTL010000076.1 GCA_023459495.1 Bacillota bacterium | reverse complement strand
ATGTTATTTTCATAACTTTAGTGTAAAGGACGTAGAGCTGTCATACGGGTGGTAAATCCCTCTGTATATGAGCTTCTATCGTCCTTTACACTTCTTAAAATGATGGTTTAAGAGGGCTGCTGTCCGTGTAATTATCCTGTACCGCCCTGTTCGTTTGCTTTCTCCTTTATACTGGTATGTGTGTCGATATTGGCATACCAACAACGTAAAGGGGGAAATGTATGGAACTACACAAGGTATCCAACGGGACGGAATCAGGCTTCGTCCTCTTGGATCAACACATGAGCCTGGTTCAGCCTGTCAACGAGTATCTGGAATACCAGGCGCTTCGAGGACGGGCAAAGAACACGATTAAAGCCTACGCCAGGGACCTGAAGATTTTCTTTGAGTTTTTGGAACAACGCAACTGGAAATATGAGCGAATTGATGTAACCATGATTCGGGAGTATGTGGAGTACCTGCGTTCGCCGGACGAGTGGATGGCATTACTGAACGTGGAAAGCAAGCGCACCCCTGCCACCATCAATCGGATGATTGGGACGGTATACGGGTTCTACTGCTATCAGGCGGCGATGAACGGCATCACCAACCCGGTTGTAACCAGGGACGTGAACAGCCCGAACAGTATTTTCCGTGGCATCCTTTATCACACGCGGAAAAATAACTATACCAAACAATCTATTTTCAAAATCAAGGAAAGCGATTATCACGTCCACCTGTTCACCGCAACCGAGATTCAGAAGATGTATGAAGTATTGCGGACTGTACGGGACAGGCTGATTTTCAAATTTCTGATTCAAAGCGGAGCAAGAATCAGCGAAGCGTTAGCCTTAAAAATTGAGGACATTCCCGTGCCGGACTTTGCAAGCCAAATCAGCGTGCTTCATCATGTGAAGTCCAAGGGGCGCTATCGGGACATCTATATCCCCACGGAATTGCTGGCAGAGTTGGACGACTACATCATGGATCACCGTTCATTTGTAAAAGCAGAACACAGCTACGTTTTTACCACACAGCATCCCCATCAGCAAAACAAGCCGATTTCCTACCGTGGACTGTATGAGGTGTTCAAGCGAGCCGGAAAGAAAATCGGGATTGATTTCAAATTCCATGATACCCGCCACACATTTGTCACAAGGCTTGTGGAGAGCGGCATGGATTTCAGCGTGGTTCGGATACTGGCCGGGCATAAGCATATTACCACAACGCAGAAATATGTGACCCTCAGCACCACCTATATCGCTGAAAGTTTAGGCAAATACTGGGCTTCCTCCGTGATGACGGGAGGTGACCGAAGTGAATAACTTTCCATCTTCCGATGTGTGGCGGCTTACTGACAGCGACAGGGATTCTCAAAACTATCGTCAGGAATACAAATTTGACTTTTCCTTCTTTGACAGTGAAGAAATCAAGGCCGTGGTCAAAGAGTATATCTGGACGAATTACCGAACCGGGAACAGAGTGCCGAAAGGGCTGCGGGAATCCTTATGGCGGTTTAAGTATTTAGATGCCTTTTGCCGTCAAAGCGGGATCTACTCGTTACTGGATTTAAGCAACAGCATTGTGGACGATTACCGCTCTTTCCTGCGGGTTTATTTATCCCCGTTGACAGGTAAAAATTTGTCCTATTGCTATCAAAGCAACTGCTTTTCGGCATTAAAAACCCTTGTGGACTGGTGCCATGTTTTCCTGCCGGATGCTGTGCCGGAAAGGCAGATTTTTACCGGAAATGAGTACAGACAGGTTTACGGCAGATTGAAAATCGACTTTATCCCTGATGAAATTCTGCAAGCCGTCAATGAGGCGTTGAAAGCTGAGGACAATCCCTATCTGAAATACGGCATCGTCATTTTGGAGTGTACCGGGATGCGTGTCGGCGATCTGCTGCTACTGCAGACCGATTGCATATCCGAGCATCCAATTTCCGGCTACACCATCTCCTGGTTCGATCACAAAAACCGTAGAAGCCGGGACAATATGCCTGTTCCCATCGAATGCAAGAGGGCCGTTGATCGTCTGCTCAGGCTTACTGAATCAATCCATGAAAGAGCGACGGGCGTAGAAGAAGACCACCTGTTTATCTATGAACCGAAAATCGGAACGCATAAAAAGCCGGTTGTCACAGTATCAAAACAGGTCTTCACAAAATGGTGCGGCGCATTCAGTGAAAAACATGACATCCGCGACAGCGGCGGGAATATTTTCAGAATCAAATCCCATATGTTTCGCAGAACTCTTGCTACCGATATGCTGTCCAAAGGCACGAACATCAAGGTGATTCAGGAGGTGCTGGGGCACGCTTCGCCAGCTACTACGAGAAAATACTATGCAGATGTGAAGGATGCCAACCGCGCCGAAATGTTTTCCAAAATCGGTATTTTGGGCAATATTCAGCAAGTCGGCAATGCGGAGATGCCAGACCAATCGGAACTACAGTGGTTCCAGGGAAACTGTACAGGCAAAGCTCGGCTGAGTGACGGCTATTGCACCCTCCCGATAAAAGATGGCAAACCATGCGGACATTTTCTGAGCCGCCAAAAGTGCTACCTGTGCAGCCGGTATATCACAACGCTGGAGGATTTGGAAATTCACAAACGGCACTTGGCAGAGCTTCAGGAGATGTTGGATTCCAATATTTACGGAGCGCACTACGCCGCACACATCGTTCCCGTGACCCTTGCACTGAAAGAGATCATTCACCGGCTGGAGGAATTGAAAAATGAGCAATGAAGCCTTATACCGTATCCCGCAGACAGCGGACTCAGACATTATGATTGGCAATAGCCGGTTTCGGGACGATATTTGGGACTTATCCCCGCTTATCCCTCAAAAGAGTCAGTCACCGTCCCGTAAAAAGCTGAAATTCGGTGGAATTAAAAGCGTTCAACTGAAATTTATCATCAAACAGTATATGTATTACAAGTTGGGGCAGGTGAAAGCGCAGAGTACGGTCGGCGCAATGAACAGCCTCGCTTACTTTTTGCGGTTCTGCCAAATCAACGGCATTTATTCTCTTGCCAAGATAACGACACAGACGTTGCTGACCTTTGCGATGTGGCTGAAATCAGAGTGTGGGATTGGCAAGCGGACTTCCTATTTAGCTTCCTTTGCCGTGGAGGATATGATTCGTGTCGGGCAAATCAAGGGCTGGCTTGTGCCTTCCGAAGATGTACTGACCGGAGCGACCGCCAGAGAAATATGGGGTTCAGGCAAAGATGAAAACACCAACAAAAGCGTGAAGCCCATTCCAGACGATGTTTTCGATGAGATTATGCGCTGCGTCATGAACTACAAAGCGTACAATACGAGTGACATTCTAACGAAATGCGGAATCATCATTCAAAGTCAAACCGGGCTTAGAATCAGCGAGGTGTTGTCAATCAAAAACGGATGTCTGCATCAAGTGGAAAACAGCCCGGCGTATTTTGAGGTGTCGCTGTCAAAGACGGTGAAAGGTGAACCGATTATCCACCGGGTTTTCGCAAACGAGTTGGTGGTAGGCACCATTAAAGAATTGGAACGGCATACAGCGGCCCTGAGGGCTGAAAGCGGGCTTACAGAACTGTTTTTAATGCGCAACCAAGGAATCAATGTTCCAGGCACCTTGAATTGGAGCAAAAATCGGATCAGGACGTTCATCCGTAGATGTAATATTCGTGGTGCTGGCGGTGAGCTATATCCCCTGAAATCCCACCAGTTTCGGGCAACTTTTGTGAAACAGCTTATTGTGCGGAAAATCCCCATCTCCTATGTGATGAAGCAGTTTGCCCATGTGTCGATTGAAATGACCTGCCACTATCTGACCTTGCAGGAAAATGAGGTTAAGGAGATTTATTCTCAGATGATTTTGTCGCCAAACGCAAAAATCGCCGGAATCAGTGCAAATGAAATCAAAGCCAAAGTTGCGGCTCTGTTTCGGGGCAAGACCGGGCGTGATATTGACAGCATCATTGCGGAATTGTCTGAATCTCTTAGCTTCAATCCGCTTCCCGGCGGCGTATGCCTTTACGACTACCGGCGTGGCAACTGTTCCAACGGGGACGGTTGTTTCTTCTACAATTGCCCCAATTATATTACGGAAATCAGCTTTCTGCCTGTCCTGAAAAGAGAATTGGAGCTGATGGAGCAGGAAATGGAACGCACGAAACGCTTGGGTCATGAGCGGCAATGGCAGATTCAGTATTCCCGTTATCAACATCTCAGGCCGTTGGTTGCGGAATTGGAGGGACAGGCAAATGAGTAAAAAATCAAAGCGAAATATCAGCGGGCTGTTGAAATACACCGCCGCCCTGAAAAGCGACACCGAAGTAAAAGTGAACCAAGCGATTGACGCCCTGAAACGCTCGAAGACCAAGAAAATCAATTTTAAGGCGGTTTCGGAGCTATCCGGCGTATCCACAACTACGCTTTACAACAATTCTGTCCTGCGGGAGCGTATTAAGAGCTTACGGGCAGTTACAAAAGTACAGGCGCAGGAATTGGCTGTGCCTGATACGTCGGTTCGTGACCGGGAACGCGAGTTGCGGCAGGAAATCCAAAAATTGAGGGAGGAAAAGAAAATGCTTATCAATCAGCTTGTCGAGTTGGAAAGCTTGAGGATTGAGAACAAAAAACTGAAAGCATTACTCAGTCAGCGACGGCTTGAGTAAGCCACGTTCTTTACACGAAAAACACAATAACTGCTGTAATATCTTTGAAACAAGCGTCTGGACGGTGTTTTCACTATCTGGACGCTTTTCGTTCTAAAGATAAGAGATGATGGG
>JAEWTL010000075.1 GCA_023459495.1 Bacillota bacterium | reverse complement strand
GACGGGCGACTTTTGTCTCTTTTACGAAGACTATTCAGCGTCGTTATTCAGGCAGAACTTTGTTACTGTTAAACATACTACGCCCCGTTTTCTGCTGAAAACGGGGCGTTTGTCATTAACCTGAGCCGGGAAAAATTCCCGGCTTTTGGTATGTATCAGATGATGGTTTTGATGAAGCAGCGGCGGCGCTTGTGCTGCTCTACGTCGAAGCTTTTCCATAGCTCCTGAACCTTCAGGTTATCCTCCAACTCGGGGGAGGACTCTGCAAATCTGACGCCGTCTTCAATGGCCGACGCGGCGACCTCGTTCAGCAGCAGGGCGGCAAGGCCCGCTTTCTGGTAGTCCGGATGGACGGCGACGAGGTAAAGCTCAAGCTCGCTGGGATGATTGAGGGCGTCCAGCAGATAAGCCCAACCAAGTGGAAACATGCGGCCGTGAGATTTCTGGAAAGCCTGCGCCAGTGAGGGCGCAGCCAATCCGAAAGCCACCAGCTTGTCATGCTCGTCCACGATGAACTTGGCGTATTTGGGGTTGAGCAGAGGGGTAAAGCGCCGAAGATAATCCTTGGCAACCTTCTCTGTATAAGGCACCACGCCATAGAGGTCCTTATAGCACTCGCTCAGCAGATCAAATAACTGAACCACCACGGGCTTGGCTTCCCTGATTTTCTTGATATTGAAGAAGTGCACGTTGGAACGGGCCATCACCTTTTTGGCCAGCTCGCTGACACGGGCGACGCGGGTATCGCCCTTTTCAGGAACCTTGATGCGGTATTCCACCCAATCGGTGGCTTTGCCGTAGCCGTGCGCTTCAAAATGCTTCTGATAGTACGGGTAGTTGTAAATGGTCACAGTGGTGCCCATGCGGTCAAAGCCTTCAATGAGCAGGCCTTCCTTGTCAAGATCAGTAAAGCCCAAAGGACCGTGCGCCTCTGTCAGGCCAAGCTCCTTTGCCCAGGTTTCCACCGCGTCAAACAGCGCGCCGGAAACCGCAAGGTCGTCGATGAAATCCGCGCGAGTGATCCGAATCTGTTTCTGGTTCCAAAGTTCGTTGGCGCGTTTGTTCACGATGGCCCCGATGCGGCCAACGATCTGCCCATCTTTATATGCAAGAAAGAATTTGGCGTCACAGTACTCAAAAGCGAAGTTGGTTTCGGGAAAATACATTGAGAATTCGTCGGATTTGAGATCAGGAACGAAGTTTTTTTCACCTTTGTACAGCTTGTCCGGAAAGTTCAGGAACTTTTTTAAGTCCTTTTTCTCGGTGACTTGTCTGATTTCGATCATTTTACACCTCGTCCGATGGAATAATTAAAAATATTATAGCAAACCGTGTAGTATTAGTATACAAAAAACCGCGCCTGTCCGGCAACAAATAAATTTTTAAGAGGTATAATTTTCTGCCGTTTGGTGACAATCATACCCAGCAACCGCTTTATGCTCCTTTATGCTTTGCGCATGGATGCGCAAAAAAAGCCGTACGCGCCCCGTACGGCTTTTGTCTTTGTTTGAGATTATGGGTTGGTGGTTGAGGAGGAGGGTGTCGCCGTCGCGGAGGAAGTCGCTGATTCGGAAGGCATGGTTGACTCGGAAGGCTCTGCCGAATCGGATGGTTCGGGGGTTGGCGTTGGAGTCGCAGACTCCACAGCAGGCTTAAGCTTATGCTCGAGCCAGTAGAGCAGTTCCTTGGTTGCGTCTGTGATGGGGGCGATTGTGGATTTAATGTCCTTTGGATTCTTTGCGGCCATCGCATCCTCAAGCGTCTTTTTCAGTGTGTTGTATTGACTTTGCAGATCGGATGAGATCAGGCCGCTATTCGCTGAGACATAACTCTTCACCGTGGCTAACGCCGCCTGACCGTCCACGATGGCCTGATCCTTTTGCGCCTTCAACGCGAGCAGCGTATCGACATCATCGTTTGGATCGATTTGGATGGTCTGGCCGAATATTTCGTAGACCATAGCCTGTTTCTTGTCCTGATCAATGCCCCAGAAACTCCCGCCCTCAAACTTATCCAGGTACTTGCCGGGCAGCAGATAGTCATGCAGGTTTTGGGAGTCAAGCTTCAGCGAAAACGCCGCGAGCGATGTGATCTGCTCAAAAGTCAGGTCCGTATAAATGTTGGACGCAACCGCCGAGTAGATCCCGGGGATATCCTTCAGTTGCCCGTTTGTCTTCATGTAGGAAAATATGGCCATAATCATCTTGCGCTGGCGAGCTGTGCGCGCAATGTCTGTACCGCCCGTGATGTTCTCACGCACGCGGCAGTAATCCAGTACCTGCTGTCCATCCAGGTGTTGCAAGCCCTCATTGAGTGAGCGCCCGTCCAGATTGAACGATACGTCCACGTCATAGTCGATGCCGCCCATCGCATCAACAACGTCCATCACCACGTCCATATCGAAGCAAACATAATTGTTGACGGGGATGCCGCCCAAAACCATGGAAACGGTGTTCATCGCGCATTCAAAGCCGTCGCCATTGAAGCCGCCGCCCATGCTGAACGCACCATTGAGCTTGCCGCGGTAATCTTCGTTGTAGATCCAGACAAAGCTGTCCCGCGGCAGCGATATGATAGAAGCTTCGTATGTTTTAAAGTTGATTGATACGAGAAGCATCGTGTCCGTGCGGCCCGTGCCCCAATCACCCTCCCGGTCCGCATTATTGTCCACGCCCATCACGAGTATGTTTACGCGATCCTTCATAAAATCGAGATCAGCCTGTGAGAGCAGCAGGCTGTATGGATCGACGCCATCTGAAATGGTTGAAGAATACTGTGGCTGGTGGCTGCTAGATACCGCACTGGCGGTGTTATTGAATGCATAGGAGTTGTCGAAGAAAACGCCGTACGCGATGATGCCCACATAGACGAGGCCCGCGGCGAACGCAGCCAATAAAGCGTATTTCAGTACTTGGAGCGGGATATACGCCGGAGACGCCTTGCGTTGTACCTTTTGCTGAAACCGATTCTCGCGAAAGGCTTCCTTGCGTTCAGCGGGCGGTAGTTCGGCAATTTCACGCTGGCGCGCCTCGGCTTCCGCTTTCTTTGCCTGCGCTGCAGCACGGTCTTCTGCACGGCATTTTACAATGAAAGCCTGCCGTTGCTCAGGGGATGAAAGCCTCTCGAGTGTCCGCCTGCGGGATTTTTTTCGCAACTGCTCCTGCTCATTTTTTTGACGAAGACGTCGCACCTCCCGTGTCATCCGGGCCTTAAGCTCGGCACGTTCTTTTTGCTTTTCTGCTTTGCTCTGCTTGGGAGGGCGGGGCTTGTTCTCTGACTCAGGCGAGGACGTTGCCGGTTCCCAACGTTTGATATCTATAGTGTTTTTTTCCGGCGGATGGTCGTGATATTCCATGGCACCTCCAAAATGCAAGTCCGCAGCCGCGGCATTGGTATTTTACAATCGCTTGAACTCCTCCGTGTTTTGGGGACGGACGGAAGGTGAACGGTAGATGCGCGAAAGAAGCAGATGGACTGGAATCATAAATACGGCTGTAAGAAGCATCTCGGGAAGTATATAGCGTATGATCATATGGCCCAGTGAGAATGTGCTGCCCAGCATATAAGTGAGCAAGGCCGAAAGGATGTCGCGTAGGAGATATGCGCCTGCGGCGACTCCCATGGGTACCAAAAAACGATCAATGAATGATATCTGTTTAACGACTGGATATAAAACAGCGCCGGTGATTAAGTAGGGCAGCGCAAAAAAACCGATCGCACCGGAAAACAACAGGTCCAACACCAGCCCGCAAATTAGGCCGATGACCGCGCCTGTCATGCGCTTTTCGAGTATGGCTATGGACGCCATGGTACAGACAATAAGGTCGGGCGCCAAGTCAGCGATGTTGATGTTGGGGAACACCGCGCCGGTGAATATGAGATTGATCACCACGATAGCGGCGAGTACGATGTATCTCATTCTCCCAAGGCCTCTTCTATATCCACGAGCTCGCTCGTGAT
The DNA here is from genome assembly GCA_023459495.1 of Bacillota bacterium. GTDB lineage: Bacteria > Bacillota > Clostridia > Christensenellales > SZUA-584 > JAEWCC01. Next base: position 4,400 of record JAEWTL010000075.1, on the reverse strand, counting down.
GACGAGGACCTCCTCCAGATGCTCAAAATCCACCCAGGGCGTAACAACTGCTTCGTTGCTCATGCCGTCGCTGCTCGGACTTACTTCAGTGATCTCGCCGATGGGGATGCCTTTGGGGAACACGCCGGACAGGCCGGAGGTGATGACCGTATCGCCCGGCACAAGATCCGCGTCGAGTGGCAGGTTGGCGAGCGACAGAAGCTTGTTTTCATCGCCGGATGATACCGTGCCTTTTACGATACCATGGTCGCGGGTACGTTCCACGATGGCGGATACGCCGCTGCTGGAATTGATGATGGCCATAACCCGGCAGAAATTCGGGCCACAATGTACGACGCGCCCTACAAGGCCGTCGCCCGTGACGACGGGCATGTCCACAGCAATGCCATCCTTTAAACCGGCATCCAGCACAAACAGATTAAACCAGTGACCCGGTGTAGTGCCGATCACTTTCGCGCCGACATAGGTCAGCTCTGTATTTTCCGTTACAAAGTTGGTAAGCGTTTTCAGGCGATCGTTTTCCTGCTTCAGTTCCTCATAGTCCTGCAAACGCGCCTCAAGTTCCGCCACGCGGGCTTCCAGCTCCTGATTCTGTTCCGCCAGATCCGAACCGGCGAACATGCGCGAAAAGAAGTCGCCCACGGATTCCGTAGCGGAATAAAGCCCGTTCTGCACCGGTGAAAGCAGCCGCCCCACCAAGCTTTCGGAGCCTGTCATATTGTTATCACCCGCCGTGATGACCAGCACGACGAAAAGCACGATGACCACGATGATCGTTACCATAAGCGGTCGGTTACGCCAAATCATAAAATCCTCCGTTACCGGATAATCCTGCTCGATTATATCATAAAAAGGCGGGATGTAAAACGGCAGGAGGACTTGTTCACAATTCTTTCGCTCTTTGCGTAAAAGAGAGGGAAGGTTTTGCCGCCTTGACGAAAAGAGGAGCCTGTTATAGTATCAAACTGGGTGTATATATTGGAGGAGGGCGGCATGGTTTTATTTACTGCGGAGAAAGACCACGACGGAGTTGAGCTTTTCGATTTGATCGAACAGCTTTTCCCGGAATACAACAATAAAGCGATGACGCGGGTGTTCAAGACGAAGGCCGTTACAATTAACGGCAAGGAAGCATTCGCTGACGATGCAGTCAAGGAAGGCGACGAGGTGCGTATCTATGCTGCCGGAGATTTGCTCGGCATTGACCTTACGCCTGAGGTGATTTTTCAGGACGAGAACATGATGGTGCTGGACAAGCCTGCCGGGCTGCTGTCCATATCGGAGAACGGCGAACCCAATGCGCTTACCATGGCAGAAGGCTTCATGAAAGAGCGCGGAGAATATAATCTGGAAGCACTGATTCTGCCTTATCTGGTTTATCCGCTCGATCAATATACGAGTGGTCTGCTGATCATTGCCAAGCATGAGGAAGCGTATCTGTTTCTTTCCGAGGCGCTGGCGCAGCGCCGGATTGCGCGCTACTACATCTGCCCGGTGAGAGGGCATGCGAAAGATAAGGAAGAGCTTCTCGCGTATCACACGAAGGATAAAGCGGGGCTTCGTGCCACGATACTTGGCAAGGTTCGCAAGGAAGCCAAGCCCATTGTAACACGCTATGAAACTCTGGCCCAGGGCGACCACATGACGCTGCTGCGCGCACGGCCGATCACCAATGGATTGCATCAGGTGCGGGCGCATCTCGCTTATGCCGGGCTGCCGGTGCTGGGAGACGATCAGTATGGCGACGCCCGGTTCAACAAGAACTTTGGCGCGTTAAATCTGTGCCTGTGGCTTGACACCATCGTGTTTGAGACCGGAACCGGCCAAGGCTTCGATTATCTCAACGGCAAGCGGTTTGAATCATATGCGCACAGTTTTGCCAAAACCGTATATGACGAAGGCCTGATGGACTGACGGACGGAAGCGCGGCCTGCGCTTCTTTTTTTCTTAAGCATTTGTTATAAAAGTGTTTTATCAGCAGCATGTCAGGGCTGATTTTAACAAACCTAAGTGAATATAGAAGTCATTTTTCTGCTGGATAATCATATTGTATCAGTAAATACAAAGGTTGCAGCGCCGGATGGGTCTTGCAATAAATAATTATAAAATACTCACCCATATACACGCGAAGTGTGTTATAATATGTAAAACATTCAAGGAGGGCAACGACATGGCGGAATGGTGGAACGCACTCTCTGTGTTGCAGCAGGTTTTTTTGTGCGCCGCGGTCCCGTTTACAATCATCATGATCATTCAAGCCATCCTTACATTTGTGGGGCTGGGCGGACACGGTGAAGATACGGACTCGGGCGACATGGATGCGCAGGATATCGACGTTCATGATATGGACATCCACGACGTGGGCCATGACGGCCATACGGATGGGCATCCCGATGAGCCGGGCGATGCGATAGGCGGTTTCAGATTCTTCACGCTGCGCGGCATTGTTGCGTTCTTCTGCATATTCGGCTGGACGGGTTTTGCGCTGTATGATACCACGCTGAGCGTACCCGCGATCCTTGCGATATCGTTTGCCGCAGGCCTTGCGGCAATGTTGCTCATCGGACTGATGTTTTATGCGGTGCGCCGCATGCAGGACAGCGGCAACATTCGCTACAGCAATGCGGTGGGGCAGAGTGCGCGCGTGTATATCCCAATTCCGGCGTCGCGTGCCGGAGCAGGCAAGGTTATGGTTACGATTCAGGAACGGCTTGTGGAAGCCGAGGCCGTCACGGACGAGGAAAAAAGGCTTGCCACCGGCGAGACAGTTCAGGTCGTCGGCAATATGGGCAATACGCTGATTGTGAAAAAGTAAAGGAGGGTTAAAATATGGGTCCAGGGACGATCATACTCATCATTGTGGCAGCGCTGCTGCTGTTTACTACGTTCATCGCGGTGCTGGCGCGATACAAGAAATGCCCGTCCGACCGCGTCATGGTCATCTACGGTAAGGTGGGCCGGGGACACGACGGTGGCTCCCGCAGCGCCAAGTGCATTCACGGCGGCGCGGCGTTCATCTGGCCGTTGTTTCAGGACTATGCTTTCTTAAGCCTCACGCCCATGTCGATCACTGTGGACTTAACCAACGCACTGTCCAAGCAGAACATCCGTATCGACGTGCCGTCAAGGTTCACGGTCGGCATATCTACCGAGACGGGGATCATGCAGAACGCGGCGGAACGCTTGTTGGGCCTTGGCCTCAAGGAAATTGAGGAGCTTGCCAAGGACATCATCTTCGGTCAGTTGCGTCTGGTTGTCGCGACGATGGACATCGAAGAGATCAACACCGACCGCGATCTGTTCCTTGAAGCGGTATCGTCCAATGTGGAGACAGAACTCAAAAAGATTGGTCTTCGACTCATCAACGTGAACGTCACGGACATTAACGACGAGTCGGGTTACATTCAGGCACTGGGTAAGGAAGCTGCGGCCAAGGCCATCAACGACGCCAAAAAGAGCGTTGCGGAGAAGGACAGAGACGGTGCCATCGGCGAAGCGCTTGCACAGAAGGACCAGCGTATCAACGTGGCGGAAGCCAACTCGCAGGCCATCGAGGGCGAAAACACCGCCAAGATCACCATCGCCAATTCCGACGCGCTGCGCCGTGAACGCGAGGCCGAGGCGCTGCGCCGCGCGACCGCTGCCGAGAAGGTGCAGACCGCAAAAGCGCTGCAGGAAGCCTATGCTGCAGAAGAAGCGGCTGAAAAGCAGCGTGCCAGCCGCGAGCAGGCTTCAAAGGAAGCCGATATCATCGTCAAGGCCGAAATCGACAAGCGCCGGGTGGAGATTGAGGCGGAAGCCGAAGCCGAGAAAGCCCGCCGTATGGCCAAGGGTGAAGCGGATGCGATATTCGCTAAAATGGAAGCACAGGCCCGTGGTATCAACGAGGTGCTCGTCAAGCAGGCACAAGGCTTCAAGCAGATCATCGGTGCGGCGAACGGAGACTCCGACGCGGCAGTGCGCATGATGATCGCTGACAAGATGGAGGATATCGTCAAGGTTCAGGTCGAGGCCATCAAGAACCTCAAGATCGACAAGGTCACGGTTTGGGACAGCGGCAACGGCAAAGGCGATTCATCCACGGCCAACTTCCTGTCGGGCCTGATGAAAAGCATACCGCCCATGAACGAGTTGTTCAATATGGCGGGCATGCAGCTGCCGGAATATCTTGGCAAGGAAAAGGAAACGGCAAAGCCGGGAGAAGTACCGGCAGAACTGGAAGAGAAATAACCAACGAACGAAGAAGCGGGGAAGACATCCCCGCTTCTTTCTGTTATCGTAGAAAAAACCACACGCTGAGCGTGTGGAAGAGAGGATAGCTTTAGCGATTGAATGAAAGAACCTCCAAAGGTAGAATTAGGGAAGGTTTCGCCAACCGCAACTAAAACTACCAAAGGAGG
>JAEWTL010000074.1 GCA_023459495.1 Bacillota bacterium | reverse complement strand
ACGGCTTGAGTAAGCCACGTTCTTTACACGAAAAACACAATAACTGCTGTAATATCTTTGAAACAAGCGTCTGGACGGTGTTTTCACTATCTGGACGCTTTTCGTTCTAAAGATAAGAGATGATGGGGCTATAAAGAGACTTCGTTTTCCCGCCGTTTGCGCAGAATCCTCTTTCGAATCGTAACGATCCAGCTCAGGATGACTAGCGCAATAAGCCCGAGAAAAATGAGGGTTGCCAGTGTCTCCTGCTCCTGAACCCAATCCGGAAAAATGATAGGCACTGCCAGTGCATAAAGCAATGGGATACCCAGTCGAAAAAAAGATGCGATCTTGAACAGCAGATTTAGCAGAACCATAAGCAGAAATACGGCGATGGATGCATACATCATAACACTATCCCTCCTTTCTATTACTATTTTCGGATGTTCTTTCAAAAATGTAAAGTCTATCGCCAATACAGGGAGGAACCATGAAATCTAAAATTGATAAAGAGTTAGCAACTGAAAAAGCCCGCCTGAACAATCTTATTGAGAAAGCCATACAAAAAGGCATCCCTATATCGGACAATCAGGAGATACTGGAGCAAAGTCAAAGGGTGGATAAGCTGATCAATGAGTATCAGAAACAAATCAAAAGACGAAACGAACCGTCGAGGTAATATAACTCAGCCAAGACGGCTTTTAAATGTAATGAATCAGGAGGATGTATATGGAAGTCAAAATCAACCGCGAGATACGCGATTATCAGGAGGCCATTTTCTTCGGTCTTAACCTGCGCCAGCTTGTCTTTTCCCTGCTGGCTATTGCAGTCGCCGTAGGCCTGTACTTTGGTCTGCGGGATACGCTGGGCACGGAAACGGTATCGTGGCTGTGCATATTGGGAGCTGTGCCGTTCGGCGCGCTGGGCTTTGTGAAGTACAACGGCATGAGCGCCGAGCAGTTCATCGCCGCCTACGTCAAGTCGGAATTCCTCATGCCGAAACGCCTGACGTTCCAGAGTGAGAACATCTACTATGCGGCGCTCAAAGAAATCATTATCAAAGGAGGCAAGCACCATGATTAAGGCATTAAGGCGCATCTTCATGCAGGACAAGGAGCGGATCAACATCCCGCGCAGCGTGCAACAGACCATTCCCATCAAACGGATATGGACAGATGGCATCTGGATGGTGGGTAACAAATATTCAAAGTGCTGGCGGTTTTCCGACATTAACTACGCCATCGCCAGCAAGGACGACAAGACGGCTATGTTTCTGGACTATTCCGAATTTCTGAACGCTCTGGATTCCAATGCCACAACGAAGATTACCATATGCAACCGGCAGCTCAACAAGCAGGCTTTTGAGAGCTCCATCCTGCTGCCCATGCAAAGCAACCAGTTTGACGGTTACCGGCGCGAGTACAATGAGATGCTCATGAGCAAGGTAACGGACGTGAGCAACAGCATTGTGCAGGAACGCTACATCACGGTGTCCACCGTGACCAAGGACATAGACGAGGCGCGCAGCTATTTCAATCGTATGGGCGCTGATCTCACCTCGCACCTTGCGCAGCTTTCCTCCGTTTGTGAGGAACTGGATGCGATTGAGCGGCTGCGCATCTTTCACGATTTCTTCCGGACAGGTGAGGAAGAAAATTATCATATCGACTTAAGAGATATGATGCGCCGAGGCCACAGCTTCAAGGACACCATCTGCCCGGATGTGCTCAGCTTCGAGAAGGATCATTTCATTATGGGTAACCGGTTCGGGCGCGTGCTGTTCCTGAAGGATTACGCTTCGTATATCAAGGACAGTTTGATGGCTGAGCTGTGCGAGCTCAACCGCAATCTGTTCTTCTCGCTGGACATCATCCCCATCCCGACCGACGAGGCGGTGCGCGAGGTGGAAAACAAGCTGCTTGGCATTGAGACCAACATCACCAACTGGCAGCGCAAGGAGGCAAAGGAGTTTCTGGACGACCTCACCACGCGTGACCAGCGCATGATGTTTGGGCTGGTGACCGTTGTGCATACTGCCGACAGCAAAGAGCAGCTTGACCGCGACACCGAGGCGCTGCTGTCCGTAGCACGCAAGCACCTCTGCCAGATTGTCGGGCTTAAGTATCAGCAGTTGGACGGGCTCAACACCGCGCTGCCGTATGGTCTGCGCAAGATCAACGCCATCCGCACGCTCACTACCGAGAGCATGGCGGTGGTAATGCCGTTCCGCGCGCACGAGATCATGGACGCGGGCGGAACATACTGCGGCATGAACGCCATTAGCCATAACCTGATTATCGCCAACCGCAAGCTGCTTATCAACGGCAACGGGTTTATCCTGGGCGTATCGGGCAGCGGCAAGAGCTTCTTTGCCAAGCGCGAAATAATCTTCCTGCTGTTAGGTACAAACGACGATATCATCATTGGCGACCCGCAGAACGAATACACCTCGCTGGTCTCCGCTCTCGGCGGCGCGGTGGTTAACCTTTCGCCCACGTCGCTTAATCATATCAATGCGCTCGACCTGGCGCTGGGGTATGGCGACAGCGAAACCCCCCTGATCGCCAAGAGTGAATTCGTGCTGTCGTTTTTCGAGCAGCTGATGGGTGGTTCGGGCAAGCTGCGAGCCGAGGATAAATCCATCATTGACCGCTGCCTGACGAGCGTTTACCGCGAATATCTTGCCAGCGACTACACTATCCAGCCGCCGACGCTGGTGGATCTGCACGCAGAGCTGAAACGGCAGAGCGAGCCGCAGGCGAAGGAATTGGCGCTCGCGCTGGAGATGGTGTCGCAGGGCAACCTCAATATGTTCGCTCACCAGACGAACGTGGACGTGCATAACCGGCTGATTGCCTACGGTATCCGTGACCTCGGTAAGCAGCTTCGTATGCCGGGTATGCTGGTAATGACTGATGCCATCCGCAACCGCGTGGCGCAGAACCGCGAGCGCGGCGTCCGCACACACATCTTCCTTGACGAAATGCATATCTTCTTCTCCAACGAGCTTTCGTCCGTGTTTTTCGCGGAATCGTGGAAGCAGTTCCGCAAGGACGGCGCACTGGCGACCGGCATTACGCAGAACGTCGAGGACTGCCTGAAATCCCTGACCGCCCGCACCATGCTGGCCAACTCCGAATACCTCGTCATGCTCAACCAGGCCCCCACCGACCGTGCTGAGCTGGCCAAACTACTGCATATCAGCGATAATCAGCTCTCGTACATCACCAACGTGGGCTTTGGCAAGGGGCTTTTAAAATGCGGCAACAGCATTGTGCCTTTCGTGGACAACTTCCCGAAGCATACAAAGCTATACGGGCTGATGAGCACCAAGCCGGGCGAAATACAGGAGATATTGGAGTAACATAATCTATCGTGGCAACTATGATTGGATACATTAGTTGCCACGATATGATATAATAAATGTATATAATATCTGGGAAGTGCTTTTATGGAAGTTAGCTTGCTTAAAATCGATCTATATCTAAAGTCACAAAAAGAGCCTTTGAGTAAAGAAATACAATTTACTGATACTTCAATTGAAATTTGTGATAGGTTAATTGAAAGACTAATGGATGGGTTTTCATTTAACAAACAGGATGTTAACTGTTGTTATTTTCTTTTTAGTGCTAACAACATTAGTATAATAATAAAAGATTATACTTTGTCAGATACTGTATATATGAAAGGTTTTATTAACACTCAATCACATATCAACCTTTTAAAATGTACTGAAACAAACCTCGATATTGTTGGACAGTATATGATCGACACAATGCAGGTAAACAGTAACAAATTATTAATTGGGCATTGTAGCATTGGAGAACTCACAGTTGGAACACCAAATGATATGACCAAGCCCCCAGAGGTTAATAATTTTACAGATGTTGATTCAATTGATATTCGGGAATGTACAATCGAAAAACTGCGAGTTAATGTAAAAACACAAAGATTAAACATACAAGGTACAAAAATTAAACAAGCTATAATAGGTAATATATCTAGAGGTAATAAAAAAATTGGACAACTTCATATTTGGGAAAACACTTATCTGCAGGCTTTAAAGCTATTCGCACAGTTTGAGCTAGTAAAAATTGACGATGCCAAAATTGATAATATATATGCCCAAGGTGATGGATGTATTGAGGATATAATAATCGTGAATAGCATTATTGACTATGCTTTTAGGTTTTCAGAAAATTTCTTCTGTGATAATTGTGATAAAACAGAAAAATGGATGCTTATTGAAAAATCAGCCAATTCCGATGGTAATGTTGAATTAAGAGCGCACGCAAATTATAAGATGTTGAATAAAAGAATAAATGGATTGAAGTGGTATAAAAGAATTCCTCAGTATTTCTTGAAAGCTACCACAGGGTTTGGTTATAAACCTTTTAGAATTTTTATCTTTGCAGCAATATTAATACTCGTCTTTTCTATAGTGATTTGCATAACGGGTAGTTTCTATCCTCTAATTGAATCTTCATCAGTATTCGTTTGGTCGTCATTTTCAAACTCTTTATACAATATCGGTGAAAGTATTCTGCTTTCTTCCTCTGCATTTGTAGGATCGTTTTATGGAGTAATGCAGATTTTAGGGATAAAGATTATAGCTTTATTTGAGACGGCATTTGGGATAATATGTTTAGCGATGTTCGTAAATGCTCTTTATATAAAATACGGAAAATAATGATTTAGTTTTATTGAGCAGCGTCCCTTTGAGGGCGCTATTTTTATACCCTTTTGGAGGTGATTTATTTGAAAGATATAAAAACCAAACCCTCAGAAAAAACGCCGCGAGAACTTTCCCAATCCACAAAAATGCCTAGAGAGCTTTTACACAAATCTATTGAGCAAACATACAAAAATGCACAGGAAGCGGCGGAATACTCACAACCAATGGGTGAATCGCCGGAGCAATACGCTGAAAACCGTTTAGAGCGCACCACCGACGATACCGTGCATCGCACCGGGCGGGAGGTGCAGCATCGCGGCAAACAACTTGCCCAAAAGGTTCGGGAAACGCATAAACAGAAACGTGAGATTGAAAGAGGAACGGGAAGCCGTTCCTCTTCTTCATCTGGGAGTAACGCTTACCGTGCCGGTCGGGAACGCGCACGGCATACCGCGCAGGGCGCACACCGAACAGCTCAAAATGCACGGTATTCGGGGCAATCTGCCAAGCAGACGACGCAAACCGCAGAAGCTGCCGGAAAAGGCACGGTGAAAACCGCGCAAAAAACCGTAAAAGCTATGGGGAATACCGTGAAGACAGGACAAAGGGCTGTTAAAACGGCACAACGTACGGCAAAGACGGCTCAGAAAACGGCGCATGCTACAGCACGAGCCGCGCAGATGGCCGCTCGTGCTGCCCGCGCAGCGGCAAAAGCGGCTGCTGCCGGGGCTAAAGCAACTGCCAAAGCCGTAACGGCGATTGTTAAAGCGATTATTGCTACGGTCAAGGCGCTCGTTGTGGCAATCGCGGCAGGCGGATGGTTAGCCGTCCTTATCATTATTGTGGTAGCCGTCATTGCGCTCATCCTCGGCTCGGCGTTTGGCATTTTCTTTTCGGATGAAACGGGCGACGGCATTCCGATAAGTCAGGCCGTCACTGAGATTAACACAGATTTTCAGGCAAAGATAGACGGTAAAATCGATGAGCTTTCCTCGAGCGGTTCATATGATGAAGTCAAGATTATTTATGAAGGCGATATAGACGGCGACAGTGCGGTCTGCAACAACTGGACGGATGTGTTGACCGTATTTGCCGTCAGGTACATGGGTGAAAACGTGGAGGTCATCACCATCACGCCTGAGAAAGTAGACGAACTGAGAAATGTATTTAATGAAATGAACAAGCTGTATACACGTACGGAAACCGTGTCCGAAGAAACCACGGTTACGGGCGATGACGACGAGGAAGAAACCGTCACTCATACCACGCTGATCATCTATGTCAAGGTCAACAGCCTGACCTATGAGGAGGGCTCTGCGGCCTACGGGTTTACTTCCGAGCAGATTGAAATTGCGGATGAAATGATGTCCCCCGATTACTATACCCTTTACGCGGAGCTTCTCGGCGTTGATCTGCTTGGTGGCGCTGATCTGACGGAGATCATATCCAACCTGCCGGTGGGCACCGAGGGCGCAGAGGTCGTAAAGGTTGCTATAACAAAGTTGGGCGCGCCCTACGTTATGGGCGCAAAAGGCCCATATAAGTTTGACTGCTCAGGTTTAGCTTATTGGGCCATCAAAGAGGTTGATCCCGAGCTTGGCTCCATCATGTACACCAACGCTGCGGGACAGGCGAAGTGGTGTATTGAAAACGGCAAAGCCGTTGGCATAAGCGAACTCCAGGCCGGCGATCTGATCTTCTGGCAGAACCTTAGTTGCCCCGGTTGCGGCAGGTGGAATGAGATACACCATGTCGGCATCTATGTCGGAGACGGCAAAGCCATTGAAGCGAGCAGCAGCAGGGGATGCGTTGTCGTGCGCGATTTATGGGAAAGTGCAAGCTACCCGATATTTATGTTTGCAAGGCCATATTGATTAAGACGGTTCTCCATTTATCGTGCAATAACTGTTCCTTTGGCGCTGCCTCTTAAATATTATCAGTATTGTTTCAAATAGTCTTCTCGATCAAGGGAATACGTTCAGTTAATTCGTTTTGTGAAAACATTAAACGACTGTCCTTTCAAAAACCTGTATGAATTTACAGGCTCGAATCCGGCTTCTTGCATAATCTGTTGTATTTTCGTTTCCGGCGTTGTGTGTCCCGCACATCCCACATACCCGCGGGCTGTACTGTCCCAATCAATAATCGCAATCCTGCCCTCAGTTCTTATGGCTTCCCGCAGCTTTTTAAAGTAGGAAACCGGGTTTTTAATATGATGGAACACGTTGCGCATGAATACCAAATCGCAGCTCTCCTTTTGCAAGGGGCAGTCGTCTTCATGCCCGATCACCGTTTCAATATTGTTTACCCGCTTCTTTTTCGTTGCCTTTTCAATGGTTTTTAAAAGAGATATATTGGTATCCACCGCAAACACCTTTCCACCTGCCCCGGTACGCTTCGCCAATTCAAAGGTGAAGTATCCACCACCAGAGCCGATATCGGCGATAACGGCTCCGGGGTGAATATTAAGGCTATTAAGTACCAATTGCGAATCCTTTTTGGCCCTGTTATTGAGCATGACTGCCCATATGCTTGTTAGCCTCATAAAGCTTCCTCCATTCGTTCTTCAATCTGATTTGAACGCTCTCTCAATACTTTAAGTTGCCTGCTCAGCATAACCGCAAATATCGCTGTCAATATGACCGTCAGCAGATCCGCAACCGGCTGCGCATAGATGATCCCCGAAATGCCAAGTAGCGCCGGCATGATCAATATAGCCGGTATAAAGCACAGTCCTTGACGGCTAATGCTGAGCAAGCCGCCTTCCTTTCCGCGTCCCAGTGCCAGAAACAGCGCCATAAATACCATCTCAAATCCAAAGAATGCAAACATAATGCCATTCGCCCGGAGCGCCTGAACTCCGATTTGTATCATCGTTGCATCGTCCTTGCCAAACAAAGATACGATCTGCTCAGGGATTATGATCATAATCAGCGCCACAACAATACAGAACACCGTTGACCCAATGAGCGACAGCTTTATCGCATCCTTCAGACGACCATACTTTTTAGCCCCGTAATTATATCCGGCAACGGGCTGGAACCCTTTCATATAGCCGAACACGACATATGAACCTATTGTCATGACGCGCGCCACCACGCCCAACCCGGCGACCGCCGAATCCCCATATTGGCTCGCTGCCGTATTTGTCAGCGCCAGCGCGACGCTCGTGAGTAATTGATAGACGAGCGTTGCGCCGCCCACCTTGAGTATCTGGGCATAAATCGTGCCATCGAAAGCAACGCTGCGCAGTGAAAACCGCAGATACCCTTTTTTACGTAACAGGTACCATACATAGAATAGCGTCGTGACCACCTGCGACAGCACGGTAGCAATGGCCGCGCCTTCGATTCCAAAGCCCAGGGGATAGATGAATATTGGGTCCAGGATCACGTTGAGTGCGCCACCGATCAGCATGGAAATCATGGTGAATTTTGCCGCGCCTTCTGCCGTAATCACGTTGTTCATCGTCACATTGAATATATTGAAGAGTGAGCCGGATATGTAGATGACGGCGTAAGCGCTGGCATACGGCAGTATCGTCTCTGTTGCGCCCAACCCAATCAATATATTGTCGAGAAAACACAATGCCACAGCGATTGCGACAGCTCCGACAGCAAGGCTGGACACGACCGCCGTTGATGCCGTGTGGTTGGCCTGCTTTGTGTTCCCTTCTCCCAACAATCGCGATATATAAGAGGCCGCTCCCGTTCCGAACATCATCGCAAGGCCAATCACGATCTGCACGATTGGAAATACAATAGATATCGCTCCCACCTGGCTTGTGCCCAGACCGCTCACAAAATAGGTATCGACCACGCTGTAGAGCGCGCTCACCAGCATACCAATCATTGTAGGCAACCCCAGTTTCAGCAGTGCCTTTGGTATTTTTTCGTCTCGCATGATCCTAAGTTTTTGATCGTCTTGGCTCATCTTATTTGTTCCTTTCATGTTGTATAGTTGCTATACACTTTCGATATATTTAAAACGCTTTAACGCGTTTTGACCAGCATAAGTTTAGCTGCTATACCCTTTGGCTGAAAAAATCAATCTTCTTTGCGATAGCTGTCAATGTTCGCTTCCAGAGCATCCAGAAAGGATTTCAAAAACACTCTGTTTTCCTCTGTGGTTTCGTTCAACACGCTGCCAACAAGCTGGTCGAACTCTTCATGCAATTTTTCATGGTGAGCATATGCCGTTTCTCCCTTGGGCGTCAAACACAGCACGAGCCTTGAGAGGTTCTTGGGATCCATGTCTTTCACGATCATCCCCTTTTTCTCCAGCTTCATGATGATCTGTGAGACAGCGCCTTTTGTAACGCCCAGCATATCGGCAAGCCCCGTCACATGGATTCCTTCATTTTCTTTAATGGACTTGATCATGTGAATCTCAGCGTCATATAGCTGAACATCCGTCCCGTATGCTCTGGTTTGCTTGTCGATCTCGAAAATTTTCCCGACAACGCGCAGCAATGTATAACTGATTCGGTTTCTGCGTTCAAACTTCATATTCATCACACATATAGTATATAGCTGCTATACGCTTTTGTCAATACCTTTAAAATATGAGGAGTAGAAAATTGGGGTAGGACAAAATGATGCCCTGCGACAATGGCTGCAAGCTTTAAAGGTAAGGCTCCGTTTATTAGCCAACTGGCTAAACAATCAAGCCTTGAGCAAAAGAAACATTATAGGATTATTATTGACAAAATAAATACGCTACAGTATATTGATATTAACCAGTTAGCATTTGCTAACCGCAGGGAGATTATATATTTTATACGACTTAAATATTACATGATGAATATATATAATTGAAATAATAATATTCTATGCTTAACCAAAGGTTCACAAACTGTGAGCCATTAATTTAAACACGGCGGTTAGCGTATGCTAACTAATATATAAGGAGTTGCGATTTGTCTACATTCATAAAGAAGCGATTATTAGGGTTTTTTATTGTAATCGCAGGGGTCAGCATATTAAGCTTTCTGTTAATCGCAATGTCTGATACCGATCCAGCCGAGCTTATTGCAAGAAAAAGTTCTATTGGCGCAACGGACGAAATGATCGAACAGGTACGAGTTGAATTAGGGCTTGATAAGCCAACAATTATCCGATATTTTCACTGGTTGAGCGGCCTTTGTACGGGTGATTTTGGGATTTCCGTGTACTCCTTCCGTCCAATCAGCGAAGACCTTGTCGCTTACTTTCCCATAACTTTAGCATTGGTGGGCCTTTCCCTTGCATGGATCATTGTAGTTTCAATTCCGATCAGCCTGTTGTGTGCCCGCCGAAAAAATAGTGTCCTTGATCACGTGACAAGAGGCGTTACGATGCTTGGCATCTGCTTGCCGACCTTTTGGCTGGGCTTTCTGCTTTTACTGGCCTTTGCGGTCAAGCTCCCGATTTTCACAGTGCTTCCTGCCCCGGGCATCAAAGGACTGCTGCTCCCGTCCTTTGCCCTGGCGGTTCCTATGATCTGCAGCTTTATCCGGATCTTTCGTTCTTCCCTGCTGGGAGAACTCAACAGAGATTACGTTGACTATGCAAAAGCGCGGGGGCTATCCATGGGCAGAATCCTGCTGCATCATGTGATGCGAAATGCGCTCCCGCCAATTGTGACACTTTACTGTCAATACCTTGGGTATCTTATCGCCGGCAGCGCCGTTGTCGAAAGCGTATTCTCATTATCTGGCACAGGCTCCTATCTGATTGCCTGCGTTGTTGCCGCAGATGCTACCGCCGTCGCCACCTGTGTGATGATCATCGCCGCTGTCTTTGTACTTGCGAATTTGGCAGGGGATATAATTAACCGCTTGCTTTGTCCGTGGACCGTGAGGGAAACTAATGTTTAAGAGGATTTTACATAATGCACAGGCTGTCACAGGATTGTTTCTTATATTGCTGATACTGGCAGCAGCAATATTTGCCCCGGTTTTATCACCGCATGATCCTGAAGAAGTAAATGTAAGCAACAAATTTCTGGATCCTGATACGGAATATCCGCTGGGAACAGATCAGCTTGGCAGATGTGAGTTTTCCCGGCTTCTGTACGGAGCACGCTATTCAATCGGCATGAGTTTGCCAACCATACTCATTTTGTCCGTTATCGGGTTATTGCTGGGTAGTTTGAGCGCATGCACCGGCAAATGGGTAGACCGTGTATTAATCATGATATGCGATATTTTTATTGCTTTTCCTGCCTTGCTGATTGCCGCAGCGATTATCGGGATACTTGGAAACGGACTGCAGAATATCATCATTGCCATTATCATAGCCATGTGGGCATGGTTTACCCGTGTCGTTCGTTCCTACGCGGTGATTGAGATGGGGCGGGATTATATCATTGCATCTCGTATTGCAGGATGCAGTACGCTTCAAATCGTATTCAGACACTTAATACCCAATATCATTCCTCAGTTTCTTGTCTATGTCAGTACTGGCGTGTCGTCGGCAATCATCATGGTTTCCAGTTTTTCATTTCTGGGGCTGGGGTTGCCAGCTGGTGTTGCAGAATGGGGGG
The DNA here is from genome assembly GCA_023459495.1 of Bacillota bacterium. Taxonomy (GTDB): domain Bacteria; phylum Bacillota; class Clostridia; order Christensenellales; family SZUA-584; genus JAEWCC01. The sequence goes on along the minus strand of JAEWTL010000074.1, from coordinate 130,534 downwards.
CTATGCTGAACGAAGCCCGCTCCAGCATATATTCGAATCCGGCACTTTTAATCTATCCCGGTATATGCATTTTGATTACCGCCGCCGGCTTCAATCTGTTCGGCGAAGCCCTGCGGGATATGCTTGAACCTAAGGAGATATAACGATATGTTGCTGAATGTAGACAGTCTTTCCATAACGCTTCGGAGTACCGGCGAAACGCTGGTTCAAAGCTTAAGCTTTGGGCTGCAAAAAGGATGTTCTCTTATTATTTTAGGACAGTCGGGATGCGGAAAAACTCTGACTTGCAGAACCGTTACAGGCATACTGGACCGCCGAAGTTTTAAACCTTCGGGAAAAGTTATCTTTGACGGGCAGGAATTGTTGTCCATGTCGCCAAAGCGGCAGAGAAATATTTACGGTGCCCAGATCGCCCTGATCCCCCAAAACCCAATGACGGCGCTCAACCCATCGGTGCGGATTGGTCGTCAAATGGCGGAGACATTACGCCTCCATACTGGACTTAAGGGCAAAGAGGTATATACGAGATTAGAAGCCGCGCTTAAGGAGGCGGGCCTTAACCAGACGGTAGAGATTATGAAAAGTTATCCGTATACGCTTTCCGGCGGAATGCTACAGCGTGTGCTGGTCGCAATGGCGCTGATGATGGATGCGAAGCTAATCGTGGCCGACGAACCGACAACGGCGCTGGACGTAGAAAATCGCAATGCAACAGTGGACAATATGTGCCGTTTGCGTGAACGGGGAGCGGGCATTCTGTTGGTCACACATGACTTTGCTGTGGCGTCCCGCATGGGCGGCGATTTGCTGGTGATAAAAGACGGGCAGATGGTGGAACAAGGAAAAGTTCATGAAGTGCTTGCTGCGCCAAAGCATAACTATACAAGTACGCTTATTGAAGCATCCAGACTTTCCGGCACGGCTGCTGAAAGGGGCGAACTCGCATGTTAGAAGCAAAAGCGTTGCACAAGAATTTCAGTATAAAAGGCAAAAAAAATGAAAATAAAACAGTCCATGCGGTAGACGGTGTAAATATTGTCCTAAAAGACAGGAAGTCATACGCGCTTGTGGGTGAAAGCGGCTCGGGCAAAAGCACTCTCTCCAGGCTTCTCATGGGGCTGATTCCACCGACATCCGGCGATGTGCTTCTGAATCAAAAAAGCTTATTCTCTCTAAGCAGGAGAGAAACAAAGCAGCGGTTTACCCGGATGCAGTTGGTATTGCAGGACGGCAAGAGCGCTCTTGATCCCCGGTTTACCGTTTATGACAGCATTGCGGAACCGATTCGCCATCTTCTGGATGTATCACGGCTGCGGGAAAAAGAGCTGATTAACGAGCTTATGCAGCAGATGGACCTGCCTCATGCGTTGCTGGGCCGCCAGCCGCATGAGCTTTCGGGCGGACAGCAGAAACGTGTATGTATCGCGCGCGCCATTGCTGTTTCACCGCAGATTTTGATATTTGATGAGTCGGTAAGCGGACTTGACGTCATCGTCCGAAAAAGCATCCTCGAGCTATTAAAAAGACTGCAGATGGACCGCGGATATACGTACTTATTTATTACGCATGATATAGATGTTGCACTGTTTATGGCACAAAACATTATGGTCATGAAGGAAGGAAAAATTATTGAAAATGTTCGCTATTCCGGAGACATTGAGTGTTTCAAACATCCCTACTCACGGCTGCTGTTGGAATCCCTACTTGCAGAAACAAATATGAAAACTTAGATATTTCGCTTTTTAAGCGTGATATATATTATTTTAATTGCCAAAAGGAGAAATGACATGAAACTGAAACGAATATTTGCTACGGCTGTCGCCGGTGTGCTGTGCTTAAGTCTAGCCGCCTGCGGCGAAGCAGCGCAATCTTCGTCGGAATCCGGCGATGCGCCGGTGAAAGAGACGACGGTTACCCTGACGGAAAGCTGGGAATTTACGGCCGGCTTTTATCCAGTCCTCACGGCTTCCAATTCAAATGATACCGGCTCGACGTACTGGGGTCAGAATTTCTACAATACGCTGGTGAGTTATGACGAAAACGGAGAAATTCAGGGCGAGCTGGCGACAGACTGGGATATCAGCGAAGATGGCCTGACTTACACCTTTACTCTGCGTGACGGCGTGAAATTTTCCGACGGAACGGATTTAACCGCCTCGGCTGTTAAATCCAGCTTCGAGGGTTCTATACAAAACCTCGGTCCTTATCTTGGCTCTTACGGCAAAGTCTCCGCCATTATCGATTCGATGGAGGCCCCCGATGATAAAACCTTTGTCATGACACTGACACAGCCGTATTATGCTACGCTCAACGACCTTACTATGTGCAATCCTATGGCGATCGTGAATCCCGCCGCTTTCAGCCAAGATCAAACCCCTTACGAGATCTGTGCAGAGCAGACGATGGGAACCGGCCCGTATATGTATGCGGGCGACTTTGACGGTACCACCTATACGTTTGTCCGCAACCCCTACTACTGGGGAGAAGCACCAGAAGTGGACAGCTTTAAGATCAAAGTCATCGAGGATAACGACGCCAAGGTGCTGGCCCTACGAAACGGCGAGATAGACGCGATCCTTGGCACCTCCTGCTTAAGCTATGATGCCTATAGTGAACTATCCGGCGACAGTGCGTTTGGGACAGCCGTGGACGAGGCAGGAACAATGACCCGTTATCTCGGGCTGAATCTTTCAAAGGCGCCATTTGACAACATATTGGTACGTCAGGCCATCGCCTATGCGCTTGACAAAGAAACGCTATGCGCTTCTGTTTTCCAAGGGATAGAGCAGCCGGCTGAGACATTGTTTGCTGCTGACGAGCCTTATTGCGACGTGGACCAGACGACTTATGCGTATGATCTTGCCAAAGCCAATGAGTTTATGGACGAAGCGGGATGGCTCGATAGTGACGGAGACGGAATCCGGGAAATGGATGGACAAAAGCTGGAATTCACAATGATCTACTACACGCAAATCGGTAGCATGGGCGATGCTGTTCTGGCCATTGCTGATCAATTGGCTGAAATCGGTTTTAAGATCACTACAAACGGCACAGATATGATGACATGGTATAGCGCTGTTGGTTCTGGAGATTATGACATGAGCATGTGCCAGACATATGGCGGAGCCTATGACCCAAGTACCGTTATGACAAATATGAACCCTGATTTAGGCGCAGATCCCATCGTCATGCAGGTCGCTTCCTTTCTGGAAGATGGAAACGCATTGATCCTTGAGCTGGACAGCACAAGCGATCCGGCAAGGGTACAGGAGATCTATTCCGATGTGTTGGGGACGGTTGCCGGCCAAGTCCTGATGATCCCTGTTTCCTATACCCGGGAGTATGCGGCATGGAACAGCGAAGTCATGATGGGATATGATTTTTATCCTGGCGGCAGATACATTAATGTCGCTGGCATTCATATCGGATAGTACGACTATTCATTAACAAGTGCACATGCCCGGTCGGCGCTTAATAGCGCTGCCGGGCATGTGCTTTGTTAGAACCTCCTATTAAAGCATAAGGAAAAAATGATATTGCCCGCCCCAAATAGCAAAACTACTGCTTGAAAAAATGTGAAACAAGGGGTATAATAAATTCCACTGGTATTTATTGATTATTCCAGTGTTCTCAATGACAGACGTGTAACGCCATTGGGGTAGATTACCAGGGATCTGCAAAGCAATCTTTGCAGAATGGTTGATAGCGCCTCAACATGAGGAGTGGTTGGGAAGAGCATGCAGGTAAAAAAAGAGGATATCAGAGAAAAGATCATAAGTGCTGCCCGCAAAGAGTTTCTTGAGCTGGGTTATACAAAAGCGTCTCTGCGTAATATTGCCGAAAAAGCAGGCCTGACAAAAGGTGCCGTTTATTCCTATTTTGATAATAAGGATACCCTGTTCTGTGAGATTGCAGAGCCGGCCATGAGCTTTATCGATAGTGAATTTAAAAATAATAACGATTGTTTCGCTTCCAAATATAACGATAGCTCGCTTGAGTCTTATCAAGCAACGATTGAAGGCTTTCAAAGATATGCTCAGGTAGTATTTAATCATTATGACAGCTTTAAAATGCTTTTGTTTTGTTCCGCAGGATCAAGCTTGCAGAATTATAGAGAGAGAATCATTCAGCTTTACGCACAGAGTTTTCATAAATTTTTCTCGTTCATAACAAAGACGGATCACCGTAAAGCCACAATCAGCGAAATGTTTGTTCATACGCTTGCCACTACCTACGTCAGCTTTTTGGAAGAGCTCGTTTTGCACGAGCCTGATATAAATGAAGCAAATGATTATGCGATGCAGATGGCGGTTTTTATTCGATCCGGCTTTGAAAAGTTATATGCGCATCAACGACAAGGGTAAATTTTTTTACTCCTATGGTTAGCAGCAGCTAACTATAAAATAACTCAAACGCTTTACAGCTTAATCACTAAAAGTAGTTTGAGAGAAATATAAACAAAACAAATTCAGGAGGTAAATCATATGCCAAAAACCAAGAAGAGCTCTCTCTTAAAAAGGTTCAAACCTTATATGGGCAAAAAGAAAGTGCTGCTACCTTTGTCGCTGGTGCTGTCGGGGCTTTCAGCAGCACTGAACATTGTGCCTTTTGTGCTGGTGTGGTACATTACACGGGATATATTATCTTCCCCTCAGGCGATAGACGTATCGAATGTCGGCACTTTTGCGTGGCTGGCTTTTGCAAGCGCGATAGCCGGCGTCGTGGTGTACTTCTGTGCGCTGATGAGCTCGCATCTCGCGGCCTTCCGCGTGGAGGTCGGGCTGCAGAAATTGGGCATGCAAAAAATTATGTCCATGCCGCTCGGCTTCTTCGATCAGCACTCCAGCGGAAAGATGCGAAAGATCGTCAACGACGGAGCGGGGACGACCCATACGTTTTTAGCCCATCAGTTGCCGGACATGGCCGGTACCATCGTCTCTCCCATTATTCTTATCGCTCTAATATTGACTGTTGACTGGCGAATGGGCCTTGCTTCTCTTGTCCCAATTATCTTTGGCTTTATCACAATGCAGTTCATGATGACTGCAGAAGGCAAACGGTTTCAAAAAAGCTATTTTGATTCTTTGGAAGAAATGAGCTCAGAATCCGTTGAATATGTCCGCGGCATACCGGTTGTCAAAACATTCGGCCAATCCATATTTTCCTTTAAGCGGTTCTATAGCAGCATCATCAGGTATAAAGAGATGGTTCATGCATATACGCTGCTTTGGCGCAGGCCCATGTCGTTTTATACCATTATTATGCAGTCTGCCGCGTTCTTCCTAATCCCTATGGCGATACTTTTGATTGGAAACGGCGAAAATCTCGCCCTTGTGCTTTCGAACTTCATATTCTATCTTTTGATATCACCGATTTTTACGATGCTGCTGATGAAGTCGATGTATTTCCGGCAAAACAGCATGATTGCGGAGCAGGCGATTGACAGGTTGGATAACCTTCTCAATTATCCTGAAATGAGCTACAGTCAAAAGCCTAAGCATATAGAAAAACACATTTTGGAATTCAAGAACGTTGCCTTTTCATATGAAGGCGCCGACAAACGGGCGGCCGACGGAATCAGCTTTAAATTAAGCGAAGGCGAGACGATTGCGCTTGTTGGGGCTTCGGGTGGCGGAAAGACGACGATCGCCCGGCTGGCCGCGCGCTTTTGGGACGCGGACGAAGGCGAAGTCCTGGTCGGCGGAATCAACGTGAAGGAAATACCGAAAAAAGAGCTGATGGACAACATATCCTTTGTTTTCCAGAATACAAAGCTCTTTAAAGGTTCGCTGAGAGAGAACATCGTGTTTGGGAAGGAAAATGTCACGGAGAAAGAAATCGAGAAGGCCATCGAATCTTCGCAGTCTCGAGAAATCATCGCAGGGTTGCCGAATGGACTCGATACGGTCATCGGCTCAAAAGGAACTTATCTTTCGGGGGGAGAGCAGCAGCGAATCGCACTTGCCCGGGCCATCGTCAAAAATGCGCCGATCGTGCTTTTGGATGAAGCTACGGCCTTTGCGGACCCTGAAAATGAGCATCTGATCCAAAAAGCCCTGAAGGAGTTGAGCCGCGGCAAAACAACGCTGATGATCGCCCATCGCCTGACCAGCGTGCGCAATGTCGACAGAATCCTCGTAATTGAAAATGGACGGATTGCGGAGGAAGGAACGCACGAGGCGCTGCTGAGCAAAGGCGGCCTCTACAAAACCATGTGGGACGAATACCAACAATCCGTTGCGTGGAGAATCAGCGCTGAAAACACTGTAGAGGAAGGAGTTCAGTATGCTTAAATTTTTTCAGAACAAATTTGCAATGTCTGAAAAAGGTGCGAAAAACCTTTTTGTTTCAATCATTTGGTCGGTGATTATGGATATCAGCTTCATGATTCCAGTCATATTCGGCTTTCAATTTTTAGATGAACATCTAGGCGCCCTGTTGAATGCTTCGGGCAGCCTGGGAAGCAACGTTCTTTATTATGTGATCATGGCTGTGGCTGCTTTACTGGTCATGTTTATAATCGCCTATTTTCAATACGATTCGACCTACACCCGAATTTACGAAGAAAGCGCCCGCAGGCGTATCAGCCTGGCGGAAACACTGCGAAAGCTGCCGCTCGCGTTCTTTGGAAAAAAGGATATTGCCGACTTAAGCGCCACGATCATGGAGGATGCCACGCAGATCGAGCAGCTCTTTTCTCACGCGGTGCCTCAGATTTTTGCGGCGGCAGTGACGATATTCATCATGGGCGTCATGATGTTTATTTACAATTGGCAGCTGTCGCTCGCCGTATTTTGGGTGATTCCGGTCGCGCTATTGGTATTCTATCTGTCTCGAAAGTTTCAAAATAAAATGCACACAAAGCTTTATCACGTCAAACGAGATATTTCGGATAATATCCAGGAGGGGCTGGACTCCGTCCATGAAATCAAGTCTTATAACCGGGAAAGTGATTATGCGAAAACGCTAAACACAAAGCTGGACAATTACGAGAAGTTCTTGATCAAAGGAGAGCTGTTGCTCGGTGCGTTGATCAACTTTTCCTATGTGATCTTAAAGCTCGGGCTACCCAGCCTCATACTGGCCGGTGCATATCTTTTATCCACAGGATCTGTGAGTATATTCGCTTATCTAGTTTTCCTCGTTGTAACGGCACGTATTTATAACCCGATCATGGAGGTAATGGACAATCTGGCGCTGCTGCTGTTTCTGAATGTGCGCATAAAGCGTATGAAAGAGATGGACGCAATGCCAAGGCAGGAGGGTAAAACGGAATTCAATCCCAAGAACTATGATATTGAGTTTAATAATGTGGATTTCTCGTATATTGAAGGCGTGCAGACACTCAATAATGTCAGTTTTACTGCAAAACAGGGTGATGTAACCGCGCTGGTTGGGCCTTCAGGCGGGGGAAAGAGCACAGTGGCGAAGCTGTCCGCGCGCTTCTGGGATATTGACAAAGGTGTCATTACCTTGGGAGGAGAGGATATCTCCAAGGTTGATCCCGAAACCCTGCTAAACTATTATTCCATCGTGTTTCAGGATGTAACACTGTTCAACTCCAGCGTAATGGACAATATCCGGCTTGGCAGGAAAGACGCTACAAATGATGAGGTCATAAAGGCTGCGAGATTGGCAATGTGCGATGAGTTCGTAAAAAGGCTTCCGCAGGGATACGATACCCTGATCGGTGAAAACGGAGAGAGGCTGTCCGGCGGCGAACGGCAGCGCATATCTATTGCCAGGGCCATTCTGAAAGACGCACCGATTATTTTGCTTGACGAGGCGACAGCGTCGCTTGATGCCGAAAACGAGAGCAAAATCCAAAGCGCACTCAGCGAGCTTATAAAGAACAAGACGGTTCTGATTATTGCCCACCGGATGCGAACCGTTTCAGGAGCTGATAAAATTATTGTGATCAAAGACGGCAAGATTGCAGAGACTGGTACGCCCCAAGAGCTGAAAGAAAATCAGGGTATATTTTCATCGATGTTGAAGATGCAATATCAAAACAGTTGATACACTGTATGAGACATTAGTGGAAAAGGAACGATAGGATACGAGGAAGGATTGCATTACGACCGGCTATTTATGCCGGTTTCCTTCCTCACCTATCGCCATATAAATGGCCCAAGCGCGCGTAATGAAATATAGTCTTTATGCAAAAGGTGTTTATCAGGCATGCCGCCCCTCCCCTATACATCTATAATTTTTTCAATTTTCCGGCTATGCTGCTGACTTCTCTGTCATGGCTGCTCTTAGCGATACCTGAGGGATACCTAACGGTGAGCCCTAATGGAGTCATTAAAAAAGCGTATCAGCTGTGGGTTAACTTTTTCGGGGAATTCATAGTGTGCCAAATGTGATGCGCCCTGAATCAGATGAAACTCCGTATCGGGCAACAAATTTATCAGCCGGTCCATCGATAATTTTGGAATGCTGTTATCATGATCGCCCCAGGTCAGAAAAAGCGGGATTTGTTGCTTCCTGATCTCCTGATAATATTCCGATGCGTCTTCAACGGAGTTCCCTCTCAAGTTCGCCAGCACCGCTCTTCTTTTTCCTTCGAACGCAAGCTGTTTCATCAGCTTGTCCGCCAGCTCCTGCTTTTTCTCATCCGAATAAAGCACTCTGGACGGGTTGGCAAACGCCTTGTCGCCTGCCAGCTTCATCAGCATTGAGCCCAATTTCGATTTAATGAATGCGACATTCTTTTGGCCATCAAACTCATCATACAGCGGCGCGAGCAATGCCATCTTTTCAACGCACCCGGCATGATGCGCAACAAAATATGCTGCGATGCTTCCGCCCTGCGACGTACCGACAAGGTAAACAGGCGTTTTGATATTCAGCTTTTCAAGCAGCTCACTAAGTTGCCTGTCGTATAGATCCCGGTCATAGGTCTCATATTTCGGGCGGTCGGAATAGCCGTGGCCGAAAACATCGTATCGAAGCACGCGATAACCTGCGTTGACTAACGCGCCCACAGTATAATCCCATGAACAAATGGGCGCTGCATTGCCGTGTATCAGTACGACCGTTTTGGCGTCACGCTTCCCCGACAGCTCGTAATGCGTATACCCATCGGTCAGAGACACGAAACTTCCCCCAAGCGCATTACGTGTTTTCATATCCAGTTCTTTTTTACCCATAATTTAACCTCTTTCAAAAATAACAGTCTATGTCTGACATAGGGGCAACTAACTCTGTAGCCCTTTCCCTCTGACGGTTCAATATTCTGGACAACGAATCATATATGCCCAGAGAGCATAAAACGCCAGCACCCTCCATAGCATATTTGTATGCGAAGAGATCCTTATCAACCTCTCATGGTCGATTGCCAGCCTTGTATATATTCTCTGTATATACTTGCTGACGTCACCCGATGAAAGGCTCTTGTAACCCTTTTAAATTTATTCTGCTTTATGGTTAGCTAAAGCTAACCATAAAGTAACATATATAATAAGCATTTGTCAAGAAACACGAGATTGTTTAAACTTTTCGCTCATTCAGATAAAGGTATCACCTGAAGAGTTCAATTTAGGTGCTGAGAATTTATTTTGAATCTTAAATAAAGGTCATTGACACCTTTAATATGACGTAGTAATATAATGCTAGTTAGCAAGTGCTAACTACTGCATAATGTAAATGCATATTTTTTTAAAGTGCTAGTTAGCGTTAACTAACTTGGGAGGCAGGAATGAGCTTTGTGTTAATAGGCGGCTATGAGCGGATGTATCGGGAATATATCCAGGTCGGGAAAGAGCTGGGACATAAAATCAAGGTGTTTACACAGTTGCCGGCCCAGTTTGCCAAGAGCATTGGGATGCCCGACGCCATGCTGATATTCACCAGCGCCGTCTCCCACAAAATGATGTTTATTGCGGAGCGGGAAGCAAGGCGCAAACAAATACCCATCGTAAAGTCGCACTGCAGCAGCGGCGCTGCATTAAAAAAGTCTATTGATGAAATCAAGATGTTACTGGAGACATGCGCCTGATGGTCTGTTCCGTCGAAATCATAAGCGACTTCGTAAAGTCAAGCCCGGAAAGCCAAACGTGCCGGGGAACGCGTTGTATCATCGAACATATCGGTGCGACCATTATTGGTGTTAAGCCGGCATGCCTGATCAGTATTCAGGAAAAGGACTTTTTGGCGGAATGCAAAAAACACTTTACATGCGGCAGTCCTGTCTCCTTTGTGATCGTGAAAGGCGTAAAGACAAGAAAGCAGTTGTTTATTTATCACAAAGAAAGACTGGAATCCTTGTTGTCAAATGCTGAAATCCATACGTTTTTGGTCAAACAGGGCTATCCTGAAGCCGGCACAAGCGAAACATATGTGCGATTGCTTGTCAGAAAGCTGCGTGGTACGCAGTTTCCGCATGAAATTGGACTTTTTCTAGGGTATCCTTTGCAAGATGTGCTGGGCTTTATGGGTGCGCCGATACCTTTCAGCAAAACGATGGGTTGGCGTATGTATGGAGATACGAGAGCTTCCGAAAAAGTTTATTTTAAGTTCAGAAGCGCACGTCGTTACGTCAGAAAAGTGATGCGTGAAGCGTGCCAATAATTCTATTAATATTTAAGGAGAGAGAACATGGACAAAGTGGCTGTTATTTATGGATCTTCGACAGGTAACACGGAAACCGCCGCAAAATGGGTCAGAGACGGACTTTTGGCGGCTGGTATAAAAGCCGAGATACTCAATGCCGCCGATATCAAGGCGGCGTCTGCCGCGCCGTACGAATTGATCGTCTTTGGATCATCGACCTGGGGACAGGGAGAAATTCAGGACGACTTTTTGAGCGTTTATGATGGTCTGACGCCGGAAATTTTGAGCGGTAAAAAGGTCGCGGTATTTGGGTGCGGGGACAGTGATATGTTCCCGGATAATTTTTGCGAAGCCGTAGATCTGATTGTTGAAAAAGTCAAAGAATGCGGCGCAGAAATCATTGGAGAGCCATTTAAAATCGACGGGGATGTGGACACATACGAATCGAAAATCAGGGACTGGGCCAAAAAATTGTTCTAGCTTTGACTGCTGGCGTTCATTTTAATCATCCTGCAGCGTACAAGTTGGCGGGAATCCCAAAACCACGGTATGAAGGGCCGTATACGGCCTTTCATACAACGTCTTGGACTGATTCAATAGGAACACGATTTCTAATTAGGATATTGGAATCGGAGTTGAAAACTGTCCGGCAGTGAGCGGGAAGAAGGAGAAAAAATGGAATACAGCGAATCGACGGAAATGTATCTGAAAGAGATATACCGGCTGTCAATAAAAGGGCCAGAGATACGCGCGACAGATGTTGCCAATGCGCTGAGGGTCAGTAAGTCGAGCGTGAACCGTGCTGTAAAAAAGCTCTCCAAGGAAGGTCTGCTCAATCACGCCACATATGGGCACATTGAGATTACCAGGGAAGGCGCCAAAAAGGCGCGAAATATTTGCGAAAAGCAGAAGATCATTGCCGATTATCTTGTATCAAAGCTGAGCATTGATCCGAAGCTTGCGATGGAAGAGGCATGCAGGCTGGAACATGTTGTTGGTGCTGCAGTCATTGATAGAATGAGGAAGGCAATAGACATAAGCCAATCTGCTGTTGAGGGTATTTAGACATGCTGAAGGAGATATTAAAAAATACACGTAAACCCCAGGGCTTTTGGGGCAAAGTCACGCTTTGTTCCATGAATGTCGGTCATCGGCCAATGGCCATATGGGGATTGAAGCATTTAAAAGTAATAACAAGTGATCAAATACTCGATATTGGTTGCGGCGGAGGAAAAAACATTAAGAGTTTAGTCAGAAAAACACCATCCGGCCGTGTTTTTGGTATAGATTATTCAGCACTAAGCGTAAGAAAATCACGCAGACTGAACGCCGATTCGGTATTGAAGGAAAGGGCGGTGATTGTGCAGGGCGGCGTATCGCAAATGCCGTTTAAGACAGAAACGTTTGATATTGCTACAGCATTTGAAACGGTATACTTCTGGCCAGACATTGTGGATGATATGGGTGAAGTTTACCGGGTATTAAAGCCGGGTGGCAGGGTATTCATCTGTAATGAGGCAGTCTGGGACGAGACGAACCCTGATAAATATCGTTATTTTACCAATACCCTTGGAATGAAAGTTTATTCAGAAGAAGAACTGGTTTTGACGCTTAAGAAAGCGGGATATATTAACATAACGTCTTTTCGGCACCCGAGTAAAACCTGGATATGCATAATCGCGCAGAAGTCTGAGAAAGGGGAACGAGCATGACGGATTTGAAAAGAATTGAGACCGGATATCGGGCGTATAAGGATATCTATGATGACGCGCTCACCTCACAAGGGATTTGGTTCAATCTCTACAATAAAATCATCTGGGGCATCGACGACAAGGATTATGTTCATAAGGTACTGTCGTATATCCCCGATAGCTTTACCGGTGAGCTTCTGGACGTTCCGGTGGGTACCGGGGTTCATACGTTCAGAAAATACAAAAAACTGAAGGCCGCGCACATCACGGCGCTTGACTACTCTTCAGATATGCTTGCCAAGGCAAGGGAACGCTTGGCGCTTTGCGGGCAAATCTCCTTTGTACAGGGCGACGTGGGAGCCTTGCCCTTTGAAGACTTAAGCTTTGATATGGTGTTCTCTATGAATGGTTTTCACGCTTTCCCAAACAAACAAAAAGCGTTTGAAGAAACGGACAGGGTGCTTAAAAAAGGCGGCATCTTCTGTGGATGTTTTTATATCCGAGGACAGCGGCGTATAACCGACATTGCAGTGTGCAGCATATATGATGCAAAAGGGTGGTTCACACCGCCCTTCTTAACACTCGAGGAACTGCGCGGCATTCTAAAGGAACGGTACTGCGAGGTGCGGCTGGAACACGTCAAGTCCATCGCGTGCTTTCACTGCGTAAAATAGTTTCTAATCCCCTTGAGGATGCATAGTTAGGATATGTCTCAATAAATACGCCCAAAATGGTGGTTGCGAGGTGAAACATGGGGCTGTCAATTGAGCAGAAAATATACTATGGCGATAACGTATTTAAAGTAAGCGGCGACGACAATGTTGAGGTTTACAGGGTGGAGGATGCCACGGGCGAAGGGATGATGACTTGCTATCATGTGCTACCGGGCATCGATCTGATATACGACGATTTTCATATGCAGAGTTGCTTTTCTGAGATGACGCCTGGGATTGAAATGATCAGCTTCGACCATTGTCGTGAAGGGCGCCTCGAATGGCAGTTTGAGAGCGGATCGTATTTTTACCTGCAGCAGGGCGACATGCAAATTACGACTAAGGAGCGGCACCAACAGCATTTCGGTTTACCCTTGAGCCACTATCACGGCATTACGATTGCCGCCTACATTGAGGAAGCAACACAGATGCTGGCAAATGTCATTGGCGGCATACCTGTCGGCTTAAGGGTGCTTAAAACAAAATTCTGTACAGGCGAGAAGCCGTTTATCATGCGCGCGTCGGACGGGGTACAGCATATATTCTCCGAACTGTATCATATTCCGGATAAGATACGATTCCCATATTTCATATAGCGCGGCACGCATGATGAGTTTAAAGCGCAGAAGGGTAGCTATTCGGATTTTATCGGTGTCCGCAAAAAAGCGATCGGTTGGAAGCTTGCGGGTGTTGCTTCCAATCAGACATAAAGGAGTTAAATATGAGTAGAGCATTGAGTAAAGAGAAACAAAAGTTGATGATATTGAATGAAAATATGTGGAAAGTGATGTGGCGTATATCGTGGCCTGCAATCATAGCAATGGTGCTGTACGGCCTCAATTCAGTCTTTGACGCCATATTCGTAGGCAGCTATGTGGGAGAAACGGCTTTGGCCGGCGTATCCCTTGCATATCCGCTATCCCAAATGACGCTGGGTATCGGCTCGCTGATCGGTGTGGGTGCGGGTTCAGCCTTATCGATTGCGCTGGGTGCGAACGACAAATGGACGCAGAACCGGATATTGGGCAACGTCAATTACCTGTCACTGGTCGCCAGCATCATTTTTAGTGTAGCCGCTTATATTTTTGCCGAGCCGCTTGTCCGATTTATGGGAGGCGAAGGTGAGGCGCTGGTTCAAGGTACGGAGTATTTCAAGGTGACAGTGATCGGCTCGCTGTTTTGGGTGCATGGCCTTGCCTGCAACATGGTGGTGCGTGCAGAGGGCAAAATGAAATCTGCCGCAGTCATGATGGGCGCGGGGCTTGCCATAAACATTTTTGCCAACTATATTCTGGTGGGGCTACTGCATTTGGGCGCAGCCGGTGCGGCATGGGGAACCAACCTTGGCATGCTGGTATATACGATACTCGGTCTTGCATATTTTAAACGCGGCAAGGCCTCTTTTGAAGGACATCCTTTCAAGATATACAGGGATAAAAAGATCGTGAAGGCGATCATGTCGATGGGGATGTCGTCACTCATCATGGCCGTGATGTCGCTGGTGCAGGCTATCGTGGTGTTTAACGCACTGTCTGGGGTGGGAACCACATCGGATATCGCGTTTTACGGAGCCACATACCGGATATTTACACTTATGCTGACGCCGCTTTTCGGGCTGATGCGCGCGCTGCAGCCGGTGGCAGGGATCAACTTCGGAGCAGAACAAAACGATCGTGTAATCAAAAGCGCCAAGGTATTCACACTGAGCGGTGTCATACTGATGCTGCCATTTTGGTTGCTTTTGATGTTCTATCCGCAGGCGCTGCTCTCCCCCATGCTGCCGGACACATTGTTTGACGCAGCCAGTCTTATGAACTTCCGTATATTTATGGTGATGCTGCCGGCACTTCCTGTGGTGTTTATGGCTATGACGTTCTTCCCGGCAATCAACAGGGGCAAAGCGGCCAGCATTATGGGTATATTGAGGCAGCTCGTGCTGTATGTACCGGTCATGTTGGTGCTGCCTAAAATGCTTGGCGTTCAGTGGGTCTATTTTGGATCGACAGCAATTGATATACTGATCTCTCTTGTGACTTTCCTGATGTTCGCGCAGACATTTAAGTCTCTGCGCTCAGAAAATCAAAAACCAGCTAAAACAAATATCGTGGTGGAAACGGAATAAGGGTGGCTGGACATATTCACAGGAATAGAAACCTTCGGATTAGGCCGGAGGTTTTCTCTTTCTTTCGGATTTTTCGTCGACGTATACGTAGGTGTGGTGATTATTGACAACACATGAAAGGAAGAGTAATATGGTGTTAGCAACAGCTAACTAGCGGATATTATTTATGAGGTCAATCATGACAAGAAATGAAACAAAAGTCTGGAACCGGTTCTCCGGTATTTACGACATCTTTATGAAAAAAGATATTCCCGCCTATGGCGAAATGATTGAGCGGATAAAGAAGCGTCTGGAACCGAAATCGCGCGTACTGGAGATCGCGACCGGTACGGGAATCCTGTCTCTGGGTATTGCAGGCAGCGCCCGCAGCATCGAAGCTATCGATCTGTCACCCGATATGATTGCCAGGTCGCAGAATAAAGCGCAGCGAATGGGTATTGCAAACGTACATTTTTCTGTGCAGGATGCGTACGCTCTGCCGTATGATGAGGAAAGTTACGATGTCGTTATCATCGCCAACACGCTGCATATCATGCCGCAGCCCGAGAAGGCGCTGGCTGAAATCAAAAGGGTGCTGACGACGGAAGGATATTTGATTGCGCCAACATTTGTGCATGCCGGAAGTAAAAAGGCTGCTGTTCTTTCCCGCCTGATGACGTTGACAGGCTTCCGTGCGTATCATCGATGGACACAGTCAAGCTTTCGCCAGTTCCTCCGTGAGAACGGCTTTGTTACAGTCGAGGAGACACTTTTGGACGCCTCGTTTCCGCTTGCTTATGTCGTTTGCAATAAAGCTGAAAAGTAAGGACGTCCGCGGAGGTATATTGAAAGGTTTTCCACGATTTATTTCACTGCTTACTTTTAATGTGCTCTCCCATTTTTTCAAAAGTTTCCTGACTGATGACATGCTCCATCCGGCAAGCATCCTGGCTGGCGGTATCCGGGCTTACACCAATAGCGGTAAGCCATTCCGTAAGCATAATATGGCGTCGGTATATCTTTTTTGCAATTTGAAGCCCTGAGTCAGTCAATTCGATATAACCATCTCTATCTATTTTGATATACCCTCCTTCTTTCAGCAGCGACATAGCACGGCTGACGCTCGGCTTTGAAAAAGATAATGTACGGGCAATATCAATTGAACGAACGTGTCCGTTTTTATTATTTAAAACAAGTATTGTTTCCAGATAATTTTCTCCGGACTCATAAAGCTCCATTAAGTCACCTCGCTTTAGATCAATTATATAAATATATTAGCATTTACCTAAAGGACATGCAATATTCAAATAAGCACCCGGTTACCTATTGACAACCATAGTTAGCGGTTGTAAACTGATGATGAAAGATAGCGTAGACTAACTCTTGCGAGAAAGCGAGGAAGATTATATGCCGCTGACAATGGCAAGGCCGGGCGAATGCGTTACGATTAAGAAGATCACCGGTAAAGACGATACGGTCAAATTCCTGAATCGTCTCGGTTTCATCGAAGGGCACCCCGTCACAGTGATTTCCAGCATTGCCGGAAATCTAATACTGAATGTCAAAGATACGCGCGTTGCGCTGGACAGACAGTTGTCCAACCGCATCGTGGTATGAGATAAAAAGGAGGTATTATATATGACGTTAAGAGAGGTACCCTGTGGCAATACGGTAACCGTCAAAAAGCTGGAGGGTGAAGGCGCGGTAAAGCGCAGGATCATGGATATGGGCATCACCAAGGGTACAGCGGTGCTTGTGAGAAAGATGGCTCCCTTGGGAGACCCGATTGAGGTGACGGTTCGTGGGTATGAGTTGTCGGTTCGCAAGGCGGATGCTGAGAATATTGTTGTGCAATAATATTTTTTTTGATCGTTTAGTTAGCTAAGCCTAACCATTTTGAGGAGGATATTTAATATGAGCATTCGTATGGCGCTGGCGGGAAACCCCAACAGCGGAAAGACCACACTGTTCAACGCCCTGACCGGCAGCACACAATATGTGGGCAACTGGCCGGGCGTGACAGTAGAGAAAAAAGAAGGCAGGCTCAAGAAGGTCAAGGACGTCACAGTGGTGGATCTGCCGGGTATTTACTCACTTTCACCCTACACACTTGAAGAAGTGATCGCACGCGATTTTATTTTGAACGAAAAGCCTGATGTGATTATTAACATCGTTGACGCGTCCAATCTGGAGCGAAATCTTTATCTGACGACACAGATCGTGGAGTTGGGCGTTCCGACCGTGGTGGCGCTTAACATGATGGACGTTGTAGAGAAGCGCGGCGACGTCATTGATACAAAATCTTTGGAGGAACGCTTCGGATGTCCGGTGGTCCCCATCTCCGCCGTAAAGAATTCAGGAATTCAGGCCCTGATCGAAAAGGCGCTTTCCTTAAAGGCAACCCCGCAGCCACAAAAATTCTCCAGCAAGATAGAGGAAACGCTGAGCCGGATACAGAATATCGTTCAGGATGTTCCGGATATCAAGGCCTATCAGCCGCGCTGGACTGCGATTAAACTGCTCGAACGTGACGAAAATCTGCTAAGCAAGGTGAAGCTGCCCATTGAAGTGCAGGATGGTCTTGAAGGAGTGCGCGCAACGCTGGAAAACGCGATGGATGACGATGCGGAAAGCATCATCACCAACGAACGCTATGAATGCATTGCGGCGCTGCTTAAAAGCACATTTAAAAAGAAGGCGCGCCCAAAGCTATCGGTTTCGGATAAGATCGATAAGGTCTTGACCAACCGGATACTGGCGCTGCCCATCTTCTTCCTGATCATGTGGGGCGTTTATTATATTTCCATACAGACCGTGGGCGACTGGACGATCGGCTGGGTGGAAGAGCTGATCGGATGGATATCAGGTGGCGTCGAGGGTTTGCTTGTTGGCTGGAGCGCCTCCCCTTGGTTGATTAGTCTGGTCATTGACGGCATATTCGGCGGCGTGGGCGCGGTGCTCGTGTTCGTACCGCAGCTGATGATCCTCTATTTGTTCATATCCATACTGGAGGACTGTGGCTACATGGCGCGCGTTGCGTTCATAATGGACCGCATATTCCGGCGTTTCGGGCTTTCCGGCAAATCGTTTATTCCGATGCTGATCGGTACGGGATGCAGCGTTCCTGCCGTTATGGCTGCACGCACCATTGAAAACGAAAACGATCGCAAAATGACGATCATGCTGACACCGTTCATTCCATGTGGCGCAAAGTTGCCCGTATTTGCGATGTTCGTAGCGATGGTATTCCGTGAAGCATCATGGGTCGGCCCGTCGATGTACATCGTCGGCATCGTTATGGTGATACTCTCCGGTATTATTCTGAAGCGCACTAAGCTGTTTGCAGGCAAGCCCGCTCCGTTTGTGATGGAGCTGCCTGAATACAAGCTGCCGCGCATCAAGGGCGTAAGCATCCACATGTGGGAAAAGGGCAAGGCGTTTATCATCAAGGCCGGAACGATTATTTTCGTAGCCTGTGCGGCCATTTGGTTCCTGCAGTCGTTCAGCTTCTCGTTTCAGTATCTTGACCCCGAACAGATCAATGAAAGCATGCTGGCGGGTATCGGCGAATTCCTTTCTCCGATTTTTGCGCCGCTGGGCTTCGGGAATTGGGCGGCCAGCGTGGCGGCCGTTACCGGGTTGGTTGCCAAGGAAGTCGTGGTTTCTACCTTTGCCCTGATCAGCACGAACTCAGTCATTACATTCACTGCGGTCACGGCTTATGCGTTCATGATATTTACACTTCTGGCGGCGCCCTGCTTTGCGGCGATCGGCGCGATCAAACGCGAGATGGGTGGCTGGAAATGGACTTGGATTGCGATACTCTATCAGACTGGGCTTGCGTACGTACTGGCAATGCTCGTCAACCTGTTTGGTCGTGTAATCTTCCCGAACTCGGAGGCAATACAGTTGGGCGGTGAGATCGAAGCGGCGGGCGAAGGCGCGATCACGAGTGTCGCGATACTTGAAAACCCAATGATCTATATTCTCGGTGCTCTGATACTGGCGATTGTCGTGATCAGTATTGTAAGCCTGTTCAAAAAGGGCGGTGGAAAGAAAATGGCGGGCAGCACATACGAAGCGTAGTCCGGAAAGGAGGATGATATGACAGCCGATATCATCATTGGTGGTATAATCCTGCTTGCGCTTGTATTCACGGTTATACGGATTGTTCGGCGAAGCAAAAAAGGTGGTTGCAGCGGTTGTGCAGGCTGCAGCGCCTGCACTGGGCATGCTGACCACTCTGATTGCGGAGGCTGTGACATACGGCATGAGCAAAATAAATAACCATTTGACAGGAGCCGGTATGCTGTACCGGCTTCTTTATATTTGAATGCCAGAAACCGTAAAGTTGGTCGGCTTCGTTATTCTTGCCATTGGTAAAAAAGGGCTTTAAACTAGGCGCTGTCCGTCCATTCTCTTTTTACAGCTGTTCTTTTTGGTGTAATCTTTTTAGCCGTTATTTGGGCCTGTTTTGCAAAAGCGCTTCAACCGTCATCTTAATTATATTTATTTCACGGTCATCAAGTCGGCGAATCGCCCTGAATAAAGTCGCTAATTTCGGAATGGTGTTTTCGTTTTGAGGATAGAAAATTTCGTCAGGGGATAACTCCAATGCGTATATCAATTTCTGCAAGACACTATAACTCGGGTTGCCTCCTTCATGCTCTATTGCATAGATATGTCGTTCCCCTACCCCAATTTGATCGGAAAGCTTCGATCGTGAAAGATTCTTTCTTAACCGTGCTGCTTCAACCATCTCGCCGAGTAATTCAACTTTATTATGCACTATCACTTCACCTCCTTATATAGTTTGCACTCAACACACAGATTTTGAAAGGTTGTGATACTACTAAATTTTATTGCTATATAGTGCGTAACATAAGAGCTTATCCGTAGTCTGTTCTACGGAAAACATAAGGCTCGCCAAAACTGAAAAAGACTGCTCGCTCCAAAGTCAGAAAAGCTGTAGCTATGGTCGTTTGTATTAAAGTTATGCCTTTTTCAGCCTAAAGCGGCTTTTAAGGGTCGTCTATATGTTTGGTTTGCGATGTAAAATCAAAACACTTCGAAAATGCAAGGTTGCTCTACTAAAAAAAGCCTTGTCTATATCACAGGGTCAGTACGACACTTGCATGAAGTAAAAATTCACTATTGTATTGCAATATACATCGAAATACTCATCTTAAAAGTTATTAGCGCCCAAGGTTTTGCCCAGGGCGCTTTTCTTATATGTCTTTATTCTGCTTCCCATTGTGCAAGATCGCCTCCGTTTCGTTTTGATTTCTATTTGCAAAATCAAAAGTTTCGGAGGTATTAAAAATGAAAACGATAAATTTGAGAGATTTCTACTCTTCAGTCTATTTCACTGACTGTCTATGTGAGGTATCTGATGAAGTTGCCGAACTATTATTACTCTATAAGCGGCTTGAAGAGGCACATCGGCGGAGCGTTAACAGGTATAAGGCGTATTATTCCCTTGACCGCAATGATGGCATTGAAAAAGATATTCTTGTTGTTGTACTAGCTCCACCCGAGATCCATGAGCAAAAACTCACAAAGCAGGCCCTTAATAACGCGATGAATAGCCTGTCAGATAAACAGGCCAGACGTATCTATGCCTATTATTTTCTTGATATGAGTAAACGAGCAATCGCAAAGGCAGAAGGTGTAGATGAAAGCTCAGTACGCAAATCAATTGAGACGGGCTTAAAGCGTATGTCATTATTTTTAAGAAATCCTTAGAAATAAACAAAAGACAGTCCCGTTTTTCAACCAGAAATGTCCTGATTAATAGAGGGACTTAGATTTCCCCTTGGTGAAAAGATCTTTGACAATTTCATAGGAGCAAATCCGGTACGTTCCCCGCATGTCCTGAGGAAGGAAAGCCAGATTGCAGGTGCGCCACGACCACCTTTAGGTGCGAGCGAGCAAACTCCTGCAGTGAACAAACGCTGGCAGCGTATGTGGCCATGATACATGCGGTAGAAACAATGATACTTGCGCATAGCTGAGGTTAGGTCCCAGGGTGTGCCCCGGTCGTTGACGGGGAGGTGCGATTCCTATGGAACGGTTAGCCGCCGTTCGCCGGACAAGCTCCAGGATCATATAGAATCAAGCGGAGGCTCAGGCCAAAAGGGTGCGCTAGTGGCGCAGACGCGCCGGCAACTGTCCGCGCACCCTTTAGTCTGGCACATATTTTCTAACTTTTTCCTATAACCTCCTGTAAACATGTATCGCCGTGTAACGATGTTTCACACCTTTGCGTGGATCATTTACTTCCATTACACTTGGAAAGGAGGACAGATCATGAAAGCCTCATACAAAAATATCGATGAACTGCCCATCATGCTAAATGCTAATGACATCGTTAATGTGCTTGGCATATCTAGAGCGTTTGCCTACAACCTGCTGCATGATAAGAGCCTTCCGGTTATCGTGATCGGAAAACGTCGGATTGTGAACAAGGATAAGTTCTTTGACTGGCTGGAAAGACGCGAGCATACAGAGGAGGCGTATCATGGCCAAAAATAAACGTGACGATGGTCGTTATCAAAAAAACATTATCGTCGGAAGAAAAGCGAACGGTTCCTACATTCGAAAAACCGTATACGGAAAGACCAAGAAAGAACTTGACCTCAAGATAGCTGAAATTACGCAACAGGTCTATCAGGGCATTTATGTTGCCGAAGATAAAACCACCTTTGGAGAGATGGCAGAAATCTGGTTAACGCAATATAACCCTACTGCCAATGAAAAATGGATTTACCGTCAGCAATGTGTGATTAATAAACATTTACTTCCCACACTGAAATATATGAAGTTGAAAGACTTAAAACCCTTTCATCTGCAGAGCATTATCAACAACATGGCCAAGGACAATCTTTCCACCAGCACAATGAAAAAGGCAAAGCAAACGGCGGTACGGATACTGAATATTGGCGTGGAAAATGACCTTGTTGTG
Source organism: Bacillota bacterium (assembly GCA_023459495.1). Lineage (GTDB taxonomy): Bacteria > Bacillota > Clostridia > Christensenellales > SZUA-584 > JAEWCC01. Next base: position 108,511 of record JAEWTL010000074.1, on the reverse strand, counting down.
CGTAATGTCTTTTCCAACGTAAAAGTACCCACTGTGGAACCCCATGAGCGGCGGGCATTGACTGAAGAGGAAAGAGAGCTTGTCAACCGTACATGGAGCGGGCATCGCATGGGGCATGCCGTTATGATTATGATGTATTGCGGGTTACGCCGCGGGGAGCTGCTTGCTCTCACGTGGAAGGATATTGACCTTGAACGAAAGATACTTTTAGTTAATAAATCCCTGCAAATGTTTAAGAACCAGCCGCATATCAAAAAGCCCAAATCCAAGGCTGGCATCAGGGAAATTCCAATACCCAACATCCTGGCAGATGCCATGAGCAGCTTTCCTCGTAATAATCCCCTTGTCTGTCCAGACGCAAAGGGTGAAATGATGTCCGATACCGCATACCGGCGGGCATGGAACAGTTACCGGCATTATCTGAATTTAAAAGCCGGCGGAAAAGACGCATCCCGTTCAAGAGAAAAGGTACAGGCAATCGACAACATCACAGCGCATATGCTCCGGCATACCTATGCTTCCATGCTATATGAAGCTGGTGTTGATATAAAGTCCGCGCAGCGCTTTCTAGGCCATGCCGATATCGAAATGACGCTGGCGGTGTACACCCACTTGACGAAATTTAAAGAGGATGAAGCCATCAACTCGCTGAACTCGCATTTGGATAAAATAGCAACCTTGGATTCACAATCAAGTAAAGCAAAAGGATCGGAACCTGTGAAGAATACGAAAAGAGATGATCCCGAAAGATAGGCCTCGAAAAAAGCGAGTGCTTAGGACTACTGCGATTTCTTTGACTACATTTTGACTACACTTTTTATAATTAGACATGTATATGGGGTATTATTGGGCCATGTGCTCACACATCGAAGATCCTGAAAACCCCTTTGAATAGGCACTTTAGCTCTCCCCCATTTAATGTGTGAACTATAGGCATATCGCCTGAGGGACAGTATCATTGTCTCCTTTAGTTGATTTTGGGATATACAAAAAGACACTTCCGGATGGAGAGCGTCTTTCAAGGTATGAGTCTAATTTTCCTGTCCAGACAAGTGTAGCCCATCCATTAGCTTGCTATAAAAACAAATGAAATCCAACTTATAATAACGACATACTAATGAACCTATTACACTGGATTATTTTAATTTTTCCAAATAGCTATCCCATAAGCTGTTCCATCTACGTTCTTCAAGGGGAGCTAGGTTAAATTTTTGACTAATCAGGTTCCGAAATTCGATCATTCGATCCTTGTTATCTAATGTAAAACCGATTCTATAATTGTCCAGTGCAATACCCGAAAATTTTGGATTACCGAAACGAAATCCAGGTATACCTATAAAGGTAAAATCATTACCCACCATCCATGAAGCACCCATCTCATTCAAACTAGCAGGTGAATCAAAATAATGTTCTGAAAGCAAATAAATCATATGAGTATTTTCATGGATCTCATCCTTTAAATAGTCGAATACATTTCGTCCAAGGGGGATGCCAAACCGATCTATGCTGGTAAAAATAATATTGCGCGCATTAATGCCGATTAATTCTAAAAGCTCCGTTAGTGCGCCACCATACTTCGCATCCGCTGACGAATGACTAATAAAAATTTTGGGTAGTTCTTTTATAGGTTTATTTGCCTGCATAACATACTTTACCTTATCTATAAACACCGCTTTTTGGGCTTTATATACGAGGATACCAATCAGCTGTTTGCCATTGTAATTAAATTTATTAAAGCAATAATGTACTGTATCAGGTAAACGCTTGCAGATTTCGAAGATGCGCTCTTTGATCAGCAAATCATCTGATAGACCAAGTATTTGCATGTCAGGATCATCCTCGACTCCCCAGAGAATACATCCGCCCTCTATATTTGCATATGCAGCAATTAGCCTGATGATAGTCTCTATTGAAGGAATAGTGCCAAAATAGGTAGTATGTGAGTCCCTCTTTGTGAGCTTGTTGCAAAAGACATCATCCAAATAGTAGTTCATATCGATTCCTCCATTAAACAAATAAATTACGAAGTGGTATCACCCGGATACCTGTAATTTTAATCATATCTCCAAATGTTAATATTCTAGGAGTATCCCATGGATTATTGGTATCCACAATCCAGAGCTCATAGTTTTTTCTCAGATAATCAGGTTCGCTGTCGTAGTATAATATAACTTTTTTATTATTGCTTGGCCGAGCGATAATACAAATCTCCTCGCCATTTTTCAAAATTCCGTCATACACAGTAGGGGCTATTTTTTCAGCTGCAGATAAATTGTAAATATCCCGCTTAGTGCCGAGGTGATGGAAAATACGACGCGCAGCCTCCGACAGTAATTTTTCTACTATCTGATAAGCTTTTTCCAAGGAAGAGCGCCTGTATTGAAGAAAGGATTGAATGGCCTCCGGAGAATAAAAACTGGCACGCATCAGCCAAACGAGTTCTTTTTCATTTTGGATGGCGTTTTGTTGTAGTAATTGAATAATTGTGGATTCATCAACTTCTTCAGGTTTGTTGGTCAGTATACTTGCTGTTTCATTCTGAATTGTTGATAGGTAGGCATCTGTATATGGTGCATACTTATTCTCCAGCTTTTCCACCAATTCATCAACGGATGACGCCTCATACTTTGCCAATGCTTGTTTGGTTTGTATGCCAAATTTATAGTGCTCAATCTGCTCTTCCGAGGAGCAAAGACTCATTCTGTCTTTATAGGTTGCAGGGAAGAGTACTGCCGAAAGCGCCTCGTTTGAATTCATCCAGTAAAAAAGCTCATAAAAAGCTTGTTGAATAGATGGATTCAATGTCCCATTCTTTTTTGCCAGCGCTTGTTGTTCTGCTACTTTTTGGGCAATCTCTAACGCTACTATTTTATCATCTTTATATGAAATAAGCTCCTTAAAGATTGGATGGCTCAGATCAAGTTCTTTTAAAAGCAGTCTTTTTCTAATTGAATTCTCCTTTTCAGGATAAAAGATTAGGTCAAAAATATCTTTCAGCTTTTCATTCTCAATATGGTCTATATAATTGCCTGACTGGATAGTAATTACATAGGTTTGATTGACATAAATAGTACTATCCCTTAGATACTCTTTTTTTCCTAATAAGGCCAGCAACCTGATATAATCGTTCAACCAGTTCAACCATGGCTGTTGCACCGCAGATAGAAAGTTTTTATCCTTTATCATTACACCTAGCTCTTCTACAGTAATCTTGGATTCCGAATAAACATGAAACCAATCCGCACATTCAGGGTAAACAGGAATTTCTATATGGGGACACGCAGACACAAGGGTATGTAGAAGCACTGATAACTCACTTTTGTTCTCGCGAGGCATATCTTTTGGGAACTCCTCGAGCTTAATTACCGGAATACGTACATTCTTTAGTGATTGCATCTCACCTCGGCAGGACTTTACAATAGGTTTGTCAGAATATATTTGCTTTGCCCTATCAGCGTATTGCTTACTCATTGACGGGAAAGGGTTTTTATCCATCATGCAGATATGCTGATAGCCTAGGTATCCTTGCTGAATAAAATAATTCAGAGCAAATTGATATATCTGAAGAGAGACATCAAGAAGCTGCAGATTCTGGGGATGATCCTCTCTTAGTGCATCTCTGGTCTCTGTTACCTCAAAGGCTTCGCTATTTAAAACGAAAGGTAGGCCAAAACACTCTGTTCCCACCATCGGGAATCGGCAAAACAACCTAGGAGTCTGCTCAGGATAGCTTTCAAGTTGTTTGTCATTGATATAAAACGCAATTTGAGAGCGGGTTTGAGTGTTCGTAAATACAAGTACAGATCGAAAGGGCATACGGTTTTTAGTAATATGGTAACGCGAGATATAGATGGTACCATTTCCTTCATTAAGCCCCGCGTTATTACACAAATATTCTTCGCCGTTTACACTTACAGAACATATAGCCGGGTTAAAGGCCATTACCAAAGGTAGTTGTTTTTCTAAATCCGTCAACCCGATTTTAACGCCCATGAGTGCGTCATTTTCTTCTAGTGGATATGAGAAGGTGGTTAGCTTATTGGAGAAGCTTGTTGTAGGCGATCTTTCAAGCTTATCCATGTCTTGAATTGCCGCTTGAATTTGCATCTTTAAAGGATGTACATATTCACACGTCTTTTTATCTATTATCCAAGCACTTCGATCTAATACAAAGTCTAAATTGGTATAGTTGCCATCTTCTTTTTGATAAGCTCCTTGTATATGTATGGTTTTTGAAAGTAAGTTGGTGGCAATGAAGCCTGTTCCAAAACGTCCAGTGTTATCCTGTCCTTCTATTTTGTCCGAGATTTGCGTAATTAGACGGAGGAGACTCAATCGATCAAAGCTCTTACCATCATGGGAAAAAGAGACTGTTCTCTGTGTTTCATCAAAAAGAATCTGAATATGAACACATTCCTTTTGACTGTCTCGTGCATTTTGCATTAATTCCCAAATCCATCTTCGAGCATATTTCTGACGATTATCATTATTCAAAAATATCGTGGATAGCTTGTCATTGATTTTACCAAAAGCAGCATCTACGATTAAAATAGAATCCTCTTTATTGATAGACATACACCCATCCTTATATGATTAGACGCCGATATATTTATGTTGGATTTCGCATTATATATAACATACATGGTACCGATCGCTGTTCTATCAGTGCTTCTTGAAGTTAAACATAATACTGAAATTATACCATACAAAATTATGTATACCAATTACTATTTGTATATCAAATCGCAAGTTCTTACCTGCGTTTTAGGTGGTGAAAATATAAAAGTAAATGCCTTTAAAATCATATGATATGTCAAGGCGCTAAAAGAATGACGATATAAATTAAAATAGGATATAAAGATTGTTGAAGATGTGTTTTTATGGTAGAATGATGTCGCATATTAACAATCATGAGTTGGATACTAATTATTTCTATAATCTACAGCTTGTTAAGCATCAAGTTTATCTATAATGGAAGTCGGTAATTTAAGAGAAGGGAATTCTTTTTATGATAATTTCAGATAATGAAACGAAAGTTGATATGCTTAATAATAGAGCTATTGCTAAAACAATTGTAGGTTTATTATCTGAAACACCTTCCAGACCAATATCTATAGGTGTGCATGGTGACTGGGGAGCAGGAAAATCGAGCATACTTGAAATGATACAGGAAGAACTAAGTGATAGTAAAGATATTCTATGCCTCAAATTCAATGGATGGCAATTCCAAGGCTTCGAGGATGCGAAAATTGCTTTAATTGAAGGAATTGTTTCCTCATTAATAGAAAAACGCTCTTTGAAAACGAAAGCAACAGATTTAGTCAAAAAGATATGGAACAATATTAATTGGCTAAAAGTTGCAAAGGGTGCTGGAAGTTTGGCTGTATCTCTTTTTACTGGGGTCCCGCCAATGAGCCTAATACAAGATGGCTTAAGTGTAATGAATGGTATGATCAAAGACCCCCAGAAAACCGCAGATACAATTGAGAAATTTGGGGGCTATATTAAGGACTCTTTACAAGATGATAAATCAATAACAAAAGAGATATTAGAATTTAGAGAACTTTTTGATGAGTTAATTAAAAAAGCGGAAATTAAGCAACTAGTTGTTTTAATTGATGATCTAGATAGATGCTTGCCTAAGGTGGCAGTGGAAACCTTAGAAGCTATTAGACTTTTTATGTTTACAAAAAATACTGCATTTATAATTGCGGCAGATGAAACAATGATTGAATATTCGGTCAGAGACCATTTCCCAGATTTGCCTGAAAGCTCTTTGGCTAGAGAATTTGCACGAAAATATTTGGAAAAATTAATCCAAGTTCCCTTCCGGATACCCACTCTTGGTTTATTTGAGGCAAAAATCTATATTTCACTTTTGATGATTTGTTCAGATTTCGAAGAAGAAAACCCGATAGTAAATAAAATTATTGAGTTCGCTTTAACGAAAGTTAAAAGGCCTTGGGAAAACAATGATTTAACCACTGAAGAAATAAAAGAAATAATAGGTGACGACCAATTCATAAAGGTTCAAGAGAAGGTGATTATTGCTAATCAAATATGTGATATACTTGCTAGTGGCTCTTCAGGTAATCCACGACAAATAAAAAGGTTTATAAATACACTCTTACTTAGATATCAAATAGCAAAAGATAGAGGCTTTGGTGATGACATTAAGCTATCGATTTTAGCTAAACTTATGTTAGTTGAGAGGTTCATGCCTGAAATTTATGCACAAATAGCATATTTAACGGCAGGTGGGGATGGAAAATGCAATGCTTTGTCATCATTTGAATCATCAATTGATAAAGATGAAAAAGCTGAAGAAGCTAAAATTGAAACCAAAGAACAGAAGATGCCCGAAGAATGGAAGACAGATACATATTTTATACATTGGGCAAGAATCGAACCCAAAATTGGTAATGTTGACTTAAGACCTTATTATTTTGCAAATAAAGAGAAAACGGATTATTTTTCAGATAGTTCTCAGTCTGGAGCATTATTAAATACTGCAAGAAGACTTACTGGGAATAAAATGTACGTTGCTGGTATGAAAAAAGACCTACATAATATTACAAGCTCCGATGCTGTTACTCTTTTTAAAATGGTTACACATCATATTCAAAGTATTGGAGAATATCAAGCTAAACCTGATGGTATAGAAGGGCTTCGTATCTTGGTTGAATCACATCCAGAATTACAAGGGATGTTATTAGTTTTTTTACGTAGTATCCCTATTGATAAAATTGGTCCATGGGTATGTAGTGGTTGGGACTCCTGTATTATTGATAGAAACAAAGAAAGGCTTGAAGAATTTTTAGAAGAGCTTAAAAGCAAAGGGAATAAAAGCGTACAAGCAATACTTAAAAGTATAAAAAAATAAGAGGGTAAAAAAATGGGGACTTCAAACAGTAACTATGGTCAAAATGGTAATACACCAATTGTTCCATCTTGGCTAAATGATGAGGATTACCCTAACGATCCGAATAAAACTACACCTCCAATCCCGCAACCTGGGGACGGTGATAGATTCAGAGATTCACGCGGCAGTCTTACTAGATATATTAATTCTAAAGGAAATTCCAGAAGTTACTTAAGAAAAGCAACTGCAGATTATATTTCAAAATCTCTTGGTGGCGCCGGAAATGCAGTAGCTAGATTAGGAAGCGCAAAAAAAAGCACCGAAAGAATTGTATCTATATTTAGTGGTATTTTAAGGGAAGGCTTAAAAGAAACCCTTTCAAATTCAGGATTAGATTTTTTAATTGGAAAAACATCTCAAGAAATTTATTCCGGATTAATTGATTATATTTGTCCGGATGGTGGGACTGTAGATGAGGGTATTGCTAGAAGCGCATTTGTTGAGGCTCTTATAGAAATTAATAAGGATAAAATATTAGATATAACAAAATTAAATGAAGATCAATTATTAGTTTTATTGGAATCATATTTTTCACACGTAATTATGGAACGTTTAATAAATGATATTGGTAGGAATCTGATTAATTTACCAGATAGTTCGAGTTCAGTTTCGAATCTTCAAAATCAAATATTTGAGTTTATTTATGGTGCAGTATCGGATGCTCTTGCAAATTCGGGAGAAACAATTAAAAACATAACTCCAGATAGAGTTAATACTTTTGTTGAACAAATATATTCAAGAGCGTATACAATCTTAGAAATAATGTCTGAGGATGGTGAGTAATGATGAAGAGACATATAATAACTGGTTTTTACAAAAACCCATCAGATGTTGAGCTGGGGCCCGATTGGGAGGAGACTAGGATAAAGCTTTTAGCTTCGAATAATACCCTGAAATATGGGATTGATGATTTAACAAAGACATTACATCAGATGGGTATTATACCAAGCGGTCTAGGATTAGATTTGCTTATATTAGCGATATTAGTTTATTTAGCTGATACTAGAGTTTTAAGATGTGTGGATTCACAGGATTCTTGGACAAGAGAATTCTGTTTGGTGGTGCCCGTAAGTGATGTAGGGAAGTGGCAATCATGCACTAAAGTATTAGAAAAAACGTTAAAATTCCTTACAGGAGATATTTGGACTCTAAAGTTTGTACAAAGAGATATTTCTGAAGATCAACTGCCAAACTACTTTGATGAAAATATAAATAAAGAAGAATTCGACGTTGTGACTCTTTTTTCCGGAGGAATGGATAGTTTAATTAGTACGATTAATTTTTTGGAGGAAGGTAAAAGGCCATTATTGATAAGACATGCCGGGGATACTTTTACTTCGAGTATCCAATCTAAAGTAATGAATTCACTTAATGAAAAGTATAAATTGATTGCCTTCAAAGATCTATATTATTGGTTGGTATTTAATAAGGATATAATATCATCCGAATCATCAGAAAATACAACAAGAAGTAGATCTTTTCTATTTATTGGCCTAGGGGTATATGCTATATCCGGTATGCAAGATATTAAGGAATTAATGGTACCAGAGAATGGGTTAATTGCATTAAATGTACCACTAGACAATCTTAGATTAGGTTCCTTAAGTACTAAAACTACCCACCCTTATTATTTATCTATGTGGAATAGGATACTTGAAATGATAGGCTTTGATATTAGAATAAAGAATGAGTATTCGAACAAAACCAAAGGAGAGATGGCATTAGAATGTAAGAACAAACAACTATTAAAAGAAATACTACCTATATCCATGTCATGTTCGTCAGCAAACAAGTCGCAACGAGCTGGTCTTGGGAAAAAACAACATTGTGGTTTTTGTGTGCCTTGTATTATTAGGAGAGCAGCTATACATATATTTATTGGATTAGAGAATGATCCTACTAACTATAGTATCCCAGAGATATCAAAGCTAATTGATAACCGGAATTATGAGCAGGGACGACAACTCAGATCTTTTCAAGTTGCAATTGAAAGAATAAAAAATAATCCAGATATAGCTCAATACCTTATTCATAAATCTGGCCCATTAGAGGCCGATGCGAATTATCTCGATGATATAAAAAATATGTACATTAAAGGGTTATTAGAAGTATCGAAGTTCATTGATGATGCACTTGGCATAGAAGGGAATTTCGAGAATGAAACTATATGATTGCCATTGTCATTTGGATCTCTTCCAAGATATGAATCAAACCTTTGATAGATTAAATAATAGCAACCTAACTGTTATCACTATGACCACGACACCAAAGGCATGGGAACGAAATAAAATATTATCAACTAATAATAAAAATGTTTTTCCGGCACTAGGAATGCATCCTCAATTAGTTGGGCAACGGATTGGTGAGCTTGGGCTTTTTTTAGATAAAATGAAAGAAACTAATTTTATCGGTGAAATAGGAATTGATGCAAATAAGCAATATATTTCTACAGTAGCAAAGCAAGCTGAAACCTTTAATAGAATAATTGAAGAATGTAATTATTATGGAGATAAAATTATTTCAATACATAGCGTTAAGGCAATTAAATTAGTATTAAACAGTATAAAAGAAAAACTCAATCCTGATAGAGCAACTGTAGTTTTACATTGGTTTACAGGTAACGAACAAGAAAGAATTTTAGCTAGTTCTTTAGGATGCTATTTTTCTATTAATAAAAAAATGATCAATACGATAAATGGCAAGAATCTTATAAGTAAAGTTCCATTGGATAAGATTTTAACTGAAACGGACAGTCCTTTCATTGACCAAAATTGCACTTTGGATAGAATGGTAGAAGACATTATTACAACGGTTGATGCTATTGCAAAAATAAGAGGATTTAAGACCAAAGAAGTATCATCTATTATTGAAGAAAATTTTATGAAACTAATGAGTAAGGTTAATATATGATTTTCTTGGTAAGCGATTATAGCAATAATGAATACTCAAGTGAAGTGACTGAGATATAATGAACTTTTACGTCGAGACGATTCTGGTGGTTGTTGGAAATCATTTGTTATCCGAGTATAAACAACTGGAAACAAAAATGCATATGGTTTATACCTTGGGAGCGAGAGATAAGCAAACAAGAATAATCTTCCACTTACTAAACAGGTCCGTTTATATACTTTCTCAATACTTGGGAATCTTGTCAAAAGTAATGCGAACTTCTCTTTATATTCAATAGCCAGATATTCAATGAACCTATTGGAGGTGAAAAACTATGATGGATGGTATTTTGGTGCAATGTCATTATTGCAAAACTACGGTTTTGTTGCGTTTTCAGATGGGTTATTTCAATATACCCTTTGATATTTGCTGTCCAATTTGTGGCGTACACATTAGTGGCATGAGGAAAATAGTTGATAAGCATAGTTTTGATGTTAACAATGCTACTGTCATTGACCGAGGAACGAACGACATTAACTTTTTTTCGGATTTTTCAGTCGAATTGCCACATCGAAAAACAACAAAGTATGAATCATTAGAAAGTTTGGAGAATAGTGGATTCAGCCCGTTTATGATGTCAACCCGGCTATATAGCTTCGACATATATGAAAAATTAATGAAGAGAATGCAGAGGTTTTCTTATGTAAGAGATAAAATCTGGACCAAGCTATCACCTTTATATGACATCTATTTCAATGGTAGGGTTGAGCTATTAATAGAGCCTTTAGCGGAATTCTCTAAGACATATATAATAAAAAATTCATTAGATGCCTCAATGGCATTGCATCAGTTGCTTGTATCTTCTTTTGCTTGCATACTTCCGGAAGATGCACTAAAAGAATTTAGTGAATATGCAAATCAAATAATGCTTTCAACCCCACCTCAGGATGTTAATGGTTTAATCGATCATTTAGGAGGTAAGGTATATTTTGAAAGTAACGGAAAGCGTATAATAAATATTATCACCAGATGGTTTGACATGTTTGAAACATTTATACCTGCAATCATGCTTACTTTAGGCAATGCCAAAGGCAAATTCGACAAATTTAATTATGGAATAGCGACTACAAGTTTCGAATCCTTTAAAAATTTTTATTCGGATACTTACGAAATCATTCTCGATATGATCGATATTGCCGTAGGATTAAACAATATTTCAGTACGTGGTGATATTGACTGTTTTCCAAATGACCGCAAATGTCGAGATTTCGATTCTTATCGAGGATTAGCAAAAGCACAGAAACTTGAAAAACTTGTTTTGGAGGAGCCTTTTTGTAAAACCATAGATCTTAATCGTAACATACGCAATGCTATTGCACATGTTAGTTTTGATTATGATGTAAGCACTCAAAAAATTGTTTTTAGGGACAAGCATGGTCGAACAGAAAACGAAATATCTTTGTACTTAATAGAACTTGCTTGTCTTTGTTACGATAATATTATTATCCTATTTTACTTTAATGAATTGATGTATGCACTAAGAAAAGTTGACTTTATCCAAGATGGACTAATGCCAAATATAAAAGTTAACAATCGCGAACAATGATTAGTGCAACAACGCCCGGAATGACTATTTGTAATAAGCAATTAGCTTATAATAAAATTTAATCAAAATATTTTCAAGGTAAAAATATTATTCCAGAGGTAAAATCAGTTCAAATAATAGTTATTAATCCAGCAGATAAAAAGAGAGGCTCCAGAATTGAAGCCTCTCAAAAAATAGAGTGGTTGGACAGCCGTGATTTTTTTGACTACATTTTGACTACATTTTTTGTAGTCAACTATAGATTTTAGGGTACTTTTTAGACCAAATGGACACAGTGGAAATGCTCAGAATCCCTTTAAATAGGCACATTCGGCTTGCTGACTGATGCGTTTCGAACTATAGGCCTACCGCCTCCTAAGCGAAAGGCCGCGCGTTCGAATCGCGCCGGGAACGCCAAGGCCCCGATAAGCAGATACTTTCGGGGTTTTTTATTCCCCAAAAAACATCAGGATTCCCCCATCACAAAAGCATTATCTATATTCATGAGGTGTTTCTTTAAAAAGGATGCCACCTTATAGCAGCACCCTCATTGGTATTAAACCCTTATATACTCTACAATTTGAGCAACTTTAAATCATGACCTATTGCCGGTCGATATACAGCAGCGTGCGGAGCAGTACGTTGGCACCTTTGAGGCAGGCTTCTGTGGGCGTATATTCCAGCTCACAGTGGCTGTGCCCTCCCACGCTGGGCACAAATATCATTGTGGTTGGTATCAGGTCCACCACATACTGCGCGTCGTGGCCCGGGCCGCTGTACATGCGCTTGCTCGAATACCCGTATTCGTTGGCGCTCTTCTCCACATAATCCACGAGTTCAGGCGTATACGCCACCGATTTGCGCGACCATGCCTCATCAAAGCTTACCTTGCACTTTTCAACCTCCGCGGGGATCTTCTTGATGATGTCCAGCGCCTGCTTGATCACCTTCGGGTTCTGGTGCCGCGCATCCAGCGTAAACTTCACCTCATCCGGTATGATCGTATGGATGTTGGGATGGCAGGATATCTTGCCGGTTGTGTAGACCAGTCGGCTGTCCAGCTCGTCCAGCTCGTCGTGCAGATACTGAATCGTCTTCACCGCGGCGTACAGCGCATCCTGCCGGTATTTCATGGGCGTCGTGCCCGCATGGCCCGCCTGTCCGACGAACGCAAACTCATAGTTGATCATGCCGCAGACGCCTTCAACCACGCCGATGTCGATGCCCTCGGCCTCCAGCACGGGGCCCTGCTCAATGTGCAGTTCGACCAGCGCCGCATATTGATCCGGAGTCATCCGGTTACTCTCATCGCCCTTATAGCCGCTCGCTTCCAGCGCTGCTCCAAATGTCACCCCGGTTTCATCCTTTGCGATGGATGCCAGCATTCTTTCCTTGTCGAACTTGCCGCAGATCACGCCGGACGACATCATTGCGGGCTCAAACCGGGCGCCCTCTTCGTTCGTCCATACCATGACGGTGATGGGGTGGCGGTGCGGGATACCCTCTTTCACGATGGTCTCCGCCGCTTCCATCGCGGTCAGCACGCCCAGCACACCGTCGTAGTTGCCGCCCTGCCGAACCGAATCCAGATGAGAGCCGGTCAGTATCGCAGGCAGCGTTTCCGTGCCGGGGATCGTCGCGTACATGTTGGCCATGTCATCCGTGACCACCTTCGCGCCGATCGCTTCCATGCGCTTTTTAAACTCGGCCCGTGCGGCCAGCGCTTCAGGAGAAAGCGAGAAACGCGTAATGCCGCCTCTTCCCGTATCGCCGAACTTGCTGAATGTCTTAATTTTGTCGTCCAATCTTTCCAAATTGCATGATACCATGTTAAATTGCCTCCTTCGCCTTCATCTTGATCACAGTCTTCAATATTCGGGCGCCCTGTGAAATTGCCCGCGCGGGGCAGACGGTCACGCAAAGGTGGCAGCCTACGCATTTGCCTGCATCCATAACCGGGTGTCCGTTTTCATTCTGTCTCAGTGCCTGATGCCCCCCGTCCCGGCAGGACAAGTAGCAGCGCCCACAGCCCACGCAGAGGCTTCTGTCAAACCGCGGATAGCAGATACTCTCACGGTTTAAATCGTCAGCGCTGATGATCTGCGTCAGCGCCTTGCCCACGATTTCTCTCACATTTCGATAGCCGTGCGAGCTCAGATACGACTTCATGCCTTCAATCAGGTCTTCGATGATGCGGTATCCGTACTGCATCACCGCCGTGGTGACCTGAATGTTTTCGCAGCCCAGCGCGAGGAACTCCGCCGCGTCGCGCCACGTTTCGATGCCCCCCATACCGCTGATCGGCGCGTCCTTTAGCGCCTTGCAGCTCTTCATTGAATGAATGAAACGCAGCGCGATGGGCTTTACCGCCTTACCGGAATAGCCGCCCACGCTCGTTTTGCCCTCCACATCCGGGCCGGATGCAAAGGTGTCCATGTTGACGTTCATAATGCTTTTGATTGTGTTGATCGCGGCGATGCCTGCCGCGCCCGCCTCCATGGCCGCCATCGCGGGAATCTCCATGTTGCCGATATTGGGCGTCATTTTGGCCAGCACGGGCAGATGCGTGCCCTTGAGCACCGCCCTGGTATAAGCCGATACCAGCTCCGGGTTTTGTCCCACGTCGGAGCCCAGCCCGTTGGCCGCCATGTGCGGACAAGAAAAGTTGCACTCGATGATGTCCGCTCCGGCCTCCGTTACGCACCGCGCAAGGTACGTCCATTCCGCCTCATTTTGTCCCATGATGGATGCGACGATCACCTTGGTTGGATAATCCTTCTTCAGCTGCCGGATATACTCCAGATTCTCCTCCATCGGGTGCTCGGATATCTGCTCGATGTTCTTAAAGCCGACGAACGGCAGCGCCTCCTTCTGGAGTGTGTCAAAACGCGGCGAAACCTCCTCGGGCACGAACGTCCCGATCGTCTTGAAGGCAACGCCTGCCCACCCCATTTCGAAGGCGCTGGCGATCATCTCATAATTATTGGCCACCACGGAAGACGAAAGGAAGAATGGATTCTCGCAGTGTACGCCGCAAAAATCGATCGACAGATTGGCGTCCCCTGAGGCAACCCTTTCATTGGCGGATAGCTGCCGCATCATCGTATCAATGGCCACCGGTCGGTTGAACCTGCCTTTTACGCATGCGTCAAGGCACGGCCTGGCTTCACAGGCCAGGCATGGCAGCTCTTCCGGCAGCCGGTTTACCGCCCCGACGGCGTTTTCGAACCGATAGGCCCGGATGATCCTGTCCACCGCTAGCCCGTAAGGACAGGCTTTCGCACAGGGCGCGTCATGGCACAGCAGACAGCTCCCCGCTTCTTCGGTCAGCGATATGTCCTTGTATTTCAGCTCGTTCAACGCTATCTCACCCCTGTATTACTTTCTCGGTTCGCGTTTGATGTATTGTCCGTATCCGGGCGTTCCGACGAATTCGCCGTTGTCGTATACCAGCGTGCCGCGCACATAGGTCTGCACGGGATAGCCGTGAAGCTGCTTCCCTTCCCAGATTGTATGGTCATAGTCGGAATGCATGTTGTCTACCGATACCGTAAAGTCCTTATTCGGATCATAGATCACGATATCCGCGTCCTTGCCCGCAGTCAGCGAACCCTTCTGCGCGCATCCGAATATCTTCGCCGGGTTGGCGGCACACAGCTCCACCGCCCGGTTGAACGTGATCTTTCCCTCGTTCGCAGCTGAGAGCATATACGGGTACAGGTTCTCAATGCCCGCACAGCCGTTGGGGATCTTCGTAAAGTTGTCCTTGCCCCAATCCTTTTCAAAGCTCTGGAACGGGCAGTGGTCGGTCGCCACGGTATCGATCATGCCAGTGCTGATGGCGTGCCACAGCGCGTCCTGGCTTTCCTGCCCTTTCATGGGCGGCGAGCACACGAAGTTGCGCCCATCCTCGCGTTTATAGACATCGCAGGTAAACTCAAGGTACTGCGGGCAGGTTTCGATGAAGATATCGTAGCCCTCCAGCTTGGCGGCCACCGCGGCCTCCAGCCCTTCCTTGTCCGCCATGTGCACGATGTAGAGCGGCGCGTCCACCGATTTGGCCCAGTGTACCGCGCGTTTGTCGGCCTCCGCCTCCACAAACTCCGGTCGGCTCAGATAATGGTACCAGGGCGAGGTCTTGCCTTCCTTCAAAAACTTTTCAATATTGATATCGATGAGATCCGGGTTTTCGGCGTGGATGTTGGTGATCGCGCCCGCCTCCTTGGCTTTCAGGAGCACCTTCACCAGCGTACCGTCGTCCACCATCATGCCTTCCTTTTTATAGACAAGGAAGCATTTGAAGCTGGTCACGCCGTAATCCACCGCCGCCGCGAACTCATCGAGCAGCGTGCCTTCGTTTAAGTCTGTGATGCAGCAATGGAACGCGTAATCTACGCAGGCTTCGGGATCACATATCGCCTTGCGTCCTTCCACGGTCTCCACAATGCCCTTGCCCTTGCGCTGCATCGGGTAATCGAATACTGTCGTAACGCCGCCGCATGCCGCCGCGCGCGTCCCCGAGAGATAGCTGTCCGCCGATATTGTGCCGCCGAAGGGCATCGCCAGATGTGTATGCGCGTCGATCGCGCCGGGCAGCACGAGCATCCCCGTTGCGTCCACGACCTTCTTTGCCTCAAACGGCAGGTTCAGTCCAATCGCGGCGATTTTTCCACCCTTTACCGCGATATCTGCAGGAAAGCTCTCCTGCGCGGTAACGATGGTTCCGTTCTTGATCAATAAATCCATACCGACACCTCCTTATGGCGTGTCATACTTGTTTTCAGGATGGGAGGCCGGCCACCGGAAAGCCCGATGACCGGCACGCCCTCAAAATCCCATTAGTCGTTCAGCTTGTATACGAGCACCAGGCCGGAGCGCTGGAACACCTGTGCAACCTCGATGAGGCCCATGCCGGCCGCATCCGCTGCGATCAGGTTGGATACCCAGGTTACACCGAAGTCCACCTGTCCGGTATAAACCGCTGTCGTCTCGCTGATGTCGCCGCCGCCCGGCTGGATCGTAACGTTGAGGCCAACTTCACTGTAGAAGCCCTTGCTCAGCGCGACGTAGTAGCCCATGAACTGCGCCTGCGGCAGCCATTTGAGCTGTATGGTGACATCGGTCTTCTCCGGAGCTCCAAGGTCGGTACCGTCCGAAGCCGAAGCCGCTTCCCAGTAAGAGGTGTCGCGGATATCGTCCAGCGTCAGCGCCTGCAGTGCGTCGGCCGCGGTCGAGTCTTCCAGCATGATGTACTGCTGCGCAAGCGCGAGCGTCTGCTGCATCGCCGCATCGTCCATGTAACCATAATCCGTCACTGCGTTGCCTGCCGTATCGGTCTCAACCAGCTTCTTCACTTCGGACGCCATGTACGCCTGATGCTCGCTGGAAACCGAGGAACCGTATTCGTATACGATCTGAGCCGCTTCTTCCGGGTTTGCGCAGGCATATGCCCAGCCCTTCATGGAAGCGTAGATGAACGCCTTCACGGTGTTGGGGTTGGCTTCCGCAAATTCCTTGGTGCAGAAGATGTTGTCTTCCAGCATCGCTACGCCTTCATCGTTCATGTCGATAAACGAAACGGAGTCGCCGTAGCCATAGCCGCCGTCATAGCTGTTCATCACGAGGCCGAGTTCGTTGTAGGTCATCGCCGAGGCCAGCAGGATGGAGTCGTCGTCAAAACCGTCCATATCGAACGCCTGGCTTAAGTAATCGGTCGGCAGGCCGTATTTGGACAGCAGCGCCTGAATCTCATACTCGTTGCCCAGGCCCCAGTTGCCTACCTTACCCTGGCTGGCGGCGATGTTGACGATCTCTTCTGCCGTCATACCCGCGCCAAAATACGGGCCGGATACCGCCGCAGAGGTTTCCGCAGCCGATTCGCTCGCGGACTCCGATGCAGATGCCGAAACGGTGTCGCTGGCCGCAGGGCTCGCGCAGCCTGCCATGGCTGCTATCACCAGTACGCATACCATCAACAGTGCGCTGAGGCTCGTCAGCTTACGGCTTGTTCTCTTTTTCATGGGTTCCTCCTTTTTTGCTTTAAAAATTAAATTATATTGAGCTGAAGCAGCGCTTTTCAGCGGCGCCCCTTCAGCAAAATACCCTCGGTAATCAGCAGGATGACGTACAGGATAATGCCGATCGCGCATGCAACGAGGATATACGCCCATGCGGTGGCATACTGCGCCAGCACAATGTTCTCGCGTATCTGCCGCCCCACGCCGATGACGTATTCGGCGAAATACTCGCTGACCAGCGCGCTGATGACGCACGCCGGAACGCTCACCCGCAGCGCCGTAAATATGAACGGCACCGAGTTGGGCACGCGCAGCTTGAAGAAAATCTCCATATTGCTGGCGGCGTAAGACTTCATCAGGTCCTTGGAAAACGGTTTTAGCTCCGTCAGTCCGCGGTAGGCGTTGATGCTCATGGCCACCATGCAGACCAGCATCACCACCAGCGCCTTGGCCACCATGCTGCGCACGTTCGCGTCATCGCTTAAATCCTTCGTCAGGTTATTGATGATGGGCGCGATGGCGATGATCGGTATGGCGTTGAACGCGGCTGCGATGGAGAGACCGCCTGTACCCCACTTGGGAAATATAGTGGCGATCATGCCGAGCAGATAGCCCAGCAGCGACCCCGCGATCAATCCGGAAAGCGCCACGATGAGGGTGGCCCATACGTTTTCCATGATGGACGCCGTGTTGTCGCCGATGATGCTGATAATTCGACTCGGCAGCGGCAGCGTAAACGTATCCGCGCCCAGCAGTTTATGCAGCAACTCGGTTTGCCACAGCACGAGCACGAGCACTCCGAACAGCACCGGATACAGTACCGTCATCAGGGTATGCCGATTGAATTTACGCAGCAGTTTTGTCTTCATTGTTCAGCCCTCTCGGTTTCGCCTTTCTGTTCCTGTAGGGGGATACCAGCCGCTCAATCACCGACATCAGGTAAAAGCTTAAGATACCGATGATTGCACTCAGGAATACGATCTGCCAGAACACGTAGATGGTCATCGCGTGCTTCAGTGACTGTGACAGCATGCATCCCAGGCCCCCGCCGCCCTGCAGCGTATCCACCAGTATCGAAGCGGTGATCGCCATGGGCGCGGATATCTTGAGCCCCGTAAACAGATACGGGATACTGGTAGGGATCAGCAGCTTGCGGTAGATCTCGAACCGGCTTGCCGCCAGTGAGCGCATCAGGTCCAGCTTCTCACGCTCCACCGATTTAAACCCGGCCAGCGTATTGGTCGCCACGGGATAAAACGTCAGTATTGCCGCGATTACGATGCGGCTCTTGTCAATGTCCTTGGTGACCGCGAGGATAATAGGGGCCATACCAAGTATCGGGATCATCTGAATGATCATCAGGTACGGAAACGCGATCTTCTCCACCGCTTTGAAGAGGCTCATCAGCAGCGCCAGCAAGAACCCTACCCCCGCGCCAATCGCAAAGCCGACCCCCGCGCGCCAGAGCGTAATGCCTGCGTTGGATAGCACGATCTGCAGCGCGGTCTGCGTACCGTTCACCTTGTCCGTGCTGATAATCGACTCGAATATCTGATACAGATGCGGCAGCACGTTTTCCGGCGTACGCTTGGCGCCCTCCACAATCGTAGCGCCGATCTCCCAGACGATGATGAGGCCGATGATCCAGACCAGGGTGACCATGCGTTTGGATTTCAGCACCCTTTTGACAGCCTTCACCCTTATACCCCCTCGAAGCTGCTGCGGACCTTGGCGATCAGCTCAACCAGCTCCACAGAGTTTTTATCGGACAGCTTCCGGGGCCGGGGCAGGTTGATATCGATGACCGCCGATATGCGGCCGGGGTGCGGCGACATCACCACCACGCGGTCCGAAAGGAAAACCGCTTCCTGAATGTTGTGCGTGACAAACAGGATGGTTTTGTTGGTCTTGCGCCATATCTTCAGCACGTCCTCATGCAGCTTTTCCTTGGTAAACTCATCGAGCGCCGAAAACGGTTCATCCATCAGCAGAATCTCCGGATCAATTGCCAGCGCCCGCGCAATGCCCACGCGCTGCTGCATGCCTCCGGATAGCTCGTGCGGATACTTCAGTCCGAAGTTGTACAGTCCGACCAACTCCAGCATCTCGGTCACACGCGCCGTGCGGTACTTTTTGGGCAGGCCCATCAGCTCCATCGGCATGCACACGTTGCGGCGCACCGTACGCCAGTCGTACAGCACCGGGCTTTGAAACACGATGCCGAACTTCTTTTCCATGCGGATCTCCCTCGGCGTTTTTCCCCGTACGGAGATGCTGCCCGAGGTCGGCTTCTGCAGGTCCGCGATCGCGCGCAGCAGCGTTGTCTTGCCGCAACCCGAAGGCCCCACCAGCGAAATGAACTCGCCCTGCCTGATTTCGAGATTTACGTTCTGCAACGCGGTAACCGGCTCACCGCCGTCCTTGTCGGGAAACTGCACCCACAGGTTTTCGATCCTGACCTCTGTCTCCTTCTCCTCGGGTACATAAAACTGCCGCGACGCAAACTCTATTCGTTTTGTTTCCTCGTATGTCGTCATACACACTCCTTAAAGCTTCAAAAGCATAAAGGCGCAAAGCAAATCTGCCTTACGCCTTTGTAACGAGAATTCTTTGATGCCTTTTTTACCAAAGCCGACGGTAGATGGAGACTAAGTCCTCCTCCGTTACCGCCTTGATGGTGTTGGCGGGGCTGCCGCTGGCAATCGCGTCGTGCGCCATTTTACCAATGAGAGAAGAAAACTGCTCTTCGTCGATGCCGTATTCCCTCAACGTCGGTATGTTCAGCCTTTTGCACAACCCGGTCAGCGCCTCCAGAAAGGCCTGCGCCGCTACAGGGTCGCTATGCCGGGCATCTGCTGCGCCAATCTCCCGCGCGATGCGCGCAAACTTCTCAGGGCAACCGTCCAGCGCGAACGCCATGCATTCGCGGATCAGCATCGCGTTGGATATGCCATGCGGCACATGGAACAGCGCTCCGATCGGGCGGCTCATGCCATGCACCAGTGTGACGGATGCGTTGTTGATACACACTCCCGCTTCATACGCCGCGACTGCCATTTCGGTTCTTGCTTCCAAATTGCCGCCGTCCTCATAGGCTGCGGGCAGCTGGGCAAATATACGCCGTATGGCGTCCAGCGCGTACATGTCGGTCATATCGCTGGCCTTGCGGGAGGTATAGGACTCCACCGCGTGGGTCAGTGCATCCATGCCGGTTGCAGCGGTCACATCCGGCGGTGCTGTAAGCGTAAATGCCGGGTCTACGATAGCCGCTGCGGGTACCAGTGCGTTGCCCCGGAGCAGCATCTTGACGTCGCGCTCCGTGTCGGTGATCACCGTAAACCGCGTTGCCTCGGAGCCCGTACCCGCCGTGGTGGGTATCGCGGCCACAGGCGGAAAATCCCCTTCGATTTCCCTGCCCATATAATCCGAGACCTTGCCACCGAGCACGGACATCACCGCGATGGCTTTCGCGCTGTCCAGCGGACTTCCACCGCCGATTGCGATCAGGCAGTCGCACTCCGCAGCCCTGTATGCTGCAACCCCCGCGCTGATCATGGTGTCCGTAGGTTCTCCGGTGATATCGCTGAATACCGCGTACGCCATGTTCCATTTGTCCAGACAATCCGTCAGTGTTTTCACCGCGCCCGCCTTGGTGACGTGCTTGCCGGTTACGATGAACGCCTTGCTGCCCAGCGACCGCAGTGCGGTTTCGCTACTGCCCAGCGCGCCTTCGCCGATGCAGGTATATCGCGGTGTGATAAACGTAAATGCCATGTCATTGCTCCTCAGTTGCTTGCACTATATCAGTTCCCGGTCGACGATGGCCAGCACCTCGTCCAGTTTGGCCATCTCTTCCACCATCTGTTCTTCCGTGATAATCAGCGGCGGCGCAACGATAATCATATTCTCATGCGTATAGGTCATAAACTTGCGCTCCCTTAGCATGCCGTTGATTTTGGGCATGACGCCCTCGGGATCGCGGCCATACGGCACCAGCGGCTCTCTTGTTGCTTTGTCCTTCACCAGCTCGACGGCTGAGAACAGGCCGATATAGCGTACGTCGCCCACACAGGCATGGGCCGCCTTGATGGCTTCCAACTTCTCGCCCAACACCTTGCCCATTTTATTCACATTGCCAAGGATATCCGCTTCCTCGTAGTAATCCACACAGGCAACGCCCGCCGCACAGCCCAGCGGATGCCCACTGTAAGTTAAGCCGCAGGAGAGCAGGTTGTTGTCGAAATAAGCGGCAATTTCCTTGCTGACCACCACGCCGCCCAGCGGGGCGTAGCCGCAGGTAACGCCCTTGGCAAACGAGATGAGGTCCGGCTTGATGCCGAAGTGCTCAAAGCCAAACATTTTGCCCGTCCGGCACCATCCCGTCATCACTTCGTCGCAGATCATCATGATGCCGTACTTGTCGCACAGCGCCCGGACGCCGGGCAGATAGCCCTTGGGCGGAATGATAACGCCGTTGGAACCGGTGATGGTTTCCAGCACGATGGCCGCAACCGAATCGGGCTTCTCATACTGGAGCTGCTCTTCCAGCTTGGTGAGGTAGTACTTTGTCGCCGCCTCCTCGGATTCGAACGCAATCGGTTCGCGGTAAACATATGGATCAAAGAAGTGGATGAACCCGGGGATGCCCGGCTCCAGCGCGTAGCGCCGCGGTTCGCCGGTCAGGTTGCCCGCGCCGAACGAAGAGCCGTGATAGCTGCGGTAGCGGCTGAACACCTTATTCCGTCCCGTAAACATCCGTGCCATCTTGACCGCGTTTTCGTTGGCTTCCGCTCCTGCGTTGGTGAAGAATACCTTTCCCATGTTGTCCGGCATCAGGCTGATGATCTTTTTCGCCAGCTTTGCCCTGGGCTCCACACCAAACGACGGCCCCATGAAGCAGTATTGGTCCACCTGAGCCTTGATGGCCTCATTGATCGCTTTGTTGCCGAAACCCAGGTTCAGGTTGACCAGCTGAGACGACATGTCCGTATACCGGTTGCCGTCGTAATCCCAATAATAGATACCCTCCGCTTTTGCAATCGGAATGGGGTTTATATTCCGCTGCTTACTCCACGATTGGAGATTAAACTGTTTTTGTGTTCCTTTTATTTCTTCGCCTGTCATAACTTTCTCCCCGATAAAAATATAAAGCGGCGTATGAAATCAGTAGCTTCATCGCCGCGATTAATCCAAGTCGAGATAAACAAAAGCGGCCACAGATCGTTTAGCTCCATCGCCGCGTTCATCTCTTTTGTTGATTCTATTATAACTGTATCCGTTTTTAATTCAATCGGTATATGACCAGACTTGATTGTGCAACTGCACATCGGGCGCTTTGGTCCGCTTCGACATTCCGCCACGGACCCGGAAACCCGTTCTACAGTATTTCCTTGATATAAAAGGCCATATACAGCTTTACCTTGTCCTCCAGATTAAGCGGGTTATATCCCGTGATCTCCTCAATTTTCTTGAGCTGATTCGTTACGGTGTTCCGATGCACATATTGCTTTTCTGAAACGAGCTGAACCGTGCCGTTGTTTTCAAGATATGTCTTTAGCATATCCGTCAGCTGTGTGTTGTTTTCCCGGTCGTATGCTTCCAACTTGCCGACAGCGCCTTTGTAAAAATCGCGCAGCACGGCCTTGTCGTCCACCGCATAGAGCAGCTTGAAAATGCCGAGACTGTCGTAGAAGCAGCACTGCTCTTTGCGCTTGCGCGCCATGCGCATCGCATACAGCGCGCGTTCAAAGTTGGCCTTCAGATTATAGATGCCCACATGGTTCTCGCTGACGCCCATATGGAACTCCCAGCCCCTGGCCTTGGCGGACGCGCGTTTCATGAAATTTTCGATAAACGCCGATATCTCCGCTTCCGTATAGTTCACCAGCACCACGATCAGCGATTCCATATAGGAAAAAGTGATGTACATGTCGTGCATGCTCTTGGCCACGACCTCCGCGATTTTCCCCAGTGCGTCCTTGTGTTCCTCCAGTGCCGAAACGTTGGAGTCGTCCGTAACAATGCTGATGAAAGCAAACTGGCTGTCGCGCTGGTAGCCGTAGCGTTCCAGCTGCTGCACCTGTGTATCGATGTCGCCGATATTAAATATAATATTTTTGATGTTGGTCGCCGTATTATTCTCCACATGCTCATTGTTCATGATCCGATGGCAAAAATCGCGCGTCATGTCCACCATCCGGGTCTCCCATGGTATGGTAAACAGCGGCATATCCACCTCGTTACAATACTGGATGACTGCCTGCGGTATCTCTTTGATATGCGGACCGATGTTTACGACAAGCGCGCTTGTATTTGCTCCATACAGCTTTTGCGCAAAGTTCAGCAGCCATTCCGGATCGCTGTTTAGTATGCCTGCGGTAAACACCAGCTCGTTTCCATGCAAAAACGTCGTCGCGTTGTCATCCTCGATGATATGCACCCATTTGACAATCCGGTCGATCCCTTTTTTGCCCGCAACCAAATTCATCTTATACAGAAAGGCACCGTTCTTATAGAGTTTTCGCACCATGACCGACATGCTAAATCCTCTTTTAAAAAGCATAAAGGCGCTGCCGAGATAGCAACGCCTTTGTTTTTCTATATTTTTTTATATTATAGCTTAATTAAAGATATTAATCAATAGCGGCCAGCCATTTCTACATATTACAATTGATTGTCGTTCTGAGCCCAAACGAAAAACGGGATGGAACCCATTAGCTCTGCATCCCGTTATATCAGTGATCAGTCCTCTGGTTTGATTTCCAACTCCAGCGGAAAGTTTCCCAGGTATTTCAGCTTGAAGCCGTTCGCTTTAAACTCCTCATAATCGAAGGCTTCCAGCTCATCGATGGCCAGCTTATGGAACTCATAGAAGTTCTTCCACCACTCATAACCGCTGCCGAGGGAAGCATTCAGATAAGCGTCGGCAATGTCGCAGCCCATTTGCGGCGCAACGTAGAACGCGCCCATGGCCAGCACGTTAACGCCATTTCCGGTGATCGCGCGGAGCGCTGCAGGTACGCTCTCGACGACGCCACAATGAACGTGCGGGCATTTGGATGCGGCGATATGGATACCCATTCCGGTTCCACAGAATGCAAATGCGCGCTCATATTCGCCTTCGGAGATCTTCGCGCCGATGCGCAGGCCAACACGGTGAAACATGTTCTCGGCATCGTCAACATTGAGGTCCGTTACTCCAACGTCCTCGATTTCCCAACCCTTATTCTTCAAATGGGCAACCACGGCTTCCTTAAGCGGATAGCCCGCGAAATCAGCGCCTACGACAAGTTTCTTGTCCTTCACCATTTTCATAGCCTTATCCTCCTGTGTATCAACAGAATTATTGTAACCTCAATATATCACAGAAAACCTGCGGTTTCAAATCAACACTGCTTAATTATAGCATCCGGGATAAGAGGGAGAAAGGCCACATGTTTTGGATCACATCAAAAGATCAGAGCCATGAAAACACCTGCATCAGCGTTTACCATTAGCTCAAACTCACGCTATTTAAGAACCATTATTAAACAGCCGTTATCCATTATTATTATTTTTTTAATACCAGCGCTAGGCCTCTGAAAAAGTGCCCGTTTACCATTTCGACCACCCCATCCACGAAATGCCGGGAAAGGCTGCCGCCCGCAAACAACTCGAGTGAGCGAAGCGGCATTTCACCAACAATGGATTCAAACATGCGAACCGTCCGTTCATCTGATTCGGCAGACATCTGCTGCTTGAGCCCTTTCGTGATCTGCTTATAGATAAACCGGCCTACGGCTTTATGCTGGATATCGCAAAGTGCCGTGGAACGATCAAACGGATCCCCTTTGGCTTTATGATTTTTGGGGTTCTCCCTTCCGAGCAGCCGCACAAACTCGGTATCGGTCAGGGTAAAACTCCCGCCATTTAGTTTATACAGCCCCGGCAGCTCTTTCCGCGAATACGGTGCGCGGATATCGTCTCCCGCTTCAATTGTGATGCTACCCGATAACCGGATATCCCGGCTGGACGCTCCGACCAGTATTTCGTATACACCCGAGTCTACATGCCAGTCTGCAATGTCCACATTGTAATACGCAAAATCCCGTTTTCCGAGCTTATACGAAACTGTCTTTTCCTCTCCGGGCTCCAGATATACCTTGCTGAATGCGCGTAGTTCCTTCTCGGCTTTAAACACGGAGGAGTCGTTGTTTTTCACATATAGCTGCACAATCTCCGCTCCTGCGCGGGCTCCGGTATTCTTGATTACTGCCGATACTTCGTACTCCAGCGCATCGGTCTTTTTTACAGTGAGGTTGGTGTATTCAAATGTGGTATAGCTCAGTCCGTGACCGAACGGGAACAGAACCCCTTTCTGCGCCTTGTCATAGTATCTGTACCCGACATAGATGCTCTCCCGGTATTCCACCGTGACCGGGCCGCCGGGGAAATACCCATAGCTCGGATTATCCTCCAGCTTTTGCGGGAAAGTTTCGGCCAGCTTTCCGGAGGGGTTGACGTCTCCATACAGTATATCCACCGCCGCCGACGCGCCCGCCTGCCCGCCAAGATAACACTCTAGTATCGCTTTTACATTCCCGGCCCACGGCATCTCAACCGGTGCGCCGTTCTGCAGCACCACCACCACGTTCGGATTCGCTTCCGCCACACGTTTGATGAGTTCGGCATGGCTGTCCGGCAATCTCATATGCTGCCGGTCGAACCCCTCCGACTCATAGTCTTCGGTGAGTCCGGCGAAAATCACCGCCGTTTTAACGCTCCTGGCTGTCTCAACCGCCTCGCGGATTAGTTCCTCGTCCGGTTTCCCGTTTTTCAGGTTGTATCCCGCCGCAACGCGGTATTGCATGTTCCGCTCCGTCAAAACCTCGCAGACGTTTTCCAAGCGGGAAGGATTGATCAGTGAAGACCCTGCCCCCTGATACCGCGGGGTCTTCGCAAACTCCCCGATGATACCGACAGTCTCCTGTTTGGACAGCGGCAGCAACCCATCGTTTTTCAGCAGTACGGAAGCATTCTGGGCGATCTTGCGCGCAAGGGCATGGTGCGCTTCCTTGTCGTACCGGTAATCCGCCCGCTTCGCTTTCACAGCCTTTTCGACGAGTTCCAGCACGCGCGTTACCGCGCTGTCCAGTTCTTCTATCGTAAGCATACCGCTGTTCACCGCGGCGATGATCTTCTCACTGTTCCGGCCATGGCTTGAGGGCATTTCAAGGTCCATGCCCGCCTTAATTCCGGCCACCCGGTCGTTGCACGCACCCCAATCCGTAACCGTCATGCCATCAAAGCCCCATTCATCCCGCAGCACCTTGGTCAGCAGGCGCTCGTTCTCGCTCAAATACGTCCCATCCACACGATTGTATGAACACATTACCGTAAACGGTTGGGCTTTCTTTACCGCCCGCTCGAATCCGGCCAGATAAATTTCCCGTTTGGCGCGCTCGTCGACCACGGCATCGATCGTCATGCGGCGGGTTTCCTGATTATTGACCGTATAGTGCTTAAGCGAAGTGCCAATACCCTTGGATTGTACGCCGTCAATCATGGCCGCGGCCAGTTCGCCGGACAGATACGGGTCTTCCGAGAAATACTCAAAGTTTCTGCCGCACAGCGGAGACCGCTTGATATTCGCGCCGGGCCCGAGGACGACCGACACGTCCTCCTGCAGACACTCCTCCGCGATCGCGGTGCCCATCTGAAGCAGCAAATCCACATCCCACGAGCAGGCAGACGCGGCAGCTGTCGGGAAGCACGTAGCCGGCACGGAATCGCTGATACCAAGGTGATCACTGGCCCCGGCCTGTTTGCGCAGCCCGTGCGGACCATCCGTCATTACGATCGACGGAATGCCCAGCCGTTCGACCGCCTGAGTGGACCAGAAATCTCTGCCCGAGCAGAGCGACGCCTTCTCCTCCAGCGTCAGTTCACCCAACAGCTTCTTGATATCCATACCGCTCTCCTTTGTGCGTCCTTATATACATATATTATATAAGGCTTGGGTTATTCTGTATGTAAGAATAATAACTTGTATGACCGTTGGAAGACTGCGCCATCAGCATTGCCTAACCGAGCGGCGCATAGCAATAAGAGCCTGTCAGCTATATCGCAAAATGATTTCCGATATCTCGTCGGCCCGGGTGAGTAGTTTTTCGTGTACCGCATCCTGCAGTGGAAACAGCTCGCTGTTTGGTATCCGCTCGTGCAGAAACTTTGCCGTATCCTCGCAGTAGATTGAACCGGGCCTGCCGTAGATCAGGGCGCATGGCAGAGTGATGCTGCCTATGTCCTCACGGTAATCCTGACTGAACATATCGCAGTAGGCTTCCACAAACACTTTGGGGATCATCATTTTGCCCGCAACTTTATGAAACCAATTGATCCGCTTCGGCTTCGGTTTACCGGGCCGCAGAAAATTCAAATACTGCACAAACAGCTTACCTTTGAACTTACTGATATCCTCGTCAATTTCCTTCAGCTCAGCTTTGAACATTCCTTCCGTGTAGCCGCCATTCGTATAGCCCAGCTTCCATTCTTCGCAGGCGGTCAGCTTTGGCGACATATCCATCACGACGACGCTCTTGAGGTGCTTCTGCCCGTACTCCTTGACATACCGGAACAGCACGTGCGCGCCGAGGCTCATGCCTGCCAAAACAACGTCTTCCAGTCCCAAATGCTCGATGAGCGCCAACACATCCTTTGCCGTCTGTTGCTGGGCCGCGCTGCCCTTCAGCTTTGTTTTTCCGCAGCCCCGGTAGTCCATCCATACGATCCTATGCGTACCTGCAAGCCGCTTTGCGATTTCCGCAAACTCGCTACCCCGCCCTGCCAGCCCGTGCAAAAACAGCACCGTTTTCGGGTTGCTTTGATACGCGTCGACATATCGGATGACTGCCCCGTCGTCTGCTTTAAAACGCTTATAGCGGAACGCTTTCATTTACTCACCTCGGATACCGGTAGAAGCCTTCGCCCGTCTTTACGCCCAGCTTGCCTTGCTTCACATAACGGTTGATGAATCTGACACCGATCCAGTTCAGCGGGTTCTTCCATGCAGTGTTTCGCGCGATGTGCAGCACCGTGTCGAGCCCGACGATATCCATCATCTCAAACGGCCCGCGCGGACACTGTGTTACGATGCGAAACGACTTGTCGACGTCCTCAATCGTCGCAACACCGCGGATGACCAGCGAAAGCGCTTTACTGTTAAACGCTGAAAACAGGGCGTTGTAGACATAGCCCCGGTTCTCTTTCTTTACCACCACGGGCTCCAGCCCGGTCTCCAGCGCAACCCGGCGCAGCCGCTCAACGACATCCGCACAGGTCTGCTTCACCGGCATGATGTCCACAAGGTTTGCGCCTTCGTCCGGCCAGTAGAAATGAAACGCGCAGAACCGCTCCCTATGCCGGACGCTTTTCGCAATCCTGCGGGGCAGCAGCATCGACGTGTTGGTCGCCAGCACAGCATCCTTATCCACCAGCGCTTCCAGCTGCCGGAACAACCGCCGCTTGGGTTCCAAAATCTCTGTGATGGATTCGATGACCAGATCACAGTCCTTAACGTTCCCGTTCAATTCGGCTGTATAACTGATCCGGTCAGAATCCAGCTGCGCTGCCGCCCGGCCCAGCGCCTCATTGCTACTGTCGAGTAGAATCACCGACGTGCCGTGGCGGGCAATCTGGCGCGCAATCTGCACGCCGAGAGCACCCGCACCGACCACCAGCACTTTTTTAAAAGTTTCGCTCATGTCCTCTTATCCCTTAGCTTTGACTTTCCTGGTTCTTTTCGATCATCGCCTGCACGTCCTTCTCTTTGAGATGGTAGAAGAACAGCAGTATAAAGAACATCAATACATACCCGATCGACGGAAGGAGCGTTGTCGACAGCCAGATACCGTTCAGCGTTCTGGCGCTTTGCACGGTGTTTTCCACATATCCGAAAAACTGCAGCAGATAGAGCGATACCGCGCCGGATATGGCGCCCGCCAGCTTGGCTGAAAACGTCTGCACAGAGAACGTCAGCCCCTCCGCGCGGATTCCCGTCACCGCATGCCCATACTCCACACAATCAGCCGTAATCATGCCCAGCATCAGCAACGGCGCGCTAAGGAATATGGTCTTAACCACCTGTATCACCAAAAAAACTCCGAGCGAACTGTATCCCGTAAAGTATTGGATCACGCTCAGTACCGTGCCAAAAGCCATGCAATACAGCAGTATCTTTTTCTTGCCCATCTTCGAAATCAACTTGGGCAATATGAGCGGCAGGAAGAGCAGCGGCGCAGATGTGATCGCCCCAATCAACGACGCCAGCCCGAGATCCCCGAGGTTGTATTTCGCAAAATACGTCCCAAGCCCTGTGCCCGTATTGGTTATGCTGAGCAGCAGATATGCGATATAGAAGACCAGCAGGTATTTGTTCTTGCCGATATACCTGAATATTTCCTTTACCGTCATTTGATTTCTATGGTACGTCACTTTTTCTTTTAATTTGCCGGCAAAGAGCATGGCAATCAGCATGAGGATTGAGTAGACCGCCGCCAGCTTAAACCAGCCAACGCCCTCCACCAGTGCTGCCGCAGGGATTGCCGCAATGAAAGCGACGGCTGCGCCCAAGGTCCGCTTGGCAATCAGCTTATTCCGGTCGTCCAGCGAATTGGTCATAACGGTCGGGATGGCAAACGCAGGCACATCCGACATCGTATACACCATTCCCCAGATGATATATGTCGCAAAGGCATATACTGTCTTCATCACAGGAGAAGCGTCGATATTGACAAACAGCAGCAGCGTGACAATGGGAAGCATCCACGATGTCATCTTCAGCCATGGAACGAACCTGCCGCCCTTCAGATTGGACTTGTCCACCACAAGGCCCATCAGCGGGTCGTTTATCGCGTCCCATATCCGCGCCACCAAATAGATCGTCGCCACCATGGCCGGAGTGATACCAAGCACATCCGTATAGAACATCGACAGCATGCCAAGGACATAGATCATGCTGATCGACTGTCCGAATGAATAGCTGGCCAGATAGAACTTTTCTTTCCCGGTCGTTTTGCTCGTCTCCATTATGCGATACCTTCCCCTTCAATATTGCTTTGAGCGAACTCAAATATGTAATTCCCCGATTGCAGCTCAAACTGCATGCCATCCGCATTTTCTCTGATATGGTTGACGCAGATGTTTTCAGTCAGCGGAGCGCCGTTGCAGCGCGTCGTTTTTGCTTCAGCACCAGCCAATTTTACGCAGGCCAAGGTGTTTGCCGGAAGAGTCAGGCTGACGGATACCGTGTCCCCCTTCAGTTCCCAACTCGCCGCGATGCGGCCATACATGCTTTCATACGAGGCCTGAACAAACGAAAGCCTCCGGGTGATGAGCGGCGCGTACACGATGCGCTTAAAGCCGCATTCTGTCTCGTCCGTCTGAATGCCTCCCAACCGCCTGTACAGCCAGTCGCCGATTGCGCCGTACGCATAGTGGTTGAACGAAACCATGTTGTCGCCGCCCTGCAGGGTCTCGTTTATCGTCCTGTCCGGCCGCAGTGAATCCCAGCGCTCCCAAACTGTGGTCGCACCCATCTTCACCGGATACAGCCACGATGGGCAGGTATCCTGCAGCAGCAGGTCCATCGCGACATCGGCCTGCCCGTTGTCGCTTAAGGCAAAGCAGAGCGCGGGCGTGCCCAAGAAACCAGTGGTCAGATGATTGCCGTGCGCACGCACGTCTTCGGCCAGATACTCCGCTGCTTTTGGTTTCAGGTGTTCGGGCAGTATCCCGAATTGCAGCGCCAATGCGTATGCGCTCTGGAATCCGTCCCGTATGAGCCCGTCGGGCGCAACGAAGCGCTGCATGAAGGCTTTGCAGATGATGCCAAACAGAGCGCGGTACTTTCTTTCATCCTCGGTCTTCCCCAATACCCCCGCCGCTTTGGCCAGAATATCTGCCGAATGCGCAAAATACGCGGTAGCCACCCACAGCTTTTTGGCAATCCACTGCTTCTTGTCCTCGCCGGGCGCAAGCCAATCCCCCAGATGATACCCCTTGCTGCAGATGTACCCGGCAAGACGCCGGGCTTCCTTGTCCAGCCGTTTTTCGTCGCGCGTCAGCTTTGCGGCCCGCCGGGCGGAAAACTCCACCCACCTTTTCATGCTGTTGTACTGGTCCTCAAGGACCTTTTTATCTCCGTAATACTGGTATACATTCCACGGCACAACCGTGGCCGCGTCTCCCCAACCCGCGCTGCTCAGCCGGATAAACGGAATTTTGATTTCCCGCGGAATCGTCATATCCACTGCGCCGTTTTTACCCTGGTCCAGCTTCAGGTCGTTCAGCCATTTGGCAAAGAACTTGGCGGTCCGCATGTTAAAGCTCGCCGTATTGGCAAAAATCTGCGCATCACCGGTATACCCCATGCGCTCGTCGCGCTGCGGGCAGTCGGTGGGGATCTCGATGAAATTGGCCTTTTGGCTCCAAATGATGTTGCTTTGCAGTTGGTTGAGATCCGCATTGGAGCACGCGAACGTCCCCGTTTCCTGCAGCTCCGAGCTGATTACGCATGCCGTGACGGTATCAAGGCCAGCGTCTTTGTATCCCTCGATTCTGACATAACGGAAGCCCATGTAGGTGAAGCGCGGCTCGTAAGTTTCTTCCCTGCGTCCCGCGGCGATATAGACAAGCTGCGCCTTGGCCTTGCGCAGGTTGCGGGTGTAGAAGTTCCCCTCTTCGTCCAGCGTCTCCGCATGGGAGATCACGATCTCCTGACCCGCGGTTGCGTTTTGGACATGAAACCGTACCCAGCCTGCAAGGTTCTGCCCAAAATCAACGACCGTCTCGCCCTTCGGCGTCACAAGAACACGCACCGGCTTTACCTCTCCGGTTTTCACGACATCCTCGCCGATCTGCGCAGTGAGCACCTGTTTGCTGTGCGGGCAGCGCTTTGCGTTCGTGCGTTCAGAAAGCGCGGTATCTGTGCGCGCGTCAAACCGCTCGCCAAGGTAGAATTCGGAATACTCCACGCTGCCCCGGTTGGTCACCTGCCACGTCTCGTCGCTGACAAGCACCTCCTTCGTTCCATCCGCATATTCCACGTGCATCTGAAAAATCAGCGCGGTTTGCTTTCCCCACAGGTTTCTCCGGTTCAAGAACGTGAATACGCCCCGGTACCAGCCGTCCGCCAGCAGCACCTTGATCTGCGCGGCACCTGCCCGCAGCATATCCGTCACGTCATAGCACTGGTATTGAAGGATGCTGTCGTAGCTCGTAAAGCCGGGCCGAAAATACGATTGCCCCACCTTTTGATCGTTGATCTCGATCTCATACAGGCCCAGCGCACTGGCATATATCCTTGCCTGCTTTACCGTCTTTTTGATCTGCAGCTCTTTAAAGAAATAGTAAACAGGCTTGGTCTCTTTTTTGTTTTCTCTATACCCGTGCGTGATCCACTCCGCCTGCCAGCTTGCGCTTTCCATCAGCCCTGTTTCAAAAAAGCGCGAAGCGGACCATTGCGTCACGCGCTCCCCCACCCACGCCTTTACCCGGTAAAAATAGCGGGTGCGCGCGACGAGAGGCTCTCCCGCATATAGGATGTGCAGGCAATTTTGCGATAGCACCTTGCCGCTGTCCCAGACGAGCGCACCGGAAAAATCGTCGCAGCCCTGCACCACCTGCACCTGATAAGCGCTTTGGTAAACAGCGTTTTCATCCGTATCGATCTGCCAGCAAAACCTTGGCTGCCGCACATCAATTCCGACTGGCGAATCGCTGTATTCGCACAACAAATTAACCACACGAATCATCGGTTTGTCTGCTCCCGTTCCCTTATTTAAAGCCGGTTACTCTGCATCCGCATCAAGATAAGCGCTGCCGATATCGCGGTATTGTTCGTTCACCGCATCGCCCACCCAATCATCGTACCGCTTGCCTTCCTCTTCGTACTTGTAATAGCGCTCAAACCGGGCCATGACGTGCGGCGTTGTCCCGTCTTTTTCGTTGTATTCATTTCTGGATATGAAGTAATGGAAGTTTGGAATTCGTTCCGCCATCTCCCGTACGGACGACCGCATCTCCTGCGACCACGTTTTGATGTACTGCCCGTCTTTTTTGTCCGCCCCGTTGATGTCCGCGGCGAATTCAGACAGCACATTGTCGTACAGCGAGATAGCATACAGCTGCGCCACGCGGCCCATTAGCTGCCTGCCATTGTCCTCCAGTGCTGCTTTGACGATGTTCTCTCCGGGTTCATAACCGTATGTCTGCTGAAAGTCTGCGCCCCACATCTGCAGTATCCCGTTCCACTTTTCAGACTTGATGAGCGCGCTGTCGCAAAGATACGTCACCTTGCTCTTCTCATAATGCCGGGCAATTTCCTGTACATAGAACGCTGAACCAAATGCCCCGGCGCTCTCTCCGCACACGAGCACCTTGCGCGGCGTCTCAAACGCCGCATAGACCTGCTCCAGTGCAGCTTTTACATTTTGCCTGCCATTAAAGTGGACTCTCCGGGTTTTTCCGTTATACGCGATGTCCCTCACCGCATTGCCGATGTGAAAATCCCCGGTGGTATACGGGATGTACGCGATGCTCCAGTCTTTGAACGGGTTCTCCTCCCGGCGGTTGTCCATGATCCCCTTCATGGGATGCAGGCCGAACGCCGCTATACGGTTGAAGTAATATCCGAACCCCACGCCTTTGAGGTAACTCTTTACCCCCATGGGATACTGCGCCGATCTTTCATCCCATATCATGCCGCCGCCCGAAAAGCTGATCAGGAGGTTATCGCTTTTGCCCTTATTAAAATACATGCAGTACTTCGAGCCGTCGGCGCAAACACAGCTCCTGTCCAGCTTTACCTTGTGCCACCGATACGGCTTCATTTTTTCGTGTGATTTATATCGCCCGACGCGAAATACGCTGGCAACGCGAATGCCCGCAACGACGAGGGAAAAAAGCGCGGATGCAAGAAGTCTTGCAGCAAAATGCAGCATTGCAGCCCTCCTAAAATACTTTGTCGATCATTTGGCGGACAAGCAGCAGGTCATGTTTATAATCGGCCGCCTGAGTTTTTTTGCTTTGCTCGTGCGCAATCTTCTGCAGGTATGAAAAAATCACATCCGCGGTGACAACCAGATCGCTGTACTCGCCAAGCTGCTCGCCGTCCGGTTCCTCATCAAACATCAGGTGCCCCAAAAACGACAGATAATCGCTGGACAGCTTTTCATCCGGATAGGATTCCGCATAGAAGTAATCGAACATGCTGATATAGTTGTACGCTTCGATATGCTGATGAAATTTGTCCACTAGTATGGTTAAGCCTTCCTTCACCCGCTCTTTCGGCTTCTGCATATCAGGACGCGTCCGCTTAAGGTCACCGAAGATCTCCTTCAGCATGCGGTACTGCACCTCGAACGCGATGGGATGTATGCTCGGGAAATACCTGTACATCGACGCCCGGCTGGTATTGGTCGCGGTCATGATATCGCCCATCGTCACATTGTCCAGCCCTTTTGTCAAAAACAGCTTTTGGGCAGCGTCGATGATCTGCAGTTTCTTGTCCTCGACGTTTTGTTTTCTTTGCTCGTTGTATTCTTCTCTGCTCAGCGTTTTTTCCATGTCCTCTCCTTATCCGGTCAATACGGCAGTTCGCTGTCCACAGTCTCAAGGAAAGCTTTGATCAGCTCAAAGTCTTCGTCGCTGCCGTTCAAATTTACGCTCATCGTCAGCCGGCTGCCGTCGATACCGCCATCCAGAAGCACGGCTTTTGCTTGATCGATCCGGTCATAAAGCAATCCCGTATGGCCAAGCTGTCAAATTTCAGTCGGCCCTGGTCGATGATCCCCAAATTGCTGTACGCGATGGGAAAGCTCTTAAACGCTTTTTTGATCACCCGTTCCAGCATCGCATAAGGCATCAGCGCAAACATCAGGATCATGTAGAGGTAACCATTCAGCGCGGGGAAGTCGGCCAGCAAAGCGCTTACCGTGTCGTGCACCTTTTTCAACGTTTCGTCAAAGCTGTCCCCGATGTCCTCCCCCATCCCCACCACCAGCGTGGAGGTCAGGTTGTACAGCGCGTCAAAAGGTCTGTCCTGCTGAAAGCGCCTTAAATCGATCATGCACGGCACCTCGAGGCTCCCCGTTTTCTCCGGCAGAAACTTCGTCAGTGCACGGAAAAACGCGGCCAGAAAAATATCGTTGACCGTTGCGCCTCTTACCTTACCATATGCCTTGATCGCTTCAAACCGCTGCCGCTCGATTGTCCGGGTCACCACATCCGCATGGGTTTCCCCGCTTTCGGTGAGCGGCATCTTTAGGCTGTAGCCGCTGTGGTTCTGCGGCCGAAACAGCACGCGCAGCCTTTTCTTCAGCCCACGCTGTGCCTTTATAAAATCTCCATACATTCCCACCGCGCTGCGGTTCCCGTCCAGCACAAGGCTTGGCACATAGCCATCATCCCCGCAGAGCTTTGTATAGATATCGCTTACGATATACAAGTATTCTTTAAAGGCCGCCGCGTCGCATATCATATGATTCATCGCGATGCAGAGGGTGTCGCAGTTTCCGCTGCGGATCACCCTGACCTTGATCTGAACCGGGCCGTGCTCGTCGATCTCGTCCGCATAAAAGCTCTGCTTCTCGCGCTCCAAGTCAGTTGATTCCACAAGGCGGAAAAATTCTTCCCCCGCCGCTGCTTCATCATATTTCCAGCACGGCGACCAGAACCGCTTAACGTACCGGCTTGCGAGTATTGGAAAGACGGAAAAGGTAAGCCCGAATGCGCGCTTAAGCTTTCCGGCGTCAATGAATCCCGCAAACGATATCACGCAATACATATGATAGTTGTTGTGCGCTTCGCCGAAAATCTCAATTTGGTCCCATATTTGCGCGGTTCTTTTCTTCCTGTTCATGGTGTAATTCCGAATCGTTTTATTGTGATACTGTGTGTTTCATTATACATACTGTATCATTAGATGTAAAGGCTTGTTTTTAACTTTGATGCAAGCATGTTAAATAGAATTGAAGTACCTTTGGATTGTGGCAACAGTTAAAAGAGATACCGCTGTTGGCGGTATCTCGATGCTGATCATGTGTTTGAATATTTTTTCAGGTACAGCAGGGTGCATAATTCTTTCGTCGTTTTACTCAATAGAGTCCGAACAGCCGCAGCAGCTTCTGCCAGAAGGTCAGCGGCTTTGTTTCTTCCTCCTGCACCGCCTGTGCCTCGGCTACCTTCACGGCCCCGGTTTTGATAACGAACTGGACGGAGCGGACGTTCGTGTTTTTATCCGATACGAAGGATACGGGCGTGAAATCATCTGTGCCGAATTCCGATAGCGCTTCATCGATTTTGTCCTGAATCGTGCCTGAAAGGTCGGTGCCAAAATCGTCCGTTTGTGTGCGCAGTTCGCCCGTGCCGTCGGCCAGCGCTTCCGCGCCTTCCAGCAGCGACGATGCACCCTCGCTCAGGTCGGATGCGCCGGATGCCACGGAGGAAGCAGCCGAAGCGGCGGAGGCGACGCCGCTGGTGTAAGTCTTCAGCCCGTCGAGATACGCCGCCACTCCGTCAAGCTGGGCTTTAAGTGTGGCGAACTCGTCCGCGGAAGCCGCCATCTGCTCCTGCACCACCGCGATGCAAAGCGCGCGGATACTGTCCGCATTAGCTGAAGCCGCGGATATAACCCCGGCATTTTGCACCTTTGCAATCGCGGCTGCAATCTGCGAGGATGGGTCGGCGGGGTTCAGCGCCACGGCGGTGCACGCAACCATGCCTGCCGTGGATGCGTCCATGCTATAGGGCGCAGCCATGAGAACGCCCACCAGCGCAGCCACCGCCGGATCGGCTGAATAGGTTGCCGCTGCAGTTTGTACAAAGGCCGCGTCCGCCATGAGCGAGCCTGCCAGAGACAGCGCGGCATCCACGCTGCTGGCTTCCCCGGCTGCCAGCTTTTGCGCGGCAATCGTCATCGCAAGGCTCTGCTGTCCCGCATCCAAGATGCCCGCGGCAGAAAGCTGGCTGCGGATCGTGTTTTCCGCCAGCGCAATCTGGCTCTCCGTGGGCGCTCCGCCCGAGAGTGCCGCGATCACAGCGATATACGTGCTGGGTGTCAACACATAGTGCGCGGCTTCCTCCTCGCTCATGCCGGCTTCAACAAGCTGTGCCTGAAGCTCGGCTGTCGCGGAAGCGAATACCGCATCCGCCATCTGCTGCGCCCCTGCGAGAATTGCGCTGTTGTTTCCCTTCAGATCATTAAGGCCGCCGGAGAGCGACCGTGCGCCGTCCGCCAGCTCAGAAGCACCGCCCGCTATATCCGCCGCGCCGTCCTTCACCTCATTTGCGCCGTCGTCCAGGTCCGCCGCGCCCTGCCGAAGGTCGGAAAAAAGGCCTTCGTATTCGGAGAGGCCGAGGCTGTCGGCATTTATATCAAGATTACCCGCGAGGTTGAGCGGCAGCCCGTTGATCTGGATGGGGTCCATCTCAAAGTCTGTCACATTCGCAAAGATCGTAAGCTCCGTTTCTTTCCCCGGGAAAATGATGTACGAAAGCTGCTTGTCGCTGCCCACGTTTGCCAAGGTTGCACCGTCCGCCACGATATCCGTGCAGGTTTTGGTGTTCAGCGTAACGGCTGCCTGCAACGCATAGTGTTCAAAGAACGTGCCGCTGCAGTTAAAATTTTCAGAGATGGCAATGCGCATCTCCAGCCTGCCCGACTTGCCTGCAACGTCCTCCGGCGTATATTCCCTGCCATCCATGAAATACCGCACGGAAATGTTCCACGGAATATCCCGGCTCTCCAGCGTCCCTTCATAATACAGCTTTCCGGCCGTGGATGCCGTGATCTTATCGCCGCTGACGCGGAGCTCATCCGTGGTATTCAGGTTCCTCACGCTCGAGTAATCACCGTAGTCGGTGATTTTCCCGCCGTCGAAAACGTTGACCACATAGACGCCCGTTACGCCACCACTCGCGTCCAGCACAGCATAAACGACTTCCTCTTTCTCGCTTGGGTCGTCCGCCGCAAGCGCGGCCGAGCTCATTCCCAGCAGCATAGCCGCCGCGAGGGCAGCGGATAATATGCCTTTCAGCCTCCTCATTGTTTTGTCTCCTTCTTACTATCCAAAAAATTGGTTTTTAAAGTCGTTCTGCGAATCAATCCATCAAAGGCCTGCAGGAAGCCCGGCAGTGCAAACAGCACGACCGTCGCGGAAAGCAGTGTGCCCCGTGCGAGCAACATGCCCAGCTGGGCCACCAGCTGATTGGAGCTGAACAGCCGGAGCATCACGCCCGCAAACGCGAGGATCGCACAGGACGTAATGATGGAAATGCCGGATCTTGATACCGCGTCATGTATCGCTTCTCGCTTGCCCATCGTTTTTCGGAACTCCATATACCGGCTGGTCAGCAGAATCGCGTAGTCCACCGTCGCGCCGAGCTGCACCGAGCTGATTATCAGGTAGCCGATGTAGAACAGCGGCTCACCCGTGAAATACGGTATCGCCAGGTTGAGCCATATCGCCCCTTCAATGGACGCCACCAAAATCACAGGGATCGTTAGTGACCTGAAGGTCAGCAGCAGAATCAGGAATATACTCACGGCTGCCAGCAGGTTGACGGTTACGCTGTCCGCGGTGATGACAGTCTTTAAGTCATGGGTGGATGCGCTGTCGCCCGCGAGATAATACGCGCCGCCATAATAGCCGCTTGTCATGGACTTGATCTCTTCGATGACCGCAAAGGTTTGCTCGCTTTCCGCGTCGCAGTCAAGGTTGAGCACCAGGCGGCTGTACTTTCCGGAGAGCAGCTGTTCTCGGGTGTCATCGTCGAGATATTCGGGCGGTATCTCCTGTCCGACGTTGTCCACGTAGGAGATGACCGATTTCATCTGCGGAATGTCCTTAAGCTCATCGCTGAGCTGCTTTTCCGCCGCGAAATCCCCTTCCGGCACCAGCAGCACCATCGTATTGGTCTGCCCAAAGACGCCTTCGATCTTGGCCCTATCGGTCATCACGATGCCGGTGGATTTAAACAGGTGCGAAGCGCCGTAAAGAAACTGGTTGTTCCCCTGCGCGAGAATGGACGGAATGACGAGTATCACGAACAGGATGGCCGCCGGAGCCTTGATTTTAGCGATCAGGCGGGAAAGCGGCTCGACGGAGCGCACGATGACCTTGTGGTTTGTCCGGTCGATCAGCTTGTAGCTGAAAAGGATCAGGCAGGGCAGGAGCAGAAACACAGATATCAGACTCAGCACAATGCCCTTGGCCATGACAACGCCCATGTCCGGGCCGATCTTGAAGCGCATAACAACCAGCGCCGCAAAGCCCACCACAGTGGTGAGGCCACTGGATGCAATGGACCCAATCGACGATGTGAGCGCCTGCACCATCGCTTCCTCCGCAGCCAGCCCTTTGCGGCGGTATTCGCCGAACCGGTGCAGCAGGAAGATGGAGTAGTCGATGGACACGCCGAGCTGCAGTACGCTGGCGGATATCTTCGAGACGAACGAGATCTCTCCCAGAAAGATGTTGGTGCCGCTGTTGATCAGTATCGCCACGCCGATAGAGATTAAAATGATCATCGGCTCGGCCCAGGACGACAGGGTGAGCATGAGGATGATGAACGTGAAGATTACCGACAGGCCGATGCTGTACATCAGCTCGGTGGATACGTTCGCCGCGCTGTACGTGCTGTTGACAGCCGTACCGGACATCGCGCCATCCTCCCCGACGATATCGCGGATGGCGTATACAGCAGCATCTCGCTTATCTGCCTGACTGTCCACCACAACGGAGAATGCCGCGCAGCCGTCCTTGTAATAGCTTTCCACCGCGTCCTGATCCATAAATTCCAAAGGTATGGTGATGTCCGCGAAATCATCCAGCCAGTCCACGGACAGCACGCCGTCCACAGCCGCGATCCGTTCCTTATACTCCAGCGCCTGTGGTATGGTCACATCCGCCACCATGGCCCGAAGATTTGGAACCGGGCTCGAAAACTCCTCGTTCATCACATTGATGGACACGGTAGATGCCGCGTCATCCGGCAGGTAGTCCGCAATATTGTTGTTGACGGATACCATTGGGCTCAATATGAGCGAAACAACGGTCAGCGCGGCAAAGATCAAAATCACAGAAAGTCTGTGTTTGACGATGCCGCGAAAGAACTTTTCCAACTTGCCGCCTCCTTTACGTAGCCTTGACTCGTGTTGAAAATTAGACTACTATAAAGTATACGTTTTGGTTTGGGTGATTCAATAATCACTTTTTCGAGCTGATGTACAACTTTCAACACATTTCTTCAAAGGTGTTGAAAATCGAAGGGTTAAATTTTTATGAACAAAAAAGGCGACGAAAACCGCAGCGTACGCAATACCAAGAAGAAGCTGAGAGCGGTGTTTCTAGAACTCCTTCACGAGAAACCGCTCAACGAAATCACCGTTCGGGAGCTAACGGAACTGGCTGACGTCAACCGCGGCACGTTCTATTTTCACTATTCAGATATCTATGATATGCTGGCAAAGCTTGAAAATGAGTTCTTTGTGGAGTTTGATGAAATCGTCAAATCCATGGTTTACGGCAAAGAGAATTCCGCGGTCTCCTTTATCAACGAAACCTTTAGCTGCCTCTCACGGAACGCAGACCTGGCCGGTGTGCTGCTGGGGCCTCACGGAGACATGGACTTCGTAAACCGGCTTAAATCGCTCGTCTTTAAAAAGTGTTCCAACATCTGGCAGTCGATCAATCCTCACGCGGATGCGGAACGGTTCGACTTGTTCAATGGCTTCATCATCAACGGCTTCATCGGCCTGTTTGAAACGTGGTTCTCCTCCGGACAGAAACAGACGCCGGAGGAGATAACGGCGTTCGCTTTTACCATCATCAAGGGCGGCTTGAAGGAGTCTCTGGCAGAGGAAGCAAGCAGCCCGAAAACCGGCGGAAAATGAGCCGTGCGCTACCGGAAGGTCAGTTTATTATTCACGTTGATTCGCCGCAGACGAAAACCGGCGGCTTTTTTATTTTCACCAGCTCCACCGATAACCATATACTATAAAGTGCGCTACGTTTTAGCCAAGGGAACATTGATACATACTCACAAGTGCGCATACATATATACGGATGATGACAGGTTTGCCCGGTATAAACGCCTGGTTTGCCGGCACAGTCAACAAAGGCTGCAAATGAATATAATACTATAAACCGGATAACATATATCCGATAACGTTACGATGCGGGAGTGATAGACGCATGGGTGCAATGCAGTACAGGAAAAAGCCAGTTGTGATCAGCGCATACCGGACCAAAAAAGATATGGTGATCCATACGCTCGAGGGCGACATGAAGGCTGATGCGGGCGATTATATCATCACCGGAATCAAAGGGGAGCAATACCCCTGTAAGCCGGACATATTCAAGAAAACTTACGAACCGCTGGAAGGAAACTGACCGCCGCGAGGGTTCCCATTGGCCCAGATGCCGGTTTCTTTCATCATGTACCCTTCGCACAGCTCGACCAGCAGTTTCTGCGGCTCCGGGCTGTTTTTAAATTCTCCGCAGTTTGAAAAGAACTGGTGCAGCGTACTCTTTAACAGCTCGCACTGGGTGCGGTACAAAATCCAAAGCTCCCGGAACCTGCAAAAGGCGCACACTGACGAGGTGGCTGTGACGCTGGAGCCAAAGGCGGTCATGATCACCTTGTATGTGAGCAGGTCAATATTCGACGTCAGTATGGGGATGAGCCCGCTCATCACAATGCAGAAAGCCATAGCTGCCATATAACCGTACCTGTTGCGGCGGCTTTTTCGGTCGTACCAACGTATCTGATCGCATACGCGGTACGTAATGTAATCCTTCACCGGGCTGTTCTTCATACCCGAAAGATACGGGGAAAATTCATCTTTGGGTATGCTGTTTTTCGGTTCGTGTATACGGGCCATCTGTTTTTAGCCGGCGGCCGCAGCCCGCGCAGCATATACCTCCATAATGTATTCGTGCGGGTTCACTTTAAAATCGTCCCAGCGCAGCAATACACAGCAGGGGCTGTCATTATTGGCGCTGATGAATTCACATACCGCCGTCACGTCATTGATCCGCACGGCGCCGCCCGTATAGACACTACCGTAGGCCTCGGGAAGCACGACGCCGATAATGGCGTTGGGCATACCGTCGCTGGACGGCAGCAGGGACGCCTGCAGCTCGCGTTTGATGTACTTCTGTTCTTCCCAGCCAAGGCTCTCGGCGTTGTGTGTACCGATAAGATGAATCGTCACCGTGGTGTCCGAAAGCGCACCGCGGCGCAGCTTTAAAACGATGCTGTCGACGTCGTAATCGGCGGAGTTGTCGTAAACGTTTTCCACCGCACCAATTTCCATTTCATCGATTTCGTCCCTGTAGCACTGATCGTCCGACTTATACGAGACATAACATTTGGGAGGCATAACAACTCCTTTCGACAATTACTCCTGTTAATTTATATTCCTGAAAAAAAGCGAATAGTATTACGCTATATATCTGATCCAACATGCCAAACGCGCTATTCAGCGCATCCGTCAAATTCATGAACCTCTTGATAATCTCTCACTTTTCTCTCACATTTGCGCCGGATAATGAAAGAAAAAAAGGAGTAACGATCATGAAAAAAAGTATGATTACACTGGTTGTTGTGTTGATATTGACAACGGCACTGCTGGTAGGTTGCACGGCCAATCCGGCAGGACTGGAAGGATATCAGCACGGCAACGGATACGGTGCAGACGAACAGGATACTGTAGTCAGCACGGACGCTGCTTACGGCGCGGATGAACAGGATGCTGAAGCGGCCACCGGCTACGGTAACGGTACAGATGAAGAAACTTTGGGAACAGGCGTCGGCTACGGCAATGGCTACGGCAACGGTAATGGTAACGGTGGACGTGGTTCGTATGGTGATGCATACTGCATCACTGCGAATGACTCACTGTCTTCGGATGTGCCGGTACAGGCGGACGCAGAACCCGGCGTTGCGGCGGATACGGAAGGCTACGGCTCTGCCGGGGCACTTGCCGATGCAGACCTTACGCTGGCGGATATGCTGACGTACGCCATTCAGGATGAGTATATGGCCCGAGCGGAGTACGCCTATATTATCGATACTTTCGGCAGCTATGCACCCTTCCGCAATATCATCAAGGCAGAAGACGGACATATC
The DNA here is from genome assembly GCA_023459495.1 of Bacillota bacterium. Classification (GTDB taxonomy): domain Bacteria; phylum Bacillota; class Clostridia; order Christensenellales; family SZUA-584; genus JAEWCC01. The sequence continues at coordinate 64,926 of JAEWTL010000074.1, read as the reverse complement.
AGTCAGCTGCTTCCGCTGTTTGCCGAATATGGTGTTGCCGTGCCGGAGGATGCGGACAGCGAATCCGTTGCCGCAGTATCCAGCCTGACGGATGCATATCAGGCCGGAGTGGACGCCGAGGTCAGCAACATTGCCATGTACGATAAGTTTCTGGCGCAGGAGCTGCCTGCCGACGTGCGCATCATATTCGAAAACCTGAGGGCGGCTTCGGCAACCCATCTCGAAGCCTTCCGCGTGCACCTGTAAACCCAATTTAAAATCAACCGAGGAGATGTAATATGAAGAAACAAGCGGAAGCGTTAACACCCATATACACCAAAAGGGAGAAGGCCATGCAGGTCTTCTCCCGCATACTCCGGTGGGCCATGCTGGCAAGCCTGCTGCTGTTTGTAATCTCAGCCACTACGTTGCATGTGCTGGGCTATGCGGCCCCGTCTATCCATGCGATCTGTCCTTACGGCGGGCTGGAGTCCCTGCTGGCTTTCATCACCTTCGGTGAGTTTGTCAAAAAGATATTCATCGGCACATTCGTCATATTCTTTACGACGGTTGGCCTTGCCGTCATCATGCGGCGTTCGTTCTGCGGCCAGCTCTGCGCCTTTGGCGGCCTGCAGGAATTCTTCGGCAAGATCGGACGCAAGCTGTTTAAGAGGCGCCCCGTGGTGCCAAAGATGCTGGACCGGGTGCTGCGGTATTTAAAATTTGTGGTGCTGGGCGTCACGGTCGTGATGGCGTGGGCGACCGCGCAGCTTTGGATAACGCCTTACGATCCGTTCAACGCGTTGGGGCATCTGGCGGACTTTAACTCCCTGACGACCACTTATCTTGTCGGGTTCATCGTGCTCCTCGTCATGCTGCTGGGCTCCATCATTTACGACCGATTCTTCTGCAAATACCTCTGTCCCGTCGGTGCGCTCTATGGCGCAATCGGCAAGGTCAGCCCGTATGCGGTGCGCATCAATAAGGACAAATGCATCAGCTGCGGCCTATGCAACAAAGTCTGCCCCATGAACGTGGAAATCATGAACGCGCAGAAAGAAAAGATCACGGATATGGAGTGCATCAACTGCAACGACTGCGTTAACGTATGCCCCAGCCGGGGGGCGCTGCAGGCGGGCTTTGGCCGCAAAAAAGCGTTGCACCCCATACTCGCAACCGTGCTTGCTCTGGCCCTGTTCTTTGTACCCATGGGCGTGGCGTACGCCACCGGGTCAATGCAACTGCTGCCCAACCGATATCTGAATATAACAGAGGATTCACATATTGGAGAAGAAAGCGGCGAAAACGGAGAAGCGGGCAATGAAAGCGTCATCGCTGAAGGCGGGGAAGAAGACTATACAGAAATCAACGGATATGCGCCCAGCGACATCCGAGGCTCGATGACGCTGCAGGCAGTGAGCGACGCGCTGCAAATGCCGCTGGAAGAGATGTACGTCAAGCTGGGTCTGCCCGAAGATTACCCGGCGACAAATACGATTAAAACAGCGGCGCTCAGCGCAGGCATGGATTTCAGTGAGTTTAAACATCTGTTGTTTGACTAATTAGCAGAGCAAGGCTGGCGTACTTGTATCATAGGGAAACATCGTTACAAACGTTACCGCACACTAGCCTCCCTCGGGTGAGGGAGGTGGCGCGTAGCGCCGGAGGGAGTGACCGTTTAGGCCATATTCCCTCCCGCAGGCACCTACTGGTGCCAGCCCTCACGTAATCAAAAGTCTTTATCGATCCATCGGCACCGTTTCAAACCAGAACACGGTGCCTTTTGTATCGCTGGTTACACCAAACGGCACATCGTGCAGTTCCAATATGCTTTTAACCATGGAGAGACCCAGTCCGGTGCCCACAGCCTTGCTGCCCTGGGTTTGCGGGACGCGGTGATAGCGCTCCCAGATACGGTCCAGCTCCTCCGCGGGTATAGGCTTTCCGGCGTTCACCACCGATATCCTTGCCTGGCCCGCGAGCTGCTCGGCACGGATTGTGACCGCGGACTGCTCCGGCGCGTGCTGGACGGCGTTGCTCAAAAGGTTACTCAGCACCTGCAGCAGTTTGCCCCTGTCGAAGCGGACCGCCATATTGTCACAGTCCAGTTCAATCCGGACCTGCTTTTCTTTTGCCGCCACTTCGTACCGGCCAGCCATGTCCTCAAGTACGGGGCGCAGCGCGAATGCCGCAATCACCACCGGGTCGACGCCCGCCTGCATCCTTGAATAATCCAGTATATCGGTCACAATGCGGCTGAGGCGCGATGCCTCATCCGATATCATCGTAAGCTGCGCGGTGCGCTTTTCCTCATTGGGCCACGTCACATCCCGCACGGTTTCCGCATAGCCCTGAATGACGGCAAGCGGGCTGCGCAGTTCATGGGACACGTTGGCTATGAGCTCGCGGCGCAGACTTTCGGTTTTGCCCAGTTCCTGCCCCAGCTCGTTCAACGCCTGCGTCAGTTGGCCAATCTCGTCCCGTGATCTGACCGGCAGGGCCACATCCGTCTTTCCTTCCGCCATCATGCGGGCCGCGCCCGTCACGTCCGTGATAGGCTTTGCGAACATGCGCGACAGCACCAGCGCCAGCAGCACGGAAACCGCGGCCAGCACCGCCGTCACAATCCAAAGCTGCTGCAGGAGCAGACGAGACGCTTCGTTCACATCCACCATCGAAAACACGGCGAATACAAACACGTCCTCCGATAGCTGTCTGCTCACCATGGCATAGCGCGCATCCTTGGACTCAGCCTGCAAAAACTCCACCTGACCGGTCCCGCTTTGCGCCAACAGGGTGGGGATTTGCTTTTGCAGCTGTCCGCGCATCGGCAGGCCGTCCGACATATATAAAATGCTGCCGCCAGAATCCACCGCAAGCAGGCTGATATTCTGCTGTGCCTCCAGCCCGGCGTAGTCGATATTTTCTTCACCTGCCGCACTATCCAGCGCAGCCGATATGCTGTCCAACCGTTGGTTTAAATAGCTGTCCTTTAAGAACACCGCCTGAATGAGCCACAGGAGGCCGATCGTGATCACTGCCATGCACAAAAAGCCAAGGAACAGCTTAAACCCGATCTTCTTCATGGCTTGCCTCCTGTAAACCGGTAGCCGGTGCCCCATACCGTCACGATCAGTTCCCTATATTTACCCAACTTGTCCCGCAGGCTCTTGATATGGGTATCCACGGTGCGGGCATCACCGAAATAATCGTATCCCCAGACGTGGTTGAGCAGCTGGTCCCGTGTAAACGCCACGCCGGGCCGGGCAATGAAGAACGCCAGCAGGTCATATTCCTTGGGCGTCAGCGCCGCCATATCCCCGTCAACCCGGACGATATGGGCCTGCATATCTACAGACAACCCTTTAAATTCATAGTGTTCAGCCGGAGCGGACGCCGTGCCCGCGCGTTTGAGCAGCGCCTTGATGCGCGCGATAAGCTCACGCGGACTGAACGGCTTGCCGATATAGTCGTCCACGCCCAGCTCGAAGCCCAGCAGTCGGTCGTACTCCTCGTTGCGGGCCGTAAGCAAGATGACGGGCACCTGGCTGGTCTTGCGAATCTGCTTGAGCACAGCCCAGCCGTCCAGCTTTGGCATCATAACATCCAAAACCACAAGGGAGACTTCCTCAGCGCCAAACAATTTGAGCGCTTCTTCCCCGTCGCCCGCTTCCGCAAACGCCCAGTCTTCCGCCTGCGAATACTCCCTGACGATCGCGCGGATGCGTGGGTCATCGTCCGCCAGCAATATCCTAACCATCCAGTCACCCCCTTAGGCTGATTATACCATGACAGGGAGAGCTGCTGCATTTTTTATCCGTTTTTTCTCCACAATCATACGACAACCACGCCTTGAAAACGCGAACCGGCGCATCTTGTGCTGCCTTTCCGCCTTTCGCACACTTTTTTTAATGATCTTACTTGTTCTTTTGATTAGAATGTGCATACAGCAAAAGCTGTGCGGGATATCCCTAAGCGGCAGGCTTCAAGCCCTGCGCGGTGCATTTGGCCACTGGCCTCATGTATTCCGGACCGTCCCGCAACCGGATGTGTCGAAGGTTCAACTCCTTCCGCAAATTAAGAGTTTGCGTAGCTCAGTGGGTAGAGCAATCTGAATTGGCAACGCTTATAGCGCGTGGTTCGAATCCACAATGGGAGTGCCCGGATAAGGCATGTCTTGGTAACATGAAGGTCTGCAGTCTGGTTTTTCGGTTCCGTGCTCATTGGGGGCTTCCCCCCGCGAGTGCGGAACAGCAGGCACGCTGCCCTGTGCAGTGAAGGATACCGCCGTTTCCCTTTCCGGGCCAGGCATCAGCCCCGCCCGCAAAGCGGATCCGCTGAATTCCCTGCCCGCAGTGAAGCTTGTGAAAAGCCAGACGTCAGCCTTACGTAAAAGCGCACATGATGTGCTTGAGATAAAGGAGGGTAAAACCAAAATGAAGTTTGTTGTGAAGAAGCACGAGATCGGATTGCTGTTTAAGAACGGCAGCTATGTCCGAACGATGGGCGAAGGCGTATACCGCTACCTGAAGGCAGCACACTACGGCCTCGTGAGCATGGACATGCGCCAGAAGTTTCCGTCCAAGAGCATGGATATCTCCCTGTTCCGGGGCGACGCCGCGCTGATGGATATGCTGCATGTCGTGCATGTGAAGGACAACGAGATCGCACTGCACTATGCGGACGGCAACTTCGCGGACATCCTGCCCCCGGGCATCCACGCGTACTTCAAGGCGATGGTCAATCACACGTTCACCGTGGTGGATACGGATAACCCGGTGATAACGGATGTCGATCCGGCGGTGTTCTCGAAGGCGTATTTCAAGGGCGAAGGTGCGGCGTATGTGTCGGCGTTCACGGTCCCTGTCGGAACGGTGGGCATCCTGCTCATCGATGGCGAGTACACAGGGCAGCTGGCAGCTGGGACCCATTACTTCTGGAAAGGCCGCCACGCGGTCGATGTGAAGACGGTGGACCTGCGTACGCGCGTGATAGAGGTCTCCGGACAGGAGCTGCTCTCGCAGGATAAGGTGACGCTCCGCATCAACTTCGTGTGCCAATACAAGGTTATTGATGCGGTGCGGGCGATTCGGGATTTCGACCACTACAACGAGCAGCTCTACTACGCTCTGCAGATGGCGCTCCGAGAGTACGTGTCCACGCGCAGGCTCGATGACCTGCTGGCGGAAAAGCACGAGATCGGCAAGATCATTCTGTCCACGCTGCAAGGCAGACAGGCGTTTTTCGGCGCTGAGTTCATCGAAGCGGGCGTCAAGGACATCATCCTGCCGGGCGACGTGCGCGATATCCTGAACACCGTGCTGGTAGCAGAAAAGCAGGCACTTGCCAACGTCATCACACGCCGTGAGGAAACAGCTTCCACGCGGAGCCTGCTGAACACGGCCAAGCTGATGGATGAAAACCAGACGCTCTGCAGGCTGAAGGAACTGGAATACTTAGAGCGCATCTGCGAGAAGGTCGGCAACATATCGCTTTCGTCCGGGGCAGGCATTGTCGAACAGCTCGGCGCGCTGCTCGGGAAGTAATAAAGGCCGGGGAGGTTTATTCTCCGGCCTTTAGCATATATAGCGCAAAGGTGATCAAATGATATTACAGCTTCAGCCATAGTGCGGGACGAACGCCGCCACTGTTATCCCCTGTTGACGGGTGAATCGTGTTGCTGCTGTACCGGAAGGTGCCATTGCCCTGAATGCCTATATTGCCGTCACCATGGATATACACGGCTCTCCTGTTATCACGTCCAGGCGACCTAAGCCACCACCACCATACATATCCATCGAATGTTGATCTTCGCTTCTCGTTGTTTTCATCTTTCTTTTGAAACCAATAGCGCTGTTTGGCGCTGCGGTTTTCAAGGTTCTTGCTGCTGTCACCGAAGTATTTGCACACTGCTTCTTCAAGGTCTAAAAGAAAAATGTAATCCTCCGTATCTTCGCCGCCCTTTGCACCATACCAGGGATTATCAGGGTTTTCATTCGTAACCGCCATAATTCTTGATTGATTCGCTTCGCTGAACGCAGAAAAGAACGTACCGTTCAGATATTTTCTCAGTTCGCAGTCAGCCCAGGTTACATCACCAGAGCGATTATGGTAAGGGCGCGATTCTACGATGTGTTCCGTTAGAATCAAAGCCGTATCGTGCTGTATGTCAAGCACACGCCAGTCGTATTTGTCAAATGCTATTTTATCTCCTACTTGCATATCTACCTCTTTTCTATTGCTTTAAAAGAACTTTATGGACGATGAACTATGCAAATGATCCCCTTATGGATACGAAACGCAACCGAGAGCGCTATACGAAAATACATCTCGTATTTGTGAGGAAAAATCATAGATCAAAGCAATCCGTGGGCCGGGGAGATCATTGTCCCGCCTTTAGCATGTCGATCTGGCGCTTGATCCTTTCCTCCACCCGCGCTTTAAAATCCGGCGGGCCGATCACCCGCACGGCCGGGCCGAACGACAGGATCAGTATCAGCAGATCCGGGACGTCGTCATCTATGCAGAAAATCTTCATCGTACAGTTGCCCGTCTCCTCATCCAGCGAGGATATCCGGCGGTAATTGGATAGCCCAATAAATATCCGCTCGAAGCCGTTTCGGAAATCCGATACCTCTATAACGATCGGCTCCTTGAGCGTCTTTCGTTCAATAAAACGTTCAAAATTGATATCGGGCGCGCTGCCTTCCAGTGTGATGGCAGTTATCCTTGCCACGTTGAGCTTAACGTACCGTACCGGCCTGCCACCCGACAAGCTGACGCCGCACAGCCGGAATTTGTCGTCCCGCACACCGTATTCCAGCCTATAGGGCGCGACGCTTACGGTTTTGCGCTGTCCGCGCGATGAGTTGTACACAATGCGAAGCAAGCTCCTTTGCTTGACGGCCCCAAGCAGCATTTTAAATCGCACCTGGTAAGCCTCGTCGCCATAATCGTCTCCGTCGGCAGCGGTCTCCGTCAGCATGATATCGTCCGCGCTGTAGAGCGGTGCCACACCGGGAAGCTTACTACTCAGCGCGCTCAAGTCCGCATCGCTTAGAAAAAGGCGTATCCGCGGGTCTTGCAGCATCGTTTTAACCAGCCGCTTCTGCTCCAGCGTCAGCCGCCAGAGCGGCGCGTTCTTCAGGATGGAGGCATAGCCCTCCGGCGTCTTCCTAAGCAGGCTGTAGCCCGAGCCGTCCTGCGATATCGCGTCCGGCGTAAAGTACAGGCCGCTTTCCGCAAAGCCGTCGCGCTCCACAACATCAAATATATCCTGTATGGATACCGGCTGCCGCGCCGCACGCTCTAAAATGAGATGCATCATCCGGTAATACGTTCCGTACAGCTCATTAAACATCTGCTTCACCTGCCAGCCTACCCATAGCCATGATGTCTCGCTTGAACTGCGCAATCACTCCGGTCTCCGTTCCCTCGATGGAGATAATCCTGCCGATGAAGGTGCGCAGCCACGGCACCATCTCCAGCGTGTCCGGCACGTCGACCACAAACTCAAAGGTATTTTCAGCAATCCGATTGACCGTGCCGTGCCTGCCCTCGCGCGTGAGCCGCTCCAGCACGTACTTTTCTTCCCGCTCATCAATGTGCAGCACCATGCGTACATTTTTCAGGTCGTACTGCTGATGGACGAGCGCAAACAGCTTTTCAGCTCTTTTTTGATACTCCTCCCGGATCTCCTTAAAGCCCGCGACAGGTTCGCCAAGCGTCACCGTTTTGATGTAGTCTGCGCGCATGGTGGAATACCGGCGCTTCCGCAGCGAAAAATGCACGAGGTAACGCCGCCCTGTACGCGCATTGGAGAGCACCCGGATCGGCAGAATTTCGCGCGTCATAATGCTTCGCCCCAACTTCGCCTGCGTAACCGTGATGCGCCGCTGCCCTGATATGCAATCAAAAATCCGCAGCAGCAATTCGTCGTCGAGCGCCTGCGCAAAGAAGATCTGCCGATACATAAAGGGGCTCTCCTGTCCCTTCACCATCGCATGACCCAGAAAACCCGCCGGAACAACATTTTGAAAAAATGACAGCGCATCGTCCAGCCCGGCAGTTTCCAGTATATCGGTATCGGCAAGGCTGTAGCAAACCGCTTTACCCTGCTTCTCTGCACACAAGATCCCGAGGCAGACATATTCAGCCAGCTTGTTGCGGATTGTCATCGCGTCGATCATAAAGAAAGCATCGATTTTGCTTAGATATTCGGCATGAACCGCCTCCGCAATGTCCGGGGCGGACATGCATTTGCCCTGCAGAATGTCTAAAATCACAAAGTGCAAAAACAGGTCGTTGCGGGTAAACGATTTGGTTTCCCAGACCTTAAAAAGTGGGTTCACCGATTTGGAAATGGTATCCGAAGCGATCGAAACTGTCTTTCCCCGGCTGTCCCAGTTTTCGGTCACATAGCCATTCAGATAGCTCTGGATGCGCCGCCGTTCGTTGTCGTAGCTGCGGGCGGAAACTGTGCCGTAGTCGCCCCGACTGCGGTACCCGAATATGAAAAAATCCCTGACGAAATCCCTGATTTTCTCGAAATTTTTGATCAGCTCGGAATATCCCGGCAAAGTCTTCACCCCGCCCCATTATATGACGGTATCCGCCCGGTCTCAACAAGGATTTTTACAGTTACCATTCCCCCGCTACGGAAGCGTCCTTGTGGTCCAAAAAGAAATGTTCCCGGTCGAAATAGTTGATACCCGTACTGCCAAAGGTGGTGTCCACGTTGATCCACCGTTCCTCCTTTGGATAATACGCCTGATTCCACGCATGGTCACCCCAGACCGAGCCGGAATATCCCATCCCGACGATGAACCGGACCTTGAGATCAACCGCGCGACACATAGCCACATACAGGCACGAAAAATCGAAGCATATGCCCTTGCGCGTGGCATAGGCGACCACCGCACCGGATTCCACATCAGCGGGATCTTGGACGACCGCTGCCGCCTTACTGTTGTCGTATGTGATATTTTCGCATATCCACAAATAGATCAAGTATGCCTTTTGCTTATCGTCCATTTCGGAGCCTACGATGTGCCTGGCCATATTATCGATGTCTGCGTTGGACTGAACCGCGTCCTCAAGGCTCATGCCGTTAATGTAGCGAACCAGCGCAAAGCCGCCGTCCTCACCGTTGCGCCCCTCGACCGCTTCAAACGCATCGTTTACAATGACCTCGATGTTTTTGACGACACTGGTATTCAGCAGCGGCTGAATTACGCCGCCCTGCACAATTTGATACGGCACGGAGGTGTTTGCATAGCCGGTGATCGTCGGACTGTTAAAATAACCGGTGTAAAAGTTCAGCAGGAGTGAGAAGACCAGCACGAGCCAGAGCGATCTGGGAATCTGCCACAGCCCACCCACTACGCGCCGGGTAAAACCGTTTGCATCGCATAATGAAGCATATAGTCTGCTGGCTGCCGACGGAAAAACGTATCTGCGGATGGGCAACGAAAGCAGCGCCATGACGCCATATATGATGAGTGTCAGCGCAGTGACAAAAACAGCCTGCACCCATGCCGCGTTGCCCACAACGGCAGCCTCCAGTGCAGGAAAGATCTGATAAAGTACCGACAATACGCGATTCCCGCTGTCGGAGAGAAGGACCCTTGTCAAAAATACAGCCAATATAATGGAAGTGAGCAGCGACACGCTGCCGAGCAGGGCCAGAAACGAGCGGCGAATTCTACCGCAGGTAAGCGGCATGATAATGCCCGCAAGAATCGGAATCGCAAATATACATATTATTATTAATGTAATATAGTTGATACTGCCGAGGACGTCCCCCATGCTGTAAACTCCTTGCCTGTCCTCTCCTTTTGTATATTACTCCGCGACCAAAGGGTTGAAGGCTGGAGCAATGTACCCCTACGGACAAACGTTACAATTCCATTCAGCTGATAAATATTTGCCTGTCTTGATATAGTTATAGATCTTTTTGGCGGCCTGCAATCGCGTTATTGTTCTCTGCACGCCTCCGCTTTCTTTAATAATAATCTATTATCCACATAAAATACAATATTCAGTCTGAATGTTTGTTCCGACGATTGAGAGTCACAGGGTTTTGAGCAATATACTCCTGTTAAGCACTATGCAATTCTGTTCAATTACGATGTTCTTTCATCTCCATTATAACGAAGCCCTCACCGAAAACGTTCACTATAATCATGATATTGTGCATGTATTTATTCCCAGTCGTAATTCAGCCATTGCGAATTATCACCACCTTAAACCATCTGAAAACTGCTCTTTATATTCTTCCCGCAAACTGATTTTTTAAGATCATAACGTACTAAATGTGTTAAATGATACAAATTGACGCACAACATATAGTTTGATACCATCTTATTCGTAATCGATATGATTAATTGGATTTAATTGGGCAAGGGAATTTGCGAGGGAAGAAATGAAGAAAACAGCATTGGTTTTAATACTGCTTCTGGTGATGGCCACCTCCGTTACAGCGGGCACATTGGCGATGTATACCACGTCGCTCGACAATTTAGCATCGGGCAGCGTAGTGGCCAAAGAGTTCGTTTTTACTCACGAAGGCACGGACAGCTTCTCACAGGGCGTCAAAATCGCACCCACGGAAACCGTGACATGGCAGTTCAGCGTCAAAAACTTTGACGGCGCGGTCATCACGGAGACCGACCTGTATTATAAGCTGGCGTTCAATGTCCATGCGACCGCAGGTAAGTCGGCCATCGAACCGCTGACCGTGACCGTCAAAGACCAGAGCGGCAGCGTCGTGGGCAGCGCCACCGGAGTGGGCACGTTCGACGTGCTGGGCAAATTTCCGCTCTCCGCAGTGGGACAGTCTCAGACGTACACCGTAGAGGTTAACTGGCCGAGCGACGACAGCGTGGATTTAGGCTATGCGGGAGACGCGTACGGCACCACGGTCAACATCGACGCGATCGCTTCGCAGGCGCCGCTTTCCGGCAGCGAACCGACCACACCGCCGCAGACTAGCGACTTGGGCGTGGTGTACCGCACGACGAATTCGTGGCAAAACGGCGGCGGACCGAGCGAGTTCAACTATAGCGTGACGATCACCAACAACTCCGATCAACCGATCGAGGACTGGTACATCGAATTCGCGCTTGCGACGGACACGATATCGAGCGCATTCAGCAACGCCAAAATGGTGAGCGGAATGCCGAGCGGCCAGTACCGCTTCGTGAACCCGGCGTATAACAATACGTCCATGGACGACATCCTGCCCGGTCAGAGCGTGACGTTCGGCGGACACGGATACGGTCTTGGAACCACATCGCCGCAAAACGTGACCGTCGGCGGCAGCAACGCAGACGCAGCCAGCGCCACGCTGACATGCGAATTCGGCAGCCTGAGTTAATCGGAGGATGCCTGTAAGGAAGTGAGGGTATGAAATACAAAATGCTGCTGCTGCTTGCGCTGGCGTGTGCGATCATCGTCGCCGCGATGGGTGGAACGCTGGCGGGCTATACGGACCGTGAAGCTTTCAGCTTCAGCATCCAGGCGGACACGCAGCAAGTAACACCCACACCCACACTGCAGGCAACGCAGTCTCCGGAGGCAACACAGACGCCGCAGGCAACGCAGTCTCCGAAGCCTACAAAAAAGCCAAAGAAGAACGAGGCTGAGGAGACATCTTCGGAACTGGCAGCAGGCGAAACGCCAACCGCTTCGCCGGAGAACAACGGATAACAAGAGGCAGAGCCTCAAAAATATAAACAAATATTATATGGAGGAACTAATATGAAAAAAGTTTTAATCATCGCTGCTCTGGTACTGGTCTTATCCACATCCATCATCGCGGGAACGCTCGCCATGTACACCACGTCCATCGACAACGTTGCAACAGGCAGCGTGGTCGCCAAGGAGTTCGTGCTGCTGGAAAACGGCTCGGACACCTTCACCGAAAACGTCAAGATCGCTCCGAGCGAAACCGTGGACTGGCAGTTCAGCGTCAAAAACTATGACGGTTCCGTGGTCAGCGAGACCGCGATGGCGCTCGATTTCAACGTGGACGTAACAGCTGCGGACGGCACTTCCATGATCGACCCGCTCGTCGTCACGATCAAGGACGAGAACGGCAACGTCGTCGGCACGACCACCGGCAACGGCACGATCCAGTACAACAGCGAATTCGCGCTGAACGCGGTTGGTCAGCAGCAGACCTACACGGTGTATGTCAACTGGCCGAGCAACGACGATGTGGATCTCTCTTACGCAGGCGCAAACTACGGCGCGGCGGTAACGGTCTCCGTAACCGGCACGCAAAAATAGTTAGGATAGCGCTTATATCGGACAGCCGTCTTACAAAGGCGGCTGTTTTTTTATTGGTAACTCTTTTTGGAGGCTCCGCCTCCTAACCGCACCCCACAAAGCTACGCTTCGCGGGGACCCCGCACCACCGCCAAAGGGACCAGTCCCTTTGGAATCCTTTTATCCGCGAAACGCCCTGTTTATGGCGTTTCGCAAGATGGGATTCTCAAGGGACAATGCCCCTTGAGCGGGAGCGCGAGGGCAGCGCCCGCGCAACCGACTTTTAAGCGACAATAAGAACCTGTTTTTTTATCGGATAATGCAAACACTAAAGCTTGGCGAATGATCTTTCGAAGGGGATTTCTTTGCAGCAGTCCAGGCAGACCACGCAGGAGCAGATCGACGCGATGCACAGCGAGCTCCTGCGCGAAAAACAGAAAGCAGCGGGCGGCGCGTCTCCAGGGCACAAACAGTGGTGGAGACGCGCGCTGAAAATAACGGAATGGGTGGTTTTTCTGTTCATCTTTGCGCTGCTCACCGCTACGCTCTTCGGCGTGTATGCGGCCAAAAGCCGCGGCGAAACGCCCGCCGTATTCGGCATATATATGCTGTACTCGGTGGAATCAGGCAGCATGGAACCCACGCTCACCGTGGGCTCGGTGATCGTATGCAAGAAAACGGCGCATCCCGAAAGCCTGGAAACCGGACAGATTGTCACGTTTCATACGACCTCCGGTGCAGTGGTCACGCACCGCATCGTCGAAGTAGTTGCGGACGAGGGCGGCAGCGTATCCTACCGCACCAAGGGCGACAATCCGATCAACTCGCCCGATGAAGAGCTGTTGACGCCTGATCGCGTAATTGGTCTGTTCGCGGCCAAAATACCGTTTACATGAGGAAGGTGCGTATGCAGCGGCGGAACAAAACATCCGAACCGAATATCCAGACTGTCGTGTCCATAGCGGCGCTGTCCAGCGAAGAGTGCGTCCAAAAGGAAGGCAGTGAGCCTCGCCGAGTGCTCAGCGGTATTGACCTGACCATTGGGCGCGGGCAAAGCTGGGGCATCACGGCGCGCACCGGCTTTGAGATTCGGCTGCTGCTGGAGGTCATGGGAAACATCCGTCCATACGGCGGCGGCAAATGCGTGCTGATCGAGCGGGGCATGTTGCGCCGCAAACGTGTGATATTGCCGCACGTGTTTTACATCGGCGATACGGACATGCTGTACGACAACATGAACGCGCTGGAATACCTGATGTTTGCCACAGAAAACCTGCGGGACGACCGCCTCTCAATGCAGGAGGAGCTGTTTGAGCTGCTGATCGGTATCGGCATCGGGCATATCTCGTTGTCGGGCATCCGCTGGATGACGGAGGAAGAGAAAGCAGTGCTCGCGCTAATCGCCGCTGCATATTCCAATTGCCTGCTGATCGTGTTTAACCTGCCGGAAGCGGCCTTCGACGATAAACTGCGCGGAGCCGTCGCCCGGGTTGCGGAGCGAATCACGCAGCGCGGTAAAACGCTCGTTATTGGCACCAAAGACTGCTCACTCATTCAAGCAGCTTGCAGCCACACGGCGTTCATTACGGGCGGACGCATCCTGTATCAGGGCACGACCGAAGAACTGCGCCAAACATGGGACAAGGTGACGGTCGTTGTGAACGACCCGGATATTGCCAGTGTGCGTAAACGGCTCGAACCTGTCCTCGCCAACTGCACGCTGGCTGAGAAGGACGGCAGCCTGCTGATCAAAGCTGAGGGAGAGGCCGCTCCCTCCCGCATCTTCCGGCAGATTGCCGAAGCTGGGGTGGTGCCGCGCAGCGTGCAAGTCAATGAAAAGACGGTCGGCAATGCGTATGAGGAGCTGATTCAAAAAAGTGATCTATCGGAGCAGCTATTTTAAAAAGGAAGCGCGGCAGGCATATCTCGACAGCCGGATCAGTCTCCGGCGGCGGATGTCGCTTGCGCTGTTCACCGGCCTTGCGGCATTCGGGGTCTTTTTTGTGCTGCAGACGCTCAAAGAGAGCGTGCTGTCCGACGCAGTGCCGGAGATCATGCAGCCCAGCTTCTATTCCACGCTCTACATCTATATCCATGCCGCAGTGCTGGCTGCTATGGTTTATTTCATCGTGTACTACGACTTCCTTTTCTTCTCTGAGATCCGCCGCAATGCGTGGTATATGCTCATCCAACTGCGCTACCGCCCCGCCGTCATGATATTCGGCAAGCTCTCCGCGCTGCTTTGGTCCGCGTTGATCATCTATACCGCGGGGTTTGCGTTCACGGCGCTGCTCACGGTGTTCTTAAAATACACCTTCGTGTACGCCTACATGCCCGCGCTGTATGTTGCCGGGTTGATCGACATTTTGCTGCTGACAGCACTATGCGCCGCTGTTTCTCTTCTTGTAAAAAAGCGCGAGGACGCACAGCTGCTGGTGGTCGCATCTGTGGTTCTCGTGTTCGTGCTCAAGGCTGCCGCAGATTTCTACGGCATCCTGCGCAACCGCGTGGCCATGCAGGAGTTTGGGGTGCTGTTCGATATGGGCCAGTCGTGGTATGTGCCTGCCGCCACCGTGTTGTTCATCATATGCATTGCGGCAGCGTCGCTGCGCGCCTCGCACCTTGCGCGGCTTTACAGTGTGTCTGCGCGTGCGGAGGATGCCCTTCCGGCGGGCGTCGAAATCGTGCGCGTCGACCCGGACACGGGAAAGCGGCAGGAGACCAGAAAAGCCGCGCCGTCCGGCCACAGGGCATGGCTCAGCGCTGCCGTCACCGCGCTGCTGATCGTCTTCATACTCGCGGCGCTCGCGTTCAACGTGCTCATCATCCTCATCAGCACCGCCACGCCCGGCAACGAGATCACCATCCGCGGCACGATCCCGTACATCTTCCAGTCGGACACCATGCAGCCGTCCATCGAGATCAATGACCTCGCTTTCTTCCGTAAAATCGACGTCCAGTACCCGCTCTCGGAGGATCAGATCGTGCTGTTTAAGGACAACAACATCGTCTATGTGGAGCGGATCACACAGATAACGGATGATACGGTTAAGGTGGACATCGACCATTACCCGCCTGCTGCCGAAGCCGGAGCTATGGTTAAAGACATTCCCCGCTCGGCGGTGTACGGCATATACAGCGGCAGAAGCCGTTGGCTGGGTGCGCTAATCCTTTTTGCCAACACCATCATCGGGCGGATCGTGTTCTTGCTCGTACCCGCTGTTCTGCTGTTCTACCAGAAGCGTATTGCCGCGCTGTACAGAAAGCGCCGGGAAACATAACCGATATTGACGTACCCCCTCCCTTCGCTTATTCCTTTCCAAAGCAAAATGCGCTTTGCTTCCCCATCACTGCGTGATACAATCAAAGTGCCATAATTGACCCAACTCAAAAAAAACATGTCCTCGATACGCTCAAATTGTCCGCTAAAGGAAGGTATCGCATGAAAACCTTATTGAAGAATGGAATGATCTATGACGGCAGCGGCTCTGCCCCTTGGGAAGGTTCGGTGATATTTGAGAACGGCACGATCACCGGTGTGCTGAACGGCGCTGTGCCCGAGGATTTCGACGGGCAGGTGGTGGATTGCACGGGCAAGGCCATCGCGCCGGGCTTCATCGATGCGCACTCGCACAACGATTGGTTCGCCGCGCGTCGCGCCCCTGCACCGTACTTCATCCCTTTTGTGGAGCAGGGCATCACCACGCAGGTGAGCGGCAACTGCGGCTTCTCCCCGTTCGGCTTCGAGGTTGGGACGCCGTATTATCATCTGCTGGGCAGCGGCCTTTTCGACATGGGCGAAACGTTCGGGGATTATTCGTCGTTCGCGGGCTGGCGGGCTGCCGCGGAAAAGACCTCACCGCTGAACCTCGTGCCGCTGCAGGGACACGGCTCGGTGCGCATCGGCATCTCCGGGTACGAAAACCGTCCGCTCACGTCGGACGAGCTGAAGCGCCACAACGCAAAGCTCGAGGAATCGTTCGATCAGGGCGTATTCGGTCTATCGTATGGGCTCATGTATGAGCCGGACCGGTATGCGCCGTGGGAGGAGCTCGACGAGGCGGCGCGCATCGTGGCGCAGCGCAGCGGCATCCTGACCGTGCATGAGCGCGCGTGCTCCGCCGCTTCCACCTCGTACAATCCGCCCATCGGCGGGGAACCCCACAACCTGCGGGCCTTAAAAGAGATGATTGAGCTGACGCGCCGAACCGGCGTCAAGATGCAGTATTCCCACCTCATCTATGTGGGCAAATCCACATGGCGCACGGTGGATGAGAGTCTGGCGCTGATCGACCGGGCAAGGGCAGAAGGCCTCGACATTGCCTACGACATCTATGCCATGACGTTTGGAGTATCGGTCATCACAGTGGTGCTGCCCAGCTGGTTCCTGTCACTGCCCAGAGAGAAACAGCACAGCTTTTCGGCCCGTGCACGGCTCGCGGTGGAGATCGCCGTCACTAAGCGCGCGCTCGGCTTCAACTTCGAGGATATCCAGATCGCGTGGGCAGGCGAGAGCCTTAAGGATATCTGCGGCCTGCGCATCAGCGAAATCGCAAAGCGGTGGAAGATGAGCGAACTGGATACGTACCTAAAGATCGTGGAAGAAAGCGAGGGCAAGGGCCGCGTCAACATGTACCGCTACTACAGCGAAGACATCATCAAAAAGCTCATGCGCCATGAGCCGTCGCTGTTCATGACGGATGCGTGGATCGAGGCCGAGGGCGTGCAGAACGCCTCTGCCTATAGCTGCTTCCCAAAATTTCTTCAGATGTCGCGCGAGACTCAGGTACTGCCGATGGAGGCTGTGGTGCGCAAAATGACCGGCGCGGTTGCCGACCGTTTCGGCATCCCGCAACGCGGCTACCTACGCGAAGGGTATGCGGCGGACATCACGGTGTTCAATCCGGTGACTGTTGCATCCCATGGCGACGCGTGCGAGCGTCCGGACGGCATCGAAGCGGTATATGTAAACGGCGTGCAGGCGGTTAAGGCTGGCGTGGCAGAGGCGGAGACGATCAAAGGCATAGGCCACATCATTACGCGGTAGCAATTTGCGAGCCTGATACCGGGCAGATGACTGACAAGGTGTTCAAATTGATCCTTCTTTGGCTTTACCCCTCATCCGGCGCTGCGCGCCACCTTCTCCTCCATGAGAAGGCTTCACACTTGAATAAAATTAAAGGACTGCTATACCCTTACCCGGTAAAGCGTCCTTTTTTACATCAGGACTCCAGCTTTGTTGCAACTACTACGAGTCTCGAAATTTATGTACCGTCGCTACTTGTGGCTGTGGTAAAACGCCTGCATCTCTTTTTTTATATCCTCATCAAGGTTGTGCCAGCGAATGCCGCGAATCGCACCTTCCAGAGCGCAAAGACGCATCAGGCAGGCGGAGGGATCCATGGCCTTGATACGCAGCCAGGCCTCACGGCTGCCCACGGCTTTCAGTTCCTCCGGCGTGTGGATGCCCACTTCGGCAAGCTGTGCTTCCAGCTTCGGGCCGATGTTGGCCATATCGGTCATATTGCTCATCGTATCCCCTCCCATTCCGCTTCCTTAAAGCCGACCCGTACCAAGCTGCCATCCACAAGAATCGGACGCTTGACGAGCATACCATCTGTGGCGAGCAGCCGGAGCTGCTCCTCCTCACCCATGGACATGAGCTTTTCCGACAGCCCCAACTGTTTGTACAACAGTCCGCTGGTATTGAAGAACCGCTTCAGTGGCAGCCCGCTGAGTCGATACCAGTCCTTCAGCTCGTCGCAGCTGGGGTTGTCCGTCTTAATATCGCGAAAATCGTAAGCAATCCCGCGCTCATCCAGCCAGCGCTGGGCTTTCTGGCAGGTGGTGCACTTCGGATAGCAGATAAAAAGCATGGTTAGTCTCCTTCTCATCGCTTGCATTATACCATATCCGGCACGCCGCTGCCGGTAAGATTCGCCAAGCAACGCACCGATACGTGGGCTGGTTGTACATTACGCGCTGTGGTATACTGTTTTCCAGAAATAACTGGCACGTTCGGAGGGAGCGGCGATGTACAGGATATTGATCGTAGAGGACGACCCGGTGATCGCATCCGAGATTCGGCAGAGCCTGCTGCGCTGGGGCTTTGAAGCCATTGCAGCAGACGACTTTTCGGACATCCTTGGCGCGTTTGAAGCCGCCGCGCCGCAGCTGGTACTGATGGACATATCGCTGCCGTTCTTCAATGGCTTTTACTGGTGCGGCGAGATTCGCAAGCGATCCAAGGTGCCGGTAATCTTTTTGTCCTCCCGCTCGGACAACATGGATGTGGTGATGGCTGTCAGCATGGGCGGCGACGACTACATCACAAAGCCGGTCTCCATGGAGGTGCTGACCGCCAAGATACAGGCCATGCTGCGGCGCGCGTACGACTATGAGATGCCCGCTTCCTTAACCCTGCGCGGTGCGGTGCTGGACGCAGGCGCGCTGTGCCTCGTGCAAGGCGGCGTCAAAACCGAACTGACGCGCAACGAGGTGCGCATATTGCAGCAGCTCCTCTCTAAAAAAGGCAGCATCGTCAGCCGCGAAGACCTGATGCTCGCGCTATGGGACAGCGACGAATTTGTGGATGACAACACGCTGACAGTCAACGTGAACCGGCTGCGCAAAACGCTGGACGACGCGGGGCTGACGGACTGCATCGTCACTCACAAAGGCCAAGGGTACGCCATCCATGAGTAAGCTTATCTCCTATCTCAAATACCGGCTGCCGCTGGTCGTCTTCTACGCCGTCGCCGTTGTATTGACGCTCGCGGTTCAATATCTCGCGGGTCAGGAGATGGTATATGCGCGCTACACCGTGCTGCTGCTGACCTTCTTCTTTCTGCTTATACTCGTCATCGACGGGACGCGGTATATGCGGCACCGGAACATCTTAAAAGCGCTGGCCGCGGAGCTTTATCACGCCTCGCGAGAACTGCCCATACCGGGCGACGCACTCGAAGCCGACTACGTGTCTTTGCTGAACGATCTTGGGCGGGCGTACGACGTGCTCAAAAAACGGGAAGAGACCGCGCAGCGCGACTCGCTCGATTACTATACGCTGTGGGTGCATCAAATCAAAACGCCCATCGCGGCGCTGGGGCTGGTGCTCTCCAAGACGGAAGGCGATACCGCGGGCATCATCCGGCAGGAGCTGTTCAAGATCGAGCGGTACGCGGACCTCGCTTTGCGGTATGTGAAGCTGTCCGATATCTCCTCGGACCTCGTCATTGAACCCTGCGACCTGGGTGCCGTCGTTCGTGAAAGCGTAAAGAAGTTTGGCGTGCTGTTCGTCTATCGGAAGCTGTCTGTGGACATTGCGCCCATCAGCCAAACGGTTATCAGCGACAAACGGTGGCTGGGCTTCATTTTGGAGCAGGTACTTTCCAACGCGGTCAAATACACCCCTTCCGGCGGTATTCGAATTTTCATGCAGTCCGGGGCGCTGGTAATCGAGGACAGCGGCATCGGCATCCGGCCGGAGGACCTGCCGCGCATCTTCTCCAAGGGCTATACGGGCTATAACGGGCGGGTGGATGAGCGCGCATCGGGCATCGGGCTGTATCTGGCGAAGAAAGCGGCAGACGCGCTGCGCATCTCCATACATGTGGAGTCGCAGGTAGGATCGGGCACCAAAGTGTCGCTGAGCTTCCCCAGTGCGGATACAAATATATTCAGGTGACAAAAATGTACGTTAAGCGCTGAGAATTGTAAGCCGCCGCGATGGATGCGGCATTTTTTTCACGGTATGATATTCTCATACTGACAGGGAGGATCACCATGGAGCTTTTAAAGGTAAGCAACGTACAGAAAATTTATTATACGAAGCTGCGGATTCAGCAGTGCGTGGCACTGCAGCGCGTCAGCTTCGAAGTGGCCGAGGGCGAATTTTTGGCCATCATGGGGCCGTCGGGCAGCGGCAAAACCACGCTGCTTAACATCATCGCCTCGCTGGACAAACCGACCGAGGGCGACGTGTTCCTCGACGGCAAGAGCTTTTCGCAGATTCGTGACCGGGAAATGTCCGCGTTTCGCCGTAAGCATCTGGGATTCGTGTTTCAGGATTTCAACCTGCTCGATACCTTCTCGCTGAAGGACAATATCCTGCTGCCGCTGGTGTTGTCGCAGACGCCCATCGCCGAGATGGAACACCGCATCACGCCCATCGCACAGATGTTGGGCATCGAAAAACTGCTCGCCAAGTTCCCTTATGAGGTCTCCGGCGGAGAGAAGCAGCGCGCCGCGGTGGCGCGGGCGGTCATTACAGACCCGCGGCTGATCCTTGCCGACGAGCCCACGGGCGCGCTCGACTCCAAAGCGTCCGCCAACCTGCTGGGCAACTTCCGCGCGCTCAATCAGGGCGGCAAAACCATTTTGATGGTGACGCACAGCGCGTTTGCGGCCAGCTACGCCTCGCGCGTGCTCTTCATCCGCGATGGGGAAATATTCTCGCAGATCTACCGGGGCGACAATGACAACCACGCGTTCTTCGAGCGCATCGTGGCCAATCTTTCGGTGCTGTCGGAAGGGGGCGCGGACGTTGGCTAAGGCGTTTTATCTGCGGATGGCGTGGAGTAACATCCGGCGCAATCGCAGAACCTTTTTTCCATATATTCTGACCACCGCAGTCATCAGCGGCGTATATCTGCTGATTGGCGGGCTGCTGTTCTCCAAGGGCCTGGCCAACCTGCCCACAGGACAGACCGCGAGATCGCTGTTCGGCGTAGGGCTGGTCGTATTCTCCATCTTCGCGTTCTTCTTTATGATATACATCAACAACTTTATCGTGGGAAGGCGAAAGCGGGAGTTTGGGCTGTACGGCATACTCGGGCTGGAAAAGCGCCACGTCGGGCGCGTGCTGGTGTGGGAGAACTTTCTCACACTGGGCCTCGGGGTAGTCGGCGGCGCAATCATTGCACTGGTATTCGGCAGGCTGCTGTTTCTGATCCTGCTCAAGATGATTCGCGCAGCAGCAGGCAGCGTTTTCTCCATATCGCCCTATGCGTATATCATCACGTTCCTGCTGTTCTTTGCGGTGTTCTTCTTCACCTCGCTGTTTAACCTGCGGCAGGTGCGGCTCTCCAGCCCCATTGCGCTGATGAGCAGCGAAAAGCGGGGCGAGAAGGACTCCAAGCTGATGATCCCGCTGACAGTGATTGGTGTAATTTTTCTCATCGCCTCCTACTACTTTGCATGGAGCATCAGTTCTCCGGCCACCGCGCTCGGCGTGTTCTTTTTGCTGGCCATACTGGTTATCCTTGCGACCAACATTCTGTTTACATCCGGCAGCATCTCGGCGCTGCGTGCGCTGCGTGCCAACAAGAAGCTATATTACAAGCCGCGCAACTTCGTCACCATCGGCGGCATGTTTCAGCGCATGCGGCAAAACGCCAAGTCGCTCGCGACCATCTGCATCCTCTCCACCATGCTCATCGTGACGGTCTCCGGCACACTGTCGCTCTATCTCGGACAGGAGGAGATGTTGGAGGGCATGTACCCCTACGACGTGGAGGCCTACATCAACCCCGACCGCGGCGAACAGGCCATTCAGGATTTTGAGAGCGCTGCCCTGTCGCTGGCGGACGATTATAACGTCACGCTCAGCGCAGACAGAGGCAAGCTGACATACGAGATGCCCGAAGACGGGCAGTTCACGCGCAACAACTATGTTCGTCCGGACTCTGAATGGGTGGATACACAAAGCCTGCTCTATTTTGACGGCGCGCTGCGCTTTGATGTAAACGGCACGGATACGGACTGCCTGAATTATGTGGGTGCGCTGCACGATCTATCCGTCAGTATGTTTGACAGCAGCGGTATCAGCGACGTGTTTACCGCCGCCCAGGAGGGCTATGGAATGTACGGCGGGCTGCTGTTCCTCGGCGTGTTCTTCGGCATCCTGTTCCTCGCGGTCACCGTACTCATCATCTACTTCAAGCAGATATCTGAGGGGTATGAGGATAAGGCGCAATTCGCCATTCTGCAGCAGGTCGGCATGGACGACGCACAGGTGAAAGCCACGATCAATACCCAGGTGCTGTGGGTGTTCTTCATCCCGCTCGGCATGACAGTGCTGCACATGATATTCGCCTCCCGGATGATGGCGCGCATGCTGCAGACCTTCATGCTCTACGACTGGGGCCTGGTGCTCATGTGCATCGGCGGCGTATGCGTGGTGTTCGCGCTGCTTTACTTCATCGTCTACCGGCTGACCGCCAAGGTGTATTACCGGATCGTCAAATGGTAGGCAGGGGTCTTAACTAAGGCAAACCGCAAATAAAATAGCAGCAGGGGGCAAGCCGGTTGGTTTGCCTCTTGCTGCTTATTAACCTTAAAAGGCTATCTGACAATTTGCACTAGCTCACCCCAGATGCCGGGACGGATCTTCCCGGTAGAAGGTTTCGCCAGCAAATTCCAGCTTTCCGTCGTACAGATAGAACCATGTACCGGGGCCGCCGTCCTTGTCGTAGATTTCGCCCTCGATATAGTTTGTCTCCCGATATTCCACGGCGTACATGAAATGAATACGCTCCGCGTCCCCGTCAGGTATCGTCATGCCCTTACCGTTCTTCAAAAAGATCAGCTCCGTGCCGCTTTGGGAGTACCACGTTCCAGCCACAGGGGCCGCGGGATTTGCGGATAGCGCCAGTATCAATATGATGCCTGCAATCAGCACCACACACACCGCGATGGCGATGGGCAGCGCCTTAATCCGCCGCCTTGGAGATGCAGCCTGCGCGGAAGGTGTATTTTTCTGTGGTGCGCCGCCTTCGCCCGCCTGCAGCGGCTGTCCGCATTTCATGCAAAACTGTGAGTTCTTCTCATCGATTTGTCCGCAGTTACTACAAACCATAAGCGCCTCCGTCGTATTCATTCGATTCTGGTGTATTCTCATCTGTCTTGTCAGTATATTCGGGAATCGTGCATTTAATAACCATATTATATATTGTTGTGTATGGTTAAACAACTTCAAAGTGGACGATCTTCTCATTTGGTACAGCGATCATATCTTAACTTGGGCTGGTCAGCCTTTTTCAATGCCTACATCGATCTCTTCAGGGGTGATATCTGTTTTGGATGTAACGATAATGGCGTAATACGGGCAAATGGCATCGGCGTACGTCCTGTCCGGGGTGGACGTATACAGTATGACGATTTTGCCGTAACCCTCCGTCATCTCAAAAGATCGGATGCTATACTCCTCTTCATAGGTGATGCAGCTGGCGGTGAATGTAACTAAGATGACCGTTTCATCCGTATAGTCTGCACTGATCGCCGCCGCCACAGCGTCCAAACCATCCAGCAGCGCTGCCTGTTCTTCCGGGTTGTTCAGTACAAACACGTCCACCTCTATGTCCGCCTCGGGCGGATGCCCGATACCGAAAGCAGGCAAAAACCTTGCGCTTTTGATTTGAACCGTTGTTTCAGCTGAATTGCTTTCCGAAGCCTGCAGAAAAATATCGGCTGATACTTTGGTTTGTATCGCAGTTGTTCCTAGCGATTCTCCGTCTTGTGTATTGATGTCGCACCCGGTGAATACCACTGCCAGCGAAAGAATCAGCCATATGGCTGCAACTCTTTTCATGCATACCTCCCAAAATATTCTTTGAGAATATGACGTCCTGACTTTACGGATGGTTCCAAATAAAAAAGCAGCGCCCCCATAGCGAAGCGCTGCTCTCCCCCTTTACTCGATTACATCCACCGTGAGCGGATACTTGCTCATCCACTCGCAGCCATCCTTTTTAATCAGGATCGGGTTCTCATAGCGGAAGCCGATGTTTTCATCTGGGCAGGCGTACTGCATCGCACAGATCAGCACCTCACCTTCACAATACACGTGGTCCGGATCCGTCCAATACGGGAACGGCCCCTCATGCCCGCCGATACGCCATTCGTCGCCCAGCATGCCGATGCCGTGCTCGAAACCCGGCACCATGAAGTCCGCAAAGCCGCGCTCCTCGGCAAAGGCCATCATCTGCTCGGCCAGCGAGGAAGGCGTGATGCCCGCGCGGTAAGTGTTCAGCGTCAGCTCCACCATGTCGGTAAAGTTCTTTGCGTGCCACAGCTGCCGTTTGGTGACTGGCGCAATCAGATAGTTATGGCTGTGGTCACCGCAGGCCAGCTTAAACAGGCCATGAATATCCACCATCAGCGGCTCACCCGCTTTCAGCTCCTTTGTTGTGGCCGGTGTGCATGCGCCACCCGCAAGTCCGGTGCGGTAGCCGCAGGCAATTTCGTTGCCGCCCGTATACGACCATTCCCACACGCTGCCCGATTTGCGCATGGCCAGCGCCGCGATACCGGCAATCTCCGTTTCGGTCTTGCCCTTCCAGCCGCCGTTTTTGATCGCGTCGTATACGGCCTTATGCCCTTCATCCACGATGCGGCTCGCTTCACGGAAGCGGTTGATCGTACCCTCGTCCTTGATCAGCGAGAGCTCGTCGATGATATAATGCGCGTTGACCAGCTTGCACTTAGGCAGCGCTTCCTCAAACGCCTTGTATTCGTAATAAGCGAGGTTGCCTTCGGGCAGGTAGTTAGACATGCCCGCTTCCACGCCGACCACGCCGCCCTCCGGCAGTAGCTCGTCAATCATGTACGATATCTGCGAGATCTGGTCCTGCCCGCCCATGGGCGCAAAGCCCAGCACGTGGTCTTCGTCCAGCCACGACTCGTCCGCGGCCCGCGCCGCGTCGATCACGAACGTGAATGCGGTGGGCAGTCCTTCGGGCGGGATCACGATAAAGCTGCGCCACGGAAAGAACGCGTCCGTCGTCCAGCTCATGGTGCGGATGCGCGAGCCCAAGTATACGTCCACGCCCTCAGCCTTCATTTTGGCCTGTATCGCTTTGATGCGTCCCGGGAAATCAATAAAATACGGATCGTTTGTCATCGTGCGCCTCCTCACTCAAACCGCGTGGGGATGGTCGCGATGATCTTGTTTACACGGTCGACCAGCGACGCGAGCTTCAAGGCTTTCACCATGTTGCCGCGCAGCTTCAGCTTGCCGCCCATGAGCGCCTTTTGCGCGCCGAGCTCCGCGCGGGATATCTTTGCGAAGGTATCAAAGTCGCCCGTGATGGTAAACTCCGCCGCAGGGCCTTTGCCCTCGCCCACCTCCACACGCGATACCGCCCCATCCTCAAAGCCGACGAAGAAATACTTCCCGGCTTCATTGCCTGGGCAATTGGTGTATACGTTGTTCATTGAGGAGGTCAGGTTGTTCATCTTTTCGGGTGTCAATCCCTCTCTCAGCCGTTTCTCCACCTCTGCCGCCCATTCGGGCGACAAATACGCAAGCTCTCCCATTTTGGGTCGCTCCTTTCATGATCATTCTCCGAGGTATGCATTCCCCGGGAAATCAAAACGGAAAACGGTTTGACACCGTCTATTTGCTTTGGATGCCGTTCAAAATGAGGTCGAGCGTTTGGGTGAGATGGCTTTCCATGAAGCGGTCCTCGTGCTCCACATAAGCGCGAATGATGAAGCCCTTGTACAGGCTGAACAATACGTCGGACACCACAGCGGTATCGAGCTTACGGAACTCGCCGTTTTGCTGCCCTTCGTCGAGTATGCGGGCGATCATGGTCACCGAGTCGATGTTAATCTCTTCATACGGATCGGACTCTGTAAACATGGGAAAAATGGTGGGGTCGCTTTTCAGCAGCGCACAGAAAGCCGTGTCCTCCGCAAGGTAAAGCAGTGCCGTCTCGCATAGCGCGCGGAATTTACCCGCTGCCGTGGGCTGCTCTTCCACCGCAGCCTTCACCTTGCCCTGCCAGCGCAGCATTACGTAGCGCACCACGTCCTCGTAAAGCGCACGCTTGCTCTCCGTATACGCGTAGACGCTGCTGTTTCCCAGGCCCAGTTCCCCCGCGATGTCCTCGAGCGTGGTTTTTTTATAGCCGTAAGCGGCAAAGCACTTTAAAGCGGCTTCCAGTATGATTTCGTCGTTGATGCGTTTGCGCATGGGATATTCCTTTAAACGAACGTTTTATACGTTTATTCGATTATACTGCGAGTTCAACACCATGTCAATACATGCAAAAAACTGCGTCATCGCAATTTTGCGCGACGCAGTTTAAAAATGAGCAAACGTTATTGCCGTATCCTCAACTCGCCTTCGAAAAAACTTTATGATAGCGGTCTTTCCAGTCTAAATCCATGTCAATATTTAACGATAATAATAATAGAGGATGGGGGGTACATTTATTTTGCAGTGCAAATTTTTTACTGAATGCCCTTTTTATAACGATAAAATGCACGTACAGCAGGGTGTCGGCGCAATATTTGAACGAAAGTACTGTGCGGATAACTGCGAAGGTTGTGCCCGGTATCTGGTCGCCAGCGCGGTCGGCGTACAATATGTACCCGATACACTGTTTCCCAATATGAACGATGTCGCTGTCAGCATCATGGAAGAAGTTCGGCAGGGGGACTCTGACCAACAGGCGGACATGAGTGAAACGCGTACCCATTCCTACATCGCGCGCCAGCCCATATTCGACCGTAATATGGGCGTCTACGGCTATGAACTGCTCTATCGTCAGGGGAATGAAAACTTCTTTCGGCAGATGGACGACGATCAGGCCACCGCGGAGCTGATCTACACCTCGTTTCTCGTGTTCGGTTTATACGATTTGACTGAGGGTACCCGGGCGTTTATCAATTTCTCAAAAGAGCTTATTGAAAGTGCTGTGCCTTCGCTGCTGCCCAAACAAAGCATCACCATCGAGGTATTGGAGCGCAGCCATACCACTCAGGCCACCGTGGAAGCATGCCGCCGCATCAAAGAGCTCGGCTACTCTCTGGCGCTGGACGACTTTGTATTCGATCCGGAGGATCTGCCGCTGCTCGAATTTGCGGATATCGTCAAGGTCGATTTTTGCGCGGTCAGTCCGGAGAAGCAGGCCGCCATGATCCGCGAGTATCATAAGGATGCCAAATTCCTTGCAGAAAAGGTGGAGACCCGGGAAGATTATGCACGCGCTGTCCAACTCGGCTACGACTTCTTTCAGGGGCACTTCTTCTCCCAGCCCGCCATGCTGACCACTAAGGACGTTGCTTCACTGAACATCAACCTGTTCAACATACTGAAGGAGCTGGGCACTTTTGACCCAAGCTTCTCCAATATCGCAGCGATTATTGAAAAGGACCTTGGGCTGTCGCTCAAGCTATTAAAGCTTGCCAATTCCGTATATTTCGGGGCGCGCAGCGAGATCAAGTCCATACTCCACGCGCTTTCATTCATCGGCATCAACGAGCTGTATCAGTGGATATCATTGATGCTTGTTAAGGACTACTCCACGCCGGAAAATTCAGAGCTGATCAAGCTGTCGTTTGTCCGGGCGAAATTTATGGAGCTGCTGGCCAGAGAGCTTTTCTCCGCCAAAGACACCAAATCCTACTACTTCACTGGCATGTTCTCCAGCATCGATGTGCTGCTCGGGCAGTCGATGGAGCAGGTCTTAAAGGGGTTACCCCTTCCGGCTGACGTCAAGCAGGCGCTGATGGGCGAGGATAATGCGCAGCACAAGCTGCTGGACTGTGTTGTTGCGTATGAAAAGGCGGAGTTTGACGCAGAGGACAAGCAATCCATCATCGGGCAGATTGGCTCGAAGAAGTTCCTCTCGCTGTACATCGACGCCATCAAGTGGGTACGCAACTTAAACTACTGATCGTTGTTCTTTATAAAACCTTCCTTTTTACTGCGTGCGAATTTACGTAACGGAGTTCTTTAAATTGTGCCATCTATATGGTATAATCAGGTTAATTCATTATCTCGCTGAGTAAGGACGGCTTGCCAATGGCCAAGGAGCAATCTTCCTCAAACATTCCCACCAGCACGCTGATGAGAAAGCTGTTCAAAACCGCCCGTTTGAATTCGTTTATGACTGATTACGACGGCATTTTTATTACCGGAGATTTTTGTGCGCGCTTAAAGGAACTCTGTATCGAAAAAAACGTTTCCTGCGCACAAGTCATCCGCAGCTGCGGCATCGACCGCACCTATGGCTATCAGCTTTTCAGCGGAGTACGCCAGCCCTCCCGCGACAAGGTCCTACAGCTTGCGTTTGGGTTTCCGCTCTCTGTGGAGGAGACGCAGGAGCTGCTGCGCATTGCCGGAAAAAGCCCGCTTTACCCTAAGATCAAACGGGATGCTGCCATTCTTTTCTGCCTCAGGCACAACACGGACTTCTGCGGTACGCAGGCCGCGCTGCAGGAATTGTCCCTGCCGCTGATTGGCCGGGAGGGCAGTTATGAGTGAGCGTTTTGCTTTCACCGAAACCTTTCCCGCTGCGCTGCTGACGGACTATATCCCCTTGGAGCTGCTATCCGAGAATGAACTCGGTCAGACATTTTTGCTGCAGCAAAAGGACGGAGTCGATTTCGTCATTGCCCGGCTCTGCGATACGGAAAGCGCCCATGCCGAAGCCGCCATTCTGGCGCGCCTCTCGCACAAAGGCATCCCGGCGCTGCTGAGTGAGTTTGAGGCAGACGGCAGGACCTACCTGATCCGCGAGTACGTCCCCGGAGTGCCGCTCAGCGAATATGCCGTGCAGCCTCTGGCCGAAGCGCAGGCCGTGAAGATCGGGCTTTGCCTGTGTGAGCTGCTGGCGTACATCCACAGCCAAAAACCGCCGGTAATCCACCGCGACCTAAAACCCTCCAACATCCTCATCGACCGCTCCACTGGCAAAGTGTCCCTGATTGATTTCGGCATTGCGCGCAGCTTCTCCGCAGACGCGGCGGGCGATACCGTGCTGGCGGGAACCCGCCGTTTTGCGCCGCCGGAGCAGTACGGCTTTGGTCAAACCGATTCCAGAGCCGACATCTATGCGCTCGGCGTCGTGCTGTGCTGGCTGCTGACCGGCAATACGTCGGTTCAGGATCTGCATATCCCAAACCGGCGGCTTGCGCGCGTCATCCGCAAATGCGCCGCGTTCGCCCCCAAAGACCGCTATCGCAGTGCGCGGGCTCTATGGCGCGCGCTGGCAGCTACAGACGGAAAAAAGCAGCGCAAACTGCTGCGTGCTATCGCGTTTTTACTTGCGCTGATTGCCGTGGGTACGGGAGGCTTTGCGCTCGGGCGCTTCACTGAGGTACGCCCGGTCATCTTTTACGGCACACCTTACGCCGTATTCTCCGAGCCGCTTGTGGAGCAGGCCGTACGGCTGCAGCTCGGCAAAGCCGAGAGCGAGCCCATTCTTAAAGAAGAGCTCGGGCAGGTGACGGAACTGTACATCTATGCCGATCAGACTTTTACGACACAGGAAGAAATGTATGTGCTGCGTGGACAGATCGACCGGGGGGAGATTGCCGCGGAGGACGGAACCATCTCAACATTGAGCGATATTGTACAGCTCCGTAATTTGCAGAAGCTCTGTCTTGGAAATCAATCGTTTGCGGATATCTCCGTGCTCGAAACACTGGATAACCTTATATCACTGGAGATCTATAATTGCCCGCTTGAAAGCATCGAAGCGGTGGGTACGCTTTCAAAGCTGCGCCATTTTACGATGGACAACTGCTTTTCCGTTACAGATATCTCGCCGCTCGCCAGATGCCCGGAACTATGCGAGCTCGTCATGACGAACTGCCATGCGGAGGACTTCTCTGTTCTGGCCAAATTAGGTGATATTGAATATCTGCATCTCGAATGGGTGGACCCAAACAAATTTCTGCCGTATCTTCAGGGCAAGACCGTACGCCAGCTCAAAATCGGCGGCGAACCACTCGACTCTTTTTCGCTGCTTGCAGGCATTGAGGGGCTTCAAGACCTTATCCTCAATGATATGCAGCTGCCTTCGCTGGATGGCATCGAACTGTTATCCGGCCTCAGGTTTCTCACGTTGACCGCTATGCCACAGCTTGACCTCATGCCAGTGCTCGGCGTTTCTTCACTTCAAACCCTGACGCTCAGCGAAGACATGCGCGAAGCGGCGCAGGAGGCCCTTGACGAGGCGAATTTCAGCGTCGTATTTCAATGATGATTACAGCCCGGATGTATGCTGGCTGCATACCTTCCGAGCACACAGTTTTGCTATAATGACAAGGCGGAAATGCCGGGCTGCACTCATACATCCACTCGTCTCACATCATCAGTATTCAAAGCATCGTCCGGTCCCAAAAACCGCTGCCGTAATGGCGGCTGCCTGCGGTTTCCTGCCACGGATCAGGCAATCCGTGCTCTCCCACAGCAGGCAGCCTTCCATGCGGCATATTTCGAAAATCATGCCGTGCCAGACTAGTACTTGTTTTATGAAAAGGGATACTCTCATTGTTGAGGAGGTTATCCATGAAGAGGATACTGTGTGGGCTGATGATACTTGCGGTCGTATTTACCGCCGCTTGCGGCGTGTCCGTAACCACGGAGACAATCTCACTATCGATCCCCGCCGAAACGTCCGAAGTCGTAGCGTTCGCCGACCCGGTGCTGGAAGCACGGGTATGCGCGGCCATGGGCAGGCCGAAGGGCAACATCACCGCAGCTGAAGCGGAGGCGGTGACAGAGATGAATTTCGGTATCGAATGGCAGCAGGACATCTCCGAGGAAACGCAGATAAGGGATATTGGCGGGCTGGAATATTTCCAGAACCTTGAAAGCCTTAACCTGTCCTTCCACGCCATAGCGGACATATCGCCGCTCGCGGGACTTAGTAAGCTTACCTCACTGTCGCTCGGCAGCAACCCGGTTGCCGATATATCACCGCTGTCCGGCATGACAAATCTCCGGAAGCTGACGCTGTCCGACTGCACGGCGCAGGATTATCGCCCGCTGACGGGTCTTATCAATCTGGAGATTCTGGTGCTTGACAATTCTACGATCACCGACTTAAGCGCGCTCTCCGGGATGACCGGGCTTACGTATTTAAGCCTCGCGCATACGCAGGTCAGCGATGTTTCGCCGCTGGCTGGCCTGACCGGTTTAAAACAGCTTTACCTTACGGGATGCCCGGTTGACGACTATTCTCCGCTGGCAGGCATCTATGCGAACCTCGAGGGAAAGGATTTCACGGTGCCATCCTCGCTTAAAGAGCTTGGGTTTACGTGGCCCGAAAACGATGCGGTAGCGGAGTACAGGGGCGAGGGAATGTCTGTAACCGTTAACCACTCGGAATGGGGCGCGCCAGGAATGGAGGATCAAAACAACGCAGTAAAAATGAATCTGCAAATGGACAACGGGTATGGACTGACTGTTATATACTACCCGAAAATCGACGTCTATGTGTTCCAAATGACACTGAATAACGAGATGATAATGAATTATATCTACGAAGAGGCGACCGGTGAATTTAGCTTGAATGCCAGCGAACGGGGAAGCATGGAACAGGTTTTAATAGATGCGCTGGGCGAAACGGACGCCGACGATATATTGCTCACGCCCGTCCCTATCTTCAACGATACAATCAGAGAGACTTTCGGCATGACCGCCGACGCGCTCTTCGCGCTGCCGTTCGAGCCGCCTTCGCTCAGGAGCTTTGGATTTATCCCGGATGAGGCCAACGCGGCCTGTATCTACGAGCAGTATGAGGGAAGAAATACGAGTATCGAGGTGCATCGTCCGGAATGGGGTGAGCAGGAATATTCTATACACTTTTTTACTTTGATCAACGGATACGGCGTAATGGCAAGGTACTATCAAGACCAATAACGCTTTTATGCCAGAGCAGACAATGGAGGCGACTCCTACGCGGATTATGAGTTCTTCACGAAAGAGGGTACTAAAAACGATTTCTATTCGCCGGAGGGTATAACGGTTGAGGAATATTTTGAGTACGTATATGGCGACCCTGAAATTGAGGACGTTTATCTGTATTCCGTGCAGTTGATGGAGCAGTATATCTATGACAGGTTCGGCATGACCATTGACGAGCTGTATGCACTTCCCGTGGGCGAATAAAATAAACGGCATATTTTACGGCAATCCGAATGTAAAGGAGATGCGAATATGAAACGAATATTGTGTTTGGGTATCGTTATGTTGCTCGTGCTGCTGACCGGATGTGGCACGCCCGGTGCGCTACAGACAAACGAGGTGGCTGAGTCGGTTTCACCCGCGCCCACCACCGTGCAGGACGCCATCGCCGCAGCCTCGGCAGATGAACTTCGGGGAATGATCTCGAAGTACAAAGATGAGGGCAATTACGAGCTGATGTATGCCGCCGCCGCACGGCTCACCGAGCTCGATCCTTCGGACACCGACGCGTATCTGATCGCCATGGACGCGCTGCTGGCTATGTCCCGCGCCAACGTTGAGGAAATCAACGGGCTGCTGGCGCAAGGTGCGGGGAGCGCGAACAATCCGGGTGCGCTGACCCAATGGGCAACGGATAACCAGATTGCATTTGGGATCGATATCCCCTTTGCGCCGGACTATGCCTCCGCGGAAGAGATCAATCTGGATGGCATCGCGCCGGGCAACCAGACCAACGCGGCCAAATACGGCGGCCTCTGGCGCGGCGGCCTTATGTCCTCACAGGGCGATTGGACGTATTTCTCTCGGACGGACGAAGACTTTATGATCTATAAAATGCGCTCGGACGGCAGCGAATATCAGCGCGTAGGCGAAGCACACGGTTCCAGCCTCAACGTGATGGGTGACTGGCTGTACTTCATCAACACCTACGACAGCGATACGCCCTACAGGATGCGCACCGACGGCAGCCTGATGGAGAAGCTGTCCGAAGATGACTGCTCGTTTCTCTCTGTCGAAGGCGATTACATGTATTACGACAACGGCAGTGACGAAGGACGTCTTTATAAGACCCGGATTGGCGATCCCACCGATCAGACAAGGCTTACTGATGGCACGGCGATTTTCACATGCGTAGCGGATGGCTGGGTGTACTACTGTGAGAAAAGCATGGAGGGCGGCTTCTGCCGGGTATCCGTGGACGGCGGCAATAAACAGGTGCTGTCTTCAAAATTCATACAGACCTATTGCATAGCGGATGGCTGGGTTTACTATGTCGACACCGGAGACCCCAGCGGCGTGTGGCGCGTCCGTACCGACGGCACTGATACCGAGATGTTCTTCCCGTTCGATTTTCATATCACCACCATCAACGTGGTAAACGGCACGCTCATCATCGGCTTTGGCGTGACCTATGAAGAGGACGGCTTTTTCATCACCGAAGAGGTCGTGATGATCGACATCGCCACACAGGGCAAGGTGGGCCATATCGAAGAGAACACCGAGGCAATCTGTATCGGCTCCGGCGGCAGCCTGTATTTCCAAAGTTTCAACGAGAACCTTGCATGGTACAGACTGAAGGCGGATGAAAGCCTGATCAAGGTGGGCTGACACAAGATACCAGCGCCCCCGTGCATATTGTTCTACACGGGGGCGTTTTTGTTGCAGGTTATACGGCAGACGGTTTTTCTTTGAAATATGCGCCTTCCCATGGTATAATATTGCACTGACAGCAAGCCGGAAAACACCGGCTGATCGGAGGAAATCATGAGAAAAGCCAGCCGGGTATTGGGTATTGTCGGGGGCTCGCTCTCTTTGGGGATGGCGCTGCTGATCGGGCTCATCATGCTGGGCATTGCTTCCCTGTCCTCGCTCGAATTTTACGATGATTCGCTGTACAATATGAACTTTGCGCAGATGGCCTTTTCCAATACTGCGACTGACCCGGCAATTCAGGAAGCGCTTAAGGTTTTACTTCTGTCTCTGATCTGCTCCGTGGTATCCGGGGCGCTCGGCATCACGGCGGGCGTGATGGTGTACAAAAAGAGGATTGCTGCAGGCGTGATGCTCATCGTAGCGGCTGGTGCCAGCTGCTACTTCAATTTTGTCGCCATGATCTGCCTCTTGCTGGCCGCCATATTCGCCTTTGTCAAAGAGAAGCCCAAACCGGTCTATCCGTATTATCCATATCCGTATTATCCGTACTATACGCCTTATGGCACGCCCGCCTATGGCGCACCGCAGGGGCAATACCCGCAGCCGCCGTACATGCAAATGCCATACGGCCAGCCTTACTACGGTCAGCCGCCCTATGGCCAGCCACCTTACCCCGCGCAGCCGCCATATACTCCCCAGCCGCCGGTTTCGCCCGTCACGCCGGAAGCCCCAAGTACCAAAGTCTCGGCCCCTGACGCGCAGACAGCAAAACCGGAACAGCCGCAAAGCTGAGCCCTCTGCAGATCAGGAGGTTTCATGATCCGACTGGCCCCAATCACCGAGGATAATTTCCGTGCGGTCATCGATATGAAGCTGCCGCCCGAACCGCGCTTTGTTGCGCCCAATGTGGTATCGCTTGCGCAGGCATGGCTTTACCACGACCACGCGAAGCCTTTTGCAGTATGCGACGGCGACGTGGTGGTGGGCTTCTTGATGCTTTTCTGGAATGAGGAAAAAAGCGAAGCAGGCCTTTGGCGACTGATGATTGCACCGGAGCATCAGGGCAAGGGCTTCGGTACGCAGGCGGTGCGTCTTGCGGTGGACATGGCAAGAAGTTCAGGTATTTTTGACGCCATTCATGTTGACTATGTCCCGGGAAATGAAACTGCGCGCCATATCTATGCCCAGCTTGGCTTTGCCGAGACCGGCGTAATCGATGATGGCGAAATCGAGATGAAGCTTAACTTTAAGGAGTGACTGACGCCCTATGCCAAGCACCTTTGCCTGGATATCCGCCGGTTTATACGCTGCTGACGTGGCTGTTCACCTGACAGCTGTGGCAAAAAAAAATGAGCGGCTGCGCCGTATCACCAAGGTGATGCTGATGCCGCTCCTTGCGCTGACGTTTGTGCTTGTGTGGTTTTGTGTTACCCAAGCCGCACTGCCGGTACTCGTAGTCGCCGGACTGATGATGGGTTTTCTGGGCGATACGCTGCTCTTAAACCATCACAGTAAAATTGGATTGCCTCTCGGCCTTGTATCGTTTGCCGCCGGACATGTGCTCTATATCGTTCAGATCCGGCGCGCTGCCGCGCCTCCCGCCTGGTGGATCATGGCGCTGCTTGCGTTCGCGTACTGCGCATGCGTGGCAGTCATGTATACCAGACTTTATCCTTACCTGCCCAAGATCTTCCGCGTTCCCGCACTCGTCTATATGCTGCTGATCAGCGCGCTTTCGCTCTCCGCCGCTTCAGTTGCAATCCGCTTGTTATCGCTGGGTGCCGCGCTGCTGTTTTCGGGCACGGTGCTCTTTATGATATCCGATGGCATCCTCTCGTTCGAGACTTTTCGCAGCGAAACGAAATCCAGCCATTTGCGGGTGATGGTGCCCTATATCGCCGGGCAGACGCTCATCGCGTCGGGATTTCTGCTGAGCCTTTCGTGACGACTGTCAGAAATACTTTTCCACCAGCTCCACCAGTTCCTCCAGCGAGAGTCCAAGCGACTTGTAGTATTCGATATCCTTCTTAAGCTTCTCTTCGGCCAGCTCGCCGCGCTTGGCATTAAGCTCCCCCTGCTGCGGCGCAACGAAGCATCCCTTGCCCGCCATTGTATAAATGAACCCCTGCCGCTCCAGCTCTTCCCACGCCTTTTTTACGGTGATCACGCTGATGCGCAGTTCTTTGGCGATCGTGCGTATGGGCGGAAGGCCTTCATCCTGCGCCAGCTCGCCCTTAATGATCTGTGCGCTGATCTGCTCATAAAGCTGCTGGTAGATGGGTTTATCCGCAGTATTGCTGATTGCAATGTTTATCATAGATCGATGTGCACGAACCGCTTCGCGGACATCCGGTATGCCGCAGCGCTCAGCAGCACGAACGCAGCGGCACCGCCCGCCAGCGCCGCAAACTGGGCCCCGTTGAATGTCCGGCCGTCCAGCACCCGCAGCGCGGGTATTTGCAGCACCAGCATCTCCGCAGCCACCGCAAAAACGACCGCAGCCGTGATCGCCACAATCAAAGGTATCCCCATCTTATAGGCGGTCTTGTAGAACATCGGAAAAAACACCACGTTGAACACGCCGTACATCACAAACGCGAAGCCGAAGAACGCCGGGTTGGGTTCCATCAAGAAGTTGCCCCAAGGATAGATTGCGAGGTTTATCGCCCCAAATACCGCCGCCACTACGATCTGCATCAGCTCCAGCGCGGCAATGGACATGACGCGCGCTTTTACGATATCCTTCCGGCGGACCGGCAGTAGTACGGAAAAGCCCACGTCGTTCTGCGCCTTGCTGTTGGTAAAGATGTTTGGCACCGCGATGAAGAAAATGTACATCAACGCAATGAGGTAAGGCCACTGCGGGATCATCAGCAGGGCTCCGCACAGCAGCAACAGATAAAACAACGGATGAATGACAAGGCGGAATTCCTTATTCAGCAAACCCTTCATAGTGATGTATCCTTCCTTTCGTAATAGATCATGATGTCTTCGATACTGGGTGTCCCGATCTGGAGCCCCTCCACATCCTTCATGTTCAGAGTCCGGATCAAGCCCGTAAAGCCAAAAGCATGCTCTTTGTGCGCAATAAGCACCGGCAACGCGTTCTCTAACTGTTCACGCGTACCCTGCACCAAACGGTAGGCGTCAATCAGGTCATCCTTCGTGCGGCTTTCGAGTATGTTGCCGTTTTGGATATACGTGATAAAATCCGCGCACTTCTCAAGATCACTTGTGATATGCGTGGAAAACAGGATGCTGCGCTGACCGTCCTCAATCAGCTCCTGAAAAAGCTCCAGCAGATCATCGCGCGCCACAGGATCAAGACCGCTTGTGGGTTCGTCGAGAATCAGCAGCTTCGCGTGGTGCGACAGCGCAAGCGCAAGCGAATACTTCACGCGCATGCCGCCCGAAAGCTCAGCGATTTTCTTGTTCTGGTCGATCGAAAATCGACGCAGATACGACGCATATGCCTCGTCGTCCCAGTGCGTATAAAAGCGGCGCACAACATCGGTGATGGTGCGTATCCGGCTTTTTGCGTAATAATCCACGCCACCAAACATGAAGCCGATCTCCTGCTTTAATTCCAACTCGTTCTGCGAGTAATCCTTGCCGAGCACCTCCACCACACCGCTGTCCTTATGCACCAGTTCCAATATCGATTTGAGCGTCGTGGTCTTACCCGCGCCGTTGCGTCCGATGAAGCCCATGATATATCCCTGCTCCAGCTCGAAGGATACGTTGTTGAGCGTAAACTTTTCGTAGCGTTTGGTCAGGTCCTTGACCGATAAAATTGTCATATCAACCTCCAAGACTGTGTATACCGTGTATGCACAATATATCACTATGTTTTAGCCATGTCAAGCGTGCAACACGTTTTCCTGAAATTTTGCAGCCTATTATCAACGTTGCAGTCGGGAGTTGTTAAGCCAAGCTGCCTGCAGAATGACATCGCCTGTTGATTTTGCCTCCATAGCGATGTAATAGAGAATTAGCGGCCGCCCTCCAAATAAAAAAACCGCACTGAGCGATACCCTGTGCGGTTATAAGATATCAAGCCTGCCCAATCACGCCTTGCGCGCTACCGCGCAGATCGCCTTAGAGTCCTCCGTCAGCTCGCCGCCTGCCACATCCCCAAACAGGCTGACCATCTCAAAGCCTGCCGCCCTGCAGTAGGCCTCAATCTCCTCCGGCAGGAAGCCATGGTTCCAGATGTTATAGCACTGCACGCTATTTTCTTCCACGATGACATAGCGGTCTAAAATATTACGTCCATCGTAATAACAGAAGGAATACAGGCATGCGTACGGGTTTTTACTCCAGAACCCGCCGTTTTCATAGCTCCACGTGTTTTTTTCTTCCTGCTTTGCGTACTGCTTCATCGTGCATACGTCCACGATGAACAAACCGCCCGGTCTGAGCGCCCGGTATACCTTTTCAAGCAGCCGCGTACGATTCGCAGGGCTGAGTACACCAAAATCACAGTAGATCAGCGTGATTACGTCATACTGCCGGTCAAAATCCTTATCCAGATAGTTCCCGCATATATAACGGATATCCGCCTGCTGTGCCGCCGCGTGCTCAGCCGCGTATGCGATGGAACGGGGCGATAGATCCATACCCGTCACATCGAACCCATGGCTGCAAAAAAGCTCCGCGTAGATGCCCGGGCCGCACCCCAAGTCCAGCAGGCGCGGTCTTTTTGCCGGGTCCACGGTGCGGGCGATCCATTCCGCCGAACGCTGCACAAATTCCAGCCTGCGCGTCGCCGCTTCCACCTCCGGGCTAAGATGCGCTTCCAGCATGCCCTTGGAAATGTGCGGATCGTCCCAAAACTTTGCCGTACCGGAAGCGTAAGCCTCGGGCCTCTTGTTTAAATACTGTATTAGTTTTTCGTACATATCGTTTCCTTTCTCAATATCATGGTCTGTGACGGCTCGAAACAAAAAAGCTGTGGATTGTTCCACAGCTTATCCCTATTGCATAATCAATCGCTTTGCTGTGGAACATGAAAAACATACCCATATGGGAAACTGGCCGCGTCGCAGCCCTGTATCCA
The DNA here is from genome assembly GCA_023459495.1 of Bacillota bacterium. Taxonomy (GTDB): domain Bacteria; phylum Bacillota; class Clostridia; order Christensenellales; family SZUA-584; genus JAEWCC01. Next base: position 26,257 of record JAEWTL010000074.1, on the reverse strand, counting down.
TATGCGATTGTGTTTTCCCGTCTTTTCCACAGCACGCCTGTGCAGGGAAACCCTGCAGGGCGCGTCGGATATCCTCACCTCTTCAAAAAAGATACCGTCACGCCATTATTATATTCGCCTTGCTTCAATCCGTCAAACCGTACGGTTACTATGCACGTTCCCGTTTTCCGGCGTTCCTTTACAGATTACCAACCAAAGAATCTGCCGGTCGTCGCAAGTATGATCAAGCCAATCGTCAGACTGATGCCAATGCTGATCGCGATGAGCAACAGCTGGAGTCTGGCCAGATTCGCCTTGCTGGGCTTAATCTTTGGGTTAAACGCGAAGATGAACATCATGATAATGTTGCAGATGGGGATGAGCATCAGCACCAGATAGCCAAACCACTCTCCCATCGTAACGGTTCCGTCCCTGTATCCCGGCTCCGGCCTTACCGGAGGCTGGGGCGGCATATACGGATTTTGGGGTGGCGCGTATTGCACCTGGGGCGGTGCATATTGAGGTGGCGGCGGCGCGTACTGCATTTGCGGCGAAGCCTGAGCCACAGGTTTGCCACAGAAGGTGCAGAACCCGCTGTCATCCGGGATGGTGTTACCGCAATTCGGACAATTCATACATAATACCCCCTGGTTTTATTATTATATATTGCTACTGCAATTAAATATATCAAGGGTAAAGCAATGCCGACGGAAAGCATCCTTATACTATTCAATGAATATGTTTGTCCGCCTCCGTATACAGTGTACTTCTCCCGCATGAATAATTTCAATTCTTTTTTACAGTTCAGGGGCAAAATGGCCGTAAAAAGGAAAGAAAAGCGCGTTAAAAGGCTATGTTAACCAAGAACTGCGGTATTACCGCAAATATGATGTATGGTTTACGGTTCACGGATGTTATCGATGCGCAGTGCGCCTTTTTCCATCCGCGTTTCGATACAGAATTCGCGAGCGGTAAAACGGTGAGCGCCTGCGGTATATTTTAAAGCAAAGCCACTCTGTCCGCACGAAGGTGAAATGGCCGGAGCGGACTGTACAAAATCCCCGAAGAACTCCTTAAGATCCTCAAAGCTCAGGCCCTCGGCAAGAGAGGGCGTCAGGCAGCGCATCGCGGCGTCCCGTGCGCCTGCCCCCACGGCCTGAACCAGCGCGTCGCACACCTCACGCGGTGAAGCGGGTTCTCGTGCGGTGCCGGAAAACCAACCGGTTTCAACTCCGGTGCACTGCATGCCCTCGCCTTTCCGCTCAAAGCGAATGCGCTCCTCATAAAAAGCGCCCTGCCGCACGACGGTGAGCGCACTGCGCTCCACATTATGTTTCAGGCAGGTTTCGCAGGCCACGGTGGCAAACGCGGGCACAGGCTCCGCCGCGTATACGAACGACTGCCCTTCCGTCGTCATACCTGAGGCGAGCAGCAACGGATGTTCTTCAATCTTTACAAAGTTCACCTGCACCTGCGCCACGCCAAAGGGAAGCGGCGCAATAAACTTGACCCGGCCGGTCTGTGCATGCTCTACCGCAAAGCTTGAATACGCCTCGTTGTAGATAAACGCCGTATAACGCTCCGCGCCAAGGTAAAAATCGTAGGGTGAGAGGATGGACGGGGACAGCTCCTTCGCTTCGTAGCGGTAAACCGCCAGCGGATTCAGCGTGACTTCCACGATATTCTCCGGCCAGGTGCAGATTTCGGCCAGTCCGTCGCCTGCGTCCACCGCGCCCGAAGACAGGCTTACGCGGCGCGTATACGGCAGATATACGAATCCCGGCTCGCTCTCCAGCGGCAGCATGCTGATAAAAAAGGATGCGCCCGCACCCACGGGCTGCGTAATTGCACCCGCGCCCGTTTCGCCCGCCGGCACCTGATTGATGCTGATCAGTGCGTGAACCGCGGAATTGATGTATAGCAGTTTGATCGCGTTATCGTCCATATGCGCTCCCCCGTGCTATATATATTCAGCGTCTGTCCCCCTGATACGCAATTCTATCCGTGTGGGTATGCGCATACCTATATACGGAAAGGATGAATTTTGTCATGGCATACAAAAGCAGGCGGCGACCCCGTTTGCTTTTTCAATTTTATTGGAAACAAACGGTATAAGCTGTTTGGTATAAGAGAATAATATACACCAAAATTCATTGATAAGGGGTAGGAAACATGGATACGAACAACGCCGCAGGGTTGCCTGAGTTCGAGATCTCACTGCGAACGGGCTGGAAGGACGACGAGAAGCTTTTGCTTTGGGATGAAGTCAAAAAGGCGCAGAAAATCGGCGCGCCGTTAAAGCGCGTTTTTGAAGCCGTTGCGCGCCAGACGGGCCGTAAGCCCAACAGCGTCCGGAACTATTACTATATGAAGGTAAAGGAAACCGGAGAGATTGAGCAGAAGCCGTCCACTTTCATTCAGTTCTCTCGCGAGGAGATCTACGAGCTGCTGCGCACGCTGCTGGCCGCAGGTGCTCGGGGAGAATCCATCCGCGGGGCGAGCCTTAAGCTTGCGGGCGGAGACAAGACGCTGATGCTGCGCTACCAGAACAAGTATCGGAGCCTCATCAAGTGTGCCCGGTCGCTTGTGGAGATGGTCATGGCCGATATGGAGCAGGATGGGGAAAAATACTTAAACCCATACGAGACACAAAAGTCTACCGCGGTACGCGAAAACCGTTACATCCCTGAGAGCGTGGCACGTGCGCTTTCCAGCGCTGATGTAGACGTAAAAGCCTTCTTCAAGGGTTTGGCCAAGATCGCGTCGCTGGCAGCCGCGTCGGCCGAGGCCGAGCAAGAGCTGCTGCGGGCAGAGGCACAGACCGAGAGCGTCCGCAAGGAGAACGCCGCGCTTTCCGCCAACGTGCGGGACCTTTCCGCCAAACTCAAGAAGGAGATGGAGCGCAGCGTCAAGGCAGCTTCGCTTTATCAGCAGCTGATGAAGATGAACGCGTCACCCGAGCTTAAGAATATCGAGAGCCTCGCAGGTCTCGGAGAGCTTCTGGGGGCGCACAGCGCGGACGCACTGTAAGGCACATCCATCGGGCAGAAGCTTCCTGTGGTAACAACCAAGCGCAAACAGGCGCACCAGTCCATGTGGTGCGCCTGTTTGCGTCCAGGCAGAAACACTAAGCCTTGAATAAGAGCTTCTCTAACTGTGGGCTTGTCGATTTATGAGGATATTTAGAATTTCCTGAGCAATGAATATTTTTTTGCAAAATATACGCTTAGACAAAAAATACCCCATTGTCAAATGTACCCGGACATGCTACTATTAAAACAAATATTTGTTAATTTGGTATCTTTCGACACCATTCGTCATCTTTCGGCAGGGGTCTGGGCAATTTAATAACAAAACTCGAAAGGAGCCTAGGCTATGGACAAAAAAATTAGATTACTCATCATCGAGGACAATCTGCAGCTCAACGAAATGCTGACAAAATTCTTCAGCACCAAACCTGACGTGGAGGTTGTAGGGTCCTGCTGCAATCCGCTGGAGGCTGCGGCCATGATCAAGGAGGTCAATCCCGACGCGCTGATTGTGGACATGATCATGCCGGAGGCCGACGGACTGTCGCTTCTGGAACGGCTCAACACATCCGAATTTGAGACGATGCCCTCCACCATCGTGGTCTCCGCCGTGGGCAACGAAAAGATGGTGAAGCTCGCGTGCGACCTTGGCGCAAAGTACTACATGATCAAGCCTTTCAACAAGGACATATTATACAAGCGCCTACAGGATATGTTCGGCCAGCGCGTAATCCAGACGCGCAAAGCGCCCGCCGCGCCTGTGCGCAGCCGCACGCTGGACGAGAAGATCACCGCGGTATTCCTCTCGATCGGTATTCCGGCGCACATCAAAGGGTATCACTTCCTGCGCGAGGCGATCAAGATGGTCGTCAAAGAACCTGATCTCATCAATTCGATTACCAAGAAGCTTTATCCCGGCATCGCGGCGCCATTTGATACCAGCGCGAGCAAGGTGGAGCGCGCCATCCGCCACGCCATCGAGGTTGCGTGGTCGCGGGGCAAGATCGAGAATATCAACGCCTTTTTAGGATACAACATCTACACCAATAACGACAAGCCCACCAACGGCGAATTTATCGCGCTGATGGCGGACAAGCTTATCATGGATCGCAGCGCGTAAAGAGCGCGAAGAGAGCCGCACGGCTGCTTGCGCGTGCGGCTTTTATTTTACAGCGCGGTCACGTACTGCAAGGTCTATTATCATTTGACTATTTGGCGCTTTACGGATAGAATAAAGTCACTCGTAGGGGATTGGGTGCATATTAAACGACCCTTCGGAAAGCCTGACTTTTCGGGGATCCGTAAATGAGGTGGAAGGATGCATCAATCGCTCAGCGTTGTTTCCAACGCAAAGATGATCGAGGTTTTAAAGTCGGAGCTCATTGGCGAAGCCGCGGATGTGCTGCGCGCGGGGCTGAACCCCAGTGGACGCGCAGAACTCGTGGACGCACTTGCCGGAACGGTACTGCTGTCCTACATGCTTGCCCGGCGCTGTGGCATCTCGTTTGCCGAGATCGACGCGGACATGATGGTCAAGATCGAGGACGGCATTAAAGAAGGACATATGCTCGAAGCGGATTACGGTGATCTGACTTCGCTGAAAAAACATTTTGAAAGCGGGAACTTGAGGGGTTTTGGAGAGGACAAAAGGAAAAAGTATTAGCGGACTGCTGGGCTTTGCGGTTATCACCGCGGTTCTGGCTGTCTTTGCGGCGGACCTGCCGGTATTGGCTGCCGGGCTGCCGCTTGTGCTGGCGTATATGGCAGGACGGTTCAGCTTTTCCGGTGCAGCGCTCGGCGTAGCGGCGATTGCCGCTGTCGTGCTGGTCCGTCCCAACGCCGCGATTGCGCTGGTCCTCGCAGCTGCGCCCGTATCGCTGGCCGCCGCGTGGTCCGTGCGCAAAAGGCGTCGCTTCTCGACCAGCGTTATCTTCGCGTCCACAATGGCGCTGATTGGTGTCGCGCTGGTTTTCGGCTTCATGTGGCTGATGAAGGGCATAACGCCCGTGGAATATATCGTAAACAGCACGAACGCCCTGTTTGGGCAGCTGAGCGACAGCGAGGTGACGCTCGCTTATCAGTCGGTGCGTATGATGGATCTTCAGACCGGCGCTATCACGCAGGAAGCGCTGCTGATGACGCCGCGTGCGCAGGCCATCAGCGTAATGATCTCCATGCTCCGCGAGGCTGCCAACGAAATGCTGGTTGCCGTTGTACTGATCTGGTCGCTGCTGGCCGGCCTGCTGTGCTTTTTGATTGCACGGCGTGGCGCGGTAAAAGCCGGTATGAAGGTATCGGCCATCCCCGCGTTCAGCGACTGGGCACTGCCCAAAGGCTTCTGGCTTGCGTTTGTTGGTTCGTATGCGGGCGCGCTGCTTGCGGAAAGTCTGGATCTCATCCCGACCGGCCTGCTCACCCCTACGGTGGTATCCGTATATGCGTTTGTGTTCTCCGTGCAGGCGCTGAGCCTGTCTGATTTTCTGTTTAAGATGCGGGATATGCGAAAAGGTCTGCGCATCGTCATCCACGTCGCCGCAGTGCTGCTGTTTGGCACCTACTTGATGTGGATTGGCATATTCGAAAACCTCGTGCAGTTCCGCCGCCGCAGTCAGGAGAAGGGAGGCGAGGAGTTCTGAGCAGCAAGATCCGGATCTTTACCACGGATTTCATCTATTTTGGCTGCGCCCTGCTCCTTGCTATCGCGTTGGCTTTCCTGCACGATATTATCTGGGGACTGTCGGTGACGCTGCTGGCCGCCGCGCTCACCATTCTGTATCTCGTATTTGGCATTTACCAGAAGGTGAAATGGCAGCAGCTCGTGATGAAGACGCTCGAAAACGAGGAGGCCATGTCCACCTACCTCAACACCATGGCGATCCCCATTGCGCTGACCACCCCCACCGGAGCCGTTAAGTGGTGCAATCTCGCGTTCCGCAGCCTCACGGGCTTTGGCGCAATGCGCAACATATCCCGCATGATTCCGGGTATCAATGTGCCGGACAAGGACAAAAAGATACTCATCCGGGGCCGAGCTTATAAAAAGGAGCTTTTTACGGTGCCCTATCGCGACGGGCACATGCTGCTTTACCGGCTGATCGACGTGGGAACCACCGTGGAAGCCAAGCGGCTCTATCAGAGCTTTTTGCCCGTGGTGTGCAGCATTCAGGTGGACAACTATGAGGAACTTTCCGCCGATATGTCGCAGACCGAGCTGACCGAGGTGATCGCCTCTGTGGAGCGGCGTATCTCGGCCATGGCCAAAAGCCTTTCCGCCATGTTTGTGCGCACGGACCGGGGGCGCTATACCTGCGTGTTCGAACGCCGGTTTTTATCCACGCTGCGTACCAGCAAGTTTCGCATTTTGGACGACGTGCGCCAGATCAAGGCGCCGCTGTCGCCCACGCTGTCCGTTGCGGTGGGCGTGGGCGAGACGCCGGAGCAGTCCGCCGAATTCGCGGGCAAAGCGCTGGAGCTTGCGCTCGGGCGCGGCGGCGATCAGGCGGTTATCAAGCAGGGCGACCAGTACGTATTCTTCGGCGGCGCAATCAAGACCGTTTATCACCGCAGCAAGGTGAAATCGCGCATGACCAGCCACGCGCTGCGTAACCTGATGGAACAGTGCAGCGACGTGTTCATTATGGGCCACGAGGTACCGGACCTCGACTGCATCGGCGCGTCCCTGGGTCTGTGCGCATGCGCGCGGCACATCGGCAAAAAAGCGTACATGGTGGTGGATCACCCCAACCCGTCCATCGCATCCCTTATGGAACGCGTGGCTACCGTGGACGTCTATGCCAGCACGGTGCTCACCGGCGCGGAGGCTGCCATGCGCATCGGGCCGTCCAGCATGCTCATCATCGTGGATACACAGCTGGCCAATTTCACCGTGGCCCCGAACCTGATCGGGCTCGCGGACACCATTGTGGTCATCGACCACCATCTGCGTGGCACGAACGCCATAACGAACTCGGCACTTACCTACCACGAGCCCTACGCCTCCTCGGCGTGCGAGCTGGTGACGGAGATTTTGCAGTACTTCGGCAACGATGTGCGGCCCCTGTCTGTGGACCTTGACGCCCTGCTGTGTGGCATCACGATCGATACCAAGGGCTTTTCGTTCAACACGGGCGTGCGCACATTTGAAGCGGCCTCGTTCCTGCGGCGGCTAGGCGCGGACACCACCAGTATCCGCCAGCTCGTACAGGACGACCTGAAAACTTACACGGCCAAGTCCGACGTGGTGCGCAGCGCGGAGATGCTGCCGGGCGGCATCGCGATCGCAATTTGCCCCGAAGGCACAGAAAGCGCGCCCCTCATTGCGGCGCAGGCGGCGGACGAGTTATTGACCATCCGCGGTATCGCGGCTTCGTTCGTGGTTTGCCGCGAGGGCGACAGCGTCATCATCAGCGGGCGCTCACTTGGCGACGTAAACGTGCAGCTGCTGCTCGAATCTCTGGGCGGCGGCGGCCACGCGACCATTGCGGCGGTCAAGATGAAGGACACCGACGTGAAATCGGCGTACGCGTTACTGAAGAAAACAATCAAAAAACAGATAAGAGAGGATGACTGATATGAAAGTAATTTTAACAGCAGATGTAAAAGGAAGGGGTTTTGCGGGCGATATCGTCAATGTGAGCGACGGCTATGCGCGCAACTTCCTGTTCCCGCAGAAGCTGGCTAAGGAAGCGACCACCGAGAATTTAGAAATCGCCAAGCAGCAGCAGAAAGCGCTGGAGAAGCGCCGTCTGCTGGAGCGGCTCTCTGCTGAAGAAGCGGCCAAGAAGATCTCCGGCCTGCGCGTAGTCATTAAGGCCAAATCGGGCGGGAATGGCCGGCTGTTCGGCTCCGTCACGGCCAAGGAAATTTCCGAGGCAATTCTGGCGCAGCACGGCATCGAAATCGAAAAGAAGAAGATCGTCATGGAGGACAATTTAAAGGAGCTCGGCGAATTCAAGCTGCAGATCAAGCTGCATGCGGGCATCGCAGCGGACATCACCGCAGTTGTGGAAGCTGCGGAGGAATAATTCGATGAGCGCTTTGGAAAAGGAAAGGCCGTTAGCCTATATACCGCCCCATAATGACGAGGCGGAACGCAGCGTGCTCGGCAGCATGTTCCTTGACCCCAAGGCTGTATTCATCGCGCTGGAGCGCCTGATTCCTGAGGACTTTTATTCCGTGCGCAACCGGCAGATTTTCGGTGCGATGGGCGAACTGTCCGAGTCGGGTATACCGGTGGACACCGTAACGGTGGTGGACCGGCTGGAACGTTTGGGCCAGCTCACCGGCGCGGACGACACGATCTACGTGGCCGACCTTGCCGCCGCCGTTCCCAGCGCGTCCAACATCAATCATTACATCGAAATCGTAGAGAAGAAGTCGGTGCTGCGTGCGCTGATCGCCGCGGGCAATGAGATCGCCCGTTCTGCGGTGGAATCCAGCGATTCAGCCGAGTCGATCGTCAACCGCGCTGGCGACCTCATCTACGAGATCGCCGTCAAGCGTCGCCGCGACTCGCTGGAGCATATCAAAGGCGCGCTGCTGGAGGGCTATAAGCTCATTGGCGACGCGATGAAGAACGACCGTGGTATGCTCGGTCTCCCGACGGGTTTCTCCCTCCTCGATACCATGCTCTCCGGTCTGCAGGGCGGACAGCTCATCGTAGTCGCGGGCCGTCCCGGCATGGGCAAAACGAGCTTTGCGTTAAACATTGCCCAGCACATCGCCGTGAAGGAAGATACTCCGGTAGCGATATTCTCTCTGGAAATGTCCAGAGAGCAGCTGGCGGTGCGCATGCTGTGCAGTGAAGCACATGTGGACAACCAGAAAACCCGCAAGGGCAACCTCTCCAATCAGGATCTCGATAACCTCGCCGATGCGGTGAGCGTTCTGGAAAGAACGCCGCTGTACATCGACGACTCCCCCACGATCACGGTCATGGAGATGCTCGCCAAGGCCCGCAGGCTCAAGCAGGAAAAGAACCTTGGACTGGTCATCATCGACTACCTGCAGCTTATGACCGGCAAAGAGCGGCGCGAGAACCGCCAGCAGGAAATTTCGGGCATGACGCGCAGCCTTAAAATTATGGCCAAGGAGATCGGCGTGCCGGTAATGGTGCTTTCGCAGCTCTCCCGTGCGAGCGAGAAACGTGACGACAAGAAACCGATGCTCTCCGACCTGCGCGAATCGGGCAGTATTGAGCAGGACGCGGACGTGGTGCTGTTTATCCACCGGGATAACTACTACAACCCGGATGCCGACGCAGTATCGCAGATCATCGTGGCCAAGCAGCGCAGCGGACCTACCGGCAGCGTCAACGTGGGCTGGGCCGCAGGCGAAACGCAGTTCCGAGAGCTGGATTACCACAGCGACGCGGACGCGATGTAAACGGACAAGTACTCAAAAGGGACAGGTGTGCAGCCTGTCCCTTTCGTTTGGGGTGGTTTCGGGTGTATATGGGAGCGTGGCCGGACGCGGTGCGCATTGCGCCCTGCCAAACTTGTTATCCTTGCGTCGGATTGTTCACTGCGCCGAGGAATGCGATTGTGCCATCCTCCACGGAGTAGATGGCGTATACGAACGGGCGGTCGGCATCGAACACGATGGGCTGGTCAATGACCGCCGCACCGGTTTCCATGCTGACTACTGTGGCCGCCGCGGCTTCCGCGCCCAGTTCATCCACGCGGATGTAGCACTTATGCAGCACTGCGGAGATATACAGGGGCTCGCCGCCGTCCGTCATGCCCGAAAAGTCAGCCATGTCAGGATTGAAAGCATCCGTCATACCCATGGCAGAGAGCGTATCCACCAGCGAGGCGGAATACATATACTCAAACTTGGGCAGCGATATGTTTACCTTCTGCTCTTTCATCGCGGAGAGCGCCGCGGCGAAGCTGTCGCCGTCCAAACTGTTCAGCAATTGCGAAACGCTCTGACCTTCCGCAGGCAGCATCAGCGCCATTGCGTACTGCCCCTCGCCCGCAGCGCGCTTAAAGTTCAGCGAGATCATGGAGAAATCACTGTTGCTGTAATACGGCACCGACCAGCCGCTGTGCATGAACGGCGTGCTCACATCACCGGAAGCCGCGTGGAACGTGTCGTCCCAGCTGTCGTTCGCGTCAAAGGGCAGCTCCCACTCGCCGAGGTAATACAGCGCGTTGCACAATACCAGCTTCGTCAGCTCATCCGGCTCTTCCTGAAGCATTTTCTCAATCCGTTTGTGCGTACGCTCGCTGATCCACTTGTTGATGGCATCCATCGCGCCGGGGATGGTGAGCGGGTACGCGTCGGCCATGAAGTCGCCCGTGCAGGTGTTGATGAAGTCTTCATTGAACGGGTAGTCCGCGTCGACCCAGATGGAGTTGGCGGCTTCCATACCACCCGTGTTGGCGCGCCACATCAGCATGCGGCAGGCCGCGATGATCTGATCGTCCGAGAGCGCAGATAAGCCCAGCGCGTCCTTCATCTGCTGCGCCGTATCGCCCGCCGCGCCTGAGCGGGTCATGGCCAGCGCGAGCTCCATGCTCACAGGCGAAACCGCAAAATTGGCATCCGCGCCGAATAGCAGAGCCGCCGTACCAAAACCAAAGTCGTTAACCCCGCGTGCAAAACTTTCATCCAGCGCTGTGATCGGCTGGGCTTCCAGTTCCCCCTCATAGCCCACTGCCTCAACGCTTCGGCAGCCCGCAAGCGCCAGCGATACGATCAAAATCAGAATCAGAACCTTCTTCATTTCTCCTCCGATACCGAAAACCGCTGCGCCACAAACCGGCCGCAGGGCTTTTTTGCCTCTTGTTCGATAGGACGCTGCACGTTTGAGAAAAGTTCCCGTAAGATATAAAGAATGATAGGTAAATTTCCCTGTTATTTTATTTACAATGCTGTGCGTTATTGGTAGTATGTGGTCGTATTAAGGAGGACGTATGAAAGCAAGGCATCCAAAAAGCGGCATCGCATTCGGCGGCGGCGGCACGCGCGGCTTCGCGCATATCGGAGCGATCCGGGTGTTTCAGGAAAACCATATCAACTTTGACTATGTGGCGGGCAATTCCGCAGGCGCAATCGCCGGAGCGCTCTACGCCGCAGGCATACCGTGGCAGGAGCTGTACGACTTTTCACTGAACATCCGCGAAAAGAACGTGATCCCCAAAAAGCCGATATTCTCCTATATGAGCAGCGAGATCATCGAACAGCTGGCCGACTGTTTCCTGAAGGACAAAACTTTTGGAGATTTGAAGAAGCCGTTCTGCGCGGTCGCGGTGGATCTGGAGCGTGGCACGCTTGAAACGCTCGGCCGTGGCAGCGTATCCAAGGCGCTCTCCGCCAGCTGCGCCGTGCCGGGGGTGTTCCAACCGGTGCGAATCGGCCATAAAACTTACATAGACGGCGGCACGCTGCGCAGTATTCCCACCGAGACGGTGCGTGACATGGGCGCGGAGAAGGTGGTCGGCATCAACTTAAACGCGGAACGCAGCCGCGGCACCCAGAGCCTAAAGCGGCTGGACGTGTTTCTGGCCGCGTACAACATGAGTATCAACATCAACAGTCAGATCTGCGAGCAGTACGCGGATGTGATTCTCCGGCCCCAGCTGGACAGCTACAAGCGTTATCAGATGAAAAGCATTGAAAGCATGCTCAAAATTGGCGAGGAGGAAGCCCGGCAGCATATCGACGCCATCCAAAAGATGCTGCACGGCGTGGAGATGCCGCCGCTCTATATACCGGAAGCGCAATCGATATAGCAGCTCCGCTTAAAGATACGGGCTGGGCTGATGGATGTCGATGCCACGCGATTTCAGGTCCTTATCCTGTATCCGGTTCATCATCTTCGCCATCACCCGGTATATCAGAGCCGGTAATTTAAGCGTTGCCGCCTCGTAAACCGCGGGCGGCGATGCCTCGCCCTTATCTACGTGGCCGAAGAATACGTTCAGCTGGCGAATTACCGATTTGGCGTTGAACAGCTTGCTTAAAGGCTGTCCGTTCAGCATCGCGCCAAGTCCCATTACAAATCCGCCATTATACTGTAGTCCGGTTTTCCGGCAGAACAGCTCGAGCATGGTAAGGCCGGACGCGTGGGTATGGGCATAGGGCATGCCACCCTGAATCATGCCGTACACGGTTTGACCGTGCAGCAGCTCCGGGCGCGCGGCCAGCTCCTGCAGCAGCCAGATCGCATCCGCCGGGTAGGTATTGATGTAGCAGGGACCGCTGAAGACCAGCGCATCCGCCCCGGTAACAGCCTCAAACAGCGCGGCAGTATCCTTCAGGTTAGGATAAAGATTCATCGTGCTGCAGTGATGGCCTTTTGCGTCCAGATATTCTTTGCAGGCATTCAGCAATGTAACGCTGGTGCCCTCCCGGCGGGGACTCAGGTTGATCAGCAATACCCGTTTCATGCACGCGCCACCTCCGAAAGTATGTCATTTTGCAGCTCGTCTTTTATTACGCCGTTCGTAATAAATGCCTTTCCCGCCCCCCGCGTGATGATCAGCAGTTCCTGAAACAGTTTTTTGAACGCTTCTGCCTCGGCAGCATCTTCAGTGACGCCTACGGCGAAACATTTAAACGTTCTGTCCGGCATACCGCCCTTTGTCAGTTCGCCGTTCGTCAAAAAGTAATGACGGTCCATGAACAAGCCGAATTTATCCAGTATGCGTTTCAGCTTAAACGAATAGCTGCCGAATACTACCGGCGTAACGAGCACCAACACGTCGGTCCGGACGATTTTTGGATAGATGAGGTCCCCGTGGTCGCGGGTGACGCAGCGGCCGTAGGTTTTGCAGGTGCAGCCGCCGCAGTTGATGCAGGGTTTCACCTGTATGTTCTCCAGCGATACGTATTCCGCCTGTTTGCCCTGCGACACCAGCGCCTGATGCAGCCCGTATCCGATATTTGCTTTTCCCTCATCCGCAATAATGGTGATCATAGCTGCCTCCCCGGTGCCTTATGACGCTGAATTCTCGCAGCTGGCTTTAAGCGCCTTGCTGACTGCGCTTCTGAACGTTTCGCTCGATATGGTGGCGCCGCTGATAACGTCCACGTCATAGCTGTTCGCTGCCACCATGTCCTGCGTGATGGCCTCTGCTGCTGCACCTCTGCCGTTGCTATGCTCCATAATTTCAATTCCGGTGATCGCATGGTTCTTGACGGTGACCGCGACCTTCACGCTCACCATTCCGGCGTCCGCCTGGCCCTCAAAGGTGCCATCCGTGGCCTGGCTCATGTCCACATCCTCATACACCAGCGACTGTAACCCTGCGCTGGCGGAGTGGGACATCAGCAGGAACATGACGACGCCGAGAACCACGATTGCGCCCACAATGCTTCCGATGATGACCAGGGCTTTCTTCATGGCTCAGGCCTCCGCTTTGGCGAGGCGCGCGGCAAAGTCCACCGCCTGCTGCACTTCCGCCTTATTGGGACGTCCTGCACGCAAGAACAACAAGCTTCCCACACAGCGGAATTCGTCTATCACGGGAATGCCCTTGCCCTGCAGCCGGCTGCGGACGCTGTCCTGTCCTTTCACGTTGGCAAGGCTGCTGGTCATGAGCGCCGCATTTTTAATCGTTCCGTGCTCCAGCCCTGATACGAAATCCAGCATCTCCGGCATGCTCTCATTGCCATAGAGGCCACCCACGATGAACAGCAGGTCGGTTTCTCCGATTTTGGGCAGACCCGCGACGTTCTGCGCAGGCACGCCCAGCGCGGCGGACACCGCCTCCGCAATCTTTTTGGAATGCTTCGTTTTGGTCGCGTAGACTACGCTGATCCTTTTCATGATTTTATAACTCCTTTAAAAATAATTTCTGTCTGTACGTCGAACAGGGCCTGCGCCTGTTCTGCTGTAATTCCCTCCATACGGGAGATCATGAGATTGAAGCCCAAAAATGAACTCCAGATGGAGAACGCGGCTTTTTTTGGGTCCAGCTTCCGCAGGCGTCCGGCCTCCATATCCCGTTTGAGGCTTTCGCTGATATGCGCCATCCACGGCGACATGCTAGGCTTGCGCCGACTGTATTTGTGCAGCACGATGAGGTTATATTTCTCCGGCTCGTCGAGCGCCAGCTGCGTTGCGTGCCGGAACACCGTGATCATGTTTTCCACGATGTCGGCAGCGCTGTCCACCAGCCGCGATATCTCGCCGTAAAACTTCTTTGTCTCCGAGTCCTCGATGGCATCGATGATCTCCTGTTTGTCTTTGAAGTGGTGATACACCACGCCGGTGGAGTAATTCATACGGCGGATGATCTTACGGACGGAGATGGCTTCAAAGCCCTCCTCCAAACCAATTTCCAGCGCCGTATCGATGATTGCCTGACGGACGCTGTCGCTGCGCATCTTCTGGTCTTCCCTTGCCAAAGCTTTCTCCTGCTTATAACGGTGTTGTTTTTCATAACATCGTTATGTTTTATAATGCAGTTATTATGCCTTGGTAATGAAGATTTGTCAATATGGATTTATATTTGGAATTAATATAGGTGCTTAAATATTGAAGTGCTATAGGGGGCTCTGCTATGCGCCTTCACTGGGGCAGGATGGAGCATTGACTTTTCGATCCACCCACAGATTTTGTGCCAGCCCTGCGGTCACCAGCATGCCGCCGATCAGGTTCGGCAGAGAGAAGGCTCCGGTCAGCAGCGCGTCCAGCGCGACCCCGGCAAATATCTGGCCCACAAAGGACAGCAGTGAAACATAAAACGAGGACAGCTTGACCGACACGGCGTTGAACAGCGTGACGATACACGCGCCGAGCATGCCGCCGGTATAGATCCAGACGCGAGGAGAGAATTCAAAACCGGCCATGATGGGTTCACGCTGCCCAAAAATCAGTAGAATGACAGCGGATACGATAAGGCCGACGGCGTAGTTGAAGAAGGTGCTTTGCAGCATGCCCGTTTTGCAGGTCATCCGGGCGTTGAGCGAGCGGGAGACCACAATGGTCACGCCCGTCAGCAGCGAAACGATAACCGGAACAACGACCCGCATATCGAACGGCCAGAGCATCCACGCGATGCCCAATGCGGACAGGGCGATACCGGGCAGCTTTTTGATGGAGACGGGGTGCCGGGTCATGCCGAACCAGCCGTACTGGTCCACCACCAGCGAGCACAGCACAGATCCCAGCAGGCTCAGCGCCAGAATTGCGGTGACGCTGATACGGCCAAAAGCCATGTTGTTGAACACCACTGTGCCCACGCCCACCGCGCCGCCCAGATAATAATGGAGCGGCAGCTTTTCGCGGGACTTTAAGCTTTTGCGTCGGACAGCCAGTAAAACAGACACGAATAAAATACCGGCAATATGAATGATAACCGTCGCCGAATAAACGCCGTATGTGTCGGAAAGTCCGCCGTTGATGGTCACCATGACCGCGATGAGTACGCCCGCAAAGACGGATAAGCCCTGAAGCATGCAAAATCCTCCCGTTTTTGAGCATACCATAAAGGATTGACGCAAGTATATGACATATGTCATACTTTTTTGTGGAGGTACAACCATGATCAAAGAAGCATTGCGTCCGGAGCATCAAAGCGTGCTGGCGGCATTCGGCCTTGCGGACATCGACTCGGGCGGTTTGTCGGTGCTGCGGTTCAAGCGAAACGAATACCTTTTCCGGCAGGGACATGCAAGCGGTTACATTCTGCTGATCATCTCCGGACGGATGAAGGTCTTTGTGACATCACCGGACGGCAAATCGCTGCTGTTTTGCTTTTATTCGGGCGGTGGCATTTTGGGCGAGGTGGAGTTTGCCACCGGCAGAGAGATTGCTTCCACCAGCGTACAGGCCATTACGGACGTCGCTTGCATCTGCATTCCGCTCACCCGCTATCAGACGGTGCTTAAAAACAACCCTGCTTTTTTGAATGCAATGAACGGCGCGCTGGCCGCGAAGTTTCTGCGCAGCACACAAAACAGTGCAGCTGCGATTCTGCAGCCGTTGGAGCAGCGGTTGTGCGCCTACATTTCCATGACCAGCGAAAGCAGCCGTTTTGTAGAGAAGCTGACGGAGGTTTCCGAGCTGCTGGGCACCAGCTACCGGCATCTGCTGCGTACGCTGGACAACCTGTGCCGCCAGGGCGTGCTGGAGAAGGCCGCAAAGGGCTATACGGTGACAGACCCCGCCTCATTATTGCAAAAAGGCGGCGCTGATTACTCCGAATAGCAGCTACCTTGCGTGTATATTCACATAAATTGCACTTGCATCCGTCCCTAAGCTGATGTAATATCATGGATGTAGGAAAGCAGTATGGAAGGTCTTTTTTATTTTCATTTTTTTGTAGTATGGAAGGAAGGTAGCTATGGTTGCTCAAATCATCATTCTCTGTCTTTATGTCGCCATTCTTTTAGTCATCGGGTTCGTTTCACGGCGCAAAGCCAAAACCGTCAACGACTTCTTTTTAGGCGGCCGCAAAATGGGCGCCTGGATGACGGCGTTCGCCTTCGGCACAACGTATTTTTCAGCTGTTATTTTCATGGGCTATGCCGGCAAATACGGCTGGAACCTGGGGCTTTCCGCCACATGGATCGGCATCGCCAACGCGCTGATCGGCACATTCCTCGTCTGGAAGCTGCTCGCTAAGCCCACGCGTGCCATCACGCACCGGCTGGATGCTTCCACAATGCCCGACTTCTTTTTTAAACGATATAAATCCAAGAACATGAAGATCACTGCGGCGGTGATCATCTTCGTGTTTCTTGCGCCCTACTGCGCGAGCGTGTATCAAGGCCTCGGCTATTTCTTTGAAAGCGTATTCAAGGTGCCGTATGAATACTGCATGATCGGTATGGCGGTGCTGACCGCTATCTACCTGCTCGCGGGCGGCTATATCGCCGCGGCGCTCAATGACTTCTTCCAGGGCCTTGTGATGATCATTGGCGTGGTGCTGATGGTCGTCTCCGTAGTCAACAACGATGCGGTGGGCGGTCTGTCGGCAGGGCTTTCCAAGATCGCCGAGATCGACCCCGCGCTTGCATCGCCCTTCGGTTCTGCCAAAGGCGCGGTCCTGCTCGTGTCGCTGATCCTGCTGACGAGCCTGGGCACATGGGGCATGCCGCAGATGGTGCACAAGTTCTACGCGATCCGCGATGAAAAAGCGATTGGCCGCGGCACCATCATCTCCACGCTGTTTGCCCTGCTGATCGGTGGCAGCGCATACTTTGTGGGTACGTTCGGACGGCTCTACCTCACCGAGGCGCCGGACAACCTCGACAAGGTGATGCCCGCGGTGCTGGGGGCGGCGCTCTCGCCTACGCTGCTCGGCCTCATTCTCGTGCTGCTGCTGGCGGCTTCGATGTCCACACTCTCCTCTCTGGTGCTCGTGTCCTCCTCGTCCATCTCAATGGACCTGATCAAGGGCGTGGCTAGGCCTAAGATGAGTGATAAAGGCGTAATGGGCTGGATGCGCTCCCTGTGTGCGGTATTTGTGCTCATTTCGCTGATGATTGCGCTGCTGCAGCCCGCCGCCATCGTCACGCTGATGTCGTATTCGTGGGGCGCGCTCTCCGGCTGTTTCCTTGCGCCGTTCCTACTGGGCGTGCGGTGGAAGGGCATGACCAAAGCAGGCGCATGGGCAGGCGTCATCACCGGCCTTGCCATCGTCATTCCGCTCATGGTGCTGGGCTCCATCGGCGGCATTCTCCCCGCGTGGCTGAGTCCTCCGGCGGTTGGCTCCATCGCAATGCTCTTGTCGCTGATCGTGACGCCCGTAGTCAGCCTGTTGACCAAGAAGTTTGACGAAGCCCACATCATATCCGTGTTTGGCGGGCAGGCCGTAAGTCCGGTGGAAGAAAGCGAAGCCGCACAGGCGTAGATACATAGAAGTTTTCTTTACGAGGGCGCTGCCCTCGTGCTCCTGCCAAAGGGACCAATCCCTTTGGGATCCCTTTATTAACAAAACGCCCTGTTCAGGGCGTTTTGTATGCCAGGGTTCTAAGGGGGCAATTGTCCCCTTAGCGGTGGTTTGGAGGCAGAGCCTCCATGAGATACTTTGTTATTAAGCGGAACCCCACTTTAAACAGCGGGGTTCTTTGTATTACTGGAGAGATTTGAGTAAGGTAAACTCACTCCACCCGCAAAGTTAATACCTTTGCGGGTGGAGTGGGAGGCTTATCAGCCGCTTGAACATTGCATAACGGCGAAGTTTTCTATTTCTTGAGACTCAAGCGCGGCGCAGGCTTTGGCCCATATGCGCTGGAGCTCCATGAAATCACGGTAATGGCGCTCTACGCGGTGGTGGTAGCGTTCCAGCTGCTGCGGAATCAGCAGAAACTCCGGGCGGTTAAAGTAGGCGCTGATTGCAGGCAGTGTTGCCGCGAGGCTTTTTCTCATCTGCGCGATCCGGTGTTCATAGTTCTCCCGCTGGGTGATGTACAGCAGCAGCGGCTTGTAGCGCACCCAGCCGACGCAGGCTTTATAAAATCGGGTAATGTTCTGCTCGTTGTCCGCAAGGATAGGCTTTAGCTGCATAGGCAGCACGCCGTCCATCAAATGATGGTAAGTGGAAAACCCGTCGTGAAACGCGTAAACCGGTACGCGCAGCACCTTGTGTTCACTCAGGCAGGTACTCAGGAAGGTATCCTCGCCCCGTGCGCCCGGTGGGTTATAGAACGGCAGCACCCGTTCCGGCTTTTTAAGATTAAGGCACAGGTTGGAACCGGAGATGAACTTGGTGTGCGCTTCCTCGGCAACCTCCTCAGCCCTGTTTGCGGTCAATGTTTTTATATCAGCATAGGTGACGCCGCCCTTCTCCATAACGGAGCGGATCTTTTCCCAGCTGATGATATCGTTGCTGATCGCTTCAATGAACGTCCGAAAATCCGTTTCGGACAGGTTTTCGTCAAAATGAATATACGGTATGGGCGAAATGTACCCGCAATGATGGCCGTTGGTAATATCCGCGTCTTTAATATGGCGCAGATGCGTGGCAAGCACCTGCTGTCCGCTCCAGATCGCTTTGTCCCCGGTTTTGGTCACCGCCACAGGGTACTCGTCATCGTCGAGGAACAACAGATAATCTATTTCATTTCTCATCGCTGCGTACAGTATGGCGTTGCGCTTGGTGGCATAGCCATCCCCGCCGAACAGCAGCTTGGCCTCCTGTGTCGTCAGCACCTTTTTTTCCACCAGCTCGTCCGCTTCACGTTTGATGGCAGCCTCACCGATGAAAAACGCCTGATCGATCAGGCCCCGGATATCGGGCCGGATGTTCGTATAATCGCTGGGCTGAGTGTTAAAATACTTTAAGTCGTAAGCGACAAAGAGGCTGAGCTCCACGTTTTCCATTTCGGTCAGCCCGCTCTCCCGCCAGTTGTACACATAGGTCTTCAGCACCTTCTGAAACCGCTTTCGCCCAGTGGCAAAACCGACTCCCACCTTGATTTTGCGTGTGGTCTGCATTATTTCCTCCTTTGTAATAAATGTTAAATTCACAAATATTCTATCATAAAAAACAACTGTGCGCAAAATCCTGTGCGAACAGGGCAATTTGTGCATACAAAAACGGCGGCTGAGTGCCGCCGTCAAACCGAGCATTCTTTATTCAGGAAATTGCTACAGGCATCTTCCTGATGGCCTACAAAAGTGGTACGACCCCCTTTAGCAAAGCCATAATCAAACTACTTTTCGAGCGCGTCGCAGATGGTCTTGCCCAGCTTCTCCGCTTCCGCAAGTTCTTTATCATCCGGATTCAGCCGCGCGCTGGAGGAGCCCAGTACCTCCGCCCCCACGTCGCGCAGGCGTTCGCTCAAAAACTTGATCGCTTCGCCGCTCCACCCGAATGAGCCGAACACCGCGGCAGGCTTGCCCTTCACGATGTACGTGGAAACCGATGCGAGCACATCCCACACGGGCTTTAACGCATCCCGGTTGATCGTAGGCGAGCCAAGGGCAAACGCATCAGCCGCGTGGATCTTGGCCGCGCAAGCACCGGGGTCAGCAGCGGAAACATCCTCAATCTCCACATCGTATCCGGCTGTTTTGGCCACCTCCGCAATGCGTTCGGCCAGCAATCGCGTATAGCCGTAGCAGGACACATAGCCGATGTAGACCTTCTTTGGGTCATTGGCGGTAAGAATATCGGATGCCCACGTTTCGTAGCGCTTAACAGCCTCCCAGGGGCTGCTGCGCAGCACAGGGCCGTGTGACGGTCCGATCACCCGGATATCCAGATCCTTGATCTTGTCCACCGCCTGAAGCACGTAGTTTTTGAACGGCCCCATGATGACGTCGAAATAGTATTTCTGCGATTCCGCCATCTCACCCGAGAGGGGCGTTAAATCATCGAACACGTTCTCCGCCGAGAAGTGGAAGCCGAACACGTCGCCCGAAAGCAGCACAGAGTCCTCAGGAATATAGGTGAAAATGGAATCAGGCCAGTGCAGGAAAGGCGCGGAAATAAATTTCAACGTCCGCCCGCCCAGATCGATTTCGTCCCCGTCCACTACGTTGCGGCTCTCGAAGTCGCGGTTCATGATGCTGCGCAAAAAAACGCCCGCGGGCTTGGAGCACAGCACCACCGCATCGGGCGCGATATCCAACAGCTTGGCAAGCGAACCCGAATGATCCGGTTCCGTATGGTTGCAGACGATATATCGGATGGATTTGGGATCGCACACGGAAGCGATATTGCGGATGAACTCATCGGTAAAGCCGGATTTGACCGTGTCGACAAGAGCCACGCCCTGTGCGCCTTTGATGAGGTAGCTGTTATACGACGTACCCC
Source organism: Bacillota bacterium (assembly GCA_023459495.1). GTDB lineage: Bacteria > Bacillota > Clostridia > Christensenellales > SZUA-584 > JAEWCC01. Next base: position 5,529 of record JAEWTL010000074.1, on the reverse strand, counting down.
AATCGGTGCGCATAATAACGTCAAAAATGCGCAGGCCGGGGTTATGCACCCCGACCCAGTAAATGTCCTTTGAAATTTCTACTGCAGGCATTCAATCCTCCGCGCGTCAGATGGCCTCAAACATGTCCTTGGCTGCGCCGCAAACCGGGCACACCCAATCTTCCGGCAGATCCTCAAACGCGGTGCCAGCAGGCACGTTGTTGTCCGGATCGCCCACTTCGGGATCGTACACATAGCCGCAAACCGTGCATTCGTACTGTTTCATGCGCAATACCTCACATTTATTTTATTTGTCCTGGAAAAACTCGTTGAGCTTGTTAACCAGCTCGTCCGCATCAATGCCGTGCACCTGGCTCGCTTCCTCAATGCTCTCGCCAGAGGACGCAGGGCAGCCGATGCAATGCATGCCTGCGTCGAGCAGGATGCCTGCACATTCGGGGTCCATCATCAGGAGCTCCGCAATCGTCATGTCTTTGGTAACCTTCGCCATATCATACCTCTTCTGTATCTATTATTGCGGTCAGGTGACGCGGGTCATCCTGTTGCCGCATTTGGAACACTTAATGGAGACCTTTCCTTTGCCGCGCGGCACGCGCAGCTTCTGTCCGCACGTTTGGCACTTGAAAACCTTGTACAGCTTGCGCTGATCAGATTTTGCTTTTGATTTATAATACCACGTTTTGACCTTATTAACCATATTCATGAACGCGAAATTTTCTTTTCTGCGCTGCTGGATGTTTTTCGACAGCATACGAAAGGCCGCGAAAGCAAAGATCGCCATCGAGATGATCCAGATATAATTCCACTTCACAAAATATTGGACGAAGCTGGCAGCAATCGCGAGCAGCATAATCGCCATCGATAGCTGATCAGGGCCGTTCCTCCCAATAAAAAACCTGCGAAACATTGTGCCTGTCCTTTCCGGTTTCCAGCGTCACACACCGTAGGTGACGATCAGTTCCGGTGTCCTAACCTCTTTCAAATATTCGATAAAGCCCTCTGGGCTTTCTATGCCCTCCGGGAGCATGATGCCTCCCCGACCGATATCCCCTTTCATGTGGATATCGCTTCCCGCGATGACCATCACGTCATGCGAAAAGGCAAACTGCAGCGCGCGGCGGTTGTGGCTCACATTGCGTGGTTGGGCGTTGACGATCTCAATGCCGTCGTAGTGTCCCGGATCGTCGGGCGAAAGCCCGAAGCGGTATGGGTGCGCCTGAAACACGAGAAGTCCGTGACTGTGCATCAGGTCAACCATCTGCTTTGTCGTGAGCTGGTAAAACGGCCCCTGCTCCAAAACGAAGCGCTCGTCTGCGCCATACACGAGAAACTCGTAGGGCGTATCCTCCGGCTGCACCTCCAGCCCCAGAAAAACCTTCAGGCCGATCTCATCTCCGCGCTTTTTGGCGATACGGTAACCGGCGAGGAACTTCTCCGCCTGACCCTCCCAGGGCAGCTCCGCGATGCCGGGGGTATCAAAAAAACGGGAGTAAAAATGATCGGTGATGAAAACACCGTTGTAACCCGCCGCTTTGAGTCCATCCACCACCTCAGCCGCGGTCAGCACGCCGCACGGACTCGACTCAGCCGTGTGGCAATGCGTCTCAAACTGAACGAACTTCATGCCTTTCCTTTCGATATCATCATACTCGATTATTACGGCAAAAACGTGAACGTGACCATGTTTTCACATAATGTTTACAAAGAATAAGAATACTCACCGGACCCGGTTTTTGTCAATACAGTACGGCCTGAAACGGCGCTTAAAAGCAGCCCGCACTGCCCGGACTGTACAAACCTGAACATATTTAGTAGAATATGCGTATCACACCTCCGGAGGCCTTTCATGTACTATATCATTTTCAATCCCACCGCCGGTGCCGGACGGTCTGTTCGGGCGATGGAACGGGTGGAACAGTGCCTGAAGGAAAAAGGAATCGCATATGAGGTGGCGGCCACGCAGTACGCCCGCCATTCCATGGAGCTTGCCGCCGCAGCTATAGGCAAGGGCTATGAAGGTATTCTCTCCGTGGGCGGCGACGGCACACTGCTCGAAATCGCACAGGTATTAAAGGACTCTGATGAGACGCTCGGCGTCATCCCTGCAGGCACCGGCAACGATTTCCGCCGCGCCATCGGCATTCCGCGTGATCCGGTGGAAGCGCTCGGGATCGCGCTGCAGGGCAATAAGCGCCGCGTGGACGTCGGGATGCTGGATGACGGCAAGGTATTTTTGAACGTAGCCGGCACAGGCTTTGACGTGGAGGTCATCAAATACACCGAGAAGGTGCGCCGCATCACAACAGGCGGGCTGGCGTATTACCTCGGTATCGTGATGTCGTTGTTCGCCTACAGGAGCGTGAAGCTCACCATTACAGCGAACGGACAAACCATGAAACGCGAAGCACTGCTGGTCGCCATCGCCAACGGCCGGTGCTATGCGGGCGGGCTGATGGTAGCGCCGAAAGCCAACGCGTCCGACGGGCTTTTTAATGTGGTGGTAATCAGCAGCATGCCAAACCGCCGGGTGCTGTTTGAACTGCCCAAGATGCAGCACGGTGAGCCGGAAAAAATCGCCGGTTTCGAAACATTCCAGTGCAGTGAACTTACCATCGACTGCGACAAAAAGTTGACCTTCAATCTGGACGGCGAGGTCTATGGACAGACTCCCGTCACCTTCCGTATCCGCCCTGCCGCGCTCAGCGTGTTCTGCGGCAGCAACGGATAAGTACCCTATTCGCCATTGCCTTTTGATTATGGTATAATGGCGAATCATCCGCATTGAGGTGCAAGGTGTATAACGATAAAAAAAAGAAACGCAAGCGCAAAGCGCCTAAAAAAGCAATACTGCTGCTGATCAGCATCGTACTGGTGCTGGCCGTGTTGATTACCGGCCTCGTCATGCTGCTCACCAAAGGCCACGAAATCAAGGATACGACGGTTCTACTGCCCTTTAAAGCCAGCCAGGATTACTTCTGTGTAGGCGAAACCATCGTTTATGTGGATGGTCCAAATCTAACCTGTATTGACGCTTCGCTGAACTCCAAATGGCAGCTCTTGATGTGGGCTTCCGGTCTGGACTATTCCGCCAGCGATGAAATGATTGTCGCGACAAGCGGCTCCACCATTCAGGTGGTCGACGAAAACAGCGCGCTGTTGTTTTATGGACAGATACCCGAAGGCGTGATCAAGTCCTCCCGCGCGGGCAAAAACAAGTTTGCGGTATATGTGGACCAGCCGCTCGCCGATTCCACACTGTCGTATATCGAGGTTTTCAACACATCGGGCGATATGATCTACCAGCTTCCCGCCACAGACCGCAATATACTCGATTACGGATTTGATGCGGAAAGCGACGAGCTCTATGTGCTTGAGCTGAGCGTCAGCGGCGTGGTACCCGTATCGCGCATCTGCACCTACCGCCCCGAGACCCAATCCATGACGGGCATCAACGATTTGAAGGACCAGCTTGTCAGCCGCGTATACCTCACGGGCGACCGCATCTACGCCATGGGCACCAATTCGCTCACCACATTTACGTCGCTGAAACAGACCTCCAAGGTGCTCGTATATGGCTGGGCTGTGGAGGACGTCTGTACTGTACAGGAGAATCCGGTCTTCGTCTATGTGAAAAGCGATGAGATGGACTCGGCCATTTCCGTGGCGCGCGTGATCAAAGCCTCCGGCGACGAGATCAAGATCAACCTGCCGCCGGGCGTGATCTCTGTACTCAACAACGGCGAAAAAATATATTGTTTTGCATCGGACAGTATTTTCGTCTATACTGTGGAGGGAAAATATCAGCGTACCCACGAGCTGCCTATTGCGGTCGACGGTGCGCAAAAGGCGATTGACGGCTACGCATTCGTGACATCCGGGGACGCGGTATACCTGCTTCCGCTCCCGTAATCGTCCAAGGAGGACGCCATGAATCTGATTAACATCCTGTTCATCATACTGGTTGCGGTTACGGTGCTGGAAGGCATCTACAGGGGGTTCTTTCATTCCGCTCTCAATCTTGGCGCGTTTTTTCTTTCCGTCATCACTTCTTTCCTGCTCTACCCCGTCGTATCCACTGCCGTTTACCGCAGCGAATCGCTTTTTAAATTCTTTTATTACTATACCGAGGGTTCCGAGCTCATCGCCTCGTTTGAGGACTCCAAGCTGGCTGTTGCGGGCATGGGGCTCGATAAGCTGAACAGCATCATCACGGACTCCGGCGTATCGGAGCCTTTCGCCTCGCTGATCCGCCAGAATGCACAGACGCAGGCGTTTGCCCCTCAGGGGTATGTGAACATCGGTGAATATTACAACATGACGATCGTGTGTGCGGTTCTTAATATCATTTCATTCGTCGGAATATTCCTGATCGCCCGGGTCATCTATCAGTTCATACTGGGCGCGGTGGAATATACCGTTGAATTTCCGGAACTCAAGCGTTACGACAGAACCATGGGCGCGCTGTTCGGCATCACGCGGGGCGTGTTGTTCTGCTATTTCGTTGTAACCATTGTGCCCGTGCTGCTGCTCATCGTTCCAGTCGACAAGGTCGCGGATTACTTTAACGCTTCGTCGTTCGGCACCTTCCTGTTGCAGCATAACTTCTTCCTGCATCTCATCCGAGGATCGATATAATGTTTCACGTGAAACAAGAAAAGCGACTGGCAGGCGGCTCAATCGGGGCCGCTCTTTTATTTCCTTTATGTTGTGGTTAACGATCCGGTTACATACCATGGGTTTTGCGAAGTTTCCCGTGGTTAATTTGTTCCACGTGAAACATTGGGGCATGCCGGATAAATGTTTCACGTGGAACAAGGGTGTCGGAAATGCGCGTTTGGCGCATCCCCATTGCGTTTTCAGCTATCCGCGAGTAGAATAATGCAACGGGGAATCGGCCCCTGAGCCGACAAAAGCAGACGGGAGGAAAGCTAATGCCGCTTGTAAAGATTGAGATAATCGCCGGGAAAAGCACGACGTATAAGCGGGCGATTATGGACGGCGTGCACCGTGCGCTGGTGGATGCGTTCGCGATTCCGGAAGGAGACCGGCTTCAGCGCCTGTATGAATTGGACAGAGAATGTTTTGATCTTTCGGACAACAAGTCTGAAGATTTTGTGCTGGTGGAGCTGACGGTGTTCAAGGGCCGCAGTACAGACGCCAAGCGCAAGTTGTACCGCGCCATCACGGAAAACCTTGCGGCATCACCCGGCATCATGCCTTCGGATGTGCTCATCGTGGTCCATGAGCCGCCGCTGGAGAACTGGGGCGTTGCAGGCGGCAAGCCCGCCAGCGAGGTGGATTTGGGATTTAAAATCAACGTATAAGATCTTTTGGAGGCTCTGCCTCCACACCTCCGCTTAAGGGATTCAATCCCTTAAGAATCCCATTATAAAAATGCCCTGTTGTCCCGTGTCAAGAAAAACGGACAAGTAAAAAGCTACGCAAGCTGACCTCTGAATTCCAAAGGGGTCAGCTTTTTCAATCCCCATTGTGGTCGTTCTTGATTATAGTAAGAAACAAATCTACCGA
>JAEWTL010000073.1 GCA_023459495.1 Bacillota bacterium | reverse complement strand
CGGAATATATTGAATACTACAACAGCAGAAGAATTAGCCTGAAATTAAAAGGTCTGACTCCAATTGAATATCGGAATCAGACCTATATGCCTCGTGTTTAACTGTCCAACTTTTTGGGGTCAGTACACATCACCACGGCCCCCTGCGTGGGTGTCACGGTCTGCACGGCGGTGTCAATATCCACTTCGTCGCCAAGCGTGCTGGTGTCGAGCGCAATACGGTTTTTCTTGTACGGGTTCACATACGGCACTACCGCATAACCGCGCCAGTCGGTGTAAACCCCGGTATTGTTCTGTACCTTCGTATCATCCGCACCGGGCGCTTTCACGATCGCCAGCGACTGGCCGAGCGGCTGCGAAAGCGTGATTCCATGTGGATGCGCGACGATACCCCCCTTCAGCCCGTAGTTAACCTGCTGCGTGTCGTCGTCATAGTTGTAGCCACCGGTGATTTCCCCCTGCCCGCCTTTATAGTCGGCGTTGATATTGCCGGAGCCACCCACGCCGTGGTTGGTGTAGCTCTGCTGGAGGCTGTAGCTCAGGTTGTTGTCGGCAAGCGTTGTACCGTTCAGCCCTACCTGCTGGCGGGTATCGCCGTGTTTCGCTGTGTTGACGCTGTAGCTCGCCCAGGCATTCGGCATAAAGCGGCTGAGCGGCACCTGGATGTTGAACGCCAGTTGCTGGTCGGCAGGCTGCGTGCTGTCCGGGTAGTCGCTGTAACTCCAGGTAACGCTGTAGCTGATACCGTCGATATTCCCGTTCCAGCCCGCGCTCAGTGTGCGTTCGTAGCCGTCCTCCTGCCAGTAATCCTGCTGGTAGCCGGAGATAAAAAACGAACCATAGCTGCCGATACTCTGGCTGAGATCCAACTGGAGACGCTGGCGTTTGTTGTATGTCATCTGCCAGCCTTCATCGCTGTCTGCCCGCAGGTCGTTCGACTCCTGAAAGGTGTAGAACCCGGCGGTGGAATAGCGGTACGCCGCCAGCGTGAAGCTGGTATCGGTGGTCTGAAAGTCCTTTGAATACTGCACCCGGTATGATTGCCCGTTATGGCTGTCGCCGTTATTAAGCGTGGTGTGTGCGGCGGTGATATCGGCTGACAGCGAACCGAGTTCACCGAGGCCAAAACCGAGCCCTGCGGCGCCAGACTGATAATCGTCCGAGTACAGCGTGCCGCCATAGACGGTGATAGCATGCGGCAGACCGTAAATCGCAGTGACCTGGCCGAACTGCGGTTCATCGCTGTCGTCGTTGCCACTGCGGTATTTCCCGGCGGTAATGGCGTATTTCAGACGCCCTTCGCGTTGCATAATGGGCACCGCCGAGAACGGCTGGATAAAGGTACGCTCGCTGCCGTCGGCTTCCTTAATGGTCACCTCAAGATCGCCACTACCGGACGTCGGGTAGAGGTCGCTGATGGTAAATGCGCCAGGGGCAACATAGCTCTGGTAGATGATGTAGCCGTTCTGCTTAATGGTCACCTGCGCGTTAGACTGGGCGATACCGCGGATCACCGGGGCGAACCCGCGCAGGCTGTCCGGCAGCATATTATCGTCAGAAGCAAGTTGCGCACCGCGGAACTGGACGCTGTCGAAAATATCCGACGGTGTGTAGCTGTCGCCGAGCGTCAGTTGTCCCTTCAGGCGCTGGATATCCCGTTGAAGGTACGTGTTTACTGAATCCCAGTGGCTACCGTTATCTTCGTCATAATTCCAGGTCGAGTAGTTACGCAACCGCCACGCGCCGAGGTTGATACCACTTTGCAGGTTCGCGTAGTAGTTATCATCCGAACCGTTTTCCCCGTCGCGCCAGGTATTGCTGCCGCTGAGGTTATAGTTGAGCAGCGCGGCGGGGACGCCTTCGTCCCATTCAGAGGGATCCACCCAGCCACGGGCGGCAGTGCTCAGGGCTGCCTGAGGAATGCTGACATTAAGCTGTAGCTTACTGAAGCGCAGGTCGGTGGTGGCCATCGGGATATAGCGGCCAATGTCGTCCAGTGGTTGATCCGGCGGCAGTGCTGCCAGCGCCGGGAAGACGTCTGTTTTGACGCCCCAGGCTTTCAGCATCGCAGGCGTTATCTGCGGGCTGAGTTTCTTTTCGGCTCCGTCAGTAAAAGCAATATCCTGTGCGTCGCCCTGCTTTTCACCGTTAACGAAGACCGTTACGCGGTAGGTACCAGGTAGCTGACCACCGGATTCCGCAAAGGTGGATAAGTCCGCCACCGGCTGGCCGGGGTTATCAATCTCCAGCGCGTGGGGGTTAAAAACCTCACGCGCCTCGGCATTACGCAAATAGCCAGACAAAAGCACCATTGCCAGCAACAGCGTCAGCAGGATTATCATCAGACGTGGCGTCGGGTTATTCATCACGTCCTCCTTCACAGCTTACGGCTTTCGGTCTGGCTGACACCGCCATAGTCGCTGATGGCCTGCCAGGTCACCGCGCTTGCAGTCGCTGACGGTAGCGTGAAACTCACACTGCCTTTCGGCGGCACCATATCCGCCTCTTTAATCTCCTGGCCATCGACCTTCAGGGTGAACAGCGTGACGTAATACGGTGTGGGATTGCTGACTGTAAGATGGTTACCGCTGTGGGCAACGCTCAACTGGTGATAGGCACTCTCCGGCTGCCCTTCCAGACCTGCCGGACGGTAAAACAGTTTCAGGCGCGACTTGACCACCACCTGCAACACGTTGGTGCGCGGCTGGCTGTCGTCGGTAGCGGGGATCGATTTGACGTTCAGCCAGAACACCGACTCCCTGTCCTGCGGCAGGTTGCCTCCGGTGCGCACAATGCGCAGCATATTCTCTTCACCGGGATTAATGCGAAACAACGGTGGCGTGACGATAAACGGCGTTTTGCCCCCCTGTTCGCCACTGTCCACCCAGCTTTGCACCAGGTAGACGCCGGATTTCTCCGGGTTGCGTACCGAGGCGGCCGTCTCTTTTTTATCCCCGTCATAAATCACGCGCGTACCGCCAATCACGATCCCGGCCTGCGCCTGTACGCTCAGGAAAGCCAGCACCAGTGCCAGCACCACGTCTGCATACCTGTTCATCTTCTTGTTCTCCGGACGAAAAATACGCATCCCTGCGAAACATTCCCTGTTATGCGGCGGTACACCAGGTCGGGTAGGATGGGAGAGGTGGTGAATCCCGCGACGGCACAGCGTTATTTGTAGTTAATGGTGAACTGCGAGGTACCGTTAGCGGTACCGGTGGTTACCGCGGTACCGGTGGAAACATAGCGGGCGACGAAGTCCAGCGTATTGCTGCCTGCCGCGAGGGGGTAATCCATTGATGCCGTATGCAGAGGGATGACTGCACCATTTTTATCGGCAATTTCGATACCGACGCCGGTCGCAATCCCGGTACCGCTGTCCAGTGCCAGCAGGTTCTGGTTTACGCCATCAGACGTCCCGTCAAACTTCACGTTCGCCCCGGTAACGGTATCAGGACAACCACTCAGGTTGAGCGTGAAGCGCGTCGGGGAGGCCTTCATCCCGGCCGCGCCGTTCAGTGCGGTTTGCCCTACATTGCCCAGATCGACGTTCAGGTTTTGCGAACCGCTGTCCACGGTACATGTCTGGTCGGTAATACTGCCGGTAAAATGGATGGTGCCATCATTGGCGACCGCATTCCCAGCCACCAGTAAAAAACACGCGCTTAACATCGTTTTTTTCATACGTTTCTCCTTGATGAAAGATCGCTCAGGGCTCAACCCTGATTCACTCTGGTGACGAGAAAACCCGCGTAAGACTTTCCCGTTAGTGCCAGAGTGGTAAGTTCAGGAGAAAATATGGTTGAAGAAGGGGGTGAAAAATAAAATGTCAGTGGAAGTGAAGTATGGCTTTCAAAATGGCATAAAACCGTAATGCGGTGAGTGAGTAAAACTGGCAACGTGAACCACTTAAGCACGTTGCCAGCCAGGACCAGAGAAAGACTACATATTTGTTACATTAAATATTATTTTAAAAACAACAAGATAGTCCGTTACCAAAAGGGGTCTCAGAAAAATTTTGACAGTTCGCTAAATTTTTCTGATACTACTTTACATTCTGGCACTAATTGTGTGGTTTTCTCTCACGTTTCCCCAGACATTCATAAACCTCTGCGTATTTGTCGCCGTATAAATCACCGTATGCCGGATGTTCCGGTGCCCCAGATAATCCTGTATCAGACGGGTGTCGCGCCCGAGATCTGCCAGCGCGTAACCGCAACCGTGTCTCAGCATATGCGGATAAGCGGAAATGCTGACACCGGCCAGTTCTCCGTAACGTTTGAGTAACAATCTAACCTGATGGCGCGACAGTGCACCTCCCTTCTGCGACAGGAACAACCAGTCTGAATCCGCATCCCGCCAGCGGTTGCGTACCGCCAGCCAGCGCATCAGCGCAGGCAGTTCATTATCAAACAGCGGATGCTGCGTGGAGAGACTGTTTTTCAACCGCCGGACATACACCGAGCGCCCGATCAGATCGATATCAGACAGGCGCATCCCGCACAGTTCACTGACCCGCAGGCCGTGTAAAAAACACATCTGAATGAGGCAATAATCGCGCTCAAAATGGATCCCTCTGTCTGCTGCAAGCAATATCTGTCCCACTTCATGACGAGTGAGATGCTTTCGTTTTTCAGGCATCAGCCTTGCTCCTTATCAAAATAAAAAATGAAAAAAATCAGGCCAGAACTGCCTTCACAGTCCTGGCCTGAACCAGAGAATACCACCAGAAACAACGTCTGGTGATGATGTAAAACTCAACAATTTTCTGTAACGGCTTCCAGTTTCATACCGTTGATGAACAGATATTGCGGTACACCCGACAGAAGAAATATCTGCTGCCGGAGGCGCGATGCGATCCCAATTAATCTCTATGCTGCTATGCGCTGTTTTCCCCCTCAGGGCGATTACCACGCCGGAGATCGCAGCCTCTGCGCTTACGCCGGACTGCGTGAACTACCGGGTGGTCGGCCTGTGCTACTGGTTGTACTGCACACCGTTCGGCTGTACGGTTCGCACGTCGGTGAAGGTCAGTCATTTCCGCCCGGATCTGGTGGTATCGGCTTACAGCGTCACCGGGCAAAATCCGTGGACGGAGATGTCGCTGCTCAGTCCGGCGTTACCCGGCATTGCCGAAGGCGGCGGCGACACCAATCCGCGCTCGGCCAACCAGCACAGCAAGATCCGTTTTAAAAACGCCGATGCCATCGGCTTTCCGGCAGGCGATGAACTGGCGAAGTTTTTCACTCAGTTTGGCTATATCTGCTCCCCGTCATCGCAACCTTTCCAGCCTTACTTTCTGAGTCAACTCGATACGCTGGCATGGCGCAGCGGGGTGCCGGAAATGACCTGGCCGGAGACGCTGACGCCAGGCATGCGGGAAGCCGGTCAGAACGGCGATATGTGGGGCAATATCTACCCGCGCGCCGGAGCCATCAGCCAGGCGCACGACTATAAAGCCGCCGCCGTTATCGCCCAGCGCGTGGCCGATCTGGTGACGCGAACCGGACAACCGCATATCTACACGCCGCTGACCGCCTCATCCCGCGCCGGCTACTGGCCGCCCTCCCCGGTTATCGAAGGCGACAACGATAACCATCGCTGGCAGATGCTCACCCCAAAAAAATCCGCCGCCTGTTCGGTGTTCCCGGATGGCAGCGCCACCGACACTTACACCGACAAGCTGGCGGAGGATGGCGCGTACGCCTGGACGCTGTGGCGACCTTACAAATGCTGTCCGCGCCGTGGGCAAACCTTCCTCGGCAGTACGGGTTAACGGAGGCGGTGATGAGAGTCCTTTGTCTGGTCTTACTGTTTTTTGCTTGGGTTTGCGTGGCGGCAGACGACTACAGCTTCCGCACGCGAGGCGCGGTTGACGACCTGCTTTACTATCAGATTGGCGGCGGCGAGGCTGTCATGCCGCCCCCCGTGCGCCGCAGCCCCTCGCCGCTTAGCTTAGGTCTTGGCTGGAACGCCGATATGATGTGCGGCAATTTCGACATCGACACCACGGTGCGCAACCAGCTAAACGGCATCACCAACGGCTTCCAGCAGTTGATGGGCAACGTCATCCAGAGCGCCACCGGCGCGGTTGCCAGCCTGCCCGCGATGGTAATCCAGCGCGCCAATCCGCAGCTTTATGATCTGCTGACCAACGGCGTGCTGCAGGGACGGCTGGATTTTGATAAGTCGCTGCTGAACTGCCAGAAAATGGCGGAGAAGATGACCGATTTGGCGGCCGATTCCGCCTGGTTTTCCGGAGCCAAAGCGGAGAACTACCAGTCCCTCGCCGCCAGCGATAATGATGCCATCCGCACCGACCAGAAAGCGGCCAAAGAGGCCGCCGAAAAGGGGAAACGCTGGGTGGGCGGCGAAAAGCGCGGCGGCAAAGGCCAGCCGCCGATTAAGGTAGTCCATGATGCCACCGCCGCAGGCTGGAATATCCTCAACCAGCAGCCAGCCACCAGCACCACTTCTCTTACCTCCTCCGAATGCGACGGGGAACTTTGTACCATCTGGGCATCCCCTGAAGAGGCCGCCGGATGGATGACCCGCGTGGCCGGCGAGCAGACCATTAGCGTGGCGCAGGCCCCCGACGATCCGGATGCGCGTTCCGGCGCACAGGCGGGGATCGGCCTGCATCCGCTGATCGACGAAGAAAAGGCGAAGATCCTGCCCCTCCTGACAGATCTGGTTAACGGCAATCAGAAACCTGGCTTCGACAATCTGGCGAAAGCCTCCGGCGGCTCCATGCAACTGACCCGTGGCGTGGTCGAAGCGCTGCGCGATGACCCGGATGTTGCCGTTCTCACCGAACGGCTGGCGGGAGAACTGGCGCTGGCCCGCGTCACCGAACAGGCGCTGCTGGCCCGGCGCACGCTGCTCGCGGGCATGCGCGAACCCAATATCGCCAACGTCAAAGAGGCGCAGGAGAGCCTGGGCAAAACCACCATCCAACTGGACGAGGAACTGGACCAGCTTAAGCTGGAACTCGATTTCCGCCAGGCGCTGACGCGCAATACCGCCAGTCAGATCCTGCAACGCAAACAGCAGCGCGACCAGCTTCAGGGCCAGGCGGTGGAGGTGCCGGACGACAGCGATCGCCGCCTGCACAATCTCAATAATCCACAGCCGGACAGTCCGCGATGACCGCCAACAGCTATTTCGAGTACGTGCTCACCCTGCTCGGCTGGCTGGTGAACAACGGCGTGTGGCAGACGCTGACCGCCACCGGGCTGTTCGCCCTTCCCCTGCTGGCAAAGCTGGTTGCCCTGTGGCTGAAGGCGCGCGGCCAGGGGGCGGACGAAGGCAATGTCGCCCGCCTGCTGGTCGTCTGGGTGGAGCACTCGCTCTACAGCGCCCTGCTGGTGATCTTCTTCGCGGGCGTGCCGTTCCTCAATGTCGATATCAATACCCTCAGCTATGACAGCCAGCGCACAAAACAGTGCGGCTGGTCGGTGGTGCAGCCCGGCGATTCCGGCTATGCACCTTTGATTAATGAACTCAGCGGCCAGAGTGCTTCCGTTCCGGTGTGGTGGTACTTCACCCATGCGCTGGGCAAGGGCATTACCAGCGCCGCCGTCGCGGTATTGCCCTGCAAGCCGGACCTGCGTCAGTTGCGCTTTGAGGTGCAGCACACCCGGATCGCCGATCCGGCGCTGGCGCAGGAGCTACAGGATTTCGTTAACGACTGCTATGGGCCGTCGCGCGCACGCCTCAAGCGGCTGGGCAGCGATATTAGCGAGGAACAGAGCCGGGAAGTGGACTGGGTGGGATCGTCTTTTTACCTCACTACACCGGGTTATTACGACCACGATCATTCCCATTCGCCCCGCGCCGCCTGGCCTTATGACGCCAGCCGCGATGATGGCCTGAGCGATACGGGTAGCGGTGGCTATCCTGCGTGTAAGGAGTGGTGGTCCGATGGCGATACGGGGCTGAAAAATCGGCTACTGAAGCAGGTCGATACCACGCTCTGGCAGCGTCTGCAAAAACTGGGACAGTCAAAAGAGGAGTATGAAGAAGCGGTACTGCGCTCGCTGGTCAGCCCGCGCAATATGCAGATGTCGCAGGGCGGACTGGTGTACAACGGGTTTGGTGGGAATGCGGGAGATAATCTCAGCCAGACGCAGTTGCTCAGCCGCGTCGGCGGGATCATCGGCGCGGGGCTTTCGAGCTATGCCCTGTTTCCGGCGTTTGATAACGTCCGCCAGGCGCTGCCGATGGCGCAGGCGTTTCTCGAAATGGCGCTGGTAATTTGTATTCCGGTGATCCTGCTGTTCTCGGCATGGGACCTTAAAACGGTCATCACGCTGAGCTTTGTGCAGTTCGCCCTGTTCTTCCTCACCTTCTGGTGGGAACTGGCGCGCTGGCTGGATAACTGGCTGATGCAGATGATGTACGACAGCGACACCCACTCGTACTTCAACCTCTGGGGACTGCAAAATACCTCCGACGATCTGATTGTGAATATCATTATGGGCGTGATGTTCCTGGTGTTACCCGCATTCTGGCTGGGTGCACTGACATGGGCGGGCGTCAGGATCGGCGCGGCCATCGCCGGAGTGATGGGCAGCGCGGTCGGTGATATCCGCAGCGCTGGCGAACAGGTCGGGAAAATGATCGTCAGTAAAACACGCATTCCCTGAAGATTTCGTACTGATGGTGTGATGAACGGGGCTTGAGTCACCGGCATTTTGCGAGCATGATCGCAATAACATCAGCCTGTTACCCGGTTTATTCCTATGATCTCTCCAGAAACGCTGCAATCCGCCATCGCTAACGTCTCTGTCTGGCGTCAGGGTGACGTATGCGCGCCGCATAAACCGCTGCTGCTGTTGTACGTACTGTCGCAGTACAAAGCGGGCCATCCGCGACTGTTTAACTACGGCCTGGAGATCCACGAACCGCTTACTCGCCTGCTGAAAGAGTTTGGCCCCAAGCGACGCACCGACTATCCCAATATGCCGTTCTGGCGGCTGCGAACAGACGGCTTCTGGGAGATCGCTCACGCAGAAGGTTGCAAACCGCGCAAGGGCAATACTCAGCCGACAAAGAAAGAACTGATTGATAACCAGGTGGCGGGCGGCTTCGATGAAGCGGCTTATCAACAATTGCTGGCACATCCTGAGATGATCGACCAGTTGGCCCAGAAGATCCTCACCGATCGCTTCCCGGCAAGTATTCAGCGGATCCTGGCCAACCAACTGGGATTCGATTTTATCGATCGCTCCAGGAACCGCGATCCACGCTTCAGGGATATCGTTCTTCGCGCGTACCACTCACGGTGCGCGTTCTGCGGTTACGATCTCAGGTTGGATGGCGCGCTGGTTGGTCTTGAAGCGGCGCATATTCACTGGAAAGCGTATGGTGGTCCGTGCGTGGTAAACAATGGCCTGGCGCTCTGTACGTTGCACCATGACGCGTTTGATATGGGGGCGTTCGGGCTGGATGAGAGTATGACCATCCACATCTCCGGTGGCGTCAGTCGTAGTCCGGTGGTAGACCATCTTTTCTGGCACCGGGACGGCCAGCAGTTATTCCTCCCTTATGACAAAACGCAGTGGCCTGCTGAACAGTATGTCGGCTGGCACCGTAAACAGATATTCAAAGCCTGAAATACGCAACGGGCCGTTAAGCCCGTTGTTCGTTACATCACCGTAGTTCTATCACTCTCGCCCGCTCAGCCTGCTTTCGGTAGTGGTCGTATCGCTCCCGGAACCATGCTTGCTGTTCATCACTCATATTGCCGGTAACGGCATCGATATCAACTGGCTGGCCCAGGGCGTGCATACGGGCAAAACTGCGTGCCAGAAAATCAAAATTCTTCAATGCGTTTATATCTTGTCGGTTCATTAGCATATCCCTCCAGTCATTGTGTTTACTGTTCAAGGTCATATGCTTTTCTGATTTCAGTATCCGCCTGAAAAAGATCATTTTTTGAGCGATACGTGCGCATCAATCTGCCTGCGTTCACATTTCAGGAACGGCAAAACTCTTCAGCCCCGGTAATGATTTTCCCCTCCCTTTTATCACCCGCGCAGAAAACACTACCGCCAGCCATGCAGTAAGTTCGCCATGTATCCGGAAGGTGCGAACGGCGCAGATGCGCAGGATACCAGTACCATTCCATCCCGCAGGGAAATGCCCTGCGAAGGGTGTTCCCTGCTCATTTACAGGAGAAACACCATGTCGCTTTTCGATAAAAAACCGTCGTTAATGCCGATGGTTATCGCCCCTGATGTCTGGCAATCCGCTGTGGAATTTCCCGCCGACCCGCAGCAGGTGGAAGAACGGCTGGGCAATCTGTTGCTCGCCGTACTGCTAACCCTGCGCACCGCCGGGACATCCCGCAAGAAAGTCACCTTTACGATCTACTGCCAGCCGCCGCAGGGCGATATGAAAGCCCCTGTCGCATTACCGCTGTCGCTCAACTATCACGGCCACTATGTGCAGGTCTCGATGGCTGAACAGGCATAACCTCCCCGTCGGAGTCGCTTCCGGACGGAGGTAGCTCCGGCTTCTTCCATGAGGATCGCACAATGGACAGAAGCAACGATATTTACCAGAAAGTCACCGACCAGATTATTGCTGAGCTGGAAAACGGCAATGTGCCGTGGATCCGACCCTGGCGCGATGGCGAGCCGCCGTTCCCTATCAATGCGTTATCCGGTCGTCCGTATCACGGCATCAACGTGCCGCTGCTGTGGAACAGCGCCGACAAGCAGAGCTTCGCCAGCGACCGCTGGCTGACGTTCCATCAGGTCAGCGCGCTCGGCGGGCAAGTGCGCCGGGGGGAGAAATCCTCTCTGGCGGTGTTGTATCTGCCGCGCACACAGGAAGAGACCGATGCACTCGGCAAGCCGTTGCTGGATAAAGACGGCGAACCGAAGGTGCGGCATTTCGGGATCATCCGCGAGTTCCGGCTGTTTAACCTGTCGCAGTGCGACGGCCTGCCGCAGTCGCTGTCCGAGCCGTTTACCCGGCCCGCAACGCCTGTGGAGATGGCTGAAGCCATTACGATGAATAGTGGTGTGACGCTGCGCCATCGCCGCCAGTCGAAAGCGTATTACAAACCCGCGACCGACCTGGTGATGATGCCGCACCCGCAGCAGTTTGAAAGCAGCGAGGCGTACTACGCCACGCTGCTGCATGAACTGACGCATGCCACTGGTCACGCTTCACGCCTGAGCCGCCCCGGTATTGCAGGAGCGGAACGCACCGAAGCACTTTACGCCGCTGAAGAGTTAGTGGCGGAGATGGGTAGCGCCTTCCTGTGTGCCCATTGCGGCATTCAGGGCAGGCTCCAGCACGCCAGCTATATCGGCTACTGGCTGGATATCCTGCGCCAGGACAAGCGGGCAGTGATCCGCGCCAGCGGTATGGCGCGCCACGCCAGTGAATGGCTACTCAACGCTATACCACAACCCTGTCAGCTTAGCGCCTGACAGCCCACCCGCACGGGGAGTCTTCCCCGCCGGGAAGTTGCTCCCCTTTTTCTGAGGATCAATGTATGGGACTCGATCTCTTCTTTTTCGAACGGGCAAAAAACGCGCCCGATGAAAGCCAGTACGCTAGAGTAGGTTATTTCCGCAAGGTGAACCCATTACTCAAATGGGTGGATGAACACGTTGGGCTGGTGCGTAACCAGGTGCTGTTAGAAGTCACAAAAGCACACTTGCAGGCGCTTCTGAGCGACCTGCAGAGCCTGACGCCGGATAACTGCGGCGCGGTTTATCCCACGATTGATGGCTTTTTCTATGGTTATACCGATTATGGAGAACACTACTGGAAAGACGTTCGCGCCGTCACCCACTGGGTGAAGGAGACGCTGGAGACGTTTGATTTTGAGCGAGACAAGCTGATGTTTTATGCCTGGTGGTAGTTTTAAAGTGACCGACAATACGTCGGTCACTTTTCCTCGTCGATCAGAAATATAGCGCTAGATATGCACATCAGAGCATACAGTTTTTACTAATAAAATATAAAAGGCCTAAAGGGAGACACTGCAAAGGAAGGGCGACAAGGGCAAAGGGGCCTGCCCGGAAAGGGGAATTATGCTGAAGTGGCTACAAAGACCATCCCAGAACCAGCCACCTGCGCCAGACACTGCGCTGCCGGAGGGCTGGTTTGCGCCACAATCCGCAGAACAGTTGCTGGCGACACCGTTACGCCAGTCCTGTTTGCACCAGTTACGGCAACTGACCCCGCTGCCGGATACCCTGTTCGATAGCTGGATCCTCACGGCGATTCACAGCTTCGCCGCACTGGTGCAACTGCTACCCGCATCCCAAAGTCATCACCATTCCATTCCCGGTGGGCTACTGGATCATTCGCTGGAAGTTGCCTGCAACGCCATCCGACTGCGCCAGGGTTATCTGCTGCCACCGGAAGCGGGTGCGGAAGAACAGGCGCGGCAGGCCAGCGCATGGACGGTCGCAGTGGTCTGCGCGGCATTGCTGCACGATACGGGAAAAATCGCCGTGGATATGGAGATTCATCAACGTGATGGCACCCGCTGGCATTCGTGGCAGGGTAATCTGGCACAGCCTTATCGCTGGCAGTACCAGAGCCACGGTCGCGACTATCATCTGCATCCGGCAGCTGGCTCAATGTTGATTAATCAGTTGATACCCTCGCCATTACTGGACTGGCTGGCCGGATACCCGGCGGCTTTTGCGTCCCTGATTTATCAGCTCACCGGACACTACGAACGGGCTGGCGCGCTGGCGGAACTGGTGCAGCAGGCCGATAAAGCCTCTGTCGCCCGATACCTCGGCGGCGATATCAAAACCGCGCTGGCGCAAAAGCCCACTTCCCTGCCTCAGCAGTTTCTCACCGCCTTACGGTCATTGGTGCAGAACGATTATCGACTCAATAATCCCGAATGCGGATCCGATGGCTGGCTGACGGAGGATACGCTGTGGCTTATCAGCAAAACCACCGCCGACCGGGTTCGCGCCTGGCTGCTCCAGCATGGCGTATCTAGCGTGCCGGAAAACAATAACCGCCTGTTTGACGAACTGCTGACGCATCAGGTTATCGTTGCCAATGAGGATAAAGCGATCTGGCGCTGCATTATCCGATCGGATAAAGGCTGGTCGCCCGTTGAACCGCTGACGCTGCTGCGCCTGACACCATCTGCAATATGGGAGCCAGGCGAACAACGGCCCGCCTGTTTTGCCGGTGATGTGACGCCGGTAAGCGAAGCTGAACCCGCCCCTGAACTTAGCGTTCCCACTCAACCGCTGCCGGAGATAGCAGACGACCCGAGGCTTAGTGACAATAATAATTTCCTGCAGTGGCTGAAGAACCACACCAGCACTTCAGCCACGGTGAATACCCGGAACGGCAAGGTACATGTGGTGGAAAACCATCTTTTCTTGATTTCGCCGGGGATCTTTAAGATATACGCATCAGAAACCACTGGAGAAACCGGCGACGGCTGGAAGCTGGCACAGCGAATGTTTCAGGAGTCAGGGCTGGCCCTGCGCTGTAATGATGACAGTTTTATCTGGACCTGCGAGGTTTGTGCACCACAAAAGAAAAATAGTCAGTTGAAAGGGTTTCTGATGGAGGATCCTGGGCTGGTGCTTGGAGAGAAAATACCGGTGAATAACCCGTGGCTGAAGCTGGTACCCGCTCTGGAATAACCACGGTGCCCTCATAGGGTCTTCGCTGCTCCTTGCAAAACTGTATGCACAACGGCCAAAAACGCAATAACACCAGAGCGAGCGTAATAATTATTTCGTATTATTTAATTTCCGAGGATTAAATTAGGTTAGCAGTACGAATAAATATTAAAAACACCACTAGCTAATCAAATGATATTGATAGAAAAATCCAGCCCAGACACGCCAGAATCTTTGTATCTTATCGAAATGCTATCCGCGACGCTGGCTGAGATTACTGGCGATAGCGGAAAGACTAACTTTAACGTCGATACCATGAAATCTGATCGAGCGCTGTGGGTAGTGGCAAAAGATGAAAATGGCGAGGCTATCGGTTGCGGGGCGATCCGGCCAATATCTGAAGATATTGCTGAATTGAAAAGAATGTTTTCCGTCAATAAAGCATCCGGAACAGGTACAGCATTGCTCCGGTATCTTGAAGGTGAAGCAAAGTCGCTTGGATATAACGAAATCAGGCTAGAAACCCGTAAAGCTAATACCCGCGCAGTTGCTTTTTATGTAAAGCATAACTATCAACGCATCGCTAACTATGGCCCGTATGTGGGTAAAGATGAGGCTGTTTGCTTCTCAAAGCACTTATCTCTCAAGGAGATTTGAAAGCATCAGTGCAGCGGTAGCGTAACGTAGCGGCAGAGAAACCGCGCCTCATGCTGATTGTCCAGTCGTACCTGAAAGATATCGTGTGTATCCTGCGCGGATGCATCCTCACGCCACGCCAGCAGGCCCTGTTGGTTCATGCGGATAATAATCTGATCGGGCGTTTCGCCCTGATTCAATGCTTCGACTACCTGTTGCAGGGGAAGTGGTAGCGTCTGAGCAGGCCACATCACTTCAACGCTGACTAGCTGGCGGTGTGTCCGGGGTAACATCGGTAGTTTCCTCCATGGCTATAATTTTGCGGTTAATTTGCCATGAAATAGGGGCGTTTTTCACATTTGCAAGTTTTGCCGAGAGACCCATTTAAAGGTCGATAAGTCTCAGGTAGTCAAGTCTCTTCCCAGACAAATCCAGACAGTCTGCACCAAGCGTCTGAGGATATGTCGATAAAAAGTATTTTTTTAAACATATAGCCAAAACATGTTTATGCCATCGACACGTTGCGGCGATATGTCGATAAAACACGATTTTTTTAACATGATGCCGTGACATGTTTATAGCATCGACATATGGTGTCTATATGTCGATAAAATCGGTTTTTATAAACATATGAACTGGAATCCCGAAGCCCCTTACAACGATCTGCCAAAACTGACGCCTGATCTGCAGCAGATAGAAACACGTAATGTACTAAAAGCGTGCATAAATGCGCGCGCGGCAATCACAGAGCTGAAAACGGCGTGTGAGTTGATCCCCGATCAGGGATTGTTGATTAACATTCTTCCGATGCTGGAAGCGAAAGATTCCTCACGCATTGAGAACATCGTAACAACCAGCGATCAGCTCTTTCAGTATGCTGATCGTGCAGACGGAGCAGATCCAGCAACCAAAGAAGCATTGCGTTATCGTACGGCGCTTTATGATGGTTATACCCATCTTGAGACCTATCCACTTTGCACAAACACCGCAATCGCTATCTGCACCAAATTACGCGCAGTTCAGACCGATATAAGGAAAACACCGGGCACGGTACTGCGCGATCAGAATAAGAGCGTGGTGTATACGCCCCCGGTGGGTGAAGATACCATCCGTAACTTATTGGCGAACTGGGAGCAGTTCATACATGGCGATGATGATTTAGACCCATTGGTGAAAATGGCTATTGCGCACTATCAGTTTGAGTGTATCCACCCTTTTCCGGATGGGAATGGGCGAACAGGCCGTATCCTGTATATTCTTTACCTGATTCAAAATGAATTGCTTTCACGGCCTATCCTGTACCTGTCACGCTTTATCCTGGAGAGACGTAGTGATTACTACACGCTCTTGCGTAGGGTAACAGAGGAAGGAGACTGGGAATCGTGGATATTATTTATGCTGGAGGCCGTAGAAAACACGTCTCGATGGACGACTGATAAGATTGCGGTCGTTCGGGCATTGATGGTAGAAACGACCGAGTATGTACGTGAGAAGCTGCCAAAAATTTATACCTATGAACTCATCCAGGTGCTCTATGCGCAACCGTATTGCCGGATCGATAACCTTGTTGAACGAGGTATCGCTAAACGCCAGACGGCATCAGCGTACCTCAAACAGCTGGTAGATATAGGCGTGCTGGAAGAAATGAGCGTTGGTCGTGAAAAGCTGTTTATCAACACCAGGTTGGTGCAAGAAATGAATCAATAAGGTGACTTAGTTCTATGCTGACGCTTTTGATTAACTATACCACACCGACTCTGACCAGCAACTTGCTGAAACAGACATTATATAGCCGAAACCACCGTTAATAGTTTAAGATATATTTTAAGGTCTTAAAATCCATTACTTAAGTATCATAAGATAATGAGTAGACAGCTTTAAGTCTTGTGTGACTTGCTACAAGGGATGATTCGAACTAGTGAAAAAGCATATTAAAACAATTAATGGCGTTGACTACCTTGGCCATAATGCTCTTGCCAATAACAAAATCATTCATATCAAAACAACTCCATCATCAAGCGGTAAAACCCATTTCTACTGGAACAAGGGCCGCGCTGAACTGATCGTAGGCTCTAAGGTACATTTTCCTGTTCCGTCAATCGCCCACCTGGAACGATATAGAGAATCATTCTTTGACGTAGGCCGAAATGAAATTCAAATTGGTGATTCGATTGTCTGGTTCTTTGGAAAACCGATACAGCCAATGGTATGTGCAACTGTAGTAGGAGCCAGAAGAGATAAAGGTAAGAGATTTCTTCGCCTACAGCCAAACCATCCAGACTCAATAGTGCCAGAAACATGGGCTTTGTATCAACCTGGAAATTTTTTCTTAGTATCAAATAATCGGATAAATCGCCATAGGGCCCCTGCTAATATAATTTACGCTGCTTATCAAGATGAGTTAAATAAAATAGAAGAGATTTATGCCCCTATTAGGACTAGACGCATTATCTTGCGATATTTAACGAATGGTAATCTCAGTATGGGAGAGAAAGCTTTTAAAGAATGTCATTATGAACTCTTTAAAAGTATCTATTCTTGGGCTGGTCAGTATCGCAAAATTGAGTTAGTTATAGGTGATAGGCAATTTCCGACTATGCATCCTTCTAAGGTTGAGAAAGCTATGAGGGAATTTTGTCAGGACTTTAGTAATCGCTATTTAAGATTGGTAGGTAATGACAGAGCAAAAATGCTAAATGCATTGGTGTATGCTCATAAAGAATTGGCATGGATTCATCCCTTTGAAGATGGCAATGGTAGGACGATGAGACTTTATTTGGAATTAGTAGCTAAAACAAGAGGATATGGATTTGATCTTGCTGCATCCCTAAACAGCAAGAAAAAGAAACGTTACTATCACTTTGCTGTAAGAAAGGCTGTTGAAGGTTTTCCAAGGATTTTAACAGCCTTACTGAATAAAGCGCTAACTTAAATTACAGCTTCGAGTTGATCTGCAATGTGCATGATCTTAGACCAATCAGCATCGCTATAGCTATGGCCTTCGATCTCGAAAGAGATTTTTGCGTTACTCATTGCTGATTGAGCGATTGAGCGACGGCTAACGCTACGAGAACCAGAATTTCCACCGCGAATAACCACAGTAACGTTGCCCTTTGCATCGCGTCGTGTTGATCGGGTAGTCATGAATGATCCTCCAGAAGTGCTTTAAAATTGACGTTCAGTATATCCATGATGCCACTTACAGTCTAATCGATGACACCGTTAGATACACAACAAACATAATCCTCCGTTTAACTATACCACATTTATACCGTTTACGCAGCAAGCGTCAATGCTAATTCTTATCTATTAGTAAAATTCAGACCTACTAAAGAGGACCTCCATGCCAAACCACGACCAATACAACCAAAAACGTCACCATTTAACTAATAGATTCAGTCTCATACCGTACCGTTGTATCAAGCTGTTGAGGCGCAAGTTCACGTGCCCGTTCAGTTCTACCGCTTTGACATAAACACTACAATATAAAAAAAGGGTAAGTGTCTAAATCATCCCTACTCCCCCGACTCCACCTCATCCTGCGCCGCCATCAGAACCAACTCTGACTTCGAAATCAGCAAATCTTTCGGCTTCCCACCGCGCAACCTGCGGTTTACCGAACCGAACCAGATAGCCAGTCCCCACGACGTTTTACGCTCCTTGAACAGCGAGAGAATCAGCCTGACAACCTTGAGAGGCCGCATTTTCTCATCCAGAACATAATCCGGGTACAAATCCTCCCCGTCGACCTTCAGCGAAAATATCTTCCCGGCCGCTTTCCAGCCTTTCGGGCCAGCATCAGGAGCGGCTGAACGGAAACCCGCTTTTGCCGATAACTCAGACCCCGTCAGCCATTCCGAGTCGGCCAGTATTCTGGCTTTCAGCTCCTCTAACTGCCGGTCATTGCGCTCCTGGAAACTCATATGGTCGAGTGCGCCTCCCGGCGACTTTTTGAAGCCATACGGCACAACATGCCTGAACCGGTTTGCATCCAGATAATCCGCCCACCACTGCATCATCTCCCGTCGTTCTTCGAGATGCTGCGCCTTATGGATATACGCTGCACGAACGCGCTTGCGCTCCTGATGGCTCATCTGGCGCTCTACCGCGTCGCTTGACCACTGGCCCGACTCCACCAGCGCGCTACAGGCCATAGTGCGAAAACCGTGGCCACAGACATCTTTCTGGGTGTCGTAGCCCATCACCCGCAGCGCTTTGTTGATGGTGTTTTCGCTCATCGGTTTGCGGTAATTGTGGTCGCCGGGGAAAACCAGTTCAGTTCCCGGTCGGCAATGCTGCCGCACCTCGCGCAGCAGTTCGATGGCCTGATGCGACAGAGGTACCAGGTGAGGAGAACGCATCTTCGCACCGCGCGCAGAGTACTTAACGCCGGGGATCGGTTCGTGTTCGGCAGGAATGGTCCACATGGAGTTATGCAGGTCAATTTCATCCCAGCGGGCAAAGCGCAGCTCGCTGGAACGGATGAACAGCAGCAGCGCCAGCTTTACCGCCAGTTGAGTCAGCTTACGTCCTTTGAAGTCGTCGATTCTTTCCAGGAAATCAGGAATAAAATTCAGATCCAGCGCAGGGTGGTGACGTACTTTGGGCGTGGAGACAGCGCCCGTTAAATCCGATGCAGGGTTATGATCGATAATGCCGTTCTGCACTGCATAGCGCATCACGCAGGCAGTACGCTGCTGAAGACGAGAAGCAACATCCAGTTTGCCCGCTTTCTCCACCTCTTTGATAGGTACCAGCAGGTCTTTGACCTTCATTTTGGTGATGTCGCAACTGCCGTTCGTAGGAAAGACGTAAAGCTCGAAATAACGCAGCACCCGCTTCTTATGTTCTACCGACCAGTTAACGTTGCTGGAGCCCATTCGCGTGCTACGGACTCAAACGTATGTTCCGGCGTTATAGCAAGGCGTTCAGCCTTTCGGTGTGCACTCGGATCGATGCCGGAAATCAGCAGTAATTGGGCCTCTTCACGCATGCGTCTTGCCTGTGCAAGCGTCAAAAGCGGATAAGGTCCTAAAGCGAGCTTTTTCTCTTTGTTTACAAAGCGGTACTTGATGTACCTGCGTTTTGAACCGTTAGGGTTAACCAGCAGGTAAAGTCCATGCGAGTCACTGAGCTTATACGGCTTGCCACAAGGCTTGGCGTGGACTATAGCGCGATCTGTTAGTGCCATTTGGGGGCCTCACTATTATCGAACTACGTCTAAGCCCCCAATTTGGCCCCCAAATCGTGTGGATGTCAATGGATGAAAAATGACCAACACGGAAAGACCACAAAAAAAATGGTTATTACTGAAAAATAAATTATCTTTAAATTACATACATATACGGACGAATCTGGACGGAAATGGACACAAAAAAAGCCACCCTTAGGTAGCTAATTATTGCATCACTTGGTGCCGAAGGCCGGACTCGAACCGGCACGTATTTCTACGGTTGATTTTGAATCAACTGCGTCTACCGATTTCGCCACTTCGGCACTGAAGAGGTATGCGGAAAACGTTGTGGATTATACCTGTC
>JAEWTL010000072.1 GCA_023459495.1 Bacillota bacterium | reverse complement strand
GTTAATCTGCTGCGCGATAAAGGTTACTTGATGTCTGGTGACCTGGTGATTGTCACCCAGGGCGACGTGATGAGTACCGTGGGTTCTACTAATACCACGCGTATTTTAACGGTAGAGTAATCTCACCTGCCCCGGCCGCTGATGGCCGGGGTATTTAGCAACACATAAATTAGGACTACTCATTCAATCCAATCATAATCACAGCCCCCTGTAAAATGAATGCAGGGATAGCCTGAATGGAGATCTAAATAGCTTGCAAGACGTCGCATACCCGCTTCCTCTGCAACACTATGTCCAATAACTGCCATCGGTAATCCACTATCTTTTGAGTATTGTGTCTGCACCCATGTTTTGATTGAATCGTTAATCGTAATATAATAATCAGCCTGATATTCCATATACTGTATTGGATCACAAAAACAGCCAGCCCCTATCCCAACAGTTCTGACTACTCTGGCTTTATCTCCATAAAATTGAATACCAGGAAGATTATAAATTTTCAAATTTTTGGCAAAACGTTTGGTAATATTAATGGCACTGTCAGGTTCTATAGCATAAACATGGTACATATCATCAGAAGCAACAATATTTGTAACATCCAATTCTAACTGATGAGCCAAAGCCTTGGACATTCCGAACGTAGGTTCTCGATCCATGACATCATGGCAACGAATGATTACTAAATTATTTTTATGCATAAACTCCTTTTTTTGCTCAATTATTTTTAAATAACTGAGTTCACCGTGAGTATAACCCATTACTTTTCTG
This sequence comes from Bacillota bacterium, assembly GCA_023459495.1. GTDB lineage: Bacteria > Bacillota > Clostridia > Christensenellales > SZUA-584 > JAEWCC01. The sequence goes on along the minus strand of JAEWTL010000072.1, from coordinate 17,782 downwards.
GCCCATGAAAACTCAAGATCTTCTCCCTCCAGATCAGCATAAGAATAAAATGTAGGTTCATGAGTAATAATGATATTGACACCTTCAAAAACAGCTTTTCTTAAAACATCCATTGAGGCAATCCAGCAGGTACCAATTTTATTAATACGTGTCGCTTCAGCACCAAAAATGATTTTATCAACAGTTGGCTGCGAAACGGCAACCATTGAATTTAAAAAACAATTAAGATCTGCGGCTGTTTTAATATGATGCATTCAACATCCTTCACATGTTTCATCAGCAATAAAATAATTTCAACATCTCTGGGAAGCGTTTTGCCCATGCAGACTCAGAGTGAGTATTACCTCCCCATAGGTGATAATCCATAGTTACATTGCGTTGTTTACGAAGACTCACGCATAATTTTTCAGCACCGGAAATATAAATTTCAGGAAAGTCTTCGCGCATACCACTAGTTTCCTGCGTACCGACATCAAGATACAGGGTAAGATTTTCAACTATATTATTGTCCTGAATAAAATTCAGCATTGCGCTGTCATTAAACCATAGTGCCGGCGAAAAAACGCCAACTTTTGAAAAAACGTCCTGACGAAGGATTGCGGCAAACAAACTGATGTACGCCCCCATAGAACTACCTGCTATCGCTGTATTATTACGATCTGGGAGAGTTCGAAAATTACTGTCAATATAGTTCTTGAGCGTGTCCACAATAAAATCAACATACAGCGCACCTTTTCCTCCACTATAATCCACATCAGGGTCCCAGCCAGGTAAGGAAAAAGATGTGTTTCGCGGCCATGGAGAATACTCATCCATACGGCTGAATTTACCATGAGACGATGCATTATCAATCCCTACAATGATAACACCGTCGTATTGTGAATTTGGGAAAAAAGCATCTACCGCCTCAGGTATATCCCATACATGTGGACCAAATGATATAGATTTATCAAATAAATTTTGCCCATCGTGCATATACAATACGGGGTAACTAACATCAGATTCATAATAGGACGCAGGTAGTAATATTCTTATTTCGCGACTACTTGCCAATTGTGGCATAGGAAAGGATTGCAACACATGATAGCGATTACCATAGTTCTCAATATCGTTCATGATTTAAATTAACCTCAATGCAAAATGAAATATAACATCTAAGCACTCCCCTACCGCATTCTATATGGGGAGCACTTAGAAATGACTAATAACTATATTTTTATCTTAAAAAGTTTTTTCGCATTGGTAAACATAAGTTGTTCAAACTCACTTTGCGTTAATTTACTTTTTAATTCAGTAAAATACTTATTATAAAAATCATCATCATTATAAGTATCTAGTCCATTAATAGGATTATCGGTACCAAATAAAATCTTATCACTACCACAGATTTTTATCGCCTGGTAAACCATATCCGCCCTAACCCACGCAGTATCGCCATAGAGATTAGGAAGTTTTGCAATCAATTCGATCGCTTCCTGATTATCTGTCGCGAGCCCCATATGACACATAACAAAATTCACATTTGGATATTTAAGTGCCATCTCATAAACCAACTGTGGGCTGGATTCATAATCATTAGAAGTATGGCTAACTACCGGGAGATCATATTTTTGAGCAAGGCGTATATATTCCTGAACTTTATCTGAATTGAAAGCCATTTTTGAATGATATGGGTGAACTTTGATGCCATAAATGATATCTCGATTGCTGGCAATCATATCTTCAAAATCTTGATCACAACTTTCCAGACGAGGCTTAATCCACATAAACGCGCCAATTCGCTTTGAATGTTGACGAACAAGTCTGAGCATACGTTCATTATTATCATGCTGTGTAACTTGATCTTCATCCGGAATCGGGTTCTGGTCATGGTCAACTTCTACGGCAGATCCACAAGAACATAATGCAAAATCAATATTATACTTGTCCAGAGATGCCAGAAAAACATCTTCTGGCATACGGATTTTCACAAAGTCACCAATATGAGTGTGTGAATCAATTATCATAACAAACATCCTAATTGAAATTTAAAAATCATAAAGATCAGCAGCAGGTAAACCTTCAATTTCATAACTGAAACCGGAGATCTCCATACTTCTTCCGTCATAAATAAAGTTGGCAGTATCTTCACTATTATTTAAGAAGAAAGTGATGTTATCGCGTTGATAAGCGATCACCGTAGGATGTTCAACATCTTTCCATTGTATTGATGCCTCACACCATTGTGGATGTTTTTTACGTAGACGTATTAACCAACGTATAAATTGCCGTAATTCAAGATCTTGTTTGTTTTCATCCCATATCATACATTTTCTATTATTCTCAAGCGTCATTGATTTAAAACCATCAATTCCTATTTCGCTACCGTAGTAGATACAAGGAGAGCCCGCTTGAGTTAACATAAATAAATAGGCGAGTTTAACTTTTCGTTTATCATTCAAACAAACGCTTAAAATACGCGCGGTGTCATGACTATCCAGAAGATTAAACATAACTTCAGTTATATTTTTAGGATAACAAAGATAAGAACGTGTAACGGATGTCATAAATTCTTGTTTTGTTGTATCCTGTAACGCAAAATAATCAATAATCCCATATGTTAAGGGATAATTCATTAATGAATCAAACTGATCACCACGCAACCAGGGGGTGCCCTCATGCCATATCTCACCCAAAATATAACATTCAGGTTTGATATCTTTAATCACCTTTCTGAAATCTCGCCAGAAATGATGATCCACTTCATTCGCAACATCCAGACGCCAACCATCAATATCAAAATTTTTCGTCCAATAGCGAACTATACTAAGTAAGTATTCACGGCACTCTTCATTCTCAGTATTTAGCTTGGGCATTTCAATAACATTGCCAAAGGTTTCATAGTTAAAGTTTTTAAAATCCCATTCACTTTTTGGAGTATCGGGATAAACAGGAAATTTATGAATCCAGAACCAATCGGCGTAACGTGAATTGGCACCATTGCGTACAACGTCAAGCCATATTGGAGAGTCAGCGCCTAAATGATTGAATACTGCATCCAACATGATTTTTATTCCACGCTTATGCGCTTCTTCAATCAAAGTATGGAAAGCAATATTCCCACCTAAATGTGGATCAACACTAAAATGATCGATGGTGTCATATTTATGGTTGGAAGCTGAGGTAAAAATAGGACAAAAATAAATCCCATTAATACCCAGATCTTCCAGATAATCGAGTTTATCAATAACCCCCCACAGATCCCCACCCATAAAGTTGAATGAAGTCGGTGTACTGCCCCACGGTTCTACCCCTTCTGGGGATATTTCAGGTCTGCCGTTACAGAAACGGTCTGGAAAAATTTGGTACCATACCGTATTTTTTACCCAGGAGGGGGTATTTAGAACGTCAATTTTATTAAGATAAGGGAAGCAAAAAAAGTTATTTAAGCGGCTTAACTCTCGTTCTTCGCAGTCCGGTGAACTGATATCAACACACCTTTTCTCACCAAAAAGAAACTTCTCTCCCTCTTTCCCAAAAAGTATAAAACCGTAACGGCAACGGCGTTTTTGAGGTTTGAACACTGCAAACCAGTGATCATGAAATTCGGTGACAGCTTCTTGTTCCATCTCGATCTCGTTGCCGCCAATCCAGCCGAACGCTTCTGTCCCGGCCATGTTACCGCCGTCAAGACCACCTTCAGCCCAATTATATGGATCGCCTATCCACAGAATAACTTTATCAACTTCTCCTCTTAATGTGCGTAACCGTACATGCAAAGTTTCGTTATCATAGGCATAGCTATCTTCACTTTTTGCTGAGTGTTTTAACGAACTAACTGTAATCATAAATACTAATCCCTAAAAATTATTCCTTAACGGCACCGCTAACAAGTCCAGTAGTTATATGCTTCTGTGTGAATACAAATAACAATGTGATAGGTACTGCAACTAAAAGCGCCCCAGCAGCAAAAAGCGTATAATTCTCTGCTGAATTAGAAGCAATCCAACTAAAAATTCCAATCGCCAGGGTCATTTTATCCTCACTACGAAGCACCAACGTTGGCAAAATGAAGTCCATCCATGGTCCAGTGAACGAAACTAATCCAACGAAAACGAGAATCGGCTTAGCCAATGGCAATATTATCTGAATAAAAATAGTCAGATGCCCTGCTCCATCTATTTTAGCGGCCTCATCCAAAGAAGTTGGAATAGCATCAAAATAACCTTTTACCAACCACGTCATGAAGGGCAATGAACCGGTTACATAAACCAGAAGCAACCCAGTATATGTGTCTATCAAATTGGCCTTTGATAGCAGGATATAAATGGCAGTCATTGATAAAAATGCAGGAAACATTTGCAATACAAGAATACTCATTAAAGTATTACGCTTTCCACGAAATCGATACCTTGAAAAAACGTAGGCGGTCATCGTCACAACAACCAGTGAAATTAACATGTTAGCGGTAGCAAGAATGAAAGTGTTCAAATACCACTGCATATATGGCGTATCCGTGAACAACGTTATGTAGTGGTCAAATGTAAACTCGATGCCACTAAATGTTGAACTAAATAGATTATTCCCTTTTTTAAAAGATGCCATTATCGTCCATATCACTGGCCCAAGCACAAGAATGGAGTTGCAGATTAAAAAAAGATAAACTAAGAGTGTTGATATTTTACGTAAAAATTTATCCATTGTCACATCCCTACATCATCTTTAAATGATTTCATCCGTCTGAATTGCCATATTGCTATAACCGATAAGAAGATAAATATTATGATGGAGATTACAGAAGCTATATGATATTGCTGGAAATTCAATGTGAGTTTATAAATCCAGGTAATAAAAATATCGGTATGCCCAGCGAATCTGTATTCCGGATTAGTCGGACCACCTTCAGTCAGAAGATAAATTGCACCAAAATTATTGAAATTATATGCAAATGTCATTACCAGAGTTGGCGCAACCTGATGTAACACCATTGGCAATGTAATTTCCTTAAACTGTTGCCATTTAGTTGCGCCATCGACCTCACTAGCCTCATACAAATCTCGGGATATGTTTGTTAATGCACCCGCGATCAATAGCATAAAATACGGTGCCCCTACCCAAACACAAACGGCAATTACTGTTATTTTTGCATTTAATGGAACCGACAGAAAATCAACTGAATTCATTCCGATACTGTTCAGAAACGAGTTAACCGGACCAATTCCATTTAAAAGAAGACGGAAAATAAGTAACGTTACAAATGTGGGTATGGCATATGGCAGTATAAATATCAATCGCCAGACTTTTGCGAAACGTATATTTTTTTTAGCCAGTGCTAAAGCCAGAATAAAGCCAAAACTGAAGGTAAAAATCGTCGCGCAAATTGCCCAAATAAATGTCCAGAGAGCGACACCTAGAAACGTATCAGACCATATTTTAAATTTAAACAACATAATGAAATTTTTAATCCCAACCCAATCAACCAGGTTCTTTGGTGGGATGTGATTTGGCGCAGCATAGTTTGTAAACGATACAAGAACTGTAATTACAATAGGTAAAACAATGAATGCTATACTCGCTAAAAATGCGGGCGTTAGGACTATAAATGCAAATTTATCCTCATAGAGCTTATATAACTGTTGTTTAAAAGTCAGATGGCAATAAGATGAGTTCCGCGCATCTTTAATATTAAGGATGTAAATAGTGGTGAACAAGCCAACAATAATGGTCGCTATCACGCCCTCTACAAGCATAAATATAGAATTGTCACCCTGAATAACAGTCAACCCTTTTCGAATTTGCGCGACATCACCTAATGTGAACAAACCTATTAATGTATGCACAATATCGGAAAGATAAAGCAAAAAGCATACTTGTATTGCAAAGAATATCCCGCCTTTCACATAATAATGACGTGATATCTGAGTCCCGCCCATAATCAAACAGGAAATAGGTAGCACAGGTGCACTCTTCATTTTCAGTTGTTGTGTATTCACAATTACTCCTGAAGCGAAAGTTGTTCTTCAATAATTGTTTGTGCATGATTTAAAACTTCATCCGGTGTTTTATTCTCAACCCAGGTAGCCAAAATAGCATTAGTCATTGGAGACCATAGATAAGACATTTCCGGTATTGATGGCATTGCGTCAGAATAATTAGCTTGAGCAATAATTGCTTTTATAGCTTCACTACCTGTCTGGCTAATTTTGTTCATAAGTGAATCAATTGGTGGGATGAGATTCGTCATTTCATAACGCTTCATCAACATCTTATCCGTTGTCAGGTAGTCAGCGAATAATTCAGCGGCATGAGGATATTCGGTAAATGAGCTTACAACGGCCAGCCGTACTGTTGAAAATGTGCGAGGCTGATGACCATCTAATGTTGGGATGCGTGTCACGCCAAAATTGATTCCGCTGTCAATGTAACCTTGTATGGACCAAGGTCCGTCGATTACAGCAGCAACTTTTCCTTCATTAAACAGACCTCTTAGAACTTGTGGATTATCCATATCAAGAGGATTAGAAGGATTCGCTTTCTTTAAGCGTTTCATTGTCTCTAGCCCTTTCTTCGCTTCAGATGAAGCGATGCCTAGAGCTTTAGGATCGTTACCGGTTTTACCGAATTCGTTGGCACCATACAAGGTAATAAACATACGTGAAACATAATAATTTTGTACATCCCATAGCAGAGCATATTTATGCTCGGATGAATTATTAAACTTTTCACTGAAAGTATTGATTTCTTCGAATGTTTTTGGTGCGGTGTTTAACAAATCCTTATTATAGAAAAGCGCCAGCGTTGCGAAACTTACAGGAAAACCATAGCTGATGTTATTATATGTAGCTGCCGATACTGCGCCTGGAATAAATGTTTTTTTAATCCGCTCAGCTGAGACCATGTTTTCCATAACCCCGCCAGCAACGACTAACCGCCCCAGGGTATCATGTTCAATTTCAGCTACATCAGCTACACGAGTCGTACCCCCATCCTGCATAATTCTTGATGCTGCATCCATTGGCGCTATATTGCGAAATGTAAACTTTACCTTGTAGCCAAAATCTTTATTGAATTCCTTTGCTGCATATTTCATATATTCCGCGCTTGTGGCATCAGACCAAACTAACAACTCAGCATCAGTTTCAGGAATTAATTTTTCTGCCATCGCCTGGGGTGTTAGCGTACTGGAAATTGCAAGAATTATAACTGTGACGATATTTGAAAGCTTCATTATATTTACCTCATGAATAACATCTTTAAGTAGTACATGCTGTACGACTACATAAGCATTCACGCCATTATCAACACAAATCAAGGCCAATCAACTGTCAAATAAGATTTTAATAATGAATAACTGCAAATAGTGATGCATATCCCATTTGCAGTAATTTGTTGAGGAAAAAAATATTTTATTGCCGCAGAGTGTTTAGGAGTACATGAGGTACGACTATATGGAATAACAGAAATCATATCTTAAATTGATATTTTGGAAGGAACTCATTTATGGTTTTAATAAAAAAGAATGTCTTATCGGCTTCAATTGCAACAGTCCTTTTAGGCTCAACAGGAGCCTTTGCGGCAAACGATCGCGGCTTTACCTCCGACACTGACTGGTCAGAAGAACAAGCGGGCTTTAATGGACATGTTGGTACTACATTTGAATATGAGACCAAAAGCACTGATAACTATTTAGGTAAAACAGTAAAGGAATATACTAAAACACACGAGATTTTCCAGGCCTATTTCAGCCAACCTAATTGGCAATTTGCAGCAATCTATGGCCTTAAGTCTATCGATCGCCGACAAGAAGAAAAAGGCTATCACGAAAATGAAACAAGTCTGCAAAACTATATATCACTAAACAAAACGTTCACTATTGGTAACGGTTTCGACTTCAGTCTGGTATACGACCTGATGTATACCGACGGAAATATAGATAGCCCTTATGTTACAGGCTTGCATACTGTAACTGTTGACAACAGTTTTCGCCCTACGTTGACGTACTTTAACTCTGACTGGAACGCAGGTTTTTATTCAAACGTTGAATACTTATACAGTCGAAATGATAAGAGCTCCTGGGGCGTACGCGAAGAAGAAGGTCAAAGTATACTATTTCAGCCCTATAAACGTTTTGGTGCATGGGAGTTTGGTATTGAATTTTTCTACCAGAAAAAGCATAACGATGAATTTAATCACGGTAAAATAAATGATCGTAGTATTTATACCGAAACTTACTACGAGCCAATTATCAAATATGCTTTTGAAAACGCAGGTAATCTGTATCTACGCACCCGCTTCGGACACGGGAAAACAGAAAACGCAGATAGTTTGCAATACAATGCAAACAGAACCTATTTCAAAACAATTCGAAAAGCCACTCTAGGTTATGAACAAAACATAGGTGACGACTGGATAGCCAAGATTGAATATAAACATGCCTGGGAAAAAGAGCACAAAAACTTTTATGATCCAAGAGATGAAGAAAAATATAATGTGCTCAATCAGGATAATATTTATGTTCATGCTTTCTATCGCTTTTGATTAAACAGAGGGAAACCTATGTTCAGCGCACTAGATATTAAAACGTTGATGCAAGGAACTTTATATGGTGATCCATCACTCAGGGTTGATACCATTCGGCCAATCCATAGTCCTTTAGTTGGTGGACTCTCGATTGTTATGACACCTGGAGATTTGTTGCATATACCAACGACTGGTGCGGATATAATTATCGGACCGGAAGAGATCATTAGTTCTAATGCTAAGGCAAAGATTGTAGTCGATTATCTGAACGTGAATAACCTTAACAAAGTTTTAAGATACTATAAGGTACATAAGTATCGTTTGTTTGAGCAAGAAAACACTTCAACGATACCTGATGTATACATTGGTAAACACTGCCAGATAGGTATGAACTGCCATTTTATGCCGGGTGTTAAAATTATGAACTGTGTGACCATAGGTGATAATGTTGCCATTCATGCGAATACAGTGATTAAAGAAGGCACTATTATTGGTAATGATGTTATTATTGATTCTAATAATTCCATCGGTAATTATAGCTTTGAATATATGGCTGATGAACGTGATTCATATGTCCGAGTCGATAGCATCGGTAGAGTTATCATAGGTGATGATGTTGAAATCGGTTGTAACAACACCATTGACCGAGGAACACTTGGAGATACGATAATTGGTCAAGGCACTCGTATTGATAATCAAGTGCAGATTGGACATGACTGCATAATCGGTAATAAATGCCTGATTGTTTCACAATGCGGTTTTTCAGGACACGTAGTTTTAGGCGACCATGTTATTACACATGGTCAAGTCGGAATCGCCGGTCACATATCAATTGGTAGTTATTCGGTAATTAAGGCTAAATCAGGTGTAAGCCATTCTTGTCCTGAAAAGAGTGACCTTTTTGGTTACCCTGCCAAAAATACGCGAGAATACAACAAAAATCTCGCTGTCCTTAATAACCTAACTAAACAGCATGGTGTATATAAACAGTGAGTCGTTGAGAAGTATTATTTATATACATTAACATTAACATTAACACTGACATAGAAATAGCTTAACTAAGCTATACTACTTTTATTGAGAGTTTAAATGAAAAATAAATTGCTTATTGCGGCTGTGTTGACTGGTCTTCTTTCAGGATGCGTTGATGGCAATTCACCCTCTGGCAGTCAGGAAGGTGTCGTGAAAGCGGATCCTCGCTATTCAGAATGTAACCTCCCTGATGTAAATGAAAGAGGGCCAATTGCTGCGGGTCTTTACATTTCCGGAACCCTCCCGGAAGGCTATTGGTTAATGAAGCCAGAGCGTAAAATGCATTATAAGGGAGATGGTATTTATCAGCTTGTTTATTCTGAAAAAGCAGGTGCGGTAACAATGCAATTTGCGACTATGAACTGGAACCCGCAGTTCACTGTAACAGGTCTTGAATTGCCATTAAATCAGGCTAAAACACTCAAGAAAGGAGGCATGGATAAAAATACAAAAGTCGTCATTCCTGCCGATGGAAAGTATGTTTGGACGATTCAAATTGGTCCTGATAAAAAGGCAATAGCCGCCATGGTAGCACCATGTAAATAGTTATTTTTAGCACTCCACTATTCAACATTCGTTGAATAGTGGAGTATCAGTATTCCAAAATTCTTGTTAATGAGAGCAGATTATGGCCGCGGTAATTCTACGCAAAGTTGAAAAAATTTATGACAATGGATTCAAAGCTGTTCACGGCATTGATCTCGATATAAACGATGGTGAATTCATGGTTTTTGTTGGACCATCTGGGTGTGCCAAATCAACTACATTACGCATGATTGCAGGTCTTGAAGACGTATCAGGTGGTGAAATTTACATTAGCGACCGCCTTGTTAATACCCTTCCGCCTAAAGATCGCAGCATTGCAATGGTGTTCCAGAACTATGCGCTGTATCCCCATAAGACTGTATTTGACAATATGGCTTTTGGTTTAAAAATGCAAAAAAGGCCAAAAGAAGAGATTAAGAAAATTGTCGAAGAAGTTGCAGAAAAACTTGAAATTAGCGATTTACTTTACCGAAAACCGAAAGAAATGTCGGGTGGTCAGCGTCAGCGTGTCGCGGTAGGCCGTGCAATTGTCCGTAAGCCAGATGTTTTCTTATTTGATGAGCCACTATCTAACCTTGATGCGAAACTTCGTGTTTCAATGCGAGTCAAAATTGCTCAGTTGCATCAGTCTCTCAAGGATGAGGGTCACCCAGCAACCATGATTTATGTTACACACGATCAAATTGAAGCATTGACCCTCGGTGATCGTATTTGTGTGCTTAATCAGGGGCGAATAATGCAGGTCGACACACCAGTTAATCTGTATAACCACCCTGCTAACAGATTCGTTGCTGGCTTTATTGGTTCCCCGTCAATGAATTTGATAGATGCGGTTGTACGTGAGGAAGACGGTAAACTCTATATTGACATTGCCAAAAATATTCGGTTGTACATACCTGAGAATAAACAATCAGTACTCAAAGCGTATATAGATAAACCCGTTTGTTTTGGTATTCGTCCAGAACATATCTCTTTGAGTGTGAATTGCAAAGAAATGAATACAGTCACTGGTGCATTAAGTATTATTGAAAATATGGGCAGTGAAAAATATCTTTACTTTACCGTTAACAACAAAGAGTTTATTGCAAAAGTCAACGATCAATCAATTACTACAGCCGATATTGGTAAAAATTTGTATTTCAACCTTGATACAAGCTTCTGTCATATATTTGATTTTTACACTGAAGAAAATCTAACTAATTATTTGTGATTGATATGACAATAACCCCAGGTTGAATAACGGTATTAAACCTTACAATTCCATAAGGCTTCTTACTGCTCGAACTGTCTATTGGTAAATGTCATTAACTCCACGAACTGATTCTTATCGAGGTAATTGAGTTACAAAATTCCATCCATAAAAAAGAGCATATATGAATAAACCGTTGATAACACCGCTTACTCAGTGAGCCTACTATTTAGGTCAGAGCATGTCTTCTGACCATAGTTGGAGGGCATTCAGATTCGCAGTTCACAATGCTTACGTACTGTAGACCTGTAACCAGCTTGGGGATGAATGACGATAAATCCACATTTTAGCTCAGCAATTTTTTCGAAAATGTTAATTAATAATGTTAAAATTGGTAAGATTTCATTTTCATTTCAGGAGCGCGTCTATGATACATTTGGTAAATAAATTGATAAATTTTGGTTTCACTCGCACCGATGCACAGGTTTACATCAGTCTGTTGAAAAACGGTCGTAGCAGTGGTTACAAGATAGCAAAAGAAATTTCACTTTCTCGTTCGTCTGTATACTCATCTATTGATAATCTTTACAAGAACGGTTATATCTTTCTTGTCGATGGTGAAACTAAAGAATATGAAGCAAAATCTCCTGAACTCATACTTTCACAAATTGAAAAAAGCACTATTGACAATATAAAAATTCTAAAAAAAGAATTATCACAGATGATGTTTCAGAATGAACGTGAATTCATTTATAATGTCTCTGGTTTCGATAACTTACATCAGAAAACTAAAGAGATGCTTTCTTCTGCAGAGTGTGAAATTTACCTCAACACGGATTTTGACTTACATTTTTTGAAAAATGAAATTTGTGAGGCTCTGAATCGACATGTTCGAGTTATTGTTTTTTCATTTAATAAACTTATTACTCCCGACCCACGTGTAGAACTGTATTACCGCTTTAACCATGAAGAAGAATATTACCCTTCTCACCGTTTTATGCTTGTTGTTGATATGAAGACAGTAATGGTTTTTTCACAACGAGCTGAATCACTGGGGTTATACTCGAATAATCGCTTGCTTATCAATATAATTGCCGAACATATCCATAGTGATATATATCTAACCAAGTATCAGCAACAATATCCAGATGCCAATGCATTAATAAATACTTTGCATGAATCTGGCAATGATATGGTGCAGGATGAAAAACATTTGAGTGATAGCAAAAACCGTTAATATTTTCCTTTCATTGTGATCGTCTGTAGGCGATCACAATCTATTTGTCTTTTATAACGTCTAAACTTTTTTATGCAAAGGTATATTTATGATTTTTTTTAACGATATAAAGCCCACTGGTTGGTTAAAGAATAAGATGGAATGGTATATGAACGGTCATATAGGAGAACTGGATAAATTAGTTCCCCATCTTATTACGGAGCATAAAATATATGGAAGAGATCGTATAACTCCACGCACTGTATCTGCTGAAGATGGCGTTATTAAAAAACAGAATAATCCCGATGATAACATGATGCAATATTATTGGTGGGATAGTGAAACTCAATCGAATTGGAAGGATGGATATTGCCGCAGTGCCTACTTGTTAGATAATAAAGAATGGCAGGAAAAAGCGAGCGATTTATGTTTGGAACTTATCGATACGCAAGATGATGATGGCTATATTGGAATTTATGATTCATCATTAAAATTTAACTGTAAAGCAGAAAATGGAGAGTTCTGGGCACAAGCTACTGCCTTGCGTTTTGTGCTTGGATGTTATGAGTCCACCCGTAATGAGAGTTTATTAACTTCTCTTACCCAAGCCGCACAATGCATTATGGCTGGCTACCCTAAAGAAACGTCACATCCTTTCGTTGTGGAACAGGGTTTTGCTGGACATAGCCACGGATTAACAATAACAGATGTTTTCTACCGCCTTTATGAAATAACCAATAACATTGAATATCTCTCATATTGCTTGTGGCTGTATGAAGATTATTCCGCAGGATGCGTGTCGGAGCAAGATCTGCAATATAAAAATGTCATAGACCCTGGTTACCTTCTTAAAGGTCATGGCGTACATACGTATGAGCATATTAGGGCATTAGCCATCGCAGCGAGCCAACGGCCGCAGTATCAAACTGCATTAGATATTTTTTTATCCCAGTTGAAATATTATCTTACACCATCTGGCGCTCCCATTGGTGATGAGTGGATTACAGGACGCACAGCTAATGCCACTTATACAGGCTATGAATATTGTTCTGTTCATGAACTATTTAGCACTTATGTTATGTTAATAAAACTGACCACTAATATTAGTCTGGCCGATGATGCTGAGTGGCTATTCTATAATGCTAGTTTTGGCATGCAGCATCCCATACTTCACGCGATAATGTACTGTAAGACTGATAATTGTTATGAAGCAAATGAAAGGAAACATCCGGACAGTAATCAGTTTAATACCAGATATAAATACTCCCCTACTCATGAGGAGGCTGCTGTCTGCTGCGTACCGAATACAGCAAGAACCATACCGGCTTTTGTCGAAAATATGTTTCAAGAAAATAACAATGGTTTTACTGCATTATTTTATGGCCCGTGTGAGTTTTATGGCACATTTAATAATGTTGCAATTAAAATTACACAATTAACTGAATACCCTCATGATTTAAGCGTAAAATGTCTCATTGAGCCTGAGTCATCTGTTCGTTTTGCTCTCAGTTTCCGTTACCCCGGCTGGGCAAAAATGATGATTATTAATGGTGTTACTTTTACTAAAAATGATACTCAAAACTCACTTATTATTTTAGATAGAACATGGCAACATCATGATGTGATTGACATTAAATTTATAGCTGATATACAGTTTAATACTGACTTATGTGGTGACACTTATATTTCCAGAGGTCCCGTTTTATATGCAATTGAGCTTGAGAGCGATATTTTAATCAAAAAAACTCTGCTGAACGGGAAATATTTTGACTCAGGATACATACCCTGTAGTAGAGCTGATGAATCTATCCAGTTCTCTTATGCTGATATGGAATCTTTTTCATATTCAACCTCACCAGAGGGCAAACAATACATTGAAGGCTGTTTTTATTTAAACAAGACTAAAATAGTCAGAAAACTTATACCATTTGGTCAAACCATTCTTCGCAAAGTAACTTTCTCCAATATAGAGAGTTAATATTTTCGAGTATTATAATTAATTAAAGGGATTTCTATGTACCTTACTGATAATATTATCAAACTGTCGAATAAAATAGGTCAGCGTGTTTATACTGTTGTCTCTGAAATGTCGATTGAAGCATGGATAACAAAAGAACCGCAGCCTTTTGTTTATCGCCGTAGCGGCGCTTACCAGAAACTCACCATTGGCTCAGACTGGGGTCAACTGTTTGACTGTGCCTGGATGCGAGTTTATGGTAAACGTCCAGCAGATAAATTTAGACACAAACTCGTCGCTCTCGTTGATATCGGTGGCGAAGGTCTTATTGTGGATAAGAATGGTTCACCCATCTGCGGCATCACGAATAAAGCATCATCTTATGGCGTACCGCCAGATAAACCAGGTAAATGGGTGGTTGACCTTTCTCTCGTTAGTGAAAATGACGAGGTCGAGTTTTGGATTGATGCTGCGTGCAACGATTTATTTGGCTATGTCACTAATGGAGGGATTATTACTGATGTTCATATCGCGACATGTAATCAACTACTGAAATCCCTTTATTATGATGTTGAAGTGCTTTTCGACTGGATTAATGATGGTCAGAAGTTTGAATCCATACATCCTAAAGGTATTATCCCAGAAAAAATTATCACCAAAAGAAGCGAGCGTACTGACGAAATCATAAGAATTCTCGAATGTATTGATAATACGTTAATTACCTTTTGCAATGAAGAAATAATTAAATGCCAAATTGCAATCCAATCCATAATTAGTAAAAACAATAATCCTTCAGAGTTCAGGATTATGGCTACTGGTCATGCCCATTTAGATATAGCGTGGATGTGGCCTTTAAGAGAAGGACGCAGAAAAGCAATAAGAACATTTGCCACCGCCCTGGCAAACATTGAAAAATATCCTGATTACATTTTTGGCGCTAGTCAGTACCAACTTTTTCACTGGATAAAAAAAGATTATCCCTATTTCTTCGAAAAGTTAAAAAAACAAATCGCCGCAGGCCGCTTTGAGTTACAAGGTTGCTTTTGGGTCGAATGCGATTTAAATCTGGTAAGTGGTGAATCGCTGATAAGGCAAATCATGCATGGGACACGATTCACACTGCAGAATTTTTCAAAGAAGATAAATTATGTCTGGCAACCGGATGTCTTTGGATTCCCCGCCACGCTTCCACAAATTCTCAAAAAATCAGGCATTAACTATATTGCATCGCAAAAGCTCTCACAAAACAAGATTAATAAATTTAATAATTACCTTTTCCGCTGGCAAGGCCTGGATGGCTCAGAAATTCTGATGCATAACTTTCCTGAAGATACGTATGATAGCCGAGCCCGCGCTCGCTCTTTAGAATATATTGAACAAAACTATAATGAAAAAGAAATCTGTCCCTATGCGCTTATGGTGTATGGTGTCGGTGATGGCGGCGCTGGCCCCGGTGAGGAACATATAGAACGATTAACACGCATACGCAATATTGATGGCTTACCTCATGTTGATTTCAGCCGTGTTGATAAGTTCTTCACTCACGCCGACGCCTTTCGCGAATCCTTGCCCATTATTTCGGGTGAACTTTACTTCGAGGCTCATCAAGGGTGCTTTACATCAGAGTCAGCAACTAAAGCCCATAATCGAATTATGGAAAATAAACTCCATGATGCTGAATTTTTTATAACTATTACTAATAATATGACGTCAATTCTTCGCAGTGAGTTTGATGAAATATGGAAAGCGATGCTGACCTTGCAATTCCATGACATCCTTCCCGGCTCATGTATTTCAAGAGTTTATCATGAAACTGAAAAGGAATATCTTAAACTAGAAGCAAAAACCGAGAAAATTATTTCTGATGCGCAGTCTACTTTATTAAGTAAAATTGACACTTCATCTTATAAAGATCCGCACATTTTATTTAATACCACCTGTTTTGCTCGTAACGAATGGATCAATATAAACAACAACTGGCTCAAAGCACGAGTAAACTCTTATGGTTATGCTGTGATTGATCCAAAGAATAAGATCGTAAATGGTCTGAAGGCAGAATCTCGAAGTATTGAAAATAATTACATTAAACTTCTTTTTTCAGAAAGCGGTGATTTAATTTCGCTATATGATAAAAGATATGGTAAAGAATACATTACTGAAAATATGCACAGTGAGATCCGTGCATACCACGAAGATGCAGGTTTTTTCGCGGCCTGGGATTTTGCTTCAAATTATCGTGATGGGGAATCATATGTTTTACTCGCTGAAAAAATGACAACTGTGATCAGCGGGCCTAAAACTACGATGACGCTGATTTATCACTACAAGTCCTCTTATCTTCGCTTCGCATTTACCCTGACACAGGACAGTCCACGCGTTGATGTCCAAACTTTTATTGATTGGCACGAACCTAATGTTTCTCTCAAAGTAAAATTCCCGGTATCAGTACAAACATCTCTTGCACAATGTCAAATTCAGTTCGGTGTAATTGACAGACCAACGCATAGCGATGATTCGTTCGCTTTTGCCAAAGATGAAATACCAGCACATCACTGGGTCGACCTTTCTGATCAAGAAACTGGCATTGCTTTAATAGCAAAAAACAAATATGGCTATCGTGTCAAAGACCAGACGCTAGAGTTAACTTTGTTGCGTTCGCAGCACAAACCTGGGGAAGTTGTTAAGGCAGATAATTATGATAATTTCCTGATTAATAATTTTGCAGATATTGGTAAACAAAAATTCACATTCTCCTTATTTCCTCATCATGGAGATTACCGTGTGGGTGGTGTCGTTAACCAGGCCTATATAATGAATCATCCCTTACAGATCGTCCCTGTCAAACCACACCCGGGTGAACTACCCCCTTCACTATCATTTTTTGCTATCGATACTAACAGCGTTATCATCGAAACAATAAAATTAGCTGAAGACGGCGACGGTATAATCGTAAGATTATATGAGAGTTATGGATTAGAAATTTCAGCCATGCTTTCGTGGGTATGTAATTATCACTACGTTCAATATGTCGATCTCCAAGAAAATAAATTAGATGACAGTTTTTATTGCAATCAATATTGCAATCTTGAATTCAAACCTTTTGAAATTATCACGCTACGATTAACTCAATAGCGTACTAATCTAAAAACTCAAAATGGTGAGAACACTCATTGAGATTTTTTATCAAGTACAGCCTCTCAATAATTTGAGAGGCTGTTTTTTATTTGATGGGATAAAGATCTTTGCGCTTATACGGCTGGATTTCGCCCGGTTTGCGAGTTTTCAGCAATTTTAGTATCCAGGTGTATTGTTCTGGTCGCGGACCAACAAAAATCTCGACTTC
>JAEWTL010000071.1 GCA_023459495.1 Bacillota bacterium | reverse complement strand
GGCGTACTGTGTTCCTATCACACCGCGGCCAAAAATTAGTATTTTCATAAAGTATCCTCCAGAATGATCACCTGTTGACTTTTCAACATGTGTTTGATATTCTGAGTATACTGTTTGTGGAGAGAATTTCAATAGTTACAATTGTTCCAACTGTTGATAACTCAACACATTGCGCTGATTTGTTGAATATCTGGAGGAGAAGGCTATGGATAGAAGAATAAAAAAGACAAGGCAGTTGATTATGGATACCTTCATCGACCTGTTGGCCGAAAAAGGATTTGAGAAAATTACCATCAATGACATTGCCGAACGCGCATACATAAATCGTGGGACTGTTTATCTGCATTATGTGGATAAATTCGACTTACTCGACAAGTGTATTGAAAAATACGTTGAGCTACTGCTAAATCACTGTGCCAATAGTACTGATACTACTCTAAAAGCAAGCGCATTTCAAAGTGTATTTGAATATTTGGAGGAAAATTTCACAATATACAAGTTACTTCTTAACAATGAGGGATTTGGATTTTTCCGCAGCCGCTTATATGCCATTATTGAGCAAACAGTAAACGAGGTTATCGGTGTAAAGTCAGAAAACAACGCGTTTTCAAATGGTGTCACCACTCATTTTTTGACTTCCGGGTTTATTGGTGTATTGGAATGGTGGATCAATAATTCTATGCCCTGCAATGTTTAGGAAATTACTGAGCATCTTATGTTTTTGCTGGAACCATACACCAAGCACCTTGTATCAAGCTAACCTAATTTGCTGATAATATTTTAACTTTTGCCAAGGGGATACCAGAGAGGTACGGCATCTTTTTGACCCACTCAAGACATGTGGAGACTGTTAGCTGTTAAATATAGTAAAATAAAGAATAATATATATGATGAATAGATGCACTCATTAACATTTGTTGATGGGGGTGTTTTATTGTAGGAAATTTGTATGAATGTTTTGAAACTAAATATGAGGGAGGGTATAATGGAAGGTATCAGTCAGCAGACTCTTTCCAGATGACAAAAAGAACTTGAGGTAAGGGAAATGAACGTTTTTATACAAGGTTTGAATCCTGTCAAATAAGAATTTTGTCTTGTAACGATTTTGTCTTGTAACTAAGAGATAAAATAGAAATTGCGGAGAAAAAGATGGAAATAATTAAAGTAATAGAAAGAACCCCATTGCTGCTGCAGCAACTATTAGAGATATGGGAAAAGTCTGTAAAAGCGACACATCTATTTTTGACAGACGTAGAAATACAAAATATTAAAGAATATGTTCCTCAAGCGTTAAGGGAGATACCGCATTTGATTGTAGGTGAGAATGAAAATGCAGTTCCGATTGCTTTTATGGGAATTGATGGACAGAAACTTGAAATGCTGTTTATCGCAGTGGAAGAAAGAGGTAAAGGCTTGGGGAAGAAGTTGCTTAGATATGGAATTGAAAATTTTGAAGTGAATGAGTTGACGGTGAATGAGCAAAACCCTCTTGCCAAAGGTTTTTATGAACACATGGGATTTCAAGTCTATAAGAGAACTGATAGTGACGAACAAGGGAATCCATACCCACTCTTATACATGAAATTGAATTGATAAAATTTAATTTTAAAGGAAGGCTTGAGGCTTTGTAAGAGCAGAGATTTACAGTAAAGGACTGGATGCTTTTCAGAAAAAAATTACTGATTTGCAGGAAGCCTATATGGACAGGCTCAATAAGGAATATATAGACTTACTAAGTGAAGACACTAATCCATTTGAAAAGTATTGGAGGCTGGAATAAATAATGGCTAATCGAACCAAATGTATTTTAGCGCTTGTGGAAACATATTAATTCGATAAAAGATCTGTATAGGGATAAGTTTTGTAAGGTTGAGGCAATAAGATGGATTTATTTTGAAAAGTATTTCAGAGAAGGAAGGGACAAAAATTATTAAGAAATTAATTAAAGTTGTAAAATGGTTTGGCATTATATTGATGCTTTTGATTATTGCAGGACTATGCTTTCCTACATGGACTCCTAAAATATCAGATGAAAATAGTATTAGCGAATTGCGAAAAATTAAGATTAACGAAACAGACATTGAGGTTATGATACGTGGGTGCAACCGTAATAATCCGGTTATTGTATTTGTACATGGTGGACCATGTTGTTCGGAAATCCCGTATATAAGAGGATATCAGGATTTATTGGAACAGGAGTTTACTATTGTCCATTACGATCAACGAGGAAGTGGAAAATCGTATAAGTTTGGAACTGACTATTCTGATGTAACCTCCACTACGCATGTAGATGATTTGATTGCTCTTACAGAGTATATCAAGCATTATTTACATCAGGAACAAGTGATTTTGATCGGACATTCCTATGGAACCTACATTGCCACAATGGCTGCGGCTAAAGAACCAGAATTGTTTTCTGCTTATATAGGAATAGGCCAAATGTCTAACACTATTGAAAGCGAGCTGGATGGATTAAATAAATGTATTGAAGCTGCTATAGAGGCGGGAAATACAGACGATGTAGCCTATTTAAGTGACTTAGAAAGTTCAATATCAAAAGGTAATCAAATTACACCAAGGAGTTATGTACGAAAATATGGATTTGCTGCACGCAATATCGATGAAAACTCAGATTATTTAATGGGTTTTCTCTTTGGCAGCGAGTATAATTTGCTTGATGCAATTCGATTTTATACGGCATCAGGCAAGTATCAAGATGCACTAATTATGGAAGCACTGAAAAATCCCATTACTGATATTGTCACTGAGATAGAT
>JAEWTL010000070.1 GCA_023459495.1 Bacillota bacterium | reverse complement strand
CCAAAAAAGTAGTACAGCAGGACGGCCTTGCGTTTTTCCTCCGGCAGCGTGTGCAGCGCGTCGGCCAGCAGCTTTGCAGTAATCCGTTTACCCGCCACTTGGAAGCCCTCTTTTTCTTCGTCCTTGAAATACTCGTCGTAGGTACAAAGCTGATTTTTTTCCAGTGGGTTCAGGTCTGAAAAGTTCACTTCCCGTAGCCTGCGCTGTCGGATTTCTCCGTGGGCGCTGCAAGCCTCGTTGTGAAGTATCCGCTTGCAGTAGGCTTGAAAAATACGCTGTTTGTCCAATGCCGCGCGATCAGGTGTCATGTTCTCACCTCCCTTCGCGTCCGCAAAGGCGGGTGATGGTGTCCCCTTTTCGCGTGTTCATACCGGCGATTTTGAGATATGCCAAACGAGACAACAGATTTTTTGAAAATAATTTCGTGAAGAACACAGAAACGCCCGGCTGCGTAATGCAACCGGGCGTTAAAGATTTTTTAGTGCCTATACAATGATTTGTGTGTTCATATTGATGGTCGAAATATCCCGACGGTGGGAAAAGGCTTTTTTTGATAGTCGCGCATTAAGACTATTATAAAAAATTAAATTGCACACGGCGATATCCCCTTTGATACCGCCGTGTCCTTAAAAAAGGCCGACTTTAACACATCCTCCGAAAATCCATTTTTCAAAAGGAAAACGGCGGCTTTGATTGTTATTTCAAAACCGCCATTTGGATAGCATTTGCTAAACCTTTAACACTTTTCCAAAAGCGGTTTCCATATCTCTAAGTTACCGCTTGTCTCGTATTTGCGTTAGAAAAAAGCTCACTCCTGTAATTACAATAAAAACAATTCCTGATATAAAAAACCAAGATGAAACTCCATGTACTTCTGCAAATGGGCCAGCAATTATAAGCCCCAAAGGCATAGTTACTGACATTAGACTGTTCATCATAGAAAATGCCCGCCCTTGCTTCTCTTTGGGTATGCTTTCCTGCATATATGCAATATACGGAATGTTATAAAAGTTACCGCTTGCACCCATAATCGCGCATAACAATGCGAAACCCCAAAAGGCAAATCTGGTTTCGGGAAGAATACCACATAAGAAGATTGTAATACTTAATCCTAATAGACCTAAATGCACGGCCTTTATCTTATTTCTAATCGTTCCATATAGGCTAACCAACAGAGAACACAACATCATTCCTCCGGCGTAACCGAATTGAACAACGCTTGCTTGCCAAGCTGTAACATGAAAGTAGCTGCTTGACATCAGTGGAAAAAATGAAGAAAGGGGCATATAGAAAATCATACATATTGCGGCTGCAACAGTTACAATACAGAGCTTTTTGTCTAGTAAAAAAACCGAAATACCCTCTTTCATTTCTGAAATAAAGTTATATCCGCTTTTTATTTGTGGCTTTAGTTCAGGTATTTTAGTTATTGCAACCGTAGTTGCTGCCATTATCGCTCCTGCCATATCAGAAATTAAAATGATTGGCATAGGTAAAATAGCATACATAGCCGCTCCTACAACTGGCCCTAACATCAATGAACCAGATTGCATAAATTGGTTCCAGCTATTTGCGCGAACAAGCTCATTTTGAGGAACAAGCATTGGTGTAACAGATTGTATTGCAGGAGTGTGAAACACATTCCCTATTGCCCGGACACCAAGAACTATACAAGCAGACCAATACGGCGGCTCATCAATAAAGAAGAGAACTGAAAACATTAGAGCTATCATGCCTGTAAATAAGTCTGCGATAATGATTACTTGTTTTCTCTTTAAGCGGTCAATCCAAACGCCAAGAAACGGCCCCAGAACAAATTGTGGTATGTAAGCAGATAAACCTGCTAACGCAAGCAACATTGGAGATGCCGTTTTACTTGCCATCCACCATATCAATGAAAACTGCACGGCAGAACTCCCGACCAGTGAGATTGTCTGTCCTAATGCAATAGTAAGAAACTTTTGTTTCCATGAAGCATTTCTCAAAATAGTTTCCTCCTTATATCAAACCGACGTGCGGTATGTATTAGAACAAAAAAATAGTCATTCCAAAATGATGAACAACTATTCTCTGCCTGTAATTGCATAAAGTTCTTCTAAGGCTTTTATGATTTCCGGGGTCATTATAGGAACATTAATTTGCTCAAATGTATTTTTGATAAAGGTCACAATATTCTTTATTTCTTCTGGCTTCCATGAATACAGCCAAGGGTTTATCCAAACATTGAAACATATAAGTATCATTTGAGATAATTCGCGCGGTTGTGCCGTTTGTATAGAACCGTCCCTTACCCCATCTTCAATTATACCAACAAATAGATTAGAAGCAGAGCCTAAAGTATCACGCATGTGTAAAGCTAACAACTGTGGATTTTTCATAAATGACGGCATGATACTATCAATAGCTTCTTGTTTGGCAGAAGATATAGAAAACAAAAGAACTTTGTGCAGTTTTTCAATTCCGGTCAAACTATTATCCGCTGCGATTGTTTTCATACTTCCAATGCCTTGTTTTAACATGCGGGCATTTACAGCGTCCATTATATCTTCTTTGGATTTGAAATGATGGTAAATTGCACCTTTGCTTAAATCTCCCAGTTCATCGATAATATCTTGAACTGTTGTATGTTCATACCCTTTCGCCATAAACAATTTCATTGCTGTATCAAGGATACGATTTATCGTTACTTCTGGATACTTATTACGAGCCATACTATCACCTCACCAAACATACCGACTCTTAGTATGTATTATATATTGTATCACCTATTATGTCAAGGCAGTATACGTTTACAAAAACACTTTAGGCAAAACAGGCGCATATACAATGATATATTGCGCTCAACTATATGAACCGTGTAATCATATCTAAAAGAAAAGGTGAACAGTAAAATGTAATAGGGTGAAATTACATGAAGCGCACAGTCAACAAATACGATTTTAAGGCTTTCGGGCAAGCTATAAAAGCGGCGCGAAAGGCAAAGGGTATATCAAGGAACCAGTTAGCAGACCAAATGAACATTGCCCCTCGGTATATTGCGTCCATTGAAAACAGCGGACAACATCCAAGTCTGCAAATCCTTTATGAGCTTGTCACAATTTTAGACGTATCGGTAGACCAATTCTTTTTTCCGAATAGAGAAACGGCTAAGTCCACACAACGCAGACAGCTTGATAGTCTGCTTGATAATATGAGCGATAAAGGATTACGGATAGTTACCGCTACGGCTAAAGAGGTTAAGGAAGTCGAAACAGAGGACGAATAACAGTCTACTTTCCACAAGAATGACGCTGTGAGCAATAAAAGCTCATGGCGTTTTTATTTTCTCCGCTCCTTTGGCATTTTCCGTTTTTCTCCGTATGAGGAAGTGAAAAGATACCGCAGCAAGCATAGGGAGTGTAGCCCACTCCCGAAAACCGCCTCGCCCGGCGTGTTTGCTTGTTGGGATAGTCCCAAACCCTTATAGAG
>JAEWTL010000069.1 GCA_023459495.1 Bacillota bacterium | reverse complement strand
AATGGAGCCGTCCCCTTTACCGTAACAGTTAAGCAGCTGCGTGGCATTGGCCTGGGCGTCTAAATCCACCAGCAGCACCCGTTTGCCCTGGGCATTGAGGATAGCGCCAATGTTGACGGCTGAAATGGTTTTTCCTACGCCGCCCTTGATGTTGATTACCGCGATTGTTTTCATGTGTTTTCCTCCATTGTCAGTATTGGTTTATTCCTCCTGCAGCTTATTTAGATATGCTGCAAGTATGGTACTAAGTATCTGGTTTCGTACTTTTAAAGAAACAGGGTGGACGACGTTGTATCGTTCACCCTGTTTTTCCTTTGTAGGAAAATTTATGATATACTTCCCTTTATCGGTTTGTTTAAGAACTATATCGTTTATGGCCAGTGCGTCTTCAATTGTAATGGACGCCTTCGCCTTTATGGTCGGATTATTATATATGGCGAGTTTGAATACTTCAATTTTCATTGGTTTATTCTCCGCTTTTATAGAATGTTGTAAAATAATACTCGCTATTGATGCACTATCACATTTAAGGAGACATATCATGACATTTTTAGAAGTTGCACAAGAATGGATGGAAACCCACAAGGGTGCCATATCATATTCAACACAGGTGAATTATAAATGCTGCATTAATTTATTAAGCACCATTCACCAGCTGAGTTTTCAAGATATAAAATACGCGAACCTCCAAAAGGTTATTAACGATAAGAATGCGGAAGGATACTCAAAAAGTCAACTTCACAAGCTGAAAGTTGTCATTACTCAAATATATCGGCATGCACTGATTCAAGAATATACTGAAAAAATCCTGCATTGTTGCTCACTTTGCCCAGCAATACAAAATATAATCGCAGAAATGCTATTTCGGAAAACTCTATCGAGAAGCTTTTGGCTTTTGAACATGAGTATCAGCTTTATTTTCTAACTCTTTTTTATACTGGTATTCGTCGTGGAGAGGCATTGGCCTTGCAATGGAATGACATTGATTTTGATAAACAGATATTAAACATACATAAAGCGATCGCTTTTAAGCAAAATGCACCAATCATAAAAGAACCCAAAACTGAGAACGGATTTAGAGCAGTACCCATACCAGAAAAACTTTTATCCTTATTAATTCAAAAGAAAGGCCATGACGATGATTATATTTTCACTCAAAAGACAACAGGCCTCCCACATACACATACTTCTTTTAAAAAAATGCACCGAAGATGGCTAAATGATTTAAAAGCCGCTTATCCTGATGAGAATATTGAAAACATTACTTCACATATGTTTAGGCATAACTACATAACAACACTTTTTGAACATAATCTTCCAGATTATGTAGTGAAAGAAATTGTGGGACATTCCGATGCCGCTTTTACAAAAAGGCAGTACTACCACTTGTCTAAATCATACTTAGAAAGTAGCTTTAATGACATTCGGGGGCTCTTTTAATCAAAGGGTCCGGGGTTCGAATCCCCGGTGGCTCACCATCGCAACCTTATCCGAACACTTCCCCTTATTTTACATCTTTTTGGGTGTGGGGTACAGTGTTCGGATATACTCTTTTTAAGATTGTATTATAAAAATACCGCTCTGGAATGCTTATTCCAGAGCGGTATTTTGCAAGTTATCCTTTATATGCCATTCGTTAAAGAAACCTGATTATAAAGTTTTAAATTAATACTGAGTAGTAATAGAGTTGTAATAAAGCTTTGTCCAATACTATGTAGTGCCTTTTCTCGCTCAAGTTGTCCTGTGGGTATTGTCTTATATAAACATGATGCGAATTCTTTTTTCTATCATTACGTTTAATCCCAAACATCATGTGCATATAGGATGGCCACTTATAAGATCATTCTATTCTCTCATACGGATAAACATTTTTTATATTTCTGTGCAAATATGATCCAATAGATGGGGCAGATAATAGTGCTTCATATTCTGGCTTATTAACATTTTTATACATATACAATAAACCGGAAAGAAATCTAACATAAAGAATCTGATTTTCTTCATCATAACCGACACTCTCCACATTTGATGAACTAACTGGTTCCATCTTTGCATTATCCATTTTGCTTATCCTCCATTGCCAATTTTTGATTTTGCCAAAGCTTTACGAGTTTCTCATATGCTTCAAGGGTTATGGCCTTATCATCCATCCACCTTTGTGAGACAACAGGATCAGAACTCTTTGGTGCATGTCCTAATTTATAAAATTGAATCCTCGAAGGAATTTTTACTCCTTCTCCAGAAATTATCGCTTCGCCAGTACGAAGACTGGGTAGTAGATCAACCATGCTTTGAAGTTCATCTTGAATGGCTGCACCAACATAGCTTCGATCTTTACTGTTATTCATTCGCAATGCTATAATTGTCCCACATTGACTTAACACCGTCTCGTCTAACTCTGATGGGCGTTGCGTAATAAGTCCAAGTCCAACGCCATATTTTCTCCCTTCTTTTGCAACGGTCTGTACGATCCTAGACGCTACAGATGTATCTCCTGCCTTCAAATAGCTATGAGCTTCCTCCAATACAATAAGTAATGGTTGATTTTTTCCTCCAATATCTAAACTCTGTCCCCAAAATAGCGCATCATATACTATTTTTAATAATGTTCCAGAAGTAGAAGTCATTATTTCACTTGGTATTCCGGATAAATCCAAGATTGTTACCTTGCTAGAATTCCCCAACCAGTCATAAAGCAATGAACTCAGTCTTTTTTTAGTTTCCCCTGATTCTGTTGGTGAATAATCGCCGGGCTCAAATAAGAAACTATACCTAGAATCCTTCAGTTTAATACGAACAGTGTCTAAAAACCGTAATATGCCCTTGGCCTGGTTGTTTAGGAATGGTGCACCACCACCGGCACTAGCGGGTTGATACTCATTCGATATTAATTTGTCCACATCACCTTGAACTTTTAAACTGGTTTTTGTTTCTGGCTTAGCTCGTTCTGTAAAAGTCTGTCTTTCAAAATCATCTAAATCAAACCATAACCTCTTAATGCTGAAAGGTACTGGAGAATCAGCAGTTACTAGCTCTTCTTCAATTTGAATATTTTGCTCTTTAACTGTTTTGAGTTTTGCTTCGACAACTTTTGTTCTGATATATTCTCTATTTTGGTCATTAAGATTACTTGAAAATATGCTCATAAGCTCATCAAACGGCAATGCCCAGAAAGGTACATATAATTCTTTCTCATTGCTTTCCGAATTGCTTCTAATTTTATAAATAATACTATCTTTATTTATAACGCTACTATATTCCCCATGGGGATCAATGACTAATATTCTTGAACTTTTAAAGTGTTTATTTGTAATTGAATTTAACAATACACCCACAGCATTCGATTTTCCACTACCAGTCGATCCTAATATTGCAAAATGTCGAGATATCAACTTGTTAATATCAAGTTTTGCGCTAAGACTTTCAGAAATACTAATATTTCCTACTGTGATTGAATTCGATTCATCATATCCTCCGTAAATAATATCCAGATCCCTTATTGTGACAATATGTACTTTATCACCTGTAGTTGGTGATTGAGATACACCTCTTTCAAATTTTTTCCCTACTTGTTCACCAACTAAAACCATGTTAAGCCATTGCCTATTTTTAAATGCAAAATAGTTGTTCTCATATATTTCGCGCATATTGTCTGGTATTGCTGCTGCTCCAACTTGAGTCACAATACCAAATAAATTTGAATAACCCAGAGGCACTTTTAAAAAAGAACCGATTTGCCCAATACGATAAACAATACCATCAATCACTGGCATATTTGACTTTATAGAATCCAGTATTTCTATCGTTAAAATATTGCCAGTTACATTGACAATTTCACCTATTTCTGTCTGCAAATTAGTCATAATATGTCTCCAATCCGATATTATGAGATCATAGATTTGAGGAATGATACAAACCGATTAAAATCTGGTAATATAAACTCACCTAAACCTGTCCATTGTAAATTATCTTTTCTCTCTTCACCAATTTCAGCATCAGTATCTATTGGAGCATCTTCATCAAAATATAAAGAAGTTTGTATAGTATCCTCTTTGTCGGGTTCTCTTTTGAGCCTCCAAGTACCATACTGACATCCTATTACAGCGTTTCTATAAGCAAATACTGATAATTTGCTATTTTCTTTTGCCAGTTTGCTTAGATAACAATCCTCTTTTAAAGCATATTGCCTTTTTTTATCCTCACGAATCATATCAAAGTACAAAACATAGACGTGAGCAGTCGTATTACTATTTAAAGCTGTCATAATCCGCTCATTAATATGTTCATCGCCAAAAGAATAACCACATACAAATAGAACCGAATCGGGTTGCTTAATAAAATTTGTCAGCCTATCCATCAGTGATACATATGGTTGCTTTTTAGAATTTGCATATTTTAAAACCGATGGATAAATTAGAATGTCATTTTTATCTGAACTTCTACGCAGTACTTTTTTATTTGATTCATTAATATGCCAGCCCAAGGAACCATGAACCTTCCACAGTTTGGTTTGCTGGGGCATAAAATTTAGATTTTCAACAGAGTCGGCATTAAAAAAAGGCTCAAAACTACCTGTGAATCCATCATAGTATGGTACACCTTTATATTCAAGTCCTATTTCAAAAAGGTAATCATAGTTGGTTGTAAATATTTCAACTGGATATTTTCTGTCAGCCTGACAAATCCATTCAGCAAAATCGGAATGAATTAAATCACTTTTTTCTGCATCGGACGTAACCAAGTTATGTACGCTAACAAGTTCCCGTATCTTGTTCTTAATAATTTCTTTAAGTCTATCAAAATCATCTTTGCATAGACCATTTAAAACGCCGTTTCCAATTATATTTCTTTTTTCTTCAATGTTGGTTAGTAAGGCTTCAACGTTATAATATTCTTGGCCAATTTCCGCTTTAATTTCTTGAATAGCATCTTGATATTTGGCTTCAGCAGTTATATTGGCCTCAACTTTTTTGGTCATATCTTGAACAGCTGGGACATAAATGGAATTTGATTGTTTATGTGATAGGGAAGTTCCTGCGCCACATAAAAAAGCTATTTTCTTTTTATCTGATATCAGTAATTGCTGTAACCCTCTTATGTATTCCGAAGGATCGAATTCTATCATTTTATTTATCTCCTTATAAATTAACTATTCAATATTTATTACATGTTATATGTTTTTAACGATGCTATGGCATACCATTGGACGAGTTGTTTATTATTACTAAGATCCGTCGTAAAGGAGTTACGCATAATTTTACTATGATATGTCGATAGACCAACTTAATGTTCGGTAAATAAGAAACATTTTCCACCATTATACATATTATTACAGTACGTTACAAGTTTCGCGATCTAAATAAATCGCCAAAATTATAGGACAACTTTCTACACAATATCTTATAACATAAAAATAATGGGCCTCCTGAAAAAATCAGGAGGCCCATTCGTCGTATAGCTACAAACTTTATTCCCCATTCACCAACGCCCGCAGCTTGGCCAGCAATCCCTCATACAGCGCCTTGTAGTCCGGCTCCGCGTCGGTGTCCTTGTCCGGCTCGTCCGTTTTGCCCCAGCCATTTAGCCCTGCAAATTTAATAATGCTCGGGTAATCCACATAGCCGACATTCACGTCGCAGTTCTCACCCAAGCCCGGCACAACACCATCAATGGTGAAGTCCTTGCCTTTCACACCCTTGAATCCAATCACGCCATGCTGCCATATGCCCACCTTACCCGTGTAGGTGCAGGTACTCGCATACTGTGCAACCCATGCCGCGAATTTGGTCACTCTGGCCGGTGCGTAGTTATATAGCTTTTGTAGATAGTAGGCGCTCATGTAGATCATGCCGAAGTAACCGGCCTTTTCGATAACACTCAAAAATGCCTCGATGATACAAAGCTGCTTTTCCAGACTGTAGCCCGGATATGTAATCCCGTTTTTCGTGCCGCCAATCTGGAACGGTTCCTCGAAGTCGAACGCCACTGGCATGGTGGGCTTGTACGGCGCAATATGCCGCAAGAAAAACGCCGCTTCTTGTGCGGCGTCCTCCGGGCTTTCAGCATAGGAATAATGATAGAAGCCGTAAGGCAGCCCCACGGCCTCACATCCGGCAATGTTGGCCACCATTTTCGGGTCAATCTGCTTGTCGTTGTCCCAGCCAAAAGTAGCCTTAATCATGCCGAACTCATAACCGGCGGCTTTAACCTTCGCCCAGTCAATCACGCCCTGATAATGCGAAACGTCAATCCCCTTCATGCCTTACACCCCCGTGTTGGACTTGCCTTTGTCCTCGGCCTGCTGCTTCACCCACTGGATCATGGGCAGCAGGAACGCGGGCGACTCCACGCCGATGTCGCCGATGTTCTCCAGAATGCTGATGATCTCATTGGCGATCAGCCAGACGGTCACCAGCGCAGCGAACAGGCACTTCACCGGCGAAACAATGCCCACCGTTCCGGCAACATAGAACAGCAGCCAGTCCAGCGCCATACCAAGGCCGACAAGCACCAGCATGCAAATCTTTTTAGCGATACCCCGGAACCCCTTTTCGCTGGTGCGCGCTTCGCCACGGTACGGTGCGGCGGTGATACCCGTGAAGTAGTCGGTGATTTGCAGGATCAGTAGCAGATAGATCAGTGGTGCCAGCGTCCCCAGCCACGCATTAACCACGGTGAAGATTGCAACAAATACCCCTTTGACGTCATTCGTTTTCATAAACAAGACCCCTTTCATTTTGCCCGCAAAAATCCCCGCCACTTCTCAGCAGCGGGGACGCGGATTTTATAACAGTTTATACGATGGCATTCGCTCGCGGTACCATCGCCAGCGTAGGATATCATCAAGGATGATTATAGGCCCCGAAAGCAGCACCCACAGCAAACTATACTGCGGGCAGATTTGCCCCCACAGATTGCCCGGCAACAGCGTATAATTCCACACGTTCCAGCCCAGCCAGAGGTTCACAACAATGCCGGTCAGCAGCTCGCCCACGGTGATAATCAGCCCTCCGAGCAACATTTGGTGCAGCAGCGGCATCTCCCACGGCAAAAACTCATTAAGGCCGCCCACCAGCACAAAGCACAGCCCGCCGAGAACAAACATCGTCCAGTGAGAATAACCCCGCCATAGTGTTTCAAACAGGAAGTACAACGCCCCGCCCGTCATGAACAGGGCGCTTATCCGCTTCATGATCCGTAGGCGATGGTGATCGCCTTGACCGCGTCGATGGTGGTGCAGGCGTTGATCGCCACTTCAACGGCCTGCTGCTGTGCCACAAGCGGCTCCACATAAGCCGCGATGGCCAGCGCC
>JAEWTL010000068.1 GCA_023459495.1 Bacillota bacterium | reverse complement strand
GGAGATTTCCATGTGGAGGGTCTATAACCTCCTGACAGGGGCCAATAAGTCCTCCTACATCGACAATTTCTTGGATAGGGCACTCAATGCCTCACAGTTGGCTGAGGGCATCAACAAGGCCGTTTATGGGGAGAGTGAATACAGGTGGTTTGTGGAGTAAGGAAAAGGCTGTCGGATTTTCAGAACCTGCACCTTATAGGGAAATGGAACAAAAAAATTCGACAGCTTACCCACCTTACGCACTTACTTTCTATATATTCCAAAACTAAGTGCGTAGAATGACTGTCTGAGATTCCAAACCCTCTTTCTTTCCAACCCACACCTCAGTCTTATCACCCACGCTCTTTAGAGTATCACCATCCCTCTCTCACTTTCTCCATTATGATATGAAAGTTGGAGGGTGCGCACTTAGTTGTTTTATAATAATACAATCTATCTGCGCATGGGTTGTACATCTATCTCCCTTATATAATAGAAAGATAGGTGTACAAGCCCTCCAAAAGAGCAACGGAAATTATCTTTTGTCTGAAATTTGTGTATTTTTGTGCGTATGGATGACAAGCTGAAACAGATAGACACCCTTTTAGGTGAACTGAATCAATACAGGGCCAATGAAAATTACCGCATTACGGAGGCTCTGGAGATTGAGTATACCTATGACAGCAACCGCATCGAGGGAAATACGTTGACCCTCAATGAGACGGAAATGGTGGTCAACAAAGGCATTACCATTGCAGGCAAAGGGCTGAGGGAGCATCTGGAAGCTATCAACCACAAAGAAGCTATTGACTTTATCAAGGACATAGCACAGAAGAAAGAGCCTGTTTCGGAAAGGGTGTTGTTGGATATTCACTCCATTGTCCTGCACAGCATAGATAAGGAGAATGCCGGGAAATACCGCCGGGTGCCTGTCATTATCAGCGGTAGTAAACACATTCCACCTCAGCCTTATTTGTTACAGCCTAAAATGGATGGACTGTTTCAATGGTATGAGGCAAACAAGGATTCCATGCACCCGGTTGTATTGGCAGCTCAGATGCACGAGAAATTCGTATCTATCCATCCCTTTATAGATGGCAATGGCCGGACAGCACGCCTGTTGATGAATCTTATATTGATGCAACACGGCTATCCCATTGCCAATATCAAAGGGGATAATGACACAAGACGCCGCTACTACCAAACTTTGGAAGAAGCATCTTCGGGGGATAACTCGGCTTTTGTGGAGTTCATCGAAGATGTGGTGATCCAAAGTCTGGAATACTATCTGCAAATCATCCGGGGATAGCTCCGGAGGTTTGAATACAAAGGAGAGGTGTGGAGCAATCCATGCCTCCTTATTTTTGCCCTCCTCTCAGGGGGTAAATCCGATTTAACTTTAAATTCTCGCTTATGAAGGACTTGTATATAACGCTTGTTGTCTGGGCTATAATCTGCCTTGTGGCTTACATCAGGGCAGACCCCTGCAAGCAAGAGTAAACATTTCCGGTAATCAATATTGATTATCTGGAACTTTTGGCCGAAATTTGTTACTGCAACAGTCCTAAAAAATAGGATAAGTTATTGCATTATCCGAGTTAGTTTTCTACTTTTGTGGAACATACTAACTGACACGGAAAGTGTAAGTTTATTCCCATAAAGCGAATCTGGAAAATTCATTGATGGTGAGAATAAGCGGACTTATCCTTTCGTCGTATACTTATCACAAGTATATAGGCGTAGGGCTGTTGCTTGTTTTATCCATCGAGGTATTCCAGAACCTGCTTTAGTAAAATAGGCTTTCAGTCCTGCGCTTTCTTTTTACTACTAACCATCTGTGGGGGACGGCAGATTTGTCGAATGATATATGCTGACCAAAGAAGAACTCCGAAATTTAATAGGAGCATTTCATCGAGCTGAATACAGAATAAACAATTCTTATGACTGGAATTTTTTGTGTAGTAAATCATTAACATTTTTTGAGTTTGAGGCACAAATGAAAGTTAGTGTTATTAAGATAAAAGATAATCCAGACCAATGTAAGATTTCTCACATTATAGCCCAAGGACCCTCTAATAAATATATGGAGTTTGAAACTCAAAATGGGAAAATGCAGGGTCTTGTGAGTCCTAAGATTCAGAAATATGGGATTCTGGGGGCTGTACTTAATACTACACCTATGGTATCTTTAATACATACCAAAGGTATGCTACGATTAGAGCCGTCCTATGAGTATGAATGGATGCTTCATACTGCTGACGAACTAATACAATCTAAAAATAAACTTGGGTGTTTGGTTGCATTATTATTATTGGACTTTTTCAAGAAACCGTTATTGGCATTATGGGAAAAACAGCATTATGGCAGTATATCTGATTTTATAGAAGAAATTGAACAATCTCGCGGTTGGCATTTGGATATTTATTCAAAAGCGCTTATTGACCAAATAATAGCATGTTGGAAGGATGGAGCAATTGAATTGTTATTTGCAAATGACAATACTGAATGGATAAATGAAAAAACATTAGAAGCCTATCAGGATATTAAGCATATTCGACAAACAGAATATTGGAATAAAGAACTACCGGATATAGATGATATAGATGACGAGGATGATTGGTTTTAATATGTAAATTGAAATAAAGAATTATGCAAGAATATTTCATATTAGATATTTCACCTGGACACCATAGTATTTATGGCGATACAATATTAGTTACAGCAAATCCGATAGTAAATACGGGTTTGAGGAAATCAGTTACTCTACATCCTTACGAAGATAGTGTCTATTTTATACTACCAAAAAGATTTGAATTGATTCAAGAATTAGTTGCGATTGCACGTGCTGAAAAGCCATGGGTTCCTTTTATGGCGGATTTTAGTAATGAATATATGAACATAAATGGGCAATCGCATCAACTGGTTTACCTGCATATGAGTTTTATCAATGACATTTTTGATTCTGATTAATGAAAAAAGGATTACGGACTTTATGCTCACTTACTTTTCTATAATATACAAAATCTAACTGCGCAAAATCTGATGCTTACTAAGATTGTAAAGTATATTGTATTAACATTCATCGCAGGTATAATTTTATCTATCGGGGGAATATATGTTTGGAGCTTCTTTGCATCTTCTGAATATACCCCTTTTTCAAAGCGTCAAATTGAAAAGGTGTTTGGAATTCAGCTTCCTTCCTATAAGGTGGATTCCCTTTGGGGGCATGAATCATTTACTCGTGATTTGTCGGAGTACCAAGAATTGCATTTTGATTCTTTGGGACAAAAAGAGTGGCTAATCTTTTTAGCAAAAATGAAAGAGTGCGAGGCTATTACTCAACCAAATACTTACATTCAAATTATTCCTGCATGTAATATCGGGAATATCATGGATTTCAAAGGAGGCTATGAGTTTAATCAAGCAGAAGCAAGACTGTTGATAGATACAGTACTTTACAAGGGCTATTTCTGGTAT
>JAEWTL010000067.1 GCA_023459495.1 Bacillota bacterium | reverse complement strand
ATCGTCCCGACCTTAACAGGATGCATACGGCGATTGATATGAACAGCAACAATCTGAACAACGTCGGCACTTTAAACGGCAACGCCGCCGCGCTCTCCGGCGATATCAGCGCACGTAACGGTACGTTCTCTGGCGCAATTTCAGGAAATACAGCCACAACCAACGGCGATATCACTTCGAATAATGGCTGGCTGGTCACAAAAAACAGCAAAGGCTGGATGAACAGTACCTATGGTGGCGGCTGGTATATGTCCGATTCGTCCTGGTTGCGCAGCGTGAATAATAAAGGGATTTATACTGGCGGCCAGGTAAAAGGTGGAACTGTACGCGCTGATGGACGCCTCTATACAGGCGAGTATTTACAGCTTGAAAAAACAGCAACGGCTGGCGCTTCCTGCTCCCCTAACGGGCTTGTAGGCCGCGACAGTACAGGGGCGATACTTTCGTGCCAATCCGGTGTGTGGAGAACTTCCGGTTCCTCTAACGGTAGTTACAGTAATCTTGGCTCACACAGAGGATCATTTACTGGTCGCAATACAGGAAGTGGTACGCTGTTTGTTTACGCCTCTGGAGGGAATGGTGGTTCCGCCGGGGGAGATTGCGCTAACACATCCAGATTGCAGGGATACGTTGCAGGGGTATTGATTAGCACAAATGCGAGCAACAACCCATCTTATGGGAAGACAGCATTCATCTCTTTTGCTGTCCCTGCTGGCGCAACTTATCAGATCACCTCTTATCCGGCCCAAAACTACTCTTGTGGCTCAGGGGTATTTTCAGTTTTTGGATACCAAACTTAATTGAGAGTTACACAGGACGCAATACAACCTGTCTTGTGCTCGTATTTGTACCATTTTCGTGAACCAGATGGACTCTCGACTACCTGGCAGTAATGAGAATCCTCAGCATTTCCCATTCTGGCAATGGCACAAAAGTCAAATTGCCCCAAGTAACCAGTGCTGGAAAGTTGAGTAACCTTGAGCTTTCCACCTAATGCCCTCCACACACCGGATTGGCACGGAGGCCAGTGCCAATCCGGTCGGTGGTCTGGTGGCAATAAAGTGAACTACTCCGCCTGTAAGTGGTATCAATCATCTGTAGCAATGAATCACTTCATTGGCGGGAAAAGTGGAGGATCTATCTACTACAAACCCATTCAATGCCCGACCGGATTTATCATGACAGGTACACGCATGTATGGCATTGGTGATGGCGTTGATGAGGAACACGTTGATGCTTATTGTTGCCCCTTCGGTTAAATCCCAGCACCAGGAAGATTCAGGCATGTAACAGTAATTGTGCCGCCGGACTCATAATTTCCCCACGCATAATTATTCACATACCAAACCTTGTTTTGGTCGGAGTATACCTGCTGAAACCCACCAAAAGGCGCACCATTAAGGTATGTCCACGAACAGTACGCATGTACGCCAATGCTCAGATTTCGGGTGTTTTTCCCGATATTGTACGTACTGGTAGTGAAGTTCACTTTTGCCGTTGTCCAGATACCGGATTGGCACGGAGGCCAGTGCCAATCCGGTACGTGGAGAAGGGCATCAGGTAGCACTGTTCTGACAGGAAAAATAGCAAATGGACAACAGATCCCATTGCCATCTGGTTTTTCTGCCAGCCAGTGTACCTGGAGTGTCAGTAATGCAGAAAATCCGCACGGGTGGAAGCCGAATTATTTTGCGGGGTCAGTTGCAACCTATGATGCCAATCGAATTGTGAAATGCGGCTTCTATGACGAATACAACTTTTATGGCGGTACTCACCGAACTGACCTGTCGGGGAAATGTAGTTACATCGTGGTTTGCCAGTGATAAGTATCGTCACTGGCAAATGGCGTAAACTGTAATGGAACCATTTTGATCTTCGGTCGTGTCGCAACTGGCAGTCCATGCATTGTTGCCTGAAGGCATGGAACGCGTGAGCCATATAAATCCGGTATTTGATCTGCATTGACCGCCTCCACCAATGACTTTCTTGCCAGATGGACATGTTGCCGTTGCTCCTGGCCAACGCCACGCAGTAGCTGAAGCGGTAACAATTTGGCTATCACCTGCGCCAATTTTTTTCCACGTACCGGATTGGCACGGTGATATTGCATTTCGAAGCAAGAATCTCTACCTTCCCCCCTTTTTTGTCTGGAGGGGATATGTTTCAGAAAATCAAAATTCGCAAAATGACAATCAGCCGGGCGCTGGACAAATACCTGAAGACAGTATCCATCCACAAAAAAGGTCATCTACAGGAGTTTTATCGCGTAAATGTGATTAAACGTCACCCTATTGCTGAACGCTATATGGATGACATTACCACTGTTGATATTGCCAATTATCGGGATCAACGGTTGGCGCAAATTAACCCCCGAACGGGGCGTCAAATAACCGGAAACACCGTCCGTCTTGAACTTGCCCTGTTGTCATCATTATTCAATATCGCCCGTGTGGAATGGGGAACATGCCGCATGAATCCTGTCGAACTGGTCAGAAAACCCAAAATCAGTAGCGGGCGCGATCGTCGCCTGACTTCAGGAGAAGAACGCCGACTTTCGCGGTATTTCAAAGAAAAAAACCAGGCTCTTTACGTCATTTTTCATCTGGCGCTGGAAACAGCAATGCGACAAGGTGAAATCTTGTCATTGCGTTGGGAACACGTCGATCTGCAACATGGGGTAGCTCATCTTCCAACAACCAAAAATGGTGCTCCACGCGATGTTCCGCTATCCAGGAAAGCCCGTAGTTACCTGCAAATGCTGCCAATACAGCTTAACGGTAATATTT
This sequence comes from Bacillota bacterium, assembly GCA_023459495.1. Classification (GTDB taxonomy): domain Bacteria; phylum Bacillota; class Clostridia; order Christensenellales; family SZUA-584; genus JAEWCC01. Next base: position 18,230 of record JAEWTL010000067.1, on the reverse strand, counting down.
TTTCTTATACATCTTCGGGGTTCAAAAGTGCCTGGCGAACAGCACTTCAGGAACTGAAGATAGAAAACTTGCATTTTCATGACCTCCGTCATGAGGCTATCAGCCGATTTTTCGAACTTGGTACATTGAATGTCATTGAAGTTGCCGCTATTTCAGGCCATCGCTCCCTGAACATGTTGAAACGATACACACACCTTCGGGCTTATCAACTTGTCAGTAAACTCGATGCCCGACGCAAGCAAACCAGCAAGATCGCTCCCTATTTTGTTCCCTACCCGGCAACGGTCGAGAACAGAAACGGGCAAGTCGTTGTAACTCTGAGTGATTTCGACCTGGAAACAAGCGCAGCCACAAAAGAACAGGCCATATTTCATGCCAGCGTGTTGCTGCTACGAACACTGGCACAAGCCGCCCAGCGAGGAGAACGCGTCCCTACTCCTGGCGAACTTCCTACAAACATTGATGAACGGGTAATGATTTGTCCATTAACAAATTAGAGGATTCACTTATGATAGAACAACTACAGAGTGATTTTTTATTCTGGATATTTATTTACTTCCTGATAGTAGGTTTGCTTATCAGAAACATTCATCTTACCAGAAAAATTAAATCCATCGAAAAAAACAAAATGTTCCCAGCGGAGGAATATGCTGTCCTGGACATTGAACAGCATATGTCCAATAAATATATTGGGCGGCTAGTAACCCGCTTTATGAAGAGAACTAATGGTGCACCTTTGTTAATTGTGTTTCCAGAATACGATAAAGGAGACAACAATGAAGACAAAAATTCTCCACCATTCCAACTTGTAAAACTAACATCCGACATTAACAATATTAAAGAAATTTATCCCAATGATGATTTAGCCTGTTTTCTGAATAATATTTCGGCACAAAAAAATTTATATGCAACGCACTCTGGACCTAGCCAGGCATGGATTGAACATGCATATCCTTTGCAACAAGTAACTATTCTCTTACAAGGCACTCGTCATAGTGAAAGGGAAGATATAATCAGTCAACTTGAGATTATTCTTTCCAGACTAAAAAATGGAGAAAATACAGGTTTTGAGCATGACGATGATTTTGGATATTCATTTCAGTATGATGCCGCAGCAGTAGGAAAATCATCATTTTTCGATGAAGCGGCAGGAAGAAAATAAGAATAACGCTCTATCCATTGTACAGACAAATTAACGTTAATCTTTTATGAAAATCTTATTAACAATATTTATTTATCTGCTTACCGCTTTTCAGTCTGCAAATGCAGGTGGAATACCTTATACATTTAACCAGAAAATTCTTCAGGGGAAAGTTATTCGCGTTCTCGATGGCGACACCATAGAAATTAAAACACTACCCGCAAAAATTGTTGTGTATGAAGTTCCGATCCGAGTCCGATTGATAAACATCGATGCCCCTGAAAAGAAACAACCTTTTGGACGCTGGTCAACTAGTCAGCTTAAAACTCTGGTTGCAGGTAAACAGGTGACAGTCTCTTATTCACATAAAGACCGCTACGGACGCATTATCGGTCATGTGTTCACGACGAACGGCACGGATGCCAGCCGCTTTATGGTTCAGTCTGGCGCTGCATGGGTATATGAACGTTACAACGTGGATGAGTCATTACCGGCTCTGCAACGGGAAGCGCAGGAACAAAAACGCGGTTTGTGGGCCGATGCAAATCCGGTTCCACCGTGGGAGTGGCGATACAAACATAACTAACTGATAGAGGTTTTTATGGCTTTATCACCCAAAGAAAAGAAAGAGTTACAACAACGCTTCGAAAAGCAATTACTACCTGACCTTGATATGTCATTTGAACTAAATGGCGAAGTATATAAATTTAATTTTGATAAAAATGAGTCAGGTGACTATATCGATAGTTTTACACAAGCAGTATGGGGAGGTTATCAGGATGCCGAGGAATGGGAAAAATATGGTAAACATCAGGAGACAGAATTACCTGAATGCCCTGAACCAGTCGAGGGTTGGTGCGACTGTGATAAATGTAAGTCGATGATTTTTCATAAAGAGAAAAATATTTATGTTTGCCTCTCCTGCCATAAACAAACAGAACCATTTCTTCCAATTGACTGGAACTCAAACGATTACGATTGGCTACCTTATGAAGATGAATACTAATGCTGAATACTTCAAAATCATAATGGGGGAAAGAAATGCATTCTTCTTTTGGTTTGCCATATCCTGCTGGTCACTGGATGTATTCGTTATACGATTTACTCGATAATTCAGTGTTCGTGGTTTGTTTCTTTGCCTTCTGGGTGGCAACGGGTCAATTTTTATTAAGAACTGTACACAGAAAATTTAATATACCTGAAATGGTTGAGTTTTTTATCATTTTTTTATTAATGATACTAATGAGTCTGTCTTTTTATTTTTGCGCAATATTAAAGACTTATCTTTAATACGCAATGGTGAACTTGTTTACCATGAGGTCAACAAATCAGAACTTCTTTGACTACGATAAAGATAAAGGAAATAGATATGTACCTACATATTGTCCCTAAACTTTTTCATCGCATGGCGAATAAATGCACTCTTAAATCCATCTCCATACCTGAGCTTGATTTTATAATTGATAGTGAATCATTGTCTGTAGGCAGACCGTGGCCTAATAAATGTTTATGGGTTGGAATGCGAAAAGGAAGGAAGTCAGTTAATGGCCTCGTTTTGCAAACAGATAAAAAATTAAGATGGTTTACTACTATATACACCTGGGATATTGAAGATATGGGGTTAATTTACCATCAAGTCAATACCTATATAGAAGATGATGATTTTGATATGGTTTCACAGGAAATTCTTTTAAATGGTTCTTTTGATAAGTGGAGTTACAGGGTTCATTCAGCTTATGAAAATAAGCCTCCAGCCAGAATCCAGCCCAAAATGGAGTCCTTATTAAATAAACCTGGTGAAAACAGTCATGATGTGTGGGAAGAGTTCGAATGGGGTGACTTCCTTCTGTCCAGAGAAGAAAGCCTTTTACTTCACACTATTCAGTCTGAACGATTGAGTACAGATTGCTCTTTATTCAAAAGACAACCTTCTATTGAAAGTGCATTAGTTATTTAAAGGATAATAAGATGAGACTTTTTATCGCAGAAAAACCCGCAGTAGCGAATGATATTGTTAAGGCGCTTGGTGGCAATTTTACCCGTCATGATGGCTGGTTTGAAAGTGATAATACTATTGTGACTAACTGTTTTGGTCATATTATCGAATCACAGCCCCCCGAAAACTATAATCCTGAATACAAAGAGTGGAAGATTGAAACACTCCCTTTGCGTCTTTATCCCGTAAAATACCAGCCTGTAGAAAGCGCCGAAAAACAGGTTAAAACGATTATTGAGCTTATCAGGCGTGCTGATGTGACCGAAATTATTCATGCTGGCGATCCAGATGACGAAGGACAGCTACTTGTCGATGAGGTCCTGGAATATGCAGGCAACACAAAACCCGTTAAGCGCGTTCTGATCAACGACAACACCCTTCCGGCAGTGAAAAAGGCACTGGCAAATCCCAAAAATAACCGTGACTTCAGAGGACTCTATCTCAAGGCTCTGGCGCGTTCTGTAGCCGACGCGATATACGGTTTATCCATGACGCGTGCTTACACAATCCCGGCAAAAACTAAAGGCTATAAAGGTGTTTTGTCTGTCGGACGGGTCCAGACACCCGTGCTTGGCCTGATTGTAAATCGCACCCGTGCCAATAAAAATCATAAATCCAGCTTCTACTACACCATGACCGGACATTTTCAACGCGGCGCTGATGTTATCAGGGCGAACTGGAAACCTGGTGAGTTCGCACCGCTGACAGACCGCAAATTGCTTGATAAAACCTGGGCGAATGGAACAGCAACATCACTTGCAGGAAAACCAGCCACAGTTGAAGCGGCAGCAACAGATGATAAAAAAACGGCTGCACCGTTGCCCTTTAACCTGGTACGACTTCAGCAGTACATGAACAAAAAATTCAAAATGACTGCTCAAAAAACGCTGGATATCACACAGCAGCTACGCGAAAAATACAAAGCAATTACTTACAACCGTTCAGATTGTTCATATCTTTCAGACGAACAATTCAGCGAAGCACCACAAATAATCGATGCCCTGAAGTCGGTGTTTGATCAGCCAATGGATATTGATACGACACGTAAAAGCAAGGCATTTAACAGCGCAAAAGTAACAGCGCATACAGCCATCATCCCAACCGTTAGCGTACCGGACGTAAACGCACTGAGCACCGACGAACGCAACGTTTACCTGGCAATTGCACAACACTATCTTGTCCAGTTCATGCCTGAGAAGGCATATCAGGAAGTATCCGTCGCCATTCAGTGTGGTGATGAGTCGTTTTATGCCCGTGCCAGGAAAACTACAGACAGCGGATTTGAAGCGTTTCTTGGTGTGGAAAATGCCGGGGACGATGAAGCAGAAGTCGAAAATGATGATTCCGCTTTTGATCTTCTCTGTAAAATTCGCACAGGAGAAACAGTGACGACAAAAGAAGTGGTTGTGAATGAGAAGAAAACAACGCCACCGCCATTATTCACCGAAGCCACTTTACTTGCCGCGCTTGTTCGTGTCGCAGATTTTGTCACTGATCCAGTGATTAAAAAGTTACTGAAGGATAAAGATCGGGATAAAAAAGACGAACATGGCGGTATTGGTACGCCAGCTACGCGAGCTTCCATATTGGAAACACTGAAAAAACGGAACTATATCACCCTGGAAAAAGGAAAACTTATTCCGACAGATACCGGGTATGCGCTTATTGATGCTCTGCCGGATATAGCTGTTAATCCAGATATGACGGCATTATGGGCGGAAAAACAGACACTCATTGAAAACGGAGAAATGACCATCGAACAGTTCGTTGACGAACTGTACAATGATCTGATACCGATGATCAGTAATGCGAACAGTGCTGAAATAAAAGTTTCCCCCAGCGCGCCGTCTGGTCAGTCACAACGCCTGTCCTCTCCTTGTCCTTCCTGTGGTAAACAGATTGTAATCAGATCAAAAGGTTATTTCTGTACAGGATGTGAATTTAAGATATGGAAAGATTTCTGCGGCAAATCATTAACCGATAAACAAATTGAAACGTTAATAACAAAAGGAGTTACAAGTGAATTGAAAGGTTTCATTAGTCAAAAAACAAACAAAGAATTTTCAGCAAAAGTAAAACTGGTTGACAAAGCAACCGGGAAACTGGGATTTGAGTTTACACAAAAAAGTAAGAAATAAATCCAGCAGTAGAAATCAAACATCGTTGTAGCTACTATAGGACAAGGATGTTCTTCAGGAATTGTACAATGAAAACAAAACAAGACTGGCTCTTTCAGTTAAGACGTTGCTCAACACTCGACACACTTGAAAAGATTATTGAAAAAAACCAAAACAGCCTCCCTCCTTCTGAGCTTGAGTCGTTTAATGCCGCCGCCGATCACAGGCTTGCCGAACTCACAATGAATAAACTCTACGATAAAATCCCCCCATCCGTCTGGAAATATGTATATTAGTTCTCATCTATTAATATTAGATTTTTGATCGACACAAACATCAGCAATCCCTATACACCTTTCATAGAATGAATTGAACCCTGTATATAGCCTGTCTGAAATGGATATCTGGCAGGCTATCTTAATAGTGTTATAGGTGATGTGAATGTTTTTCCACATGATCACTCTTTTTCTGTTCTTATCACTATTGATACTCCTGATAAGGATATTCTCCGCCAGACTAATAATTCCGGCTGTGGGCGTGTTTCTGCCAGTATCATCACTCTGGATGGGATTTCATATGCTCACACAAAATGAATCCTGTCTGGATAACATCGCCTGTGTTGCTCCCCCATTTGGTCAGTTCAGTACCCTTATAGGATGGTTTTTGATTGCGGAATCAATATTAACCGCATGTGCTGGCGTATATTTCCTCCGTAAAAATAAAAAACGCTGGTCACGTCATGATACAGTCATGTTTCTTTTTGCAAGTGGCCTGGCAATTTTCAGTACGTGGATGCTGGAACACCAATGGGTTTGAACTTCCCTTGACAGTTTTGTTGGTTCTTATACTTATAGACTGGATTAAATTATGAAAGAATACGAAAAAGCGGCTTTAATATATTCCTTAAAGGAAAGCAATACATTAGTTCTTCGGATTATACTAATCTCTATTTTAGTTGTCGGGGTGATTTCATGCGCGATATACTTATATAACTTAGCGATCTCGTTGTTTGATTCAAACCCGACGTCTGTGCAATTCACCTTTTGCGGAGTAGGCTGTTTTATTGCTCTATTACTTCAATGGATATCTAATGTTGATGCAAATTACAGAGAAAGAATTGGGGATCAACCAGGTACAATAAAAAACATTGTACAATATTTATTTGCAGCCATTATTACCATTAGTTTCATTACAATGGCATTAACAGCCATATTAGTCTTAAAAGACTCGTCCAACATATGGCTCAACATTACTTTTATTGCATTATTACTGTCCATTTTTGTAGCTATTATTTCTGTTTGGGGTTGACTTTTTTTCTTAAAAAGCCCGAAAACCGGGCTTTTTTCTTAATTAGTGCATGTCCTGTGAATCGTCACGCTGCTGCTGCGATTCCTGATGCTCTTCTCTGGCCTGGACAAATTGTTTTCCAAGAGCATCTTCTGCCATTTCACGAGTGAATCCGTGATTAAGCAAATCGGATTCGGCCTTCTCCCTTTCGAACTTCAGTCCTTCCCCTCTGAACTTGTCCTCAAAGCGATCAATTGCCTCAAGAATCTTGCCGTCTTCCGGCGTGCAATCCCGTCCCTGTGCTTTCTCAATTTCATGACGCTCCACGCGTTCAGCATTTTTCATTACAGCGTCAATCCCCTGAGAAATATGTTCAGACTCGACGCGATAAATGACAGTATCGCGCTTATTGAGATCATGTAGCTCGCATTCAACCCGGCCCCACTCAATAGCATCCTTGAGAGAGCTGAAATCTTTTATTTCAGCATTCAGGCCTTCATGTGTTGAGAAATAGACATAATCCTTCTGTTGTTCCAGTTTATTCACATTTTCAATAGCCCTTGTACTGAAATGGATACCTGTAATTACCGGAACACGAGCCGATGTTTGGTCCCCCGTTAAAACTTCAGAAGGTGTTTTTCCAGTGATCGCGGCAAATTGCTGCTCCGTAACATCCACTCTGGCAACTGCATCACCACGCTCTAAGCCATGCTTACCAGCGACCGCAAGGTGATAAAGACCACCTTCCCCCCTGGTAATTTCCGCCTCCACAACGATATCCCCATTGCAGGAACTGAACTGAGAACGGTCTTTAACCAGGAAGTTTTCAAGCCCGGAGATCATATGCTCGTTAGCTGAAATACTGGCGAGTATCTCTTCTGGTGATTCTCTGGACGAATCCCCCTCCTGTTCCATCACTGCCATATTAGCGTCATTAACAGCGTCCTTAATTCCTTTAAAGGCGATTTCTTCTCTTGTTACAGGTGTGATTAAGATATCATCCTGGTTAAGTCCGTGCTCCTGAAGCATATTATTTTTATATTCAGATGCGTCGTGCAATGAATCAAAAGTCTTAATATCTTCACTAAACTCATCCTTCGAGAAAGAAACCGCATACACTGGAGTACGGTATTCTTCATATGAATTGGCAATTACTTCAAATGGCTTATCAAGCGTTACTATCCCCCCCTCTGGATAAGAGGATAATTCATCGGTTGAGACAGTTTTAGACATAAGCACAATAGTTTCAAAACCATCACCATTTAAATAATTGCTTTCATATTTTTCTATTGCAGAAGATTTGTTTCCCTCATAAAAGTCAATGGCAGCATCTTTAGAATGAAATACAACACCCTCATTCTCATCATGGAGGTGACTAAAGTTTACACAGTAAATTTCCTGTTTATTATGCTCCTGCGCGGTAGCCTGATCGTGTTGAGAAGTAAGCTGCTCCTGAATCAAAGCCTGTGTTCTGTCAATTCCTAATTCATTAACAATATTGCAAAATTCTTTTGCATCGTTTTCATTATCAAAACTGGCAACACTAAAGATATCATCGCTGTCTCCAGGTACATGCCCCAGCACTTCCCAAATCTCATTTTCATCGCTATCCAGAGATTTCAAATAGCCAAATTCACCATTTGTGCCTTTACTAAGCATCTGTGAATCCAGGGTATTTGCCCTGGTAATAACACCAGGATCATATGAAGATGTGGCCTGTGCCTGCTCTGTGGCCTGCGCCTGCTCTGTGGCCTGCGCCTGCTCTGTAGCCTGAGTCTGTTCTGTGGCCTGTGCCTGTTCGGTGGCCTGTTCCTTCAATGCATCACCTTTCTCTATTCTGGATTCGGACTCCTGGCTATTTTCCTGTGTTTCCACCTGCTCAAACTTATTACCCTGAAGTTCTGCTTTTAATTCCAGCATCATCTGTTGATACTGCTCCGGGCGTAAAATAATCTTCATGTCCTGCTCTGCGGCAACTTCAGCGCACATTTTTTTGAAATCTTCAGAGCCGGTAAGTTTGAGTACACCACCAAACTTTTCCCTGGAATACTCAAGCATTATTCCGATCTCTTCTTTTGAGGGATTTTTACCCGCAACGACAAAGTTCCCTTTGTCGGTAAAGACAGGCTTTTCCGATTCCTGATCGCGATAAACAATCCTGGAATCCTGCTTATCCATCACAAGATCTTTTAGTTTGGAGTTAACCTTTTTCGCCTCTTCTAAGCGGCGCTGGGAATCCACCGCTTTCTGAAGCGAAAGTTCGGGTTCGTCAGCAGAAATGGCGTTGATTTCATCGAAGTTGAGATAGCTTTTGAGACGTTCAAGGGCTTTCATTTCATCTTTATCCTTATGCCAGTCAGCATGATATTGACGAATTATGTGTCGCCCCTCTGTGTCGAGTTCAGAAAGACGCTCAAGTGTGGTTAGTTTTTTGTAAACAATCACACCCACGGCAATATCACGCTGTTCACGTGGTATTAACTTCAACTCGCGTCTCATCTCTCGCAGATCATTATACAGCTTGCCACGCTCAAACCTGATAGTATTTCGTAATGTTTTTTCAGATAAATTCAGTGAGTTAAGACGCTCACGAGCTTCATGATGCGTAAGGCGTCTGTAGGTTGGATAGCGCGTATATGGCGTGTTTTCTAACTGCTGTGAATAAACTTCAAGCAGAAAGGATTTCGCATCTTTCCAGGCAAGATTAATATGCTTTGTCAGAAAATCAGATGCGTTCATATTACGATTCCCCACAGAAAACCGGGGGGAACCGTCCTTTGCTGTTCTGATTTTATGCTGCGCTGGAATAATATTAAAACGCTCGGCGGCAGAAGACAGAAACCTGACAGGATCAATATTTCTGCGAATTTCTGCCATCGTTGTAATTTCGTTTTTCTCTGCCGCCTCATTCAGAGTCTGAAACATCGTTTCACACAAAAAAGAAGAGCGTTCAAGACTTTTTATTCCTGACTCTGTGAATTGTCTATCATAATCCCGTCGCACATCCTGACCAGGATGTTCTCTTTGCGGTAATTGCTCTGCCAGATCACGCTGCGAAATATCTGACAATACACTGACAGAGTCGGGTCTTGTGAATCCATTGATTCCGTAAACCATACCGCGTTGGGGCATACGTGACAATCCGACTGTTGCTTCAGATTGACGGATTCTGGCAAACTTTTTAGGACACGACTTGTAACCTCCCTCTCGTCCTGACGTTTGCTGAGAATTTCTTTCGTTAAGTTTTTCTCTTGAGTCATATTCTTTTATCCTCTCTTGCAGGAAATCAATTTGTTGTGAAGGGCTTAATGTCTTGTAAAGTTCCCTTGTTTTCTCCGCCTGGTTAAAAATATGCTTAATCTCATGGCTTGTTTTATTTAACCAGGTATTAAGTCTCTTTTCTATCTCTTTGTGTGTTGGTTTCTCAAGTGTTAATGTCCTTGTCTCAATGTAATTCTGACGAAAAAGAGGACTTTTTAAGTTTGTGTATTTTTTATCTCCAGGCAATTTTACAGCCAGATACTCATTGGTTTTACCAGCATTTCTTATACGAAGTTCACCATACTCTGCAACAATATCTTTGAATACAGAGTAATTTTCAATTTTCTCGTTCTCTATACGCGAAAGCAACTCACCTTTCAATTCAGAGTGATGCTCTTTGTAAAGATCCCCCTTAACTCTACTTATAATTTTTCCGTAATCCGCATCTTTACGCGGATAGTCTTTAGGGCTATCAAGATTATATTTATTATTAATAAATTCCTGTATAGCATCAAGCTGTTCAATTGTATGCCCTTTGGTAACATCTCCCACTGGATTTAGGAACTTTTCAGTAATCAAATTTACTTTAGGAATTACAATATGAATATGTGGTTTTCTTTCAACAAGTTCACCAGTGCTATTATCCTGGATATGACGAATTTTAGGCAAATGAGCTTCCGCATAAAAAGAGTATTCATCAGGATGATAAGCATTCATCAATAATTTTTTATAATCATCAACAACAGCCTTTAACACTTCATTCGACACATGACTTTCATGAAAAGACAGAGTAATGTGCAAATAACGTTCCTGACTTTTGTTTTCAATAGAATCAATAATCTTATCTGTAGTCTGTAAATCACCATCAAGAACGACACGATGATCAAGTTCATCACGCGTGTACTGGCGTTCTGCTTTGCGACCATTTATCAGATAATCAACGATACCATCATTACCACCACCGTATCTGACAATCATTTAGCTATCTCCTGAAGGCGATCACGAATACCGATTAGTCCATTTAAAACCTTTTTATAAAGCGATTCTGATATAATACCTTTTAAATGATCTGAATTTAATCGGTGCGCTATTTGATTTATGTTGTTTCCTGCCCAACTCAACTGAGAAAGACAACGTTTGTATTCTGGTATGTTACGTTTATCAGATGCATATGTGTTTATTTTACCAATAGTAAGCAGCCTGAAAAATTCAGACTTACTAATATTAAGCTCTTTTATAGCCCTATCGAACGGAGCATATTCTTCTTCGGTAAGTCTGAATGTTACATGAACGTTTTTGTTGGTTTTTTTCTTCATATGTCCTCAAGGTTCGTAGAACCGCATAAGAACGGCTGCATCGTTCGGGGTTTCAAAGGGGCGTCCCCTTTGGCACACGATTGTAACATGACCGGAACGGTCTTGTGTACAATCGGTATCGTGCCTGTGTTTTAGAAAATTATTTGATTCCATAGCATTCACACATCAAATGCACACCATAAACATAGCTAATACATAGCAAAAACACACCATAAAAACCAATGGCATAGCATATACATAGCAAACGCATAGCATATACATAGCAAAAATTGCTTGACGTTCATGATAGAATTGCTCATCATGATTTCACTGTCCTGGAGACTGACAAATGAACAATGGAGAAAATAAACTACTTGGTTCGCTCTTAGCTCAGAAGGTCAAGCGAAGTAAAACTGGAAGAATAAGAGAGCGTTTTGCTGAAATAGAAGAAGCGCAGCAACAAGGCATAAGAAACATTGATATTGTTAATGCTCTTAATGATGAAGGTTTTGATCTAACGTTAAAGACGTTTGAAAACATATTACATCGCATACGAAAAGAAAGGGCCGAGAAAAAAGACGTTTCTCATCTTCTTTCAAATAAAGAAAAAACGTATCAAAAAGCAATAACCATTGAGGACAAAAACAGAAAAACGAAGCAAGATAATGATATACTTAATGCATATTTGCCAGTTTGCTTCAACAATGCAAAGATAGCTCAACAAGCTATAGATAACAATGTATCTATAGAAACAATAAAATCTTGGAATTGTGCTAACTTTGTACAAGTTAGCAATACTCTTGGAAATTATATACGAAATAAAAGGTAAGAAAAATGTACTTAAAACTAGCAATTGTAAATAATAGCGGAAACGTAGGGAAATCGACCATTTGCCAAACTTTATTGAAACCTCGTCTGGAGGGGTCAGAAATTATAAAAGTAGAAACATTAAACACTGATGGTACAAATGACGAGAAATTATCAGCAAAGGAGTTTGACGAAATTATCAAACGTATTGATGATAGTGAATGCACCATCATTGACGTAGGCTCATCAAATATTGAGCAATTCCTTGTACAGATGAATGAATATCAGGGAAGTCATGACCTTATTGATTATTTCATCGTTCCTGTTGTGCGAGAAGCAAAACAACAAATAGACTCAATTCAAACCATTACAACACTAATGGCTATGGGTGTTGAACAGGATCGTTTTAAAGTAATTTTCAATCTTGCTGAAAAGGACACCCCTATTAACAAACAATATTCAGTTTTCTTAGCTGACGACGTATGTAAAGAAATTGTAGGTGAAAATCCTGTTGTTGTTTACCATAACAACATTTTCAATATTTTAAATAAAAGCGGCCTACAGTATGATGATGTCTATAATGACAATCGTGATTTTCGTTCATTAATTCGTTCAGCTTCTTCAAAGGAAGAGCGGCAAGATTTGTCAAATTTAAGAGCAGTAAAAATGTTGATGAATGGATTCAACAGCGATCTTGATGTTGCCTTTAAAAACCTCAATCTCGTCTGATACAATATGACCGGGATGTACCCGGTCATAAAATTGGAGAAAAACAATGTCTCGTAGTATCTCTGAAGAGTTTAAAGATCAAAAAATAAACGATCTTCTTGAAGATTATATTGCTTTAGAAAAACAGATCGAAAAAACAGCAAACTTAATTATCAACGCTATAGACGAGACACCTGCTCGTCTGGATGCCGTTCTGTCAGACAAAGTAAATAAAATAATACAAAGCAGCATTGATATTAATAAAGATATTAATATTGCAAAAAGCGATATAAGACAAATATCTAATGAGTGTCAGAGCGAGATAACCAAACAAGCAATAAATACTTTTTCTGGAATCAAACAAAATTTTGACCAAATTGCTTCCGACCATAAAAAACAACTAGAGATACTAACTAAATCAGCAAAACCATTCAGTATCAAAACAGCCATTGCAATTTGTGCCCTGTGCACATTATGCCTGTCTGCGGCATTTTCTGGCGCAACCTGGTATGTTGCACAACATGAAAAAGAGGCAAGTCTGCGCTTCTATGCAAGAGCATTTCTTGATATGAAAAAAATAACTGAAGAGAGCATGAGAAAATTACCAAAATCAGACCAGCAAAATATAAAACTCAAACTAGACGAAATTGATTCAAGAAAACCATAAATATGAAAAGGAGTCCCTAATGACCACTTTTACCGACGAGGACAAAGAACTAATTAAAGAAATCAAAGAGCGTATAGGCAGCCTGGACGTCCGAGACAATATTGAGCGTCGGGCTTATGAAATCGCACTGGCATCGCTGGAAGCAGAAGCGCCAAATTTGCCTGGTGGTTTCACAATTGAAGAAGCAAAAGAATTACACGAAAATCTGGTAAAAAGTCACGTAAGCAAGGCTTTAAGTGGCGAAAAAATGAAAAAAGAAAATCGTGATGCCGATTTACGCTGGATTCATGGCGTAATAGTTCAGGCTGCGTGGTTTGTGAAAGCATCATTAGGGCAGAACGCATAGTGCGTACCTGCTTTTCTCCTGGCAACGGTGGATCTTCCGCTTCCTCGTCACTCGCTCGCTATGCTCGGTCGCTGGACTGCGGCGAGCGGTTAGCTATCAAAAAAAATCCCCGCACAACGCGGGGATAGTTTTATTTATATGCAAGTTCATGACGTGCCGCCTGAGCCAGAAAATGGCTACGATCTTTGTATACGCCGCCACTTTCTCTCACATATCCATCAATACGACGAATCAATACATCAGGCAATGAAATATTAATACGTTGTTGTTTGCCCTCAATTTCTGACAAATCAACATCAATTACAAACCAGCTATCACAGTGGTTATAATTTGGGTTGACGGAATAAGTCAAACACCCTTCATCATGAATATCATCAACAGAATGAGCACCGCTTATTACCATCTCTTCCACGATTGCTAATATCGCTTCACGCGCCATTGCGGGTATTTCTGCCTGAGAATCAGCAGCAGAAACACATCCAAAATCAAAGCAATCAAAAACCGGAACGGTGATACCGTATGCTGTATGATCATCTTTCGGTGTTTCGACACCAACAGAAAAGAACATGGCTACCTCCAAAGTCGGCGGGGATTAAATCCCCGCCATTTTTTTGATCGATCTGACAGTACCTAGCGGCAAGTCCTTTTTAGGATGAGGAACAGGAAAAGTTTTTCCTGTTATTGGCGACCACCATATCTGGTGACTGCTTGCCTTATGCCGTTTCAACTCGCAACCAGCAGCTATCAGTTCTTTCAACAGGTCAGCAGATTTCATATGTCCTCCCTAACCTGAGGATAATTATACACACGCATACACACAAGGGCAAATTATTTCATTCGTATGAATTATGAACCACACTGTAAAGACAGCTCAATCTTTACAGTGTAAGTCATTTATCCAGTTTTATCGCTGTGTATGTGATACATAGAAAATAATATAGTATTTTACTATATGATATCTGATTGACACTTTTAACTGCACATCTCATCATTTACATCGTAAAGACAAACATAGATTTACAATGTAAAGCTATGTAATTAAACACTCCGTGTCCCAAATAAGGAAAGAAAATGACTCAACTAATCCCAGAAAAGATACTGGAAATCATAGATGATCATGATCGTGCAGAAAAAAAGCAACGCAACAAAATCGGTTTCATTTATTTATGTCTCTGTTTAGCAATAATTGGTGTGGCCGCGTATACCTTTATATCAACGTTTAGCATTAATGTGGTAACAATCATCATAATGCTTTTCGGTGTGTTTATGATTGTGATTTTTAAGAGCTATTTAGACTCATGGAGTGGGATAATTCTTAGCAGTGACCACATATTGTCCATACTCGATAAAACCAAAGATTACCCAGAAATTAAACGTATAGTTATTAATCGTCTGCTCTCCGGCTCAATACTCACGGGTAAAGATGAAGAGTACATATACAGCCAACTGGAAAAGGCCCAACAAAGCAACGAACGTGAAAAGAGATTGCAAGCAATTAAAGAGTATACATCGTAATACAACGCATTACGTCGAAATACCCTGGATCATCGAAGCCACATACCCCTAAGCGCAGCGCAACCGCCGGAAAACGCACCACACTGTAAAGACAACAAAATCTTTACAACGTAAAGCTAACTATGTAATACAACGCGCTACACAATAAGAAAGGGAGAGCATGACACTCTCCCCATATATGACTCAAACTAAAGCATTATCCCGGTTATGCGCCCACCAAATGATTTCGCTAATAATCCATGCTTCTATCGCGGGTGTTTTTACAGGTTCCCCATTTACAATGCGGTTTGCAAGCTCTATCATTTCACATACTGACATTTGAGAATCTCCAAAGATGATCTGTCATTTGGTAACAGGCTGCCCCACAGCCTGTTACCAACCCCAAATTAATATTTGCTGATTACTTTACCCTCCTTAATCATTTTTATTAGTTCCTGTTCAGAATATTCTTTTCCGTGTTCCAATGTGGAATATATATTGCCAATAGTCCATACCCCACACTTTTTAATTTCTGCATTTAGCCAGGATTCATGCAGAATAAACAACGGTTCGCAATCATTTCCTTTTTCATAAACATAAATAGATTCGGTATCATTTCCAGAATCAGAAGTACCAACGACTTTTTCTATATCGAAATGTTTTTTTAGAAAAGTTGTGAAATGCATTTTCATGCTCCTGCCGCTGAGCGGCTTTGGTGGTTGGGGACCATCCCCTCCCAATGTGTTTATAATAGGTCAGAACTGACCTATTATCAAGTATTTTTCCCTCCATTCCTCAAAAAAAACACCATCAAATACAGACAGTTACATTCATGTAATGCCCGACAGGGCATGGAAGTGGCGAAAGAAAATACCAGGGAGCAGCGGGGCCACATCGCCCCGAAGCGCGGCGCAGCCGCTGACGAACATACCAGGATGCACAGGGCCATCCCTTCGCCCTGCAAAGCCAGAACAGACCAACAGGCCATGATCATGCTGATTTGCGCCGCAGAATGCCGCAGTTAGCGCGAGCGACAGCGAGTTTACGCCGTCCTGGTGCATTGCAGCAGGGCGGGGCGCTGTACTGCGCGTGTGAGCGTCAGCGAGCTACGGGCGCAATTGCTCATTGTTCAATGCAACTGGGGCTATTAAGTCCAGCCATAAATTCAGTTATGGTTTTTGTAGCTTATTCCGTGATTTCGTCATACGTTAATTCTATTTTCATCTTAATATTCCTTAATTACTTCCAGAATCAGAATTCTTTTTATTCCTTTTACAAAGTACATAATCAGGGTGTTCTCCAGCTAAAAGCAGAAGAAATTTAAACTCTACTGGTGTAAGTGCTGTACCGCTTACAGTTCCGACAGGTTCTTCTTTGCGACGCCAGGTACGCGGACTCATGCTAAATATTTCGGCACATTCTTTCTGTGTCAGGCCAATTTTTTGCCGCAGACGTTTAATGTTTTCTGGTGTGTTTTCATTTGGCATTTTTTCCCTCACTCATTTCCTGAATCATCATAAAAATAATTTCTTTATCATTCTCTCTTAATCCGTCGCTGGCAAAGTCGATAGTGTCGAATGCCTTCTCATGAAAAACAAGATCGGCAACAGTTTTCACCGTTGCTTTCGTTTTTCCTAAAGTCGCAGACTTAGAAAAAGTTTTTACTCGCTTCACCAGATGAAACGTATCACCTTCTTTATTCAGATAATATTGTCTGTCACCTTTTCTTATCTTCATATTGAGATAGTCTCCCCTTTTAACAGTAAAGGGGCATATAGCCCCTTTCTTTTAACTTTTTCCGGTAATCAAATCGACATCTTCCTGATAAAGCTCCCCAAGAACCGGAACAACGCCCTTTTTATAATCACGGATATTATGGCAGTCTGTAAAAATGACGACATAAGCCTCGCCTGTTTTTTCATGTTTAAGGCAAATTGTGCAAAGCGTCACGCGCACAACAGAAAACACATGACCAGTTGTAGAGACGATAACAGGAAAAGTAGATTGTTTCATATTTAATCTCCTGCCGCTGAGCGGCTTTGGCGATTGGGGACCATCCCCTCTCAATGCATTAATAATAGGTCATAAATGACCTATTATCAAGTATTTTCTAAACGAGCTTTATTGAAAAATCATTTTCAATAAATTCATCTAACATCTTTAATATACCAGCTTTATTTACGAAATCATCCTCCATAATTTCGATACTTGCTGATATTTCACATGTAAACTGAATGCTCCTGTCAAATCCCGCAATCCCAGCTAATGCAGACAGCATATGATAATTATCAATATTTATATTACCAATAAGAACTTTCATTTATCCTCCTGATATGGGGGGAATCCCCCCATATTAAAAATTACAATCTGGTTGCAAGTCCGGTTTGTTCATTAAATAAACATTCAAGCTGATCACAATAAATATTATCAAATTTTGATATTTCTTTTACTGTAGCTCCACGGACACGGGAAAATGTCACCAGGTATGTATCAGAGAATGTTAATTTGATTTTAACTAAATTAATTCCCTTCATTGCAAAATTTGAAGGCAAACGAAAGCAAAGACCACACTCACCATTTTCATCAAAACAGGCAAAGTTCTTTGCGCCTGTCATAGCAATAAAGCGGTTTCCACCAAGCTGATTAAGAATTTCAGTAGCAACAAATTTGGCGTGGTTTTCCATTTTTAAGCTCCTGCCGCTGAGCGGCTTTGGTGATTGGGGACCATCCCCTCTCGATGTGTTTATAATAGGTCAGAACTGACCTATTATCAAGTATTTTTTCCTCCTTTCTTTAAAATAAATATCGTTAAATACAAATATTTACATTCATGCAATGCCCGGCAGGGCATAGAAGGGGCGAAAGAAAATACCTGAGAGCAGCGGGGCCACATCGCCCCGAAGCGCGGCGCAGCCGCTGACGAACATACCAAGATGCACAGGGCCATCCCTTCGCCCTGCAAAGCCAGGACAGACCAACAGCCTATGATCATGCTGATTTGCGCCGCAGAATGCCGCAGTTAGCGCGAGCGCCAGCGAGTTTACGCCGTCCTGGTGCATTGCAGCAGGGCGGGGCGCTGTACTGCGCGTGTGAGCGTCAGCGAGCTACGGG
>JAEWTL010000066.1 GCA_023459495.1 Bacillota bacterium | reverse complement strand
CGTGTTCATCGGCTACATCGGTACTGACTCGATTGGTTCGCTTATCAAACGCTTCGCTGCTAAAAAAGCCGGAGTAGAAGATGGTGGAAATCAATAATCAACGTAAGGCGTTCCTCGATATGCTGGCGTGGTCAGAGGGAACTGATAACGGACGACAGAAAACCAGAAATCATGGTTATGACGTCATTGTAGGCGGAGAGCTATTCACTGATTACTCAGATCACCCTCGCAAACTTGTCACGCTAAACCCCAAACTCAAATCAACAGCCGCCGGTCGCTATCAGCTTCTTTCCCGTTGGTGGGATGCCTACCGTAAGCAGCTTGGCCTGAAAGACTTCTCTCCGAAAAGCCAGGACGCTGTGGCATTGCAACAGATTAAAGAGCGTGGCGCTTTACCGATGATTGATCGCGGTGATATTCGTCAGGCTATCGACCGTTGCAGCAATATCTGGGCTTCACTGCCGGGCGCTGGTTATGGTCAGTTCGAGCATAAGGCTGACAGCCTGATTGCAAAATTCAAAGAAGCTGGCGGAACGGTCAGAGAGATTGATGTATGAGCAGAGTCACCGCGATTATCTCCGCTCTGGTTATCTGCATCATCGTCTGTCTGTCATGGGCTGTTAATCATTACCGTGATAACGCCATTACCTATAAAGAACAGCGTGATAAAAAAGTCAGTGAGCTGAAGCAGGCGAACGCCACCATTACTGACATGCAGCAGCGCCAGCGTGATGCTGATGCACTCGATGCTAAATATACGAAGGAGTTAGCTGATGCGAAAGCTGAAAATGATGCTCTTCGGCGCAAGCTTGATAATGGTGGCAGGGTGCTCGTCAAAGGAAAATGCCCTGTGCCAGCCTCAGCCGAAACCTCCAGCGCCTCCGGCATGGGCAATGATGCCACCGTCGAACTCTCTCCAGTTGCTGGACGAAACGTTCTCGGTATCCGGGACGGAATTATCCGCGACCAAACAGCACTGAGAACGCTTCAGGAATACATCGGGACGCAATGCCTTCGATGATAGCGATAATTTTACTCATCATCCTTCACATCTGGCTCTGTAGACAGGGTGGTGATCACTTCTGGAGTGAATCCAGATTAAACATCTCATTGCTGATGCTTGATATTGAGCATCTGGCGCGCAGTAAGGGGCTGCGTTGAGATAAGAGCCAGTCATTACAAATACCAGGATTTAGCCTCGCATTTGCGGGGCTTTTTTACATCTGCAGTAAACCGCGCATCGCAGCGCGTAACAATCCCGAGTCTTTCAGAAAGCTGAGCCTGAGAATTGCCGTATATGGTGGCGACCATCTCGGGGACGGCTTTTCTGTGCGAACAGGCTCATCTTTCTAAAAGGTAAAGACGCTATGAATCATCAATTGGCTAATCTCGATTTCCGGGACATGGTGGTTGTTTCTGGTGATCGCGTGATCACAACCTCCCGCAAGGTAGCAGCTTACTTCGACAAGCAGCATCACCACATCATTCAGAAAATCGAAAAGCTAGACTGTTCGGATGAATTTCTAACCAGCAACTTTTCGCGGGTTACCTATGAA
This sequence comes from Bacillota bacterium, assembly GCA_023459495.1. GTDB lineage: Bacteria > Bacillota > Clostridia > Christensenellales > SZUA-584 > JAEWCC01. Next base: position 1,677 of record JAEWTL010000066.1, on the reverse strand, counting down.
CACAAGGGTAATCAGTATGTTGAATATGAAATTTCCAAAGACGGTGCGATGTACATCATCATGTCGTTTACCGGCAAAAAAGCTGCCGCCATCAAAGAGGCGTTTATCAAAGCATTTAATTGGATGCGTGACAGGCTGATGGAGATGGCTCACTCATACCAAAGAGAGCACAACGAGTTAATGCTGGAGTTCATGAAGGAAAAGGATGTTGCCAGTATGTCAGGACGCTTGCTGAACCGCTGGGGCAGGATCAAAAAACCGCAACTCATAGCAAGAATCGAAAGGCTTGAGCAGCAGGCGCAAATATCGATCCCCGGACTGCCAAAGTGACCATTACAAAGCCTATCTACGGGTGGGCTTGATAATGAAACCGGAATTTATTCTGGGCAACCAGTTACGGCAGTACCGCGAAACAACCCAAGCCAGTAAGTGGGGAAATAACACTGGCAGCCACTGAAAGATGAACCTCCAGCCTTATGGCAAAAAAGATTCTTTGTGGTGGCGGACTGATGGAAAGACATCGGTTATTGCAGAGACCATTCAATGAGTGGTCTCGACAATGGCTTATACCCTACACGGGATAACTTAACTGATATCCCTTTTAACGGATAAACGGAGCCAACAATGGCAGAGATTATTCCCATGACTGAAGAACAGAAATTCCAGTTAGAGATTTACAAGCTGGTCATGAACCAGAACGCAGCCGCAGAGGAAGCGTTTCAATTCATTGGCACTGACGAGCTGAAGCTTGAGCTATTCAAAATTCACTTCCAGTCAGGCGGCGCTAATTCAGATATCACGACCCGCACTATCGAAGCGGTGCGTAAATCGAAGGAAGCGTTAGACCTGTTCACTACCGGAGCATAAACATGGCGCGCCCAACAAAGTATCAAGAGGCGTATGCCGAACAGGCACGCAAACTGTGCTTGCTGGGCTATACAGACGCAGAACTTGCTGATTTCTTTGAAGTCAGTGAGTCAACTATTAACAAGTGGAAGCTTGATTATCCTAAGTTTTCGGAGTCCATAAAAAAGGGTAAGGCCGTCGCTGATGCAGAAGTTAGTGATCGTCTTTATCAGCGCGCTATGGGCTTCGTGGCTCCAGACATCGATATTCGTGTTATTGAAAACAGAATTGTCGAAACTCCGCTTGAGAAGTATTACCCGCCTGATACAACCGCCGCCATCTTCTGGCTTAAGAACCGACAGAAGGATAAATGGCGCGATAAGGTTGATCACGAGCTAACAGGCAAAGACGGCGGCGCAATTCAGATTGAAACATCACCGATGAGCACTCTATTCGGAAAATGACCTCGATTAATCCTATCTTTGAACCGTTCATTGAGGCGCATCGCTATAAAGTCGCCAAAGGCGGTCGAGGTAGCGGTAAATCATGGGCAATTGCGAGGCTGCTTGTTGAGGCAGCACGTCGGCAGCCTGTGCGTATTCTTTGCGCTCGTGAACTGCAAAACAGTATCAGCGATTCGGTAATCCGGTTGCTTGAAGACACCATCGAGCGGGAAGGGTATTCGGCTGAGTTTGAAATTCAGCGTTCCATGATTCGTCATCTCGGAACGAATGCTGAGTTCATGTTCTACGGCATCAAAAACAACCCGACGAAGATTAAATCGCTCGAAGGCATTGATATCTGCTGGGTGGAAGAAGCGGAAGCGGTAAC
>JAEWTL010000065.1 GCA_023459495.1 Bacillota bacterium | reverse complement strand
CTTTCAAGCTAAAAAAGAAAAATGGATTGGTATAAGTATTTTTATTTTTGTTCATAAAATACTTATACCAATATTTTCCATCCTTCATTCATTCGAACAGTTGACTGAAACGAGATCCATTATTTTTATGATTAACTTTTAAATTTTTCTTATGGGATTTATGAGGTTCGCTAATTGGATCGATATCATCAAAGTCATCTTCGTCCTCTATATCTTCCTCATCATCATCTTCCGAGTATGCTCCAGAAGACTTCAATAAGTCAGCATATGGGTTCTTACTAAAGTATGGCATTGCTGCTTCTTTATCCTCTTTTTTAGCTTCTTCAATAAATCTCTTTACGCAAATTCTAATTGCTCTTGATACATCTTTATTCTCGAAATCATACATCCGAAAAATCAACCTGAATTTTCCAATGATGTATGTATTCTCACTGAGTTCTTTAAGAGCTTTCTTTGCTACTTTCTTTTTATTTTTCGGAGCTTTCATTATCAATTTTCCTCCTCACGATGCAAATATCTATTTTCGCGTGAATTCATATACTCTCGTAAAGCAAGATAGTGTATAAAGGGTTCAACGTCATCTTCTGTATAGATAAACTCATCACCATCTATGAAGATTTTACTCACGTATGCTTTTGGATGTGTATGATTTAACACATGGTGTCCATAATCATACAAGTCGCAAAGGCAACGCAGCTTACTCTTATCTTCTGTGATATCAATAAACTTCGTATCTTTATCCGTGATATCATAACGATAATAAATCTTATAATGATGATCTGATTTATCCATCAGTATTCCTCCTCATCATAATAACCAGAGAAAAACTCTTCAGCCTTTTTTCTTACAGAAGGATCTAATTTCTTAATATCCTTTTTATCCATACTGCAATAAAGAAGTTCCAATGCATTTACACCAATATCTTCTAATTTATGGATAAGTTTATTTTGCCTCGTTTCGAGTACATCCATAAGTTTATGATTTCCAAGTTTAGATGAAGATTTCTTTCCCGCTTGGAACTTCTTCAAGCTGATAGCTTTAATTCCCCAATTCATTTCGATGAATTCAGCAAGTATATCTAAATACTTATACTCCAATTCATCTTCTGCACAAACGATACACAGATCGTTCCCATTCTCCATGCAACGTTTTAAAGAGTTATTGATGATAAAGAGTATTTCTGGTCTAGAGAGATGAGACATATAGTCACGTTCATACTTTCCCTCCTTACCAGTTGCTAAATAATTATTAATGATATTGATTGGTGGGATTAAGAATTTTCCTAATGTTACTGATGCTTTCTTTGGAAGATGTTTCCTTTTGATCAGCTCACTCGCGAGGATAAATTCAAAATCACCATCACCTCTTTTCATGATATTGATAATTTTCTTTAGCTTATCTTTACAATCTATCTTTATCAAATTCATAATGAAATCACTCCTTAAAGTTTAATCGTTAATCCTTCATCCTTATCATCAGGATCTTCTCTCTTATGAGGAACGAAGGATGTTTCAGGCATCCACATTCTGTCTCTTACGGTGATTGGATCATGAACTTTACCACACTTCGTACAAGTGAGTGCAGTATAGTCAGGTTTCCACTTCAGCCTACCACCACATTTGAGACAGAACATAATTTTCCGATCGATTGGATAGATATAACCATAATCTAAGATAACGATTTCACCATTATCCCGATAACCATAATTCAGCATATTCTTCAAAGTAAGACTCATATCGCAGAAGATATAATCCTCACTAAGGCAATCAAGAATATTCCGAATTTGCTCTTTGGAATCGATGAACTCCTCTCTATTGATTAGATTCACATATTCGGCAACGGCAACCAATCCGTTGCACTCATACGTTTTAGTTACATATGGTTGCAACCGCGGACCCATGTTGAACTCATTCCAGTTATCACGAACTCCATAACTATCCATAGCGATCTTATAGACGTAATCTACATTACGCACTACAAGACGATTGGTACCAGGACCAATCTCAGTAAACCCGAGACCTTTAAGCAAGAATAATAATGCTTTTACCTTTTGATTATTATCATGCATTTTCGTACTGGTAGTAATCGCTTTAATTTTATCAAGAACTTCTTCACTGAATAATTCTTGAATACGATGTCTTTCCATAATTTATTTGCCCCTTCTTATCAGTCTAGACTATACGGAGATTCGAGACTTAACATCTCTTTCTGGAAATCTGCAAAAGTGCTATATTTACTTTCTGCAAATTTCTTCATGAATGAAGACTTCTTCTTTTTCTTATTCTTCTTCTTATTGGATTTCTTAGAGCGCCTAATGATTTTACGAGCCTTTCTGGAGACCCTTCCTTTCATATGAATACCTACGCTCTCCATCAAATCCAAGAATTCAATCTCATCTCTTTCTTCTGCCGTGAATGAAGTATCTTTATAATAGACGATACGGGTTGGGTCTTCCTGATCTTCTACATAGATACCTCTAGCTTTCTTATCTTCATAATCAGCCAATCTTTGAGAAAACGATTTTGCGACTTTCTTGTGGTGGTATCTTTCACGCAACATACGTTTCCTTTGCTGCTTATGACTCAAATGAACAGACTTGACATCACGGTTGCGATAAAAGTTATTGATGATATCAAGTTCTTCGGATAACCTTTCGGTCATACTCCGATTCTTGAAATATGTATCAATGAAAGAATCGTCAATTTTATTTTTATTTTTACGCTTGATGATATCAACACTTTTAACTGGTTTGAACGTTTTGTATTCAATCGGAACGGGTGGCATGAAAGCTTCGGTTTTATATTGCTCTCTACATTTCCCTTCTTTGATATATGGGCGATTATTCTTGGTATGACGCAACTCAGGTTTATACTTTGGCAAATACTCTTTTACAAGACCAATTGCATAATACAGCTTGAATTTCTTCTTACCACCATATTTGCTTATAAGATTTTCCATATAATTATTATAAGCATTAATGGCATCACACCATTCATCGAAACTACGATATCTTCTCTTTAACTTTCGTACCTCCAATTCCAATTCATTCTTCTTTACTTCTTCTTCCGGTTTATGATAATCATCTCCATAGTCATTGACTTTGGAATAATATTCCGGATTACTATATTCATACATTATATTCCCTCCTAATATTTTAAGTCCTTTATCATGAATCTATAAGATAATATATATTTAAAAATGTAGTTAAGATGCTTAGTCCAAACTAATAAAAGATTTGAATAAGCATCTTAACTACTATTTTGTACCCAAAGTCTTACTTTTCTATTTTTTCTGGAATAGCGTCATAACCTTGATTTGCGACGTAGGTATACTTCTTCTTCAGTATAGAAGTGAATTGATCCGGATCCTTCGCAAATTCTTTACTCAATGCTACTTTCGCATTAAGCATATCAGTCAGACCATCCATACCTTTAATTGTATCCATATATTCATTATAGAAATCATTGAAGCCGATATCTATGAATTGTAATGGTATAAATATTTTTCCTGAATGTACTAATTCATGAACTGTTTCAGATAATGGAATTAATCCGACTTTACCTTCATAATGTAATCTCATTACATCATCACAAATGGTAAACATATCATATGGTTCGCCATTATCCAAACGATCATTAAGTACAATTGATACGATATCATAAAGAGTAAATGGCTCATGAT
>JAEWTL010000064.1 GCA_023459495.1 Bacillota bacterium | reverse complement strand
AAGAACATAGAACCTGGTTTTGCGCACGTTATGCCTGGTATTGTCAACAGATGATGCAGGCAAGAGAGCTGGAGTTAGAGCACTGATATAACGGGCCTGATGGCCCGTTTTAGTGTTTGTATTAGATGCTAGTTATAGGTGATTTTGAGGATGACGTCTTTACTAAACGGTCCCTCAACAACAGTCTCTGCCGGATTCGCACTAAGTTCTGCCCTGAATGGTGCGGTGACCGAAGGTGCACTAGACGATGAAAAAGAAGCAAATTGTGAGAAGCGGTTAAATTCCGTTGCTGTTCCATCTTTATGAAATATCTTCAATAGCAGTCCATTACCCATATCCAGATGGCTATAATCACTCAAAATATCCGTAGTGAAAAAGCTCCCTAAAATATTGAATTGCTCAGTACAGGCCGCACCAGGATCTTTTGTCATGACTACACTAAACGTCTCACTAACGCTGGTATTTTTAATTGTTCGGGAATTTATTTTACCAAAGTCAACAACGCCATCAGCTGGTTCCAGTGCGACATTAACAAAGCAGTCAAGGACATGAATATTATTTAATCCACGAATCCTGAAGGTCAAATTTTTGTCTACTTCTATAGCTCCTGCGCCACTCATACCTTTAAACTCTAGAGCGATATATTCATCAGGTAACACCAGGTTTTTATTAACTCTATTGGCATTTTTTGCTAATTTAATATAGAGTTGTACGCGAGCTGGAAAGGTTACTGATAATTGAGGCTCAGGACCTCCACTACAGACAGCGGGGTTTTTATAGTGATTATTAAAGGTACCCGCTCCTTTTATATCAATGCATTCTGGTGCTGCGATAGCATTAGGGGCAGTCGAATCATAATCAACTCCATTGTATGTTACGCCAAAAATATAGGAGTTCTGATTATAAAAGTCCTGACCGCCTGGTAAAAACATCATTATATTAGTCCAGGCTGATGGGTATTCTTCTCCAGGTGATGGGGCAGGTAATGCATTATTACAGAAGACATTCATAAAATACTCACTGCTTTGCCAGATCTTATCACCTTTTTTACCATTACTGGGGATAGAAATTCTTGGTACGTAACCAATGACTACGGTATTTCCCCCTTCATGTTCAGCATAGCAGTCCATTGCCCATACAGGTAATGCACTAAAACCTATAATAAATATAATTACAATTAATAAGTAGCGCATATTATTTATCTCGTTTGGCTACGGAAACATTACAAGAGTTATTAACCGTCGGGCAGTTTATTTCATAAAAACTTAATCCACCAAAATCATTGATATAACCAACCTGAAAAGCTGACGGAACATTTTTAAACTGCGTATCTGCATGGCTATAAGGGGTTACCATTAAACTTTGCGTTTGTGGCAACATTGTGATTCCGTTTGTTCCGATATAACCCAGCGTAACGTGATAAGGCATCTTATTGTTAAAGCGGATCGAACCATCATTTCTACGGATGATTTCAACTTTTTCGTAAGACATTACCCCATCATCTTCTAATTCAATAGCTTTTGGTCGCCAGAATAGTTTCAATGCGTGCTGCATAGTGACTTGCATCACATTTTTTTTATCTGTTTTTGGCGGTATTTCTCGCACGTTAAAATAGAAGAGCGTTTCTCTGTCATTAGGCAGTTGAGCAATTTTTTCCTGACTTATCATTCTTATTTGAATTTGCTCACTGGGATTTAAACGTACCATAGGGGGAACCGTGACAATAAAGTCACGTGATTTATTGCCTTTCGTATCTTCTATCCATGTTTGCGCCAGATAGGGTAGATTTTTGCTTTGATTAGTAAGTTTTAATGCTTCCCCTTTATCTGACTCATTCATTATGATACGGGTACGGTCCGGGATGATGGCACCCCAGGCAATGCTGCTCATGCAGGCGAGTAATACTCCTGCTGCAATGAGATTCTTTGTGTTTAAGTAGCGCATTAGTTTCATCCTGAATTAATTTTGGCTAATACACGGTAAAATAACCGTTCCGGTGGTTAAGTTGCTGCTATTGGGTGGTTGAATAAAACAGGATTTATCACCCCAGCGTAAAGTAAGTTTGCTGTCATCCTGAATGCCGTTGAGGTATACAAAGCCGCCATCAGCAACCAGTCCTAATTCTTTATGGCTGGTTTTATCTTTTACGCTAATCCCCAGTGGTGGGTGACTACCATCTGCCAGGCGAATAACCCCCATGATTTGATAGCCCTTGCGGGTATCAAGTTTGGCGTAGCCAATAGCACCTTCGGTTAAGGTGGTGGTGATAACCGAGTTTTCGATATCCACATTTTCTGGAAGATTTCGGGTATCAACGCTTAATGATGTTGTTATGTAACTGCTGACTGATGGAATAACTCCGATGCCATACCGATTAGTTACCGCGCGTTTATTATTCAACGGAATATCTTCAGCGCCGTCTGCGTCGATCATAAAACGCGAGTCAGCACTACCACTATAGTCATGGAAAGCGGCGCCGTGGCGAGTTGCAGTGAATGAACCGTTCCAACTGGCATTCAGAGAATAGTAGCTGTCCCGCTGTGATGTACCGGAGAGATAGAGACGACCGTTCTCGGTATTATGCTGATAACTGGCGCGCAGTGACGCCTCCATATCTTTAAATTCGTCATTGTCGCCTGAAGCAGAAACGCTCCAGGAATTATTTCGATCGGAAGAGTCATACCACGAAGCAGTATGCGAAATGTTGTTATCCTGATTTCGTTGCATACCATAGCTCAATGTTCTACTGGTTCCCCAGGGAATTGAAATATTTAGGTACAGTTGATCCTGGTTGTCATCTTCCCAGTTTATTCGGCTAAATGTTAGTGAGGTGGATACGTTTTTTAATGGGCCGATATCAAAATCGCGGCTAAGTGATAATGAATAATTCACATTACTGCTGGCGTCCCAGTAAGTATTACGAGCCAGACTTACGTATGTATTTAATCTCAATGATTCAAGATACTGGTTAAACGTGACAATATAACTCTCTTTTTCATTCTGATAATTCGTGTAATGGTTAGTGTCATTGATATATTCATTCATCGACACAAAGTTTTTATCAGAGAAACGGTAGCCAGCGAAAGTGAGCTGGCTACCGGTAGATTCAAAACGTTTTGAATAGTTAGCACGGTAGCTATAACCCGTTTCTTTATTCTGATTATGTAACTGAGCATCAGATCGCGTGACATCAAAGGATAATGAGCCCAACGAGTTAAGGTTAAAACCAACTCCGGTAGCCAGGGATTGATAATCACGGTTTGTTAATACTGAACCACCATACAGGGATACATTGTTCAGCCAACCCCATGAGAATTCACCGGTCCAGAAGAAGGGCTGTTGTAAGGAATCGCCGCCAACGCTGGTCGGTTTCCCCATTGCAGTAGTGTAGCGAATCTGCCCTTTACGCGTCAGATAAGGAATGCTATTAGATGCAACTTGCCATTGCGTGACGCGCCCGTCCTCTTCTTCAACCTTGACGTCCAGTTGCCCCTGTAATGTATTGAATAAATTGGTAATAGAAAATGGGCCTGGAGGAACGTTTTCTTGATAAATAATACGGTTGTTCTGTGAGACAGTGACCTTTGCATTCGTTTGTGCAACACCCGTGATTTGCGGTGCGTAACCACGTAGATCAGGCGGCAACATATTCTCATCGCTTTTCAACG
>JAEWTL010000063.1 GCA_023459495.1 Bacillota bacterium | reverse complement strand
TTTTAACCTTGTCCACCGTGATTCACGTTCGTGAACATGTCCTTTCAGGGCCGATATAGCTCAGTTGGTAGAGCAGCGCATTCGTAATGCGAAGGTCGTAGGTTCGACTCCTATTATCGGCACCATTTAAATCAATAAGTTACACATCATTAGTACCTTCCTTATTTTTTGACTGGGACAAATTTGGGACCGATGGGTTCAGGATCGAGTCTATTTGCCGTGCGTGTTCGGTAAGGTGATTAGGTGCAAGGTGAGCATATCGACGAACCATTTCGATAGACTCCCAGCCTCCCATTTCCTGTAACACTGACAACGGGACTCCGGCTTGAACCAGCCAACTTGCCCAGGTGTGTCTCAAGTCGTGAAATCTGAAATCATCAATACCAGCCCGTCTCAGAGCCGCTTTCCAGGCTGTGTTTGCGTCATACCGCATCTTCCTTACTGTTGGCGCTTTCGTTCCGTCTGGTTTGGTACAGCTTTCCTTGTACACAAATACCCAACGGTGATGATTACCGATTTGTTTTTTCAATACGCGACATGCAGTATCATTCAGCGCAACGCCAATTGCGCGGTTTGATTTACTCTCTTCCGGGTTTATCCATGCCACCCGGCGCTGCATATCTATTTGTTGCCATTCAAGGTTGATGATGTTCGAGCGTCTTAAGCCTGTTGCCAGTGCAAATTCAACAACAGACTTTAATGGCTCCGGACATTCATCAATCAGCCTTTGTGCTTCATGGGGCTCCAGCCAGCGGATCCGTTTATTCTTTGGTTGAGGCACTTTAATAATTGGTGCCTTATCCAGCATTTTCCATTCACGCTCTGCGGCTCTTAGTAGGGCCTTTATAAATGAAAGATGCGTAGCCTTCGTTGCAACGGACGCTGGTTTTGGCGTGTATTCTGGAACAGGTTTCCCTTTTTTTCTGCATGCTTCTGCCCTGAGTTTCCAGTTTTCCTCATGACGCCGGTTCGTCATTTTCTGCATTGCTGAATAAATTTTTGATTCAGTAATGTCTCTTAGTTGCATTCCTGCGAAATGTTGAAGCCAGAATCCGATCCGGCTTTTGTCATCGTCCAGTGATTTTTTATGTGCTTTCTCTTCAAGCCACCTGACACACGCTTCCTCGAACGTTATATCAGGTATTTCACCAAGTTTGCTGACCCGCCATGCTTCAGCCTTTAGCTTGTCATGGAGCTCTGTCGCCTGCCTTTTGTCCTTTGTTCCAAGAGACTGTTTAAATCTTTTACCGTTCGGCAATGTGAAACTGGCGTACCATATTTCACCTCTGCGGAAGAGTGACATTTTCTTTCCTCTGTTATGCCATCACCCGCGCTCACCTTGATAGTATGCAGCGGAGACTGAAGCGCCGCAATGCAGGCTTGTCGCGTTGTGAGGTAAGGAGATTTTGGTTTAGTGGGGTCTTTGCGTGTTGCCTGTAGGCGGCCTGTTCGTATCCAGTTGGTTGCGGTTGGTCTGGATATCTTAAGAAACTGACAGGCCTCATCGAGTGTGAGGCTGTATGATTCCATGGTTACCTCTGCTTTTTGAACGCATGTCACGTAACTTCTTAATGTGTTCTGCCGTTTCGATCTCTTCTGCTATCCGATCTGCATCAGCTTTATTCACAGGTTCAAAGTCATGATTAAAGCGGAACATGCTGGCGATACATGTTCTGCCTTTTCGGATGTAGTGAACTTTGTTGTGGGTAGAACGCAGGATTTTGCAGGGAGTGCCGTGGCGATCGACGTACCAGGTGTTAGGAAAAATGATTCTGAACATTTTTACACCTCAATTGGACGATGTTGAAATTTGCTGCTTTGAGGCCATCACAGTCCCCATTGTTTGTTCTTAAGTTCGATCTCCTCCTGGCAACTTGCACAAGTCCGACAACCCTGAACGGCCAGGCGTCTTCGTTCATCTATCGGATCGCCACACTCACAACAATGAGTGGCAGATATAGCCTGGTGGTTCAGGCGGCGCATTTTTATTGCTGTGTTGCGCTGTAATTCTTCAATTTCTGATGCTGAATCAATGATGTCTGCCATCTTTCATTAATCCCTGAATTGTTGGTTAATACGCTTGAGGGTGAATGCGAATAATAAAAAAGGAGCCTGTAGCTCCATGATGATTTTGTTTTTCATGTTCACCGTTCCTTAAAGACGCCGTACAGCATGCTGATATGAGACAATGTTGATTCATTAAGTTGATTCCAGACTTCCTTTGGTAAAAGCTTGTATCAGTCTGTTTGCTGCTGCTTTCTGCGCTGCCACATTGGCAATAACAGATAGTTTTTCCTGGCTGGCTTTCGTGCAGATCCCCGCCCAGTTATCCATCAGAAAAAAATCCTCTCTTTCTGCAGAGCTGGTAGTTGCACATAGTTTTTCGATCATAGAAGTTATTTCTGCGATGGAATGATTAACCATCATCTGTTGAACCGCAAAACCGAAAGCGTTAATCATTACTCCATGGAACTGAATATAATCGCGCTTGTACGTAGCGTGGTGTACACCATGTCGGATTGAGTCAATCTGAGTTAGTGTAATCCATGCCTCCCAGACAGATTCTATATATCCCATTTCAAGTTGTTGATTGCCGTTCCTAGCGAACTTTGACGTTGCATCAGTGAGTGCCTTGAAACTCACCCACATATTACTTTTTAATGGCACTACGTTGTGTTCAAAATCGGTTATATCGGCAAATACAGTATGTTGGGTCAGGAAGGATATCATTCCCTGAGCAATATCATCCCGGCCGTTATACGCCATATTGATGGTCGCTGATGGCTTAGAAACGTTGTTATTTATGTCCGAAAAGAACTGCTGCCGGGTTTTTAGCGGCAGATTCATTGTAAGCATCATGGGAACCATGAGTGTTGATGGGGAACTTCGGCAAAATATCTCAATGCCAGCTGCACGATGTTGACCATCAAAAAGTTTTATTTCGGCGTCGAGGGGAATTCTGGCTATACCAACATTTGTGTTGCCAAACGGTACAAATTCTATATTCGAATCACAGTTACCTACGAGAGGGGGAATGATAAAAGGCTCATTTCTTGAGTCTGCGTTAGTGAGATAATTTAAAAATTTTCGTACTCGATTTGGATTAATTTCTCGCTGAGAGCGTTCCAGTGTATGGCCGTAATTATCTGAAGCGAGGAAACGAGCCAGCGATCTTCCTGGTATGGTAAGGAAGAGTGTAACAGTACCACCCTGTACACCTTGCGATGCCGGAAATTCGAATGAATGATTACCAACCTGACTCATATATCCTCCTGTTTATTATTTATCTTCTCAGCCAGCCGCTGTGCTTTCAGGGGATTTCGGATAACAGAAAGGCCGGGAAATACCCAGCCTCGCTTTGTAACGGAGTAGACGAAAGTGATCGCGCCTACCCGGATATTATCGTGAGGATGCGTCATCGCCATTGCTCCCCAAATACAAAACCAATTTCAGCCAGTGCCTCGTCCATTTTTTCGATGAACTCCGGCACCATCTCGTCAAAACTCGCCATGTACTTTTCATCCCGCTCAACCACGACATAATGCAGGCCTTCACGCTTCATACGCGGGTCATAGTTGGCAAAGTACCAGGCATCTTTTCGCGTCACCCACATGCTGTACTGCACCTGGGCCATGTAAGCCGACTTTATGGCCTCGAAACCACCGAGCCGGAACTTCATGAAATCCCGGGAGGTAAACGGGCATTTCAGTTCAAGGCCGTTGCCATCACTGCATAAACCATCGGGAGAGCAGGCGGTGCGCATACTTTCGTCGCGATAGATGATCGGGGATTCAATAACATTCACGCCGGAAGTGAACTCAAACAGGGTTCTGGCGTCGTTCTCGTACTGTTTTCCCCAGGCCAGCGCTTTAGCGTTAACTTCCGGAGCCACACCGGTGCAAACCTCAGCCAGCAGGGTGTGGAAGTAGGACATTTTCATGTCAGGCCACTTCTTTCCTGAGCGGGGCTTTGCTATCACGTTGTGAACTTCTGAAGCGGTGATGACGCCGAGCCGTAATTTGTGCCATGCATCATCCCCCTGTTCGACAGCTCTCACGTCGATCCCGGTACGCTGCAGTATAATGTCCGGTGTCATGCTGCCACCTTCTGCTCAGTGGCTTTCTGTTTCAGGAATCCAAGAGCTTTCACTGCTTCGGCCTGTGTCAGTTCTGACGATGCGCGAATGTCGCGGCGAAATATCTGGGAACAGAGCGGCAATAAGTCGTCATCCCATGTTTTATCCAGGGCGATCAGCAGAGTGTTAATCTCCTGCATGGTTTCATCGTTAACCGGAGTGATGTCGCGTTCCGGCTGACGTTCTGCAGTGTATGCGGTATTTTCGACAATGCGCTCGGCTTCATCCTTGTCATAGATACCAGCAAATCCGAAGGCCAGACGGGCACACTGAATCATGGCTTTATGCCGTAACATCCGTTTGGGATGCGACTGCCACGGCCCCGTGATTTCTCTGCCTTCGCGGGTTTTGAATGGTTCGCGGCGGCATTCATCCATCCACTCGGTAACGCAGATCGGATGATTACGGTCCTTGCGGTAAATCCGGCATGTGCAGGATTCATTGTCCTGCTCAAAGTCCATGCCATCAAACTGCTGGTTTTCATTGATGATACGGGACCAGCCATCAACGCCCACCACCGGAACGATGCCGTTCTGCTTGTCAGGGAAGGCGTAAATTTCTTTCGTCCATGGATTAAGGCCGTACTGGTTGGCAACGATCAGTAATGCGATGAACTGCGCATCGCTGGCATCACCTTTAAATGCCGTCTGGCGAAGAGTGGTGATCAGTTCCTGTGGGTCGACAGAATCCATGCCGACACGTTCAGCCAGCTTCCCAGCCAGCGTTGCGAGTGCTGTACTCATCCGTTTTATACCTCTGAATCAATATCAACCTGGTGGTGAGCAATGGTTTCAACCATGTACCGGATGTGTTCTGCCATGCGCTCCTGAAACTCAACATCGTCATCAAACGCACGGGTAATGGCTTTTTTGCTGGCCCCGTGACGTTGCAAATGATCGATGCAGAGCGATTCAAACAAATGCTGGGGCAGACCCTTTTCCAGGTCGTCTGCCAGTTCTGCCTCTTTCTCTTCACGGGCGATCTGCTGGTAGTGACGCGCCCAGCTCTGAGCCTCAAGACGATCCTGAATGTAATAAGCGTTCATGGCTGAACTCCTGAAAATGGCTGTGAAAATATCGCCCGCGGAATGCCAGGCTGATTCGGAAAACAGGAAAGGGGGGTTAGTGATTCAGGCCGTTACCGCGTCCGTCGAGAAAAACTTCCACGAGCAAATCACGGGTATAAGTGCGCTCGATGCCGCGATGCAGATAAAGCCGTCCGCGTAAATTAGCTGATGCAGTCCAGGTACCATCTTTGTGTTTGACCAGCATTCCTGGCATGACCGCACCGCGATTAACGGTCTGCGTTCCGTAATGTTGATGAACCATAAAAACTCCTG
>JAEWTL010000062.1 GCA_023459495.1 Bacillota bacterium | reverse complement strand
TCCGGTGGCGATAGCTAAGGGGATCCACCTGTTCCCATCCCGAACACAGAAGTTAAGCCCTTATACGCCGAAAGTACTTGGCTGGAGACGGCCCGGGAGGATAGGTAGCTGCCGGATTCAATTTTCCAACAAATCTTTATCGGGGAGCCCGTGCACGAATACGTGTCGCGGGCTTCTTGATTTTATATCGGAAAATACTTATGATGAATGGAGCAAAGGAAAGGACATAAGGCAAACTATGAGCGGAACAGCAATCATGGACATTATCTTAAAGAGGCGGAGCACCCGTAAATATAAGGATGAGCAGATCAGCGAAGAGCTTCTCGAGGCGATCATCGAGGCTGGACGCTACGCTCCCAGCGGCGGCAACAATCAGACCTGTCATTTCATCGTTATTCAGAACAAACCGCTTTTGCTGGAGTTGACCGCACTGGTGCAGGAACGGCTTGCGGCTATGGAGATAGAGCCGGATATGTACGACGGCCTGATCCGTGCGATCAAGATGTGCAGAAAAGGCGGCTATGACTTCATCTATAATGCGCCGACGCTGGTTGTCGTGGCAAACCGCCGCGGATATACCAACGCCATGGCCGACTCCGCGGTAGCGCTGGAGAACATGCTGCTTGCCGCAACCGATTTGGGTGTGGGCAGCTGCTGGATCAACCAGCTGAAATGGCTGACGGATGATGAAAAGATACTGAAGGTCCTGTATGACATTGGCCTGGAAGAAGGCGAACTGGTCTGTGGTTCGGCATCGCTGGGATATCCGGATCAATCCTTTTCAGGACCGCTGAAACGAACAGGGAACGTGGTTACCTATATAAGGTAGCGCGAACACGCAGGACACCGTTAGCTACGACTCATTGACCCCTTTAAAAAAGACCGTAGGGAACCCGGAAAATGGACACTCCGGGCTCCCCCGTCTATGCAGATGGTATCTGTTTCATGAGGGCTCCGTAATTACGAATATAGCATCGCTGATGTCCGCATCCACAGGCAGGTCGAAGTAAATGTGCAAGGGGCCGGGGCTGTGCAAAAAATGGTCCTCTGGCACCCTTTCGATATGCTCAGTTGAAAAAGTGACTGCATAATAGGTTTCTCCGCCACTGGTCAGCATAAAACACTCATTCAATACGCCAATTATATGATCAACGATCAAATCGCCGCCGCTTACGGTTAGCGTCACAACCACATATTTACCGGTTGGTGCATCAATATCAGTTCTGGGTTCCACATCGTCTGAAATACTTTCCAGCACCAGTTCGATACCGTCCCACGCATAGGTGATGGGCTCCGGCGTGGGCTCCGGCGTAGCTGTGATGGTTGCTGTGGGGGTCATTGTTGTTTCCGTCTGGGCCTGCGGTGCAATCGCTGATGGAATCTCTGTTGTATCGTCTGACTCCGGCCCTGAAGCCGCGTTGCACCCCGCGAGTACAGCGAAGACGGTGAAGGCAAGCAGTATGACCAGCAACTTTTTCATTAAACCACCCCTTACGTCTTTGTGATAAGCTGATTCTATCAAAAAAGGAAACTGATTAGGTGTGCAGCCTGCATACATTCAGCCCAGAAGCGTTCAGGAAAAACCCACGCAATCATAGTTGCGGAAAACTTATTGGGCTTTTCACTTTCCCTTTATACTGCCTTTACATTCAAAGCCTATGATAGCCATAACGACAACCGCTTTTTCATTTTCTCTCTCATATATCGGGGAGCCCGTGCACGGATGTGTGCCGCGGGTTTCTTGATTTTGAGGCCAAAATGCGTAATCGTAAATTGGAACAATCATGATTATTGGTATTGACACATTTATGGGGGAATGGTAATAATATAATATATTGTTCACGAGGTATATGATGAATAAAATGCAGGTCCTCAAATTATTGAAGGTTGCAGGCGTGTTTATATTGGCTGCGGTTATCTCCGTGTGTTCGATTCCGCAGGTGACGGCGCAGGAGAGTGCAGAGACGGAGTTGGCAGCTGCCAGCGAGCCTGTGCAGACGGCAGAGGCTACACCCGACAATGATTCTGCTCTATTGTATATCAGCCATGATGAAGACGGCGATACCCCGGTGCAGCAGGTGACAGAGATCAGCGTGGAAGGCGAAGGGGATGAATACGATTCCGGCGAAGCGCCTGGAAACGAAGGCGTTCTTGCGCTCTGGATCAATGGGGAACGCGTTGTGCAGACGCCCGCGCAGGTTGCCGCGTGGGAGAAGGGTCTGTACGCGTGTCAATCCGAGGAGGAGTACAACGCATATCTCGCCAATGTGGCCTACTATAACAAAGGGGTCGATATGGACAGGTTCGAGTGGGCCTGGGATCAGATGCGGGAGATCTATACCGAGGAGCAGATCGTATTGCTGAAGCAGAACAGCAACGCTAAAAAGAGGATGCCAGATGCCGTAGGTATGACCGCAGAGCAGGCGTACCGCATGTTTACTGACAAAGGCTTTATCGTAAGATTGAGCTATCAATACAGCGCAACGGCAACGGTGCCGGTGGGAACCTGCTATGCGCAGGAGATCCCTGCGGGCACGCTTCACAGATTGGGAGAGACCTTCTTTATCTGGATTCAGGCAGAGAAACCGAGAACAAAGGTGATCATGCCGAGCCTTGTCGGTAAAACAGAAGGCGAAATCAGACAGCAGCTTTCCAATCTGGGTTTTACCAATGTGGACTATCAGTATGAATACAGCGACAGCGCGATGCCTGCGGGCAGCTGCATTGGGCAATCGGCTGCTGCGGGAAGCACGGTCTGGTGCGATGATTATATCGTAATCGTCATCAAGCTGGAACCGGTACCGATCGAAACACCGTCAACCTTGCCCGAAGAACCAAGCGAAACGCCTTCGGAGCCTCCCACGGAATCCCCTTCCGCAGATGAGCCGACAGTTTCGTCTTAACCCATCGTATTATAGAGCCCGTGCGCAATTGTGCCGCGGGCTTTTTGCTTACTGCTCCTTTTTTCCAAAGCCGATCCAACGACCGTCAATATCCTCGATGACAAATTCCTGGTTGTGATAATCCGTAAACGAAAGCTGCTTTGCAATTTTAACTCCCTTGTTTTGAAATTCGCTTTGAAGCGCTTCCTGTTCATCCGTGATAAAATAGGCGTCATACCCGTATCCATACAGGTATCTGTTCGGAATGACCTCCTGCCCGTTGGTTTTTGTGAGAATAATCTCGGTGGAGTCTCGGTAGAGGCAAGTGTGAGGCTCGGCTGCGTTGAGATACGAGATCGGACTGAATCCGAGCTTATCCTGATAGAACTGAGCGGTTTTCTTAATATCCTTGACCGGAAATACGCAATGCGACGCGGACAGACGTGCCATATACCCCTCCATACTGTTCTTGTTATGATAACTTTAACACTATATGTAAGCAAAACCAACAGGAACTTTTGTCGGGCCGCCAGTTAACATGGGAGAAGCAACGGACCCAGAAATACGGTTGTAATCTAAAGCCCGTTGTGATATATAGTAGTAGAATGATACCATATTGTAGTATTTAATACTTCAGTGTTGTGCAGCTGTGCCTTCCGGAATTAAGCTGATGAAAGGAGCTTTCCGTATGTATTGCAGCAGGTGCGGCGCGCCCGTAAAAGAAAACGCGGTTTTTTGTGCGAAATGCGGCAACAGACTGAATAATCAATCCCCAGCACCCACGCAGAGCTTTGCACCCGATTCCAATGCGCCCAATCAAGGCTATACACCCGGTCCTACCCCCGCGCCTAATCAAGGCTATGTAACCAGTCCTAACCCTGCGTCTAATCAGGGTTATACCCCTTACAATCCTTACTCCTACGCACCGCCAAAGCCCCAAAAAAGCTACGCCCTTGCAATCGTGCTATCGATCGTTGGTTTTTTGATCCTCGCGGTGGCAATGTTCTTTATAGTTCGGACGATCATCGGGGAAGGCTTAAGTGCGCTGCGGCCGGATGACTATTATGTTGCCGCGGTATCGCCGAGTTCTTCGCGGGAAGGTTCCCCGGGTAGAACCGTGGAGGCAACGGAGGAGCCGGAAGAGAAAACGGATATCAGCGACAGCGAGCTGATCGACTACTTCTGTGAAGTGGGGCTGAACGTGGAATACGGCGGTACGAACGGCGTGCTCAAACGTTGGGAAGACCCGATACGCGTAAAGATTGAAGGAGATTACACAAGCGAGGATTACGCTACGCTGACAAATCATATCGATACGCTCAACGGCCTCGGCGTACTGCCCGATATCTCGATCGTGAGCTCCAACGAGAATTTCTCGATCTATTTCGTGCCGCTGGATCAGATGGACGACGTGCTGCCCGGCTATGTGGAGGGCAACTGGGGGTACTTCTATCTCTATTGGGGCTCCAGCAGCTATGTTATCGACAGGGCATACATGGGGATTGCGACCGACGTGACCTCGCAGGCCGCACGCAACCATCTGATTCTGGAGGAGTTTACACAGGCGCTGGGCCTGATGGACGACAGCTACGATTATGGAGACAGCATTTTTCAGGCGGAGTGGACGACCACACCAAGCCTTAGTGATGTAGACTACATGCTTATTTACATACTCTACAGCGACTATCTGGAGCCCGGCATGACGGAATATGAAGTCAGACAGGTTTTGAACTCGCATCTGGATGATATTCTGCCAGACATAGACTGAACGTAGGAATAAGGAGCGCGAATAAAAGCCCGCAGCCAGCATCGGTGCGGGCTTTTGTTACTTTCGCCAAACTGCCTGTTCAGTGCGCTTCCTCCTGTGCGTCCGCTTTTGTCCGGTGGACTGTTCCGTGCGGATGCTCTGGTGGAGCATAAATGGTGTAAAATTTCAGCGGCACCACGCCGATATTCGTAATGTTGTGCCAGGTGTTTGCAGGTACCATAACCGCGTCTCCGTCTTGCACGTTTCTCTGATAATCCAACCGGTCGCGCCTGCTTCCCATCTCGGCAACGCCCTGCCCCTGTTCGATGCGGATGAATTGGTCAACCGTGGGATGAATCTCAAGACCCACGTCCTCGCCCGGATTGATGCTCATCAGCGTCACCTGCAGGTTATTTCCTGTCCACAGGGCAGTACGGTAGTTGTCATTCTGCCGCGCTGCTTCCTCGATGTTGACCGTAAAAGGGTTCGGTCCGTTATCTGTTATTGGTGCATACGCCATCCAATATCTTGAATGAGACATCGTATGTTCTTCCTTTCATGATTCTCATAATAATATATTCACTATCCCAATATGCCGTGCAGTAGAGTAACAGGAGCAGAAGGGTGTATGCTCGTATTGGTATTCATTCAATTCCGAATAAACCATATGCATCTTCCCGGCATACAGTATAGTAATCTGCAAGGGAGGTTTTATTTTCATGCCGTACATACAGGATTCAATGGAACTCAATTTGTTCTATTTGCGCATACTCAAGGAGCACGCTTTGTTCATGCAGCTTTCGTTTACACCCCGGGATAAGGAACTGGGCGACAAGGCGGCGCAGCTTCGGGCCAAGCTGGTGAATCTGCTGCAGCAGGCGGTCACGCTGTCCAAGGGATATATACCGGATGAGGTGCTGGCATCGGGAGAGCTGTTTACGCCTTATACGGAGGAAGCGGAGCGGCAGACGGAATATTTTACGGGCGTATCCGTCGACACGCAGCTCACGCTGGAAGAATACGATCTCGGAGGCGGTATGATGCCCCCGCCGTCCATCATGCCGCAGATATCTGCGCTCAATCAAAACGCGCTGGCAGCAGCGCGCGAGATGCTGCAGTTCAACCAGAGCGTCTTGGATGACGTGCTGGCTTGCCGCGTGTTCACCGTCATTTATCCAAATGAGCTGGAGCATCTGGTTAACGAGGCACAGGATTATATCGCCATGCTTACCCGGCTGGCTTCGGGCGCGGATGAGATGGCTCCCCGAGAGTTTGCCATGCAGCAGGCGTTCTGGAACGAGAACATGGGGCAGCACGCCGAATACATCGAAGGGTCGCTGGACCCGACGGAGCAGGCGCTGCAGGCTGAGGCGGCGGCGTTTGCGCGGGAATTTGCGCGGCTGGTGCAGCAGGCACAGACCGCGGAGCAGCGGCTGCAGATTCTGCCGCAGGTGACGCTGCGCAGCGAAGCAGCTACTGAGCGCATCCAGCGGTACAAGGCGGAAGGCACCGAGGGTATACTAACATGCCGCGTCCGTTCGATCATCATTCCGTTGCTGGCCGATCACGTGCTGCGCGAAGCCAACTACTACCTGCGGATGCTGCGCGAGTACACGCGCTGACAGTATAGCTATAGCAAATAAGGCACCTCATCAGGTGACTTGTGTCCTATTTTGGAGGCTCCGCCTCCATGCCACCGCTTAAGGGGCATTGCCCCTTAAGAATCCCACCTGGAGAAACGCCCTGAGCAGGGCGTTTCTCGAATAAAGGGATTTTCAAGGTACTGGTCGCTTGAATGGGAGTTCGAGGGCAACGCCCTCGTAGGCTAACTGCCTGTTTAGTGACTACTTATTGTCCTTTTTCTCCAGCGTTTCCTTGAGTTTATCGGTGCGTATCACAGTGCCATAAAAGTTCTTTGCGCTGCAGCCCGCTCGGCCGCCGCCCGCACATGCGCACGCGCACGCGCATCCGCATGCGCACGCGCAGCTGCTGGCGCACCCACCGCCGCCGTGGTAGTAGCCGCCAAAGCCGCCGCGGTATCCGCCGTTACCCCCGCCGCCGATCTTTCGGATGACGATGATAATGATGACAATGGGGGCAATTATAATGAGGGCTATCAAGCCGCCGATGTCCCCGGAGTTATAATCCGACTCGTATTCATAATCCGGATAGTAGGTGGTCTCCTCATAAGGCTCCTTGCTGATTTCCGGCGGCCCGGCATAATCCGTATCAAATGCGCTGATGTTGTATTCCACATAAGTGCTGAAGGTTTCGCCGGGCTGGAGCGCTGCGGTCCAGACGAGGTAATTGCCTTCCTTCGAAGCGGAATCGGAATACTGCACTTTGTCATCGCTCCACAGGATCGTCAGCGATTTGACTTCAATATCGTCAAACCAGCCGGGCGTAAAATAGTAGGAACACAGGTTGCTGTCGTAACTCGCCATGTACATGTACATCACGCGCAGCGAGAAATCCATCGTTACGATCTCGCCCTCATAGTAATCCCGGTCGAGGTCGATGCGGACATAGCTGCCGCCGTCGTCGTAATAGTAGATATCGGCGATGCTGTCGCTCAGCGCCTGAATGTTATCCACGTACTGGTTGGGTACGCCAATCTTCACCCAGTTCAGCGGTCCCTCGCTGCTGTCATCCAGCACCTTCCACTCGATGTGGTAGGTTAAGTCCATGGATGCGTCGCTCTCCATGTCCACCGTAATGCGGTACACCTCGATTTCGTCCAGCGGCGCGCCTGCTTTGGCAACCGGACACGGGATTAAAGCGAGCAGCGCCAGCGCGGCAGCCAGTATCAGCAGCGTTTTTTTCATTTCGTCACCCCCGATTCTGTGCGCAGCGGGCATTTATGCTCCAGCTTTCCAGACTCTTTACGTATCTTCTGACATTCGGGGTTGTCCCAGATCTTTTCCCATGGGTCGGCCAGCATATCGCCCAGGGGGGTGCCGGAGAGCCAACTCTGGCACGGAACCACCTTGCCGTCCGGCGCAACCGCCATGTTGCTCATGCACGCTCCGCAGGAGGGCAGGGAATTAAATCCGATCTCCAACAGCCGGTCTTCGGCAATCCATCCCGGGGAAGTGAAGCTTAAGTCCATGCCGTTGTCTTGGCAGTAGGAAAATGCGTTTTTCAGTATGTCGTACAGCTCATCCTCGGAGAGCTGGGTATCCACAGAGCGATCCTTCCGCGCGTTCCCCGCTACGATGAGGCCGGAGCAGGACAGGTAACGCACGCCTAACTCGTGCGCGAGCCGCAGCGTTGCCATATAGTCGCGGTTGAGCGTGCACAGCGGCGTGTTGATGCTCACGTTGAGCGACGCGGCGAGGGCGTTTTTGATACCCTGTACGGTGAGCGTCCAGTTGTCCGCGCCGACCAGCTGATTGTGCGTCTCCGCGTCCGCGGCGTACAGCGTCACCTGCAGGCTGTCCAGACTGGCCTGATACAGCTGTGCGCACAGCTCCTCCGTCAGCAGCACACCGTTGGTGTTGAGCCGTGTGATGAACCACTTGGAATGCTCCACCAGCTCCACAAGGTCGCTTCGCATCGTGGGCTCGCCGCCTGTGAAGGTGACCTGCGGGATACCAGCCTTGCGGCACTTGTCGATGATCGCCTTCCACGAGGAGGTGGGCAGCTCCTGTACCGAGGCGAGGCTTTGGCCCGCCGCATAGCAATGCAGGCACTTCTGGTTGCAGTTCCAGCTAGCGTCCTTGACCATGGAGCTGATCATCAGGTCCATGCGATGAGGCGCTCTCATGTGGGCAGCGTACTCGCCGATCGAGACCGGGCTCACGTCCGCCTGCGGCTTTTTGCCCTGCGCGATATCGGTGAGCGCGCTGATGATGGTCCACAGGTCGCTTTTGAGCGTGGCCTCCTTGACTGACGGGTAAACCTTGCGTGCGGCCTTTATGGTTTGCTCAACGACCGCATCCCAGTCGCTGTCGGTAGTTTCTTTTCCGTCGTACGGCGTGATGGCCTCGATGAACACCGAAAGCAAGATCGACCAGGACAGGCTCAGCGGAACGATGTCCTGACCGTTGACGACCACCACAGCCGGTATGTTCTTATCAAGGCTCCGCCGCGGCGGAACCATGTGGATGCGCAGCACGTCCGCGCCGTTGGGTGACAGCGTGACATGCTTGACCTCGTCCAAATGCTTTTTCAGGTAGGATGCCTCTCTGAAATTGATCAGCGCCATATTTGAGCCTTTCTCCGATCCCGTAAAAGCGGGAGGATAGATGATGAATGCGTCAATGCATACGATCAATCATATCATCGCCGACTAATATTTTCAATTCGGTATTGCCGCATGGCCGGTTCGGTCTATCGTAAGCAAACAACAGAAAAGCCCGCGCGGTTTGCCGGAGCGGGCTTTTGCATTACAACAGTACAAATTATGTTATTGCATCGCTTTTTGATAGCTGTCCCACACGCTTGGCAGGATCTCCAGAGACTGTTTGCACGCGCGGGGCTGCAGATAGGATTTGATTTCCTCGAACGCGCCCTCCTTCGGGAACTCGTTTTCAGAACGGATCATATCGTCCGCAAGGTTACCCCTTGGCGTATTATGCTCTTTATACTGCATCATCCAGTCGTAGAAGTTCATACGAACACCTCCCTCTACATATCACAGTATTTATTATAATATAGCACAAATTAGGAGATAAAACAAGAAAAACAAGTAAAATTTCTGTAATCAACGTCACTGCTTTTTTACAGATTTCAACTGCCTTTTTGTGTTTTACGCACCTTCAGGAGCCTTGCAAACGGTGCTTTGATCAGTATAAACATAATAAAAAACGGGTCCAGCAGTAGAACGCCGATCTCTTTAAAAAAGGAGCTTGCCGGCTCCGGCTGACCTCTGAAGCGCGAACGCAGTGCACCTGCGATGTTACCCTGCGCATTGCCCATCATGATGGCGCGGATATAGACGAGGATGCTACGCGATCTCGGCTCGCCATAGGTTTGGACGAGGCGCTGCCATGCGTCCGGGTCGTAATAACCGATGGTCTCGGCGTAATGCTGGGCAAAGGCCAGCGCGACAGCTTCCTCCTCGGGCGCGACAGCGAGGTCGCCGGAGAGTAAGCTTTTAATCTCATCATCAGGCATTCCCATCTTCAACGCTTCTTTTGTATGGTAATAGCTGCAAAGCCTGCAGCCGTTCACCTGTGTGACCGCCAGCATGATGCGTTTCTCAAACTGCTCGCTGACATCGCCGCGCTTCTGGGCGGCGCGCATTTCGTCGGTGTTGGAGAGAAAGTCGTTCATCAAACGGTAGTTGATTTTGATGCCGTATATCCTGCGGGCGCTTTTCTGCATGGCCGTGGCCTCCATTCGGTATATATATAATACAATATATTCCCTGGTGCATCCCTGTGTCAAGGACAGGCGGGTGTCATGCCAGACATCACGCATAAGCGCAGGAATATTTAATACATTTCGGGAAACCCCGCTTCAAATATGATATAAATGAAGTATATTGCAGACGGGAGGACGGACGGGGTGTTTGAACTCAGCGGTGTAAAATATAAGGACATCGTGGATATCCCGGTGCTGACCATCGGCGCGGCCCGGGTGACGACGCTGATGGGGCCAAGCGGCAGCGGCAAGACGACGATACTGCGGCTGCTGTGCAAGTTGATCTCCCCCGATGAAGGGGTGATCCGCTGGCAAGGAGAGGATCTTGCAGGTATCGAATCGGTATCGTACCGCAGGCGTGTGACCATGCTCTCCCAGACGCCCGTCGTGTTTGAGGGGACTGTAAAAGAAAACCTCGCGGCGGGGCTGCGGTTTCAGAAGCGGGATATCCCCGCAGACGACAAACTTTCCGCCATGCTGCGGGAGGTCGGACTGGACAAGCCGCTGGGCGGCAGCGTGCAGACGCTTTCGGGTGGCGAAAAGCAGCGGCTTTCGCTGGCGCGCGTGCTGCTGCTGAATTCCGACGCATACCTGCTGGACGAGCCCTCGGCCGCACTCGACGAGGCCTCCGCGGAGGCGGTAATCGCAAAGATTGTGGACTTTGCGCGCGGCAACAATAAGACGCTCGTGATGGTGACGCATGCGCGGGAGATCGCCCGGCGCTATTCGGACGATATCGTGGAGATCGGCGCGGGAGGGCGGATATGAACGGAATCATCGATCTGACGGTGCTGCAAACGGCACTGGCATATGTGTTTGTGCTCATCGTGCTGTTCATCGTACGGGTGCGCGGCATCAAAAAGGAAAAGGAGATCGTGATCTCCTGCGTCCGTATGACGCTGCAGCTGGTGCTGGCCGGCTATGCGCTCACCTATATCTTCGAGCATCCGCACCCGCTGATTACAGTGGGCATCATACTGCTCATGGAAGCGTTCGCGGTATATACCGTACTGCGCAAGTTTAAAGGAAAACTCTCCGGCGCACTCAAAAAGGTAATCGCCTTATCGCTCAGCACAGGGACGCTGCTTTGCCTGCTGTATTTTCTGCTTGCTGTGGTGCGTGTATCGCCGTGGTACGAGCCGCGGTATTTTATCCCCATTGCCGGGATGATCGTGGGCAACTCCATGACAGGCGTATCGCTGGGCGTCAAATCGCTTACCGAGGGCATGGTCATGCAGCGGGCGATGGTGGAAGAAGCGCTGGTGCTGGGTGCGACACCGCGGGATGCTTTACGCGGCCTCATCAACAGCACGTTTGACGCCGCGATTATGCCCACGATCAACTCCATGGTGGGAATGGGCATCATCTTTCTGCCGGGTATGATGACCGGTCAGATACTCTCCGGTACCGCACCGACAACGGCAATCGCGTATCAGATCGCGATCATGCTGGGCATATTGGGATCGGTGTCGCTGAGCGTGATCCTGCTGCTGCACTGGGGAAGCAGCACGTTCTTCAACAAGCAGGATCAGCTGGAGTCGCGGGATTAAGAAACTCGAAAGTCACAAGTACATACAATTAGGAAGAGATTTAGGATAACGACATGCTGACAATTAACCCTTGCAACCTGTGCCCGCGGCAGTGCGGCGTAAACAGGAATATCGAGACAGGCTTTTGTGGCTGCGGAAACGAGGCTAAAATCGCGCGCGCGGCACTGCACATGTGGGAGGAGCCGTGCATCAGCGGTACGCGGGGCAGCGGCACGGTATTTTTTTCCGGCTGCACGCTGGGCTGCGTCTACTGCCAGAATCATGAGATCAGCCGCGGCGGCGTGGGGAAAACGGTAACAGCTGAGCGGCTGGCGAAGATATTCTTAGAACTGCAGGAGCAGGGCGCGCATAACATCAACCTCGTGACCGCAACGCCTTTTCTGCCGCATGTGTATGCAGCCCTTGATATCGCGCGGGCGAGCCTGCACGTTCCTGTGGTTTACAATTGCGGTGGCTATGAACGCGTGGAAACAATACGCAAGCTGGCGGGTTATGTGGATGTGTATCTGCCGGACATTAAATACTTCAACCCGGAGCTGTCGCGTCGCTATTCTGGCGCGGCGGACTACTTCGATAAGGCATCCGCCGCCGTGAGCGAGATGATCGCGCAGACGGGCGGGCTGGAATACGGCGGGGATGGCACGCTGCGGCGGGGGGTGGTCATCCGGCACCTCGTATTGCCCGGATGCCGGAAGGACTCGATTGAGATACTGCGCTGGATCGCCTCAGAACTGCCGCGGGAAAGATTCCTGTTGAGCCTGATGAGCCAGTACACGCCCACGGAGCATACGGGGAAATATCCCGAAATCAACCGCCGCATCACCTCCATGGAGTACGACTCGGTGGTAAACGAGGCAATGCGTTTAGGGCTCACAAACGGTTACATGCAACAGCGCGGCAGCGCAAGCGAAAGTTACATTCCGCCGTTTGATTTGGAAGGCGTATAAAAAGAATTACGAGGGGCATTGCCCCTTTAGAATCCCATAATAAAACGCCCTGTACAGGGCGTTTTGCGAGTAAAGGGATCCCAAAGGGACTGGTCCCTTTGGCGGAGGTTTGGAGGCGGGGCCTCCAAAAAGGTTCTTGTGTATATACTAATCTTCAGCTCGATATGCTGACACCGTAGAGCTTTACGGCCTGCGGGCAGCAATAGTTGTCCATGGTCTGCATTTCCCGGGAAAGTTGCATGCCTGCCTGCACATCCTTGATGTTGCCGTTGACGGAACCGCCGCATACCGGGATATCCTTTTCGCCGTCGAAGTAGATGCCCAAACGAATCTCGCCGCCGAAATCGCCCGTGATCTCGTCCATCTGGAAATCGGAGAAATAGAAGATTTCAAGATGCGGCTCTGCTTTGAGTTCGCTGAGCGTCTGGCTGCCGCCCTCCACGCGCACGTTGCCAATGTTGCCGGTCGGTGCGATGCCCAGGTACTGGGAGTAGCGGTTGCTGCCATGCAGGGTCTGCACCACGCCGTCTTTGATGACCTGCGTCTCACACAGCTTCACGCCATCCGCGTCGATGTACCGCGAGGCGATGGAATTCTTAAGCTCAGGCAGCAGGCTCAAGGTGAGCGGATCGCCGGTGACGCTTCCCTGTATGCTTTCGCCCGCCTTCGCAGAGGAGTACTTCTGGTATACGAGCGAAACGTTGGTCTGGTCCACATAATAGCCGAAAAGCTTGCCCACATTTTCGCGGCGTAGAATCACGGGGACATCCTTGATAGCAGGCAGCGGCGCGGCGGCGGCGCGCTGGCTCACATGCTCCAGCGACTCCGCGATATCCTGCCTGAGCTTGTCCGGGTCGAAGTCCGAGAAGTTGATAATGTCGAACAACTCCACCTCTTCGCCGTCTGTCTTGGCTTCCACCACCAGTTCCACCTGTCCGCGGTATGAGGTGTAGCTTTCGTCCACGCCGAGGGAGCTTATGATGCGCGTATCCACCTTGCGCAGGAAGAACTCGCACGAATTGATGCGGGCCTGCTCCAGATGATCGGTGGCATACACCGCGTCCACAAGCTTGGGCAGGTACGCGAACAGGTCATCGCCGACAAACGCGTTTTTGATCTCCTTCAGCTTTTCATCCGTGGGCTGCGCCAGTGCGTACGCCGGGTTTTTAACAAAGGCCGCGGCCTGCGCCGCATCTGCGATTTTGCGCTCCAGTTCCACATCCGTCATGGAAGGGGAAAGGTCTGCGCTCGCTGAGCCCTTGTATTGTACGCCCTCTTCTTCAAAGTCCCGGTAGACCGTAGCGTTCACATGGCGGACATCCTTGCGGCGGTTCATATCGAGCGCCTTGCGGATGAAAAACAGCTCGCAGGTCTCTACCGTCTCGTCCTTTACCAGCCATCCGCTGATGTCCTTCGTATTTTTCAGTATGTTCAGCAGCCGTTCTGTCATTATCCCAGCCTCCCACGCAGTTTGATATAGGTTCCGCCGATCGAGGTCTTAATGTACTCCTTGTGACCTTTGCCGCAGTAACCGGAGCCGGAAAGTCCGATCTGCCCGTCGGACACCATGGTGATCGATTTGAGCACATCCGGCACATAACCGGTCATCATCACCGGGGACACGACCTTGCCGGTCAGCTTGCCCGCTTTGATTTCGCGCCCGCGCGCAATGACACACTGAATGCCCCAGTTATTGGGGTCCTCCATGCCGCTGTAGTAGTTCTCCAGCAGATAGCCGTATTCGATGGACGCGATCATGTCCTCCAGCTTGTCCTTGCCGGGCGTAAAAAACGTGTTGGTCATGCGCGCGTACGCCTTGCGCTCGAACGACTCGCGCCTCCCGTTGCCGGTGGGCTTGATGCCAAGCTTCGTGGCAGAGAGCAGGTCGGATATGCCGCTCATCAGCACGCCGTCCTTGATCACATCCGTATCCGAACCGGGCGTGCCTTCGTCGTCGAACAGATACGAGGCGACCTCCGTTGCGCTCTTTGCGCCGTCCTTCATGTTGGTCACCGGGGAGGCGACATACTGGCCCAGGAACTCCGCACCTTTGGCCCGGTTCTTGACGAACATGTCCGTCTCCACGCCGTGGCCGAACGCTTCATGCGCGATGAGCCCTGTCACGTGTGGGTCGCAGACCACGTCGTATACGCCGGGTTTGATCTTCTCCGCGGAAAGCAGCTCCACCGCGTTGTCAATAATGCGGCGGGTTTTGTTCCGAAGCTTGTCCAGCGCTTCCACGCCCATCTGCCCGGACACGCCGCCGTATTCGTATTTGATATGGCCGTCCCTGCCCGCGACCGCCAGCATGTTGGCCGTGGCGATGGTGTACGCCTGCGCAAGGTCTCTGCCGCCGGATATAAATGCCTTGGAGACCTGAAGCTCCTCATATACGACCCGGACATTGACCAGCTGATCGCAGTAGGCTTTGGCTTCGGAGACCATGTCCTGCATCTTCGCCAACTTATCGCTTACGGAGAGCGTTTCGGGCAATATCTCCGCCTCGCTGAAAAACGAAGCCGTCCAAGGTTCCTCGGGGATCAGCGGATAACCGTTGAATTCTACACCCGCGGCTTTTAACGCCTTCACATCGCTTTCCGCGGCATGCTCGATGTTCTCAACAATGAGGGTAAGGGTTTGCTCCGTGAGCTCGTTGAAGGAATACTCAGTATAGTTCACCCCGTTGTATACCCGCGCGACGAACCCTCGCTCTCCAAACATGGCATCGGATACGGAACTGCCGTTAAAATCCACGGTCAGGCGCTTTCCGTCCGAATGGGTGGAGAGTATGGAGGCGTACGGATACTTTTTCAGCAGGATATCCAGCAACTGTTTTGTCAATCCCCGCGACGCTTCAATCGCAGCGCTCAGTTTTGTTTTGCTCATTTCAGCTCCTTTGTGGTTCGGGTAGAATCTTGAATTGCCAGTTTCCATTTTATACTTCACCTCTGTTTTTGTCGACCTGAAAATGCCCGGCCCAGAGTGAATACTACAGGGGGTTAGTTGAACGGAGGTCGTGTTTAGTGTTATTCACAGCCGCAGCCGTCCTGAGATTTCTCGACCACATAGATGATATTCATTCCACAGTCAAGAGTTCCCTGCAATTTTGTAAATTCAATCTCCTGCTGTACAATAAGCTCCCAAAATCCTTTGTCTTGCCTTGCTTTCTCTAACGATTCACTGCCGGATTGAGAAAACAAACCTGCAGAACTCCTTTCTACAACTTTTACTGGAAAGCTGGAAAAGAGTGCATCCAACTCGGAACTTCTCATCATATGAACATAGTGCTTGCTTGGTACAGGATAATGTTCTTCATCCTGAATACCAGTATCGAATACCCACTTTGTTGCTTCAAGCCCAAACATGTCTTTTTCCTCACGGATACCATCTAAATAGAATAATGATGCACCTATGAGACTCATGGCCCCAATAATCAGTTTCCCCCCGGGTCTTAACACCCTGAGCATTTCCGCTATTCCGGTTCGTTCTTTGTCCAGCAAATAGTTAATAACGCCTCCTGTGCAGACGACACAATCATACGACTCGTTTTTTATAGTCGGCATATTAACGACATCCAAAATAAGAAACTCTTTAATACGGTTATATAAGGACAGTTCTTTCATTTTTTCTTTGTTAAATTCAATCTGATGAGTGGATATATCGGCAACGGTAAGTTTTCTGCACAAAGTTACGATATCTTTTGTATATCTGCCAGACCCTGCTCCTACCTCAAGAACACAGTCAGTTGATTTGATATACCTCTTTAAAATATCCAAATGAACAAGATATAAAAGTTCTCCGTGTGCGTCCTTTTCAAGCCTGGTCCATTCTCTGTCACCATAGTTATCGTATCGACTTCTGGGAATATCGGGATTGTAACGCATAGAATCTCTCCTTTAAATTGACAAATAGAGTAATGGCAGACCCTTTCACTCATAAGAAATAACAACTATGTTCATCCGGTATATACTGGAATTAATATAGTATATATCTGCTGATATCTCAAGAAAATATATAATAATATAGCCGAAACAGCACTACGCCTGATCTCTGAACCCGGGATATGAGATTCCGCGGGCAAGGGGACATATCTGCCTGTCCGGTTAAATTCAGATAATGCGTTTTATTACGCAATAAGCATTATAAAGGCGCGCTTTGAAGGGAAACCTATATGCGGAGGTGAATTTAATATGCAAGTGAAGGATATCATGTCTTCGGAAGTAGTGACCGTAGAGCCGAACGATACCGTGGAGCAGGCGGCCAAGATGATGGAGATGTACAACGTGGGTTCCATACCGGTATGCGAAGGCGACCGTGTAATCGGCATCGTTACGGACCGGGATATTGCGCTGCGTTCCGTGGCGCATGGCAACAACATCCGCAGGCAACGCGTGCGCGATGTGATGTCGAGAAATCCCATCGTGGGTACGCCCGAAATGGACGCGCACGAGGCGGCGGGACTGATGAGCCGCAGGCAGGTGCGCCGTCTGCCGATTGTACAGAACAATGCGCTGGTCGGTATTGTGGCACTGGGCGACATCTCCGTGCAGCCCAAGCTGCAGGACAACGCACAGCAGGCACTCTCAAACATTTCGCAGCCGGATGGCGGGCAGCTGACGTAAGTCTTATAGCGTGGCTTCTGTGAATATGTTGAAGCTCTGCGCCTTAAGGAAAGTAAATGAATCGGTGCACGTATATCCAGCGGTAAGCATGCAGCCTAATACCCGCTGTTCTGATGTGCCATGTCCTCCATGCGCGGCATGTGGTCTCCACTCAATGATTGCGATGCGGCCTCCGGGCTTCAGGCAGCTTTTCAGGCGCTTAAAATAGTGTTCAGGATTGTTGATGTGATGGAACACATTACGCACGAATATAAGGTCGACACTGTGGCGGGGCAGGTGCGGATCTTCCGGGTCCGCAACAATGGTTTCAATGGTGGTATTCTGCTTGAGGTCTCTTTGTTGGCGGATATACCTCAGCAGCCCTTTATTGGTATCCACCGCATAAACTTTCCCCGGAGCAACTTCCTGGGCAAACTTAAACAGGAAATATCCTCCCCCGGAGCCCAAATCGGCAATGTTATCACCTGAACGAATGGAGAGATGTTCAATTACTTCTTCGGCTTGCTGTTTTGCCCTGCGGTTAAACATGATTGCCCGGATAGCGAATAAATTCATCGTTTTCACCTCCGTAGTATAGACGCTCTGAAGCTGTATTTATTGCATGGCAGATCGTTAAAATACGGTCATATGCCGTCAGGTTTCACTTTTCGTTTAACCTTACCTGAAAATAACACGATAAAGCATTTATACGGGCATGGTATTAATATATTTTTTAAAGTAACTGTGTGAGGGGATTTCGTATGGCAATTTTTTCGCGTTTGGCAGATATACTCAAGGCCAACATCAACGATATGATCGATAAGGCTGAAGACCCTGAAAAGATGCTCAAGATGATCGTGATTGATATGGAGGAGCAGCTTCAGGCCGCGACACAAGGACTTGGCGCTGCGTTGGCGAGCGAAAGACAGCTTCGCCGGCGGGCGGAAGAGGCAAAGGAAAACGTCCGCGAATGGGAGGAACGCGCGAAATCGGCGCTGCAGGCAGGCGACGAGGCACAAGCGCGGCGAGCTGTGGAAAACAAGCTGAAGGCGGAATCGGACGCACAGGAGCGAGAGCAGGAACACGACGCATATTTTGCTGAAACGGAAGCGATGCGGGTGCAACTGGGTGAGCTAAAACAGAAAATCGAAGAAACGCGCTCACATGAGGCGGTGCTGGCCGCGCGCTTAAGGATGGCCAAAGCGAAGATGAGCGTCGCAGACTCGTTGGGCGGGCCGCTTTCCAAGCTGAGCGAAATTGAGGATAAGGTACAGCTGGCGGCAGACACCGCGGATGCGCAGTATGAGCTTTCGGGCCTTGCGGCTGAGGAAAGCACGGACAGCGGTGCGGACGCCGAGCTGGAGCGACTGAAAAAAGAACTTTATATGAATTAGGAGGGGCGTATGGCACCAATCATTATCGGCGCGATCATGGTGGTGGGCGGTTTGCTGATCAGCATTCTGGTAAGCGCGAAGATTAAAAACAGAAACGTAGAGATCCAGTACATGAAGACCACTCCGCTTGCGGACCTTAAGCAGAACCTGCAGGAGAACGAGGCTTCCGGGCTGGAAGGGTACCGCGAATACGCAGAGCTTAAGGGCGTCGCGGACGCGGATTCGCCGCTGAAGACACCGTATTCCGAAAAGGACGTCGCCTATTACGACGCGTCCATCTATCAGGTGTTTGAGGAGACTGAAACGTATACGGATGAGCAGGGTACCCATCAGCGCGTCAACCGCAGGGAAGACCTCATGTCGAACGAGAAGAGCCCGGGGTATATTGTGATGAAGGACGAGATTTCCGGGGAAAAGGCTTACATCGAACCGGTGCAGCACGGCCTGAAGCTGGATACGGTGAAAACGCTCGATAAGTTTGAACCCATGAACATGATGGGCCAATACGGTTTTTTCAACAGCTTCCGGTACAACCAGCGGGGAACGAGAACGCTGGGCTTCCGCATGGTGGAAAACACGATCCCGCTGAGCCAGCCGCTATATGTGCTGGGTGACGCGTATCTGGAGAGCGGCCGCGTGAAGGTGGCCAAGCCGGCGGATAACAAGAAACCGTTCATTGTCTCGGTCAAGAACGAGGCGGATCTGATCCACGGCAACAAGGTCAGCGCAGGGTTTGCACTGTACGGGGGTATTGTGCTTGCCGTGGCCGGAGTGCTGATTGCAGTCTTCGTTCATTGATCGTTTCCCGGGGCATAAAGCATATCAGTGATAAATAAGAACAGCGCTTCATTAAGAGGCGCTGTTCTTATATTTTAGTATTCATTTGCTCCAGCGGTTTTTCCATCACGTAATCGTCCATCACAAAGCCGCCACCGATGTCGGTAACGATATCGGCTGTTCTTACAAAACCCATACAGGCATAGGCCGCCAGTGACCCGGCGTTGTTTTTATTGCAGGTAAGCCGGATACGCACGAGCCCGTGCTGCCGTGCGGCATCCTCGGCTGCGCGCAGCATTACCCGGGCAATGCCTTTGCCCCGGAAGGTTTGCAGCACATACAGCTTGCGCAAGAACAGCGCATCCTCATCAAAGCGCACGGCACTGTATCCGCAGGGGACGCCATTCCAGTACGCAAGTGTATAGAGATAGCCCGCGGCGATATCTGTGCCTATGGCCTTGGTGGACTGGAAGTTATCCACCATGTACTTCACCTGCGCCGCACCGATGATGGGCGTATAATGTTCCTCCCAGATTTCCCGGGCAAGCGCAGCTAAAACTTC
This sequence comes from Bacillota bacterium, assembly GCA_023459495.1. Lineage (GTDB taxonomy): Bacteria > Bacillota > Clostridia > Christensenellales > SZUA-584 > JAEWCC01. The sequence continues at coordinate 112,852 of JAEWTL010000062.1, read as the reverse complement.
GATGTCCTCCGGTTGGGAAGCAATTTTCAAAGTGAGTACGTCTGTCATGGACGTCTCCTTCTTAGTGCTTTATCGTATTATAACATAATCGTTCCGGCCCAATTGCAATAAAAAACGCGGGAGTACATTGCCCCCGCGCCTTATAATGCTTACAGGTCGTAGATCTCCGTGTACTTCTGGTTGAGATAGTCGATGAAGTATTGCGCGTTCAATGGCTCGCCCGTCACCATTTCCAACAGCACGCCCGGCTGGTATACGGCGCCGTGGACATGAATCTTAGCCTTCAGCCAATTGTGCAGCGGTGCAAACTCGCCTGCGGCGACCTGTGCGTAGATGTCGGGGATGTCCTTCTTGAGCGTATTCAGGAACTGTCCGCCATAGAGATTTCCGAGTGCATAGCTTGGGAAGTAGCCGAAGCTGCCGCCCGACCAGTGCATATCCTGCAGCACGCCTTCCGCGTCGTTACCCGGTTCAATACCGAGGTATTCCTTGTACTTGCTGTTCCACAACGCGGGCAGGTCTTTAGCGGCAACGCCGTCGTTAAAGATGGCCTTCTCGATTTCGAAACGGATGATAACGTGCAGGCTGTAGGTCAGCTCGTCCGCCTCCACACGGATCAGCGAAGGCGTTACGGTGTTGATGCCGCGGTAGAATGCCTCGAGCGAAACGCCTTCGAACTGCGGGAAGCGCTTTTGAGCTTCGGGCAGGAAGCATTTCCAGAACTCACGGCTGCGACCGATGATGTTCTCATAGAATCGCGACTGCGATTCGTGGATGCCCATGGATACACCCTGATGGAGCGTGGTGCCCACCAGCGAGTTGGGGATGTCCTGCTCGTATATGGCGTGGCCGCCCTCGTGGACGCAGGAGAACAGCGCGCTGCGGAACTCGTCTTCGAGGTAGCGCGTGGTAATGCGGATATCGTCCACGCCCAGCGTAACGGTGAACGGGTGGGTGCTGACGTCAAGCCGGCCCGCTTCGAAGTCGTAGCCGATCTTTTCGAGTACATAACGGCTGAAGCCTTCCTGATCTTTGGCGGGGAAATGCTTCTTAAAGAATGAGTCGTCCGGCTGTGCGCCCTTGGCCTTGATGCGCTCCAGCAGCGATACGATGGCATCGCGCAGCGGCGCGAAAGCTTTGCCGATGCTCTCCACCGTGGCGCCCGGTTCATAAAGATCCAGCAGCGTATCGTACTGGGTACCCTTGTGGCCCCAGTAACCGATGAATTTGCGGTTATAGTCGATCAGCTTTTCCAGATGGGGCAGAAACAACGAAAAGTCTGATTTGGCGCGGGCTTCCTCCCACGCGGCTTCGGCGGCTGCCGTGGCCACGGAATATTCCCGGAATTCCTGCGCGGGGATTTTCATTGTGTGGTCGTAGGCACGCTGAAGCTCGCGGACCATCGCAGCCGTCACGGCATCAAGGTCCGCTGCGGACGAAAACTCGTCAAGGAAGGCTTTAAGCTCCGGGGAAGTCTGCAGCTTGTACTGCTCCGAGGAGAGGTAGCCCAGCAGCTCGCCGCGGTATGGCATGCCCTTCTTGGGCATGTTCACGCGCGTGTCCCAGTAGATTGCGGCAGTCGCATTGCCGATGTATTCGAGATTCTTGACGTATTCCTTGAATTCGCCAAGCCGTTTTTCCAGTTCAGCTTTCATGATCCCTCTTTCCGGGCTGTTGCCCAAGCTTAATATAACGAATTATACCATATTCATCCGGGTGGTTCAAACCGCTTACGGCTGTGGGACGGGCTGCTTGACAGCCTGCTTTTTACGCTGACGCTTGGGAAGAGGGGGCAGCATCTTGCGCGCCTTGGCGGTGAAGAACAGCGCGAAGGGTATGCCCAGCCCCAGCGACAGGTTGAACCAGGGAGCGACGAATTGGGAAAACTTAATCAACTCAAAGACATCCGCGCAGAGATAGATGGAAAACACAAAGGCAAATCCCATTACGGCGGTGAGCAGCGGCACTTCCCGCTTCAGGCCGAATATTTCACGGAGCAGCCTCACCACCATATAAGCAAATGAGGAGATTACAACGAATTCGAGCATCATCCAGATTGAAATGAACAGCGACTCGACCCCTGAGCTGCCACCGAACACCGATATATTCTCCACGGCGGAATGAAACGGGAACTTGAGCTTATTCACGAGGCTTGCGCTGAACACGCCCAGCGTTGCCAACAGCATAACCATAGTATATGAAGGTAAAAATGTCCCGGTGATGATAAATTTGCTTGTATACTTCTTGTCGTATCGGATTTGGTCGTTGAATATAAAGAAGAAGGTGATGTACGTGAACGTGGTCATTGGATACACGATCGAACTCATCACCGGTCCGATATCCGCTGTGCTGATGGGCGTCACGTAGCGCGGGTCGAATTCGATAAAGAGAAGAGCAATGATAATAATGGACTGCACCAAAGACACAACGAACAGTATCGTGCTCATACGGGAAAATACGGGCAACCCGCTGCGCAGCATGACTGCTGTGAGGGTTACGGAGATGAACAGTATCAGCCTGATATCGGTGCCGACGTAAACGGTGGTGACCGTCGTCTCGCCTGCGTATTTCACATACAGAGACAAAATGATGAACAGCCACAGCATAAGCACTACTGCCAGCGTTTTGCCGATAAATTTGCCGAATACGCGGCACATGATCTGAACAAGCGATTGGCCTTCAAACGCTTTCATAACGCGGCAGAGTACGGCGAGCAGTGGCACAAATACGATGAGGCTGGCTATGGGAGACAGCCACGCGGCCTGCTTCGCCACCAGCGTACTCGTTTTCAGCAGATAACGAATGTTGGGTGTATACATCGCTGCGACATAGATAAGCAGCATGTTTGTCAGCGAGATTTTATTGTTGTTGGTTACGTTCATACCGCCTCCGTCATTGTACGCCGAAAAGTGTCTCCATCATGCGGGCAAAGCTGTAAAACAGTGGCGTAAGCGCAAGATAGGTGCTGAGGGCCAGCGTCATCGCGATGATGCACAGGTATATTACTGCCTCTTTTTTTTCGCCGGCTTTGATCAGATGGCGCACTTCAAAAACCGAGGCAATGGCCAGTATCCCAAGCGCGATCAGCAAATCCGTACCCTCCTTACCGCCCCGGTGCATTAAGCATGTCGTAGGTGCATTGTACTTTGGATTTAACTTCGATGGCGATCTCCATTGTGGAAAAAATATCATTCCAATTTTCTTTGTACGGTTCGCTTTTTACGGGATAAGCATGATGAAGTGCGCTGCCGATTCCAAATACATCCGAGCCGCAATTTTTAGCTGCTTCAAGCGCACTCGCGATGATGCCTGTAACATAAGCACTTTGCTGTGCTTCAACATATTGGATAAATTCGTCCGAAGTTGAGTCGGTGGGGTCATGGTATTCCACCATGAATGTGTCAACCACCACGCTGATGGTCGCCGAAGGCGCACCGTCCAGTTTGGGCTTGATGCTGGCTTTGCTCTTCACCACCTCCAACGAAATGAGATGGCCGTGCATATCAGTCACAGTAATCTCCGCGCTCTTGATTTTATTAATGACAAAGTTGAGCCCCATGGCCTGATGGGCATCGAGATAGCAAGCCAGCTGGCTTTCACGAAACAACGCATATCCGCTCAGCCTCGCAATCGGCGAAGCGTTCTCATCGCCTGACTCACCGGAGTTGTAGTGCGCGTTATCGATTAACTCAATCGTGGGTATATAAAGCTGACCCCACTTGCATTCGCATGACGCGGCATAATCGAGCAGGTGTACCGCAGATGATTCACCGGTTTGGTCAACCTGTTTGAACAGTGCATCCAAGTCGTTGACCAGTTCCTTATTGTTCGCTGCAGCTTCTATCAGAAAATCTGATGCCGACATCCCCTTTGATACGATCAGCTGATGCAGGAAGCGGTTTTCATCATTCTCGCAAAAGAAATCCAGTACGTCTCCGATATTCTGTTCCGCTACTTCCTCACCGATAATAATATATTTCAAGTGAAACCAGGACGCGCGCTTCTCGGAATAGGCATGCAGCTTGCGTTTGGCGTCAAATACTGTTTCCCCTGTCGATACGTATACCTGCGTGGTGATCTGTTCCTTGCCGGGCTCGCTGCTCACTTCGATCCTGTCGAGTACGGCGGTCAGTTTGATGTCCCCGTCTTCCATATCGACGCCAATGATCAGTATGTTCTGGATGTCTTCTAAAGCGTACGGCTCGGGAAGTGCGCATCCCGACGCGAAGAGCATCGCTGCCGCCAGCATTAACAAAACACATTTTCTGGCCATCAGGACCTCCTCCGGCGGTTCTTGGGGCTTAAGAACAAAGGCCGATCTTTGATGAGATTTTCCGGAGCCTTGATGAACGTATCGGAAAGCTGTGAATGCCGCGTACCTGCGAAAGGCGCAAGGTATGGGACGCCCAGCGGCGTAAGCCTTGCCAGCATGAACAATATGGTAAGCAGCACGATCACGAGGCCGAGCAGGCCAAGAAGCGCACTGAAGGCCGTGCAGATAAACTGAGAAATCCACCCCACCATATTGAGTTCTTTGAGTGGCACCACGAGGGAAAAAATGGAAGATGCGGCGACAATCACGATGACTGCAGGTGAAACGAGCCCCGCGCTGATGGCAGCCTGCCCAAGAACAAGACCGCCCACGATCGAGACTGCGCCACCGACGTTCTGGACGATCATCAGGCTCGCCTGCAGCAACGCAAAAAATGCAAACGACATGGCAATTGCCTCGATAAACACGGAGAAGGGTACGCCGCTGCGTGTTGCGGCGATGCGTATAGCAAGGTCATATGGGATCATCTCGGGGTGATACATCACCATGGAGATAAAGAAACCGGGAAAGGTGATACTCAAAATAAAACAGAGATATCGCAGCAGGCGGAAAAAAGTCATCGTTGCGAAGTTAACGGAATAGTCGCCGGAGGCTTGGAAGAAATCGTTAAACACCGCAGGAAAGATCATTGCATAGGGCAACTCTGCGGCAATCACGGCGATCCTGCCTTCAAGCAGAAGCCGGGCGCAGATCTCCGGTTTTTCTGTAACGACGGCAATGGGGAATAGCGGTAATTTTTTCCGAACGACGTTCGCGGTGATATCCTGAATGGATGCCACACAGTCCTGATTGATTTCTCCAATGTTTTTACGGACTTCGGTAATAAACGACTCGTTGCAGATGTTGCGCATGTATGCGATGCAGATGCGCGTGTTGCTCTGACGTCCCGCCGTGGTTTCCTCCAACACGAGGCTGGAACTGGAAATCTTCCTGCGCAGCAGCGCAGTGTTGATTCGCAGTGTCTCGACGAAGCTTTCCTTGGCGGCACGGTATGGGACTTCCTCAGTGGCAGTATCTACGGTACGCTTTTCGAACTTGATGGTTGAAAGCGTCAGTATGCTTTGCAGCTTGTCAAAGCACAGCAATGCTTTGCCGGAAAGCAAAGCGGATACCGCGATGGCCATGTCGGATGCGGCGGTGACAACCGATACCTCCAGTGCACCGTCCTGCGATAGCTTAAATGCCTCTGCCAATGTGCTGCACGCCTGAAAGACGCCGCCGGAGAGCGGTCTGATCACGTTGTCGTCGATCATCTTCTGGTCTGTGAGACCATCTACATATACGAGTGTAACATTTAGCGGAACGCGGCTGCGCAGCTGTACGACGCGGAATACGACGTCCGCGCTCGATGAAAACAGCTTTTGTAGTTCCTCCGATGTAAGCGGCAGCTGCTTTAGCCCATCATCCTCCTGCGGATGCATTTCGCTGCCTCGGTAACGCCCCATCCCCGTCTCCAAACTTTCATTATAATAAGTTAGCATGGTTTGAAGCGTTATGATTTATGCGCATAAAAAAGCAGGCCCGGACATTGCGCCGCACCCGCTTAATGGTGGTGTTCAGTCTTCGAAGGTGATCAGGTTAAGGCCGGTCTCCTCCGAGAAAAGGCGCCCTGCACGGCCCGGAAGCGCATGGATGACAACTTCACACGTGGCACTGACGATTGCGCGGCTCAGATGTCCGCCCACAGCTGCGCCTTCCTTATCCGCAATCACTGTGTGGAGGTGCAGATAGGGCTTGCCGTCATGTGCGCTGATGGTGCCCATCAGGCTGGCAATCTCGTAAATGCCCTTGTAATCCTTCGCGTAATATTTCTTTTCGTTGGTATCGAAGCAGCCGACGGTGGCTTCATTCACCGCGCCGATGGCATTCACGCTGCCCAGCTTTATCTGCTCACGCTCGCACAACTCCGAGAGCGACGCGATCACTTCTTCGCCGCGGTTGAGCCGTGCGATAATAGTATCCGAATAGCGCCTGTATTCCATATTGCTCCTCCTGTTAAAGTGTCTTTCCCATGCAAACGCAAAGCGGGTCGTCCCGCATTGGGCCGTAGCTTTCGATTCGTGTGTATCCAAGACGCTCATACAGTGCAAGTGCGGCGGGCATGTCGAGGCCCGTGACGAGCGTCAGACGCATAAAGCCAAGTCGCTTTGCCTCGCGTTCCAAAGCGTCCACGAGCTGCGCGCCGAGACCCTGGCGGCGAAACACCGGACGCACATAGATGCGCATCAGCTCCGCGGTGTGCGAATCAAGACGGCGCAACGCTCCGCTCGCTGCGGCATCATTCCCGTCATATGCAACCGCGGCGCATACCACGTCTGCCAGCGCTTCGTCGGGACAGAAATCCAGCGCTTCTTCGCCGTAGAGCGCCACATATTCAGCCACGAGATCTTCTGTCAGCCGCAGAAAATCCGCATCGTCCCGGCCTGTAATGCGCATGCTGATGTGCCGATTTGCCTTCTGCATCGCCTGTACTATACCGCCCCGGAAGCAATGATGTCAAGCTTGACGGGCAGGGTGATGTATGGTTAAATAGACCATGAACCGGCATGAAGTCGGCGTCTCCATGTGAAATGATACCATGAAGGTATATGCGCCTCCTGAAGGAGGACCATTTTCATGGTACTTTTTATTTTGGAGGCTGTAATGAAAAACATCAAATTGAGAAGAATGCTGCTTGCGGCCATGTTTTTGGCCCTCGGACTGTTGCTGCCCCTGCTGATCGGGCACATGATCCCCATGGGCTGGACGCTGCTGCCGATGCACATCCCTGTGCTGCTGTGCGGCTTCATCTGCGGGCCCTTTTGGGGTTTGGCCGTGGGTGTCATCACTCCGCTGCTGAACAGCACCATTACCGGTATGCCCGCCCTGTTTCCCAGTGCCGTTGCGATGGCATTTGAACTGGCGGCGTATGGACTGCTTGCGGGCATTTTCTACCGCGTGCTGCCCAAAAAGATCGGTTTCATCTATGCCGCACTGATTCTTGCCATGCTTGGCGGACGGCTGGTTTGGGGCGGCGTCAGCTATGTGCTGTTCGGCTTTGGCGAAACGGCATTTACATGGCAGGCTTTTCTGTCAGGCGCGGTGCTGATGGTGTGGATAGGCATTCTGATTCAAATCGTCCTCGTTCCTGCGCTGATGATCGCGCTGCGAAAAACGAAAATCGTACAAGAGGTATCACAAAACGGAAATACGGGAGCTGTTGCTTAATCACTTTGGCCGCTATCCCGCCATGGAAGCGGCGGATATGGTCAAGCTGATCTATCAAAGTGAATTTGCGGGCGGACACCTGATTGCGGATTCTGCCCAAAGCGAAGCAAGAATGGAGGAGGAGCGCCGCGCGGCCATAACCGCAGGCGTGCCTCCGCTTGCGTTTGAAACCATAGGCGATGGACTGTGCCGGATGTACCTTGGCGCGATGGACGCGCTCGGCCTTTCCACATCCACGGCGAACCGCTTTTTTGTGAATACGGCAAACGCCGTACGAGGCGATGCTACGCGCTTTGAAGAGAAGCTTGCCGTTCTGTTGGATTGCTGCCGCGAGGGGTTGCTGCCCTTTGGTGAAATTGAGACGGCGGCTTACATTGCAGAGTTGAAAGAGAAGGGTTACCCGCCCGTCAGCCACAGTGAAACCTACCGCAAAGCCTATCACCCGGCATACCGCGTAGTGAGCACGATTTACCGCGAATACGTCGAGGCATTCTGCCGCATCGATATGCTGCTGGCGCAAGATAATCCTGTCCGCGTCGCCATCGACGGCGGAAGCGCTTCGGGCAAGACCACGCTCGCGGAGCTGATCGCGGATGTGTACAACGCAAACGTATACCACATGGACGACTTCTTTTTGCCGCAGGAGCGCAAAACATCGCAGCGGCTGTCTGAGCCGGGCGGCAACGTGGACTATGAGCGCTTTGCGGCGGAAGTGATACCGGGAATTTTGGGCGGGGAAGCGTTTGAATACCACGCCTACAGCTGCAAAACCGGCGAACTGACGCCGGTGAAGGTGGAGCCAAAGCCGCTTAGCATCGTGGAAGGAGCTTACAGCCTGCACCCGGCGTTGTCCCCAATGAACTACGACCTTGCGATTTTCCTGGATATCGATCCGGGGGAGCAGAGCCGACGCATCATGGCGCGCAACGGAGCGGCAATGCACGCCCGGTTTATGAGCGAGTGGATACCGCTGGAGCAAAAGTACTTTGCGGCGTTCGGCCTGCCGGGGAACGGCAGCCTTGTCTTCCGCACAGCTGCGGAACCGGAATAATAAAAACAGGGACGGGTCATCCCAGTGCTTTACCGCGTGGCGAGCAGGAACAGACGCGGAAAGCGGAACAGGATGTCGCCGTTTTTTTGCCTGGGATACGCCGCGGCGACGCGCTCAAAAATCTCGCGCTCAAAGGCGGGGCGGTCAGCCTCGGGCAGCAGAGCAAGATAGGGCCGAAGGCCCGTGCCGCGGTACCACTCCATGATGTCCTCATGGGACCGCATGATATGAAAATAAGTGGTCTGCCACATGCAGAACGACGAGGCAACAGGCGCGAGAAGGTCATAATATTCGTCCGGCGTGAGCGTGTAAAAGATGCGGGGGTTGCGCCCATGTAACCACACGCCGGATACTTCTTTGATGATGCGATGAATGGGTTCGTCGAAGTTGTGCGGGATTTGGATGGCCAGCACACCGCCCGGCCGGAGCAGTGCAAGCATGCGGGGCAGCAGCGCCGGATGGTCCGGCACCCATTGGATGCACGCATTGGAAAACGCCACATCGAAGCCGGTGCCCAGCGTCTCCAGCTCCGTGGAAGCGTCGCAGATCGCGAATTCCAGTTCCGGATGGGCGGTCCGCGCGGCGGTTATCATCTCTTCCGAATTGTCCACACCTAATATGTGCGCGTCCGGAAACCGGTGCGCCAGCACCTCTGTGCTGTTGCCCGGGCCGCAGCCGATGTCCACGATGCGCCCCGGCGTTTCAACCGGGATGCGGGCGGCAAGGTCGAGGGCAGGCCTGGTGCGCTCACCTGCAAATTTCAGATATTGTTCCGCGTTCCATTCCGCCATATCGAACTCCTATCCCAGTGCCACGTCGAGCACCATCATGAGCGTAAAGCCTGTCATGCAGCCAATCGTAGAGACGTCGGTGGAACCGCTTTGCTGCGCCTCGGGGATGAGCTCCTCCACGACCACGTAGATCATTGCGCCAGCCGCGAACGAGAGCGCGTAGGGCAGGAGCGAACGCATGGCGACCACGGCGACTGCGCCGAGCACGCCCGCCATGGGCTCCACGAGACCCGAAGCCTGACCGTACAGAAATGCTTTGCTTCGTGAAAAGCCTTCCCGTCGCAACGGAATGGATACCGCCGCGCCTTCGGGGAAGTTCTGCAGCCCGATGCCGATGGCCAGCACCACCGCGCCCGCAATGGATGCCGAGGAAAGGCCGTAAGCCGCCGCGCCGAACGCGACACCTACCGCAAGGCCTTCCGGGATATTGTGCAATGTGATGGCGAGCACCAGCAACACGCTGCGCTGCCAGCTCGTCTTAATGCCCTCCGCCTTGCTGCGCTCCAGACCGATGTGCAGATGCGGCAGCAGCTTGTCCACGAGGAATAAGAACAGCCCGCCTGCAAGAAAGCCGATGGCTGCCACAAGCCACGCAGGCGTTGCGCCTTCCTCCGCCATCTCAATTGCGGGAGAAAGCAGGGACCAAAAACTCGCGGCGATCATCACGCCCGAGGCAAAACCGAGCATGCCGTTGAGCACGCGCTTGTTAATCGTTTTGAAAAAGAATACCAGCCCCGCGCCGAGCGCCGTGACGCCCCATGTAAACAGCGTGGCAAAAAGCGCCTGTACCGCAGGAGCAAACCGGCTTAAGCCTTCAAGCATTGCCGCGCTCCCTCATCTCGGCAGAGCGGGCCTGCACATGCTCGCTAATGCGTTGGAACGAGGCCTCGCTGAGCACATGCTCCATGCGGCACGCATCTTCGGCAGCGGTCTGTGCGTCCACGCCGAGCGCCACCAGCCACTGCGTGATTGCGCAGTGACGACTGTAGATGCTCTCCGCAATGCGCTGTCCGGAATCCGTAAGATACAGTTCCCCGTGCGTATCGACGTTCAGATACCCTTCGCTTTTCAAATTGGATACCGCACGACTGACGCTGGGTTTGGAAAAACCCAACGCTCGGGCGACGTCCACAGCGTGTACCTCTGACTTGCCGCTGTTTTGCAGTATCAGAATCATCTCAAGATAGTTTTCAGCGGATTCGTGTACTGTCATATTCAGCCTCTTTCGCGTGTCCGTTTTTTGTTATTGTATCATATCCTTTGAAGGCAGCGCAAAGCGTTTATCCGGCACATATTTCTTCATTTTTGCTATTGACATTGAAAGTTAGCGATAGTAAACTAATGGCGATGGTTAGCATATGCTAACCGCAGAAGGAGGGCATGGTTATGCCGCTGTCAATGGCCAATCCGGGAGAGTGCGTGACGATCCGCCGGATCACGGGGAAGGATGATACCATACGATTTCTAAATCGGCTGGGGCTGATCGAGGGAGAGCCGGTTACGGTGATCAGCAGCATTGCCGGGAATCTGATATTGGGCGTTAAAGGTGCGCGTGTTGCGCTGGACAGGCAGCTGTCGAGCCGCATTGTTGTATAAACGAAAAGGAGGAGTGGAGGAATGACGCTGAAGCAGATCGCCTGCGGAGCGACGGTGACGGTAACAAAGCTTTCGGGCGAGGGCCCGGTGAAGCGCAGGATCATGGACATGGGGATTACAAAGGGTGCTGCGGTGACCGTGCGCAAGGTTGCGCCGCTGGGAGACCCGATCGAGGTCACGGTACGCGGCTATGAGCTTTCCGTGCGTAAAGCCGATGCAGAGCTCATCGAGGTGGAATAATTTTTTTTGGACATTGAGTTAGCGAGAGCTAACTATTAAAGGAGGTTTGAAGCTTGAATATACGCATTGCGCTGGCGGGAAACCCAAACAGCGGCAAAACGACGCTTTTTAACGCGTTGACGGGCAGCACGCAGTATGTGGGCAACTGGCCCGGCGTCACGGTGGAAAAGAAGGAAGGAAAGCTTAAGAAGCATTCGGGCGTCACTATCGTGGACCTGCCGGGTATCTACTCGCTGTCTCCCTATACGCTGGAAGAGGTCATCGCGCGGGATTACATCCTCGGCGAAAAGCCGGACGTCATCATCAATATCATTGACGCATCCAATCTGGAACGCAACCTGTATCTTACCACGCAGCTGGCCGAGCTGGGCGTGCCAATGGTGGCGGCGCTCAACATGATGGACATCGTGGAAAAGCGGAGCGACCGCATCGATATGACCAAACTGGCTGAGCGGCTGGGCTGTCCGGCGGTGGGTATTTCCGCAGCCCGCGGCAAGGGAATAAACGAACTGATTGAAAGCGCGCTTTCCGTCAAGGCCGCGCCAATACCCCAGACGTTTGACAAGGGTGTGGAGGACGCGCTTGCCGCCATGGCGGAGGTTGTGTCAACCGCGCCTGCACTTAAAAATTATCCGCTGCGCTGGGCGGCGGTGAAGCTGCTGGAACGGGACGAAGCGCTGCTGGGCAAGGCGGAGCTTTCCGCCGAGACGCAGAAAAAGGCTGAAGCCGTGCGCACTGCTTTAGAAACCGCGCAGGAGGATGACACGGAGAGCATCATGACGGGTGCGCGTTACGACCGCGTGGCGGTGCTGCTCAAAGGCGTGCTGATTAAAACGTCCCGTCCGAGCCTGTCGGCATCGGATAAGATCGACCGGGTGCTGACCAACCGTTGGTTGGCACTGCCGATCTTCTTCCTCATCATGTGGGGCGTATACTATATCTCCATACAGACCGTGGGCGACTGGACGATCGGCTGGGTGGAGGAGCTGATTGGCTGGATATCGGGCGGCGTGGAAACCCTGCTGACCGGCTGGGGCGCTTCGGACTGGGCGATGAGCCTTGTGATCGACGGCATCTTTGGCGGCGTGGGCGCGGTGCTGGTGTTCGTGCCGCAGCTGATGATCCTCTACTTCTTTATCTCCATTCTGGAGGATTGCGGTTACATGGCGCGTGTCGCGTTCATCATGGATCGCATCTTCCGGCGTTTTGGTCTTTCCGGCAAGTCGTTCATACCGATGCTGATCAGAACAGGGTGCAGCGTGCCCGCCATCATGGCTTCGCGCACCATTGAAAACGACAACGACCGCAAGATGACAATCATGCTGACGCCGTTCATCCCGTGCGGCGCAAAGCTGCCCGTATTCGCCATGTTCGTCGCCATGGTGTTCCGTGAGGCCTCGTGGGTAGGTCCGTCGATGTACCTCGTGGGCATGCTAATGGTGATCATTTCGGGTCTGGTCTTAAAACGTACCAAGCTGTTCCGCGGCAAACCTGCTCCGTTCGTGATGGAGCTGCCGGACTACAAGCTGCCGCGCATCAAAGGCGTGGCGATCCATATGTGGGAAAAGGGTAAGGCGTTTATCGTCAAGGCCGGTACCGTCATATTCATCGCCTGTGCGGCAATATGGTTCCTGCAGTCGTTCAGCTTTTCGTTCCAATACCTTGCGCCTGAGGATATCGACCAGAGCATATTGGCCGGGGTGGGCAGCGTGCTTGCGCCGCTGTTCGTACCGCTGGGCTTTGGCAACTGGCAGTCTGCCGTGGCCGCGGTGACAGGACTGGTGGCCAAGGAAGTTGTGGTGTCCACGTTCGCGCTGGTCAGCGCCCATACTGCAGTGGCCTTCACGGCGGTGACCGGCTACGCTTTCATGATCTTTACGCTGCTGGCGGCGCCTTGTTTTGCGGCCATCGGCGCAATCAAGCGTGAGATGGGCGGCTGGAAATGGACGCTGATTGCCATCGGATATCAGACCGGCCTCGCGTATGTGATGGCCACGCTTGTGAATCTCGTCGGCAAGCTGGTATTTCCGAACGCCGCGCTGATCGAACTGGGCGGTGAGATTGAGGCTGCGGGCGAGGGCGCCATCACGAGCGTTGCGATACTGGAAAACCCGATGGTTTACATCTTAGGCGCAATCGTGATTGCCGCAGTGGTCATCGGCATCGCAGGGCTGATCAAACGCGGCGGCAATCGGCAGACGCCAGCTGTGAGCGCCTGACAGGAGGGATAAATTATGTGGATAGATTTTGTAGTCGCCGGACTGCTGATTGCGGCAGTGACGTTGCTCATCATTCGGTCCGTACGCCGCCGGAAAGCGGGCCAAAGCGGATGCGCCTGCAGCGGCAGCTGCGGAACCTGCGCAGGCTGTACACCGCCCGCTTCGAACAGCGGAAATAAATAGGGATAGATTAAAGGGGCCGGTACACTTTAGTACCGGCCCCTGCTTATTTCATAGACAGGCAACAAATCATGCGCTTTGCGGAATTGCGGTGTGAAGTTGTCAACAGGGAGACGTCCATTCCGGAAGGACCATTTCAGCAACGCACAGTGTCTGACGATCAGTAATAATGGAGCAAGGGCATAATCGTTCATATCCGCCTCCGGCATGTGCCAGTTCTGCCCGCACGCCCGATCTGCGTGATTTCGACAAATATATGCTGATAAACACCCGTAAATTTTTCATCATATCCGTTGCTTGATGACGGAGTACCGACGCCAATTTTGTAAACCTGAATTGCTGTAAACAGAAATACGGGTCATTTTTTTGTCGGCTGCGGGCATAATAAGCCTACTGAATCAAAGGGGACTGATTGTGCAAAGCAGCATGTCGAATCGCCAGATGGGGCTTTCCATTATTATTATATGTACGGCTATGGCCAGTGTAAATATAGCTCAGGCGATGGCGCTCCACGCGGGCCGGGGTGCGTGGGTCACGCTGCTGCTGACAGCGCTGATATTTGGTTTGATGGCAACGGTGATCATACGTCTTGGCCGGATGTATGAGGGGAAGACGCTGTTTGAATACAGCCGCAATATTGCAGGTAACGCGATGCCATATGTGTTGGGCGTATTCCTGGTCCTCTACTTCATTGTTTTCGATGCGTTGTTGTGCACATCGCTGTCCAGAATGATTCAGGCCAATTTTCTGTTTAAAACGCCTCAGTGGGCACTGATTATTGTGCTGCTGCCGATATTGGGGATCATCGCTCATAAAGGCCTTCAGGTCGCGGCGCGCCTCGCTGAAATTTTCTGTATATGGTTTCTCGTAATTGTGCTGATTATCGATATTACAATGCTTTTCGAAGGCAGGCTGAATTACCTGCTGCCGTTGTTTAATATTTCTGATTCAGGCAAATACCTGTTTTCCATCAAGGATGCGTATCCTGGCTTTCTGGGAATATCGGTGTTTTATCTGATTCCGATGACCAAGCAAAATCGAAAAGCCCCAAGGACCGTATTCCTCGGGATCATGGGCGTCTTCGTATACTATGTCCTCAGCGTCTATGGCCCATATGCAATGATCGGCGTGGACGAGATCGTGTATCATGATTATGCTCTGATCGATGCAATACGGCTGGTGGAATATCCGGGTATTGAGTTTCTTCAGCGCGTGGACGTGCTGTTTCTGACGTTTGGCCTGATCCGTACGATTATCGGCAAGGCATTTTTCTACACAGTGATCGTCGAACTGCTGTGCAAAATGATCCCCAAAGCCAAACGCATTGTGATTGTGGTCATCGTAGGCGTGGCGTTTGCGCTTGTCACCATTCCGCTGACCGGCGTTACCAAGGTCACGGAGCTGCTGTGCCGTATCCTCTCAATAGGTGGCCTTTTCGCGGCGGGCGTCATGCCCTTGACGTTATTTCTTATTGCGAAGGTGAAGAAACATGGCAAGAAAAACGCTTAAGCTGCTGCTGGCTGCTATGATTTTGTCAGTCAATGCGGGCTGCTGGGACGCAGTCAATATTGAGGACCGGGATATCAGTACGGCGGTTGTTGTGGATTACCGCGATGGCGAATATGCTTTTTATGTCGAGGTTGCATCAATAACGTCTAACTTGAAAAACATGAAGAGCGAGGATGGAAACCCGCAGGGGACAGACACTGATATTGTCATGGCTTCCGGCAAGAGCTTTGCAGAAGCGCGTATCAACCTTGACAAGGAACTCAACAAGCCGATATTTCTGGGCGCTGTACAGGCTCTGATTATGACTGAAGGTCTTGCGGAACAGGGTATTACGGAATACGCGTTCCGAATGCGGCAGATGGTCGATTACCGAAAGACCATGGACGTGATCGTAATTACGTGCAGTCCGGAGGAATTTCTGAACGTCATACCCGTCAATGAATCTACTGTGGGGTTTGCGGTTGAAGATACACTGCAGTCGATGATTAATCAGGGAGCAACGTTCCATATGTCCTTGGCGGATCTGCTTGAACAGCTCGTTTCGAAAAATCCCTGCTACCTGATCTCCACGCTATCGATCGTGAACGACAAGGTTACACTGACGGGATATACCATATTTACTGACGGGCGCAGGCAAAGCTTTATACCGTACGACCAGAGTCGTGGAATCATATATTTTCTGGGTACCAGGTCCACGCCGGAGTTCGATTATGTCGTCCCTGTCGATGGAGGGCACGTGACGATGGGAGCAAAGCTGACCAAACTGAAGATTACTCCCGATTATCAGGACGGCGAAGTTTCCTTTGCGGTGAGTGCTGCGTTTAAGGTGAAGACGTTATATCCTTCGTCCATTGAAAGCATCAGGCCCGATATTCAGGAAGTGATCCGGCAGGGTCTGATGCAGCAGATTGTGGACGACTTTTCGCAGACGATACTCACGTCACAGGAATATGGTGATTACCTGTCGTTCAGCGAGGCGTTCCGCATCCGGTATCCAGACGAGTATGAGCAACTGGCTTGGGAAGACGCATACAAAAAAGCTGAGTTCAGCATCAGCGTCAGCGTTGAGATCCAACAAAACGAGTCCGTGGATTACGATCCCAAACTGGAGGGGAAATAAATGAGGAAAAGCGCAGCATCGGATCTTGTGGAACAGCTGAAAAGCAAACCGATTGATATGACGGTGAAGGAAATCCCGCTGCAAAACGGAAAGGCTTATATTTGCTATATCGCTCAGCTTGTGGACCGGAATGCGCTTTCGCAGTTTGTTGTAACCCCGATGGTGGAGTATGTCCAGAAAGGTGGATCGATGACACCGGCTCAAGCGGCAGAGCGGATACTGTACGCGGATGAGTGCAAGCTGGGCAGCAATTTGAACGAAGTGGAGTTCAATATTCTGAACGGACAGACGGTGATACTTTTCAGCAGTGACGCACAGTTTGTCGTCGTCAACTGCAAGCAAGTGCAGCACAGGGATGTTGCCGCGCCGGAGTTGATGTATTCCGCGCGAGGCCCGCGTGATTCCTTTGTGGAGACGCTGGATATTAACCTCTCGCTGCTGCGATATCGACTGAAGGACGGCAGCATCTCCATCGATAAAAAGGAAGTGGGGAAACGGACACGCTCCACGGTGGCCATCGTTTACCTGACTGATGTAGCTAACCCGGCGGTTGTTAAAGAAATAAGCAAACGGCTTGACAGCATCAACACGGATGGTATCTACGAGTCGGGTGAGCTGCAGGGGTATCTGCTGAACAAAAAAAGCGCACTGTTTCCACAGCTAGGTATGATCGAGCGCTCAGATATGGCGGTTGAGAAGCTGTTGGAGGGTAAGGTGATCATATTGATCGACGGCAGCGGCATCGCGCTTTTTGCGCCCGTGGTTTTCACAGAGCTGTTGTACTCATGCGATGACCGTTACGAAAACAAATATTTCGGCATGTTTATGCGCATCATCCGTTATCTTGCAATGATATTATCGATTACGTTGTCGTCGTTTTACGTGTCGCTTGCGGAGTTTCACCCCGATGCGCTGCCCGCGAACTATATCGTTACATTCGCTCAGATGCGCGCCCGCGCGCCGTTTTCGGCTTTTATCGCCGCTCTTTCCATTGAGTTTATTATCGAACTAATGCGAGAGGCACTGCTGCGCGTGCCGGTCAAAATCGGTTCCGCAATCGCTATCGTGGGCGCCATCATCATCGGGCAGGCGGCAATCAGCTCGGGCATCTATACTCCCTTGCTGCTGATATTGACATCCATTTCGTTTCTTGCTACCTTTGCGATACCCGATCTTACGCTGGCCAATCCACTTCGAATACTGAAGTTTTTGGTCATTATTCTCACCGGATTTTTCGGGTTATACGGTTTTTCACTCGCGTTTACGGTGGTTCTTACGCTGGTGGTCTCCGTCGATAGCTTTGGGGTCCCCTATACCGCACCCTGGGCACCGTACAACGGTTATGACGCTAAAAGAGCGTTTATGTTCAGTAGGCGAGGTTCCCCTCTCCGGCAGCAATATATGCATACCCAGGATGATACGCGTTCTCCGGGTGCCAAGAAGTATAAGAATGACAGTAAAAAATAAGTGGGTATAAGCAGGGTTACACCACTTACTCTTCATGGGCTTAGGCTATTGCTGCTTTAATCTAAAATTAATTTTGAAAGATTTTTAAAAATTCGATTGGTCAACCACATTAGTAGACATAATATAAGCATGAGTGAATTTTGGACCAATACAGTCTGGTATATCGCGCTGGGCGCAACCAGTGCTGTTTCGATTATAATAATGTTTATCCGCAGCAAGGTGCGTAAGAAATTATTTGCATTTTGGTTTGGCGTGCTGGGCTTTACGTATATGCTTGAAGCGTGTCTTGTTCTTCTTTTTAATGCTTATACGTATCATCCGATGATGCGACCGGAGGACCCTTTTTTTGATGCGGTGCTGGGTAATATATTCTCTCAGGTTTCCGTTTCTTCTAGTGCTGTGCTGATTTGCGTGCTCGGCCTTTCAAACTGGTGGCTGGCCGGATTTTCTGCAGCATATTTTATGATTGATGTATTGTATGTACATCTTGGCGTTTATGAACACTTCTGGTATCAGTCTGTGTTTACACTGGGCGGCTTTTTTCTTTACGGCTTGATCGTAAAATGGTGGTATAAACGCATGGTCGGTGGCTTTGCTAAATGGTTGTATTACGCTACGCTGTTTTTAAGCGTATTTGCTGTAACCACCAATATAGTCGGCACAGCACTAAAGCTGCTTGACCTGAGGGTATTCCAGGCATCGTTCTATTCCGACTTGTCAAAAAACCACACTGTAGTTGTTCTCATCTACGGATACGTTTTAATTATTATCATGATTGCGCTGTATAAGTGGAAATCGCCATGGTGGCAAAAGGCATTCGTCTTTTTGCTGCTGCTGGTCTGCCAGTGGGGGCTTCTGCAATCCGGTGTTATAATTGTCAGACCGGGTTGGGGAATATTTATTATGCTTTTCGACTTAATACTGTTCTTCGGCTGGACCGTAATCATGGATAGGTATCTGCAGGGTAAAAGCAAACAATATCAGTCGCCTTGGAATGGTGTAGCCAGCCCGTTTTTGGCACACACTAATGTCAGACATGGGAAGAGGTGAAGTTTGTAATGGACTCATCCTCAATTGACGCGATTGATCAAATCACTGATAATTTTGTGGATCTGCATGACCGGATACGGGAAGTGTGGCTGACACAGGTTTTGTTCACATGGCATTGGTGGCTGGACGTGGCACTCACAGTGCTGCCATGGATACTCTGGTTCATTGTAAGACAACGAAACCTGCAGCGGAGACTGCTATTCGCCGGGCTGGTGACTGCGCTGCTTGCGACGTATCTGGATATGATCGGTATGACACAAGGGTGGTGGACATATTACACGTGGGTGGTACCGCTGATGCCTGAGTATCTGCCCTGGGATCTGGCTGTGATGCCTGTGACGGTGATGCTGTTCTACCAGTATAAACCGAACTGGAACCCATGGATCAAAGCTGCTATTTTTGGTATGTTCGGAGCTTTTGTTTCCGAACCGCTGTTCGAATGGATCGGAATATATAAGCGCATTACATGGGAGTACTGGTACTCGTTTCCTATCTATATCGCAGTTTTCATGCTTGGTTATGTGGCGTTCAACCTTGGATACGGATCTAAGCCCGCGGCCCCATACGCGCGGCAGAGCAGGAGCTGAGCTGTATGGATCAGGATCTTCTTGATGAAGTCGACCGTGTAATCGATCAGTATAACTCAATCCATGACGAGATCGAACGCATATGGGCGGAGAAGATGGTGTTTACATGGCATTGGTGGATCGACGTGGCGCTGGCGGTGCTGCCATGGATACTATGGCTGATTGTACGGGATAAAAAGAATACGCACCGGCTGCTTTATGCTGGCTTGTTCACAGCGTTTGTCGCTACAATACTGGATATCATCGGCGTGTCTCAGGGAGGCTGGAATTACAATACCTGGCTGCTCCCGTTTACAACCGAGTATCTGCCTTGGGACTGGACGATTATGCCGGTAACCGCCATGCTGTTTTATCAGTTCTTCCCGAAGATTAATCCATGGTTCAAGGGTGCGGCGTTTGGTTTAATCGCGGCATATGTGGTGGAACCAATTTTCATGTGGCTGGGGTTTTATGAGCCCTCCGGCTGGGAACATCATTACTCGTTGCCGATCTATTTTGCCATTTATATGGCGGGATACTGGCTGTATACGCGGCGTTTTACCTCAGAAGCTCCAAACAAAGGAGTGAAATTTAGACCGAGAAGCCATTAAGCTAAATAAGGGCTGTTTATAAATGTGCTTCAACTCTCGTTGTCCAAGTCCAGCTTACCTACTCCGAGCGCAGAGTATGCCCAAAGGGTGTCCTGCACCATTTGCAGCCTGTTTTCCGGGCAGGATATGATCAGTACAACCTCGGGCAGCTTTCCCTTACGTTTCTTGCTGTTTCTCTTTAAGGTAAGCAGTTTGATGCCAAACCCCAGAAAATAACCGCCTCCCGTACCGATCAACGCCCAGAGTATCGGCCCCCATTCAAGCAAGAAGCCATAAATGAGCCCGAAAAGCGCAAACAGAGTGGCCAGTATCATCGGTACATCGAGCGTGCTCCGGCTGTCTGAGGAATGCAGCCGGTCAAGCAGTACAGGGTTCTCAAGCTGCTTATCGAGAGGCACCGCGAGTATATCCTCTTTGGCTATCCCCTTCATTTCAAGAGCCGTGATCGCGGTCTCTATCTTGAGTGTGTGTTCAAATGCGGATACGATGTACATATTTCAACCTGCCCCCTTTTTGAACGGCATATGGAATGATGCGCTCTGGTATTGCCGCTTTAAAAATTTGTTTTGTTCCCACTCAAAAAGGTTGTTGCTTTCCACGGTGCTGACGTAGGCATCATATATTCCGAAAAAATAAACCGATGGAATATTGAGCACCCAGTGTAAGTCTAAAACGTCCTTAGCACGTTGGAAATTTCCTAAAAGCGTATAATGAATGGCGGGTAACAGCTTGGATAAATATACAACTACGATCCACCAGCCGATGAGGAAGAACGCCACAACGATACGGTGGGTAATCAGCTGGCCTACGCCCGGTGTGAATATCGACCAAACGAGGGCTGTTCCCGGTGAACTCTTGTCGAGGTAGTTGATACCAAGTGAATGGAGAATGAAGGGCTTCACTTCCGCATCTTCGCGGGCAGCGAGTAGAAATTGGTTGTTCAGGTCAACGGCAGTGCGGTAACTGTCCCAAATCGCAAAAAGGTACATGGGTATGTAAAGCATCAGCCACCTTATATCCAGCACCTGCTTTGCCAAATCGAACTGAGACGTGAACGTGTAGAATATGGAAAGGTTCATGTGCGACATCAGGTTCACGGCGATTTCCCACATGAAGAGTATAAAGCCGCGTATGTATTTGGAAAGCAGCATATGCCCCATACCGGGGAATATCGCTGACCAAAGAGCAATGATAAAAGGGCTTCGAAGGTGCAGCTGTGTCGTACCCCAAATTGATACGTATGCCCTGCGTCTGCGTGCAGCAGGCTGCTGTGTAACCTGTTCCAAAGCTTTCTTTCCTCCCATGCTATTTTCTCGAATAAAAAAAAATAAATACTCGAAAATCAAATCTTATCTGACTATCGAGTATATTGAAGTAAAGCATTATTAAGGTAAATTATTTTCTATAAATACCCTCGAGCGTTGCGGCGGCAAGCACATGCCCGTCGATTGCGACGAAAAACTCCTTCTTCGAGAAACCCTGCGCCAGATCGGGTACAGCGTCCAGCGCGTATACGGTGATTACGTATGTGTGATCCTTGTCCGGCGGCTGCGGCCCAGCGTAGCCGACTGTACCGTTGTCATTTTTGCCCTGCACCACGGAATTGCCCGCCGTACGGCTGAAATCCTCTAGGAGGCTGCCGGTTTCAATTCCCGCTGCCATCCAATGCACCCAGCGGTAGCCACAGAGCGGTTTGGCGTCCGGGTCATCCATATATACCGCAAAGCAGACCGTACCTTCCGGCGCACCGGTAATTTCAAGCGGCAGGGAAAGCGCGGGAAAGCCGTTTTCCTGCACTTCTCCGTTTTTGCCATAGGCCGGATCGATGACGCCGTTCGTGATGCCGCTGCTGATGACGGTCATCGCGCTGTCTGTCTGCGCAACGCTGACGGAAGGGTCTGCCTCCTGTGCAGAACAGCCCGCAGCCAGTATAAATATCAAAGCGGTAAATAAGAGCCCCATACGTTTCATAAAGAACCTCCCTGATGGATTCGGTCCTCCTATTATAAGGAAAAGCTGCCGGACAATCAACCGGATACCCGTAAAACACGCAGGATAGACCGTCTTAACCCTGCCCGGATTTCTGAATCACTGGGGATTGCATTTATATTCCGAAAGACGTAATATGTGGATGGAGGGATGCTATGAAAGGCGCAGTGAACGAGGACGAGATTAGCAGGCTGGGTGAGCTGTTACGCCTGCTGGAAGGCCAAAATTCCGGGGTGGATATGAAGGATGGGGGCGGAATGCCGGCGATCGATATCGCTGTCGTCGGTCTCGCAGCCGCACACCCGGGTCTTCTTGTCGGCGAAATCGCCCGCGAACTCGGCATCCCCAACAGTACGCTGACCAGCTCGCTCAACCGGCTGGAGCATAGGGAGATCGTGCTGAGGGCAGCCAGTCCGCGCGATCAGCGCGCGTTTGGCGTTACGCTGACGGAAAAAGGCAGAGAATTCTACCGGGCGTATGCGGACAGTGAGCGGGCCGGGTTGGAGCGCATCCTCTCAAAGATTGATACGCACGAGGAGCGGGAACTGCTTTTCTATCTGCTGGGCAAGATGACCTCGATGGCAGGCTGAAAGTGTAGGGCGAGCCGCTGTTTCATTGACTTGCTGTGCACATTTGCAGGAAGAGTCAGCCCAATTTTATAACAAAATAATTTTGAGCGCTTTGATGTTTTTAAAGAAAGCATGGAGCGCTTTTTAGTATTCCGGATTTAATGTCTATCTATATAAAAAATGTCATAGTTATTGACATAAACTGAAATGTAACCTATAGTAATGGTTAATCCCGTAATTCTGTTCAATATATTTCTGGGGGTGTTTATGAAAGATCATCGCCCGCACATCATTATTTTCAATCCCGACGAAATGAGAGCGGATGCGCTGCATCACCTGGGCAACATGGCGTCACACACGCCCAACATGGACGCGCTGACGCAGGACGGGGTATCGTTTCGCAACGCGTATTGCCAGAACCCGGTCTGCACGCCCAGCCGTTGCAGCTTTATGAGTGGCTGGTATCCTCATGTCCACGGGCACCGGACTATATCGTATATGATGCACAAAGAGGAACCGGTACTTTTACGCGACCTGAAGGATGAGGGGTATTACGTGTGGATAAACGGCCGGAATGACCTGATTCCCGCGGCCGGAAACAGGCCTTTTAAGACCTACGCTTCCAAGGTATGTAACCCGAAAAGCGTCAGGATGCCGGAAGGGCGCCAGCCAAGGGGGGAACTGGGATCAGAAAACTTCTATTCGCAGTACCGGGGAATCATCGAAACGGAAAACGGCGAGGACGTGTACGATATGGATGCGGCCTGGGTGCAGGGCGCAATTGACTGCATCAGACACAGGCCCAAGGATAAACCGCTGTGCTTGTTCCTGCCGGTGATGTATCCCCATACGCCATATCAGACAGTCAAAAAATATTATGACATGATCGATCCGGCAAAGATGCCCGCCCGAATTAAAACGCCCGGAGACTTAAGCCTCAAGCCCAGCATGATCAGAGGGTTGATCGAGCGGCAGGGCCTGCAGGGCTGGGACGAGGACCGGTGGACGGAGCTGCGGCGGGTCTACCTCGCGATGTGCGCCCGCGTCGATGATCAACTGGGGCAGGTGATCGCCGCGCTGAAGGAAGAGGGCATGTACGACGATTCCGCGATCTTTGTGTTAAGCGACCACGGCGACTTCACCGGCGATTACGGCATCAGCGAGAAAAATCAGAATACCTTCGAGGACTGCCTCACGAACGTACCATTCATCATCAAGCCGCCCAAGAGCATGGCAGTGAAGCCGGGCATCAGCGACGCGCTGGTGGAGCTGGTCGACTTCTACGCAACGGTGGAAGACATCACGGGCATGAAGCCCACGCATACCCACTTTGGCAAATCGCTCCGGGCTGTTCTCTCGGGCGTGGCACCGGAACACCGGGACGCGGTCTTCTGCGAGGGCGGCAGGCTCAAACAGGAGCTGCAGTGCAACGAGTCGTCCCACTATCCTTCTCTCATTGAAGAGGTAAACGAATACTACCCGCGCATATCCCTTCAGACCAGCCAGGGGCCGGAGCATACCAAGGCTACGATGATCCGAAACAAGGATTTTAAATACGTGAAGCGCCTGTACGAGAAGGATGAGCTGTACGATCTGAAAACGGACAAGGAGAACCTGCGCAACCTGATCGACGACCCTGCATACACAGGCGTCATACTGGATCTGAAGGAGCGGATGCTGACGTGGCTGCAGGAGACCGCGGATGCAGTACCCTTTGAAGCGGACGAGCGGTATCCGAAGGAATATATACTGGCGATGGTGAAGGGCTCAATGCCGTGGGGGGTATACATGTTTGCGAAAATACTGCTGACCTGCGGCTATACGGTGGCAGACCTTTTGAAGATCGGGCAGGACATGGAGGCAAGGCGGAAGCAAAAGCATAAGCACGAATAGCGGCCAAAGGCATTATCCATCAAATCAAGAATCAGAAGGGGAAGGCTATGAACAAGAAGAATGGTTTCGTTGTTCCGTTTAGAGAGAAGATTTTCTACGGCTTCGGGATGCTCGGCACCAACCTGACCTATGGGATGATCAGCGGTTACATACTGATATTCCTCACCGATGTGTTCAGGATCAGCCCGGTGATCATCGGCGTGCTCTTGCTTGTCACAAGGATATGGGATGCGGTCAACGATCCGATCATGGGCGTGATTGCGGACAAGACAAGAACGCGGTGGGGCAAATTCAGGCCTTATATATTGATTTCCGCCTTCCTGATCCCCGTTTTCACCTTTATGTTGTTTGCTTCTCCGAACCTGTCCGATACCGGAAAGATCATATACATATTTTGTGCCTATATCGGCTGGTCTATGTCGTATACGGTGCTGGACATTCCCAAATGGTCTGTCGTGTCCGTGATGACCGGAGTCAAGCAGGAGCGGGTTAACATCATATCGGTCGCCAAGGTGCTGGGCATGCTGGGTACGATTGGCATCAACGTTGCGGTCATTCCGCTGGTCAGCGCGTTTGGCAAGGGCGATCAGGCCGTCGGCTACAGGATGACCTCCCTGGTTGTCGCGGTCGCTGTCGGGCTGTCCGCGCTGCTGATGTTCTTCTCGGTCAAGGAGCGCACCATACCCGATGAAAATAAACCGACGGTGAAACAGAGCCTGCGGTCCATCGTGCGCAACAAGCCGCTTCTCCTGCTGCTGAGCAGCATGCTGGTCTTTACTACCATCGAGATGATCGGACAGGCGCTGCAGATTCATTACGTGAAATACAACTTCGGGGATGAGACGCTTGTGCCGCTGCTGACCGTGATTATGATTATCCCGATCCTGATCGGCGCGGGCACCGCGTCCCTGCTCACTCGAAAGCTGGGCAACAAGAAGGTCATCATCCTTTCGTTCATCGTTACCGCGCTGAAAGGCGTCGCGATGTTTTTCGTCGGATATTCCAACATCCCGTTGCTGGTGGGCATATGGGCGCCGTGCAACTATTTCTTCGGCGTATTCGATGTGGTGGCGCTGGCCATGCTGACGGATACCATCGACTTTGCCGAACAAAAGACGGGCATACGAAATGAAGGCGTAATCTTTTCCACCCAGACCTTTATGGTCAAAATGGCAGGCGCGCTGGGCGGTTTCATCGGCGGCCTTGCGCTCTCTATTGCAGGTTATGTGGAGAATGCCCAGCAGTCGGTGTATACGCTGAACTGGATCCATGCGTTTATGACGATCATCCCATCGGCAGCGGCAGTGCTTGGCATAATACCGATTTTATTCTATAATACAAGCGGTAGCGAAAAGCTGGCGGAGAGCAATAGAGAAGTTCCGGGCTGACCAATTGGGAGATACTGATCGTGAAACTTGAGCACTTTTATGATGAAAGCAATGTAAAAAAGAAAACAAGATATAAAATCGTCAATCAAGCAATCGGGCTTTTGGTCGAAAACGAGTTCGATAAAGTTACCATGGTCGATGTCGCCAACGCGTGCGACATCACGCAGCGCAACCTGTACCGGTACTATAAGAATAAGGATTATCTGATTATGGACGCAATCTATTATTGCGTCCATAAATATACCATCTATAGTTCGCCTGTGTCTGTGGTGATGCAAGCCAAAACCGGGATCGAGGTGCTGCGCGATGTGATGGACGCGCTGGCGTTCCGGCACGATCCGGACCCGGAGATCATCCGTGCGATCAAGCTGATGGTTAAATTCGACTATTATTTGAACACGCTGGAGAGGGACAACCCCGCGTATGAGCGGTATATCAATGAATACGTTGCGGATTTCAATATCGACATCCGGAACGACCTGTGCACCGCGCTAAGCCGCGGCCTGCAGGATGGCACGATTCGGGCCCTTACTGAGGATGTTTCGGCGATCGCGGAGTATATCTTTCAGTCGACCAGCGCTCTGCTCACACGGGTGCTGATCAAGCAGACGGAGCGGAAGATCTTCAGCTTTGAACTGGTCGACCGGCACATGGATATGATCATCGCCGGACTGAAAGCTCGATGAAGCTCAGCCGGAACGAAAGGAACACGCTTTGCCGCCCGTCAATGTGTTGATCAAGCCCGCATCCAGCAGCTGCAACATGCGCTGCAGTTACTGCTTCTATCACGACGAAGCGAAAAACCGCAGCACCGATTCGTTTGGCCTGATGCAGAGGGAGACATTGGAAGCAGTCATGCACAAAGCGCTGGCGCATGCATCCGGCAGCTGCACCTTCGGGTTTCAGGGCGGGGAGCCGACGCTGGCCGGGCTGGACTTCTTTAAGACCGCGATACTTCTGCAAAAACAGCATAACGTAAAAAAACTGCCCATTCAGAACACGATACAGACGAACGGCCTGCTGATTGATGACGAGTGGGCGGCTTTTTTTGTACAGAATCACTTTTTGGTCGGAGTCTCGCTGGACGGATACGAGGATCTGCACGACCTGCACCGCCGGGACGTAACGGAAAACGGCACGTTTTCGAAGGTAATGCAGGGCATTGAGACCCTGAAGCACCATAACGTCGAGTTCAATATACTGGCCGTCGTAACCTCTGAAACCGCGCGGAATGTTCGAGAGGCGTACCGGTTCTTCTTCCAAAGCGGACTTGTCTACCACCAGTATATACCGTGCATGGACCCGCTGGGCAGCATGCCCGGACAGCAAAGCCGGTCGCTCACGCCGGAGCTGTACGCGCGGTTTTTGAAGAAGCTATTTGATCTATGGTATAAGGACCGGACCGAAGGCCGGTTCGTATACATCCGGTACTTCGAGAACCTCGCAGGCATTCTGCTCGGGCACAATGCCGAGAGCTGCGATATGAACGGGCGCTGCTCCGTGCAGTACGCAATTGAAGCGGACGGCAGCGTATATCCCTGCGACTTTTACATGCTGGACGGCGATTGCATCGGCAACATCAACGCGGACAGCATGGAGACAATTGACCGTAACCGCGCCTGTCTTGGATTTATACAGCAATCCCTGCCGCTGCCCGAGCAATGCCGGACGTGCGAATGGCTGCGCATCTGCCGGGGAGGCTGCAAAAGGTACAGAGAGCAGGAGGCGGACCTCCATCCGGGCGTGAACCGCTTCTGCGGCGCGTATAAAGAGGCTTTTCCGTATATACTGCCACGGCTGGAAAGACTGCTGAACCGCTGAACATCAAAAAAGGCGGGTTTTGTTTCGCTGTCGCGCCGCCTTTCGCCTGTTTGGCTGAGGGGTCCTATCAGATGGAGTCCAGAAATTCGTTGACGAACAAGAGCGCTGCGCCGGTTGCAACCACGGCGTGGGTGCACTTGCCGATATGGATATAATGGCGCTGCTCCGGGAAGGAGCACTTTTCATGTACAAGCGAAAGCAATTCATCAAAATCGCTTTCGGTCAGATAGGGGGCAATATGACCTCCCAAAATAACTTCGCAATCAATCAGCATGTGCATGTTATTGATTGCGGTCGATAAATCATCCAGATACTGATGCCACCGGGCCGTTTCTTCCGGTTTTCCCGATCGCAGAGAAGTGAAGAAGTCGTCCAGATCTTTATGGCTCCCGATCAATGCGTCCGCTGAGCAATAGGTTTCAAGGCATCCCTTCTTCCCGCAGTAGCAGGGCAGCCCGCCGGGTTTAACAACCATATGCTCGATGAGCCCGCTGCCGATTCCCTGCCCTTTATATAGCGCGGAGTTGATCACAACAGCGCCACCCAGATTTTTGCTTAAGGAAATATAGATCGCGTCCTTGATGTCTTTGGAGAACCACAGTTCCGCGTAAGCGGCCGCTTCCGAGTCATGGGTTAACCGGCAAGGATACGATATGTTTTGGCTGAAGAACTCGAGACGGGCTCCCGTACAGCCCAGTATCGTACTGTATAGTATGGATTGGCCGTCGGGTGAAACGAGCCCCTGCACGGCAATGCCAATACCAAGCACGCGCTTGCTTGCTATATGCATGGAAAGTATAAACGAGTTTATAAAATCGCTCAATTGCTGATAGTATTCCGGTGCGTTCCGGAAGGTGATATTCAACTGGCTTTCCTTGATGATGGCACCGTAGATATCAACGGCGACAATCCGTAATTGATTGAGCAGGACTTCAACGCCAAAAGCAACCCGGCTTTTGCGGATACAGCTGATCGCCTGAGGTTTCCGTCCGCCCGACGACTCAAAATGCCCGTTCTTTTCGATAAGCTGCATCTGTTCCAGCTCATTTAAGCTCTGGGT
The DNA here is from genome assembly GCA_023459495.1 of Bacillota bacterium. Lineage (GTDB taxonomy): Bacteria > Bacillota > Clostridia > Christensenellales > SZUA-584 > JAEWCC01. Next base: position 84,192 of record JAEWTL010000062.1, on the reverse strand, counting down.
GACGGGTGGGAGGCTCAATTGTAACCTGGCGGCAATATCCTGCTTCGCAATTTTTTGTTCCGCATAGATGAGCTTAAAAATATTGCTCCTGTTTATTCTTTTAAGTTCCGCTGTTGTTACCTTCTCCATTTTCATCCCTTATAAAAATGTACTTGCTTTAACTTATATTATTATATCACCAAAACATAAAAAGAGAAGGCCTCGGGTATATTTGCGCATTGTATTAATGCAACGGTAGTATGAATATTTTTGCTATTGACAAGCACGGATTATCTGCTATATTTAAATCTATAGTTATACAAACTACATTTGCAAAAGTATATTACGTATATAAGATTCTAATAGGAGCTTCAGAAATGAGAGCAGCGATTTTTTGTGGACAAAAGGACTTGCGGGTGCAGGAGGTCAGTGAGAAAGCACCGGGCCCCAACGAGGTGAAGGTTCAGGTAAAGGCATGCGGGGTATGCGGAACCGATCTGCATATATTTTCGGGCGCAGAAGGCGCAGCGGAGTGTACGCCGCCGACCATTCTGGGTCATGAGTTTTCCGGTGTTATCGTGGATGTGGGATCGGATGTCACAGAATTTTATCCCGGAGACAGAGTGTGCATAGACCCTAATGACATGTGCGGAGAGTGTTACTACTGTAAAACCGGCAGCGCGCATTTTTGCGAAAACATGATCGGAATCGGCACCACAACCGACGGCGGGTTTGCGGAATATTGCACCATAAACAAAAAGCAGGTGTACAAAATTGGCGATGAAACATCCTTTGAGGAAGGCGCCATGGCAGAGCCGATCTCCTGCTGTCTGCACGGTATTGATCTGTCCGGAATAAAAGCGGGATACACCGTCATGGTCATCGGTGGCGGGACGATCGGGCAAATTATGCTTCAGCTGGCGCGCATCAGCGGCGCTTCTTCTTTGATACTGGTTGAACCGATCAAAGAAAAAAGAGAGCTGGGTTTGAGGCTGGGCGCTGACATTGCTATCGATCCTTTAACCGAAAACGTACCGGATGTGCTGGAAAAGAATTCGATACAGCACGTCAATGTAACAATCGAGTGCGTGGGGCTGAAAAACACCATGATCGACGCTATACGGTATGCGGGCAAAGGCGGCACGGCTATGCTTTTTGGCCTGACCGATCCTGCCTGCGAGATACCGTTGGCCCCTTTTGATCTGTTTAAACGCGAGGTCACCATCAAGGCCTCCTTTATCAATCCATATACATTCCAACGGGCTGTGAACCTGCTAACCGCAAACAAAATCAACGTAAAGGATCTGATTACCGATACGATACCGCTGTCCGATATCCAACATGTCTTCACAGATGACTCATACCGCAAGCACGGCAAAATCATCATTACGCCTTGAAACCTTTGAGTGGAGCGGAACAGCAGATGTTTGATGTAGTATTCTCAAGTGAGTTTTCGCTGGGTTTGCTCCAGCGGCAAAACTGAAGAAAACAATAGGCTGAAGCCGGAAACGCTTTAACGCCAACTCCTTATGTTTTAATATATTGAATCGGGAGGTATACTATGTTACTGAAGAAAAAGGCCGAACCGACGGAGCCCGGCAAAACGTCTGAAAAAAGAAAGGGTGTCTCAGTGAAGAATCCTGTCTTTTTGCTGGCCTTAGCGCTGCTCATCTGTCTCGTCAGCGCGGTGGGGGCAAGCATGGTCAAATCAGGCGGCGGCGCGGTGACCATAAAGGAACTGCGCTGGGAGACGCCGTCGGGCTACATGCAGAGCGCTGAGCTCTATATCCCGAAAACCGCAACGAAGGACGCGCCCGCGCCCGCCATTGTGGTCGTTCACGGCTGGGCCAATACCCTCGAAATGCAGGCGCCGAACGCAGTCGAGCTGTCGCGCAGAGGTTATGTCGTGCTTGACATTGATATGTACGGCCACGGAGATTCGGAAGACGTTCCGATCAACGACTGGTGGAGTGACGAGTATGGCGCCAACGGCGTATACGACGGCGTCAAGCTGCTGGCTACTCTGCCCTATGTCGACGCCTCCCAGATCGGCATCGAAGGTCATTCGAACGGAGCTTACGCCTGTAATATCGCGGTGGTGGAGGACAACAAAGCGGACAAACAGCTGATCTCCGCTGTGCTGCTGGAAAGCTGCGACCCGATTTACACCAGCACTCCCTATACCCAATATTACGGGGCATATTTTAACGCAGCCGACACGGCGCTTGCCAACGTATACGGAGACCGCAGCATTGGACTCGTGGCCGCAAAGTACGATGAGATTTTCCACCGCATTTATTATCCGGACGGCACGCTCTCGAAGCCGGCCGATTATATCAACCAGCCGGCAGCGCAATCCTTCCTGAATTTCGGCAAGGACCCTTCCGGTCTTGAAATGCGAAACAGCGATACCATGTATACGGAAAACGTTGATGGCAAGGATGCTGTAAGGGTTGTCTTCAATCCGAACGTGGACCATCCCTGGGGCATCATGGACACGGGCATTGTCCGCAACTGCGTTGACTTTTTCCAAACGACCCTTCCTGCGCCCAACCCCATGGCGGATGGCAATCAGGTGTGGCAGTGGAAGGATTTCTTTGAGACCATCGGCATCGTTGGCTTCTTTATGTTCTTTGTGAACTTTATAATGGTGATGCTGAACACCAGATTCTTCGGCATACTGAAGGCCAAAGAGCCGGTGCTTCCGGCAGAGACAACGCAAAAGGGCAGAAGATGGCTGTGGAGCGGCCTGATCATTAGCGCAATTGTTTCCGCAATCTCCTATCCGATTATCTTTGTGGTGGGTCTCATCACACAGCCCGCATTCTTCAATCAGGAACAGCCCTATGTGCTGGGCGTATGGTCGTTATTCATGGGGCTGGTTACCCTGCTTATCCTGTTCCTGAACTATCGCAGATATTCGAAAGCTAACGGCCTGGATCTGCGGGCGCAGGGTGTTTTCCTGAGCAAGGATAAGATATGGAAGACCATACTGCTGGGAGTGCTGGCGGCTGTCTGCACATACGCCATCGTCTTTGTAACCAGTTATTTCTTCACAACGAATTTTCGTTTCTGGTTTATCTTTACCTTCAGGGCCTTTGATGCGGTAAAGCTCTCAGAGATACTGAAATTCCTGCCGTTCTTCCTGATCTTCTACCTGATCAACTCCGTTGCCATGAACGTATTCAATTATGTTAAAATCGGCAAGAAGGAGTGGGTTAATACGCTGCTAATGGCCGTATTCAATACCCTCGGCCCGATCCTTCTGCTTGGCGCATTTTACAGCTGCTTCGCGGCGACCGGGCTTATGCCCACTGACTCTTTGGGCTGGGGATTAGGGTCCATGGTGTTTTGGGTTTATCCCATGGTGGCCGTCCTTCCGCTTGCTACCGTGCTGTCCCGCATCATCTATAAGGTGACGCGCAACCCGTATCTCCCCGCCATTGCGTACTCTATCATTGTAGTCATTATGCTGACCACCAATCAGCTGACCTATCTGGTCAACTGATGATGGACTGGTAAAAAGCTTACGGCGACTAAATCCGCTATACAAGCAAAGAGTCACAGCTGTGTAACCTTAAAAGTCTTTCGTTTATACGGGAGACTTTTTTACTGGATAAACTTATGATTGTCATGTCACTAAGCGCTGCGCTGTAAGATGAAGAGAAACAAGGTATGCAGGCTGTTCAGGCACGCCTGACGGCGTACCTTATATTTTTGGCGGAGAGAGTGGAGTCCAGCCCGCCTTGCTTGCCAAACCGGAACATACCCCAATATGCATCCCACGAGTCTACAAGCGGGTTACTGGGGTTGTTGTGTCTATATGCTCATTGCATAATTCGGACGGAAATTTGGGAAGGGGTAAACTTTGTAACCGGGAATGTATATATATGACCTGATACCTTGTATTAGGTTCCACATTAATTTGCGTGTTTGCCGGATACACTTTATTGCCCAGACGCGGATACGTGACCAAAATCGTGTGAATACCCGGTTCAAGATCTAATCCAATCGGCATACCGGTGAATGCTTGTATTGGTCATTAGCATTATCAAGGACATGGCATATGAAACCCATTCTTACTGCATACCGCTCCAATAGTACCCGCCCTACTATTTCTTGCGTCTTATTATAAGCAAGTCATAGTAACAACCCGAACCTTACTTCATATAATATAACAGACCTATATAGAAATCCCAATATCGACATTTACATAGCTGTCAACATTAAGATTAGCTTTGTTTTTCGTTACTTATGGTGGAACCTCGCTTTAAACAAATTATTAAATGAGAAAGTAAATAAATGAGCGAAACAAGCAAGAGTAAACGTAAGGTGGCAATTTTCAGTGATAAACTATATGCAGACGATATTTTATGGGGATTTTCCGCAGCAGGTTGGACTTCGCAAATAATAACACCGACCTCAACTGAAGACTTTGATAGATTAATGGGATTAATTAATCCTGACCTGTTAGTTCTTTCCTCCTATATGGGTTATTTTAAAAATCCTATGCTTAAGCATATTGGCTCGAGAAATTCACCAAATTATAAATGTGTTTGTTGGGATACCGAAGGTGTTGGCCAGTTTAATTTGCAGATGACAGGTTTTGAACTATCAAAGCCCGATATGATATTTTCAATTTGTCCAGAAATGCTTGAACATCTAAAGAGCAAAAACATTGCTTGTGAGAGGCTTGACTTTGCTTTTAACCCCACTATTCATTACCCGAAATTAATATCTTCAAATGAAAACAACACGATTAGCTTAGTTGGAAATGCATGGTTATGGTATGCCAATCACTATCCTGATCACTTTCGTTATAGCAAAGCCATTCATATTTTATTAAAACCTTTGATCGAAAATAATTATAATATCGATTTTTATGGCACTACAGAATATAAGCCGGTTATAAAGAAATTTCTACAGCTTGATGTACCTATAGAGTGGTTTAAAGGCACACTTTTTTACGAGAAAACTGTTGATGTATATAATAGCTCGTTTATAAATTTAATCACACAAAATCATGAGCAAACAATAACAAGGCGCACCTTCGAAATATTAGGCTCCGGAGGGTTTGGGCTCTCTTGCTACAACACTGCTTTAAATAATATGTTTGGTACGAGCGGTGCATTAGCTATTTCTCATTCTCCTGATGAGACTTTAGAGTTATTGAAATATTACAAAAAGAATAGGGATAAATATTTGGAGGTTCGTAAAAAGGCTATTATAAGTGTAAAAAACCACACTTATAAAGAAAGGGCCCAAGAAATAATCAATAAGATATTTCCGAATTGATTTTATGAGTTGCCACTCATCCGTATCACAATTGACTGTATCAGCACCTGATTATTTGAATGAACCAGGTCTGCACCGTCTGTTGTTCAGTCTTGGTTTTGTTAATTACTAGATTCCATAGCACGATATCTATAACTGCATATATCACCGCAGTTCTTCAAAGCGCATATATTTAACTATAAACCCCTTTCGGAGTCATGATTAATGAATAAATATAAGATCTGCGTTTACGCCATTTGCAAGAATGAAGAGAAGTTTGTAGACCGGTGGATGGATGCCGTAAGTGAGGCGGATATCGTGGTGGTATCCGATACTGGTTCAACTGATGGAACGGTGGATAAGCTGCGTGCCCGGGGTGCGATGGTGTATGTGGACATCACCAGCCCGTGGCGGTTCGACCGCGCACGGAATAAAGCGATGGACCATATACCTGAGGATGTTGACATCTGTGTCTCCAACGATCTGGATGAGATATTTGAGCCGGGCTGGCGGCAGAAGCTGGAGACGATGTGGCAGCCGCAGCATACACGCGCCCGCTACCTGTTCACATGGAGCTACAACAGTGATGGCACGCCAAACAAACAGTACGCAATGGAGAAGGTGCATAGACGGCATGGTTTCCGCTGGGTGCATCCGGTGCATGAGGTGCTGGCGTATAGCGGAGACGACCCTGATGTATCGGTATGGGTGCCCGGAATGGTACTGAACCACTATCCGGACAATTCAAAGCCAAGGTCGCAGTATCTGCCGCTGCTGGAGCTGTCCGCACAGGAAAACCCGGATGACGACAGGACGTCGTTCTGGTTGGGACGGGAATACATGTATTGCGGCTTGCATGATAAGTGTATCGCAGAGCTAAAGCGGCATCTGTCTTTGCCGTCAGCAGGGTGGGATGAGGAACGCTGCGCGTCCATGCGGTATATTGCAAAAAGCTACCAAGGCAAGGGTGACAGGAATCAGGCACGGCAGTGGCTTTTCAGGGCAGTCGCCGAATGTCCGCGTGTGCGGGAGCCATATTTGCAGCTCGCCACGCTGGCTTATACGGAGAACGACTGGCCGTTGACATTTTTAATGGTGGAAAAGGGGCTTGCCATTACTCAAAAATCAGGCAGTTATCTGCATGACCCCAACTCGTGGGGTTACAGCTTCTACGACTTGGGGGCCATCGCGTGCTACCGACTGGGGTTATACGAGAAGTCTTACAGCTATGCGCAGACAGCCTGTGATATAGCGCCGGACAAAGCACGGCTGAAGCACAATCTCGAACTGATTCGGATTAAACTGGACGAGAAAAAAGCGGGGGAATAACTGTGGGCAAATACAAGGTTTGCGTTTATGCCATATGCAAAAATGAAGAAAAGTTCGTGGACCGGTGGATGGACTCGATGAGCGAAGCGGATATGATCGTTGTCACGGACACCGGCTCGACAGACGGCACGGTGGAAAAGCTGCGTGAGCGGGGCGCGGTGGTGTATGTAAACGAGGTGAAGCCATGGCGATTCGATGTAGCGCGCAACATCTCGCTGGACCATGTACCCAAAACTGCGGACATCTGCGTCTGCACGGACTTGGATGAGCTGTTCGAGCCGGGCTGGCGCGACGTCATTGAGCAGAAATGGCAGAGTGACACCAACACGGGCAAATATCTGTACAACTGGGCTTTGAACACGGACGGTACGCCATATGTGCAGTTCCACTATTCCAAAATCCATTCGCGCGAGGGCTTCAAATGGCATTATCCCATCCACGAATGGCTGTGCTGGCTAAAGCAAGAGCCTCAAATAACGGTGTTTCTGGATGGTGTGGTGTTGAACCATTATCCGGACAACAGCAAGTCCCGCGGGTCATACCTCCCGCTGTTGGAGATGGCAGTGGAGGAAAACCCGGATTGCAGCCGTATGCACTACTATCTGGGCCGCGAATATATGTACAAAGGCGAGTGGGAAAAGTGTATTGATACGCTGAAAAAATATATCAAGCTGCCAACGTCCACATGGAACGAGGAACGCTGCGCGGCCATGCGTTGGATGGCCATCAGCGCTTTCAGACTGAACCGCACGCAGGAAGCCTATGCGTGGTATTACAGGGCAATCGCTGAAGCACCGCATATGCGCGACGCGTTTGTGGAGTTTGCTAAAATGGGCTATCTTCTGCATGACTGGCCATTGACATTCTGTATGGTGGAACAAGCTCTGAAGATTAAGGATCGCTCAAAAACCTTTGTGAACGCGGGGCTGGCGTGGGACCACACGCCAAACGATCTGGGTGCAATTGCCTGCTACAGGTTGGGCATGTTTGAGCGGGCTGCAGTCCACGCGCGAGAGGCGCTCAAGTTTTGTCCGGGTAACCAGCGGCTCATGAATAATCTCAAGATGATTGAAGATAAGTTGGCGCAGCAACACATTTCTGCTATGGCTGCGGAAAATGCGCAGAAATAAGATTGGTAGCTGCTTTTACTAATGAAGATGTGAATGTAGTTTATCGCGCTTTCTTTAAGTTGGGATTTGTACGGCCATATTCTCTGGTGCCGTGTCAATTTTTAATATGTTTGTTTCTCACTGTCGTGTTAGTGCCTGTGGCAGGGAGTCATTTAGGCCAGCTAATCAAAGTTATTAATTAACCGCCTATTCATTTTTGACGGACAAATAACCCCAGCCAACCCCTGTGAATACAATGTAGTATTGAGCTTGAACCTGATACGTTTGGGCTATTTGAAGGATGGCATTAACAGATATGTTCAAAGACAAAACACTGCTGATCACGGGTGGAACGGGGTCGTTCGGCAATGCCGTGGTGAAACGCTTTATTGATACGGATATTGGAGAGATACGCATATTCTCCCGTGATGAAAAGAAGCAGGATGATATGCGAAAAGCTTTTGGGAGGTCTAAGCTGAAGTTTATGATCGGTGATGTTCGCGACATTACCAGTGTGAGAGCAGCTGTTGTTGGAGCGGATTATATTTTCCATGCAGCGGCGTTGAAGCAGGTGCCCAGCTGCGAGTTCTTTCCCATGGAGGCTGTGAAGACCAACGTGCTGGGTACGGAGAACGTACTGTCGGCGGCCATTGAGGCGCGTGTACGTAAGGTGGTTTGCCTGTCCACCGATAAGGCAGTGTATCCCATTAACGCGATGGGCATGTCCAAGGCGCTGATGGAAAAGACGTTCATCGCCAAATCACGCACCAGCCGCAACACGCTCATCTGCGGTACGCGCTACGGCAACGTGATGGCGTCGCGCGGGTCGGTGATACCGCTCTTTATCGACCAGATAAAAGCAGGTGAGCCGCTGACGCTGACCGATCCCGGTATGACGCGCTTTCTGATGAACCTGGAGGAGGCTATCGATCTTGTGCTGTTTGCATTTGAGCATGCTCAACCGGGAGACCTGATGGTGAAAAAGTCTCCCGCCAGCACCATCGGGGAACTGGCACAGGGGCTCAAAACAATGTTTGGAGTGGACAACGAGGTGAAGATAATCGGCGTGAGGATGGGCGAGAAGATACACGAGACACTGCTGACGCGGGAAGAGCGGGCAGCTGCCATCGATATGGGAGACTTCTTCCAGGTGCCAGCGGATACCAGCGATTTAAACTACGCCAAATATTTTAGCAGCGGGAACCGTCAAGTCGCCGATATGGAGGAGTACAATTCGAACAATACGCACCGCCTGACTGCAGCGGAGCTGGAGCAAACGCTGTTGGGCTGTGAACATGTAGCGAATGAGCTATCGGGCTGGAGGCAGAAATGAAACTGTTGGTTACAGGTGCAAACGGTTTTATCGGTAAAAACCTGTGTGCGCACATCGAAGCCAACGGGTTGGGTGAGCTGCTGCGGTTTAATAAAGATACTGACCCAGCGCTGCTGGATGCATACGCAGGCGAATGCGACTTTGTGTTTCACCTGGCCGGTGTGAACAGACCTCCGGATGAGTCGGGATTTGAAGACAACGCTTCTTTTACGGCACAGTTGCTGGAGAGCCTGAGGCGGCAGCGTAACCATGCTCCGGTGCTGATGTCCTCGTCTGTGCAGGCGCGCTTCAATAACGCATATGGCAGAAGCAAGAAACGTGCGGAGTCTCTGGTGTTCGATTACGGGGCGGCAACAGGCGCTCCGGTCTATGTCTACCGACTGCCCGGCGTGTTTGGAAAATGGTGCGCACCGCACTATAACAGCGTGGTGGCCACGTTCTGCTATAATGCCGCGCGAGGGCTGCCATTGCGCGTTGATGATCCGGATGCGGTGATTGAGCTGGCGTACATTGATGATGTGGTGACGGCATTTACAGGTGCGCTGCACGGCTGTGCGCAAAAGCCGGGCGAATACTGCGCTGTGCCCGGTACACATCATGTGTCAGTGGGTCATCTGGCGCAGATGATTGAAGCGTTTTACAACCAGCCGCGGCTGTTTGTACCCAACATGGGTGACAAGTTAACCCGGCGGCTGTTTGCCACTTATCTGACGTATCTGCCCGAGGACACGCTGGCGCAGCCGCTGGCGCTACATCGTGATGAACGCGGCTCATTTGCGGAGTGTGTCAAGTCGCTATCAGGGGGGCAGGTATCCGTAAACACCGCAAGGCCGGGTGTGACCAAAGGCGGCCATTGGCACCAGACAAAGACAGAAACTTTTTTCGTAGTAGGCGGTGAAGGCGTGATACGTCTGAAAAAGCTGGGAGGAGACTCTATACGCGAATACGCCGTATCGGCACAAGAGCCGCAGGCGGTGACGATACCTCCGGGATATATTCATGATGTGACAAACACAGGTACGGACGACATGTTGATGCTGATATGGGCCAGTGAGGTGTTCGACCCGAATAGGCCGGACACATATGCCGCCAAGATGGACGACTGAGCGGCATGCGGGAGAGGCGAATGAACAAACTGAAGGTGATGACCGTCATTGGCACACGGCCCGAAATCATCCGGCTGTCTGCCTGCATCAAAGCGTTTGACCGTTATTTTGAGCATGTGCTGGTGCATACGGGCCAGAACTGGGCTTACAGCTTAACCGGCGTTTTTTTTGAGGACTTGGGGCTGCGCACGCCGGATTACTGCTTGGAATGCGCGGGGCAGAGCCTTGGAAAAACGATGGGTAATATCATTGCGTCAACGTATGACCTGATGCGGGAGGAAAAGCCTGACGCGCTGGTGGTGCTGGGCGACACCAACTCCGCGCTGTGCGTGATACCCGCTAAACGCTTGAAGATACCCATTTTCCATATGGAGGCGGGCAACCGCTGCTTCGACTTCAACGTACCTGAGGAGATCAACCGCCACATCGTGGATCACGTGGCGGACATCAATTTGGCCTATACCGAACATGCCCGGCGGTATCTTCTGGCCGAAGGGCTTGCAAAGGACAGCATCTTTGTGACGGGGTCGCCGATGCGGGAGGTGCTGCAAAATCAGGCTGAGGCAATCTCTGCGAGCCGTGCGCCCGACCGGCTGGGCGTGAAACCGGGTGAATATTTGCTGGTATCCGCGCACCGTGAGGAGAATATTGACAACGAAGAAGCTTTCCTGTCGCTCATGAATGCGGTGAATGCGGCGGCGGAGAGGTATCAGATGCCGGTGATATTCTCGGTGCATCCGCGCAGCTTCCGGCAGATTGAGAGCCGGGGCTTTGTGTTTCATCCGCTGGTGAAGCGTATGGAACCGTTTGGATTTTCCGATTATTGCCGTCTTCAGACAGATGCGTTCTGCGTGCTGTCAGACAGCGGTACGCTGTCGGAAGAGAGTGCGATGCTGGGGTTTGCCGCCGTTCTGCTCAGAACGTCTACGGAGCGCCCCGAAGCGCTGGATGCAGGAACGATCGTGATTGCAGGAACTGCGGAGAAGGACCTGCTGCAGGCTATTGAGCTGGCAATATCGATGCGTGCCAACAAAGAACCAGTGGCACAAGTTAAGGATTATACTGATGCCAACGTGTCCGCCAAGGTGGTCAGGATCGTCCAGAGCTATACAAAGCTCATAACCCGCAATACATGGAGGAAGGCGACGGACTATGAAGCCTTGGCCGCACACCTTGCTCCCAATAAAGGAGAGAACAAAGAATGAAGCTGGTGCACACACTGCTATTTCTTCTACGGGAAGGAAAGGAAAAAGAGGACAGCGCAATGGCGTCAGCTTGCTTGAAGTCGCTGGAAAAGAGCACGTATAAAACGGTTGTTATCTATAATCAGGGCGGCATAGGCGGCGACAAGCTTAAGGAGGAACTGAAACAGTATAATCTTGAAACCCATGTTATCGGAGAAGGCGTGAACGTCGGGACGGCGGCGGGGCGGCAGAAGTGCTTTGAATACATCTGGCAGAATTTATCCGATACGCAATATATCAGTGAGATCCACCCGGATATGGTGTTTACATGGCATTGGGAGGATCCGTTGGTGGAATATCTGGAAAGCAACGAGGAGCCGCTGATCAGCTGCGGTATTGTAGACCAGAATGGGAGCATGCCGTTTTTAAACAGGACGGTTACAATACTCGAAGGTAGTCACGGTAATGACGATTTTCTGGCTGGATTAAGAACAGATCAGGTGATTCGGGGATTTACCTGTCCCTGTGTGCACGTATCCGCAATATTAAAGGTGACAGGTGGATACAACGTAGCGTTTTTAAAAGGACGCCAGTGTTATGAGGATGACAGCATGCTGCTGGGCTACTACTACTACTACGGAACGAAAAGGAGTTGGCACCCTCTGATCAACTACAATTCTGTTGTTTATCACGCGGTGGCAGGTCAGAGGCTGGATATGAGTGGAAACGTTTTTGATAATTTCAACGGACTCGTGCGTCAATACGGCGCGATGGGCCTAAAGGCGCTGGCATCCATTCATGAGAGTGAGTGGCATCGGCTGTTCTTCGCGAAGCAGTACAAATTCTTAGCTAAATAACTTACGACAAACGAAAGGATATGCTTGATAGATGAAAGTACTATTGTTTGGACATCGTATGTTTACAGTGGATATGGCGTGGGGGTTTAACCAAGCCGGACACAGCGCAGAAATCATTAATGCGTCTACTAAAGCAGAGATAAAGGAGATATTGAGTAATACGGAAGCAGATTTGCTTATGACAATGGGAGCGCCGCTCGAATTTAAAAAGGAGGTGCTGGACTATATTGGCTCCAGACAGTCACCGCAATATAAATATATTCACTGGGATACCGACGGCATTTCAAGCACAAGGTACATTTCTGTTTCGGGTGACGGTATTGAAATGGACCTCATATACAAATCGAAACCAGATATGGTATTGACCATGTGCCCTGAGATGCGGGAATATATCCGACAAAAAGGATTCTTGTCGGAATTAATGCATTATGCTTACAGCCCTGTTTCGCATCGCCCGATGGAGGGTTATGAAAACGACCATTATTATATTAACCTCGTGGGGAACTCTTATTACGGGTATGCAAAATTTTTCCCGGATCATTTCAGATATAGATCAGTAGAGATATTGGTAAAGCCGCTGCTTCAAAACGGATACACTATAAATTTTTACGGAGACCGAGGCTACGGTGCGCTGCTCAAGGAATGGTTTAATATCGATGTTCCGGCATCAAACTTTCATGGTTATATGCCCTATGAAAGAACCTGCGCTGCATACAACAGCAGTTTTGTAAACCTTGTTACGCAGAATCATGAGCATACCATCACCAAGCGCACATTCGAGATACTGGGATCAGGCGGGTTCGCGCTGTCTGCCGATAACAGTGAAATCAGAAAACTGTTTGTCCCGGGTCGGGACCTTGCAGTGTCATCTTCGCCGGAGCAGACGCTCGAACTGGTACGCTATTACAAGGACCATCCGGATGAGTGGCGGCAAATGCGGAAAAATGCTGTGCTCAGTGTGCAGAACCATACCTACAAACAGCGTGCGGAATTTATAATCGATAAATACAGGGAGCTATGCCACCAGAATTCTGTGGAATAAGTTCACATACGGATATATAGGTTAAAATAAGTAATAGTCACACACGGCGTTTGGTTTGCCGCTGATATTTCTGCGAAGGCGGGAGTGGGGATGGAAAGCAGATAACGCTCAATAGCAGATATACGTGTCGGCATCCAATGTGAGCACTTTTCCAGTGACTTTTCTGCCTCGTGTAAGTCAAGAGTGAATGGCGGATTGGCAATAACCAGCGCTCTGTTCTCCTGTAGCTGACGGACTTGAAGAAGTAAGGAAGGCTATTATAAACATCAAGAAACTCGGTGCCCCGCTAAATCGGGAATATTGGAAACTATTGCCTTCCACGGTTAGTTTGAGGGAGAAGCCATTTTTTGATCTTTGGAAGTCCTTAAGTTGAAATCTTGCAAAGAAAAAAGGCTCATTCTTTGATTCCTGCGGTGGAACTATAAGCTTGCCTTCCGAAAATGGAACCATAACCTTGCCGTTTGGCAAAGTTATGGTTCTTGCGTCACAGTGATCCAAAAAGTTTGGATCATTTTGGCGGAGAGGGTGGGATTCGAACCCACGGTTGCTCACGCAACACCGGTTTTCAAGACCGGCACTATCGACCACTCAGACACCTCTCCAAAACATCGTCAGTATAGCAAAATGAACGGTTCGGGTCAAGCGTACTGACGAACAGGCTTTTGTGTGCGATCAATATAATACTAAAAATATAAAGAATGTACAATACGTTAACCAGCAGGTGGTTTATAATCATGTCAAAGCGCTTCCCTTGAAGTTCGGGCAGAATGCGTTTTCCGACGTCAGCCGGTCGCTGCGTATGCTTTTATATCACACGAATAGATGATAAAATAAGGGATACAGTAGAATTGCAGGGTGGCGATGAATTTGGGCAAGTTGGATACAGCGCTTTCGCTGGTACATACATTTGGCACCGCGGTGGGGGTTAATTGTTTTGCTGTGGACATGGCTGAAAAAGCTGCCATGCCGGGCGGCGGGTGCGACTTCTGCACTGCCTGCTGCCATAAACAGCTGGCTGAAACCGGGCGGGTACGATGCGAGAACCTGATGGAATACGCCATCGCACAGTCGGAACGCTGGGGCGGCAAATACGAGTTTCTGTGCCCGGCGGGCGCGGCATTCATTGCGGCTGCAGGCTTAAGGCAGGGCGTGCTCGAATACGGGTTGATTGCCGGGCCGTTTCTGATGATCAGTAGGCAGGATTTCATCGATGAGGAACTGGCGGGCCTCTTTCCTACCGGGGTAAAGGATATTTTGCCCGTTGCCATGCAGCTGCCGCAGATCGAGCCTAAACGTGTGTCATCGCTGGCGGATATGCTGTTTATGATCACGGCGTTTGCGGAACACCGGGACAGCGAGGATATCCGGCTCACACAACAGGTGAGCATGCGCTACAACGAAATGTTCTCGGCGATTGAGGAATTGAAATCTGGCGCTAGGGAGACGACCTACCCACTGGAGACCGAACGACAGCTTCAGCGATATATTGCAACAGGCGATAAGGCGGCAGCGCAGCGAGCGCTCAATGAGATATTAGGCGCGATATTCTTCTCGTCCGGGGCGGATTTCCCGGCAATCAAGACGCGCGTGACGGAGCTGCTCGTGCTGCTCTCGCGTGCAGCGATCGAGGGCGGTGCGGAGCCGGGGCGGATATTCGGTATGAGCCGGGATTACCTGACCGAAATCGCCCAGTTTGAAAACATCGACGATTTGAGCGCCTGGCTGTCAGGCATCCTGGCCAGCTTCACCGGGCTGGTGTTCGCGGCACCGGACGCCAAACACACCGAAACACTGCAGAAGGTAATGGAGTATGTGGGCGCCAATTACATGAAGCGCATCACATTGAATGATATATCGGAACACGTGGCGTTCAGCGTATCGTATTTGAGCCGCATGTTCAAAGAGGAAAAGGGCATCAACTTAACGTCGTACATCAACGAGGTGCGCGTGCGCAATGCCAAGCTGCTGCTGAAAGGCAGCAACGCGCCGCTCTCTGAGGTGGCCTATCTGACCGGGTTTGACGACCAGAGCTACTTTTCCAAGGTATTCAAGAAGCACACCGGCATGACGCCGGGGAAATACCGCGAAAAGCGGGGCATTATCAAGTAACGGAGGAATAGCATGAGCATATTTGAGGAAATCAGTTCGTTTCTGCAGCAGGGACGTGCACCCAAGGTGAAGGAGCTGGTCGCTCAGGCGCTGGAGAGCGGCGAACCGGCGGAAAAGATACTGAACGATGGGTTGCTGTCTGGTATGTCCGTAGTGGGCGTAAGGTTCAAGAACAACGAGGTTTACGTGCCGGAGGTACTTATTGCGGCGCGGGCGATGAACGCAGGCATGGAGATTTTGAAACCGGCTCTGGCGGGCGGCGGCTCCACGGCGCGCGGCAAGGCTGTGCTGGGCACGGTGAAGGGCGACCTGCACGACATCGGCAAAAACCTCGTTAAGATCATGTTTGAAGGCAAGGGAATCGAAGTGGTTGACCTGGGCACCGACGTATCGCCCGAGAAGTTTATCGAGGCTGCGGTGGAGCAGAACGCCAACATTATTGCCTGCTCGGCCCTGCTCACCACCACGATGGGCGTCATGAAGGATGTTGTCGACAAAGCGGTGCAAATGGGCGTGCGCGATAAGTTCAGTATCATGGTGGGCGGCGCACCTGTAACCGAGAACTATAAGGACTCCATCGGCGCGGATTACTATACGCCCGATGCGGCCTCTGCCGCGGAAGTCGCGCTTGAGATCTGCACGGCATAACGGACGCAGGGACCTGTAAATTTAAAATTGTACTGCCGATATCGGGGGAGAAGAAGGCAAGCGAGGTGTTGAAAAGCGCTTCGCTTGCTTTTTTATTCTGTCGCCGGTGGATAGGCGCGACGCCCGCTTCATATTCGTAAGTGCGGGCAAAAACAACCCGACACTGTCCTTTTTAAGCCAAAGACTAGCAGAGTAATAAATTAAATATAATACATTGACAATCATAGTATTACGATGTATAGTGTGAAGCATGGAGGTGAGATAATGGCAGACAATAAAATGTCCTCGGATTTACTGAGGGGACATACGGATACAATGGTTTTGAAGCTGCTGCAGGGCGGCGATAAATATGGGTACGAAATCACCAAACTCATCGCAGCAGGTTCCGGCGGGGAGTACGAGCTGAAGGAAGCGACGATGTATTCGAGCCTGAAACGGTTGGAGAGCGACGGATGCATATCGTCGTACTGGGGCGAAGGGAATCAGGGGGGGCGGAGACGGTATTACCGCATTACCGATCAGGGAAAAGCGGTTTACAGCGAAAACAAAGACAACTGGGAATACGCGAAGCGCATTCTCGACAAGCTTTTATAAGGAAAGAGGCAATTAAAATGAACGATAAACTGAAAAAATACATCGACGAAGTGTTTGCGTCTTATGAAGATGTGCATACGGTCAGGGACTTAAAAGAGGAGCTGCAAAGCGACCTGCAGGAAAAGATGCAGGATCTGATGGCCCAGGGGCACGACGAAGAGGCGGCTTATCAGATGACTGTCGCATCCGTGGGAGACATCGCCGAGATCGTGGGAGACATCGCCGAAAAGACGCGGCAGCTGCAGCAAACGACCCGGAAGGATTTATCGATGAGCGACCTTCGGAATTCGGACCTAGCGGGTGTGGCCGTGCATGATGGAAAGTTCAACGGCAGTGATCTTCGTGGGTCGGATTTCAGCGGGTCGGACCTTAAAAACAGCACGTTTAAAGGCGCTAACCTGACCAACGTCCGTTTTGACGGTGCGGATTTGAAGAACAGCACCTTTAAAGGCAGCGATTTGACAGGTGCGCGTTTCGACGGTGCTGACTTGTCGGCCGCGAAGTTCACCGGGTCAAGCCTGAACAAGGCGAGTTTTGCAAACTGCAGCTTGGACGGAGCGGAGTTTTTAGCATCGGATATTACGGGCGTCAGCTTTGAGGGAATGACACTGAGCAATACAGCGTTTGAAAAATCGGCATTGAAAGGAACGTCGTTTAAAAACGCCGTGGTCCGTAACGTTTCGTTCCGCCATAGCGAAGTGAAGAAAGCCGTATTCGACGGAGCCAAGATGGATAAGATCACCTATGCCATTTTGAAGGGCCAGAAAGCTGACTTGTCAAAGGTTACGATGATATAGAGCGAAACGCTCTGTTAAAGCAGGATGTACGGAAACGTTTGATTTCGAAATGGCCAGCCGTTTAGCGGAGGCCATTTTTTGCTTGACAGCCAAGCTACTACGTGTTACTATATAGCGGTAGTAAGTAATACTGAATACAAGTCATACAGAATAGATAGGAGTGATTGTGCTGGAAAACCTGACGGAAATGCTCAAAGGCGTGCTTGAGGGCTGCGTCCTTGAAATTATAAGCCGCAAAGAAACCTACGGCTACGAGATCACGCGGCGCCTGAATGCCCTCGGCTTCACGGATGTTGTGGATGGAACGGTATATACCATCCTGGTCCGGCTTGAAAAAAGCGGACTGGTAGAGATCATTAAAAAGCCCTCCGACATTGGACCTCCGCGAAAATTCTTCGTGCTCAACGACGCGGGGCGTGAAGAACTGCGGAAGTTCTGGGAAAGATGGGAGTTCGTATCATCTAGAATCAACGAACTGAAGGAGAGAGAGCAATGAATTTCTGGGATAGGATAACAGGAAACGATATGACCAGGGAATTAAAGGCTTTTGAATCGCGGGCCAAAAAGCTTCCGGCTGATTATCAGGCGGCATGGGAGAAAATCAAAGCCAATCTTTGGCCCCACTCAGATATAACCGGGCGAAACCTCATGCCAATTCTTGATGGCGCGCTCGGCCTGCTCGAAGAAACGGCGGCGGACGGCCAGAGTGCCCAGGAGGCTTTGGGTGATGATATCAAAGGCTTCTGCTCCGCGTTGGCTGGAGAGGAAGGGGCGATGTCTTATCGAGAAAAGTGGCGCAAGCAACTCAACAATAATATTGAGAAGAAGCTGGGCAAATAGGAGGCTATCATGAAAATACGAGATATCATCGAAGGGAAAAAAGAGTGGAGGGCGCTCGTGGCGCGTATCAAAGCGCTCCCGCAGGATTATCAGTTTGTTTATAAGGAGATTCAAAGGTATCTCTTTAAGGTCGGCCCTGTCGAGCTGACCGAAGGAGCGAGTCTCCTGTCAGGGATCGTCGATCTTTTTGAAGAAGGCGCGGCCTTAGGCAAAGGAGTGCTCGAAGTGACGGGCAAAGATGTGGCGGCTTTCTGCGACGATCTAATCAAAGATTCAAAGACGTACGCCGACGTCTATCAGGACTCTGTCAATCAGGAAGTCAGCAAGGCAATAAAAACGTATTTGGATAAAAAGTAAAGAGGGATATCTAAATGGAAAAAGTAATCGAAGTCAAAGGGCTGCAAAAGTCCTTTAAGCAGCTTCAAGTGCTGAAGGGTGTAGATCTTGAAGTAGAAAAGGGCAGTATTTTTGCGCTGCTCGGCAGCAACGGCGCGGGCAAAACGACGATTGTCAAAATCCTCTCCACGCTGCTGAAAGCAGACGGCGGTACCGCCACCGTCAACGGATTTGATGTCATGTCAGATCCCGATCACGTACGGCAGTCGATCAGCCTTACCGGGCAGTTTGCGGCTGTGGACGGCATCCTCACCGGACGGGAGAACCTTGTGCTAATTGCCAAGTTGCGCAGTATCCCCAATCCCACAGAGATTGCCGACAGCCTGCTGAAGCGCTTTGGACTCTGCGACGCGGCCGACCGACGCGTGGGAACGTATTCCGGGGGCATGACGCGCAGGCTCGATATCGCCATGAGCCTTGTGGGAGCACCTCCCGTCATATTCCTCGACGAGCCGACGACGGGTCTTGACCCAGAGGGGCGGCTTGAAGTCTGGAAAACTGTCAAGGAGCTTGCAGGCAGCGGCGTGACGATTCTGCTGACTACACAGCATTTGGAGGAAGCGGAGCAGCTTGCCGACAGGATTGCAATCCTGCACGACGGAAAAATCATTGCCAACGGGACGCTTGACGAACTCAAAAAGCTGTTCCCGCCCGCGAAAGTCGAATACATCGAAAAGCAGCCGACATTGGAGGAAATATTCCTCGCAATTACCGGCGCCGCAGCCCCCGCGCAGCCTGCTATGCGAGATGGAAAGAAGGAGGGTAATTAAAATGAAAAGCAAAACAGGCGTACTGTTCGGACGCTCCATGTGCCACATTCTACGCAGCCCCGATACCATTATTACCGTCGCCATTGTCCCAATTATGATGATGCTGTTGTTCGTCTACGTATTCGGCGGTGCGATAAAAATGAGTATGGATGCCAACTTGAATTATGTGAATTATCTGTTGCCGGGTATACTGCTGATGGCCATTGCCAGCGGAATAGCTTACACTGCTTTACGGCTGTTTATGGATATACAGGGAGGACTTTTTGCGCGGTTTAGCTCTATGCCCATCAAGCGCTCGTCCATGCTGTGGGGGCATGTGCTGACTTCGCTTGTTTCCAATGCGATTTCAGTTGCGGCGATTGTCCTTATTGCGCTTATCATAGGATTCCGTTCAAGCGCCGGAATAGTTTCGTGGCTTGCTGTAACGGGGATACTCGCACTGTTCACGCTCGCTCTGACTTGGGTTGCGGTTTTGCCGGGTCTTACGGCAAAGTCCATGGAAGGCGCATCCGCGTTTTCGTACCCGCTGATCTTCCTGCCCTTTATCAGCTCGGCTTTTGCCCCGACCGATACAATGCCGTCCGCTGTGCGCGCCTTTGCCGAGAATCAGCCGGTGACCTCAATAGTGGAATCCATCCGGGCGCTGCTGAACAATCAGCCGGTGGGCAGTGACATCTGGGTCGCGCTTGCGTGGTGCGTGGGGATTACGCTTATCGCTTACATATTTGCGATGAGGGCTTACAAGCGCAAAATCGCATAAAGGCACATCCTGCGCTTGGTGCGTGTACACCGGCTAGGGGGATAACGAAGCAGCAGAACCTGGCGAAAAATCATGGCATATAAAAAAGCGGGTAATGACCGCTTGTAAAACAAAAAGATATATATCGGGTAAGCTTTCGCCGCAGCGGTAGAGCTTACCTGATTTCTTTTATCCGGCCGACGATTCCGCTTTCCAGCATGACCTTAATACCGTGCGGATGAACGTCTGAGTTAGTCAGTATTCTGCTAACGACCCCTTCGGTGAGTTTTCCGCTACGCTGATCCTGCTTTTGTACCACCATGACCGCAGCGCCTATACGAATATCGCTTCTTTTTGTACCGTCCATCGTTTCACCCTCCGCTGCATCGCAATTCATTTTGCGCGTGTCAGATTGCTTTTATAGTACCACACCCCGTCGTTTCATATCAATGGAAGGCAAGGGGCAGCATTCACATTTTGCTTAAAAGGCGTACAACTGCGAACCCATATGATATAATCAGCAAACAGTCGTATGTTTGTGCCGGTGGACTCATCCCCGGCACCGAATTCTATGGGGTAAGGGAGTAACGCACTTGGTATTGTGTTCGGCAGTCAATATAACCAAAAGCTACAGTGAAAAGATACTGCTTCAGGATATATCGCTATACGTTAATGAAGGGGATAAAATCGGCGTCGTGGGCGTAAACGGCGCGGGGAAATCCACATTTCTCAAAATCATCGCAGGCGCTGAAATGCCGGATTCGGGTACGGTTTCGAAAGCGGGCGGATTGCGGGTCGGCTATATGCCTCAAAACCCGGTCTTTGAAGAGGACGTTACCATACTGGAGCAGGTGTTTCGGGGCGCGTCCAAAGAAATCAAGGAGATGAAAGAGCATGAGGCCAAAACCATTCTGACGAAGCTCGGCCTCATGGATTTTGATAAGGATGTTCGGCTGCTGTCCGGCGGAGAGAAAAAGCGCGTTTCCATTGCAAGCGCGCTCATTCATCCTAGCGACTTGCTGATATTGGATGAGCCGACCAATCATATTGACAGCGCAATGGTGGAGTGGCTGGAGAAGTACCTGCAAAAGTATACAGGGACCATATTGATGGTGACGCATGACCGCTATTTTCTGGACCGGGTCACGAACAAAATCGTCGAGCTCGACGGCGGGTGCCTCTACAGCTATGACGCCAATTATTCTTCGTTTTTGGAGCTGAAGGCACAGCGCGAGGAAATGGAAATCGGATCGGAACGAAAACGCAGGAGTTTTCTGAGAAGAGAGCTGGAATGGATGCAGCGCGGGGCAAGGGCGCGCGGCACCAAAAGCAAAGCAAGGATTGAGCGTTTTAACGAGCTGAGCGGCAAAGAAGGACCCGCGGCGGCGCAGAAACTGGATTTAAGCTCGGTTTCAACCCGGCTGGGCAAGAAGACGGTGTATTTGAACGGGATTTCTAAAAGCTTTGACGGGCGACCCATCATACAAGACTTTGAGTATATATTGCTGCGCGATGACCGGATCGGCATCCTTGGCAAAAACGGGTGTGGTAAATCCACATTGCTTAAGCTGATGTGTGGGAGATTAGTGCCGGATACAGGGACTGTGGAGATTGGCGATACGGTGAAGATCGGCTATTTCTCTCAGGAGTGCGAGGAGATGGACCCCTCGCTACGCGTCATCGACTATATCCGGGAAGGTGCCGAAAATATTGTTACCGTTGACGGGACGCTCACGGCATCGCAGATGCTGGAGAAGTTTCTCTTCCCGGCCAGAGACCAGTGGAATACGATCGCCCGGCTGTCCGGGGGAGAGCGAAGAAGGCTGTTTTTATTGCGTACGATTATGGACGCGCCCAATATTCTGCTGCTGGATGAGCCGACCAATGATCTGGATATCACCACACTGATGATATTGGAGGATTATCTGGAGGGCTTTAACGGGGCGGTGGTGACGGTTTCGCACGACCGGTATTTTTTAAACAAGATCGCAGAAAGAATATTCGTGTTTCAGGACGACGCCACGATCAAGCAGGTGCCGGGAGGGTACGCGGAATATTTACAGGACCGCGAGGAAGCGCAAAAACCTCCAGCGCGAAAAGAATCGATCAGGAAGCAGTCGGCAGAAGGCGAGCCACCCAAGGACAAGCCGCAGACGAAGGCGAAATTTACTTTCAGAGAGCAGCAGGAATATACCGTTATCGACAGCGTGATTGCGGATCTGGAGCAGCGGCTGGACAGGATCAAAAAGGATATTGAAAAGGAAGCAAGCAATTATGTCCTGCTGGAGGAGCTGCTGAAGGAAGAAGCCGCGCTGGAAGCGGAGCTGAATGAAAAAATGGAGAGATGGCTTCATTTGAATGATATTGCGGAAAGGATGTCGAAAAACGAATAATGATTGCATCCGGATGCTCCGGTAGGACAGATAGGCTCATTGGTTAAGAATGTACCACAATGATAGCTCATTGTAGAGACTTTCAAGAAAAGTTGGCTTTGATGATGATCACAAAGCTGTAGGTATTATCATTAATCAACCAATGTTTCATTTTAAATATATAATTTAGAGGCATTATCATCTGCATTGCATAAAACCAATAATCTCCACTGCATGTATGAATCTGTTATACAAGTACGAGCAGATGTCTCAAACTTTTCTCTAATAACTCCATTTGCATAAAGTGAAGTCATAATTACTTCCCGCGTAGCTTGCATTTATATTTGAATGAATTATTTGATAAATAAAAAAGCCAGCGATTGCTGACTTTTTACCTTTGCAATTTCTATTGCCTATAAAGAGTATATGTCCTACTATTCTTAAACGAAAATATTTGAATACAGCTCTCAGAAACTACTGTTATTTTATATAGGGGTACTGTTTTATCGAAGGACTCCTCCTTATAAAGCAAAACAAGCCCATCTTCAATTCTATAATAGTCACCATAGTTTATCCACGGAATATCATATCTAATGGACCCATCGGCCTTCATAATGAAATATCGTGAGTCTCCTCGCCAAGTTCCAAGAAGGAAGAGAGCTGCCCATCCCTGATCGGATACCAATAATTGTGCAGCATCCTCAAAACCAATAAGCTGCCACAATTTCTCTGATTTAAAATTGATATAAGCATCGAGATTAAAGTGTGGTTCGAAAACTAAATGCGCATCAATAAGAGTTAAATAGGCATTGGAGTCTAAGTAGTTTCCAATACTCTCTAAACATTGCTGGGACTCTACATATTGAGCGCTATGATAATAGTCTATAGCCAGATAATAAATATAATCTTTCAAGTCCACGATAATTTGCTTAGTATCTAAATAGTCACCAGCCAAATTAAGTTTATCATAAGCATCAAGATATTTTTCTTGGGATATAAGGGCGTTACCCCATTCATAATACAATTCTGCTATTTTATCATCTGCTTCCGGATAATTTTTAGTTGATAGATCCTGCAAAATGGCTAACGCCTGATTATAATCGCCATTATCTGATAGATAGCATGCTTTTCGGAAAGTTGTATCATCGATTAGGGTGGCGGAGTCTTTATATGATTTTATTTCATGATAAATGTAAATAGCATCATCAAACGAGTTTTGGTTTGCAAGATAAGCTGCCTTGCGGTATTTTACTTCAAGAAGAAGTTCCTCAGCACCATTATAATTTTGAATTCTTCTCAACTCACTTATTGCTTTATCATACTCCCGGTTTTCCATTGCAACACCCGCGGAAATAAAGATTGAATCCTGCTGAAAGATATCTGTAGAAAACGGGATATAGCCCAACTCTGTATTTGCCTCTGCAAAATTGTAACTCGCTGCATCTTGTATAGCCGAGAAATAATTAATAGTAAAAAAGCCTATTGTACAGACGATTATTAATCCAATTCCTGAGATTAGTATGTATTTAAGTTTTTTATTTTTTGGTTTTCCATTAAAGTTATTATCAAAAACATCTTGTTTGTTATCTTTGCGTGTCTGTTTTATCTGTGCTTCTATGAAAGGAATTAAAGCTTGCTCAGAGATGCCCGTGTTAAATGGGGCGAGTTCAAGTATTAATTCCTGTATATTGCTATACCTATCTTCGGGCAAGTCAGAAAGACCTTTATTAATAATAACATTTAACATATCAATAGAAGTATCTAATGACTTCTCATCATCTGTGTGAATTTTATAATAGTATTCAAGCATATAACGAAGTAAGGCACACGCACCAAAGATATCTGTCCTTATACCCGAGAACCCTCCAGAACGCTGTTCAGGAGCGAAAAATTCATCCGAGGCTATTTCATTTGACTCATTTAATAAACATCCATCCTTTTTGACTATCACACTTGAAGGCGATAATTTAAGATATAACGTACCTTGGTTGTGTTTTTCTCGAAGTACCAATAAAATAGGCATCAAAAGACTTACAGCTTCGTTAGCCGCTATAGGGCGATTTAGCCGGGATAAGTATTCGCTGAGTTTAATCTCTTTTCGGGTTTTCACAACCTGTTTCCCCTTTATTTTTGGAATAAAAACTATCATACATAGTGCAATAGCAATGACAGCAATACTGATTAAAACATAAATTATCCAACCCTGAAAAGAACTCTGCGTTTTATTTTCCAAATTAATGTTATTCTCTTCAGCATAGCTAATTAGTTCAGAGGCGGAGATAGCTCCGAATATTCCTTGTGATTCCAACACTCCGTATGTGTTAATCCCAATAACATGTCCGCTTCGGTCTAATAACGGGCCTCCTGAATTTCCTGGATTAATGTCAGCATTTATCTGTAATAATTCTATATCTGGACCGTAATCAACATTTTTCATTGTTCTTATTGAACTGATAATTCCATTTGTAATCGTTACTTCATTACTTAGATGCGCATCACTACTTGATAAATAATTCGCCGCTTCAGGAAAACCTACAGCAAACACCTCATCACCCTGTTCCGCTGAAGAAGATAAAACTAAGGCTTGAGCATCTATCGGTTCCGGTATCTTGATTATAGCTAAGTCATATTGAATACTTGATGTAACTACCGTGGCAGCACGCTTTTCATCTTTACCTGTCCAAACAGAAATCCCTTTAGGATTTAATTCAATAACATGGTTATTTGTCGCAATATATGTTCCGTCACTATCATTCTTAATAACAAACCCTGACCCTTGGGAAATTAATGGAGAAGACTCGACTTCAATATATACAACTGAGGCGCTGGCTTCAAGAACTTCCTGAGATACATTATCAGCCAAAGCGGTCAATGGAATTTGACACAGTAATATACATGTTATAAAAGAAATGGAAATAAAAATTCTTCTCATTTGACTCTCCTGCACCAAATAATCTCATGCGTTTTTTGTTGAAATATGTAGTATTAGCATAAATATATTATCACTTGTTTTATTATTTTACAATTATAAGAATATATTGTCCGAAAATCAGCTCACATAAGCCCAAAAAGCGCTTTTGCTTAAGATGTAATAAACACAGAAGTTTACTTTTTTAAAAGCGTGACCGAATGGACCTGAGAGGTTAAATAATCTATATTTTTATAAAAAGTATAAAACTACAGGAAATTATTTATAAACCCTTTCCAACTAAAATTGGGTGGTTCTTAGGACAGCATATATACTACTATCGTTGATACAAGCGCTTGCTGAGTAATAATTTTGAGACACGTAATCATTTTTGGATGTAGAGTTTTTTCTTGCAATGAAATAGCCGCCAGAATAAAGAACCACGCTTATTCCCCTTTTTAAGAGCCAAGACCATAACATTTTACATCTAATTTAGATAGATTGTTTATTATCTATAGGTTTGTGCGATTTTCTATGGGAATTATACACAAACCTTTGTTCGTGTGGTAAAATGGCGCTATGACGAGCATCGAAGGAACGGTTTTAACCATCGTGTTCCGCAACGACGAGAACGGCTGGACGGTGATGGAGGTGGACTTTAACGGTTCACTCACGACCGCCGTGGGCTGCCTGCCGCACATCCACGAGGGCGAGTTTGTGCGCCTGTTTGGCGCGTGGACGGAGCACCGCATGTATGGACGGCAGTTTTCCGTGACCTCGGTGGAAACGCGGCTGCCCAACACGACCGAGTCCATCCGGTTGTTTCTTGGAAGCGGACTCATCAAGGGTGTGGGCGAAGGGCTGGCAACGCGCATTGTGGACAGCTTTGGGACTGAGACCTTCGATGTGATCGAAAACACTCCGGAGCTATTGGCCGGGGTGAAAGGCGTGAGCAAAAAGCTGGCCGAGAGCATCAACGAAAGCTTTATGGAGCATGTCGGCGTCAAGCAGGTCATCATCGATCTGCAGAGCCTCGGACTTTCGGTGCGGCAGGCGCTGCGTGCTTTTGAGCGCTATGGCGCGGCGGCGCCCACACTGATCCGCGAAAACCCCTACCGCATGATCGACGATATCTCGGGCATTGGCTTTGAACGCGCGGACCGCATCGCTTCGGTGATTGGCGTGGAACCGACCTCGGATTACCGCATCGACATGGGCATCCGCCACGAGTTGATGACCGCCATGAACGAAGGGCATACCTGCCTGCCGCGTTATGAATTGATTCGCCGGGCGGCGCTGATGATGGGCGTTTCCGAGGAGCTGGTGGAAACGCGTATTGCCTCTCTCACGCTGACCGACCAGATCGCGCAGAAGTTCGTCAAAAACACGCCCGCTGTGTTCCATATGATGGCCTACATTACCGAAACTGACGTGGCGCAGCGGCTGTACATGCTGTCTCGCAGCGCGCCGCGCGTATCCATACGGGACGCGGTGTTGTCATACGAGCGCTACATCGGCGACGTGGCACTCTCCGAGGAGCAGGAGCGGGCCGTGCTGATGGCGCTTTCCTCTCAGGTTTCAGTGATTACGGGCGGCCCGGGTACGGGCAAAACCACCATCATCAAAGCCATCATATCCATCTTTGAGCAGAGCGGCGTAACCACCGCGCTGTGTGCGCCCACAGGCCGGGCAGCCAAGCGTATCGAGCAGTCTACGGGTCGCGCGGCCAGCACCATCCATCGGCTGCTGGAATACGGCGTGGGCGAGGACGAAAACTTCTTCAGCGAAGCGCGCTTCATCCGCAACGAGGATAACCCGCTTGAGGCCGAGGCGGTCATCGTGGACGAGGCCTCCATGATCGACATCTTCCTGATGCGGTCCCTGCTGCGGGCGCTGCCGACCGGCGCGCGGCTCGTTATCGTGGGCGATGCGGACCAGCTGCCCTCCGTCGGGGCGGGCAACGTGCTGCGCGATATCATCGCCAGCGAACTTTTTCCCGTATCCC
This sequence comes from Bacillota bacterium, assembly GCA_023459495.1. Classification (GTDB taxonomy): domain Bacteria; phylum Bacillota; class Clostridia; order Christensenellales; family SZUA-584; genus JAEWCC01. The sequence continues at coordinate 56,801 of JAEWTL010000062.1, read as the reverse complement.
ACCTCACAAAGTTCTACCGCCAGCGCGAGGGCGGCACCATCGTCGAAAATGCCCACCGCGTCAACCGCGGCGAAAATCCGGAGCTGTATTCCACCGGGGACTTCATCTTTATCCCGGAGACCCAGCCAGAGGGCGTGATCGACCGGCTTAAAAAGCTGTTGACACAGGGCGAGCTGCCCGAAAAATACGACGTGCTGGAGCAGGTGCAGATTTTATCCCCGGTCAAAAAGGGCCTGCTTGGTGTGTACAACCTCAACATGGAGCTGCGTGAGCTGCTGAATCCGCGCCTTGTATCCCGCCATGAGGTGCAGGTGGGCGATACGCTGTTCCGCGAAGGCGACAAGGTAATGCAGACGCGCAATAACTACGGCATGGAGTGGTATTATGCCGACGGCCTGCAGATGTACAACCGCGGCATGGGCGTGTTCAACGGTGACCTTGGGCGTATCATGTCCATCGACACCGACGTGAGGGAGGTTACAATCCGCTTTGACAACAACCGCGACGCGGCGTACGCGTATCCGGAGCTGGAGCAGATTGAGCACGCGTACGCGGTGACGGTACATAAGTCTCAGGGCAGCGAGTTTCCGGTTGTCATCCTGCCGCTGCTTTCGGGCGGCGGACGCTTCCTCTCCCGCAACCTGTTTTACACCGCGCTCACCCGCGCGATGGAGAAGGTCATCATCATCGGCCGGAAGGAGGCCGTGGAGGCCATGGTGCAAAACAACCGCATCATGGGACGCTATACGACTTTGGACCACGAGCTGCGCGAAATCGGCGAGGTGCTGGGGGCGAGCGGATGAGCGGCTGGCTAACGCGTCTGCTGGACGCGCTGTTCCCCTATATCCCTAAGTGCGTGGGGTGCGGCGTGGAAAAGGGTGCGAAGGACAGTCTGTGCCCCAAATGCGCGGCGGAACTTTCCGTGCCGGAGAATGGGTGGGTGCAGGGTTGCGGCATACCTGCCTATTCGCTTTTTTGGTACGACGGCCTGGCAGCGCGCGTCGTGCGCGGATACAAGTACAGCGACAAGCGCTGGCTCAGCAATTTTATGGGTGACCGGATGGCTGCTGCTGCGCGGCAGATGGGCAGCTTTGATGCGGTGTGCCATGTACCGCTGCACGAGAAGCGCCGCAAAGCACGCGGATTCGATCAGGCGGAACTGCTGGCGCGGCATATCGCACAGGAGCTGGGCGTGTCGTTCATCGTCGGCGCAGCCCGCGTGCGCAACACCCGGACACAGACAAAGCTGAACCGGGAACAGCGCCGGGAGAATATGCAGGGGGCATTTGTACCTGCTTCTCGGCTCTGTGGCCGCGCGCTGCTCATCGACGACGTGCTGACCACCGGTGCCACGGCGGTAGCCTGCGCGCAGGCGCTGATGATGGCCGGAGCACAAAGCGTCACGCTGCTCACGTTCGCGCGGGCGAAGGAGAAGGCGGGCAGGTTTACGGACAGAAGGTAGGAGGACATATCCGTGTTTGAGGAAAAGGCAGCGGCGCTGTTCCGCGATTTGGGCGAGAGCAGGATCATGGTGCTGGCAACCAGCGCTGACGATGCGGCCACTGCGCGGTCGATGAGTGTCATCATATACAGCGGCAGGTTTTATTTTCAGACGGATATCGCAATGACTAAAGCGGAGCAGATTGCGGTGAATCCGCGCGTGGCGCTCTGCTTTCAGAACTATCAGGTCGAGGGGATGTGCCGGGCGACCGGGCATCCGATGGACGATCACAACCGCTTTTTTCTGGAACTGTTCAAAAAGCATTACGAGGGCTCGTACAAAAGGTATTCCCACATGCCGGGCGAGCGGGTATTTGAAGTCATCCCGGATAAAGTTACGGTATGGAACTACGAGAATGGGGAACCCTGCCGCGATTATTATGATTTTGCCGAGCGGAGATATCGGCGGGAGGTTTACGACACGGTAATTGTATAATGAAAGCCGAGATAATAACAGGGCAGGAAACCATGCCGAATCCTGCCCCGTTTTATTTTCTGCTAAAAAATCTTAAACAGAAGAAAGTGTCCTTTGCCCCCGGCCTCTCTGCGTTTAGTTCAGGTGTTTTTCTACAAACCCGATCACGTCGTAATAGTCGGGCTCACCGTAATGATCGAGCGGATGCGGGTTCTCCACCGGCACGTAGAGTACGTCGCCGAGCAGGAAACCTTCGCCGTTCCAGCTCTTGTGTTGCAGCCTGGTTCCGTCCGCCAGCTCATAATTGTAGCTCTGGCCAGCTTCATGAAAATTCCTTCTCGTAATGTCAAGCATGCTGTAACCTCCTTGCATTTCCGGTGCATATTTATCCGGACAAGAACCTTTTTTGAGACGACAACTAAAAGCAATGCACACCCTACGCTTCCTTGACCATATGATACGGCTTTACGGCCGTCTTTGGTTGTTTGTCTCGGATATGCTTATTTATTTCGATACGGTATTTGATTTTCCTGCATTGTGCATTTATTAACGATATGATTGATCACGCGGGTAATTTCAAAATCACAGAAAAGTCGATCCGGTCTTTTGTGACTTATTAAAGATGTTTTAAGCTGCTTTCAAATTCGTTAAGAACTCAGTATAATCATAGTTAACAAATTTACGAATGATGCCCGGAAAGGTAGAGTTGACGATAAGTTTATGCCGTCTTAAATTTACGCGGGAGAAATGGGCAGGATGAAGAGAGAAAAGCAGCTCATTTTTATCACTTTTGATAAATGCAACTCCTGGTTGCGGAATTTTCAAGTCGGATTGATGGTGTGCAACCAAAGAAGTTGCTATGATCTTCTTGCGATCGCGAATAAACCATTATTGAACAGGGGAAATGAAAATGATTTTAGCTGATAAAATTTTGGCGCTGAGGAAGAACAACGGTTGGTCTCAGGAAGAACTGGCGGAAAAGATGAACGTATCCCGGCAATCAATATCAAAATGGGAAAGCGCCGCGGCCATACCGGATATTAATAAAATACTGGAGATGGCAAAGATTTTTGGGGTCACTACCGATTACCTGCTAAAGGATGATATTGAAAAGACAGAGTATTCCGGGTCAGATGAAATTGATAACCGGACTCACGTTTCTCTGCAGGAGGCGAGCGACTTTTTGAGGAGCAAAGCTGTCCATGCAAGGCAGACGGCTTTTGGTGTAATGCTTTGTATCCTGTCTCCGGTTCTGTTAATTCTGTTTGCCGGAATGATGGAAGCCAATATGATTTCAGAAGAGTTGGGAATCGGCGTGGGCGTTGTTGCACTGCTGGTGTTGATTGCGGCGGCAGTTGCCATATTTATCATCGGCGGTGAGAAGATGAAACGCTTTAAATATCTGGAGCGCACCGATTTTGAACTTGATTATGGCGTGGCGGGTATCGTGAAGGAGCGGCGGGCGGCTTTTGAAAAACGATATCTGCTGTGTACCGTTATCGGCGTAATTCTGTGTGTACTGTGCGCGGTTCCGCTGATCGTCAGCGGTATCATCGGAGCATCCGACATGATGTATATTCTCATGGTTGCGCTGCTGCTGGGGATTCTGTCCATCGCGTCATTTCTTTTAATCATCGCTGGCATGGTAAAGGCCAGCTATGATCAGCTCCTGTCGGAAGGAGAATTTGATATGGAACAAAAAGAGAATAGTAAGAGGCATTCAAAGTTTGGGGGCATCTACTGGCCGATCGTCGTCGCGGTGTATTTAGGATGGAGTTTTATTTCAAACGATTGGCATATCACATGGATCGTTTGGCCCATCGCAGCATTGGTTTTCACGGCTATATCCGCTGCCCTGCGAAAAGAAAAATAAAGGCGTTGACGATTATTTGTGGCGACAAGAATATAAAGGGACGGCTTTTATTAAACCGTCCCTCTTTTATGCTGAAGATTACCGGTTCAGCGGCTTTAGTTTCTCTGGTATGAATACCCCTTCCTGCAATGAGTTGACGTCCTCCCGATTCACGCCGTTTGACTGGGATATAAAAACGATACGGCTCAACTTATTACTGAAACTTCGCGTTTCTGTCTTGCTCTATGTTCTTTTCTCCCCATTCATACATCATGCCCAGAATCGGCAGCAGAGTTGCGCCTTTTTCTGACAGGGAGTATTCAACTTTCGGCGGAATCTGAGGGTATTCCTTTCGCTTAATAATACCTCCACTTTCCAGCTCTTTAAGCTGTGCGCTCAACATTTTATGCGTGATTCCGTTAATGCAGCGCTTCAACTCTCCATAACGCTTCACTTTATCGATCATCAGATGATAAAGTATCAGCAGCTTCCATTTCCCGCCGATAGTATTCAACGTGTATTCGATAGGGCAGATATGGTTCCCCTGCATATTGATCTCCATAATAGTAGACGCTCTCCAATCGGATAGTATATTACAAAATAGTGCGTACTTCCAAAATTGATTATACGTGCTACTATAATTATATATAAAAATATGGAATTGTCCAGACATGGAGGGGAAAACATGAAAGCAATCATTTACTACTTTACCGGAACCGGAAACTCGTTGCACGTTGCGCGCAGCCTGTCGTCGCTCATGGCCGATTCCTCGCTCAGGCCGATTTCAGATAACATGGATACCAATTTGTCGGCTCCGGTGATCGGTATCGTATTTCCTGTATATCTATGGGGAATGCCCAAAGCGGTGGCGCAATTTATTGAGAGATCAAAGGGCGATGTCAACGGCAAGTATTTTTTCGCCGTCGCAACGTATAAATCACAGCCGGGCGATGCGATTGGCCAACTGCGGCGGAAAATGTTGAAATGCGGCATGAAGCTTTCAGCGGGATTTGGCGTGCCGATGCCGGGGAATAACATTATTTTTTACGATATCGAGTCTGCGCACATTCGGGACTGCAAACTGACCGCTTGCGACAAAAGGATAATCGAAATCGTGCAGGCGGTTGAGGGCAGGCAGGAGACACTCCCCAGAGCCTCATTTACCGAAAGGGTCTTTTTGACGGACTGGCTTCATTTCTTGCTGACCAGAACGTTTGAAAGCGCTGACCGAAACTTTTGGAGCGAGCAAACCTGCAATAGCTGCGGCGCTTGCGCCAGGGTATGTCCCGTGGAAAACATAATAATCGCGGACGGCCACCCTGTGTGGCAGCACCGCTGTCAGCAATGTCTGGCGTGCATCCATGCTTGCCCAGCTCAGGCAATACAGTACGGAAAAACAACCTGCGGCAGGCAAAGGTATATCAATCCGCATATTAAAACATCCGATTTATTCAGGAGGGAGTAGGCACCGAATTAATCGAACCCATTACGGGTTCAGCGGCTTTAACTCCTCCGGCACGAAAAGGCCGTCTTTACGGATGAGTACGTTATCGAACCAGATCTCGCCGCCGCCCATTTCCTTGGTCTGGATGCAAACCATATCCCAGTGGATGGCGCTGCGGTTGCCGTTGTCCGCATCGTTCTCGTAGGCCTTGCCGGGAGTGAAGTGAAACGAGCCCATGATCTTCTCGTCGAACAGTATGTTGCCAAACGCCCGGGTGATGCGCGGGTTGACGCCCAGTGCAAACTCGCCCACGTAGCGCGCACCTTCGTCCGTGTCGAAGATGGCGTTCAGCGCTTGGGAATTCTGCTCGGCGCTTGCTTGTACAATGCGGCCCTTGCTGAACGCTAAGCTTACTTTATTATATACCTTGCCGTGGTACGGACAGGGCGTATTGTAGGTGAGTGTGCCTTCCACGGAGTCGCGCACAGGCGCGGTGAAAATTTCGCCGTCCGGAATGTTGTTTTCGCCCGCGCAGGGCACTACGGGGATGCCCTTGATGGAGAAACGCAGGTCCGTACCCGGCCCGGTGATGTGCACGCGGTCGGTCTTTTCCATCAGCGCCTTCAGCGGTTCCATGCGCCGTCCCATCTCAGCATAGTCCACACACGAAACGTCGAGGATGAAATCGCAGAATTCCGAATACGGTATGCGCGCCTTCTGGGCCTGTCCGATTGTGGGCCAATTCAACAGCACCCACTTCCTGTGGTTGATGACCAGATCGCTCCACGGCTCGCGGACGCGCGCGTTCAGCTGCATGGTGGCGGGGTTGATGCCGATGAACTCCGCGTCGTTCTCCTCCGCTTGAATGGAGATATAGGCGTCCACATCATGCGCGGCCCTGATGTCCCAGCCCGTTTCAATCGTCTGGCGCTGCTCGGTGGTGCCCTGCAGCAGCCAGCGCCGCACCTCCTCGTCGGCGATTCGCACGAAGGGTAACAACTGCTTCTCATAGGCCATTTTTACCAACTCTTCAATGAGCGGTTTGGCGGCGGTGGTGGCCGATATCAGCACCTTCTCGCCGGGCTGCATATTCAAGCTGTGCTCCAGCAGATTTTTCGCCAGTGTGGTCAGTCTGGGGTCTTTCATTATAATCCTCCTCAAATATTGCTCCCGCGATTAAAAATATCAAGGTTGGAGCAATGTACTCCGGCGAACAATTCGGTTTCTTGCCATCAATTATGACATACTTGTCCGCTTCCGCAATAAAATCTGTTTTTATCCTACCACACGGAGCAGGCATTGACAATGTACGCCAAAGCCCTGTCTGTGCTTGCTTTTTACGGGTTTATACGGTATGATGCTAAGCGCGGGACGGCGAAACCGGATTGTCGGATTTGAGGCTTGAAAAAATGCTGGGCCCGGTTTATAATGGTAAAAACTTTGATAAAATTTTAACAAAGTTTTCGTAAAAGGAATGCTTTTTTCCTGTAAGCCACGCGATTCAGGGGTTAATTTTCCGCGTTGAATGGTTTATAATAAGCAGAGATAATCCGGCAGCAATGGCGCTTTTGCGCAGAATAAGGATCGAAGGGTTAAAGCAGATGACAATTGCGTTGGGCAGCGACCACGGCGGGTTCGAACTCAAAACCGCCGTACTGGAACACCTGAAACAGCAGGGTTTCGATACAAAGGACTTCGGCGTTTATAATACCTGTTCGGCCGATTACCCGGACTATGCGGTGCCGGTATGCAACGCGATACTCTCGGGCGAGGCGGATCTGGGCATTCTGATCTGTGGCACGGGTATCGGCATATCGATCTCCGCCAACAAGGTTCACGGTATTCGCTGTGCGCTGTGCGGCGATGTGTTCTCGGCCAAGATGGCGCGGCTTCATAACAACGCACAGATCATTGCCTTGGGCGGGCGCGTACTGGGACAGGGGCTTGCCCTGGAAATTGTGGATGCGTTTCTCACCACGCCGTTTTCGGGTGAGGAGAGGCATGCAAAACGAGTGGATAAGATCATGAAGATAGAGGACAGGTAAAAACCTGCCGCTCTTATTTTTTAATTTAGACAGGGGAGGAAACAGTATGGGCAGATTGATCGTCATGGATCACCCGCTGATCCAGCATAAAATATCGCTGATCCGGGACAAGCAGACGGGGACAAAGGATTTCAGGGAGCTCGTTGAAGAGATCGCGATGCTGATGGCGTATGAGGTGACGCGCGACCTGCCGCTCAAAGAGGTGGAGATTGAGACGCCTGTCGCCAAGGCCAAAACCAGTGTGATTTCGGGCAAGACGCTGGGCGTTGTACCGATCCTGCGCGCAGGTCTCGGCATGGTAAACGGCATCTTAAAGCTTGTACCCGCCGCCAAGGTGGGACATATCGGCCTCTATCGTGACCCGGAGACGCTGCAGCCGGTGGAATACTACTGCAAGCTGCCTTCCGACGCAACGGAGCGCGATTTCATCATTGTGGACCCGATGCTCGCCACGGGCGGCAGCGCCTGCGGCGCCATTACGCTGCTCAAGGAGCGTGGCATCAAGAATATCAAGCTCGTGTGCCTGATTGCGGCGCCCGAGGGTATAAAAGCGGTACAGAAAGCGCACGGCGACGTGGACATCTTTGTCGCGGCAGTGGATGAAAGACTGAACGACCACGGCTATATCGTGCCGGGCCTTGGTGACGCTGGTGACCGGCTCTTCGGCACAAAATAGCCCCAAGGGGATTTGCATATGGCATTGGAAGTCTTAAGCGAGATCAGGACAGCTGAGGAAGCGGCGCTGGAAACCCGGCGCGTTGCGGCGGCTGCCGCAAAGGAAGCGCTCAAGGTCGCTGAACAGGAAAACGTGGCGTACCGGGAGCAGATTATCAGCGAAGCCAAGGCGAACGCGGCGCAGACCGTGGCGCAGGCACAGCAGGCGTCCAAGGCGCGGCTGGATACGCAGCAGACGCAGCGACTGGATGCGCTGAATACGCTGCGCAGCGGAGCTTCGGTTCGGCTGAAAAACGCCGCCGAGGTTTGCGTGGAGAGGATACTGAAGTAACATGGCGCTTTTGCAGATGAAAAAGGTGGCGCTTCTCGCGCATGCCTCTTCCAGAGCGGGCGTGATGAAGACGCTGCAGGAGATGGGCGCGGTGGAGCTGACCCCGATGAGCGGGGAGGAATTGCGCGCGGCGCATACGCCCGAAGGGCTGTCTGCGCTGGAAGCCAAGCTCGCGGCTGTACGCGAGTCTCTTGCGCTCGTCCGAAAATATGACGAAACCAAAACCGGTTTCCTGACCCCCAAGCCTGCCATGTCGCGCAGTGAACTGAAGCAGGTCAATGAGCGGTTTGCTGAGGCGGATGCCGCCATCGCGCGCATGCAGCAGTTCTCTGAGGAGATGAACGCGCTTCGGAGCCGCAGGCAGCGCCTCGTTTCGCGCATCGCTCAGCTTGAGCCGTTTGAGGATTTCGACGCGCCGCTGGAGAGCGTGGGCACAGGCCGCTATACCACCTCGCTGCTCGGTACCATTCCGGGCACCTCAACCGAAAAATATGAAGAGATCGTGGAAAGCTTTGCGGACAAGGCGTACTTCGAGTATGTCAGCAAGCCGCGTATGGCGGTTTACGTCGTCATGCCGCGTGCAATTGCAGAGAAGCTGACTGGTGAGCTCAAATACATCGGTTTTACTGAGGCATATACGAAGGATCTTTTCGGCACGCCGAAGGACCTTATCTACGATTTCCACAGCGAATGCGAGAGCATCGACCGCGAAGCCGCGGAGCACGAGGAGAAGGCGAAGAAGTTCGTCGAGGACAAGCTCACCCTGCAGGCCGTGGAGGATTACCTCGTCAACGAGATCGAACGGGAGCGCAGCATCGAAAAGCTGGGAGAAACGGACGCCGCCTTCATGCTGACCGGCTGGATCATTGCGGAGCAGCAGGAGCGCGTGGAAAAAGCGCTGCGCGAAGCCGCTTCCGAGGCATACATCACCTTCAGCGACCCGGCGGAGGACGACGTGCCGCCCACAGCCATGGAAAACAAAAAGTTTATCCGGCCATTTGAAGCGGTGACCAACCTGTACTCGGCTCCATCGTCCAAGGGTGTGGACCCCAACTTCGTCATGTCGATCTTCTATTTCTTTATATTCGGTATGATGATCGGCGACTTTGCCTACGGCGTGATTCTGACCATCGGCGCGTACCTTGTGCTGCGGCTGAAGAAGCCGACCGGCATGTTTCGGCAGGTGACCACAGTGATCATGATCTGCGGCATATCCACGGCGTTCTGGGGCTTGGTGTTCGGTACGATCTTCAGCATCCCGGGCATCCCCGCGATCCTTAATCCGCTGGAAGACGCAATGAGTATGTTGATCCTGTGCCTTGGCATCGGCGTGGTGCACCTGCTGTTTGGCTTGGGTATGGGCGCCTACTCCAACATCAAACACGGCGATGTGTTCAGCGCCATATTCGACAACATGTCGTGGATGTTTGTGCTCATCGGCGCGGTGATGCTGATACTGGGCGGCCTTGTGGGCACAATCGGCACTTACCTGATACTGGCCGGCGTGGTGATGATGCTGGTTTCGCAGCTGAAACAGAAGAGGAACCCGATCAAAGCGGTCGTCGGCTGGCTGGGCGGTTTGTACGGCGCGACGGGATACTTAAGCGACGTGCTCTCCTATGCCCGTATCTTCGCGATGGGGTTGGCGACGTCGGTCATCGCAATGGTGTTCAACACCATCGGCGGGTTGTTCTTCGGCAACGTGGTGGGATACATCATCGGCGCGGTGATCATGACCATCGGGCATGTATTCAACATCGCGATCAACACGCTGGGCGCATTCGTGCACACGGCAAGACTGCAGTACATCGAGTTTTACTCCAAGTTTTACGAGGCGGGCGGGCGTATGTTTACACCGCTCGGCATACAGACCAAGAACTACAGGCTGGAGGATTAGCCTAACGCCTGAAGGATAATATGATTATTGGATGACGACACAGGAGGATTTCTTTTATGGAACTATTCGGCGGCTATTTCGGACTGGTGATTTCAACGGTGGGCGCGGCGGTCGCGGCAACGCTCGCAGGTATCGGCTCGGCTAAGGGCGTGGGCATGGCAGGACAGGCTTCGGCAGGCATCGTGTCGGAGAACCCGGAGCTCTTCGGACGCGCGCTTGTGCTGCAGGCGCTCCCCGGCACGCAGGGCATCTACGGCCTGCTCGTGGCGTTCCTGATTCTGCTCTATAACGGCGTTATCTCGCCGCTGGCGACGCCTATCTCGGCTGCGCAGGGTCTGGTATACTTCCTTGGCGCGATGCCCATTGCATTCGTCGGCTTTTCCTCGGCGGTTGCGCAGGGCAAAACGGCTGTTGCGGGTATCGGTCTGCTGGGCAAGAAACCGGAAGAGTCCGGTAAAGCCATCACCATGGCGATCATGGTGGAAACGTACGCGGTGCTGGCGCTGCTGGTGTCCATGCTGACGATTCTGCTGGGCGGCAACGCTTTCAAAGGGTGATCGCTTTGGCGGGTGCTGAAAAACTTATTGAAAAAATAAGAGACGACGCCCAGCGCGACGCGGAGCAGTACTGGCAGGAGGCTGAGGCCAAAAAGCAGGCTCTGCGCGAGGCTGCGGAGCGCGACATTGAAAAAACTGTCGCGCAGATTGAACGCGGGGCGCAGGAAGCCGCGGTGGAAAACGACCGCCGCATGGCAGCCGTAAACGACCTGGAATACCGCAAGCAGGAACTGGCGGCCAAGCAGGAGATGATGGGCAAGGCCAAAGACCTTGCCATGCAACTGCTGCTCGCGCTGGATGACAAGGCTTACCTTGCGCTGATGAAGAAAAAGCTGCTGGAATGCGCGAAAGCGGGTTCTGGCGCAATCGCCGTCGGCCGGGACGAAAAACGCATCACCGAGGCTTTCCTTGCGGACGTCAACGCGGAGCTGAAAAAGGGCGCGGGTAAGGGCGAAGTTAAACTGCTGCCCGAGCGGCGCGACATCAAGGGCGGTTTTGTCTTTGTGGAAGGCGGCATGGAGATCAATATGTCGCTGGAGGCACAGCTCGGCGAAGCGTGGCACGAGTCCGAGACGGACGTGGCAGGGATACTGTTCGAATAAACGGATACGGGTGAGATATGTCGGAAATCACAAGCAGCTACCCTTACGCCTCCGCACGGATCAAGGCGCTGGAGGGCAGGCTGATCACCAAAGACAGGATCGCGCGCGTGATCGAGGCAAAGGACTTTGACGCCGCGATGCGAGCCTTGAGCGAAATCGGCTACGGGCAGCCCGCCCCGGCGGGGGCTTCGTTCGAGCAGCTCATCGGCAAGGAGCTTGCCGAGACGGACGCGCTGCTGGGCGCGATTTCGCCCAGCGCGGCGTTCACGCGCATCATGCGCACCGAGCGGGACTTTTATAATATGAAGGTCTTGATCAAGTTGCTCATGCAGGACAAGCCGCTGGACAGCGTGCCGCTGTCTTCCGGGAATATCCCGGTGGAGACGCTGCGCCGCGCGCTGGGAGAAAACAGCTACCGTGACCTGCCCGATACCATGACCGCGGGAATGCACTATATCGACCGCAAGTTTGCGGTGGCGGCGGATGCCTCCATCATCGGCATCGCGCTGGACCGTGCGTATGCCAAGGAGATCAGGGGTCTGCTCGAAGAGTTGAAGGATCCGCTCGTGACGGAATACTTTCAGGCGTTCTTCGACTTCAGCAACTTCATCGCACTGATGAGGGTGCGGGCATCGGAATACGGCAGGGAGTCGTTCGAGCGCGTGTTCGTCAAGGGCGGCACCATTGATAAGAATACCTTTGCCAAAGCGTTCGACACTGCGGATGAAAACGTGCTGGCCGCAACGCTGCCGAGTGCCTATCGCAGCGCGTTGGTCCCGGCGATGATCCAGTATCAGAAGACAGGCAGCCTGTACATGCTGGAGAAAGCGCGGGACGATTATCTGCTGGCGCTGCTGGAAAAACAGCGCAACGACATGTTCGGCATCGGGCCGCTGATGGGCTATTACATCGCAAAGCAGCGCGAGGCTGCGGCAGTGCGCATGGTGATGACCGCCAAGCTCGGCGGTATCAGCGCCGAGACGGTGACGGAACGGTTAAAGGAACTGTATTAACGAGGAGCAAGGATGAACAAGATCGGCGTGGTCGGCGACCTGGACAGCATACTCGGCTTTAAGGCGCTGGGCATCGAGGTATTTCCCGCCACAGGTGCGGAGGTTTCAAAGGAAATATTCCGGCTCGCGACCGAAGGGTATGCGATCATATTTGTTACGGAACAGGCGGCGGAGGCCGCGGCCGAGACGATCGACCGCTATAAGACGGAGCCGTTCCCCGCGATCATTCCGATACCGGGGACCCTTGGCACCACGGGCTTTGGCATGAAGGGCATCCGCGCCAATGTGGAAAAGGCCATCGGCTCGGACGTGATATTCAGGGACGAATGAGAGCGCCAGGGCGCGTGAGATAGATATAGCAAACTTTAGGGAAGGATTAGCATATGGAAGGCAGAATAGTCAAGGTTTCCGGCCCGCTGATCGTGGCGAGCGGCCTCGGACAAAGCGAAATGTACGACGTTGTCCGGGTCAGCGAGCAGAGATTGATTGGCGAGATCATCGAGCTGCGGGGCGACATGGCTTCTATACAGGTTTATGAGGAGACGAGCGGCCTGGGGCCGGGCGAGCCGGTGTATCCCACGGGCAGCCCGCTTTCGGTAGAGCTTGCGCCGGGCCTGATTGAGTCGATTTTCGACGGTATCCAGCGCCCGCTGGACAAGATCCGCGAGAAGGTCGGCGACCGCATCCACCGCGGCGTTTCGATTGCGGCGCTGGACCACGAGAAGAAGTGGAAATTTGAGCCCATCGCCAAAAAGGGCGACAGCGTGACGGGCGGAGACTTTCTCGGCAGCGTGCAGGAAACGACACTCGTCAAGCACTACGTCATGGTGCCGCCGGGCATCTCCGGTACGGTGGAGTCGATATCGGGCGGCGATTATACCATCGATGAGATTATCGCGAAGATAAAAATGGCATCGGGCGAGGTTAAGGGATTGACGATGTTGCAGCGCTGGCCGGTCCGGCGCGGCAGGCCGTATGGCGAAAAGCTGGCGCCTTCCGAGCCCATGATCACAGGGCAGCGCGTCATCGACACCCTGTTCCCGGTAGCCAAGGGCGGCGTGGCCGCAGTGCCGGGGCCTTTTGGCAGCGGCAAGACGGTTGTGCAGCATCAGCTGGCCAAGTGGGCGGACGCGGACATCATCGTATACGTGGGCTGCGGTGAGCGCGGCAACGAGATGACCGACGTGCTGATGGAGTTCCCGGAGCTCAAAGACCCGCGCAGCGGCGAGCCGCTGATGAAGCGCACGGTGCTCATCGCCAACACCAGCGACATGCCGGTGGCGGCGCGCGAAGCTTCCATCTATACAGGAATTACGATCGCGGAGTACTTCCGCGACATGGGCTATAAGGTCGCCATCATGGCGGATTCCACCTCCCGCTGGGCCGAGGCGCTGCGCGAGATGTCGGGCCGTTTGGAAGAGATGCCGGGCGACGAAGGCTACCCCGCTTACCTGTCCTCCCGCCTCGCGCAGTTCTATGAGCGCGCGGGCATGGTGAAGGCGCTGGGCAGCGAAGGGCGCATCGGCGCGGTCACGGCCATCGGCGCGGTATCCCCGCCGGGCGGCGACATCTCCGAGCCGGTTTCGCAGGCTACGCTGCGCATCGTCAAAGTGTTCTGGGGCCTTTCGGCTTCGCTGGCGTACAAGCGGCACTTCCCGGCCATCGACTGGCTGACTTCGTATTCGCTGTATGTCGACCGGCTGGGTGGCTGGTTCGATGAAAATATTTCATCCGACTGGATGGCGCTGCGCACCAGGACCATGCAGCTGCTGCAGGAGGAAGCCGAGTTGGACGAAATCGTTCGTCTGGTCGGCGTGGATGCGCTCTCGCTGAAGGACCGCCTGAAGCTGGAGACCGCACGGTCGATCCGCGAGGACTATCTGCACCAGAACGCGTTCCACGAAGTGGATACCTATACCTCGATGCAAAAGCAGTTCGGCCTGCTGCACCTGATACTCAAGTGGGGCGAGCTGGGCGAGAAGGCACTGGATATGGGCGCAGAGTTTTCGAAGATATCGGCACTACCCGTCAGGGAAGACATCGGCCGCGCGAAATACGTGGAAGAAAAAGATGTGGCGGAGAAATTCGCTCAAATAAACAAAAAGCTTGAACATGAGATGGGCGAGCTTTATGAGGAAGGCGGGATCGACATTGCTTAAAGAATACCGTACGATCAGGGAAGTTGTCGGGCCGCTGATGCTCGTGGACGGCGTCGAAGGCGTCAAGTACGACGAGCTCGTGGAGATCGAACAGGCCAGCGGCGAGATTCGGCGCGGCAAGGTGCTGGAGATCAACGGTGACAAGGCGCTGGTACAGCTGTTTGAAAGCTCGCAGGGCTTAAAGATTGCGACCTCCAAGGCGCGGTTCCTCGGTAAGAGCATCGAGCTCAGCGTGTCCTACGACATGCTCGGGCGCGTGTTCGACGGCATGGGCGATCCCATCGACGGCGGCCCGGCCATCATCCCCGAGAAGCGCATGGACATCAACGGCGCGCCGATCAACCCGGCGGCGCGCGACTACCCGGAGGAATTTATCCAGACGGGCATATCGGCCATCGATGGCCTTAACACGCTGGTGCGCGGACAGAAGCTGCCCGTGTTCTCCGGCTCCGGTCTGCCGCACGCGCAGCTGGCGGCGCAGATCGCGCGTCAGGCGAAGGTGCTGGGCGGCCAGTCCAACTTCGCGGTGGTGTTTGCCGCAGTGGGCATCACGTTTGAGGAAGCGGACTTCTTTATCAGCGACTTTAAGAAGACGGGCGCCATCGAGCGCACCGTGCTGTTCATCAACCTCGCGGATGACCCCGCTATCGAGCGTATCTCTACGCCGCGCATGGCGCTGACGGCGGCGGAATACCTGGCTTACGAGAAGGACCTGCACGTGCTGGTCATCATCACGGACATCACGAACTATGCAGAAGCGCTGCGCGAAGTCTCCGCGGCGCGTAAGGAAGTGCCGGGCCGCAGAGGCTATCCGGGCTATCTCTACACCGACCTTGCGACGATGTACGAGCGCGCGGGCCGCGTGAAGGGCCGCAAGGGATCCGTGACGCAGATCCCGATCTTGACCATGCCGGAAGACGACAAAACGCACCCGATCCCCGACCTCACGGGCTACATCACCGAGGGCCAGATCATCCTCTCGCGCGAGCTGCTGCGTAAGGGCGTAACGCCGCCCATCGACGTGCTGCCGTCTCTGTCGCGTCTGAAGGACAAGGGTATCGGTAAGGGCAAAACGAGAGAAGACCACGCGGATACGATGAACCAGCTGTTCGCGGCGTACGCCAGAGGTAAGGACGCCAAGGAACTGTCGGTCATCTTAGGCGAAGCGGCGCTGTCCGATGTGGATAAGCTGTACGCGAAGTTCGCGGACGCGTTCGAAAAGGAATATGTATCGCAGGGCTATGAGAAGAACCGCCCGATTGAGGATACGCTGAATTTAGGATGGAAGCTGCTGAAAATACTGCCCAAGACCGAGCTCAAGCGCATCAAGGACGCGCTGATCGAGAAGTATTTGCCCGCTGAGGAGTAGATAATGGCGATTTTGAGGGTGAACCCGACCCGTATGGAGCTGACCAAGCTGAAAAAGCGCCTGGTCGTGGCTTCAAGGGGACATAAACTCTTAAAGGACAAGCGTGACGAAATGGTGCGCCAGTTCATGCTGCTGATCCGCCGTAACCGCGAGCTGCGCGCGCAGGTGGAAGAGGCTTTGGGCAAGGCGCTCGCGGGCTTCGTGCTGGCGCGCGTCGCGATGACCAGGGAGGCCATGGATGAAGCGCTGCTGTTCCCGGTGCGCGAGGTAGAGATCAGCGTTTCCAAGGGCAATATCATGAGCGTGCATGTACCGCGCATATCCTATCAGGAGAAGAAGCGTGAGCAGGTGTTTTTCCCGTACGGCATGCTGACGACCTCGGCGGAGCTGGACAAAGCCACGGCGAGCCTCGCGGCGGTGCTGCCGCAGATGGTGGAGCTGGCCGAACTCGAAAAGACCTGTAACCTGCTGGCGGATGAGATCGAGAAGACGCGCCGCCGGGTGAACGCGCTGGAATACGTGATGATCCCGCAGCTGCAGGAGACGATCAAGTACATCCGGATGAAGCTGGACGAGAACGAGCGCGGCAGCCTCGTACGGCTGATGAAAACCAAAGATATGATTGCCGAACGGCAAGGCTAAGGGGAGCGCAAGCTCCTCTTTTTTGGAGGCTCTGCCTCCAAACCTTCACCCCACAAAGCTTTGCTTTGCGGGGACCCCAAATCACCGCTCAAGGGGCATTGCCCCTTGAATCCCGCCAAGGAAATACCTTTGGCATTTCCCGTGTGTCATATGGCACGGATCGGAGGATACTATGGACAACTGGATCAAAGCTATACGCGTGATGATATGCACCGTACTGCTGGCGGCGCTGTGTGCGTGCAGTGCGGTCGGCCAAAGCAGTGGCAGCCAGCCCTACAGCAGTGAGCTGGAGGACAGGGACCAGCAGATATCCGCGCTTGAGGCGCAGATCGTGGTGCTGGAGGAACAGCTGGCCGAGACACAGGGCGGAATGGACTACGAGGGCGAAGACAGCGTGGAATCGATTGATCTGGGCGGTTTGCTGGATCGCATCACGGACTCCGGTGAGTCGCTGGAGTCGTTTCCGGCACTGGTGCTGAGCGCGGATGTTTCCGAAGCGGGCTGCACGCTGACCATCGACCGGCTGGAATACAACCCGGACTTTGAGATTGGCGGCACCGCGGAAGGGGAGTATCTGCTCAACCCCGAAGCAATGACGGAGGAGATCGACGCGAGCTACGCCTATGCGCAGTTTGACGGACGTGCCGAGAGCGAGATCAACGAGAGCTTCGCGGACTATGTTCATACCTTCGAAGGCGGTGCGCAATTTACGCTCTACATGCTGGGCGATGAGTTGGTGCTGGTGAGTGAGATCACTGTTCCGTAAGAACGAGGACGCTATTGCGCCGGGGGAAGGCTGCCCTCCGGCGCCTTTTGATTTGCGGGGAGGGCAGTGGAGTCGTGTTTCTCCACGCTGCGGAACACGAGCGCGAGTATAACGGTGGTAACTGAGGCGTTTCCACATATAGTAAGCGTTACAACTGGAAATCCAATTATGAATACCATCAAAAGAGTCTGTATAACTAATAAAAGCAGAGCATTAATAATGATCAATAGTAGACGGTTTTTATGTCTTCTCAATAGCCAAAATAAACAGCATGCATAGGGGATAATAAAAAACAGCATGTTTTCTGTTCCTCGCAAATTGATATAATCGGTGAATAATCCGGGCATGAGCGCGCGATACTGATCATATCCGAATGCGCAGGCCATGAGAAAAAGCAAGCACATTGTGAATTTCCCAAAGGTTCTCAGTATGCTGTTTAAAAGTTTAGCCGATGTATACTCTTCTATTGGCGTCTTGAC
This sequence comes from Bacillota bacterium, assembly GCA_023459495.1. Lineage (GTDB taxonomy): Bacteria > Bacillota > Clostridia > Christensenellales > SZUA-584 > JAEWCC01. The sequence continues at coordinate 39,055 of JAEWTL010000062.1, read as the reverse complement.
GTTAGTTAAATATCTAAACATTAAAGACATCAGAGTCGCAGAAAACCCTGCGGGGACAGTGATTATTAGAGATGCGAGGATGATATCGTAACTAAAATTCAGATGTATACCGTAGTATAAGAAAATCAATAAATAATGCTGCATGATTGCAAATAGACCGTTAATGGTGATAATTAAATAACAGCGACGCTCATGTTTGAAAGCAAGAAACAGAATATATGGAAATAAAATAGCTATTAGAAAGGCCAGTATATAGTAAAAGAAAAGAACATAGATCTCATAAAAAACATCAATGTTAGGCAGATGCATAAGCAGGCCTTTGCTAAAAGCAACCTGAATCCAGTCAAATAAATTAATAGCCAGCCAGCTTGCTATCACCAGCCCCGCAAAGCACAGCGCGGATTTCCCAATGATCTTTCCCATGATGCCCTCCCTGTCAGTGTCTGCCGGTTGTTACATAACCGGCTCGATGTAGTCTGGTCTGTGATAGTCAAAGCTTTTGCGCAGCGCTGCCTTGTGCGTGGCATGGAGGCTTTCCGCGCGCTTGAATATGATAGCCAGCGCGACGGTGAGGATGGAGGCGCTGCCCGCTAAACCGCAGAGAAACGGCTTGAAATCGGGGAAAAGCGCTGAGAGCGGGGACTGCGCGTCGGGTATCAGAACCATGCACCAAACTGCGGCGAGGAGAACAGCATTCACGACCATGATGCTGGTGACGTGATACTGGCGGCGGAAGAGAAGGTAAAGCACACTGTCATATATGACGGCAGCCATCAGCCAGACAAATCGCTCCTGCCAAAAGGGCTGCAGGATAGGAGCCGGAGCGCTGCGCGTGAGGGCATAGGTCTCAAACGCCAGAATGGCAAAGAGCCCAAGCCCCATTATCGTCTCCAGTATGATCCGCGCGGCGTTGGCCGCCCGGCCGGGCACCTTATCCGAAGCCGGTTTCTTGTCGGACAGGAGTAACTTGAAAACGAAAGCCAGCAGCATCACCGCTGCACCGCCCGCCTGCATCATCCGCGTGGACAGGGCAAGGATACCGGACGGAACACGGGCCAAGTTAAAAGCAAAGAATTGTAAAAGCACGAAAAGCCCGTTCAGCGCAACGATCAGGCAGCACCCTTTCCCCCTGACGAATAACCTGAAAAGTGCAAACGCATAGGCAGCTGTCAGCAGGAACCAGTATATGTACGGCAGCAGGGTGAGTACTGGTAATAATGCCACTGAGGATGTCTCAAGGCTGATAACAACTTCGTCCAGCACCATCAGCAGCCAGCTGACGACTGCCAGACCAGCGAATGACAGCGCGGATTTCCAAATAATCTTACCCATAGCAGCCTCCCGAATTTATTTCAGACCGTATGAGCGTGTTTCCATGATGCTGATAGTATTGTAACAGAATAACAGTTGATGTTCAATGTTCCCCAATAAAAAGCCCCGTCGCATTCCGGCGGGGCTTGAGCCTGCTTTGTTTACATGACCAGCGTGCCGTCGTTGACGTTCTGGATCATCAGGATATCTTCCTCCGCGCCGGTCTCCACACTGATGTAGATCAGGTAGTCGTTCCCGTTCACCGTACCTTTAAGCTCCCAACAGAGCTTTTCCTCATTGGTGTCAAGCGGGATCAAGGCAAGGCGGCTGGATTCCACCTCCATGCGGCCAGCTACCGAGTCCTTCGCCTGCTGCTCCGTAACTGTGACCTGCGGCAGGGTGCGCTGCTTGTGCGACATCAGGTAGTTGTAGTCATCGAAGCCGACCACCGCGTTGGACGAGATATCAACCCATACCTTGATGAGATCCGGATACAACACCGCGCCGTCCTGCATGGGGGCCAGGTTGATGAGCGCCATGCCGTTGTAATACTGCGCGTAGCTGGACGCGGTCTGGCCGTAGCCCTTGTCGGCACAATACTGCTGCGCGATGGCCTTAAGCTCGTTGCAACGCTCATCGGACGGAATGGCGGAGATGCCGCCCGAGGGCTGGCACATGTAGTACAGCACCTTGCAGCCCGTCTTAGAGACAAGAATGGTCAGATCGCGGCCATCCTGTTGGCCCGAAAAGCCGAAGCAGGGGATCAGCCCCTCCTGATCGCAGTCGTTGGTGAGTGCGGAAGCATCCATGCTGAGGAATTCTGCCGCGGCATCGCATGCCTCTTGCGCTGTGCAAGGCGCAGTGCCCAGACCCTCGGGCTGTTTGTCCTCAGTGCTTTCGGAGAACGGCCCGTCGTAGATGAGCCGCGGGAACTCCTGGTTCGCAAAGTCGAGGTTGCCCTCCATGGGCTCGTCGGCGAGGAAGGCTACATCCATATACGCTCCCTCCGTGGGATAGCCGCCTCTCCGGAGCTCTTCAATGGCGTCGTTGACCTTGCCGCACGCGTCGGCGAGTGCCCGTACCTGCGCCAAGTCGTCCGCTGTAATCTCCTGCCCGGACGCCACCTTCTGCGAGAGATAGCGGCAGTAATCGCCCGTGCGGTTGACAAACTGCGTGAGCGGAGACGTTGCCGTGTACGATACGGGCAACGCTGCGATGGAGCTTTCGGTATCGCCCGTCTGCCGCCACACATCCATCAGCAGCGCAGAATACAGGGTGTTGTCGCCCGCTGCCTCCAGCTTTAAAAGTTTGGTCTGCAGGCTGTTAACGTCACTTGTCAGCTCATTGAACGACTTCTGATATACCGCTGTGATCGTGTTCTGCAGCTGTGCGTTGCGGTCGCTGAGTATAATGGTGGATATGGACAGCCCCACGATCAGGGCTCCGGCGGCGTACGCCGCGATGATTCGGATTACGCGTTTCATAGCAAGCCTCCTAGCTGCAGAATTTGTGGTTGCCGATGACCACGATTACGGGCCGCGACCAGATCCATCCGCTGGTGGCGGTATTGGGGTTGTAGTAGAACAGCGCGCCGCCCGAAGGGTCCCAGCCGTTCATCGCGTCTCGCGCGGCGGATAGCGCGGTCTGGTCCGGCGCGAGGTTGATCTGACCGTCAGCCACCACGTCGAACGCGCCTGACTGGTAGATTACCGATGCGATGCTGTTGGGGAATTTGCTGCTCTCCACGCGGTTTAAGACCACTGCCGCCACGGCAACCTGCCCCTTGTAGGGCTCGCCGCGCGACTCTCCGTAGATCAGCTGCGCCAAAAGGTATACGTCGCTGCTGTTGCCCGAGGTGGAGCTTCCGCCGCCCGAGGAGAGCGATACGCCAAGCTTTTCAGCGGTCACGCTGCCTACGATGCCATCCGCTGTGATACCGTGTTTTTGCTGGAACCAGATGACTGCGGCCTCGGTCTCTTTGCCGTATTTGCCATCTACCGCTCCATTGAAGTAGCCCCAGTCCTTCAACCGCTGCTGAATCTCCTTTACCATGTCGCCGCTGGAGCCAACCTTATATGCGGCGGCAGGTACGGCTTCACAGCTGCAAAAAAATACCGTCAGCAATACCATCAGCATTGCGAGCGGTATTTTAAGCGCGCGCTTGTTCATCAAAGCAATCTCCCGTAAATCAGATTACGGACAAACGCCGAACCATTTCTCCCAAAGCTCCGCGAAGAGGGAGGTATACTCGACATCTTCGCTGTCTTCGCCCGTGATCTCGGAGATACACAGCGGCGGGAACATTACGCACCACCAGTTATGCCCGTCGCCCTCGCCCAAAACGATGCGTAGCGCGCGGTAATCCCCTTCGGGATAGGTCACGTCCTGGTATGTCCGGTCCGGGAAGTGGAACGTGCCGACTACTGCCGTTGCGCGGTAATCCACATCGTTTTCTTCGAGCACCGCGTTTGCCGTTGCTTCTATTATCTCAAGGTTGTTGGTCACATATTCCTCGGCCTGCGCCTCGGTTTCGCACGCTTCGATGCCTTCCTGTGTGGCAAGCAGCACCGCGTCGCGTACTTCCATCTTGATCTGCTGATCCGCATCGCTGTCCGAATTGGCTACGATATGCAGCCGCAGCGGTTCGGGCCGCACTGCGCTGAACAATACGGCGGCGGCAATTGATACCACCGCGAGCGCCGCAAGGATCAGCAGTGCCTTCTTCCATTTCATGATTTCTAATCCCCGGTGTCATATTCATATGCATATGTGCCTTTATTATGGCCATACGGAGAAAAACTATACCGGGGAATTGAAAAAGCCCTTCGCCGAAAAAGCGAAGGGCCAATGCTATACCGTATCAGTCGCTGAGACGCACCGTCTCGGCAATGCTGCGCAGCAGTGCCAGCTGATCGTCCGAGGGCGAGAACAGCTTGCCTTCAATCGTACCCTGTGCGTAGTAGACATCCACTTCCACGATGTCCAGACCAAAGCCGATCACGTACTCGTAGCCGTGATAGTTGTATTTGCTGCCATCAGCGCCTTCGTCGGTCATTGAATACTCGAAGTAAGCCGCGTCGTTATCGCCAATCGTAGTTGCCTGAACCTCACCGATAATATTGTCTCCGTAATAATCCTCCGCGAGCACGTCGGCAAAATCCTGCGCGGTGTCGCCGCTGCCGTCATCGGGATAGAAGAATATCTGCGCAAATGCACCTTCTCCGTCACCGACGGATAAGACAAGTCCTCCCTCCAGCGTCTGCGAGGTGTCCTCCGACCAGCCCTGCGGCGTATCAATCAATACGCTGCCGTCCTGTGAGGCAATGGTCTGGGTGTCATCTCCGCTGACTGCCGGGCTGCCGCAGCCGCTCATCATCACGACCAGTGCGAGCGCCGCCAGTGCGAACAACCTGATTTTTTTCATGAAACCCTCCTATTAATGCAGTAAAACTTGTATTGTTACGATTATATATGGCAGGCATCTTTGACGTCAATGCGAAATTTGCAGAAATTTGAATATGTGTAACCGTACTGATTATTTGGACAGAAGCCGGGTACAGAGTTAAAACAGCCCTCCGGATGCGAAGGGCTGCTGAGCGATAAGGCTATTTGGCTTTGAGGGACTCCGCGATACTCTTCAGTTCTGCCAGCTGGTCGTTGTTCGGTGCGTCCTCGGTGTAGCGGTAGAAGATGTCTACCTCCACGATGTCCTTCCCGAAAGGCACGAAGTATTCGTAGCCCTGGCAGATGAAGGTGTTATTATTTTCGTCAGTTTGCGTTGCTTTATAGGCAAAGTAATACCCGGTTTTGCCGTCGACGAGAACGTCATCATAGCTTCCGGTAACGGAATCGCCGTAGAAGTCTGCCGCTTCAGAAATGTAATCCTTCACAACGTTTTCGCCCACTTCCGTATACCGGAAAATCTGCGCGAATGCATTGCCCGTGCTGTCCTGAACGACCAGCACAAGACGATCGGTGAGCGCTGTTTCGTACTGTGTCCAGCCCTCGGGGACGCGGATCGAGACAGTTTTGTCCTCGGTCCGAAAGGTTTGGGGAAGCTGTTGGTTGGATGACAGGCCGCACGCTCCAAGCGATGCAGCCAGCATCAATATGCAGATGATGATCGCGCACTGTTTCAAAATATCCTCCTCACCAACCCCACCGCGCGGATTTGGCTACATTATAAACGCAGTATGCGGCGGAAGTCAAACCCGCGCAAAGCGCATGTTTTTACTGCTTGGCGGCTCACATTATTTACATGTTGTTCCGATAAAGATATTTTGTTATTCTTACTACTTGTGCTATAATACTTAAGAATATTTTGAGGGGGCTGTTATGCCAAAGGTTTGGCTGACAATAAAGGGGTCGCTCATGGACTCGGGACCAGAAGAAGCAGTGGAGTTCGTGACGGAAGGCACGCTGCAGCGCAATGAGGAAAGCGTGCTGCTGGAATATGACGAAAGCACATTGACCGGTATCGAGGGCGTAACAACGCGTCTGATGATCGAGGGAGAGACGGTGACGATCGAGCGGAGCGGCGGGCTCGAAACGCAGCTGGTATTTACGCCGGGCAGCGTGTTTCAAAGCAGCTTGAATTCGCCCGCGGGCCGTACGGACATGAGCATTTTTGCGACGCGCGTGGAAAGCTATCTGCAGGAGAAAAGCGGCAGCTTAAAGCTGGAATACGAGATGAGCATGGGCGACCTTTTTACGGTGAACAAGCTCGACCTCTCGTTTAGGAATATGGAGGAACGCGCAAACTAGGGAAATATCCACGGAGGTGAACACATGATAATAGAATGGTTGGGACATTCGTGTTTTCTGGTCACGACAAAGGGCGGTACGCGCATACTGTTTGATCCGTATGATGATACGGTGGGTTACTCGCGCGCCGAAAAGGAAGTCGACGTCGTGGTCATCAGCCATCATCATTATGACCACGATAATCTGAGCCGCATAACGGGCAGCTATACCGTGGTGGACAAGCCAGGCGTGCATACGTTCGGCGAAGTTACGATTGAATGCATTTCCACGGTACACGATCATTCGGAGGGTGCACACCGCGGGCAGAACCTCGTGTCGGTGCTGAGCGTGCGCGGAATCCGTCTCTGTCACATGGGCGACATCGGGTGTATCCCGGATGGGGACGTGATGGAAAAGATCAAAGACGTGGAGATCCTGCTGATACCGGTGGGCGGGCACTATACCATCGATGCGCATGAGGCGCTGAAGATATGCGAGAGCGTCGAGCCCAATATTATCATCCCGATGCATTTTAAGACGCCCGCGACCGATATGGACATCGCGCCGCTGCATGAATTTCTGGAAGCGGCGGGCCGGGAGTACGATGTGTCGTACCCGGGCCAGTGCTACTTAAACATCGATCTTGCAACGCTGAAGAAGCGCACGAGAATCGTGGTAATGGAATACCTATAATTTTTAATTAATTTATGTAAAACCGGAGGGGGTTTGGATGGCGACTAAATTCATATTCGTGACGGGCGGCGTGGTTTCATCGCTGGGAAAAGGCATCACCGCAGCGTCATTGGGAATGCTCTTGAAAGGACGCGGCCTTAAGGTTTCGCTGCAGAAGTGCGATCCGTATATCAATGTAGACCCGGGCACGATGAGCCCATTTCAGCACGGCGAGGTGTTCGTGACGGACGACGGCGCGGAGACCGACCTTGACATCGGCCACTATGAGCGTTTCACTGACGAGAACTCCTTTGCGGATTCCAACGTGACCACAGGTAAAGTGTACTGGAAGGTCATCACCAAGGAGCGCCGCGGCGATTATTTAGGCGGCACCGTACAGGTTATCCCGCACATCACGGACGAGATTAAGGCGCGCATCTACAGCGTCGCCAGCCGTGAAAAACCCGATGTCGTCATCACCGAGATCGGCGGCACCGTAGGCGACATCGAGTCGCAGCCGTTCCTCGAAACCATCCGTCAGATCAAATGGGAAGTAGGCGTGGAGAACTGCATGTATATCCACGTGACGCTGCTGCCGTACCTCTCCAAGGTGGGCGAGCTGAAGACCAAACCCACGCAGCACAGCGTTAAAGAGCTGCGCACCATCGGTATTGAGCCGGACATCATCGTATGCCGCACCGAAAAAGAAATTACCGCTGACTTGAAGCGCAAGATATCGCTTTTCTGTAACGTAAGCCCCAAGGCTGTGGTGCAGAACTGCGACGCGGATTCGCTCTATGAGATCCCGCTGCTGCTGCGGGAGGAGAAGCTGGACGACCTCGTGTGCGACCGGCTGGGACTGCCGACCGTACCCTCCGAAATTCCGGAATGGGAGCAGATTGTCCGCATCCAGAAGCAGAAAAAAGAAAAGGTCAAAATCGCCATCGTGGGTAAGTACATCGAGCTGCACGATGCGTATCTTTCCATCGTGGAATCTCTGACCCATGCGGGCATCGCCAACAGGGCGGATGTGCAGATTCTCTGGATCAACGCGGTGGAACTTGAAGAGACATGCGATCTGGGGCCGATTCTCGGCGAAGCGGACGGCGTGATCGTGCCGGGCGGTTTCGGCGAACGCGGTATAGAAGGTAAAATCAAGGCAATACAATATTGCAGGGAAAACGGCGTGCCGTTCTTCGGCATCTGCCTTGGCATGCAGCTGGCGGTTATCGAATTTGCGCGTAACGTGCTGGGCTACCGTGAGGCCAACTCCACGGAGTTCTGCTCGGATACGCCCTATCCGTTCATCGATCTGATGCCTGAGCAGAAGAATATCACGAACATGGGCGGCACCATGCGCCTGGGCGCGTACAAGTGCGCGCTGCAGAAGGGCTCCATCGCGTACGACGCGTATGAGTCGGATGAAATCAGCGAGCGCCATCGGCACCGTTACGAGTTCAACAATATCTATCTGGAGCAGATCACCAAGGCGGGCATGCGCGTGGCGGGTGTCAACCCTGAGCACGGACTCGTGGAGATCATGGAGCTCAGCGGCCATCCGTGGTTTGTGGGCGTACAGTTCCATCCCGAGTTTAAGTCGCGGCCCATCCGCTCGCATCCGTTGTTCCGTGAACTGGTGGCGGCGGGCAAGAAGTATCGCGACAGCAAGAAGAAATAGCTCCGCGGAGGGCTTTTATGACGGAGAATAAATCAAGGAATTTTATCGAAGAGATCATTGACGCCGACCTTGAAGCGGGCCGCGTGAGCCATGTGATCACGCGTTTCCCGCCCGAGCCGAACGGATACCTGCATGTGGGACATGCCAAGTCCATTTGCCTCAACTTCGGCACGGCCCAAAAGTACGGCGGCAAGTGCAATCTGCGTTACGATGATACCAACCCCGCCAAGGAAGAAAACGAGTATATCGAGAGCATCGAGCGCGACGTGCGCTGGCTGGGCTTTGAACCCTCCGCCGTACTGTTCGCCTCCGACTATTTTGAGTACATGTTCGACTGCGCCGTGAAGCTGATCGACAAGGGCCTCGCGTTCGTGTGCGACCTGACGGCGGAAGAGATGCGCGAGTACCGCGGCACGCTCACCAAGCCGGGTAAGGAAAGCCCGTATCGCAGTCGAAGCATTGAAGAGAACAGAGAGCTGTTCTTTGCAATGCGGGATGGCAAATACGGTGATGGCACGAAAGTGCTGCGGGCTAAGATCGATATGGCCAGCCCCAACGTGAACATGCGCGACCCGATCATCTACCGCATCCTGCGCGCGACGCATCCCCGGACGGGCGATGAGTGGTGCATCTACCCGATGTACGACTATGCGCATCCGCTTGAGGATGCATACGAAGGCATTACGCACAGCATCTGTACACTGGAATTTGAGGATCATCGGCCGCTGTACGACTGGGTGGTGGTCAACTGTGAATGCAACCCCGCACCGCACCAGTACGAGTTTGCGCGGCTCAACGTCACCCGCACCATCATGAGCAAGCGGTATCTGAAAAAGCTGGTGGACGACGGTTTTGTGGCAGGCTGGGACGACCCGCGCATGCCCACCATCTCCGGACTGCGCCGCCGCGGCTATACGCCTGAGGCGATTCGCGATTTCTGTGACCGCATCGGCGTGGCCAAAGCCAACAGCGAGGTGGAACTGGGGTTGCTGGAGCACTGCGTGCGCGAGCACCTGAACGCTACCGCGCCGCGCCGAATGGCTGTTCTGAACCCGCTGAAGGTAACGATTGAAAACTATGAAAGTTCCGAGATTGTGCAGTCTGAGAACCTGCCCAAGGACGAGATTGCCGGGTTGCGGGACGTGCCGTTTTCGCGCGAGATCTATATCGAACGCGACGATTTTATGGAGGACCCGCCGGGCAAGTTTTTCCGGCTTGCACCCGGCAGAGAGGTGCGCCTGAAGGACGCGTATATCATCAAGTGCGAGCGCGTGGTGAAGGACAGTCAGGGCAACGTGACGGAATTGATCTGTACTTACGATCCCGGTTCCAAATCGGGCGGGCCCACAGCGGGCCGCAAGGTGAAGGGTACGCTGCACTGGGTGGACGGCCCGACCTCCGTGCCGTGCACAGTGCGCCTGTACGACGCGTTGCTGCTGCCGGACACCGAAGGCGATTTCATGAACCGGCTTAACTACGATTCCATGCAGGTGATGGGTTTTGCCCGCATTGAGCAGGCAGGCGCGGAGATTACCCCCGGCGAGCGGTTCCAGTTCCTGCGGCAGGGTTACTTCGTTGCAGACGACGACAGCACGAAGAACGCGCTGCTGTTCAACCAGATCGTCGGTCTGAAGGACAGCTACAAACCAGAAAACTAAAGTGTAATAAATATGGGGATTGTGGAGGCGCTGCCTCCACACCACCGTTAAGGGGACAATGTCCCCTTAGAACCCCTTCGCACGAAACGCCCTGAACGGGCGTTTCTCGGCAAAAAGGATATATAAATATTCGTTAAGAGTCCGGGAACGCCATGAAATGGCGTTCCCACGAGGGGATTCCAAAGGGATGATATCCCTTTGGCGGAGGTTTGGAGGCGGAGCCTCCAATAATCTGATATTGAAAGGAAGATAAAAATGACCCAGGTCAGGACGAGGTTTGCGCCCAGCCCGACGGGCTATCTGCATATTGGAGGACTGCGTACCGCGCTGTACGCGTGGCTGTTTGCGCGTCAGCACGGCGGAGTGTTCATCCTGCGCATTGAGGATACGGACCTGAACCGCGAGGTGCCTGGCGCCAAACAGGTTATCTACGATACGCTGCGGCAGACCGGGCTGGATTACGACGAGGGCCCGGACGTGGGCGGACCGTACGGCCCATACATCCAGAGCGAACGACGATCAACGTACCAGTACTTCGCGGAGGAGCTTATCAAACGCGGGGCGGCCTACCGGTGCTTTTGCACCAAGGAACGGCTCGCGGAGGAACGTGCCAAAGCCGAAGCGCAGGGGAAAACGTTCACCTACGACAAGCACTGCCTGCACCTTTCGGAGGAAGAGATACAGCGGAAGATCGACGCGGGCGAACCATACGTGATCCGGCAGAACATCTCGACGGAAGGGGAGACCACCTATTCCGATATGGTGTTCGGCGACGTCACTGTACCCAACGCAGACCTTGACGACAACGTGCTGCTCAAAGCCGATGGCATGCCGACGTACAACCTCGCCAACGTCATCGACGACCACATGATGGGCGTCACACACGTCATCCGCGGGGTGGAATACCTGTCGTCCACGCCCAAATACAACCACCTGTACCGCGCAATGTGCTGGGATGTGCCGCAGTACATCCATCTGCCGGTCGTGATGAAGGACAAACAGCGCAAGCTGTCCAAACGCTACGGCGACGCGTCTTTCGACGATTTCATCCAAAAGGGATATCTCAAAGAAGCGCTCATCAACTATATCGCCCTGTTGGGCTGGAGCCCAGGCGGCGAGCGCGAAATATTCTCGCTGGAGGAACTGGTGGAGGCGTTCAGCCTTGAAGGGCTGTCCCGCTCGCCCGCCATTTTCGATACCGAAAAGCTGACATGGATGAACGCGCAGTACATCCGCAGCCTTGGCCGGGAGGAGTTCATTTCCCGCGCAATGCCGTGGTTCGAAGAGGCTGGCGTTAAGGAAATGGACCTGGGGTTGATCGCTGAGATGATTCAGCCGCGGCTGGAGAAGCTGGGTGAGATACCCGAAAAGCTGGCTTTTCTGACAGAGATGCCGGAGTTCGGACCGGAGCTGTACTTCCACAAGCGGTCGGGTACGGACGCGAAGTTGGCACTGCCCGTGCTGAAGGAAGCAAAATCCGCGCTCTCGGCGCTGGACGACTTTTCGCCCGAAACGCTGAAAGCGGCGCTGGCGGCGCTGGTGGAGAAGCTGGGCGTGAAAAACGGCTTTGTGTACTGGCCGCTGCGCATCGCGATCTCCGGGCTGGAGGTAACGCCGGGCGGGCCGGAGCAGATCGCCTCGCTGCTGGGCAAGGCGGAAATGCTCCGCCGGCTGGACGACAGCATCGCGAAGCTTGAAAAATAAAATGCGAATGCTTGTCTGCTAATCCGTTACAGCAGGGACGAATTCAAAGGCAATAGAAAAGGCAGCGCAGGCTGCCTTTTTTGGCGGGGTTCAGTCAGCTGGTCGTGTTCGAATCAGCGGGTACGGTCAATACGATTTGCGGCATCTCACCGGGAAAACCGGCCGGATGAACCGACGTGCCGCCCATGCCGTTCGAGAAGGAAGGCAGAGCGGTGGAGCCATTTGTGTTTCCCTGACTTAAGAACACGAACGTGCCCGCAATCGCGCCCGCGATAATTACAACAATAAGCATCACGAGCATTGTTTTTCTTGACATGCGCAGCGCTCCTCAAAAGATGAATCGAATAATTGCCAAGAAGCATTGTACCACCACGCGCAAGGATTTAAAACGTGCGCGTGAAAAGTTTACAAATGTCCCGAAAAGATATCAGAACAGCCCGTCGATACGACCCTGATCGTCGATGGTGATCTGCTCTGCCGAGGGATGCTTGGGCAGGCCGGGCATGGTCATGATATCGCCCGCCATGACGACCACAAACCCCGCGCCCGCAGAAAGCTTGACGCCCCGCACCGTGAACCGGAAGCCTTCCGGGCGGCCAAGCAGCTTGGGGTCGTGCGAGAGCGAATACTGCGTTTTGGCGATGCAGATGGGAAGCTGAGCATAGCCATTCTTCGTCAGTGACTCGATTTCCTTGGCGACACCCGCCGAATAATGGATCTCACCTGCCCCGTAAATGGTATGCGCGAGCTTTTCGATCTTGGTTTCGATGCTGTCCTCCAACGCGTAGGGGTGTTTTGGTTCACCTCTGCGCGCAATGCGCATCACTTCTTTGGCGAGCTCCGCGCCGCCCGCGCCGCCTTTGGCCCATACCTCCACGGGCACGGCGGTAACGCCTTTTTCGGCGCACAGACGCACGATGGTCTCCATCTCCTCCGCTGAATCGGTATCAAACCGGTTGATGGCGACCGCCACAGGCAGACCATAAAAGCCCTGCAGATTGTCGATGTGCTTGGAAAGGTTGGCAAAGCCGCACTCCACCGCGGCTGCGTCCGGATTGGCGAGGCTGTCTTTGCTCACGCCACCGTGAACCTTGAGCGCGCGCACCGTAGCCACAACCACCACCGCCTGCGGCCACAGCCCGGTCTGGCGGCATTTGATATCGAGGAACTTCTCTGCGCCGAGATCCGCGCCGAAGCCTGCCTCGGTGACCACATAGTCCGCGAGGTGCAGCGCGGTATGCGTGGCAATATAGCTGTTGCAGCCGTGCGCGATGTTGGCAAACGGTCCGCCGTGCATCAGGCAGGGCGTACCCTCCAACGTTTGAACAATGTTGGGACTGATCGCATCCTTGAGCAGCGCAGCCATGGCGCCTGCCGCGTGCAGCGCGTCGGCAGTGACTGGCTTGTCGTCAAACGTATAGGCCACCTTGATGCGCGCAAGGCGCTCCTTCAGGTCGTGCAGATCGGTTGCGAGGCACAGCACCGCCATCACCTCAGAGGCGGCGGTGATATCAAACCCGTCCTCGCGCGGCATGCCGTTGGCCCTGCCCCCGAGACCACAGGTGATGTAGCGAAGCTGCCGGTCGTTCATGTCCATACAGCGGCGGATGGTGATACGGCGCGGATCGATGCCGAGCGCGTTGCCCTGCTGGATGTGATTGTCCACCAGCGCGCACAGCAGGTTGTTGGCGGCGGTGACCGCGTGCAGATCGCCTGTGAAATGCAGGTTGATGTCCTCCATGGGGATTACCTGCGAATATCCGCCGCCCGCGGCGCCGCCCTTGATGCCGAACACCGGCCCTAAGGAGGGTTCGCGCAGCGTGAGGCAAACCTTCTGGCCGCATCGGTTCAGCGCATCGGCAAGGCCGATGGAGACCGTGGTTTTGCCCTCGCCCGCAGGAGTGGGGTTGATTGCTGAGACGAGGATGACCTTGCCCGGCGCATTGGTCCGAACGCGCTCCAGTACGGAAAGCGACACCTTGGCCTTGTTGTCGCCGAACGGTATGATTTCGTTCTCCAGTATTCCAGCCCGCCGCGCAATCTCGCGGATCGGAACAAGTTTTGCTTCGCGTGCGATTTCAAGGTCGGTTTTGTGCATATCGGTTTCCCCCTGCCGTGTATTTTGAGAGCGCAAAAAAATAAAGCGCTGTATCTATTATATAACAACGGCGGAAAATGAAAAGAATTTTAAGATGATTTCACCTTGCTGTGCTTGTTCTGGTACATCAGCTCGTCGATGCCCGTGAAGATCTGCTGGCTCGTCAAGCCGCGCAGCGAGGAATATACCTTATAGCCGACCGAGAAATTGATGGCATACGGCAGCGAATTGTCGTGGTTAAACTTGGTCGCGCTCTCTCGGATGCGGCGGATCACCCGCGTCGGCGTGGTATCGCTGCACTGCTCGAGCACGATGAGGAATTCGTCACCCCCATAGCGTGATACAAAGTCGCCTTTGCGGATGCTTCTGCGCAGCAGGTCGGCCGCCAATACGATCGCGCGGTCGCCCTCCACATGACCGTAGGTGTCGTTGATCTTCTTGAAGTTGTCGATATCGAGCATGATGGCAGCGAACTTTTTGCCGCCGCGGGGCGGCCCGGTTCGGCTGGCCTGAAGCATACTCTCCACGTATTCGTCGAGGTATTTGCGGTTATACAGACCGGTCAGATGGTCGAGGTTAATCTTTTCGGTCAGCATGGACATCTGGATGATGGTCATCGACAGCGCTGTAACGGGCCAGACGATGAGAACCGGCAGGCTTAAAGCAAGCTGTACGGCTCCGGTCACGACGGGGAAAAACGGCGCAACGAGATAGGTGTAAAACTCAGAGCGCGAAAGACTCTTTTTCAGCCTCCATACCTTGATCAGCGCATAGGCGATATACAAATAGGTGCATACCGATATGATGTGGAATACCGGACCGCGCTGATATCCGTTGTCCGCTGTGATTTTGAATATAAAGCCGGTCGCGGCGTTCACGCATAGCGCCACGATGAGCACAAGCAACGGCGCAGTGAGCAACAGCAAGAAGCGGCGCGGACGCCGGGCAGGGCGTACGGTAGAATACAGCGCGTACAGCAGGCAGAATACTGCGCACAGCGTAAAAAACAGTGACTGCAGCACCATCAGCAGGACATGGGCGGCGCTTCCCGGTTGGTTTAAAAGCACATAGATGAGTATGTCGATCAGCAGGATGCCCATATTGCAGAAGATCAGTGCACGGAAAAAAAGCTGCCGAAACATGCCCTCGTTGCCATTCTTCAGATTGTAGATGAGCACAATGATGAGCAGCAGCAGGGAAAGGATGTCGATGTCAAACTGAATGTACATACGACCTCCCGGCCACTTGGGAAAATATACGTGTGTATTATAAACGTATAACTTACATATTTCAACAAAATGTTATTTTGACCGATAAATAATGCGATAAAGGCGCATTTGGTGCACTTGACTCAATGCAAAACCAAGCGTATAATTGCAATTAGTTGGGATAGGTTGCGATTGATTTGGAGGAAATTGCTGCATGAGCTTACATCTGATGCAGGAAAGGCGCGGGTATATTGAAAAGCGTCTGGCCGCTGAAGGCAGCATCCGCGTAGCGGAGCTGGCGCGGCTTTTTAACGTATCCTCCGAAACGATCCGCAAGGACCTCATATTCCTGGAGGAAAAAGGGCTGGCCGTCAAAGCATACGGCGGCGCGCTGGCAGTCGGAGGCGAGGTGGAGCCCAGCTTTACCGAAAAAGCCGTCAAACATATGGACGAGAAGCTGCGCATTGCCAAGGAAGCGGTGACGCGCGTGGAAGGCGGCATGTCGCTGCTGCTGGACGGCGGCTCGACGATCTTTGCGTTTGCGCAGGCGCTCACCATCAAGAAGGACATCACGGTGTTCACCAACGGCCTGAAAGCCGCGCAGCTGCTGGACGAATACGACATCCCCACCTATGTGCTGGGCGGGCAGGTGCGCCACAACAGCAACTCCATCGTGGGCAGCTGGGCCATGCGTAGTTTGAAGGAGATCCGTGTGGACATGGCGGTGCTGGGCACCAGCGGATTCATGGGTCGGAGCGGCCCGTGTGTGGAAAACTTCGTTGAAGCGGAGCTGAAAAGCGCCATGATTGAGGCTGCCAACCGCGTGATCGTGCTGGGCGATTCCAGCAAATCGCGCAGTCAGGCCGTGGTGGAGGTGGCGCAGTGGGACGAGATCGACGAAGTGATTACAGATACGGGTATTGACCCGGACGAATTGTCTAAAATTAAACAGAAGACCGCGGTAACGACGGTATAAGGAGGATACGCAATGAAAACCAAAGCAGTCAGGATTTACGGCAAAAACGACCTTCGTCTTGAGGAGTTTGAGCTCCCGGCGATCAAGGACGACGAGATACTCGCCCGGGTCGTATCGGACAGTTTGTGCATGTCTTCGCATAAGGCGGCGCTGCAGGGCGCAGACCATAAGCGCGTGCCGAACGACGTTGCAACCAATCCCACGATCCTCGGCCATGAGTTCTGCGGCCAGATCATCGAAGTGGGCAAGAAGTGGCAGGACCAGTTCAAACCGGGGGACAACTTCTCGATTCAGCCCGCGTTCAACTACAAGGGTTCGCAGGATGCGCCCGGATACTCGTACCGCTATATAGGCGGGGACGCGACCTATATCGTGATCCCGGCTGAGGCGATGATAATGGATTGCCTGCTGAAGTATGACTCCGACGTGTATTTCTACGGTTCACTGGCTGAACCGATGAGCTGCATCGTGGGTACGTTCCATGCGTTTTACCACACGCGACAGGGCGAGTATGTGCACGATATGGGCATCAAGGAAGGCGGCAACATGGCCATCCTCGCGGGCGTGGGCCCCATGGGCCTTGGGTCCATCGACTACGCGCTGCACTGCGACCGGAAGCCCGGCCTGCTCGTTGTGACGGATATCGACGAAGCGCGGCTGGCGCGCGCGTCCCGCATCTACACGGTGGAAGAGGCCAAAAAGCAGGGCGTGGAGCTGCACTATGTAAACACCAAGGACCCGGCCAAGCTGCAGGAGATGATGGCGCTGACGGGCGGGCATGGATTTGATGATGTGCTCGTAATGGCGCCGGTGAAACCCGTGGTGGAGCAGGGCGACTCGCTGCTCGCCAAGGACGGCTGCCTGAACTTCTTTGCGGGCCCGACGGACCAGAAGTTCTCCGCAATGTTCAACTTCTACAACGTGCACTACAGCTTCACGCATATCGTGGGCACCTCGGGCGGCAACAACGAGGATATGCGCGAGTCTCTGGCGATGATGGCCAAGGGCCAGATCAATCCCACCGCGATGATCACACATGTGGGCGGCCTCGACGCGGTCATCGACGCGACGCTGCATCTGGACGAGATCCCAGGCGGCAAGAAGCTGATCTACACGCACATCTCCATGCCGCTTACCGCGATTGACGACTTTGACAAGAATGATTCGCCGTTCTTCAAAGGCCTTGCGGAGATCACCAAGCGCAGCGGCGGTTTCTGGAACGCCGAGGCGGAGAAGTATCTGCTCGCTAACGGTACGCCGATAAGCTAAATTCCCGTAGGCAAAAAGTCGTTTTGCTGGTATAATAAGTACTGGCAAAGCGGCTTTGTTTTTATGCGCCATATAATACATAAAAGGCGCGGGGACAAGCCCGAAAGTGAGGGGACTTGGTTTGAGCAGGATACCGTTGAACGCACCGAATGCGCTGACGCTGATGCGGCTGGCACTTGTGCCTGCTGTTGCAATACTCGTTTATTTTGATATGATGATTCCCGGCCTCATCATATATCTTTTGGCGTGCGGCACAGACCTGCTGGACGGCTACCTTGCGCGCAAACACAAGCTCATTACCGAAGCGGGAATTCTGTTGGATCCGCTCGCGGACAAGCTGATGGCGATATTCACCGTGATGGCATTTACTTTTCCGGGTACACGGGCTGCACATATGGCCTCCTCCGAGATGGCGGTGCTCCCGCTGTTTATCCTGATCGTCATGATCGTCAAGGAAGTGCTGATGGTGGGCGGCGGTATCTTTTTGTACGCCCGCGGCCTCGTTGCGCCTGCCAACACCTTCGGCAAGATTGCGGCGTTTACGCTCAACACCTCTATCGCTTTTAACTTCCTCTATAAATATGTGTATCCGTGGAACGTGTACTTTATCACACTTGGGCTCGTGCTGATGGTTGCGGCGCTCTTCCAATACGCGTACTTCAATATGTACGTGAAACTGAAGGAGAAGCAGCAGAAGGAACAGCAGGGCTGAGCGGCGGGAAGATATGCAGCGTATCGAGACGACAGACACAGGTTCATCCGGCAGCGCAACATTCAGACGAAAAAAATATTTCGCCATTGGAGGGACGTTACTCGCGGCAGCGGGGGTGGCGCTCTTTTTTCTGCCCGTGGATGAGGAAATGATCGGCTATACGTTATCCGCCGTGATGCTTGCTGTCGGGCTGGCTGCGTTGATTTCTTTTCTGATCAGCCGGATTGAGACTGACGACGAAGGCATTCAATACAGGAACATGTTTGGTCATGTGCGTCGGCTGTGCTGGGGCGACATATTGCAGGTAATGGACGAAATTGATTATGGCAGCAACATGATGCTGCGCGGAGTGCATACCAATATACCTGTTTCATACAGCTTTGACCGTTTCGACCTGCTGCGCGATATCATACTGCAGAAAACCGGGACTGCCGAAGTGAAGAATAAGGCCAAAAGGAAGAAGAAATAGAAAACAGATACTCAACGGTATCTGTTCAGGCTGCTAACAAAGGTATCTCTTGGAGGCTCTGCCTCCAAACCACCGCTTAAGGAATGCATCCCTTAAGAATCCCATTAGGGGAATGCCTTTTTAAGGCATTCCCCACGCGTCTTTTCCTTCTTTTCTTCAAGAAAAGAAGCGGGAGTGCGAGGGCAGCGCCCTCGTGAAGTGGCTTGTCATCAATCTGTAATAGACTAGTTAGAACGACAGACCCTCGCATGCACCGAAATCGACACCCGTCTGCTGTCTAACCTCATCCATGACCTTTATCACCTGAACGGACTGAGCGTCAAACCGCTCTGTTTTTTCGTCACCCCGTACGCAGCGGCAGAAGGTCTGCAGCTCAAATACCATGTTCATGTTGGGCCTGACCGGAGGCAACGGCAGCTTTTCCACTGCCTGTCCGCGCCGATGCAGCTCCACAAAAGTGGGCTGGTTGAGCGTGTCAAAAGTAAGCGTACCCCCTTCGCCCTGAATGATGCTGGGGTACACGGACTGCGTTACCTTGGAATAGGACACTGTGGCCTGAAACTGCTCATATCCCAGCAGGATCGTGCCCGCAACCTCCGTGCCGTTCTGCAGGAACGAGGAGTCCGCGTGGATGCGCAAAGGCGTTCCCAGCAGCGCAACGCAGGTGTGCAGACAGTATACGCCGAGGTCCAGCAGTGCCGCGTTGCCGAGCGAGGAATCGAATATGCTGACGTACTCACCCGCCAAGTATCGCTCATAGCGCGAGGAATATTGGCAGAACTCGAACGTTGCGCGGCGGATGCGTCCGATTTTCGGCAGGTTTTCTTTTATCACCTGAATGAAGGGATCGTGTACGGGGCGGATGGCTTCGAGCAGGATGAGCCCCGCTTCCTGCGCGTGGGCGATCATGGCCTGCGCCTGTTCGGTATTCAGCGCAAGCGGCTTTTCGCACAGCACGTGCTTTCCATGGGCCAGCGCCGCCATGGCTTGGGGGTAATGCATGCAGTTGGGACTCGCGATGTACACTGCGTCGATTTCGCCGCTGGCGAGAAACGCATCCCAGTCGCTGAAATGCAGCGGAATGCCGTACTTTTGCGCAAAGGCTTCACCACGCGCGTCGTCGCGGGAATAGACTGCGGTTACTTTGCATCCCGGAGCTTCCAGGGTAGCATCCGCAAACCAGTCGCTGATAAAGCTGGTGCCTGTGATCCCGAAACGCACGGGCTGATCTGTTTGTGACATGCTTTCACCTTTCTTCTATGCGTCTTCATAAATAAATGGGCGGCCACTGGCCGCCCTACCCATATATGAAACCCTTTTGTCTGCGAAACGCCTGCCAGACGTTTCGCTCAATGGGATTCCCAAGGGATGATATCCCTTGGGCGGAGGTTTGGAGGCAGAGCCTCCAACTAAATTATCTTATTTATTTTGCCAGAACCGCTTTGGCTTTAGCCGCAACGTTGTCCGCGGTGAGCCCGTAGGCTTCAAACAGCTTCTTGGCCGGGGCGGAAGCGCCAAAATGATCCAGCGCCACGATTTCGCCCTTGGGCAGTGCGTACTTGTGCCAGCCGAAGGATGCGCCCGCTTCCACAACCACACGGGCTTCGATACTGCCCGGCAGCACGCTCTGCTTGTATTCCTCACTCTGCTCCTCGAACAGATCCATGCAGGGCATGGAGACCACGCGCGCGGTGACGCCTTCATCCGCCAGCTTCTGCGCGGCGGCCATGCAGACCTCCACTTCGCTGCCTGTGCCGATGAGGATGACCTGCGGATGCGGACCGAAATCCTTCAGCACATACGCGCCCTTGAGCGCCTCGCGGCTGGTTTCCGCATAGAGCGGCAGGGTCTGGCGCGTGAGCGCGATAACGGACGGGCCAGAGGCAGAGAGCGCGAATTCGTACGACGCCGCGGTTTCCTTGGAATCCGCCGGACGCCACATGTAGGTGTTGGGCGTAGCGCGCATGCAGGCCAGCTGCTCGATGGGCTGATGCGTCGGACCGTCTTCACCCACGCCGATGCTGTCGTGCGTCATAACGTAGATAACCGGCAGGCCCATCAGCGCGGAGAGCCGCACTGCGTTCTTTAAATAGTCGGTGAACACGAAGAACGTCGCCACATAGGGGATGACGCCGCCGTGCAGGTACAGGCCGTTGGCAATGGCTGCCATGGCGAACTCGCGAATGCCGTAGTGGATGTTGATGCCTTCGCGGCAGTCCGGCGCAAAATACGGCTTGCCTTTGATGACCGTGTTGTTGGAAGGACCGAGGTCCGCGCTGCCGCCAAAGAGCGAGGGCAGTTTGGCCGCGAGCCGGTTTAGGACTTCGCCGGAAGACTGGCGTGTGGCGAGCGGCTTCTCGAACGTGTACATCGCGTCGTCGAAGATCGCCTTCGTATCGGGCTTGCCAAAGCACTTGTCCCAAAGCGCTGCCATGTCGGGAAATTCCTTGCGGTACTGCGCAAAGAGTTCGTTCCACTGCTTCTCAGCGGAATCGTAGCCGGTCTGGCGGCGGGCGGATTCGGCTTTCACTTCTTCAGGTACGAAGAAGCTTTCCGTATACGGCCATTCCAGCGTCTTTTTCAGCGATACGATGTTCTCGTCGCCGAGCGGGGAGCCATGGCACGAAGCCTTGCCCTGCACAGCGGGGCAGCCGTAGCCGATAGCAGTGTTGATGATGATGATGGAGGGCTTTTCCTTCTCGGCTTTGGCCATGGAGATGGCCTTGTCGATGCTGCCTACATCCTCGTTGCCGTCGGACACGCTGAGCACCTGCCAGCCGTAGGCTTCGAAGCGCTTCGCCACGTCCTCGTCAAACGCGAAGTCCGTTTCACCCTCAATGGTGATCTTGTTGCGGTCATAGAGCAGGATGAGCTTGCCAAGCTTTAAGGTGCCGGCGAGCGAGCAAGCCTCGGATGCGACGCCTTCCATCAGGCAGCCGTCACCCGAAAGCGCGTAAGTGTAGTGATCCACGACCGGATAGCCTTCCTTGTTGAACATGGCGGCGAGGTGCGTCTCCGCCATCGCCATACCCACGGCGTTTGCGATGCCCTGCCCCAGCGGGCCGGTGGTCGTCTCGATGCCGGGAATGTGGCCGTACTCGGGATGTCCCGCTGTCGGGGAGCCGAACTGCCGGAAGTTCTTGAGGTCCTCCAGCGACACGGGATAACCGAACACGTGCAGCAGCGAATAAAGCAGCATGGAGCCGTGTCCCGCAGACAGCACAAAGCGGTCGCGGTCCGCCCACGCCGGATTCTTCGGATTGTGCTTCAAGTGCCTCGACCAAAGCGTATACGTCATAGGTGCTGCGCCCATCGGCAGGCCCGGATGACCGCTGTTGGCCTTCTGTACGCCTTCCACCGCCAGCATGCGTACGGTATTGATGGAAAGCTTGTCGATTTCGTTCATTGACCCATCCTCCAAGTTTGAAATATGTTCACGGTTAACCCGCGGATTGCCTTGATACCCGTTCCCCATTATAAAGGCTTTGTGCTGCCGATACAACCCGTAATGGCAAAAACTCACGGGTGTGCGGCAGCTTTGGAACTATCTGCGCCGCTGCGAGAGCGCGAGGAAGCGCAGCACATTCAGCAGCGCGACCAATGTCGCCGCAACGTACGTCAGCGCCGCGGCGTTTAGCATCTGTCTCGCGCCGTAGAGCTCCTCTTCGGTGAGCGTCCCGGTCTGCGCAAGCGCGGCCATGGCCCGGTGCGAGGCGTTGAATTCCACCGGCAGCGTAATCATCTGGAACGCGAAGATCGCAAGGAAGATATACACCGCAATCTGTATTGCGCCGGTAAAGCCGAGCCACAGGCCAAGGATCAGCACCGGCCAGAGCATATACGATACCACGCTGACCACCGGGGCCATCACACTGCGGATACGTAAGGGGAGATAGCCCTGATGGTGCTGCAGCGCGTGCCCGGTTTCGTGCGCAGCCACGGCGACAGACGCAATGGATCGCCCGGAATAACTGTTCTGGGATAAGTTCAGCGTGCGCGTACGCGGGTTGTAATTGTCTGAGAGCGGGCCGTCCGAAACATCGAGATGCACATCGCTGATTCCACCGTCCGTCATGATACGGAACGCCATCTGGCTGCCCGATATGCCGGATAGCACCGGGATCTTCGAGTAGGTGGCGTATGCGCGGTTGACGCGCGACTGCGCCCACAGTGCGATAATGATGCCGGGGATGATCAGGAATATCGTCCAGTCCCAATAAAAGCTGCCCCAATAGCCGTTCATGACGCACCTCCGTTTGAATATTCTGCGCGTCTGCTGCTGCCGATATGCAGCGCTTTGCCCGCGCGTTCAAAGCTGACCCGTGCAACCACTCCGGTGATTGCACCCGAAACCGCACCTACTGTCACAAGGATGAATGCGTAGAAGAACAATCGGACCTCGCCTGTCGTTAGTACTGCTACGCAGACTTGCGCCACGTTGTGCGTTACCGCGCCGAGCATGGAAACGCCTACGATGGACAGCGGTTTGATCCAGCGCAGTGCCGCGTACATAACGAGCGTAGACAAAATCGCGCCGGGTGCGGAGAACAAAAACATCGACAGACCGCCCGAAAACAGCGAAGCCAGCAGCGTACGCAGTACCGCGACCACCAGCGTCGCGGGCAGCGAGAAATAGCACAGCAAAAACATCGAAACGATGTTGGCAAGCCCCAGCTTCACTCCCGGTATGGGCAGGGGAATGAGCGCGCCGAGCATGCTTTCCACCACAGCCAACGCTAAAGACAGGGCGAGCAGCGCACCTAACAGCGCGGTTTTCTTGGCCGAAGAAGTGTCAGTTCGCAATGGCGTCCACCCCGCTTTCTCCCATTACTGTGATGGATACGCGATTGGGCAGGCAGGCCGCCGTTGCGCCCGGAGAATTCAGCCAGCCCGCGTGGACGCATATCTGATTGAGGCAATCCGACTCCTTAAAGCGGATCGCACCGTCCTTTACTTCGATAACCGTACCCGACACCTGAACGGTTCGGTCTACGTTCAGAGGCAGTTCCATGACAATCTGGCCATCCTGCCGGATGACCGCTGTCTGGCCCTCGCCGCTGCCCGACATGAGTATGATGCCGCCCGCCGCAACAAGCAGAAGGAGGACGAACAGTATGATGTCAGCCCTGGAGAATATAGCTTTCATTCGTGATCTCGATGATCTCCTTTATGCCATCGGTCGCATAGACCTTTTTATCTGTGGTGATGAATATCGCTTCCACGCCGTCCAGCCCCTGCGCAAACGCAAGGCCCTTGTCCAGTCCCATAACGAACAGCGCGGTGGAAAGCGCGTCTGCCTTGGTACTGTGCTGGCACACCACCGTTACCGCCGCAAGCCCGTTGTCTGCGGGATAGCCTGTCTGCGGATCGAACAGGTGGTGATAAGTGACGCCGTCCTGCACAAAATACCGCTCGTAAATGCCGGAGGTGACAACCGAGGTATTGCTCGCCGGGATGATGGCAAAGAAATCATTGTCCTCTCCGTACGGGTCCCTGAGACCGATGCGGTAGTCGCTGCCGTCCTCCTTGGAACCATAGACAAAGATGTTGCCGCCGAGGTTCAGCAGCGCGCTCTTTACGCCGTACTTTTCATAGATCTGCCCCGCGAGATCGGCCGCATAGCCCTTGCCGATGCCGCCAAGATCGATCTTCATGCCCGCCTTGGCAAGCGTAACCGTCGTGCCGCTGAGCGTAACGCCCGTGTAATCTACCAGCGGGACTGCCGCTGCGAGCTCCTCCGCGGAGGGCACGCGCGGGTCGCCGGAGATGTCCCACAGCGCCGACACTGGCCCGATGGTGGGGTCGAAAGCGCCGTTCGTCAGCGCCGCAAGGCTCAGCGCCTGCGCAAGTACGTCGGCGGTCTCTTCCGATACCTCGGCGCTTTGCGGTGCAGCGGAATTCACGGCGTAAAGATCGGAACCTTCGTTCATCGACATTTCGTTTGTAATGCGCGTCAGCATCGCACTGACTTCCTGCGCGGCAGCCTGCGCATCGCCGCCGATGACGTGCTGCGTGCAGATTGTGTCGAGCGCGTAGTATTCGCCGCTGGCTTCTGCCGTATCCGCCGTATTTGTACAACCGCTGGCAAACAGCAGCGCCGTTGCCAGGAGGCACAGTAAAATTCGTTTCATACCGATATTATAGGACAAGCGCGCGATGCGGGCAAGAAGGCGTTTTGCTGAACAAAGAGCAGGCGTGGTTTATGTTGGAAAGATATCGTGAACAATATGTGAATACTGCATCGGACAATTGACTTGAATGACGGGCAGGGTGTAATGTTAGCAAGTGCTTGCATACAATCAACGGGCAGGGAGGAACATGGAGACAACACACGAAAAGATTATAAGGGCTGCAAAAGTACTGTTCGAGAAGAACGGATTTACCGCCGCGACAACCAAGGAGATTGCCGACCTTGCGGGTGTCAGCGAGGTGACGCTGTTTCGCCATTTCAGTACGAAGCGGGCACTGTTTGAAGAGACCCTGCACAGCTGCATCCATCCGTACAAGGTGAACGAGTATATTGAAAGTAGCGCAACCTATGAGCTGGAGACGGACCTTCGGAATATCGCGCGCAACATGATGGAGACCTACGGCAGCAACGCCCCGCTGCTCCGCATGATCATGCGCGACAAGTTCCGTGAGTCGCAGCCGGAGATGATGTTCAAGAAGAACGAGCATAAAGCGGAAAACCGGCTGCTCGAATACTTTGTCACCATGCATAAGATGGGCCGCTTGGGGCCTGACCCCAAAATGGCAATCAAGTTCTACATGACGAATCTGACGGGCTATTTCATGCGCAACCTGTTTACGCAGGTGGAGGGTATCCGCTTCGAGGACTCAGACTATTTTGAGTGGATGCTCGGTGCCGTGATCACCGTACTGGAACCAAAAGGTGTGCAATAAAATTAGGACTTAAGCGTCTTAATCTTAAAAGATTTTTATAAGGGAAAGGAAGCAACATGCTCAAGCTATTCCGGTATTTGAAAAAGTACAAGTGGCAGGTGCTGGTCGTGGTACTGATGACGACAATACAGTCCATCAGCCAGCTCTATCTGCCCAATCTGATGTCGGATATCGTCAACAAAGGCATCGTCGGGCAGGACATATCGCTGATCGTTACGATCGGTCTTCAGATGCTCGGCGTTTCGCTGCTCGCCATAGCCGCGACGATTGTATCCCAGTTGTTCGCCACGCGAACGGCAGTGGGCTTTGCGCGGGACCTTCGCCACGACATCTTCTCCTCGGTGCAGGGCTATTCGCTGGCCGAGTTCGACCAGATCGGCACGGCCTCGCTCATCACCCGTTCCACCAACGACGTCACGCAGATCCAGAACGTGATGGTGATGATTATGGTCATGCTGCTGTCCGCGCCGATTACGGCAGCGGGCGGTATCATCATGGCGCTGCAGAAGGATGCGGGGCTTTCGTGGCTCATCGTCGTGATCGTGGTGTTCATGGCGGCCATCGTGCTGACCATTGCGCTCAAGGCCATGCCGCTGTTCAAGTCGTTGCAGAAGAAGATCGACCGGGTAAACCTGGTGCTGCGCGAAGGCCTTACAGGCATCCGGGTCATCCGCGCTTTCAACAAGGCTCATTTTGAGGAGGCGCGTTTCGACGAAGCCAACAAGGACCTGACCAACACGTCGGTCTCTGCTTACCGCTGGATGGGCGTAATGTTCCCCGCGATCATGCTGGCGCTCAATATTGCGACCACCCTTGTGATCTGGTTCGGCGGGCTGCGTGTGGACGCGGGCGATACGACGGTCGGCAACCTGATGGCCTTCCAGCAGTACGTGATGCAGGTGATGTTTGCATTGATCATGGGAACCATGATGTTCGTGATGCTGCCCCGTGCGCAGGCTGCGGCGGAACGCATCAATGAAGTTTTCTCGCTCAAGCCCACGGTGGTGGATACCACGAAGGAAGTACCCCAGACCACGATGCGCGGCCATGTGGAACTCCGGGACGTCAGCTTCTACTACCACGGCGCGGAGGAACCCGCGGTGCAGGGCATCAGCCTGACCGCCCGACCCGGCGAGGTGACCGCGATCATCGGCAGCACGGGCTCCGGCAAGTCCACGCTCGTTAAGCTGATCCCGCGGTTCTACGACGCAAGCAAGGGACAGGTGCTGCTCGACGGCGTGGACGTTAAGGATTACCCGCAGGAGGAGCTGCGCCATCGGATCGGCTTTGTGCCGCAGAAGGCCAGCCTGATGAGCGGCACCATTGAAAGCAACATCCGCTATGGTAAGGACGACGCAACCGACGAGGAAATCTGGCAGGCGGTGGATATCGCGCAAGGCAAGGACTTTGTTTCCGAGTCCGAAGGCCAGCTGGATGCGGCGGTTTCGCAGGACGGCACCAACTTCTCCGGCGGCCAGAAACAGCGGCTTTCCATTGCCCGTGCGCTGGTGCGCAAACCGGAGGTATACATTTTTGACGACAGCTTCTCGGCGCTGGACTTCAAGACCGACGCAAAGCTGCGCCGCGCGTTGGCAGGCGAAATTGAGAACGCTACGGTGTTCATCGTCGCGCAGCGCGTCAACACGGTGATGAACGCGGACAACATTATTGTGCTGGATGAAGGCAGGATCGTCGGACAGGGCAGGCATAAGGAACTGCTGGAAAGCTGCGATACGTACCGCGAAATCGTATCGTCGCAGCTCTCTTTGGAGGAATTGGCATGAGTGAGCAAACGAGTACAAATAAAAGTGCAGGAATGAATCGGCCGCGCAGGGGCGGCCCCGGCGGCGGACCGGGCGGACCCATGGGCCGCGGCGTGCCTACGGAAAAAGCAAAGGATTTCAAGAGCGGCATCAAGCGTCTGGTTTCGTACCTCGGGACACACAAGGTCGCGCTCGTTATCGTGTTTATCATGGCCATCGGCAGCGCGGTATTCTCAATATTCGGCCCCAAGATCTTGGGTGAGGCCACAACCGAGCTGTTTAAACCGACGATGGCCAAGATGGAGGCGTTCTCCGGGCTGAAGGAGATACTGCCTGAGGACGTGGTGACGCAGATTGAAAACGGCGAGGTCAGCGAGGATGAGCTGCAGAGCGTCATCATGCAGAACATTGACATGACCGACCCGCAGCAGGTGGCGGTGCTGCAGCAGGCATTTACCCAGTTTCAGGCCGCAAGCCAGCTCAAAATCGACTTCGACCGCGTAGCGCAGATTCTGCTTTGGGTGCTGATCCTGTACGCGATCAGCGGGCTCATGTCGTTCGTCATGAACTGGATCATGGCCAAGACCTCGCAGCAGATCGTGTACGACATGCGCCGCCAGGTGGACGCAAAGCTGTCCCGGCTGCCGCTCAAATACTTCGACAGCCGCACGCACGGTGAGATACTCTCGCGCGTGACCAACGACATCGACACTGTCTCCACGACGCTGTCCCAGGGTCTGACGCAGGTAATCACCTCGGTGACCATGGTGGTCGGCATCGTGGTGATGATGTTCACGATCTCGTGGCTCATCACGCTGGTGTGCCTGATTGTGCTGCCCATGAGCTTCATCCTCGTGCAGATCATCGTTAAACGGTCGCAGAAGTACTTCCGCGGCCAGCAGGCGGAGATCGGCCACATTAACGGGCACGTGGAGGAGATGTACGGCGGCCACCTCGTCGTCAAGGCATTCGGCAAGGAAACCGACAGCGTGGAGAAGTTCGACGAGATCAACGAGCGGCTGTACGCGGTGGGCTGGAAGGCGCAGTTCCTCTCGGGCATCATGATGCCCGCGGTGAACTTCATCAGCAACCTGTCCTACGTGGCCGTGTGCGTCGTGGGCGGCGTGATGGTCATCAATGGCCAGATTTCCGTGGGCGACGTGCAGGCGTTCATCCAGTACTCGCGCCGGTTTACACAGCCGATCACGCAGGTGGCGCAGATTGCCAACGTGCTGCAGTCCACCGTGGCCGCAGCGGAGCGTGTATTTGAAGTGCTCGACGAGCCTGAGATGCCTGCCGACAGCCACGAGAATACGATCGAATATCCCAAGGGATCGGTGCGCTTCGAGCACGTGAACTTTGGCTACAACCCGGACGTTACGGTCATCAAGGACATGAACCTTGACGTGAAGCCGGGCGACGTGATCGCCATCGTAGGGCCCACAGGCGCGGGCAAGACTACGCTGGTGAACCTGCTGATGCGCTTCTACGATGTGGACAGCGGTCGTATCTTTGTGGATGGCGTGGATATCCGTACGCTGCCGCGTGACGAGCTGCGCCATCAGTTCGGCATGGTGCTGCAGGATACGTGGCTGTTCGGCGGCACGATCCGTGAGAACATCCGCTACGGCCGCGAAGGCGCGACTGACGAGGATATCTACCGCGCGGCGAAGATGGCGCACGCCGACCACTTCATCCGCACCCTGCCGCAGGGTTATGATACGGTGCTGAACGAAGAAGCGTCAAACATCTCGCAGGGTCAGCGTCAGCTGCTGACCATCGCGCGGGCGCTGCTGGCCGATCCTCCGATTCTCATTCTGGACGAGGCGACGAGCAGCGTGGATACGCGTACCGAGGCGTATATTCAGAACGCGATGATTGAGCTGATGAAGGGCAGAACGAACTTTGTTATCGCCCATCGGCTGTCCACCATCAAGAACGCTTCGACGATCCTCGTCATGAACGACGGGCGCATCATCGAGCAGGGCAACCACGCGGCGCTGATGGAGCAAAACGGCTTCTACGCCGACCTTTACAACAGCCAGTTCGTAGGCACCGAGGCGGTTTCATAACGGGCCGAAAAGACGAGCAGGTAATGAATCTTGAGGCAGCTTTCTTTGGGAAGCTGCCTTGTTTATTGATATCCCCGCGGGCAGTGAGATCATATTCTGCAATTCGGTTGTCGCGTTCGGGTTTCTTACCTTGTTCGGCTAAGTATCACAAGATATACAAACAAACGTTATTATTTGGAATCGTTCTTAATAATCCAGTTGATTCATGTTGACAAAATTGCATTTTCACCGTACAATTAAAAAAAATTTATAAGAGCAAAAAATTTTTTGAACACCAGAAAATCCATCACATCATCTTCCTCAGGGAGACAGCAGAATGTGATGATCATTCGGTAGGATGTAAGCCAATACCATCATTCAGTGCTGAACGATGGTCAGCAGCAAAAATTCTGCCGTTTTTTATTTGATGACAATTCCGAAGGCTATCAGCCAGCCTCGCAAAGGCTGGTTCGGTGCAAGGGAGAACAGCGTATGGAACAAATACTGCGTATGGAGAACATCACCAAACAGTTTGGGGATATGTATGCCAACAAGGACATCAATTTTGATGTTCGCCGCGGCGAGGTCCACACACTGCTGGGCGAAAACGGCGCGGGTAAAAGCACCCTGATGAATGTGCTGTTCGGCCTGTATCAGCCCACGGCAGGCTCCATCTGGTTTGGCGGCAAAAAAGTGAAGATCGATTCGCCCGCGCAGGCTGTTAAGCTGGGTATCGGCATGGTTCATCAGCATTTCATGCTCGTGGAGGCCTTGACGGTCTTTGAAAACATTATACTGGGCGACAAGCATGCCAAAGGTGTTTTTATCAACGTGGAAAACCGCAAAAAGGAGATCATGGAGATCTCCAAGCGGTACGGCCTCGACGTCGAGCTCGACAAGCCGATCTCCGAAATCTCTGTGGGTGCGCAGCAGCGCATCGAGATCATCAAAGCGCTTTATCGCGGCGCGGAGCTGCTGGTGCTGGATGAACCCACCGCGGCGCTGACCGACCTTGAGGTAGAGGGTCTCTTCGATGTCATTCATAAGCTGAAGGAAGAAAATAAAAGCGTCATATTTATCAGCCACAAGATGCGCGAGGTGCTGCACATCTCGGATCGCATTACCATACTGCGTGCCGGGAAAACCGTGGGTACCGTCCATTGCTGCGATACCTGCAGCGAAGACCTTGCCAGCCAGATGATTGGCCGGGAGCTTCCGCCGCCGCACTATGCCAAGGTGGAGGAACCGGGTGAAACTGTGGCCCGGTTTGAGGATGTGAGCTATAACGCATCCTCCAAGCACAGCGGCCTCAGTCACATATCGCTGCAGGTCAGCCGTGGCGAGATTCTGGGCGTCGCTGGAGTGGATGGAAACGGCCAAAGCCAGCTCGCGCAGATTCTGACCGGCGTGCTCTCGCCGGACTCCGGAACGGTGGATATAAAGGGAGCGCGCGTGGCGGTATTTGCCCCGCAGGGCTTCATCGACAACAAGGTGGCGCATATCCCGGAGGACCGCAACAAGATGGGCCTGATCGCCAATATGACGGTTCAGGACAACATCGTGCTCAAATCCACCTTGTCTCCGCAGTTTTCCTCCGGACGCGGCGCGCATCTTCGCAAAAAGGCCATCCGCGAATACGCGCTGGAGATGCAGAAGAAGTACGATATCCGCTGTGAGTCCGTGGAGCAGGAGGTTAGAAACCTTTCAGGCGGTAACCAGCAGAAGGTGATTCTGGCCCGGGAGCTGGAAGGAAATCCGGACCTGCTGGTGGCGGTACACCCGACCCGCGGGCTGGACATCGGCGCATCCCGCTTCATCCACGATACCATGATCGAAGCGCGGGATCAGGGCTGCGCTATCCTGCTCATCTCTGCGGACTTCGACGAGGTGCTGGAGATATCCGACCGGATCGTGGTCATGTTTGAAGGACGCATCATGGGGGAATTTGCCGGTAAGAATCCTCCCATTCAGCAAATCAGCCTCGCCATGGGCGGCAAGGAGGAAGGCGAAGTATGAAAGTGAGAAGCCGGCTGATGAGCGTGATTGTTCCGCTCGTATCCGTAATTATCGCCTTTGGGATCGGCTGTATCATTATCGCATCGCTGGGTTCGTCCCCCGCGCAGGCGATCCAATATCTTTTCATGGGCGCGTTTGGCAGCGCCTCCAACATCGCGACTACGCTGGTGAAAGCCACGCCGCTGATCTTTACAGGGCTGTGCGCCTGCTTCGCCTATCGCTGCGGCGTGTTCAACCTGGGCGGCGAGGGCCAGTTCGTGATCGGCGCGTGCGTATCGGTCTGGGTGGGCGTCACCTGGGGATTCACTGGACTACCCGCGATCATCATCTGCCTTGTGTTGGGAGCCCTTGCGGGCGGCATCTGGGGCGCCCTGCCGGGCATCCTCAAGATCACGCGCGGACTGAATGAAATGATCGTCTCCATCATGCTCAACTATGTCGCAATCCTGTTCATGGGCCTGGTATACACCAGCCTGCTTCGGGAAGGCAGCGTTCCTCAAACGCCCGCTGTGCCGGAAGCCACACAGCTTGCCCGCATCTTCCCCGACGTTCGGGTGACGTGGGGCATCGTAATTGCGCTGGCGGCGGCTGTGGTGATCCACTACTTCCTGTTCAATACGTCCGGCGGGTTCCGGCTTCGCGCTGTGGGCCTCAACAGCACCGCGGCACGCTTCAACGGCTTTGCGGTCAAGAAGTATATCCTGTTCAGCTTCATCGTATCGGGTGCGATCGCGGGCCTGGGTGGCAGCGTGGAGCTGCTCGGCACCCAGTACCGACTGATGAGCGGCTTCGGTTTGGGGTTTGGCTTTGACGGCGTCGCTATCGCGCTCATTGCCCAGCTGAATCCAATCGCGACCGTGTTCGTCGCTTACTTCTTTGCCGTACTGCGCACCGGCGCCACCACCATGCAGGTGGGTTCGGGCGTGCCGACCTCGGTGATCGATATCATTCAGGCCATGGTCATCGTCTTCGCCGTAGCGGGCTTTGCGTTGGTCCATTTGCCTCAGGTCAGACAGTTTT
Organism: Bacillota bacterium; assembly: GCA_023459495.1. Classification (GTDB taxonomy): domain Bacteria; phylum Bacillota; class Clostridia; order Christensenellales; family SZUA-584; genus JAEWCC01. The sequence goes on along the minus strand of JAEWTL010000062.1, from coordinate 6,804 downwards.
TCATCAGCCGGTTCAACAGCAGAAAGAAGGAGGCGGCATAAATGGAATTTACTTCGGACATGATTCTTTCCACTATACGCATGGCGACTCCCATCCTGCTGGTTGCTCTCGCGGAGCTGTACTCCGAGCGCGCAGGCTTGGTCAACATCGGTCTTGATGGCATCATGACCTTCGGTGCGCTGGCGGGCTTCATGATCTGTTATCTGACGGGCAGCCCATACCTTGGCATCATCGCCGGGGCCATCGGCGGCATACTGGTCAACATGATCTATGCGTTTTGCACCATCACATTGCGGGCAGAACAGATCGTATACGGCATGGCAATCAACATATTCGCGCCCGCGGTGGCGGCTTTTATCTACCGCGTATACTTCGGCGTCAGCTCCACCCTCGCGCAGGGTACGCTGATGGCTCCGCTGGCGATCCCGCTGCTCAAGGACATCCCCTATATCGGAAAGATATTCTTCAACCAGACGCCCATGGTGTATCTGGCGTATTTGATGGTCGTATTCACCGCTGTGTTCTTCAATAAGACCAAAGCGGGACTCAATTTTAAGGCCGTGGGCGAGTATCCCAAGGCGGCGGAAACGCTGGGCATCAACGTCATCCGCCAGAAGTATACTGCGGCCATCATCTGCGGCATGATGGCGGGCATCGGCGGTGCGTACCTGACGACCTGCTACGTCAATACTTACTCGGACGGCATTGTGGCTGGCCGCGGCTTCATCGCCTTGTCCGCGGTGATATTCGGGCGCTGGACTTCGTCGGGCGTCATGCTGGCATGCCTGTTGTTTGGCCTCTTCGACGCGCTGCAGCTTCGCCTGCAGGTGATGAGCACCGATACGCCCTACCAGCTGTTCCAGATGATTCCCTATATCTGTACGCTGGTTGCGCTGTTCGTGTTTGGCAGCCGCAAGGCTGGTCCCAAGTCCGCCGGTAAGCCGTATTACCGGGAAGAAAGATAAGCGATCATAAGCTAAAAAGCTTAATGATAAAATTTAAATTAATCGGGAGGAAATGTTATGAAAAAAGTATTGGCACTGATACTGGCACTGTCTCTGGCGCTGGCTCTGGCTGCCTGCGGAAACGCCGCGTCCACGACGTCGACCGAGCCTTCGGCAGACAAGACCTACAAGGTCGCCATGGTTTGCGATTCCAGCATCTCCGACGGCGGCTGGGGCGCTGCCTGCTACAACGCAATGGTTTCCGCCGCTGCGGACCTCGGCTGGGAGACCCAGTATACCGACAGCATCGACGTAGCCGACTATGTGACCTCGATTGAAAGCTACTGCCAGTTGGGCTATGATATGATCTTTTTGCCCGGCAACCAGTACAGTGATGCTACCGTGCAGGTCGCCGCGGATTATCCGGACATCTGCTTTGCGGTACTCAACGGCGCGGAGTCGCTGCCGACCGACAACATCATGAGCATGCTGCCGAATGCGCAGGAAATCGGCTGGATGGCCGGTGCGCTGGCGGGCCTCATGTCCGAAACCGGCGTGCTCGGCTTCATCGGCGGCATGGAGCTCGATACCACCAAGACCAAGCTCGCGTCCTATGAAGAAGCGGCTAAGTTCGTGAATTCCGACATTACGGTGCTCTCCGCCTACGCCGGTTCGTTCAGCGACACTGCCAAGGGCATGGAGCTGGCAACGTCCATGATCGGTCAGAGCGCCGACGTGTTCTTCGGCGATGCGTCCGCGGTGGACTCCGGTGCCCGTCAGGCAGTTGATGCGGCCAACACGGCTTCCGGTTCCATCTCCATCTACGATATCGGCCAACCTGCCGACCTGCTGGGCCAGAACCCGTGCGTGATCTCCAGCGTCGTGACTGACAACGCTGGCATGCTCAAGATCTGCATGCAGGCTGTGATGGACGGCACCTTCGGCAACGAAGTGGTTTACGGCTCGCTGGAAAACGGCTGCCTGAGCGTGGGCCAGATCAACAGTGAACTGGTTTCTCAGGAAATCCAGGATCAGTACATGGGATATGTGGAGCAGATGAAAGCCGGCACGTTTCTCTCATAACTTGATCGGATAGCGATTGATTGACAACAGGGGCTGACTGTGCATTTGCAGTCAGCCCTTCTTTTGAAAGTTTGCATTTTAAAAGTTCACAAGGGCGTTACATGTGGCAAGAACGGTTCGTATTGACGCTTTATATTTTTTTTGATAATATATCGTAGGACAATGAAGCGGGAGCCTTGGCCCCTGCTTTTTAAATTTTGATCAGGAGAACTGAAAATGCCGGGTATCGCAGTATTTGGCGCGCAATGGGGAGACGAGGGCAAAGGACGCTTTGTGGACTATCTGGCCGCGGAGGCGAATATGGTCGTCCGCTATCAGGGCGGTAACAACGCAGGGCACACCATCAAGGTGGGCGGCGTTGTCTATAAGCTGCACCTCATTCCCGCAGGCTCGCTGTACGACGGCAAGCCATGCGTGATCGGCAACGGCGTGGTGGTCGATCCGGGTTCGTTGCTCGAGGAGATGGACCTGCTGAAAAGTCAGGGCGTGTCGCTGGACAAGCTCTTTATCTCTGACCGCGCGCATATGGTGATGCCGTATCACCGCATGCTGGACGGCCTGTCGGAAGAGGGCTTAGGCGAAGCGCAGATCGGCACGACCAAGCGCGGCATTGGGCCGTGTTATACCGACAAGGCGGCCCGGCTGGGCCTTCGTATGTGCGACCTGATGTCGGACAGCTTTCCGGCCAAGCTGAAGGCTGTATTGACGATGAAGAACGAGCTGCTCGTTAAAATGTATGACCAGCCGCCGTTCGACTTCGACGCCATGCTGAATGAGTTTATGGGATATAAGAAGCGGCTCGCGCCCTACATCTGCGATACGTCGCTGGTGTGCTATGAGTCCTTCAAGCAGGGCAAAAAGCTGCTGTTCGAAGGCGCGCAGGGCATGCTGTTGGATATTGACTTTGGCACCTACCCGTATGTCACCTCGTCGCACCCCATTTCGGGCGGCGTGAGCATCGGTGCGGGCTTGCCGCCTGCGGCGGTCAGCGAGGTGGTCGGCGTCGTCAAATCGTATACCACACGCGTCGGCAAGGGCCCGTTTGTGACGGAGCTGCTCGACGAAACGGGTGAATTTATCCGTCAACGCGGCCAGGAATACGGCGCAACCACGGGACGTCCGCGCCGCTGCGGCTGGCTGGATCTTGTCATCGTGAATTTCTCGGTGCGCATTGGTGGCATCACGTCCATCGCGCTGTCGAGAATGGATACGCTGGGCGAGCTTGACCGGGTGAAGGTATGCGTAGGCTATGAAATCGACGGGCGCGTCGTAGACAATTACCCGGCTTCGCTGGACGATATCGCCAAGGCAAAGCCGGTGTATGAGGAGTTCGAGGGCTGGAGCGGAGATATCTCGCACGTGCGGGAATACAACGATCTGCCCGAGGCTGCGCGCCGTTATATCGAATTTATCGAGGCGCGGACGGGTGTGCCGGTCGGCATGATCGGCGTGGGCCCGGAACGCACCGAGTGCATCCGCAGGCAGAAGTATTTCGTATAACGCGACTCTGCCCGCGAAAAACTAAATAAGATACCAAGTTTGCCGTGCCAGACGGGGAGCCAGCGGTGCCCTGAACCTGCAATCCGCTATAGCAGGGTCGCATTCCCGGTTGAGGCGCGCAGCTGTGAGGTATGGAAACGGTAAGGGGCGTTGAGGAGTGGGCCCCGTGCAACGGACAGCCGTGAACCCTGTCAGGCCCTGACGGGAGCAGCAGTAAGCGGATATGTGCGTGTGCCTCGGATCAGTCTGCTCTGAGCAACCTGCCGTGATCCCTCTTGTAGCTACGCTTCGATTCCGGGTGCACGGCATTTTATTTTACCCGAAAATTGATGATCGCATGGCGGGAGATCAGCGATACGTTATCGCGGTAATGACAAAGGAGCGGACCGTGTACTACGAAAAACGGTGTGCAGCCCTACATTTGCAGTGAGAAGTATTCGGTAATTATAAAATTGAAATCATAAGTTAGCCTAAGCTAAATATTTTCCGATCCTTCACACTTTGTCCACATCTGCCGAAAGGAAAAATCAGCGTGCGTGGAGAATACATATTACATAGACCAGCAAACATATCAGTATGTTTATCGGTCGGAGCAATATAATCAAAGGAGGCGATGGATTAAGGCAACGCAATAACGGTATAATCAATATTGTTCCGGAATACCGGAGCATAAATATACACAGAAAGGGGGCTGGATTTATGCGCGTCAACATCGCAGGAAAGGGTATGGACATATCCGATTACTTAAAGGATGTGGCGACCAAGAAGATTGCCAAGCTTCAGAAGTATTTTGAGGCTGACACCGAGGCGCACATAACCATGTCTATTCAGAAGTCGAGGCACATTGTAGAGGTGACGATCCCCTTTGACGGTGTCGTCCTCCGCGGAGAGGAATCCACGGGGGACATGTACGCTTCTATCGACGGCGTAGTCAAAAAGCTCGAGAAGCAGATTCACCGGCACCGCACAGCGCTCAAAAGGCGTCTGCGCGAGGACGCTTTCGTGAACGACGACTATGTGCCGGGTACGGAGGACGAGAAGCTGCCTGCCATCGTGCGCACCAAGCGGTTCATCGTAAAGCCGATGGACCTTGCAGAGGCGCAAATGCAGATGGAGCTTGTCGGACACCAGTTCTTCGTTTTCCGGAATGCCACAACGCACGAAATCAACGTGCTCTATAAGCGGCAGGATGGAGATTTGGGTCTCATCGAGCCGGAAAATGAATAAAGACTAACCACGAGGGCCGCATCTGCGGCCCTTTTTGTATACGGCGAAGTCATTCGATGAATTGGTTCTTAAAAGCAGGTTCTGTGTAAACTTTGGGTTTACTCACGGGGTTGCCTTAATATGGGTGTTAATGGTAAACTATAATCATATTGTATATACTAATGCAATGAACAGGAGAAATTTATGCTGGAGATACCTGAAAGCAAAACGATAGCCAAGCAGGTCGGAAGCACGCTGACCGGGCATACAATCAAAACTGCGCAGGCGAATGCCTCGCCTCACCGCTTCGCGTTTTACCATGGTGATCCGGCGGAATACGGTTCGCTGCTCACGGGTAAAACGATTACCGGCGCACAGGCGTACGGAGGCATGGTGGAGATTGCGGCAGGGGACGTACGCCTGCTGTTCGGCGACGGTGCGAATTTGCGCTATATCCGTTCAGGGGAGGCGTTGCCCGCCAAGCACCAACTGCTCGTCAGCTTCGACGACGGCTCCGCCCTCGTGTGCACGGTGCAGATGTACGGCGGCATATGGGCGTTTTGGGAGGACGAGTTCGACAACCCATATTACGACGTGGCGCGCAGGAAACCGTCGCCGCTTTCGAATGCGTTTGACGCTGCATATTTTGGCGGTATTGTTTCTGCTGCGCCCGCTTCGCTGAGCACAAAAGGCCTGCTGGCCACGGAACAGCGCATTCCAGGCCTCGGCAATGGCGTACTTCAGGATATTCTGCTGTACGCTCGCGTCAATCCGCGCACTAAGGTTTCGGCGCTGTCCGATTCGGAGATCGAGGCGCTGTATGAGAGTATCAAAACAACGCTTGCTACGATGACGGCACAGGGCGGCCGGGATACGGAGAAGGATCTGTTTGGACAAAGCGGCGGCTATAAAACGAAGCTGAGTTCCAAAAAGGCCGGTATGCTGTGCCCGCAGTGCGGTGGACCGGTGGTAAAGCAGGCGTACATGGGCGGCAGCGTCTATTTCTGCTCCAAATGCCAGCCGTTGCGGTGACGCAGTACAGCAATAAAAAACGCCTTATGTCGGCGTTCAGGCTGCTGACAAAGGGATCTCTTGGAGGCTCTGCCTCCGAACCATCACCCCACAAAGCTGTGCTTTGCGGGGACCCCGAACCACCGCTTAAGGGATGCATCCCTTAAGAATCCCGTCAGGGAAATGCCTTTAAAAAAGGCATTTCCCACGAGCCTTTTCCTTCTTTTCTTCAAGAAAAGGAGCGGGAGCGCGAGGGCAGCGCCCTCGTGAAAGGCTTATCATCAATCTGAACGCCGCAAGTCGGCGTTTTGTTGTCTAACGCTATTTCGCCCTGGGTTTCTGGTAAGACGGCGCGTTTTTGGGCGTCGTGCCTTTCTTGACGAGGTGGTAATATGCATAGCTCATGGGCTCGGCTTCGGAAAGCACTTCGGCTTCCTGCACCTCGCCGACCAGTATCACGTGCGTACCGACATCCAGCTTTTCTGTAAGCTTCATGCTGAAACGCGCCGCGACCGACTGGGTGAGATATGCTATGCCGTTTGCGTCGCGTTCGAACGGGTATGCCGCGAACTTATCCACATCTCGGCCCGATTTGAAGCCGAAGTTGCCGATAAGCCGGATATCGGCGTCCTGCGTGAGCGCCACGGCAGCAAAGTAACCGGATTGTTCGATCATGGACTCTGTCAGGTTGTTTTTGCTCACGGCAACCGACATTTTGGCAGGATCGGCGGTAACCTGCTGCAGCGTATTGACAATACAACCGCAATCCTTGCCGTCCAGTTGTGCGGAGACAACATACAGTCCGTAGGTGATTTTGAAAAAAGCGTTCATGTCCATCTCAATGATCCTCCGCAATAGAATGCCTGAATGACAACATTTTATACCATTCTAATAAAAACCGCAATTGCAGTATTGACAAGGCGGTTTACGGATTGTAGGACTACAATACATATTGGACACTGAACCTTGAAAATAAAAGATGCAGGAGCTGGCTCACGGGTATTGTTGAGTTGACAAGACAAAACATTACCGAAAGGAGCCATTCCTGCATGAACAACAT
>JAEWTL010000061.1 GCA_023459495.1 Bacillota bacterium | reverse complement strand
AAGAACATAGAACCTGGTTTTGCGCACGTTATGCCTGGTATTGTCAACAGATGATGCAGGCAAGAGAGCTGGAGTTAGAGCACTGATATAACGGGCCTGATGGCCCGTTTTAGTGTTTGTATTAGATACTAGTTATAGGTGATTTTCAGGATTACGTCTTTACTAAACGGTCCCTCAACAACCGTTTCTGCCGGGTTCGCACTCAGTTCTGCCCTGAATGGTGCGGTGACCGAAGGCGCACTAGACGATGAAAAAGAAGCAAATTGTGAGAAGCGGTTAAATTCCGTTGCTGTTCCATCGTTATGAAATATCTTCAATAGCAGACCATTACCTATATCCAGATGGCTATAATCACTCAAAATATCCGTAGTGAAAAAACTCCCTAAAATATTAAACTGCTCAGTACAGGCCGCACCCGGATCTTTGGTCATGACTACGCTAAACGTCTCACTCACGCTGGTATTTTTAATTGTTCGGGAATTTATTTTACCAAAGTCGACAACGCCATCAGCTGGTTCCAGATCAACATTAACAAAGCAGTCAAGGACATGAATGTTATTTAATCCGCGAATCCTGAAGGTCAGATTTTTATCTACTTCTATAGCACCTGCTCCGCTCATACCTTTAAATTCAAGTGCTATATATTCGTCAGGTAATACAAGTTTTTTATTTACTTTATTGGCATTTTTAGCTAGCTTAATATATAGCTGCACTCGTACTGGAAAAGTTACTGATAATTGCGGTTCAGGACCGCCACTACAGACTGCGGGCTTTTTGTAGCCATTCCCGAAGGTTCCGGCTCCTTTTATATCAATACATACAGGTGCTGCAATAGGTAGTGGAGATGTAGAATCATAATCAACCCCATTATAAGTTACACCGAAAGTATAAGAGTTTTGATTATAAAAGTCTTGACCTGATGCTAACAACATCATTATATTTGCCCATGCAGATGGGTATTCTTCTCCTGGAGATGGGCCTGGTAGTGCATTATTACAGAAAACATTCATAAAATATTCACTGCTTTGCCAGATTTTATCACCTTTTTTACCATCGCTGGGGATAGAGATTCTTGGTACGTAACCAATGACAACGGTATTTCCACCTTCATGTTCAGCATAGCAGTCCATTGCCCATGCAGGTAATGAACTAAAACCCATAAAAAAAGTAATAACAATTAACAAGTAGCGCATATTATTGATCTCGGTTGGCTACAGAAATATTACAAATGTTATTTACTACAGGGCAGTTTATTTCATAAAAACTTAATCCACCAAAGTCATTGATATAACCCACCTGAAAAGTTGACGGAACATTTTTAAACTGCGTATTTGCATAGCTAAAAGGGGTTACCATTAAGCTTTGCGTTTGTGGTAACATCGTTACCCCATTTGTTCCGATATAACCCAGCGTAACGTGATAAGGCATCTTATTGTTAAAGCGGATCGAACCGTCATTTCTACGAATGATTTCAACTTTTTCGTAAGTCATTACCCCATCGTCTTCTAATTCAATGGCTTTTGGCCGCCAGAATAGTTTCAATGCGTGCTGCATAGTGACTTGCATCACATTTTTTTTATCTGTTTTGGGCGGTATTTCTCGCACGTTAAAATAGAAGAGCGTTTCTCTGTCTTTAGGAAGTTGAGCAATTTTTTCCTGAGTTATCATTCTTATTTGAATTTGCTCACTGGGATTTAAACGCACCATTGGAGGAACAGTGACAATAAAGTCACGCGATTTATTGCCTTTCGTATCTTCTATCCATGTTTGGGCCAGATAGGGCAGGTTTTTACTTTGATTAGTAAGTTTTAATGCTTCGCCTTTATCTGACTCATTCATTATTATACGGGTACGATCCGGGATGATGGCACCCCAGGCAATGCTGCTCATACAGGAGAGTAATACTCCTGCTGCAATGATATTCTTTGTATTTAAGTAGCGCATTAGTTTCATCCTGAATTAATTTTGGCTAATACACGGTAAAATAGCCGTTCCGGTGGTTAAGTTGCTGCTATTGGGTGGTTGAATAAAACAAGATTTGTCACCCCAGCGTAAAGCAAGTTTGTTATCATCCTGAATGCCGTTGAGGTATACAAAGCCGCCATCAGCAACCAGTCCTAATTCTTTGTGGCTGGTTTCATCTTTTACGCTAATCCCCAGTGGTGGATGACTACCATCTGCCAGGCGAATAACCCCTATGATTTGGTAGCCCTTGCGGGTATCAAGTTTGGCGTAGCCAATAGCACCCTCGGTTAAGGTGGTGGTGATAACCGAGTTTTCGATATCCACATTTTCTGGCAGATTTCGGGTGTCAACGCTTAATGATGTTGTTATGTAACTGCTGACTGATGGAATAACTCCGATGCCATACCGATTAGTTACCGCGCGTTTATTGTTCAACGGAATATCTTCTGCACCATCTGCGTCGATCATAAAACGCGAGTCAGCACTACCACTATAGTCATGGAAAGCGGCTCCGTGACGAGTCGCCGTGAATGAACCATTCCAACTGGCATTCAGAGAATAATAACTGTCTCGCTGTGATGTCCCGGAGAGATAGAGACGACCGTTCTCGGTATTATGCTGATAACTGGCGCGTAGTGACGCTTTCATATCTTTGAATTCATCATTGTCGCCTGAAGCAGAAACGCTCCAGGAATTATTTCGATCGGAAGAGTCATACCACGAAGCAGTATGCGAAATCTCATTATCCTGATTTCGTTGCATACCATAGCTCAATGTTCTACTAGTTCCCCAGGGAATCGAAATATTTAGGTACAGTTGATCCTGGTTGTCTTCTTCCCAGTTTATTCGGCTAAATGTTAGAGAAGTGGAGACGTTTTTTAATGGCCCGATATCAAAATCGCGGCTAAGTGATAATGAATAATTCACATTACTGCTGGCGTCCCAGTAAGTATTACGAGCCAAACTTACGTATGTATTTAACCTTAATGATTCAAGATACTGGTTAAACGTGACAATATAACTCTCTTTTTCATTCTGATAATTCGTGTAATGGTTAGTGTCATTGATATATTCATTCATTGTCACAAAGTTTTTATCAGAGAAACGGTAACCAGCGAAAGTGAGCTGGCTACCGGTAGATTCAAAACGTTTTGAATAGTTAGCGCGGTAGCTATAACCCGTTTCTTTATCCTGATTATGCAACTGAGCATCAGATCGTGTGACATCAAAAGATAATGAACCCAATGAGTTAAGGTTAAAGCCAACGCCGGCAGCCAGAGATTGATAATCACGGTTTGTTAAAACTGAACCACCATACAGGGATACATTGTTCAGCCAACCCCATGAGAATTCACCAGTCCAGAAGAAGGGTTGTTGTAAGGAATCACCACCAACGCTGGTCGGTTTACCCATAGCAGTGGTGTAGCGAATCTGCCCTTTACGCGTCAGATAAGGAATACTATTAGATGCAACTTGCCATTGCGTAACGCGTCCGTCCTCTTCTTCAACCTTGACGTCAAGTTGCCCCTGTAATGTATTGAATAAATTGGTAATAGCAAATGGGCCTGGAGGAACATTTTCTTGATAAATAATACGGTTGTTCTGTGAGACAGTGACCTTTGCATTCGTTTGTGCAACACCCGTGATTTGCGGTGCGTAACCACGTAGATCAGGCGGCAACATATTCTCATCGCTTTTCAACG
>JAEWTL010000060.1 GCA_023459495.1 Bacillota bacterium | reverse complement strand
TTTACAGAAAGTTTGTGAATGGAACACTGCCGCGCTTCGCTTGTCGTCTCCCGGTGTGCGATCAGCCACAGGCTGACCACACACCGGGAGAGCCGATTTTGCTGTATCAGGATCATCGCTTTCGCATGAACCTTTCCAGGCGATTACCTTTGTTATCGAAGTATCTGGAAGGCCAGATGATCTCTGGAGCTATCTCCAGCGCATCAGCAATAAGTTTTTCTCCGCGCGGCCACGGACGGGAAAGTGCATTTGCCAGTGTCGAAGAGCTCAACCCTGCTTTACGCGATACCTCAGCCAGTGAGGTCCCTTTCTTTCTTAATCCGGCAATGATATCTGCCGGATGCCAGTTATGATCAACCATCTTCATCACCCTTATTTTGTTGTTTCAGATAAATATCATTTGTTCAGTATATCTAAACAACTGCAATGTTAAGTAATGCTAAACAGTAAGTCAATGTATGATCATTGATGGCGTAACAGATGCTTCCTTACCGACTTAAAACTGCCCGGTTACGAGCCGCTCTGACTCAGGAGAAATTAGGAGTGCTTGCGGGTATTGAAGAGGAAACGGCGCGCTCCCGCGTGTCTCAGTATGAGGGCGGGATACACCGGCCAACATTTGAAATGATGTGTGCGTTCGCAAAGGTATTGGACGTACCGGAGTGTTATTTTTATACGGTTAATGATGATTTTGCTGAAGTGATTCTGGCGCTTTATTTAACCCACTATAATTATTCAAAAAAATAAAAAGACGTTATTAACCCTTTGTTCAGAAAGTCTAAGCAACTCTCCTGTAAAGCAATGCTAAACATGCTGTCAATATCCTTATTGGTGGTATAGCTATGTTGCCTGTTCGTCTTAAAACCGCTCGTTTAAGTGCTAATCTCACTCAGGAAAAGTTAGGTGTACTGGCAGGTATTGAAGAAGCGACGGCCCGTTCCCGTATTTCTCAGTATGAAAGTGGAATACACCGCCCGACATTCGAAATGATGTGTGCATTCGCTAAAGTACTTAACGTACCAGAATGCTATTTCTATACTGTTGATGATGATTTTGCGCAGGCGGTGCTGGATCTGCATACTCAGTGGGCAAAGGGATCTACTGTAAACAAAGCCCGGTAGCTCGTGGAAAATAAAAAACCCCGCTGGTGAGGCAGGGTTCTTTATTTTTCGTCCTCAGACTGCTGATTGCGACCTGAGCAACGTTGCGCGACAATACAACTTAGCGTTATAAGTGTAACTCGCTTTTTCGCCCGTTGCAAATGAACAGCGCGGTCTTATAATAGCAGACGCTAGGTTTGTCTCGTCCTGGACCACACCGATTTCAAGCCCTGGCTGCCGGACGGGTGGTGCCGCAGGTAGTGCCCCGGTCTGGGGCGCGACAATACAACTTAGCAATTGTACACCCGCGCCGACAGGCAATGTAAGGGTAAGGTGCAGGCGTTGCGCTCCTTTCATAAGGAGAGCGGATGGACATGCTGACGCGAAAGCTGATCGTGCTCATTGCCGTACTGGAGCTTTTGCTGGCTCTGCTGCGGTTGATTGATCTGCTGAAATAATTCTCAGATTGAAACGCACCAAAGGGGAAACACCCGTTTCCCCTTTAATAAATACGTTGTTTTGTTACGACGCCTGTTTCAGTCGGCGGGCATACTGATAAGCCGAAACATACCCGTCACTGTTTGCATCAAGATAATCAGACCACCACTGCATCATCTCGATCCGCTCTTCCAGATATTCAGCCTTGTGAATATAGGCCGCGCGGACGCTGCTTCTCTCCTGATGACTCATTTGCTTTTCAATGGCTTCTTTGCTCCATAGCCCCGACTCACTCAGCGCACTACACGCCATCGCCCGAAAGCCATGCCCGCAGACATCCTTTTTTGTGTCATAGCCCATCACCCGCAGCGCTTTATTCACGGTGTTGCCGCTCATGCACTTATCCTGGTCGTACTCACCGGGAAAGATAAAGGCCAGATGCCCGGAGAGGGCTTCGATCTGTTTGAGGATCGCAATTGCCTGATCCGACAGCGGTACAATATGCTGAATTTTCATTTTCGAACCGCGATAAGAGAAGCGCACGTTTTCGATCTGTTCGCGTTCTTCCGGGATCACCCACAGCTTTTGTTGCCAGTCGATTTCACTCCAGCGGGCAAAACGTAGTTCGCTGGAGCGCACAAAAAACATTAGCGACAGTTTGAGCGCATATTTCGTCAGCAGCCTGCCGCAGTAATTCTCCGTCCGGGATAAAAGCTCAGGCAGTTTGTCCAGCGACAGGGCCGGGTAGTGACTGGTTTCTGGCGCGGCAAACTCACCATCCAGATACAGCGCCGGGTTCGCTTTGAGCAACTGCTTTTTCATCGCGTAGTGCATAATATCGGTGACATAGTTTTTCAGCCGGGCAGTGATCTCCAGAAAGCCTTTGCTCTCCACCTTACGCAGCGTGACCAGCAAATCCTCCGTTTCGATCTCTTCGATAAGGCGATCCCCGATATCCGGGAAAACATACATTTCCAGCCGACGCATAATGGTTTTCGCATAATGCTCAGACCAGCGTTTATGCTCGCCATGCCAGTTCGTCGCGATTTGGCTGAACGTCTGCCCATTTTTCCGTTTCTGTTTCTCCGTCTGCTTTACTGCTGCCGGATCGACACCTGCATGAATGTTATTGCGTGCAGCTTCGCGCAGGCGGTGGGCCTGCAACAGCGAGATCTCCGGGTAGGGGCCAAAGGCCAGCTTTTTCTCTTTCCCGTCGATACGGTACTTCATATACCAGAGTTTTGAGCCGTTGGGTTTGATCAACAGGTACAGTCCGGAACTGTCTGTCATTTTGAAAGATTTGTCGGAGGGTTTGATCTTGCGAATCGTGGTATCAGTTAATGCCATAGCGGGGGGCTCCATTTGCTCACCGAACCGTGAGGCCCCCGATTAAGCCCCCCAAAAACTATGGATGTCAAGAAGCCCGGCATCCTCTTGCGAGACAACCGGGTAAAGATAAGTTCTTGTTTTTTAACTATCTTGAGACTCATAGAGATGTCTCAAAACTAAAATCTGGCTCCTCTGACTGGACTCGAACCAGTGACATACGGATTAACAGTCCGCCGTTCTACCGACTGAACTACAGAGGAATCGTGTGAACGGGGCGCATATTACTTAGCGGTACCTTGTCTGTCAACACTAAATTTCATAAGTCATTTCAATTGGTTAATTAATCTGCAAAGTTGTTAATTAATGAACATTCGTCGCCGAAAACGAGTCTGTATCATTAGTGCGATGCAGTCTCTGCAAAGGATCTTGTTGATAAAATTGGCAGAAACGTTGCCACAATGAAGGGAAACGAGGAGCAAAAAGTTCTGGGGCGCTAAAGAAATATTCAGAAAGTACGGCAAAACATTCAGCAGGATCACTGGCAGCATAAGCATCAATGCTCGCCGCATTCTCGCCAACCAATTCGATTTCTTCCTGAATGTTGTTCATTGCAGCATGAAGATCGTGTTCCCAGCCAGCAACCTCACGCAACGGAATAAAGGGAACTCCGCTGGCGCGATCGCCGTTACGGGTGTCCAGCTTATGAGCGACTTCATGAATAATCAGGTTAAAACCAGAAGCATCAAAAGAATCTTGTATATCCAACCAGTTCAAAACGATAGGCCCTTGCTGCCAGCTCTGACCTGACTGAACAATACGTTGGTTATGCACCAGACCGATATCGTCTTCCCATTCATCATCGACCACAAATGGCGCAGGATAAATTAAGACTTCATGAAAACCATCCAGCCATTCCAGTCCTAACTCCAGAACGGGTAGGCAAAATAGAAGTGCTATCCGGCAGCTTCTTAATGAATCCAGTTCAAAGCCCTGTAAAGGAACAAGCCGCTTTTGCTGTAAAAAACGTTCGGCAAGAGTGACTAATTTGCTTTGTTCCTGTTCCGTCAGACACGTTAAAAGGGGGATCGATAGTGCTTCCTGCCAGGGAAGGGCAGTTTGATGTGCTGATTCTTGTACTTTCCAGGGCCACTTAATCATCGTTTTGCTCGCAAACTCGTCACTTGAACAAAATTGCACGGACAGGGACTGTTAAAATGCCAAATTTCCTGGCATCATGGCAACCATCTGAACGGAGAGATGCCGGAGCGGCTGAACGGACCGGTCTCGAAAACCGGAGTAGGGGCAACTCTACCGGGGGTTCAAATCCCCCTCTCTCCGCCACTTTATCAATGACTTATCTCCCGACTTCCCGCCTTGCTTTTCCTAAACAGAACAATCGTAGAATATTCTTGAAGGGTTAGATCGTCACTGTTTTCTGTTCGATACTGTGACATTCAGCACTTGATTCGCTATGGATCTGACAGGAAGCTTTCGAGCGAAAATGTGCAGTTATTCAGTCGTTTTCTTATCGCTCACCATTATTCTTTTAGACATTCATCCTATGAAACTGCCGCAAAGTTGGTGGTGGGAACTGAAGTTGCGTAGAGAAGGGGTCAATAATTGAGTCAAAAAAGGAACGCGGCCGTCAGATTAAAGCCGCGGGACAAAGTCCATAATTTCCAAGAGTTGTTGAATTTCCCAGCTTTTTTGAAAGCCTTTGTATCATACTAACAAGTAAAAAAGGTTTAAATACCAAAATTAACCTGTATTTTTGATAAGTCTTACCATTGTACGATTTACACAGTTTCTGCTCCTCCTTGTTGATAGTGGAAAGGGTGCATTGTGCACTTGCGTAAACATTTATGACGCGTTGATGTCCATGGTTCACATTTCCTTGTCAGGGGATCGACTTATTTGCGGCGAGGCATCATTCGTAACAGAGTATTATCTTTCTGAATGTAGTGATGAAAGAGTGCTGCGCCAGCGTGAGCTGCGATTAAAAAGTAACCTATATTTGCCCAGGTTTCGTGAATATTTTTTATCAGTGCTTTAATTTCGCTGTTTGGGGTAACAAAGGGAGACACATTGAAACCAAGGAAACTCCACGATTTTCCACTGTAAGCCATTAAAGCAATCCCCAGCAGAGGAAGTGCAAGGAAGGTTATATAAAGCATGATGTGCATTAGCGAAGCCGCTTTCATTTGCCAGGCAGGTGGCGGTGGTACAATAGAAGGATCACTATAACGGTGTTTTATAATCAGGCGTGAAAACATTAACACCCAAACGAATATACCCGCATTGTAATGTGTTTCTCGCATCAGCAGATAAGTACTACTACCTTTAGGAAACCAGCCACGGAGTTCCATCGCGGCATAGGTTATTGCAACGAAAAGCAGCGTTATCCAATGTAAATAAATTTGAGTTTTTGAGAATCGGTTCATTTTTGTAGCTCCTGTAATTTTTACAGTCAAGCTATCCCACGAACCTTAAAAAATCCTTATACAGATGTGGTTTTAAGAATTTGTTATTTAAAAAATTGATAGTGCACATTGTAACCAGCCAATATAAGCAATGGCGTGAGCACAGGTATCTTTCTCTGTTGGCCGTATTGTGTATGGAATCCGTTATTGGTTAACTCAATGCGGGTTAGCTTATTAATATACAGACACGTCATAGTGATGAGCGTGTCTGTAGCTAGCTTGCGTTCAGTGGCGTTTGTGGATGGACCAGTGGCAGTTATGATGACTTACTAAAGCGGCATCGAGGCGTTATCATGAGAATACTCAATGAGACATCATTTCCTCGACCACTTCTTCGCTACTCAACTGATATGGATAATACGTTGGCCAGTTTTCCATTTCATTTAATAAAGATTGCTGTGAATCATTACCCATAAAAATGTGAAAATGAGATGATTTTCGTGGTGCAATTATATGATCGCTAAATTGTATATATTTAGGGGCTTTGCTTTCAGGATCTTTACATTCGAATAAGTAACGAACGCCTTTCTTGCCTGATTTATAGGTGAGTATTTTGTATCCATCGTAATCATATTTACAGGATGTTGTTTCATTATTTCTATGGAATTCAACAATGCCGTCCTCAATGCCAATCATCTCGATATCTGTTGCATAACCTTTGTGATAATAATCTTTAATTTCAGCAAATGTTTTAGTTTTATCTGCATCCGCTTTCTTCTGAAA
>JAEWTL010000059.1 GCA_023459495.1 Bacillota bacterium | reverse complement strand
CGCTGTTGCCTGATCGTTCTTCATATCTTCATCTTGCTGTTCTCTGATGTACTTGCTTACCTTCTCCTTGTTTAGGCCTACCGTGCTAACATAGTATCCTTTGCACCAGAATTGCCTCCGTCCGTATCTGTACTTCAGGTTTGCATGCCTTTCAAATATCATCAGCGTGCTTTTCCCCTTCAGATACCCCATAAAGTACGATACGCTCATCTTCGGTGGTATTCTCACCAGCATATGGATATGATCTACACATGCATTCGCCTCGACAATCTCTACTTCCTTATGCTCACATAATTCCCGTAGTATTTGTCCTATGTCTTTCTTTAGCTTCCCATATATCACTTCCCTGCGATACTTCGGGCTAAACACGATATGGTATTTGCAGTCCCACCTTGTATGTGATAAACTGCTCTCGTCCATTTCTGGATACCTCCTTTGGTAGTTTTAGTTGCGGTTGGCGAAACCTTCCCTAATTCTACCTTTGGAGGTTCTTTCATTCAATCGCTAAAGCTATCCTCTCTTCCACACGCTCAGCGTGTGGTTTTTTCTACGATAGCAAAAAAGCCGCGGCATACCGCGGCTTCTGCGTATCGTCATGGTGTAGTTGTTTCGCTTGACGGCTCTTGGGTGGGTTCCACTGTAGGAGCGACTGTGGGCTCTGCCGTAGGCGCTGTCGTTGGCGACACCGTCGGTGCCTGCGTAACTGTCGGCTGAACTGTTGCAGTGGGCTGGGTCGTCGGCTTCGGCGTCGCTGTGGGCTTGGGTGTGGCCGTTGCCGTGGGTTTGGCAGTGGCCGTCGGCGACGCTGTCGGCAAAACCGTTGCGGTCGGCGTTGCTGTCACAGTCGGTGTAGCTGTTGGGACAGGCGTTGCTGTTGCCTCAGGTGTTGCGGTCGGCGTGGACACTGCTCCCGCCGCGTTCCCTTCAATGCCGTTGTCGGTAAAATGTTCGCTCGTGCCCACCGTGCTGAGCGGCGGCTCTTCCCTCGTCAGCCAGCCGCCCGGCAGCATCAGCAAGACCAGTATCGCGACCGTAACCAGCAATCCCACGCTTAACAGGATGATACCCTTCTTGCGTTTCTCCGGATTCATCGGTTTTCCCGAATTGCGCTGCATCGCAGCTTTCCGGCGGCGCCTTGAGGAGTTTTTCTTTGAAGGCTCCAGTGCGCGTTCCACCTGTATTGGCGTCGTATCACCCAGTCGATGCGGTCGGTTTCTCAGCGGAACAATATTGGCGCGGTTTCTGCTCATCGGGGTTTCCGGCTGAAAACCTTCTTGCCCGTAGAGTGAAGCATCCACCACGCGCAGCGTTGCCGCTTTGCGGTTTTCAGGCATGCTCACTGCGTTGCCGCTTATTATTTCGTGCATCGGCTTATTCACCCGATGCACTCGGCTCTGAATGACTGACTCAATTTCCAAAGCTTTCGGGGCAGGCATGGGAACTGCGGTGCGTGTTTGCTGTACACTCGGCATTTCAGCCATTTCACGATTCGCTTCAGCCAGTCTGCGCGCACGCCTTGTACTATATTCTGTGGCCGGTTGTTTAGCCGACTTCTCTTCAGTTTTCGTATCATCCGAAGCCGCGTGGCGCGGTA
This sequence comes from Bacillota bacterium, assembly GCA_023459495.1. Taxonomy (GTDB): domain Bacteria; phylum Bacillota; class Clostridia; order Christensenellales; family SZUA-584; genus JAEWCC01. The sequence continues at coordinate 192,860 of JAEWTL010000059.1, read as the reverse complement.
CATACGCCCGACCAGGCATTTGCTCCAGCGCGGCAGCCTCCAGATCCTCCGGATCGGCATGCCGCGGCACATACGCGCGCGCGGGCTTGTCCTGCTGTGCGGCATTACTGATATCTTCGGAATCTTCATAATGCACTGCAATCATTTTTTTCGCCATCCGGGACTGAGCAGCGGCTTTGATCTGAGCGGCGGTAATATCCAATGCTGCATGCTGGGCTGTATTGACATTCGTTGTTTTCCGAACGTCATCTTGGCTTACATCCTCATATATTCCGTTTTCGCCTGGCATGCTGCGCATATTCATGCGACGGCGTTTCACATCGTCCGTATCAGCCTCTTGTTTCAAGGCGTCCTGAAGCATGCGTTGCTGCGTCGGCTTTTCCGGTACAAAAACGCGAACGTCCTGCACGGTACGCGGTACTAGCGGATATTCCGGCCGATATCTTTTTTTCCTCTGCGGCTGTTCAGCAGAATACTTCAGCAAGCCTCTTCACCTCTTTTTTGCTGTTGATTATATCCTGATGATACATCAAATATTACGGAAAGTCAAAGATTCGTAACATCTTCGTAATAATTACCAGGCATGCCATTTTTACCGTCTGAACGAATGATTGGACTGATAAAAAACGCCGGTTTAAAAACCGGCGCTCTGACTGTTTTTTATGAGGGGAATTTTTCGCAGTAGGCATCCACGCCGAACGTCCGGATCAGGGCTTTCATCGTGGCCGGCCCGGCTACGCCATCAGCGTCCAGTCCATGGTCCTGCTGAAACTTGAGGATAGCCTTTCGTGTTCCATCACCAAAATACTTGTCTGCCTGAACATCATAGCCCAGAGCTTTAAGCATATACTGAATGCGGTAGATCCGCTCTGACGGCTTGCAGCCGTACTGCGCATATTTGTAAACGCGGTCAAACAGCGCTGCAGGTATGCTGTCGCCGTTATACCTTCCGCTGTAGTTATACGTATAGAAATAATGGTTTCCAATCTGACCAAATAAAGTGTATGTCCGCCAGTCTCCCTCGCTGGCCTTAAAATAGTACGTATTTTGCGGCACCACCCATACCTCGTCATCCAGCACCGCATGGGCCGCGTTGATCGCCGCCTGCTTGGGCACGGTATCCTCATGATAGGCGAAGCCGCCCTTCACGGCATCGATGGTGCTCCCCCAGCGTCCGCACAGCACCCGATTGATCACCACATTGCCCACTGCGATTTTGCCCGTATCGGACTCGCCGCCCGCTTCCGTTTGAATAATCTTCGCAAGGATCGTAAGCTCTTCATCGGTATATTCATAATGGTTGCTCGAATATCCGACCTTGTCGTAATAGGTATCCGCTTCCTCCGCATAAAAAGCGACAAGCGTGTTGATATCCACGTTTGGGCTTGGAGAGGGTGTCTCCGAAGGCTTTGGTGTGGCGGTAGCAGAGGGCCTGGGTGTGGCCGTTGCTGTTTGCTTTGGCGTCGTAGTGGGCTTCGGCGTTGCCGTGGGCGATGGTTTTGGAGTAGCTGTTGGAGCGAAGGTGGCAGTTCCCTCGGGTTCCGTTGTGGGCACCGGCGTACCCGTGGCCGTTGCCTCCGGAGTCGAAGACGGCGAAATAGAACTCAAAGTGGGTGTTGCGTCTGGTGCGGAAGCTGCAAAACCACCCGGGGCCAGCAATACGAGCAACACCACAGCGATGACGACCGCCGCGCAGCCTGCGTATACAATAAAACGGCGCTTTCGGGCCGCCTGCTGCCGTTGTTGCGTCCGATTGCCAGCTATAGCAGCTTTGCATGGCAGAATCTTATACCATAATGCCGAAATCAGCACAAGAAATTTACCGGACGGCCTCGAAGCCATACGATGCGGCGGCCGCTTTCCCTCCACACCTGAACCGCTTGAGCCGCTTGCCGGAGTGCGGTGAATCTGCGGCTTGCCTGTTTCGGGCGCTGTACGTCCGACGGGAACTGGCCTTCTCTGGAATCTGCTGTTCATGTTTCGGCCCGGCGTTTTTCCCATTCAAGCGCTCCTTGATTACTGTGTATATATAATAACCGACGAGGCGCGGAAAGTCAAACTTTCGTAATATTATTGTAATAATTTAGATGCAACAAAAAAGCCGCGGTATTCCGCGGCAGGTCTGTTATGTACAGAATTTGGCGTAGTAGTCTCTGACGCCGTACTCCTCAATCAGTCTCTTCACCGTGGCAGGGCCGGCTACGCCGTCGTCATCCAGACCGTGATCGTTTTGGAACTTGATCAGCGCCTCCTTGGTGCCTTTGCCAAAGTAACCGTCAATCTTCGCAATCTTATAACCCAGCGAATTCAGCATGGATTGAATGCGTACCACGCGTTCCTCAGGCTGACAGCCGAACTGAGCATATTTATAAGTACGCTCAAACAATGCCGGAGGAACACGATTGCTGCGGCCATAGGATGTTTCGTAATAGAAACAGTGCCCTCCTACCTTCTTATAGAACTCATGGCCGCCCCAATCCACGCCTTCCTGTGCGCCTGAACGGAAGAAGTAGACGTTCTGCGGGATCACCCAAAATTCATATTGCAGCACCATTCGGGCCGCGCTTCGGCATCTTGAATCGGGCACGATACTGGCCTTATAGCCGGTGAACTGCCGGGGCGCTGTAACCACTCCGGATATGGTATTAGGCCATGCGCGACGGCTCAGCACGCGGTTCATTACTACGTTGCCGACGGCAATCTTTCCGTCGCGGGTCTCTCCCCGCGCTTCTCCGTAGATGACCTGCGCGAGCGTATAGACATCTGCTTCGGTATAGCTGTATGTGTTGTTGGAATACCCCACTTCATTGTAATAAAGGTCTGCTTTGACCACGTACTCATCCAGCAGCTCGTCCATGTCTATGGGGTTGTCCGTCGGCTCTGCAACAGTAGTCGGCACCGGGGTCGATGAAGGTGTGGATATGACCGTGCTGGTTGCCGATACCGTTTCGCTCGTATTGTCTCCTGCATTGTCAATGGTGGTGCTTTCGCTGACATTGGCCACGATGTCGGTTTTCTCCGGCGCATCAACCGGCGCGGCAGCACCGCCCGGGACCAGCAGCACAAACAGCACCACTGCAATGACCGCAAGTCCGGAACCTGCGTAGACCAATATGCGGCGGTTACGACGCCCTTTTTTGCCAACGCGGCGGTTGTTGCCCGCAAATGCGAGTGCTGCCGCGTTTCCTTTGCTTCTGCCTTTTTTACCGGAAAACAGATTAATCACTGCGCTCAGCGCGGAATGGATTGCCCCGGAAAACCAGTCCTTCTTTGCGCGCCGCATGGACGAGCGTTTGCCCGAAACCGTACGTGAGCGCACCAAAGTGTTTTCGGCTGCCGCCACGGCCACGGGTAACACCGGACTTTCGGCCATAAGGACTGCAGCCGGCGTTGCTTCCTGCAACTCAAGCACAGCAGGCTTTTCCACCGGGGTCTCAGGCTGTGCACGAAATACAGGCGTGTCCTCCAGCCCTTCTTCAGACGAGTCCTCGTCGAAAACCACCGCCGACTTTTTCGGCTTTGCAAGCCGCTGCTTAACAGGCTGCTTCGGGCCGGATGGCGATTGGCGCTTTTTCCAGTTTTTAATCAGCGGTACTCCCGCCTTTTTTGCCATGCAGTACTCCTGATTTGTTCTCACTCAAACCACCGCCGCAAAAATAAGCCGGTCGTGTTTACTGCGGCGTTATATATGGGATGCAAATATAATATCCGTTTTTACGATAAAAGTCAATTCATCCGTAACATTCTTGTAACATTTAGCGTTTTTGGAGAACAGCTTCCAGTTTCTGTTCCAGCTGCTTTTCGATGTGTTCTTTTGTCGCAGTTTGCCCCGGAGAATTTCCGTTCATCCGCAGAATTGGCAGCACTGAGCCGCCTTTTTCTCGCAGGACGGCACAAAGCTGTTCTGCTCTTTTTCCCGGAGGCGACGAAGTATTCGGATCTGCCTGCACCGTGAACAGCATCACCTGTTTGTCCGCAGGGTCCAGCGTGTCAGCAAACGTATTGACCGCCGGAACCGGGCTGCTTGCCCAGATCGGTGTACCGATGCAAATGAAATCGTAACCGCCCATGCGATCCACAAAGGTGTCCTGCACTCGGCTCTTCCTGCCGGTACTGGCTGCAAACCCGCCGAGCACGAATAAAGCAAAGCCCTTTTTCCGCTGCTTTGTTTCCTTCAATTCAAATACATCGGCCTCAAAACGCTCCGCAAGCACCTGTGCTGCCATACGCGTACTGCCGTCCAGCGAATAATAGACTACTGCTGTTTTCATCGTATCTGCCCCTTTGTTTTTTATATTGCCAGCGCAGACTCCCTGATACCCAGCGCCTTAGCTGCAATTTCACGGATACCGCTGCGCGCTTCCTCCGCATAGCTGCTGTGATGCAGGAACGCGTCGATGCCCATAAAGGCGATGGAAGCACAGACGCTCGGATACTTCACACGGAAATAGCCTTCGCTGACGCCCTCGATCACAACTTCCTCCAGCAGCGGGAAAAGCGCCTTCATTCGCTCCTCGCTGACCACCGTCTGATACCACTCCGCTGCTTCACCTTTAAAATAAGTGCGCGTTTCGCCGCACACGTCTCCCTGCTCCACAAGCGCGCCGATATAGTATTCTGCCCGTGCGAGCGCGTCCTTCATCGTATCCATCTGCTCCCTGAGTTTGTCACGGTACTCGGCAAGCTGCATCGCAAGAATGTGGCGCACGATGTACTGCTTGCTTTCAAAGTGGTAGAAAAACGTGCCTTTTGCCACTCCAGCCAGTGTGCAGATCTCCTCCACCGGGGTAGCCTCATAGCCCTTTTCCGAAAACAGCGTGCGTGCACTGCTTAAAATCAACATCCTCGTTGCTCTGTCACCTGACATGATTTCCTCCCGTCCGGCCATGGCCGATTTGATGTTCAGGAGTATTGACCAAAGTCAGGAATTTTATACCTTTCTGAACCTGCCCGGGCTATTTAGTATCAAAAACCCAGCGCACATAAATAAACTGCAACTATAAATGAGCATATACGAAAAATTTCTGGAAGTCAAACACTGCTAAGTGCATCCCCAATGGAGCAAAAAGCTTTCTATTTATTTTTTATCAATTTCAGCAAAAAAGCGGAAGCACGCTAATCGACTCCGCGACTCTGAAATATCCGACATCGATATTATTCCTTTTTTACTTTTGTATAGTCTCGCTCATCTCAAATGTAATTAAATTCCTCAGGACAGCCTCCACTTGTTCAGGTGGCATCGGTTTATAGAAATAGAAGCCCTGAACCTCGTCACACATTTTTCTATTCAGAAAATCCAGCTGATTCTCCGTTTCTACCCCTTCCGCAATCACCTTGAGGCCCAGGTTCTTCGCAAGGTTGATGATGACTTTGGTGATCGCCTGATCCTTGGTACTGCCCTCAATGCCTCGGACAAACTGCATATCCATTTTGATACGGTCTACCGGCAGTGTCTTCAGTCGACTCAACGAAGAGTACTCAGTTCCGAAGTCGTCGATCGACAGCATGAGGCCCAGTGATTTAAGCCCGTTAAGCAGTTCTATAATATAGTCGGATTCCTTCGTTGCCGCACTTTCAGTAATCTCCAATTCCAGATAGCCCGGATTCAGCCCGGTTACCTTCAACGCTTCTTTCACGATGTCGTGCAGTTTGGGGTTCCGCAGTTGAATGACGGATATATTTACCCCCATGCGCACCGGCGGCAGACCCATTTCCTGCCATTTCTTATTTTGATTGCATGCTTCCCACAAAACCCATTCACCGATGGAATTAATGAGCCCGGTCTGCTCAGCGAGCGGAATAAACCTGCTGGGGTTAATCATGCCGAACTCTGGATTTTGCCATCTCAGCAGCGCTTCCACCCCAATGATCTTTTTCGTCTGCAGACAGATCTGAGGCTGGTAGTATAGGAGCAATTCCCCTCTCCCCAACGCTTTATATAATTGCGCAGTCAGTATCGCATTTTCAGTGACAATATCCTTCATCTCCTGGGAACATAATGCATACTGATTCTTTCCCATTTCTTTGGCGCTGTACATCGCGATATCTGCATTCTTAATCAACTTTTCGGTATCGGCGCCATCTTCCGGACACATCGCTATTCCTGCGCTTGCTGTGATAAAAAACTCCTGGCCTTTGAGCTCAAAAGGCAGGCTGAACTGTGCCATGATGGTTTCTGTAATGCCAATGATATCGTTTTCCTGTTCCATATCGCTGATCATCAGCAAAAACTCATCTCCGCCAAATCTGGAGACCAAGTCCGACTCGCGGATACAGTTTTTCAGCCGGCCCGCGATAATCCGCAGCAGTTCATCACCCCGCTTATGCCCCAGCGTATCGTTGATAGCTTTGAATGAATCCAGATCCAGAAAAATCACACCCAGATATCGTCCCGTCTGTGCGGACTGCAGAATCGCGCGTGTCAGTTTATCCTTGAACAGTAAACGGTTTGGGAGTCCGGTCAAATGGTCGTAATAGGCCATAAAGTTAATTTCCTTCTCGGTTTCCGTTTTTACCATTGCATTTGCCATTGTGTTGGCCAGTATCTTCAGGATGCTGATATGGTCATCCCGCCAATTATTAACCGCTTTGACACTGGTAAAGCTTAAAAAGCCTATGACCTTCTCGCTGCTGATTACAGGGACACACAGCAGCGAGCTGTACTTGACGTTTGTCAAAAATGTGTTTCTGGCATATACATGTTCCGGCAGCTGGGAAACGTTCGTTATATTTACCGTTTTCCGCTTCATCACCTGCTCTACCCAACCCGGAAATTCAACTCCCGAAAACGACTGCGGCCAATCAGCCGGATTCGTTTCTCCATCAGCCTGCCAAACGTAGCTGCAACTGAGGCCGTTTCCCCTTTTGCTGAAGAACCACACATATGCCCTGTCGGCACCGACGAGTTCCCCTGCCTTGGATAGCATTTCGTTAATCTTATCGCCGATATTATCCAGATTAACTGTCACAAATTCGGCAGACAGATCTGACAAAAGCGCCTGAAGCTTGATCTGATCCGCATTTTCTTTAAGCCTGAATATATAAACCTTGTTAACATACATCGCCAGCCCAATCCCGATTGCAAATATGCCGATTCGAGCTGAAAAGTCGATGTGGTCAATCGATACAGCTACCTCAGGTGCCAATATCCATACGACTACCTGTGTGATCAGTGTAAAAAAGGCCACAGTCCGAAGCACAAGACGCTTGTTGAATACCAGCGATACAATGATCAGAATGAATGGGAATGCCCACACTGTAACGCTGGCAAAATCGATAAAATAGAGCGTAGCTGCCGGAATGACCAGGGATACACAGATGATATTAATCAGATCTTTGGCCCTATTTACAATTTTCAGCTTATTGACCATCTGTATGACCAACCCAATCACTATGAACGCAGCACTGAATATCAGTGTCTTTAGCAGGTCCCCGTTGTCATACATCACATATTGTGTGAGAAATATTAAAAGCGCACCGGCAAAAAGAGCGATGGACAGATATCGATAAATCTTCCTGCGCGCTATGGGGTTCAGTATTTCTTCATTCGTACTGATGGATATATGATGCAGCAACCCGTAGCGCTTCATCATCATATAGATCGCAAAGATGGGAATCAAAATAAACACCGGACCCATCTGCGGGATTGTTACACCCAGCAGGGTATTGGCCATCATGTCTGTCAGCGTTCCCAGCACCAGCGCACCCAGGAAAGATACCACAATGATGATAGACTGTTTTTTTATGTTGCGATCACCGGATCTTGCACCCCAGTACCAAACTAATGCAAGCCCGACTGCCGTGTATGTCAAATAGTAGACCATGTAAAAAATGTCCCAACCGTTGTTTTCCGCAACATTGGTCCACCCCATAGCCGTACGAACCATGGTAAACGGCGCAGGATTCAGCGCCGTCGGTATGGCAAAAACAAGCACGCTCAGCACAGCGGGAAGATAAAGGAGCACATAAGTCCACCATTTTTTTAGCAGTGCATTGCGTCCCGTCAATGCGATCAAGAACTGCAGGAGCAAACTGAAAAAGATGCCCCAGCCCACAGCCGCCACACGCCGCCACATCAGGCTTGCCTCTTCCGTTTCCGAAGACAAGGCAAGCCCTAACCCCAGCGCCCAGAACACAAGCGATATCGTGCAGATAAAAAATGTTCGGTTTTCCCATGCGCCCCGCTTAATGCGCAGTATATACATTCCGATCATCAAACCGAAACCTGCAGTAAGTATGTATATGACGGAAAATATTTTCGGCAGATCAATCATCAATATTATCCGGTTCCCTTCCCAAAATGATGTAATTATCTCTGCTAGTAATATCGTTATAAACCTGTTGGGGCTTTATAAAGTTAGCGCCTTTCAGACAACAAAAAAAGACGCTGCTGAGAGCGTCTTCCAAATAGTGATTGCTCTTAATCGAGGTTCTGATTCTTCTTTCCAACACGCAGACGAACCATTGCGCGTGCGAGCGTGATCTGGCTGCGCATATATTCCTGGCGGCTCTGCTGCTGGCGCAGCTGCTCTTCCGCACGTTCTTTGGCTTCCTGCGCACGCTTGATATCGATCTCTTCGGGCCATTCGACAGCCTGAGAAAAGATGATCGTTTCATCAGGGCGCACCTCAACGAAGCCTTCCGAAGTGGTGCAGACCGACCACTCGCCCTTGATACACAGCTTCATTTCACCGATGCTGAGCGCCGCAACCATGGGCTCGTGCATGCGCTGAATGCTCATCTGTCCGTCGGGTGTGGGGATAATCACGCTTTCGACCTGTCCGAGAAAGAACTGGCGCTCAGGCGTGATGATTTCAAGCATATACTCGGCAGGCATTCTCGTCCCCCCTTACGCCTTCGCGGCGCGGGCTTTGACGTCCTCGATATCGCCCGCCATGAAGAATGCCGCTTCGGGAAGATCGTCCACCTCGCCGTCCACAATGGTACGGAAGCTTTCGATCGTACGGTCCAACGTGACATATTTGCCCGGAATGCCGGAAAACACCTCTGCCACAGCCATGGGCTGCGACAGGAAGCGCTGGATCTTTCTTGCGCGGTACACGATGGTCTTGTCCGCATCCGACAACTCCTCCATACCGAGAATTGCGATGATGTCCTGCAATTCGCGGTAGCGCTGCAATACCTCCTGAACCCGGCGTGCCACGTTGTAGTGCTGGTCGCCGATGATTCGCGGATCCAGGATACGCGATGTGGATTCAAGCGGGTTGATGGCGGGATAGATGCCCATCTCAGCGATCTGCCGGGAAAGCACCGTCGTTGCGTCCAGATGCGAGAACGTGGTCGCAGGCGCGGGGTCGGTCAGGTCGTCGGCCGGCACATAGATGGCCTGCACGGACGTAATCGAACCGCTCTTAGTCGACGTGATGCGCTCCTGCAGTGTACCCAGCTCGTTGGCCAACGTCGGCTGATAGCCCACCGCTGCGGGAATACGCCCGAGCAGAGCGGAAACCTCGCTGCCCGCCTGAATGAAGCGGTAGATGTTGTCGATGAACAACAGGACGTCCTGATGTTCTTCGTCACGCAGTTCCTCTGCCAGCGTCAGACCGGTTAAGGCCACGCGCATACGGGAACCCGGCGGCTCATTCATCTGGCCGAAGGCCATACAGGTACGGGCCATAACGCCCGATTCAGTCATATCCTCAATGAGTTCGTTGCCCTCGCGGCTGCGCTCACCCACACCGCAGAACACCGAATATCCGCCGTGCTCCGTGGCGATGTTGCGGATGAGCTCCATGATAAGTACTGTTTTGCCCACGCCTGCGCCGCCGAACAGGCCGATCTTGCCGCCCTTGGCGTACGGCGCCAGCAGGTCGATCACCTTGATACCCGTTTCGAATATCTCCGTTACCGGGCTCTGATCGGTAAACTTGGGCGGTTTGCGGTGGATCGGCAGGTGCTTGTCGGTTTCGACAGGCCCTTTGCCGTCGATGGGATGGCCGATCGCGTTGATGACGCGGCCGAGCATCTTCTTCCCCACAGGAACCGTGATGCGGTCCCCCGTGTTTACCACAGGCAGGCCGCAGTAGAGACCTTCCGTTGCGTTGAGCGCGATGCACCGCAGGACGCCGTCGCCCAAATGCATCGCCACTTCGGCCCACACTTCACGCTCCGGCATCTGGATCACGAGCGCGTTATACAGTTCCGGCATATTCTCGTCGTCGAACTGCACGTCGAGCACCGGGCCTGTGATGCGTATGAGCTTTCCAGTATTGACTACATTATAATCCATAAGCTTCTCCGTATTATGATAACGCCTCCAGCGCGCCGATGATTTCAGATATCTCCGCCGTGATGGCCGCCTGCCGCGCGCGGTTATACTGCATCGTCAGGTCCGAGATGCGTTCCTCCGCGTTGTTGGTGGCATTCTCCATGGCGATCATGCGTGCGCACTGTTCGCTCGCAAGCGAGCTTACGAGGCAGCCGTACACGAGTCCGATGATAAACTGCGGAACGAGGGTATCAAACACCTCTTTGGGCGACGGGTGATAATGCATCTCAGCGTTATACTGCGTTTCCGCGCTGACGTCCTTAAAGTTGGACATCGAAAGCGGAAGAAGCTTCAGCACGCGCGGCTCCTGCCGCATCGCCGAGATGAAGTGCGTATATACCACGTACACCTCGTTCATGATGCCGTTGCCAAAAAGATCGAGCAGGTCCTGCGTGATGCCCCGCGCATAGTTCAGCGACGGGTTCTGCGCCACGTGCAGGAATTCAACGTCAATCGTAAACCCTTTGCGTTCAAAGAACACGCGGGCCTCCTGCCCCACCGTTAAGATGTAACGCTCCGCGCTCTTCTGCATCGTGCTGTACGCAAGGTTCAACACATTATGGTTGTAACCCCCGCATAGCCCCTTGTCCGCCGCAATCACGACATACGCCGCCTTACCGCCCTCGCTTTCGCCGATGTAGGGATGTGAAAGGTCGTGCGAGTGCTGCAGGATGTCCTTAAGCGTAGTGCGAACGCGTACGAAATGCGTGTGGTTCGTCTCGTACTTGGAGACCGCCTTGCGCATCTTGGACGTAGATATCAAATGCATGGCACGCGTGATCTGCTCCATATCGGAGATGGAGCGGATACTGTGGCGGATGTCGCTCATGCTCGCCATGCGCTATGCCTCCTCCTGGGGCTTAATGTTGTTCTGTTCACGGAACAGTTCAAGGTAGTCCTTGGCGGCCTTATGCAGCGAGGTAATCATTTCATCCGAGAGATCGCTCGTCTGGTTAATGCCGATGCGCACCTCCGGGAAGTTCAGATCCACATAATTCAGATAGCCGTCATTGAATTCCTTGACCATCTTGATCGGCAGGCCGATCAGATACTTGTTTACCGCGACGAACAGCAGAATCACCTGGCTGGCCAAAGGCAGCGATAAATACTGCGGTTGCTTCAGCGATTCGGTGAGCTTTGCGCCCTGATCCAGCGTGTCGCGCGTCGCCTTGTCGAGGTCGGACGCGAACTGCGCAAACACGGCCAGCTCGCGGTACTGCGCGAGGTCGAGACGCAGACGTCCGGCCACCTTGCGCATCGCCTTGGTCTGCGCGCTGCCGCCCACGCGCGACACCGACAGACCGACGTTGACCGCCGGACGGATGCCCGCGTTGAACAGCTCCGATTCGAGGTATATCTGACCGTCCGTGATGGAAATCACGTTGGTCGGAATGTACGCCGAAATATCGCCTGCCATGGTCTCGATGATGGGCAGCGCGGTCATGGAACCGCCGCTGTTTTCCTTGTTGAGCTTCGCGGCTCGCTCCAGCAAACGCGAATGCAGATAGAACACGTCGCCCGGATACGCTTCTCTGCCCGGCGGACGCCGGAGCAACAGCGACATGGTACGGTAAGCCACGGCGTGCTTGGACAGGTCATCGTAAACGATCAGCGCGTCCTTGCCGTCGTACATGAACTCCTCTGCGATGGCGCAGCCCGCATATGGGGCGATGTACTGCATTGAAGGTGTATCGCTGCCGGTGGACGCAACCACAACGGTGTAATCCATCGCGCCTTCCATTTCAAGCGTGCGGATGATGGACGAGATCGTGGAAGCCTTCTGACCGATGGCCACGTATACGCAGAAAACCTTCTTGCCCTTCTGGTTCAGTATGGTATCCACCGCGATCGCCGTCTTGCCGGTCTGGCGGTCGCCGATGATGAGCTCTCTCTGGCCCTTGCCAATCGGGATCATACTGTCGATGGACATGATGCCCGTCTCCAGCGGCTGCTTGACTCCCTGCCGGTCGAATATTGCGGGCGCTTCCGCCTCAATAGGACGGAATGTCGCGGAGCATATCTGCCCCTTTCCGTCGAGCGGCATCCCCAGCGGGTCGATTACGCGGCCCAGCAGCGCGTCGCCCACCGGTACGCGCACCACATTGCCCGTTTTGCGCACCGTGCTGCCTTCCGAGACCTCGGTTGCGTTGCTTAAAAGCACCGCGCCGATCCGCTCCATAGACAGGTTCATCACGATGCCCGCCGCGCCGCTTTCAAACACGACCAGTTCGCCGTACTTGCAGCCCTCCAGCCCTTCGATCATGACGATGCCGTCACCCGACGACACCACGGTACCGATGGCCGCGTTATCCGGCTCCCCGGCATAATCACCGATACGCGCACGCGTCTCGTCCCCAAAGGCCTTTGTATCGAAGTGCAGCTCAATATTGCCGTCCTCGTAGTCACGGGCGTCGCATGCCAACTGAGCGGTATTGTGAATATAGCTTTTAATATCCTTCAGGTGGGAACGCACGCTGCGGTCGTAAACCTTGCCGCCCAGCGTGACCACAAAGCCGCCTAACAATGTGGGGTCCACCTCTGTTTTAAAACTGATCTCCTCGCCGACCTGCTTTTCAAATTGCTCGCGGATGGCGTCGATAGCCTTTTCGTCCATCGGCTCGGCGGTTTTCAGTTTGCCCTGCATTGCCAAGTTATCCCACCCTCTCAAAGAAATCGTCAATAATCTTCTGATTGTCTTCCTTGGAGACCTCGCGCTTCAAAACCTTCTCCGCGATCTGCACAGCCATATCGACAATCTCAGACTTCATATCAAGCTGCGTCTGCTCCTTCTCGATGGCAATCTCCTTGCGGGCTCTGACCACCATCTCGCGTGACTGCTCTTTGGCGTCGTCAATAATCTCCTTGGCGTGATCGCGCGCCATCTCGTTGCTGCGCGTAAGAATCGCCGCTGCTTGCGTCTGCGCATCGGACATCTTCTGGTCGTATTCCTGCTTCTGCTGAATAAGCTCTTTCTCGCGCGTATCGAGCATGTCCGTTTTGTCGGAAAAGGATTTCTCCCGGTTTTTCATGAACTTCAAAATCGGCTTATACAGTAAAATTTTGAGCACAAAAAACAATACCACCACATTCAGAACATGCAGTCCGATATCGAGCCAGCTTATGCCTAACGTTTCCAGCATAATATCACCTCACTTTTGAGGGCTCGGCCCATTTTCATTTCAGGTGCGACAACATCATGATCGCGATGACGAAGCCGTAGATTGCTGTCGTCTCCGCAAACGCAAGGCCGATCAACAGCATCGCGTTAATCTTGCCGCTGGCTTCCGGCTGACGGGCCACCGCTTCCGTCGCCTTGCTCGTGGCGATGCCCATGCCGATGCCGGCACCCACGCCCGTGAATACCGCGATACCCATGCCGATTGCAACCAGAGCACTCAAGTCCATGTTTCTACCTCCATATCAAAAAATGTTTATCTTTCAATTTTAACGCTTTGCGCCATAAGCTACCGTTTCTTCCATAAAGGATAACGTCAATATCAGAAATATATACGTCTGTATCCCGACATGGAACAAATTGAAGTAGATCGCCAATATCGCCGGTATGCCGAAAGACAGCCAAACCACGCCGTAGAGCAGGTCCATGACGATCATTCCGGCAAACATGTTGCCGAACAGACGAAAAGCGAGCGATATCGGGATTACTGCATGTGTAGCAATGTTGACAGGCAGCATAAAAGCCTTGGGCTTGACGAACCACTTCATGCGGCCGATAAAGCCGGTATAGTAAAAGCCAAATACGTTGATCAGGATGAAAGACATAACCGCAAGCGCGATTGTGAAGTTGATGTCCGTTGCGGGAGGCCGGAAGCCAAAAAGCTCCGTCAGACTGGTGGCGACGATGAGCAGCGCGATGGTAAATACATATGCGGCCAGCGTACCGCCCCGTTTGCCGAGCGCAGAATTCGAGAAGTTCTCGCAGTACTGCACCAGCGTTTCGAGGATGTTCTGAAAGCCCTTGGGCACGGTCTTGAAGCGCGGGATCACAAAGAGGCGGATAGCCACCGCGGCGAGGATCAGAATAAGCACAACGATCCATGTAATCAGCATCGTTCCGCTGACATCATAGCCAAAGATGGAAAACACCTTTGGCGAGACGATCTGAACACCTTCCACACCACTGAAATTAACCATGTCCAACCGTTCAAGCATCCCCATGATCCTTTCTGTCTTTCCCTGCCCGTTTCTGAAGCTGCAGCACGATTACGGAGCCGATGATGAGTCCCGCCAGCATGCCGCATCCCGCCCAGATGAGATGCACCAGAGAAACTGTGGAGATCAGCCAAAGCAGCGCAGCGATGGCTGCGAGCTTGAGCATCAGCAGCAGCGCTCCCAGCACCTTGTGCGTCCCCATGATCATTCCGAGCAGCACCCGCAGGGCGATTACCTGCAGCGTGCCGATCCCAAGTCCGACAAAAAAACCCCACATAATTAATATATTCTAATTAAAACATCTCAAAAATGCAAGTGCTGCCCTTTGCAAATAATCTGCCGTACTCGCGCTCAATGAGCATATTTTCCTCTGAACCGCCTAAAACCCCTGTATGTGCCCATTTTGCGAGTGACGCAATGCTGATCGATTTCTCCGCGGGCATATGGTTCCAGGACACAAAATCATCCGTGATACCCACGCCGTCCAGCAGCTTTTCCGCTCCCAGAAAGCTCAGCAGCGCCTGCGCGTCCACCACGCGCGCCATGCCAAACTTGGACCCCCGCGACTGCGCGGGCAGAAAATAGTCCACGCGGCTGAAACCCTGCCGCAGGATATGAGAGAGCAGCGCGCCGACATCCCCTTCGTCGGAGTAGACGGTTTCAATTACGTCAGCTTTACGCTTGTTTTCGTAATACAGCATATATGCGCAGGCAGTATCGTCCCTGATGAGCAGCGCGGCTTTTCCGCCATCCGCCTTGAGTTCCCCCATGCGCCAGCGCCACTCGCGGCTGCCACGCACCACATAGCCGTCGTAGGCGCGCATCATGCGTTTATAGATCGGCTCCAGCGCGTGGTAGTCCGTCGTTTCGATCACTTCAACGTCACGGCGCAGCGGTGCCTCCGTTACGTTCTCGCGGTGCACATGCGTGTATGTCGCCCAGCCAAAGTGCTCATAGAAGCTGTGCTTGAAGGGATACAGGTGCGTGATGAATATGCCGCGGCTGCGCATTTCCACAAGAGATTCCAGCAGCATCGTCCGCATGTGTCCCTCACCCCGCCGCTCCTGCTTTGTTGCAGCTCCGGCAATCATCATCGACTTCACGGGCTTACCCTGCAGCCGGATCGTGAAGGGGATCATGTGCAGCACGGAAACAAGGCCGCCGTCAAACATGCCCAGCGAATGCTCGGGCAGTATCTTATGGGCAAAGTACCAGTTAATGAACGCGTCCGAATCGCCGAACGCCTCCTTCCACAGGGCCTTCGCTTCCGATATATCTTCTTTCTCAAGCAGCCTTATATCCACTATTCTTCATTCCTCACACAGGTGTATTTTTCAATCAGGAAGACGGGGTTGTACGAGAGTTTGGCCTTACGCAGCCCCTCAATGCCCATATCCTCCTCGCGGTTGATATACTCAACGCCGCTCCATTCAGCGCGGGCAAACTCCCGGTTGATCATCGGGTAAGCGCCCTGCACGTCCGGATCAGCCTTCTCGATGTGGATAATGGCCATATCGTCCTTGAAGCACTCACCGATGGAAAACGCCGTGAGCTTGCCGTCCACAAACAGCAGGCCGCCTTTAAGACCCAGCTTCTCCATGTTGTCCAGTGCTGCCTTCATGACGCTGAACTCATCCATATATCCCTTGGTCTCGCCGCCTTTATTCTCCATCCATTGCTTATGCAGCGAGATGCACGCATCGTAATACTCATGTGTATATGCGCGGTATTCCACCTCGTGCTCCTGCAGCAGCCGGTTGATATGGTTGCGCTTTGCGTGGAATTTCTTTCCTTCCAGATTACAGAGGTCGGAAGACAGATACACATATTCAAAGTTGGCGCGATCAGGCACAAGCTTAAAATTGCCCGGGCAGTCGCCTTCTATTCGCTCCTTGACGCGGCCGGTAACGCCTTTGATAAAGAAACCTCCACAGTTTTCGTTCATATATTCATAGATGCGCCGCAGCGGGTCCTTATAGCTCGCGTTGTAGTCCAGCAGGAAAGGCGCAAGCATGAAGGGCCGGTAATGCGGAAGATCCAGCAGCAGGTACATGGCCTGCTCGTCCATAGCGATCTTCGTGCGGCAGACTGTGCGCCACAGATAGATGTTGGCAAAAGATGCTTCCGTGTTGCGGTGTCCGTGCGTATAGCGTTCGAATTCTTCCTTGTCGTCGATGGTAATGTCCCTGAATTGCAGCATGTAAACTCCTTCGTTTTCGTTATGCAGTATTATATACCAAATATTAAAAAGTGCAATTGCCCCCATGCCCGGAAAAAAGAAAACCGGGCCAAACCTGCCCGGACTTCTTCATATTTACCGAAGCTTTACATATGGGTTCACTCGTCTGCAATCGTGCCGTCGGGCGAGATCACAGTGACATGCCACGGGATCATCTTTCCGCTGGCGATGAGCGCCTGCTTAACGGCATATTCGATACCGCCGCAACATGGTACAGTCATGCGCAGCACCTCCACGCTTTTGATATCATGAAGCCGGAATATCTCCGTCAGCTTTTCCGAATAATCCACCATGTCAAGCTTGGGGCAGCCAATAATCGTCACGCGTCCGCGCATAAAGCGCTGATGAACATTGGCGTACGCATACGCCGTGCAGTCTGCCGCGATGAGCAGCTTCGCGTTGTTAAAGAAAGGTGCCGCTGCGGGCACCAGCTTGATCTGACAGGGCCATTGCATCAGCTCCGATGCGGCCTCCTGCACAGGTGCGGCTGGCGCGGGCTGACGATTGAGCGTCTGTAGCCGTGCCGAAGGACAGCCGCCCGCGTGCGCCGCCGGAGCCTGATGCGCGGCCAGTGCTTGCTTGACCGCCTGCTCGTCAAACGCTTCCGCTTCCCGCTCCTCAATGGTGATCGCTCCGGTCGGGCATTGCGGCAAACAGTTGCCTAAGCCATCGCAGTATGTTTCGGAAACAAGCTTCGCTTTTCCGTCCACGAGCTTCAGCGCACCTTCGTGGCAGGCATCTACGCACAGCCCGCAACCGTTGCATTTCTCTTCATCTATACTGATAATGTTGCGTTTCATTTGTACTTCCTCCTTGCTTTCGTGTTTTCATTATAGTAGACTCAGTTTATTCAGTATGTTGCATTTGCAACAGTCAGGAGAAGCTGTTGAATATTCAAGAAATCTTTGATAAACACATCGCTCTATTCAGGGGAATCAGTCCGGACGAACTGAAAGGCCTTCTCGATTGTCTGGGAGCATACGAAGCCTCCTTCCGCCGCGGTGAGACGGTCTGGCTGGCTGGCGACAAGCTGCGCAGCATCGGGGTAGTACTCGAAGGTCAGGTCAACGCGTACCGCGACGATATCCTCGGCAACCGTGCACTGATGACAGCCGTAACGCCTCCGGGGCTTTTCGGCGAAACCATCGTCTGCGCGGGCCTGCCGGAAAGCCCGGTCACAGCGGAAGCCGCGACGGACTCGCGCGTGCTGTTCGTCGGCTTCGATAAGGCAGTGCGTCCATGCAGCTTATCATGCACTTTCCACAACGCGCTGATCCGCAACATGCTCAGCATTCTTGCGGGCAAAAACATCGCCCTCAGCGAGAAAATCAGCCATATATCAAAGAAGACCACGCGTCAGAAGCTCGCGTCCTACCTCATCAGCGAGGCGACGCGCCAGCGCAGCCGCGTATTTTCAGTGCCACTGGACCGTCAGGCGCTGGCGGATTACCTCGGCGTCAACCGCAGCGCGCTCTCGCGGGAGCTTTCGGCTGTCTGCGCGGAGGGCGCGCTCTCTTGCAGCCGCAGCCAATTCGAGATTCTCAACCCGGACAGGCTGGAAGAGATATTGCTCACTGAGTAAACTTTTACGTTTTGATATCCTTGTGCTATAATGGGGCAAATTGCTTTTAAGGGGTATGCTATGGAACAAGGCAGCGGCGTTACGTACGCTCTGGGATTTACAGCGGCAGGGGTCGCATGCGGCATCCGCAAAACTGGAGGTCTCGACCTTGCCGTGGTAAAATGCGATACCGTTGCAACGGCGGCGGGCATTTTCACGCGCAATGTCGTCAAGGGACACTCACTTCAGCTCGCGCGCAAGAACGTGCGCAATGGCCGCGCGCAGCTTGTCGTGGTCAACGCTGGCTGCGCCAACGCCTGCCTCGCCCGGCGCGGCGAAGAGGACGCTCTTCGGTTTGCTTCGCTGGCTGCCCGGCGCTTCGGCTGTGCCCCGGAGGACGTGCTGACCGGCTCCACCGGCGTAATCGGCGTCCCGCTGTCCGTAGACAAGCTTGAAGCGGGACTTAATTCCGCCTCTCCCACGCGTGCAGGCGGCTCCGACGCGGCGCGCGCCATCATGACGACCGACACCCGTCCCAAGCAGGCGCAGGAAAGCTTAATGCTGGAAGATCGCGAGGTGCGCATCGGCGGCATGGCCAAGGGCTCAGGCATGATCCACCCCAACATGGCGACCATGATCTCGGTGCTGACCACCGACGCGGCTATCTCGCAGGACGCGCTGAAAAAGGCCCTGAAAGCTGCCGCGGACCTTTCCTACAACCGCATTTCAGTAGACGGCGATACGAGCGTGTGCGACAAGGTGCTCATCCTTGCTTCCGGGCAGGCGGGCAACGAAGAAATTATAGCAGACTCCCCCGCATACACGCTTTTTGTTGCGGCGCTGACCAAGGTATGCAAGCAGCTTGCCAAGATGCTCGCCGCGGACGGCGAAGGCGCCACCAAACTACTGACGATCTGTGTGCGTAATGCGCGCAGCCCACGGGACGCGCACCGTATCGCAGGCGCGATCGCCAAGTCGCCGCTGTGCAAGACCGCGGCTTTCGGCAACGACGCCAACTGGGGGCGGCTGCTCACCGCTGCCGGGTATTCCGGGGCACGCTTCAACCCCGAGAAGGTAAACATCTGGATCGGCAGCGTGCAGGTATGCCGAAACGGCGGAGGCCTGCCTTTCGACGAAAACGCAGCGCTGCTGGAGCTACGGCAGGACGAAGTCACGTATACGCTGGACTTCGGCGAAGGGGACGCTTCGGACACCATGTGGACGTGCGACTTCTCTCTGGACTATGTGAAAATTAATGCGGAGTACCGTACATGAGCACAGAGGCAAAGCCCAAAGACCCGCATGTGAAATTCGGGATGTTCTATTACAATCCGGATGATGATAGGGACTTTGTGGAGCGGCGAAACGGCAGAGGCATCACCGTCAACTTTGCCAGCCGGGCAGGCCGGCGCATGTTTTACATGATGCTGATACCCGGCGCAATCGTGATTCTCCTGGTCGTCCTCGCCGCTGTCTTTCTCGGTCTGACCTGAACGCAAAAGAAAAAGCGCCTGAAGGCGCTTTTGTTATGTTTAGATTTATAGGTCCATTCCCGTAGGATCATCCGTATCAGACGAATCATCGGACAGCCATTCCAGTCTTCTCCCGGTGCTCTTCGATGCCGATTCGCGCTGTCCCTGCTCCGGTCCGGGCAGCACCTGACTCTTTGATGTGACAGCTCCCTGTACAAGGATGCCGATCACCATCAGAACGAGCGAAGCGCCCGCAACGAGATACTTCTGTGCGGAAAGAAACGCCGACAGCTGCGGCAGTACACCCGCATCGAAAGCGCCCGGATTGACGCCTGCGATAAGCAGATACAGACCGGCATACATGGCAACACAGGCACCGGTCATCGCCGTGAACGCAATCACAGCGTTCCTGCGGTAAACGATGGCCAGCAGACCGGATACCGCACACAGCGTGAGGCAGATGGGATTAATGTAGGGCACGGACGACAGACCCAGCGCATAGACGATAAAAGTCATCAGCAGCGCCGAACCCGTAAGGCCGACAAAAAATCCCGAGATCCGTTTGAAAAAGAACAGCAGGATATAAACGGAGATACCCGCGCCGCCCATAAACAGCCATGTCGCCAGCACGTCCAGCCGAAGCGCCGGAAGCGCAAACGCCCACAGTACGGCAAGCGCAACGAGTACGCCGCAGATCGGCATCAGAAACCGCGCAAGCTTATATCCAAAAAATACGAAGACCAATGCGAGTATGAGTGTAGCTGCACCGCAGATCAGTATCACCCAGGACAGATCCATTGATATCCCTCTAATCCCTTTATTTTTGTTTGTTCTTGCTGGTAACCGCAAGCTGTATTACAAGGCCTGCAACAAACAGCACTCCCAGAGAGACCAGATAGACCACAGAGGTCTGCTGTGCAAGCAACTCCGGGTCGCTCAGCGACAGCGCAGGCATGGTAACGCCGTCCTTCAGATGGAAAAGCTGATCGATGACGACCGCCAGCGCGGATGCGCCGATATAAGCCGTAAAGATTGACAGGAAGATGCGCCGGTTGTTGAGCGTCAGCGAACCAAGTACGCAGCAGAGAATCAGCGCGGGAATGTATACATACCATGCGTACAGGTTCAGTGAGAACACCTGCACAATCAGTAGGGACAGCGCAACGCCCGCGCCAAAGCCCACGAAGAAAATACCGACATAAAACAACAGTACAAACAGCAACGCCACAATGACGCCCACGCCAAGGCTGAAAAACAGGATCAGCGTACTGCTCATCGAAGTCAGCAGCAGCGGCAGCAGCGCATGTGCCAGAATAAATCCAGCCGCGAAGCCATATACTGCAACGATCGCCTTTGCCCACCGGCTGCCAAAGAAGCAGAGCACCACACCCACCAAGGCATAACCGATTAAAACGAGGATTGCCAGAGTATCCATATTCATAACCCCGCTCTCTTTTTTTGTTTTATTGTATCACAGGAGCGGAAAAAAAGCACAACATTTTGTATATTCCGCGCTATATCAACAAGCACGCGCCGGGGCCGATACGCTCCCCGTATTCAAGTAAGTTTTTTTCTCTCAGCACATCCTCCGTCACGCCGTGACGCGCTGCGATATCAGCCAGACTCTCCCCTTCACGCGCGTAATAGCGCTTGCCGGATATCACCGGGACGCGCAACCGCGTTCCGGGCTGCAACTCCGCCACACCGTTAAGGCTGTTGGCCTTCTGCAATATGCGCATGGTGAGGCCACAGCGCAGCGAAATGCCGTACAACGTATCATCCGGCTGCACCACATATTCCGCATACCGGAAACGCGGCAGCTTCGGAGCCTGCGGCGGCTCGCTACCGCGACTGCACCAATTCTTGCGCGGAATAGTCAGCACCGCGCCATATCGTATCGCGTCAGGACGCAGTTCTTCATTAGCGCACACGATCATGCACACCGGTACACCATAACGTGCGCTTAATAACTCTAACGTTTCGCCGCGCTGCAGCCTGTGATAAACCGGCTTATCCATGCAATCACTCCCGGTACATGCATATGCGGCGAGTCATTGATTATATGAGCGAACGGATCAGCGCTTCGCATTCTTCCAGTGAAATGTCTACCGGATTCTTGCTCATGGAGGACCCCATTGACGCTTTGGCTAGCTCTGGCGCAATCTCAGGCTTAACTCCCAGTTCGCCGAGTCGTGCGGGCAGCTTCAGGTATGAGCACAGCGTTTCCACCGCGTCCGCCGCGGCCAGCGCCGCTTTCTGATCGTCGGGCAGGAGCTGACCGGTGATTGCTCGGCCCAGCGCAGCGTATTTGTCGCAGCCGCGCGATAGGTTGTAGCGCATTACGTGCGGCAGCAGCATTCCGCAGGCGATGCCGTGGCGCACACCCAGCAGCGCGCCCAGACCCGCGCCGATACCATGCGCCGCGCCCAGACCCGCGTTGGCGAGGCACATACCGCTCACCATAGAAGCCAAAGACATCGTCTCCCGCGCCTCGATATCGCTGCCGTCGTCATATGCGCGGCGGAGCGCTGCCATTGCGCGCGGCGCGTGATAAAGCGACATCGCATCGCAGAAGTCGTTGGCACGCTTTGCGGTAAAGCTCTCAATGAGTTGGCAGATCGCGTCCATGCCGGAGGCTGCCGTCACATCAGGTGGCACCGAAATCGTGAGTTCCGGATCAACCAGCGCGATGCGCGCGATCATCCGGTCGTCGCGAATGCTCTTTTTAAACTGTTCCTCACGCGACATCACCACGGCGTTTTTCGTCACCTCGGTACCCGTGCCCGCCGTAGCCGGTACGGCGACAAACGGCAGTGGGGCAAATTTGAGCTTTTTATCCCCCACGCCTTCGAGGTAGTAGCGTACGCTGCCGATATTCGGAATGACCGCTGCCGCGGCCTTGGCGGTATCCAGCGCACTGCCGCCGCCGATTCCGATCACCGCGTTCACGTCAGCTTTGCGCCCGGCCTCGATCGCCGCGTCCACCGACTCCACAGTGGGCTCGCCCGAAGCACAGGGATAGATCAGGCATTCCGCGTCCTCGCTCATCAGCCTGTCCGCCAACCGGTCCACCGCGCCCGTACGCGATATCGCGCCGCCTGCGACGATCATCAGCCGTTCGCCGAGCGGCAGACACAGCGCGGGCAGTTTGGCAAGCGCACCGCGTCCGAATACGATTTTATGTGCCGTGAGAAACTCAAAATCCATGGTTTTATCCTTTGCTGCGCTGCAGCGCGACGAGTTCGGGCGCAGTCATGGTGAAACCCGCGTCGCGGCAGCACTGTTCCGTAAAGCGCCCCGTACCGGCTCCCGTTCCATGGCCCAGCAGCAAAAAGGGTGCAGGCTCCGCGCCATGGCCGCCACTGTCCGAGAACGTGTAGTGGTCCGAAACGATCACCGCACTGTATGGCTCCTTCACCTGAGCGAAGAACGGCCGGATAAAGTGCTCGTCAATGTCTTCGATGGCGTGCATCTTGCCCTCGATATCCAATTCATGCGAGAGGTCATCAAGCTTTTGGATGTGAATGTAGGCGTAATCATGCTCCCCTACAGCCTTAACGGCGGCGTTCGTCTTGTCCTTCAGGAATTCGATGAACCCGCGTGACTCGTCCATGGTGACGCAGGGAATCTCCGTCAGTGCCGCGATGCCGCGCATCAGCGAGGTCTCAGCCAGCACCACGCGGCTGCCTTCCGCGCCGCCCGAGATCTCCGGTGCGCTGGACGCTCCCCAGAACCAGATGGCATTGGCGTGCGTCGGGTTATCCGCCTGCAGCACCTCATACGCGCGGCGCATCATGGAAAAGTACTGCTGCATCAGCTCGCCGCCTTTGGTGAAGTCCGCCACGGCACCGCCGATCATGTCGTGCGCGGGCATAAACTTCAGCTGCTCCGCCAACGCTGCCGCGCCTTCCACCACGAGTATGTTGCGGAACGTGTCGACGTGGTGCAGGTGGAACGGCGGAGTGAACACCTCGCGATTCAGCCGCTCAGTAAGCGGTGCGGCATCTTCCGTAGCCACGTCGTGCGCACTGTAGCTTTCCATCCTGCCCGCGTCAAAGCTCCCGCCCGAAAGCGTCACGAAGTTGGTGCGGATGTACAGGTTAGCTGGATTGACGGGAATGCCCGCGCCCGCGGCCTCGATCACCGCGCGGCCCCGATAGACCTTGGCAGGGTCGTAGCCCAGCAGGTTCAGGTTCGCCACGGCGCTGCCTACCTCCAGCCCCGACGGAATGGTGCGTACCGTGCCAGGCTTGCCCATGGCAAAAAGCGCGTCCAATCCAGGCGTTTTCGCCGCTTCCATGGGCGTTTTGCCGCCCAGCTTCTCCTGCGGCCGGTCGGCGATGCCGTCCAGCACGATCGTAAACTGTTTCATGACCGCTCCTTATATGATTTGAAATATTGCACGATGTCCTCCGCCTTGGGCGGACATCCTTTGATACAGTGCTCGAATTTTGCCGTGCAGTTTCCGCACCCCAGCTTCCCGCGCTGTCCACGGAAATCCTGCCCTATGCAGACTGGTTCATTGCCTGCCGCTTCGCCCAGCGTCATCAGCGCCGAAACGAGGCTGGCATAGCATGCGCTACATGCCCCACGCACATCGATGCGTGACGCCACCGCCTCCGGCACGCCCTCTGCGGCTGCGGTTTCGGTGCGCACGCCGCCAAGCTCAACGATTTCCGCCGCATCCAGACCCGCGCTGCCGATGCCATATTGCTCTGCAAGCCGAATATAACCGACACTGTGCGGATCGAGCCCCAGCCGCCGCGCTGCAAACGCGTCGATCAGTACGCTGTCGTCTCCCGCAGCCATCACGTTACCGCGCACCGGATTTCCGCCTTCCTCGAAGCCGGGATCGGTCCAGATGCCGTCCGCGATGGTGAGCGTGGGATGGATCATTGTATTCAGCCGTGCAATGGGTTCGTGCAGCCCAAGGGTATGGTACCGCCGCTTCTCCCGGTCGGAGATGAGCCCTTTCATATTTTTCAGCGCGCAGGTCATACGCGTCTGACAGTGACCCTTGATGAGCGGCAGGTTGACGAGGCAGTCCGTTTCCAGTGCGCTATGCGATATCTCCGTCTTGAAGCCGCCGCTTTCGCGCACCTCATATCGATCCTTTTTGACGTCGATCAACTCCACGCCATAGCGCTCCGAGAGCGCCTCATAGCCGCACACGCGATAGGCACGCTGCGTGCTGTCGCCCACCCACGCGCTTTCCACGATGCGGATGCGCGAAAAGCCGCGTTCCTTAAAATATTCGATTACGGCTTCGCATATGGCGGGATTGGTGGTCGCGCCGCTGCGCCAGTCTTTGGCGACCACGAGATTGGGCTTAAGCGCAATAAGCGCATCCCGTTTCAGCCCCTTGGCGGGGTCCACGGCTTCGACAAGCTGCCGCGCCATATTCTTTGCGTCGTCGCCGTATGCGACATACAATCTTTTCATACGTTTTCCCTTGGTGCCGATTATACCACGCGGGCCATGCCAGCCCAAGGGGAAAATGAAAAAACCTCATTACTGAGGTTCTTCCGGGGCTACGGTTACACCATTACGTCGATACTGCCGGTACGGGTCTGAATACTTTTGGTTTCATCCAGCTGTTGCTGTTCCTGCTGCGTTTCCGTCTTGCTCTGCTGCCGGATTGCCTGAATCTGCGCTTCAACCTGAGCAATCTGTGCCTGCAGCGTGCTTTTTACAGTTTCCTTGGTCTCCGACTCCATGTCGCTGTCTTCCAGCTTCTCCATCTGTTTCTGCAGCGTTTCCAACTGCTTCTGCAACCGCTCAATCTTGCCAGCGCTGCCTGTGGATGTGCCTGCCGCATTTCCGGATGATACTGATGAAATGTTCACTTTTCCTTCCTTTCTCCCTCCCATACAGTGTTTCGGTGTGGGGTATAAAAAAATGAGTATCGCTATGCTGTTTTCACATTTTATTTACGCTTTTGTAAGGTAAAATGAAAAAACCGTCCATATCCGGCGGATATAAAACGGTTTCATCGGTTCACTTTTAAAAAGATTGGCTGGGGTGGCAGGGGTCGAACCTGCGAATGCGGGAGTCAAAGTCCCGTGCCTTACCACTTGGCTACACCCCATCGCCTCATCCCGCAAAGCTTTGCTTTCCGGGGGCTTCGGGGCTACCCCCAAGCTTTTCGGGAACTCCCTGAGTAAAATGGGGTGAGCGGTGGGAATCGAACCCACGACCTCCAGGGCCACAACCTGGCGCTCTAACCGACTGAGCTACGCCCACCATGTTAATAATGCTTTTTAGTCACCGACGAAACGAAATGGCGCGCCTGCGGGGACTCGAACCCTGGACACACGGCTTAGAAGGCCGTTGCTCTATCCTGCTGAGCTACAGGCGCAGGCTTTCGCCGGTCCTTAAAGAAGCATGTATAACCGACAAGACGAAAGTTTATCATAACCGGATGCCGATGTCAATAATGCTTATAAACTCTCCGCGAAGGTAAAAATACATCCTTTAAGGTATGATAAAAACGTGGTTTGATTGACAAACCGGACTTGCAAAAGTCGAATGCGTATGTTAAAATACGATGCGTTATCAAAAGAGTACCATTAACGGAGGAAAGACACTTGCCAAATATTGAATCCGCCAAGCGCCGCGTGCGCGTGGAAGAAAAAGCGAACCTGCGCAACCGCGTGATCAAGTCCGAACTCAAGACGGTCGCCAAGAAGTTTACAGCTGCCGTGGCCGCAGGTGACAAGGAAGCCGTGGCTAAGCTATCGAAGGAATATGAAGGCGCGCTGGATTCCGCCGCGATCAAGGGTATCGTCCATCGCAACAGCGTCAACCGCAAAAAGGTGCAGATCGCTAAAGCCGTCTCGACGCTTTCCGCGTAACCTTCGCCTATCCGCTTAGCGTATACGGTCTGCAGTCCGTTGGACTGCAGACTTTTTGCGTTTACCCCATGGCTCAAAGGTTATAAATCGCCAGCAGCGTCTGTGACATCGCCAGCAGCGCGTCCTTCTCCCCGCTTTTCACCGCATAGTCAAGGTCGGCCAGCGCGCGCAACGCATTCTGGAGATGATCACGCGTAAATTTCGCGCATTCCGAAACGAGCATTTGTGCGGGATATTCTTTCATTTGCAGTGTCTGAGCGATGCGCGCAGGCCCGTAACCCAGATCCATCAGCGAACGCACCTTGTACATATCGCGGAACTTCTTCGCAAACAGCCCGATCAGTCCTTCGGGCCGCTCGGTATCCAGCACATCGGCCAGCAGCATGCGCGCACTTCCCGCGTCGCGCCGGATGAACAAATTGTGCAGTTCAAATATATTGTAATCGAGCGTACGGGAAGCGCACTGGCGCACATGCTCGGCTGTGACCTCCCCCGTTCCCACATATACCGCCAGCTTGGCCACTTCATTTTCCATCGTGTAATAATCGCAACCTGCGAGCTTCACAAGCTGCGTTGCTGTGGCGATGGACATCCGGATGCCGTGCGTTTTGGCCTGCTCCACCGCAAAGGCTGCGCAGTCCTTCTCTTTGGGCGGCGGAAACTCTCGTACTATCCCCGTTTCCGCAATACGTTTATAAAGGGCCCGACGCTTGTCCGGCGCGTCCTCGCACGCAAAAACAAGCACCGTGGTTTCGGGCAGCTTCGGCAGAAAGGCTGCCAGCCGTTTCGTGTCTGACGAGTCGTTTTCCGACGTTTGGGATGGGTAATCGGTCACATAGATGAGCCGCTTATCCGCCATCATGGGCAGCGCCGCGCAGGCCTCGATGAGCGTATCTACGGATGGCATGGTTTTGAAGCCTGTGATGTTGATCTCGGGCAGCGGCAGCGCCAGTGAATCAATCAGGCTGCTGAGCGCTTTTCTGACCATATAATACTCGCCCGAAAAGAGATAAAGGTTCTTGTCCGCCATCAGCCCTGCCCGCCGTATGTATGTACTCGAATATCATCGTTAATCCTGAATTCCACTGCGCCTTCCTCTTCTGTCGTATAGACTGTGCCAGAATAATCCTCAAGGTTATCCATCGCAAGCTCGCCTGGATGTCCGTAGCTGTTTCGGCCCACGCTGACCACGCTGTATTCCGGGGTCAGCACAGAGAGCGGCAGCCGGTACGAGGAGCCGTTGGAGCCGTGGTGTGCGGCTTTGTAGATGTCAACCTCGCCGACGGGTGCGAACACTTGCGTTTCCACCCTGCCCGGAATGTCGCCGGTCAGCAACGCAGTATGCCCGTCGTATTCCAACATCAGCACGAGCGACCCATCGTTTGCGGATTCCGGCTCTGTGTCGCGGTAAGGATATAATACCACGGCGCGCGTCGTACCGTCCAGCAGCACGGTATCACCCGCAGCCAACGGCACCACCTCGGCATCCGGCATCGCGGCGCGAACCGCCTCCTCCTCCTGATATGAGCAGTAGACCTTATGCAGCAGCCCTGCATCATAAAGCGCTACCAGACCTGTAAAATGATCGCTGTCGGTGTGTGAAACAAACGCCGCATCGGGCGTCACTCCCTGCCGAACGGCAAAGGACACCACCTCGTTTGCGCTGCGTTCCGGGCCGCCGTCGACAAAGTATTCGCCCCCCTGTGCGGTGCGGATATATGCCGCATCGCCCTGCCCCACGTCCAGGAACACGAGAACCATACCGGAGGGCCGGGAAACCAGCATTGTAAGCAGGGCCAGCGCCGCAAGCGCACTGCTGAAAATCGCTTTAGCTTTTGTCCGGGTCAGCACATACCCGGATGTGGCAAACAGCACTCCGAACCATGCCAGCGTCATGTACCACGGCGGGGAGGCAACATTGGCTGCGATGAACGGAATCGACGCTGCCCAGTTGATGATCGTCATCATAAAGCGGATCACGGCAGCGGGCACCAGTGCGACATACGACGCCGCGCTGCCGATAACAAGCCCGATCAACACCGTGATAAACACCGTTACGATGGCAGCGAATGCGATGGGAATCACCGCAATGTTAAGCAGGATGCTGAGGATGGACACACGGTTGAAAGACGACGCCAGCAACGGCGCAGTACCCACGGTTGCGCCCACCGACGCGGATACCCCGTTAGCAAGCCAGTTTGTCAGCCAACATGCCCGTTTTCGCTGCAGCAGGCTGCCCATCCCATGCTTTATCTGTGCGCCTAAAGTTAAAATCCCAAAAACGGCTCCGAAGGAAAGCTGGAATCCTGCCATGAATAAATCCAATGGGCTTATGAGCAGCGAGATAATGAATGCCAGCGCAAGGGCGTTCAGGGTATCGTTCTGCCGTCCGAGATGCCGCATGAACAGCAGTGTGCAGGCCATGATACCCGCACGCACAATGGAAGGCGTGAGCCCGGTCACGCAGGCGTAAAGCACGATAAACGCAACGGTGACGACGAGGCGCGGTGTGCGCCTCAAGCGCAGCAGACGCAGCAGATAATAGACAAAGGCGATAAGGATGCCTGCGTGCAGCCCCGATACTGCCAGTACGTGCGCCATACCGGTATCCTTGAACGCCGCGTAGGTCTGCTCATCCAGACCGCTCTTGTCGCCCAGCAGCATGCCCTTGGCAATGGGCGCGATATCTGACTCGAATATGGCATCCACCGTATTTGCCAGCGTCTGCCGGGCCTGTATGAAAAGAATGCCTAATCCGCCTTGCCAGCCTGTGACCGTGACGGTATCAGCATAGGCCTTTTGATAGACGTTTTGTGAGGCGAGGTACAGCCGCTCATCGAAGCCGCCCGGATTGCGCACGCCTTTGGGAAGGTCAATCTCCGCCGTCGTCTCTACCACGTCGCCACATATCAGCTGTGCGCCGTCCGATACATAGAGCTTGACGTTACCATACGCTTTGCCTTCAATATGCACATGATCCAACATCATGACGGTGCTGCCGTAGTCGTTAACGTACGGTTCGCTGTACACCCGGCCCGTGACCGTGAGGTCCTCCCCCTCCCGCGCGGTCTTTGTTGACATGGCGGTCGAAGCCAGAAAAGCGCCGAAAAAGCCAAGCGCTGCACAAGCCAGCGCGAGCATTGCCCGCAGCCTTCGCCGAAAAACAAAAACCGCCGCGACAGCAAAGATCACGGCGATAATGATATAGGCAATGGAGAGGTGAAGATACCGTCCTGCAACGATGCCCACCGCGAGCGCGGCGGCTGCAGACAGCAGCGGGCGGCGATTCATGACGCGGCGCGTCCGATTCATCTACACCTCGTAGCTTTTGTTTACTTCAATGAGCTCCGCTTCCGGGTATTGTTCCTGTGCCTCACGAACCAGCTCATCCGTGTCGTACTCCGGGAAGATATGCGTGAGCAGCAGGCGCTTAACCCCCGCTTCACGGGCAATACGTCCTGCATCCTGCGCGGAGACATGCTGTGCTGCAGGCCCTTTGTCTTTGGTAAGAAAAGCGGCGTCCATCAGCAGCAGGTCCGCATCCGACGCGAACTTTGCAAAAGTATCATTGTCGCGCGTGTCACCGGAATAGACCAGCATGCGTCCGTCCGCGCTGAAGGCCATGGCATAGCTCGGTATGGCGTGCGGCATCAATGCAAACTGCACGTTCATACCGCAGATGGTCTCCTGCATGCCGTCAGAAATATAATGCGCTTCCACCATCGGGTGAGATGCGATCAGTCCGGCCTCCGCCGCAGGCTGCTCCGGCAGGTACACGGGCAGTGGTTCGCTGCGCCAGCCCAGCCTTTTAGCGACCTCCAGCGCATAGCGCATCGTGAGCATGTCCCCCATGTGGTCGGTATGCAGATGCGAGAGCACCACCGCGTCGATATCGGGCACGCGCAACTTTAAAAGCAGCTTGGAAAGCGCACCGCAACCCATGTCAACCACCACGTTCTTGCCTTCGTGGGACAGCAGGTAACAGGAGCAGGCCTCCCCCGCTTTAGGGAACGGGCCGTATTTTCCGATACAGGTAAGCTTCATCCGATCAAACCTTTCACGCGTTTCACAGGAAAGTACAGTGCGATGGCTGCGGCAACGCCGCCTGCCCACTGAATCAGGTTCCCCGGCAACGTGACGACAGCATATCCCCAGCCGTTCATAAAGAACACCTCATATGCGCCATAACCCAGAACCATGATGGCCCCGCCAGTCACACAGCCCAGTATAAACAGGGGGAGTTTTCCGTTCTTTGCGATCTTGGCGCAGACAAATCCCATCAGCGCCTTGATGATCAGCGTAGCCGGCATATAGATTGGTACGCCTACTGCCCAATCGGCGAGCATGCTGCCGATACCGGCGGCCGCGGCAGCCCATGGCCCGCCTACCAGCAGGCCTGCGCAATAAATCACGCTGTCTCCGATGTTCACATAGGCGCTGGTGGAGGGAACAGGGATCGCCACCAAAAAGGTAATCACAAATATCAGCGCTGCCAGCATGCTGGTAACCACCAGCGTTTTCGTTCGGTTCTGTCCGGGCATCGGTTATCCTCCCAAAGAATCTGGCTTTATTGTAATGCATTTGCCGGTGCGATGCAACGCTGGTTTTGCAGGAGGTCAATCACGCCTTTTGCCGCTCCTCATATACTAAAGTACTGAACATCACTTTGGGAGGGCTTCCATTTATGTGCGGAATCGTGGGTATCGTTGATTTTGAGAACAGTCTGCTGACGCAAAGCGAGGTGCTGTCCCGCATGATGGACGCCATCGCACACCGCGGCCCGGATGCCGCAGGGAGTTTCATGACACACCAGGCTGCGCTGGGCCACAGGCGGCTCACCGTCGTGGACCCGGCGGGCGGCACACAGCCCATGGTGCGCAGCATCGGTTCCAATACATACGCTATTGTCTACAACGGTGAGCTCTACAACACGCCTGAACTGCGCGCCGAATTGATCGCGCGCGGACACACGCTGCTTACGCATTCCGATACCGAGGTGCTGCTGCTCTCGTACATTGAGTGGGGCCCTTCCTGCGTTGATAAACTCAACGGTATCTTTGCGTTTGGCATCTGGGATGAGCGCAAGCAGCGCATCTTCCTCGCCCGTGACCGCATGGGCGTCAAGCCGCTGTTCATCGCCCGCACGAAACACGCACTGCTGTTCGCTTCCGAAATTAAGGCTATCCTGAAGCACCCTGATATAACGCCCGTAATGGATGAAACCGGGGTGCTCGAGCTGTTCGCGCTATCGCCTGCGCGCACACCGGGACGAACGCTGTTCTCCGGCATCGAAGAGCTGCGGCCGGGCGAGTGCATGATCTGCTCGCCGCTCGGCACATACGTACACCGGTACTGGCAGTACGTCTGCGCGGAACATACGGGCACCCTCGAGGATACTTCCGAAAGACTCAAGTGGCTCATCAACGACACCACCCGGCGGCAGCTTGTTGCAGACGTGCCGGTGTGTACATTCCTTTCGGGCGGTGTGGACTCCTCCACGCTCTCTGCTATTGCGGCAAAAGCTGCAGCGGAAAAGGGCGAGCAGCTGCACACGTTCTCGATCGACTATACGGACAACGAGAAGTACTTTACCCGCAGCCTGTTCCAGCCCAGCCCGGACAGCGATTACATCGGCCTGATGCGCCGCCATATCGGCAGCAGCCACACGGACTTCATCGTCGGCATTGAGGCGCTTGTCGCTTCGTTGAAGGATGCCATGGTTGCGCGCGACCTGCCGGGCATGGCCGACGTGGACTCCAGCCTTTTGCTGTTCTGCCGTGAGATCCGCCGCCATGCCACTGTGGCGCTCTCCGGCGAATGCGCCGACGAGATTTTCGGCGGATATCCATGGTTCTACCGTGAAGACCTGCTGGGGCTCGATATTTTTCCCTGGGCGAACTCGCTCGACCTGCGTCGCCGCGTAATGTCCAAGGATCTGGGCCGCCTGAATATCGAGGGATATGCGCGCAGCCGGTATCTCGACACGGTGGAGGAAACACCGCTGCTCGGCGACGAGAAGCTTATCGAACGCAGGCGCAGGCAGATGTTCTACCTTAACCAAAAATGGTTCATGGCCAATCTGCTGGAGCGCAAGGACCGGATGAGCATGGCGTGCGGCCTCGAGGTGCGTGTGCCCTTCTGCGACCATCGCATCGCGGAATACGCATGGAATATACCATGGGACATCATGAACGCGGATGGCATGGAAAAGGGCATCCTGCGCCGTGCCGTGGCCGATCTGTTGCCCGAAGCGATTCGCGGGCGCAAAAAAAGCCCGTATCCCAAGACTCATCATCCCGAGTATACAAGGCTTGTTACGCAGGCACTGCGCGAAACGCTCAGCGACAGCGGCGCGCCTATCCATGCGCTGATCGACCGGCAGAACGTGGAAGATATGCTGGGCTGTTCCGGCATCGTGACGCCCTGGTTCGGGCAGCTTATGACTGGGCCGCAGCTGTTCGCGTTTCTCCTGCAGCTCAACATGTGGCTCACGGAGTACCGCGTCTCGATCCGCGTTTAGCCGATGTCCTTGATAATGCCGTAATTCTTTAAGAAGGGATCGGAAAGGCACAGCGTTCCCGCAAGGGTCCGTGTCTGCTGCCCCTCAATCAGAAATTGCACCTTGCTGATGCCGTCCATCGCGGTGATCGTATTGACGATCGCATACACGAGCAGCATCTCTGTTTTTGCGGTCATCCCGGCACAGGCATCTTTGAAATTCTGTGACAGGTTCACATAGGCCGTATCCCCATATACGTCGACTGACAGGATATCGTCGTCCGTTACGCCCTTCGGCATGATCGGAAGTACGTCGTCGCCATCGCCCTTCAGCGGCCCTCTTAAGAGCTCCAGCACGCGGGCACGGGCACTCCATGTCCTGCCCTGTTCCATGCTGCGTGATACCGCAAGCAGCAGGTCCGAATTGCTGTCATCAAAGTACAGCAGCGCGCTGCTGCCAATATAACCGGTAAAATCGCTGCGCTGGATGCCGTCTCCCAGATTGCTCATCGTGCCGATGGAAGTGATGGGGTTGCCGGAAACATACAGTTCAACCTTGTTCACACCCGGAATGAAGCCTGTAAGCGTGTAAATGATGGACGCGTACGACAGGATTACCTCATCCGAGCCCGAATCGATGCGCTCCGAAAAGTCGAGCGACAGTGTGCGAGTGCCGTCATCCAACGTCGTCAATGCTCCGGTGACTGCAAGGTCCTCCGAGAGCGGGCTCTTCATCAGCGTTGAGTTGTTGGGGGTCTTTTTCAGCTCCGCGATTAGCGCATCCACGACTTTGCCTTGCGTATATTTTATCGTGTGAACCTCGGGCAGCAGGTATCCGCCGTCCTTGGAGATATAATACAGTACGGTCTGCAACTCCATCGTTTCAGGAACGTAGGGCTCCTCCGTTGGCAGGGTATCCGTTTCCGTCACGGCAGGCGTCGCCGTGGACTGCGCTTCATCAGGCGTCGTCACATCCGTCAGCAGCGTCCGGCCCGCAGCGAATTTCGCGTCAGCCAGGTCTAATGCCTCCTTCACGCTGACCGTCTGCTTTTTAAGCGGTGCGCGGAGCCCGCCCTTAAAACCGGTCTGCATACCGTTCAAAAATACGCAGATATATGTCGCACCTAAAATATCGGTGACCGTGTTGGCGATTGCCAACTCGAGGGTATACTCGTCCAATTGCTGCATTGGCGCTCCGTCATACAGCAGGTATACGTTAGCCACCTCGCGGGAGAACTCAATGGAATCGAGCGTCATGCCCACAGGAGCCACGCTGGTGAGTCCGCTGCTCTCCGACGGGCCAGCCAGCAGCGCCTGCACCGCAGCTTCCGCCGGATTGGTATCAGTCCTGATGAGCAGCCTGCGCGGTTCGGCAGTCAGCATGCCGCTGGTTGGGTTATAGAAATACACGGCCGAAGTCATCACGCGGCCTGTGGATTCGTTCGAACTCATATCAAGAACGCTCGTAGACACGATCGCTCCTGTTTCATCCGTTTCTGTAATAACGCCGCATCCGCTCAGCAGCAGGCATGCCGCAAGCAGGATGGCCAAAGTCCTTTTCATGGCTACTCCACGTTTACAAATATTTCTTGTACCGAGATATACGATACCTTCCAGATATACGATTCCCGCATCAATATCACCGAAAAATTGGGGCGTTCCTGAGTGTCCCCCTCGCGCGTCTTCAATGTAAGGCTGAGCATGACGATGGCAGTCTGGCCGTCATATGAGACGTTGGAGTCCTCGATGGTATACGATTCAATCGAGTTGCCGGTCCCCGAAATCGCAAGGGTAAACGCGTCGCTGTCGGGCTTCTGCGCGCCGTCCTGACTGGTATACGCCGTATAGTCGTACAGCCGTGCCCAGTCCTTCTTATTGAACGCGTCCAGCACCTGCGCCACAGTGTTCTGCGGCGTTAATATCAGGTTCTTATCTCGTTTCAGCGGTTCAAGCGACTCCTGCGAATTCTGGTCCATGCCCGCCTCCGCCCGTGTGATGCGCTCGCTTGTCCCTGTGCCGCGGTCCACCTGAAACTGAACGCTTGAATATATGCCCATCTCGATGATGGTACTCGCAATGGATTCGAGAGCCAGCAGCTTTTGTTCCGGCGCACTGGTGCTGTCCAGTACCAGCTCATTTTCCGGCGGCTGAGTAGATACGAACTCTTCGGAAAGTGTAACGAACAAAATGTCACCAATGGAATCGAGACTGGTCAGCTTCACCCCATCCCAGAACAGTCGGGAAAGCTCGTTGAGGCCAGCCGAAGGTCCGGCAATGAGCGCATTGATTACCGCGTTTTCCAGCGTCGTGCTTACCGGCACCTCAATGGTGCGCGTCTCGGCAGCCAGCAGCTTTTCGCCGCTGTAGCAGAAGTACAGCGCCACGTCGACGGTATCCTTGTTGGCAGCCTCAGCCTTCGGGTTAATATCCGGCGTGTTCACCGAAACGCTGGGCTCGCTTTTTTGGCAGCCTGCCAGCGCCAGCACGCATATCATCATAATGGAAACGATGATCCTGAACTTTCTCATAATCAGCTCCTCAGCGGCAGGTACAGCGTAAACGTGCTGCCCTTGCCTTCCTCGCTTGTAACGTCGATGCTGCCGCCATGCAGCAAAGCGATCTTTCGCGCAATGTGTAGCCCCAGACCGCTGCCGCCCGTATCCCGCGCGCGGGCCTTGTCGACCCGGTAAAACCGGTCGAAGATGTAAGGCAGGTCCTTCTCGGAGATGCCGCGCCCGTTGTCGCGTACGATAACGGCGGCATTGCCACCCGAACGCTGCACCGTCACAGAGACCGTACCGCCCTTGCGGGTATATTTGATGGCGTTGTCAATCAGGTTGGTCAGCGCCAGCGATACCTTAAGCGCGTCGCACTCAATCTCAAGCTCACTCGTTACGGTATAATTCAGCGTGATCTCCTTGCCGTTGGCAATAGGCTTTAAAGCCGCGACCACCTTATATACGAGCGCACTGAGCAGTATTTTGTCCATGGTCAGCGCCTCGGCCTCACTGTCCGCTTTGGCGAGCGTCAACAGGCCCTGAATGATGCTGGTCAGACGGTCGATCTCCTTATTGATATCCGAAAGGAATTCCTTGTATATCCGCTCCTCCACGCCGTCCTGATACAACAGCGACTCGGTGAGTATTTTAATGGAACTCAAGGGCGTTTTCAGTTCGTGTGAAGCATTGGAGACGAACTCGCTGCGCTCCCGGTCCATGTTCTCCAGCCGTTCGCTCATCATGTTGAACGTGCCCGCCAACTGGGCAATCTCACTGCGGCCCGAGACCTTCACCCGCTGGTGCAGGTTGCCGCGCGCAATGGACATCGTTACCTTTTTCAGTTCGTTGATGGGCCGCGTAATATAGCCGGAAAAGATGAGGGATACGAGCAGCAATATCACACAGGCAAAGGATGAAACAATAATAAAGGCGGTGATAAAGTCCTGCGTGACATCCACCACGTCCTGAATGTCGTCCGCATACAGCACCGCGCCGATAGTCTGTGAGTCATAAACGATGGCCGCGGTATAATACACCGCATAGAATTCGTTCCCGGAGGCATCCTCCATCTTGTGAAAGCCGTAGGAGGCGTCGTCCGGGCCAAGAAGGACATCGGATATCTCTTGATGCTCCAGCTTTTGTCCGTTGAAGATAGAAAAGCTGTCCACCTGCACGACGCCGGATTTGTTGAGTATCAGAAAGCGCCCGCCGTATTGCTGGGAGCTTTCCTCCGCAATCTCGTACATCTTCTTGGAATTGGAGCTTTGAAGATATGGCGCAAGGCTGACGGCGATGCTGTTGGTATTGCCAAGCTGCTCCTTGACGCGCAGACGGACAAGATAATCTTCCGCGACATAAGATACCACAACAGTGACCGCCGCGAACGCCGCTGCCGCGACGAACAGGTAGATCAGCACAAACCGCCATCGTATGGAGTAAAGGATGCTACTTATCCGCGAAATAATACCCCACTCCCCACTTGGTCAGGATATATTCGGGCTTGGCGGGATTGCTCTCGATCTTTTCTCGCAGACGGCGGATATGCACGTCCACCGTACGCAGGTCGCCTAAATATTCGTATTTCCAGATCAGCTCAAGCAGCTTCTCCCGGTCATATACCTTGCCCTTGTTGGTGATGAAAAGCTGCAGCAAATCGAATTCCTTGGCTGTCAGGCTGATCTCCTGACTGTTCACCTCAACGCTGCGGTTTTCGAGGTTGACCACCATATTTTTGGCGCGCAGCACCTGCGCTTCCTTGTTCTTCTCCGTGTTCTCCACGCGCCGGAATATCGTCTTGATGCGCGCCTTGAGCTCCAGCATGTTGAAGGGCTTGGTCATATAGTCGTCTGCGCCAAACTCAAGGCCCATAATCTTGTCCATATCATCATCCTTGGCCGTGAGCATGATGATAGGTACGTTGCTGATGCTGCGGATGCGCTGACACACCTCCATGCCGTCCACCTTGGGCAACATGAGGTCGAGCAGCACCAGATCATACTTGTCGGGGGCGAACTTCTCCAGCGCCTGTTCCCCGTCGAGCGCCTCGTCCACGGTATAACCGTCCTGCTGTTCCAGATTAAAGCGCAGCCCCTTGATCAGGCTCGGTTCGTCGTCTACGATCAGTATCCTTTTCATATGCGCACTCTCCTTGACTTGCTGGTTTTCATTATACCACAAACGTACAATTTAATAAAATAAGTGCATATCGGTCCTTAAATGCCGACATGCACATCATATACGAGGCAAGGGATTGTGTCAATCTCACCCAAGCTGCGGCTTATAGTTCCCCGCTCGTTATAAGCTCAAATCCCAGCGTGTTTTTGAAATGGCTCAACGCGAATTCATGCCCCTGCGGATTGAACGAAGCCACGCAATCGGCCAGCACGGCAGTCTCAAAGCCGAAGTTGTACGCTTCCACAGCAGTATGCAGTACGCAAATATCGGTGCATACGCCCGCAAGGTACAGCTTATCCGTTCCCTCTGCTTTCAGCATATCGGCAAGGCCTGTGCTAAAGAACGCGGAGTAGCGCGTCTTAGTAATTGTAACTACCCGGCAGGCCGCTCCTGCTGTTTCCGCTTCGAGTACGGTCTCTGCGCCTTTTGTTCCGGCAAGGGCATGCGGGGGGAACAGTTTCTTTTCAGGATGAGGCTCGCTCCAGTTGTGGCTGTCGTTGGCAAGGACGAGCAGGTCATCCCGGTCCAACCGGGAGATGGCATGGGCAATGGCCTCTTTGATCTCCTGCGCAGGTCTTCCCACGGTCAGCGCGCCGTCATCGTCCACAAAGTCGTGAATATAGTCGATCAGCACCAGCGCCTTTTTCACGGCCTTTTTCTCCCCTTGCTCTGTGGCTGTCCACTTGGCTTACTGCCGTGCTTGAAGTCCGGCTTGCTGGCTGTCACCATTCCAGGCTTGCTGCCGCGTTTAAAGTTCGGTTTGCTTCCCATACCGGGGCTGGGTTTACCGGTCGGCTCAGTTTCGGGTTTGCTGCCGTACCGGAAGTCCGGTTTCTCCTTTTGCCCGCCACCCGGCTTGCTGCCGCGTTTAAAGTCCGGTCTGCCGCTGACGCCGATATCCGGCTTGCTGACATGCTTGCTTTTGCTGCCCGTCCTGCCTGAAGTACGCGTTTCCTCCGGCACAAGGCACTCCTTGCCCGGACCAATCAGATCTTCGCGGCCGATTCGGAGCAAAGCTTTACGGATGAGCGGCCAGTTTCGCTTCTGGTTGAACTGCAGCAGCGCGCGCTGCATGGCCTTCTCCTCTGGCGTAGTCGCGACATACACCGGCTTGCTCGTGAGCGGGTTGAGGCCGGTATGGAACATGCAGGTGGACAGGGTGCCGGGCGTGGGATAGAAATCCTGCACCTGTTCCGGTATGAAGCCCTGTTTCTTGAGCGCGAGCGCCAGCTCCACGGCAGTCTCCAGCGTACTGCCCGGATGTGACGAAATATAATACGGCAGTAAAAACTGCGGCTTGCCCGCCCGCTTTGTTGCGGCTTCAAACCGCTGTGCGAACCGCTCGTACACCGCGTAGGGAGGTTTGTTCATCAGCCAGAGCACCTCGGGGTTCACGTGTTCCGGCGCGACCTTTAATTGTCCGCTTACATGCTTTTTCACAAGGCGGTCCATAAAGTGCGGGTCCTTATCGGCCATCAGGTAGTCGTAGCGGATACCGGAGCGGATGAATACACGGCGTACACCCGGTACGTGTTCCACAGCATCCAGCAATTCGCAGTAACCTTTGTGACTGACGCGCAAGTGCTCGCAGATCTTGGGCGATACGCAGGAACGGTTGCAGCTGCCGCTGCTTTTACTGGTGCATATCGCGCCGTAGAAGTTGGCGGTCGGCCCGCCTACATCCGAAATGTTACCCTTGAATTCAGGCATGGCCGCGATGCGGCGTACCTCCTCCACGACGGAGCGTTTGGACCGCGTGGTGACGCGCTTTCCCTGATGCGCGGCAATGGAACAAAAAGCACACTGCGCCGGGCAGCCGCGCAGCGCCGTAACGCCGAACTGCACCTCCTGCAGCGCAGGCACAGGCTCTGTATAAGACGGATGCTGCCGCCGCGTGAACGGCAGGCTGTAAACTGCGTCGAGTTCCGGCGTGGAAAGCGGATGTGCGGGCGGATATACGATCAGATAGCGGTCGCCGTGCGCCTGCACCAGCGTTTTACCGTTAGGCACGGTGTTGATGTGGATCAGGCGACATGCTTCCGCAAAGTCCTTCTTGGAGTCATGTACGTTCTCGAACGAAGGCAGCAGCACGTGCTGCCCCACTTCCTCCAGCGAACTGCGCAGGATGCAGGTGCCGCGAATACCGGCAAGCCCGCTTACGGGGATGCCTTCCCGCAGCTTTGTGCAGATGTCACGCAGCGGCGCTTCGCCCATGCCGTACACCAGAAGATCGGACTTGGAATCGGCGAGGTAAGAACGGCGCACCTGGTCCTCTAAATAGTCATAATGCGCAAAACGACGGTTGGAGGCTTCCACCCCGCCGATGATAACCGGTATGCCGGAGAACGCGGCTTTGAGCCGCGCGGTATACGCGATGGTAGGCCGCACGGGCCGATGGCCCGCTGCCCCTCCAGGCGTGTAATCGTCCTCCCGGCGCAGGTGCTTGCTGGCGGTATACAACGCCACCATGCCGTCCATGTTGCCTCCGCTGACCAGAAACGCGTAGCGCGGCGCGCCGAGCTTCTTAAAGTCCGCGTCGCTCCTCCAGTCCGGCTGCGCAATGACGCCCACGGAAAATCCGAGGCTCTGCACATACCGGCCGATGATAGCCATCGCAAAGGAAGGATGGTCGACGTACGCGTCAGGCGTTACGACGATAAAATCGCACTGATCGATGCCCTGTGCGTCCATCTCGGCACGGGATACGGGTAAAAATGCTTCATTCATGTGCCCAGTATATCACCATCAGGCGGGTTCCAACAAGCACGGATTTGATGCTCGCCCGCAGCTTCATTCAGCGGCAGGTGGTGCGTCCATTTTTCGCCGTCCAGCGACAGCCAGGCCTCGCCGGCATAGCTCGGCTGCACCTCCACCGTAATGAGATACTGCGCCTCTCCACGCCGGTACGTGATGGTGTACGCGCCAAAATCGTCCGGCACACAGGGCAGTATGGATAACTCGCCGTGTTCGATGCGCATCCCGAGGATATGAATCACCGCGGCCTGCAGCATCCAGCCCGCCGCACCGGTGTACCACGTCCACCCGGCTCGTCCGTTGTGGCCCGTCGCATCGTATACGTCCGCCGCAACCACATATGGCTCACCGCGGTACTTCAACGCGTCAGCCTGCGTGCGGGCGTGGTTGATAGGGTTGATCATGTGCAGCAGCGAGATCGCGTCGTCCCTGCGATTAAGCTTTGCGGCGGCAATGATGAACCAGACCGCAGCGTGCGTATACTGGCCCCCGTTCTCGCGCACCCCCGGCAGATAGTTACGGATGTAACCGGGGTCCTTCTCCCATTTATCGAACGGCGGCCACAGCAGCCGGATGATGCCTTCTTCACGCAGCACGAGCCGCTCCATCGCAGCATCAAAGGCCTGGCGGGCCCGCGGCGCACCCGCGATGGCCGCCCAGCCCTGCGACAGCAGATCGATGCGGCACTCGGGTGAAGACGCACTGCCCAGCGGCGTGCCGTCGTCAAAGAAGGCCCGCAGATACCACCCGCCGTCCCATGCGTTCTGCTCGACGTTATTTATCAGCATCTCACGGTGCTGCGCATAGCGTTCCGCCAGCTCCGTCTCCCCGCGCGCGGCACACACCGGCGCAAGCATTCTCAGCGTTTCCGCGAGAAAGAACGCCAGCCATACGCTCTCTCCCTTGCCGCCTTCACCCACATGGTTCATGCCGTCATTCCAGTCCCCGCCGCCCATCAGCGGCAGCCCGTGTTCGCCGAGGCCCATCGAAGAATCGATCGCACGGATACAGTGGGAGAACAGGGGTTCACTTGTTTCTCCGACAGTGAAGCATTCGTAGATGTCGCATTTGCCCTCCGGAATGCACCGGCTCTCCAGATAGCGCGCGGGCTCCTCCCATAGGCTCTCGTCGCCCGTGACGCGTACATACTCGCACACGGCATATGGAAGAAAGAGCTTGTCGTCAGTGATGTGCGTTCGTACGCCCACAGTCGGTTCGTGCCACCAGTGCAGCACGTCGCCTTCAATGAACTGCCGCTCGGCGCAGTGCAGGATGTGTGCCTTCAGCCGCTGCGGGTCGGTATAGGCCAGCGAGAGCATATCCTGCAGCTGGTCACGGAACCCAAAGGCCCCGCCGGACTGATAGTAGCCCGTGCGCCCGAACAGCCGCGCCGCATAGACCTGATACGACAGCCAGCCGTTTACCAGCATGTCGAGCGATTTATCATTCGTAGACACGCGGATGCCGCCCGTCAGCTTCGCCCAGTACACCTTGGTCTGCTCCAGTCTCACGCGGGCATTGCCGACGTCAGAAAACCGCTTGCGCACCTCGCCCAGCTCTGTGGTATCGCCGCAGGCAAGCAGCAGCAGCTGCTCCTTCTTTTCACCGGGCGCAAGGGATAGCCGCCCCTGCAATGCCATAACCGTCGTGCCACCACCGTCGCGCCCCGAAAGCACGTCAGCCTTCATGGCCTGCGGCGTGATGTTCTCTCCGGGCGAACCGAAGAATTCAAACGCCGAGTTGGTATGCTCCGTCTGCATGCCCGGCAGGGCAAGAACCATC
Source organism: Bacillota bacterium (assembly GCA_023459495.1). GTDB lineage: Bacteria > Bacillota > Clostridia > Christensenellales > SZUA-584 > JAEWCC01. Next base: position 150,569 of record JAEWTL010000059.1, on the reverse strand, counting down.
TCCTTGGCAGGGCCGAACGCCGCGTATGCCCGCATCTCCCCGTCGGAGCAAGTTGAAAAGATGCCGCCGCACCGCGTCTCCCCCAATGCGGGCTCTGCGAAACAGAACACGGAATAAGTGTCCTCCCGGCCCGTGCGATTCTCCAGCGTAAGCAGCGTAGCCCTGGCGGGCAGTTCACAATCTGTAAAGCATAATGCCTGCGCCACCACTCCGCCATGGCGTTCAAAAACCGTATAGCCGATGCCATGCGTCGTACGATATGCCCCCGACGCACACAGGTTGGAGGCAAGGCCAAACACCTCACCCGTACGGTCGTTGCGCACAAGTATCCCTTCCCCCGGAATATCAAACAGCGGGTCGTTGCGGAAGGGCGTGAGGCGCGAGGTGCGTGAATTGTTCACCCAGCTGTAGCCGCCGCCTGCCGCGCTGACGATGCTGCCAAAACGCTCGTTGACGAGCAGGTTGCACCACGGGCGTGGCGTGCCTTGCGCCATATCGATGCTGTATTCCGCGCCGTGACTCATGTACCCGCCGATGCCGTTATCGAACGCGCGAATCTGGCGTGGCAGCCGCGCATGCACCGGTTCTCCTGCTGGTTGGAAGGCCTGCTGTGCCGTCGCGGGATGCTCCGTTTTGAGCTGTTCAAGCAGCGTCTGCTCGTCCGATAGGATCAAACAGGATGCCGCGTCCACTGCGGCGATGTCCGCGGCTTCCACATGCGCGCTGGATAGTGCGACGATCCGCCCGGTCGGCGCGGCCTGCGCGGCTTCCTCCACGCGGTCGCGCAACGGGCACAGATACTGCGCCCCACCGTCATATATAATGGCCAGCTGGGCGTTGATGCCTTTCAGCCGCATGTACTCCATCGCCTTGCCCATGACGCGCACAGTTTCGGCGCGTTCCGCGTCGTGCGCGTGCAGGCAGATGATCGGATCGTCACCCGATATGCCGTGCTTCCACAGCATGCCAACGGACATTGGCCCGGCGGGAGCCACACACGGCGGTACGGGCAGCACGGTGCGCGACGCGATCCGCTGGAACAGCGCGGCTTCCGTTTCCTTCAGCTTCAGATAGCGCATCTCTACCTGCGCATGCGTCCACGCAAGGTGAACCAGCCGCCGGACATCCTCCTCGCCCGTCATACCGGAAAGGTTCTCCGCCACGGCCTGCCGGGACTTTCCCGCAGCAATGGCAAAGGACACGGCACGCGTCTCTCCCGGCGGCACGGTTACGCCGCACTGCACGCCCAGCGCCCGTGCCACGTCGCCTTGTGCGCGCGGCATTGCCCACGCGGGTATACCTACGACATTGCGTCCGAATATCGCCGCGCGGTCGGTCATCAGCTCCGCGGTTTCACAGGCACACGCCTTAATGCCGCAACACAGCTCGCTCCCCCGCCGCCGCGCGTAAACCGCCGCGTTGGCTGCATCGGTTTCCGTGTCGATGAACAGCTCCACGAACGACGGATGCGCCATAAAATCGCGCTGCGGTGCAAGCGCGGGTGAAAAAGCGCAGCAGATCTCCAGTCGTGCGGGCATATCGCCGGTATTGCGGATCTCGAGGCTGCGTACCTCCATGTCGTTCTCGGGCGAGACGCACACCTCCATGATGGTCTCCACGCTGCCCAAGGCGCGCTCAAACGTAGCCTTATGCGGCTCGAACACCGCTTTTTCCCGGTCCGCGCGGACACACGTAGGCAACAGCGTGGCCGACCACACGTTGCCGCTGACGGCGTCGCGGATATAGACGTGCACGCCCGGCGCATCGCGCAGGCAGTCGCCCATAAAACGCGTCACGAGACTGCCCCGGTACGCGGAATAGCCCGTGCCGTACTGCGTGACCATCACCGTGTAGCTACCATTGGACAGGAAATGCGCTTCTGGATAGCCAGTGAAATGCGCATAGGCGCGTGCGGCCCGAATCTCCTCCGAAAAGGCGGGCTCCTCCGGTTGCTTCTCGCCGGGGCTGAGTACGACGCTACGCGGCGGCACCTTTTCCTTGAGCAGCATCTCGGTCGCTTTGACGATGGTTGCGCTGTGGAACAGCGTTTGCAGCCGTCCGTCCTGCAGCGCGTTGAGGATGGACGCGAGCACCATGCCCTGATGGTGTGCCATGTAACTCTTGACGATGCGCTTTCTTTTGCCCTTCTGCATCCGGTTCGGCGTATAGTCCACTGCCTCAAAGAAGCCGTAACGCCCCAGCGCCCCTATTTTCTCAAACCGCATGAGATCGGCAAGCGCCGCCGCGGGATTCACCTGCAACGCGAGTGCCGCCGAATAAGGCGATACCACTGTTTCGCGCACCAAGCCGGACTTCATGCCGAGCGACGGTATTCCGAACGCCTTGTACTGGTAATTCATGTGCAGGTCGAAGGCGTAATAGCCCGACTCGGACACGCCCCACGGGATCATGCGCGGCTCGGTATAAGCCATTTGCAACGCCAGCGCAGACTGATAGGTCTCGGACATCAGCGTATGGTCGAAGGCGCGCAGGATGATGAGCGGCATAAAGTATTCGAACATTGTGCCACCCCAAGAGAGCAGCACCCGCCCCTCGCCCGCCACTGCCAAAGGCCGCGCGAGCCGGAACCAATGCTTACCGGGCGCTTCGCCTTTCGCGATGGCGATAAAGCTCGTCTGGCGCGCCTCGGAGGCCAGCAAATCGTAATGCGTCTCGCTGAGCTGCCCGGCCCGTACATCGTAGCCGATGGAGAACAGCTCCTTCTCCGAGTCGTACAGCGCCGTGAAGTCCATCGCGTTGAACGCGGCCAGCAGCCTGCGGCTGATCCGTCCGGCGCGCTGGGCCAGCCTGCGGCACGCGATATATCCCTCGGACAAGGCGCGTTCCATGCTGCGCACCCAGGTCAGCACCTCTGCGTCGCCCGCCGTGGCTGCCTGCTCAATAATAGGCGGCAGCAGTTCCAGTACCTCGCGGTATATTTTGCCGTACTCGCGCACCGATACGCTGCGCAGCGCATCACGCAACGCCTGTGTCAGTTCGCTGTAGCGGTTTACATAACCCGTAGGGAAATCACACAGCAATGCCGCCCATCCGGCGTATCCGTTCAAATACGCTTCGAGCCTTTTCTTGTGGCTGCTCAGCGTGTCGCCCGTGTCTTCGATGTGGCGCAGCGCGTATACGGCGTTGAAGATGTCATCTCCGATGCACAGCGAAACCTCGCGCTGTGCCTCGCGTGAGACCGCAGGCAACCCCAGCTGCAAAAAAGCCGCCATGGGTCGGGAGACCATATCCGCCACGGCCGCATCCGCCACGATGAGGTAGCACGCAAGGTTGCCGCTGTCCACCGAGGAGATGTAACGGGGCTCCAGCGGCGTGAGCGTAACGATATCGTACCAGTTATAAAGATGCCCTTTCCATTTTTCTGCCCGTTCGATGCCTGCCAGGCAGCGGTCAATCCGCCCCATGGTTTCGGAAAGCGTGGTAAAGCCGAAGTAATATGCACAGATGCTGACCGCCATGGAAAAGGCGATGTTGGTGGGCGACGTACGCTTAGCGAGGCCTTTTTTGGGGCTCTGCTGATAATTGTCGGACATCCAGAAGTATTCCTTCTCCTCAGAGAAGTGCTCGAAGAAGCGCCACGTTTTGAGCGCCACGTCCTCCAGATAAGCGCGCTGCTTTGCGTCGAGCGTACTGCGTTTGCGTACGCGCGGGCGGCTGATTGCGTATGCGATGGACGGCGCGAAGAACCATATCGCAAATACAATGAAGGCAATGATCGAAAACGACCCGGTTACCACAATGGACAGTACATATAAAATCGCTGCCAGCAGCGGAGCAATCTTCATTCGACGCCAATACTGAGCGTTGCCTTCCCGAGCGCCTTTCTCCCCTTCCGCCGCGGTCACCCATTCGAGCATCTTTTTCTTGGTAAACAACCGTCCGATGGTGCGCCCCACGGCATCCAGCGTCATCCATGTCTCAAATGGCAGGAAGGCGAACTTATAGAACGCCTGCTCAAAGGCGGTACGCGTTTCCAGCCACACGTCCCGCAGCGTGACGCCCTTGCCCGCACCGCGCATCAGGGTCACAATGCGCAGTGCAAAGTCGAGAATGCCGTCAATGAACAGCGGCAGTATGCCCGATATGAACCAGAAGATCGCAGAGTGATAAAACGCCGTCTGCGACAGCAGAATGACAATGAAACTCAGCGGTATCGTAAGGCTCCGTCTCAGATTGTCGATGATCTGAAAGCGAGCGAGTCCGGGCAGTGGGTTCTTCGCACTCCCTTGCTTCGTCTGCACCGTGCGCTTCAGCCACGGCAGCAGCTGCCAGTCGCCGCGTATCCAACGGTGCTGCCGCTTCGCCCAGGAGAGATACTTGGCAGGAAATCCGTCCATCAGCACCACGTCAGTCAGCAATGCGCAGCGCAGATAGCTGCCCTCGATGAGGTCGTGACTTAAGATGCGGTTATCCGGAAAAGCGTCCTTAAGCACCCGCATATAGACGTCCAGATCAAATATGCCCTTGCCCGTGTAGATACCCGTGCCAAACCCATCCTGATATACGTCTGATGCCGCACCGGAGTAAGCATCAAGCCCCGGCGAGCCCGACGATACGAGTGAGAACCGCGTCTGTGCGGCGCTCACTACATCAATACCGATGCGTGGTTGCATGATCGCGTGACCGTGCCGGACCGTATTCGTCGCCTCGTCCACAGCCGGACGGCTCAGCGGGTGCGCCATCGCGCCCACCATGTGCACCACGGCGTCGCGCTGCAATTCGGTGTCCGCGTCCAGCGTGATGACATACTTGACGTTCTGCGGCAGCCCCTCCGTCACGTGCGCAAAAGCGGAGCTGTCGCCGCGCAGCAGGCTGCAGAAGTCGAGCAGCGCGCCGCGCTTGCGTTCCCAGCCTCCGAAGCGGCCCTTTTGGGGCAGTGGGGTGCGTTTGCGCTGTGCGTAGAAGAACACCGGTGCGTCGCTACGCGCATTGAGTTCCTCCACGGCCTGCACAATACGCTCAATGGTGTCTTCCTCGCCCTGTGCGGTCTCCCCGCCCGCTTCCTTGAAATCGGACAGCAGCGTGAAATAGAGGTTGGGCTGGTGGTTAGCCGCGTAATACACCTCCATCTTTTCGAGCAGTTCGCGTCCTTCGTCTGCACCCAGCACCAGCGCAGGGACCACCACCATAGTTGCATACTCCGCAGGAATGCCCTCTTTAAATTCCAGCTTAGGAAGAAAATCAGGCTTGGTGATGAGTGTGAATATCCGATTGTTCACCGACATGGCCACGGAATATACCGGGATCAGGCTGATGATAAAGCCGATGATGCCGTATATCGGTGGATAGAGAAAAAACAGCGGCAGGCAAAGGAGCGCAGCCGAAACCACGGCGGAGATGATCGCGCCGCCAGCATAGATCAGCAGCATGTGCCGCTTGCAGAAGGCGATGAAACGCACCTTGATCGGCAGTTTGCCGAGCACCCGCAGCAGGTCTTCGCGTTTGTCTCCCGTGAGAAAACGCCCCACGTGCTCTCCGGAAGCTGCAGCCAGCCGTACCGCGGCCCGTGCGACCGCAGGTTCGGAGGCGTTCATAGACGACGCAATCTGCGTGATGCAGCGGCGGTAGTGCTCGCGCGAATCGAAGTCCATCAGCGGGTAAGTCTCGTCGACACACAGGCACTTGTGAACCACGGAGACGTCTTCGAATATAGATTCGAAGCTGATCTTGGCCAGCATGCGGAGCGAGGAAACCGCGCCTTCAATATGTAGTAGGTTCTTGGCCTGCGCCGCATGCGCCTGCTTGACGAGCTTGGCAGCGGACAGATCAGCTACGGAAAGCCGCGCGTCGATAGCTTCCGTTACAGAAGCGGCATTTGCATGTTCGCGGGTCAGCGCCATCACGTGTTCGATAAACAATGGGTGTGAAAGTACGGCTCGGAATTCATCCAACACCTCGGGCAGCGGCTGCTGGCCGAGGCGGATGCAGAAACGCTGCGCGCGCAGGCGCATCTTGACGCTCTCCACGCTGCGTCGGGCCAGTTCTGATACGGCGCAGAGCAGCGCGGCTTTGAGCATATCCACAAACACCCACAGTTCGCCGGAGTTCAGTCCTGTCTCCTTCTGGTACGCTTCCAGGAACTCCTCAATACCGGATACAGAAAGATGAAAAGCGCTGTAGCGCGCAAGCTCCACCGCCAGCGCAAAGCTGCGCGGCACGTTTGCAAAGCGGCCGGATTTGATGTGAGGCAGCTTCTGTGCGCTTTTGTTCAACTCGATCTGCTTGATCTGCTCAATGAATAAGAACCGATTATCGTAAAACCACTCAGAAATGGCAGGCAGCTCTCTGCCGCTGTATTTGCTCTGCCGCGCCGCCAAGTAGGCGTTTTCGATATTGCGGCGCGCTTCTCCAAGGTGCAGCTGCGCATAGTCCACCCGCTTCTCATAGACCTTTTGGGACAACGCAAGCGTGGCTGCATAAGACAGCAGCTCCTGATGGGACAGCGAAATATCGTCAAGTATGTTAAATGGAATGTCGTTGTCGCCGCGCATAAATTCCTCCCAAGATGACCTGCGTCATTTTTTTATTATTCTCTTTTCTCGCCCGGCAATTCAAAAAAGCTTTTCTGTAGAAATGTAATCTTTATTTAAGATTTTAATTATTTAAAGTTTTATATATTCTAACCGATAATAATTATGAATAATAAAAGTGCCCAGCTTGATTGATGCAAACCCTACGCACCTTTCGGGCTGACGGCACAATCCACAGGGGGGAATAAAAATGAATAAGAAGAATCCAAAAAAGCGACCAGAAAGATCTCGCTCGCTCAAAACCCGAATGATGGCTTATTTCTTAGGTCTGTTGTTAGTAATTTTCACTTTGGCAGGAGTACTCATCATTACCAATGCCAGCAGCGCCATTATTCATCTGAACGATGAACTGACTGAGCAGGTAGTTTTGGCAAGAGCGGCGGAAGTTGGGAAATATGTCGACGGTATCCTGCATGAGGTCGGCACAATGGCCGAAAGAAGTACGATTTCATCCGGAAATATAGCGAGTATTAAAAGCGACATCGAGTCAAAGCAGTCATCGTTAAGATCTGACTTCGAGATGCTTCTCTATGCCGAGTTGGACGGCTCATTCTATACATCACTAGGCACCGAAGGTTCAATAGCGGACCGGGAATACTTCCAGGAAATTGTTAACGACGGTCAGGAGCATGCCATCAGCAATCCGGTGGTATCCAAGGCCACAGGAGCGAACATTTTCGTCGTTGCTCATGCAGTGAAAGACAGCAGCGGCAAAACGATAGGCGTGTTTGCTGCTACGATCCTGACAGATACCTTTAACAGCGTTATTGAGTCGATCAAAATCGGCGACACAGGCTTTCCCTGGATTGCGGACAATACCGGGCTCGTTATTGCGCATCCTGACGAAAGCATTCGACTCACACTGAACGCTACAGGTTCCGACCAGCAAGGCTTCAACGGACTCAATGCGGTCGGTGAAAAAATGATATCCGGGCAAGGCGGAATGGACGAATATACCAACGCAAAGGGTGAAAAATTCTATGCCGTTTATACGCCTATACCATCGACTCCTAACTGGAGCTTTGCGTATTCAATATCGGATGCCGATATGATGGCACCGGTCAACAGCCTCCTTATCACCATTCTGATCATCGTATCAGCCGGTTTACTGGTGGTGAGCGGCTTTGTTTACCTGCTGTCCAACAGCATTGTAAAGCCCGTTAAAGAAGCGGCAGGGCTCGCGACCGCACTGGCCTCGGGCGAACTTGATAAAACTGTTGTCATCAAGTCCAAAGACGAGATCGGACAACTCGGCCGCGTACTTGACAACGAGGTACGCGCAGCTTTCAAAAGCATCGAGAAAGCGCGGATCGTAGCCAAAAAACAAGCGGAATATCAATCCGGCGAGGTGGACAAGCTGGTTGTCAATCTTGACCGGCTGTCCTCCGGCGAGCTGTATTGCGATATGATCGTAGCGAATCCGGACGACGATACAAAAGAGTTGTTCGATCTGTTCACCAAGATCAGCGACAACCTGCACCTGACCGTGAACACCCTGAAGACTTATATTGAAGAAATATCCGTCGCTCTTGGCGCAATGGCATCCGGAGACTTGAGCGTGGTCATACAAAGCGACTACCGCGGCGACTTTGTTGCGCTGAAGGATTCCATCAACAGCATCGCGGGTTCCTTGAGCCAGGTCATGTCGGAAATCAACATCGCAGCGGAACAGGTGGCCGCGGGTACCTCGCAGGTATCCGATGGCAGCCAGGCGATATCGCAGGGTGCGACGGAGCAGGCCGGTGCGATTGAAGAATTGTCCGCAACGCTTACCCAGATTGCGGCGCAGACGAAGCAGAACGCTATGAACGCCAACCGCGCGAATGAACTGACGACAGCCGCTCAGACCGATGCTGCTAATGGCAATGATCAGATGAAGGCGATGCAAAACGCTATGGCCGAGATTAACGATGCCTCTGAGAACATCTCCAAGATCATCAAGGTTATCGACGACATCGCGTTCCAGACCAATATACTGGCACTGAACGCCGCGGTGGAAGCCGCAAGGGCAGGCGTTCATGGCAAAGGGTTTGCGGTCGTAGCCGAAGAGGTACGCAATCTGGCTGGCAGGAGCGCAAGCGCTGCCAAAGAAACGACAGCACTCATCGAAGGATCGATCAAAAAGACCGAAGCGGGAACAAGAATCGCGGATGAGACGGCAGGAGCGTTGGCAGATATCGTGGTTGGTGTAGAAAAGGCAGCCCAGTTGGTCAGCGAGATCGCCGCTGCGTCCGGCGAGCAGGCCAGCGGAATTGCGCAGGTCAATCAGGGAATTGAGCAATTAAGTCAGGTTGTCCAGACCAACTCCGCGACCTCTGAGGAAACCGCCGCCTCGGCAGAGGAGCTTTCCAGCCAGGCAGAGATGCTCAAAAATATGGTCGGTCGTTTCACGCTGCAGGAAACTGGAGAAAAGGTCCGGAAGGTACAGCAAACACCTTCAGCTCAAAGCGAAAAACCTGCTGCTGCCCCCGGCCGTCGGATCATACTGAACGATGCCGATTTCGGAAAATATTAATCGCCATACGTTATAACTAATACCGATAAGAGAGAGCGATAAGCACAGCTGTCGCTCTCTTTTTGTCCCTCATCACTCTGCTTTTTTGTTCTCTTTACCGCTCATTCATGCTGTGTTTACCTGGTGTAGTACTAAAACGCAAGTATTTTAGTAAGGCAGATTGGTTAAGTCACCATGCAAAATCCCGATGGTTAAAGCAGGGAATATTTTTTGTATGCGCCTCAAAAAGCAAACTGAAAGGGTTGTAGCCTATGGAATGAAAGAACTATCAGGCTTTTAGCATGTAATTTAAGTAACATATTAGCAAACAAAAATAATTGCCTTAATCAGAATGCCCTCCGTCATGCAGAACACTAACTTTACATCAGGGGCAATTTGAGATTAACAAATAACAACACGGAGAGGGAAAGATGAAGAAGCAGAAAGCACCAAGAATCAAAAAACGGACGAAGTCGCTGAAAAGAAAGATGCTGCTCTATTTCTTGGTGACTTTGACGGTGATTTTGGCTGGCGTAGCCGTCTTTATATTAAACAGCATGAGTGGTACGCTCGTTACGCTCAACAACGATATAACGACCCAGGTGGTATTGGCAAGGGCGGACGAGGTTGGTAAATATGTGCAGGGCATTGTCTATGACGTACAGGCATTGGCACAGCGCAGTGAATTTAAGACCGGATATATGCAGCATATCAGGAGCGTCATTAAACAAAGCCAGGGTAATCTCCGACCTGATTTTGAGACGGTGCTGTATTCCGACATGCAGGGAAACTTCTATTCCTCTTTGGGAACAGAAGGCTCGATTGCCGATCGGGACTACTTTAAAGAATTACAAAACGGCGGCAAGAGTTACGCCATCAGCAATCCGGTAACATCTAAGGTCACCGGCAAAACCGTTTTCGTTGTCGCACAGGTCATTAAGGATGCTGACGGAAAAAGCACTGGTATTTTTGCGGCAACAATATTGTTGGATTCATTTAACGAGACCATCTCTGAAATAAAAATAGGCGATAACGGCTTCGCGTGGATTACAGATAATACGGGGCTGGTCATCGCACACCCCGATGAAAACGTCAGGCTGAGCCTCAATGCCCGGGATTCCTCGGAAGCGGGATATAAGAATCTGGATAAGATAGCGGTTAAAATGGTAATGGGAATGAACGGACTAGAGGCTTATACAGACGCAAACGGGGATACCTATCATGCCGTGTATGCATCCATACCCTCCACGCCAAACTGGAGCATGGCATATTCCATATCGGATGAGGATCTGATGGCTCCGGTCAATAACCTTACCCTGGCGATTTTAATCATCATCGGAGCCAGCTTGCTGCTGGTCGCCATTATGACATACGTCATCTCCAGCAGCATTGTTAAGCCCGTGAAGGCGGCTGCCAAACTCGCGAATGCGCTGGCATCAGGAGAACTGGACCAGCCTATCGTTAACAAGTCGAAAGATGAGATTGGGCAGCTTACAACCGTGCTGGACCAAAACGTCCGCGAGGCATTCAAGAATATCGAACAGGCGCGCGTCGTGGCAGACAAGCAGGCGAAATACCAGTCCGCGGAGGTCGATAAGCTGGTCGTTAACCTTGAACGGCTGTCGAAGGGCGAACTGTACTGTGACATGGCGGTCGCCGAGCCCGATTCCGATACCATGGAGCTGTTCGAACTCTTCGGCAAGATCAGTGAAAACCTGCATTTGACCGTGAATACACTGAAGACCTATATTGAAGAAATATCGCAGATGTTGGCGTCGATGTCGTCCGGAGATTTAAGCGTGAGTATCGAAAGCGAATACCAGGGTGACTTCGTCGTGTTCAAGGATTCCATCAACAGTATTGCCGAGTCTTTAAGTCGCGTACTGTCCGATATCAACATCGCTGCCGAGCAGGTGGCTTCCGGCACGAGGCAGGTCTCGGACGGCAGCCAGGAGATATCACAGGGCGCTACCGAGCAGGCGAGCGCAATTGAAGAATTAACAGCCACAGTCACGCAAATCGCTGAGCAAACAAGGCGGAACGCCGTCAGCGCCAACAGGGCAAACGGGCTTGCGGTCAACGCCCGAAGCAGCGCAGCGGACGGAAGCGAGCAGATGAAACATATGCAGTCTGCGATGATCGAAATTAACGAGGCTTCCGCCAACATCTCCAAAATCATCAAGGTCATCGACGATATCGCGTTCCAGACCAATATACTCGCACTCAACGCAGCGGTGGAAGCCGCAAGGGCAGGCGCACACGGCAAGGGCTTCGCGGTGGTTGCGGAAGAGGTGCGCAACCTTGCAGCCCGCAGCGCAAAGGCTGCTCAGGAAACCACCGCGCTGATTGAGGGTTCGGTGAAGAAAGCTGAAGCAGGCACACAGATCGCCGATAAAACCGCCGCGGCACTGTCCGAAATCGTGGAAGCTGTTGAAGATGCGGCAACGCTCATGGGCGAGATTGCGATTGCTTCCGATCAACAGGCGTCAGGCATCACGCAAGTAAACAACGGCATTGATCAGCTGAGTCAGGTCGTTCAAACCAACTCTGCGACCTCCGAAGAAACCGCCGCATCAGCAGAGGAGCTTTCAAGCCAAGCGGAGATGCTTAAAGACATGGTCGGACGCTTCACACTGCAGGAGGCTGACCCGACAGTCAGCAGTGTGCAGTCGAAGGCTGCGCCTCATCCGGAAGATCAGCATGAGACATCCTCCAATCCCCGTATCATGCTGAGCGATGACGAATTCGGCAAATTCTGATTACTTCTAAATCGATACCCTCGCAACTTTGCGGGGGTATTTTTTTCTTGGCCACCCCTGATCAGCTTGTGTTACAGTCAATAAAAAAAGCTCCGGGAGTAACTCCTGAAGCTTTATAAAATTTGTTTGAGACAGGCCTGTAAGCCGAGTTCTGTTGAAAACGGTCATCTATCTACGCCTGCAGTTGCCAGCAGGCTCCAGCGATTACATGGGGCGCGACGGGCAGCCGCATAATGCCCACTATCAATCTTGCACCGGACGGGGTTTACAGAGCAGCCAAGTCGCCATGGCTCTGGTGAGCTCTTACCTCACCTTTCCACCCTTACCTAAGCGCTAAACCGTACATATCCTTACTTATATACACGGTTTAACGCTCAGGCGGTATATCTCTGTTGCACTTTCCTTAAAGTCGCCTCCACCGGGAGTTACCCGGCGTCCTGCCCTGCGGAGCTCGGACTTTCCTCCCAACTTACGTCGGGCGACCGTTCAGCCTGCTCAAAACTTTATTACTGTTCGAGGTACAATATCCTTCCGCAATTTTCGCATTCAACTATTGTATCAGACATTTTGATTTTTGCCAAGTCTCTGGAAGGTAATTCCATATTGCAGCCCATGCAACGTCCATCCTTCAGCAGCGTCACGGGCATCGGCTTGTTTTGCTTAATATGCTGGTAGCGCTGCAGCAACTTGGGATCGACCTTCGAAGCGGCAAGCTCCGCAGCCTTACGCAAATTTTCGAGCTCGCCTGCACCCTGCTGCAGCTCCTCTTCGTGCCTCTTTTTCAGTGTAGCGAAGTCCTTCTGGGCCTGGCTGACACGCGGCAGCATATCCTTCAAGCTCGCGGCAGTCTCCTCCGCCTTCTTCTGAGCGGCTAGCGCGCGGCGCTTCTGCTTAACGACGTTTTCAAAGGTTGCCTCGTATTCCTTAACGAGATCGCGTACAACGTTGTAATCGAGAATGGCCGGATCAACCTGCTCATACTCGCTCACATCCTTGTGCTTTTTGCCCATCTGATCAACCATGCGGTCATACTGCGCGTTTACCTCGGAGAGTTCATTCTGCTCCACGAGCGCACGATTCTCCATATCGCGCAACAAAGCCTGCTGCTTCTTGAGATAGTTCTGCAGCTTGATCAGTTGCTTGCGCGTCTCTGTATTTTTCAGCTCTCTCTCATACGCCTCCAGCCGTGCATCCGCCTGCTGGTATTCAAAGAGCAAAGCTAACTTATCCAATAAATGTCCTTCCCGCGCCCTACACGATTACGCTGGGCGCCTGCATGCATTCTGCCTTTTTTAGGCCTAAAAGATATTGTAACGCATTTACGCGCGATTGTAAACGATCAAATATCGCATCCGCAAAGAAGCGCTCGGTTTCATGGTGTCCCGCTTCGATAAGCAGAATACCCAGCGATTGCGCCTCAAGCCAGTGATGATGCTTCACTTCGCCGGTAATCAGTGCCTGCGCACCCGCACGTCTGGCCTCAGGGGAATATTCTCCGCCCCTGCCGCCCACGACTGCCACTCGCGAAACCTTTCCCTTGTAACCGGATGTCGCGCGTACATGCGTTACACCCAGCGATTGCTTTACGCGTTCGGTCAGGTCATCACCTGTGCAGGGCTGTGGCAGGGTTCCGATACGCATCAGCCCTTCCTCACCAGCAGGCAGTACGCCCTTAAGGCCCAACAGCCCGGCAAGCACGTCGTTCATGCCGCCCTCTGCAATATCGAACGACGTGTGGGCGGAGTAAAGCGAGATTCCGTGCTTCACAAGCTTCATCACCACGCCTTGCGTGGGGTCGGCATAGTCCAGCGCCTTGACGGGGCTGAACATCAGCGGATGATGCGTCAGCACCATGTCACAGCTGCAAGCGATGGCTTCCTCCGCGACCGCATCCGTGGCGTCGAGGCAGACGAGCACACTGCTCACCGTATCGCCGCAGCGCAGCAACAGGCCCGTATTGTCCCACTCGTATGCGAGGCCGCGCGGTGCAATCTCCTCCACCAGCGCTGTAAATTGCTCCATCGTCACAGACATTTGATCACCTCGGTATATTTTTTCAGCCGTGCCTCAGCGTCTTGCAACAGCTTCGCTTTGCGCGGAGAGCTGCTCGCCGCTACCCTGCCGATGATCGCTTCCGTTTCGGCGATACGCCGCTGCAGCAGCCGTCGCAGAGCCTCTGGCTTCTTTTTTAGCAATACCGGTCCAAATTCGGCCTCGGTCTCCGAGAGTTCGGCGCATTTCCCGCGCAAGGCAAGAATGATCGGATAAAAATGCCCGGCTTCACATATCAGCGTTTCATCGGCGATGCGGTATCCCAGAGCCGTCAGCGTCTGCCGCACGGCAGCTGCGTCGCGGTTGGGCGAAAGCACCAGAACACCCGGCGCGCGGCCCGCGCCTTCCTTTAACATATTTGCGATGAGCAAACCGCCCATGCCCGCAATCACCGCCGCGTCCGCCTCATCCGGCTGCAGCACGGCGAGTCCGTCACCCACGCGCAGCAATATTGCGGCTTCTAATTCGCTTTCCCGCGCAAGTGCACGCGCCTTGTCCAGCGAAGCGGCACTGATGTCGCCGCAGACGGCGTGCTCTGCTTTACCAGCCTGCAGAAGCGCCACAGCCGCTTTGCCGTGGTCGCAGCCGATATCGGCCACCGTGCCGCAGGACGGAACCATGTCCACAACGGCCTGCAGACGTTCTGATAGGACAATCTTTGCGTCCATAGCACCCCCAAGAAACGAATGGGCGGCCATTGGCCGCCCATTCGGATTGCTCGTTTCCGCGCGTTAGTCCAGAAAATCGCGCAGCTTCTTGCTGCGGCTGGGATGGCGCAGCTTGCGGAGCGCCTTGGCTTCAATCTGCCGGATGCGCTCGCGCGTGACCATGAACTCCTTGCCGACTTCCTCAAGCGTCCGCGCACGTCCGTCGTCGAGGCCGAAGCGCAGCCTTAAAACTTTCTCCTCGCGCGGGGTCAACGTATCCAGCACGTCCATCAGCTGTTCCTTGAGCAGCGTGAACGCTGCGGCTTCCGCAGGCGCGGGAGCATCGTCATCGGGTATGAAGTCGCCGAGATGGCTGTCTTCCTCTTCGCCGATGGGCGTCTCCAGTGACACGGGTTCCTGCGCGATCTTGATAATCTCGCGCACCTTATCCTCACTGATGTCCATCTCGCGCGCCACTTCCTCGGGCAGTGGGTCCCGTCCGTACTGCTGTAGCAACTGTCGCGATACGCGGATCAGCTTGTTGATCGTCTCTACCATATGCACCGGAATGCGGATGGTACGGGCCTGATCGGCAATAGCGCGTGTGATCGCCTGACGGATCCACCACGTGGCGTACGTGGAGAACTTGTAGCCCTTGGTATAGTCAAACTTCTCGACCGCCTTGATGAGACCGAGATTGCCTTCCTGAATGAGGTCGAGGAACAGCATGCCGCGGCCCACATAGCGCTTGGCGATGCTGACCACGAGGCGCAGGTTCGCTTCCGCGAGCTTGCGTTTGGCGGCTTCGTCGCCTTCGGCCATCCGACGGGCAAGCTCCACCTCTTCATCGGCTGTCAGCAGATTGACCTTGCCGATTTCCTTTAAGTACATGCGCACCGGGTCATCGATGCTGATGCCATCGGGTACGCTGAGGTCGATATCGGTATCAAGATCCTCGGTTTCCTCCTCAAGGATATCCTTGTCCGACTCGGAATCGACAACGTCGATCTTCATCTCCTCAAGCGCGCCTAAAAGCTTGTCCAAGTTCTCCGCATCAATCTCGGCGCCGTTCAGCGCGTCGTTGATCTCTTTATAGGTGAGCACGCCTTTGCGCTTACCCGTTTCAATGACGTCCTTGATGCGTTCCTCTTTTTCGTGCTGCGCAATTATGCCGAGCGCTTGTATCTTCGCGAGGTTCTCCTGCGAGAGCGTAACATTCGCATCTCCGCCAGACTCGTTTTCCTCGTAAGAATCTTCTGCGTCCGTCCGCAATTCTTTAATGTCCTGTTCGCGTTCTTTTTTGGCCTTTTCCGGCTTTTCGGCCACTTTCTTGCTCAATACTCAATCACCCTTATCTATCCTGAAGATTTAATTCTTTATCCAGCTTACCGATTTCGGCAAGCAGGTTGCGCTTTTCGTCGCCCGATGCGCTTTTCAGCGCTTCGCGCAGTTCAGCACGCCGCCGCTCCGTACGCCGCTGGCGCATTCGTCCGGCGCAATCGCGGAGCAATCCGGCAGGGTCATCCGCCTCGGCATCCAGTCCGGCGAGCCTTGCCGCCTCTCCTGCGTCCTCTTCGCGCTCAAGTTCGGATAATAGTTCGGCATACGCGGGTTGAATTCCTCTTTTTGCGCAGTCAGATAATGCGGAAAATATATTTTTATACTCACTTTTTGTAAAATCATCCTCCGCTATCTCGTCTGCAAGCTCCGAAAAATACTCTGGATACGCCAGTGCGCACGCCAGAAACGCCTCCTCTGCCGCTCCGTCGACGCTTGATTTAGTACTATTATTCCTATAATTGGCATGTATATTCTCTTTTGGCTCCAAACTTTGCTGCAGCTGGCCCACTATCGACGCAGAACTGTATCCGGTCTCGGCTGCCACACGCTTCACATAGCGTTCCCGCTGGATGGGACTTTCAATGCCTCGCAGTATATCTGCCGCTGCCAGCGCGTAGCCTTCCTTCCCGTTTTCGGTGGAAAGGTTGAACGGTTTCTTTGCCGCATCGAGCCGATAACCTGTGGCAGTAGACGCCTTGCGCACCTTTTCCGCAAAACCGTTCAGCCCGTTCTTGCGGATGAAATCATCCGGGTCCACCCCCGCCTCAAAGCGGATAACGCGCAGATCGAAACCCTCCGGCGCGAGCACGGAGATGGCTTTCTGCGTGGCAAGCTCCCCCGCCTCGTCGCCGTCGTAGGCAATATAGACCGTATGCGTGTAGCGTTTCAGCAGCACAGCCTGCTCCCGTGTCAACGCGGTGCCAAGGGACGCCACTACAGCCTTGACGCCCTGCGCCTGCATGGACACGACGTCCATATAGCCTTCCACAATGACCACGCTTTTAACGGTGTTCAGCCTGCGCACGAGGTTAAGCCCGTAGAGATTCTTACGTTTGTTGAACAGCGCAGTATCCCGCGTGTTCAGGTACTTGGGCTGCGAGCTATCCATCACGCGGCCGCCAAAAGCGATCACCTCGCCGAACACGTTGATGATGGGAAACATCACGCGGCCCCGGAAGGTGTCGTACATGCGGCTGTCCTTGACGGATACGAGGCCGCTGTCGCGGATCATGCTCTCAGAAAAACCGTTCTTACGAAGCAACGCTGTTATGCCATCCCACTCGTCCGGCGCGTAGCCCAGACCGAATCGCCGAATTATCGGTTCCTCCACGCCCCTCTTTTTAAGATAGGCTAGCGCCGCCGCGCCTTTCGGGCTATGCAGCGTATCGAAGTAATACTTCGCGGCAAGCTTATTCATCTCCGCGATGGCCTGCTTCTTCTGCTTAATCTCCTGATACTGCCTGTCGTCGATGGCCTGTGGCATCTCCATGTGCGCCCGGCGTGCCAGCATCTCCACAGCCTCGGGAAAAGTGATCTTCTCCACCTTCATAAGGAAGTTCGTTACATTGCCGCCCGCCTTGCAGCCAAAGCAATAATAAAGCTGCTTGTCCCGGCTGACCGAAAACGAGGGCGTCTTCTCGTGGTGAAACGGGCACAGGCCCCAGTAGCGCCCACCGCGCTCGGAGAGCGAAAGATAGCCTCCTACCACGTCCACAATATCGCTTTTTGCATAAAGCTCCGAGAGCCAATTGTCTTCAAAACGTGCCATTAATATTTGTCCCAGCCTTTGGGGATGTAAATTCCGCGGAACGCGTTTACGGCATAGCGGTCAGTCATACCCGCCACATAGTCCGTCACCGCCTGTTCCAGACCATAGAGCTCCACGCGGCTCTTGCCCTCATGGCCCATGTCCTGCGGCGTGTCACAGTAATGCGCATACAGCAGCCGAATCATATTCTCCGCTTTGCTTTCCTCCTCCTTGGCCTTGGAGCCGAAGTATACATGTTTGAACATGAACTGCCGCAGTTCCTCCATCCGTGCTTCCAGATCGTCCGACATGCGCACGGCAGGTTTGCCGTAGCTGCTCACCACGATGTCGCGGATCATGGTATCGATACGGCCGCTGTGCGTTTTGCCGAAGGTGCTCTCAAAAGGCTCCGGCACGCGGTCAATGATGCCTGCGCGCAGGGCGTCGTCGATATCGTGGTTGATATATGCGATGCGGTCGGCATAGTTGACCACCATACCCTCCAGCGTAGCGGGCTTCAGCGATTTCTTGTGGTTCAGAATACCGTCGCGCACCTCAAACGTCAGGTTCAGCCCTTCGCCGCCATTTTCCAACAGTTCCACCACGCGCAGACTCTGTTCGTTGTGTTCGAAATGACCAGTCAACTCGTTTAACACGCGCTCACCCGAATGTCCGAAAGGCGTATGTCCAAGGTCATGCCCCATCGCGATGGCTTCAGCCAAGTCCTCGTTTAGCCGTAAAGCGCGCGCAATGGTCCGTGCGATCTGCGACACCTCAAGCGTGTGCGTCAGGCGCGTACGGTAATGGTCACCCTCCGGCGAAAGGAACACCTGCGTCTTGTGCTTCAGTCGCCGGAACGTCTTGCAATGGATGATGCGGTCCCTGTCGCGCTGGTACGCGGTGCGCAGCGGGCACGGTTCCAGTTCCCTTTCACGCCCGCGGCTCTCCGCCGCCTTGGCCGCGTATGGCGCGAGCATCTCATATTCCCTTTTTTCATACTCCTCGCGGAAGCAGAACTCTTTGTCCATGTTTACTATTTATACATCCGCAGCAAAATTCCTGCCGGAATATACAGCTCCTGCAGAGATGGTTCAAAAAAAGGACAGGCTTATGGAATATACATCCTTTACTATTGCTGACTCTTATTAAAAATACGCCGCTTTGTAACAAAAAGACGAAGCGCTATGCTCCGCCTCTTTCCCAATAAGTTACTACAGGATACGATTACCCTCCAATATGTTCCCAGCTTTCATTGTCTTCTATGCTGAAGGATCCGCCTTCAAACACGAGGGTATATCCTAAAGATTCACGCTGTATGCCTTGCTCGTTGTGTACATAATCCACAATCATCTGCCAGACCGTCTTAATTTCTCACGTATGAGTGTTTTCCATAAGCGAATGGTTGATATCCTTCGCCGCGTTAAGCGGAATGGGTTCCGCGCCGACCCCGCTGATATACGTGTTAACCAGCTTCAGGTCGTCCCGGCTGATCTCCGAAGGCTTCACTCCTCCCCCGAAGAACACTCCCAGCAGGATCAGCAGGATCATGACCAGACAGAAATAGATTTTCCGCAGCATCACAGTACCTCCTACATCATTTCATGGTTGAAGTACCACCTGCCACCGATTCCATATACCTATATTCCAGAATAAATTAACATTTATTCTATGTCAAGTAAATTCCAAAAAAACAAAGCGCCGGAAAACGGGAATCTCCGCTCTCCGGCGCTGCCGTTACTGTTTGTTTTTGGTGACCAAAATAGCGATTACTTCGCGTTGATGATCGCCGCGTGAGCCGCCGCAAGGCGCGCAATGGGCACACGGAACGGCGAGCAGGACACATAGTTGAGCCCGGTGCGGTGACAGAACTCGATGGAGCTCGCCTCGCCGCCGTGCTCGCCGCAGATGCCCAGCTTGATGTCCGGCCGTACGGACTTACCAAGGTCAGCCGCCATCTTGACAAGCTTGCCAACGCCCTTCTGGTCAAGCTTCGCAAACGGATCGGACTCGTAGATCTTCTTGTTGTAGTAATCCTCGAGGAACTTGCCCGCGTCATCGCGTGAGAAGCCGAACGTCATCTGCGTCAAGTCATTCGTACCGAACGAGAAGAACTCAGCTTCGGCGGCAATTTCGTCCGCTGTCAGCGCCGCACGCGGAATCTCGATCATCGTACCGATCATGTACTCGATCTTAACGCCCTTCTCGGCAATGACCTTCTCGGCGGTCTTCAGCGCGACATCCTTCACATATTTGAACTCTTTGATCTCGCCTACGAGCGGAATCATGATTTCAGGCTTGATGTGCAGACCCTTCTCCTGCGCAACCTCAATGGCAGCTTCCATGATGGCGCGCACCTGCATCTCGGCAATTTCCGGATACGTAACCGCAAGGCGGCAGCCTCTGTGGCCCATCATCGGGTTGAACTCGTGCAGGTTCGCAATCGCGAGCTTGAGCTCCTCCACCGGCATGATCATTTCCTTTGCCAGCGCCTTGATGTCCTCTTCGGCGGTCGGCAGGAACTCATGCAACGGCGGATCCAGCAGACGGATGGTGACAGGGAACTCGCCCATCGCCTCGTAAATGCCCTTGAAATCTTCCTTCTGCATGGGCAGGAGCTTATTGAGCGCACGAACGCGCTGCTCAGCCGTCTTGGATACGATCATTTCGCGCATCGCGGGGATGCGGTCCTCATTGAAGAACATGTGCTCGGTACGGCACAGGCCGATGCCTTCCGCGCCAAAATGCACTGCCTGCTGGGCATCCTTGGGGGTATCGGCGTTGGTGCGGACTTTGAGCGTGCGCACTTCGTCAGCCCATTCCATGATGATGCCGAAGTCGCCAGTGAGCTCGGCGGGCTTGGTCGCAATGGCCTGCCCGTATACGTTACCCGTGGTGCCGTCCAGCGAGATATAGTCGCCTTCGTGATACACCTTACCGTCCGGAGCAGTCATCGTCTTGGTCTTCTCAATAATCATGATGTCGCCGCAGCCCGAAACGCAGCAGGTGCCCATGCCGCGCGCCACAACCGCCGCGTGGGAGGTCATGCCGCCGCGCGCAGTCAGGATGCCTTGCGAAGCATACATACCCTCGATATCCTCAGGAGAGGTCTCAAGGCGCACCAGCACCACTTTTTCACCCGCGGCAGCAGCTGCCACGGCTTCTTCAGCGGTGAAATAGATCTTGCCGCATGCTGCGCCCGGCGAGGCCGCAAGGCCCTTGGCGATAGGCGCCGCCGCTGCAAGCGCTTTGTTATCAAACGTGGGATGCAGCAGCGCGTCGAGCTGCTTGGGCTCCACTTTCAGAAGTGCTTCCTTCTTATTGAGCTTGCCTTCCGCCACGAGGTCGACCGCGATCTTGAGCGCCGCAGCCGCGGTACGCTTGCCGTTACGGGTCTGGAGCATATAGAGCTTGCCGCGCTCAATGGTGAACTCCATGTCCTGCATATCGCGGTAGTGCTCCTCCAGCGTGGAGGCAATGGTTACAAACTGGTTATAGACTTCCGGCATAGTGTCCTGAAGGTCAGAAATCGGCTTGGGCGTGCGGATACCCGCCACCACGTCCTCGCCCTGCGCGTTCATCAGGAACTCGCCGTAGAGCTTCTTCTCACCGGTGGAGGGATTGCGCGTAAACGCGACGCCCGTACCGGAGTCGTTGCCCATGTTGCCGAACACCATGGCCTGCACGTTAACGGCAGTGCCCCAGTCGCCCGGAATATCGTTCATGCGGCGGTATACGATGGCGCGGGGGTTGTCCCACGAGCGGAACACAGCCTTGATGGCCTCGATCAGCTGTACCTTGGGGTCCTGCGGAAACTCGCAGCCCATCTCCACGAGATACAGTGCCTTATACCGCTGCACGATGGTCTTTAAGTCTTCCGCATCGAGTTCGGTGTCCATCTTGACGCCCTTGCATTCCTTCACGTCGTCGAGAATCTCCTCGAACTTCGCCTTGGGAATACCCATCACCACATCCGAAAACATCTGGATAAAACGGCGGTAGCTGTCGTATGCAAACCGCTCGTTGTTTGTGAGCTTGGCCACGCCCTGAACCGCCACGTCACCCAAGCCGAGGTTCAAGATCGTGTCCATCATACCCGGCATGGAAGCGCGGGCACCACTGCGCACCGACACGAGCAGCGGGTTTTCGGGATCGCCAAACTTCTTGCCGTTGATCTCCTCCGCCTTGGCAAGATATTCGAAAATCTGCTCCATAATGTCGTCGGCAATTTTCTCGCCATCCTCATAATACCGGTTGCACGCCTCCGTGCTCACCGTAAAGCCTTGCGGCACGGGCAGTCCGAGCCCGGTCATCTCGGCTAAGTTCGCGCCCTTACCGCCGAGCAGGTCTTTCATGGACGCATTGCCTTCACTGAAAAGATACACATACTTTTTTGCCATTGATTGCAACTCCTATTCTTTTATATATCTAAACGGCTGGCTGGGCCGTCTTTACAAAGCCCCGATTAACGATTATACACCATATTTTTGGCCTGTACAACAGCATGCTGTTATCTTGGCCAATATTGCACAATTATAAAAAGGAACCCTGCTTTTAAGCCGGATTCCTGTTATTTAGTCGGTCTGCCGCTATCCCTTATAATCTTCCACGCATATTTGTCCGTTCATGTATTCATTTAGTGGTTCCACCGCACCACTAAAACCACTTTTTTCTTCTGAATATCACGAGGCAAACCACCAGAATCACCACTGCGAATATGGCGACCATCGGATACCCAAAGTCCCATTTGAACTCCGGCATCTTGAGATTCATGCCGTACCAGCCCACAAGCAGCGTCAGCGGCAGGAAGATCGCGGTAAGCACCGTGAATATCTTCATGATATTGTTGAGCCCGATATCCACCTCGGCCTGATACGCCTCGCGCACCTGTGTCACGTAGTCGCGCAGGTTGAGCACGCTGTGATACAGCCTGTCCACACGGTTCGAATAGATACGGAAGTAACGCAGCGCGCCGCCGGGTACCACACCGCTCTCGTTCTCCTGCAGCTCGTCCAGTACAAAAAGCAGCTGCTCGTAGTAGCGCTTGAACGCCATCAGCCGCTTGCGCAGCGAAATGATCTCCTTCACGCAGTCGCGCTTCTTGGAGGTAATCAGCGCGTCTTCCAGCGCCGATATCTCCTGCTCGATCTTTTCCAGCTGCTCCGCATCGTTCGCCGTCAGCCGTTCAAAGAAGTTAACCAGCAGCCGGTCGAAGCCTAAATGTTCTGCGCTTTCCACTTCCGCGCGGGCCTTGTCAACCGCTGCGACGTGGTCGCCGAACATAAGGATAAGGTTTTTGCGCAGGTAAACGTACATCCTCACTGATCTGGCGTGCGCTGATTTATGGCGCATGTCGCTGACGCTAAAAAAATCAAACCCTTCGTGGCTCTCAAATGCCATTGAGGGATGGCTCAGCGCGTCTTGCAACGGCTTTTCATTTAAGCCAAACGCAGAGAGCACCTGCGATGCTTCATCCACTGCGTAGATACCAAAGTGCTGGCCCTTGCCCTGCGCCGCATCGCCAGGCTCTGCCGTTTCAGGCCTGCCGCTATTGACCGCGTACAGCATACCGGGCTAAAACTCGCAGTTTTGCGGTGTGCGCGGATACGGGATGACATCGCGGATGTTGTCCACGCCCGTGAGGTAAATCAGCAAACGTTCAAAGCCCATACCAAAGCCCGCGTGCTCGCATCCGCCGAACTTGCGCAGGTTGGTGTACCAGTACATCTCCTCGGTGGAAATGTGCAGTTCGTCCATGCGGGAAATCAGCCGCTCATAGCGCGTCTCGCGCTGGCTGCCGCCCATCAGCTCGCCCGCGCTGGGCACCAACAGGTCCACCGCGGCCACGGTATCGTCCTCGTTCTGGTACATATAGAATGCCTTGATCGCCTTGGGCCAGTTGTATACGAACACCGGAGAGGAAAAGTGCTCATCGGTCAGGTATTTCTCATGCTCCTTGGCGATATCACCGCCGTACTCCGGCTTGAACTCGAAGTCTCTCTTGGCTTCGGACAAAATACGGATCGCGTCCTTGTACGATACGCGCGCAATGTGCGACTCGCACAGCTTGGTCAGCTTCTCGGTCAGCGGCGTTTTGGTATAGCCTTCGAGGAAGGTAAGCTCATCCGGCGCAGCGTCCAGCACATACCGCACGACATATTTCAAAAAGTCCTCTTCAATATCCATCAGGCCATTGATTTCACAGAATGCGATTTCCGGCTCGATCATCCAGAACTCGGCGGCGTGCGTCTTGGTATTGGAGTTCTCCGCGCGGAACGTCGGCCCGAAGGTGTAAGCCTTCTTAAACGCCAGCGCGAAGGTCTCGGCCTCCAATTGCCCCGTCACTGCGAGCGACGTGCGCTTGCCAAAGAAGTCCTGCGAATAGTCAAACGGGCGCTTGCCGTTGTCGATATCGAATGTGGTCACAGTAAATGTGTTGCCTGCGCCTTCCGCATCGTTGCCGGAGATCAGCGGCGTATGCACGTAGACGTAGCCATTCTTCTGGAAGTAGCTGTGGATCGCCGCGGATGCGATACTGCGGATACGGAACACCGCCTGGAACAGCCGCGTACGGGGCCTTAAGTAGGCGATCTCACGCAGAAACTCAAGCGAGTGGCGCTTGGGCTGCAGCGGATATTCCTCCGGGCAGTCGCCGAGCAACATAATAGCTTGTGCGCGCAGCTCATAGGCGTCCTCGCGGCCCTCGGTCTTCACGACCGTGCCGTGTACCTCCACCGCTGCGCCCACGCGGAAACCCTGTATTTCCGCAAAGCCGGGCGTCGTCTCGTCGTATACCACCTGCAGGGCGGCAAAGCATGTGCCGTCAAAGAAGTCGATAAAGCCAAAGCTTTTCTGCTTACGGTGGTTGCGTATCCAGCCCTGCAATACGACCTCCTGCCCCAGATGCTCCTTCACATTACCCATTATATCGCGCAGATCCATAGAACCCATAATTTGCCCTCTCCCTTTTGTAATCACGTTTTGGATTATACCACAACGCCAGACGCTAAACCAGCGCCAGCGTTTTTTCCATTCCCCGGTGCGGGATGCCCACCTCAGTGAACGGTTCCCCCTCCACAGCGTAGCCCAGCCGCTCGTAGAACTTAACCGCTGTCTGCCGCGCATGCAGTGTCATGCGGGAATAACCAAGCGATATCGCCTCACGTTCCGCAGCGTCCACAAGCGCCGTGCCCACCCCGCCGCGCTGGCGGTCCGCGTCGACCGCGACCTGCCGCATGCGTACGTTTTCACTGTCTGCATGCGTCAGCACGAGCACGCCGATCAGGGTATCCCCCTCAAACGCGCCTACATGCACATCTTTTTTTTCGCCGCTCAGGTCCTCGTCGAATAAGCAGCGGCCAAGCGGTTTACGCAGTATTCTGTCCCGCAGGGCCAATTCGGCAACATACTCGGCCGAGCCGTGTTGTATCCGCCGGACTTCAGGAGGCCTGCTGCCCTTATCGCCTTGCGTAAAATCCGCTGCGATCATACCGTACGAACAGATATCGGCGTACTGCCCCCTGATCTTCGTATAGTGCCTCAGGACGCCTTCCAGAAGGAGACCCGATTTTTCCAGCACGCGGCGGGATGCAGCGTTTTCTTTTTGCACCAGCGCTTCCACGCGCTCTGCCCGGAGCGTTTCAAACGCGCACCTGACGAGCGCCCGCGTGATTTCAGTGGCATACCCCATTCCCCAAAATTCGGGGAGCAGGTTGTATCCGACTACGCATCGGCCCGTTTCCCGGTTATGCCCGATAACCCCCGCCTCTCCGACATATTCACCGGTTTTGCTGAGCAGCAGCTTGTTGAAAACCGGAAGCCCTTGCCCGGCTGCCACAACGAGCTTATCCAGCGCTGTTTTCGATTCCTTTTCATTCAGCGTCATATACGTCGAGTATTGCCAGACCGGCGCGCAGCTTTTCAGTCTGAAATATTCCGCGGCATCCTCAGCCGAGTAATCCGTAAGCGTCAAACGCTCAGTTTTTAAAAACACCGATACAAATCCTTTCCCATGATTTTATTTGATCTTTCAAACCGTATCGAACGCTTCCACCAGTTTCCAAACACCGTTTGTGGTATTGGAAATCGCTGTTTTAACTCGCATGTCCGATATGCTGCATACGCTTTTGAAGGATATGCCCGCGTCGCTGCCTTCGATATATGGTGTGAAACCCTGTGGCGCCTGTTTGAGCCACACGCCGAGGCCATAATGGATGCCCTTCTCCGGTTTGACTGCGGCCTGCGGCCTTAAAAACTCACCAGTCAGCGCGGGGCTGAGAATCTCCTCTCCAACGAGGCACTCCCAGATCGTGTGCATCTCCGGCGCGGAGAGCAGCACGCCCCCGTCGCCCCCTGCCTGAATTGGCACATCGAATATGTTCGTCACCCACTGCCCGCCGCGCTCGATATAGCCAAAAGCCGTATCGGCAGGCAGCGCATTCGTGGGGTATACCCCGCCCCGGCCTACACCGAGGGGGCGCAGCAGCCGCTCGTTGATGTACTCCATGTAAGACAGGCCGCTGGCCTGCTCGACAATCAGCGCGAGCCAGACGTATGCGCCGTTATTGTAACGGAACGCTGTTCCGGGCGCAAAGCACATGGGTGTGCGCGGGAACATGGGCAGATAATCCCGTGGTCTCATAAGCCGATCGTTGGGAATTGACAAGGCGATGCTGTCTATACTCTCCAGCAGCGACTCATCAAGATAATCCGGTATTCCGGATGTGTGACTCAAAAGCTGACGTACTGTAATGGAGCGGTCGTACGTCTCAATGCCGAGGTCTGCAATGTCCATTGCGGGCGTATCGAGCCCGAACAACCCCTGATCGATGAGCTGGCCCACCGCAAGTGCGGTCAGCAGCTTGGTGCCCGAGGCTATGCCCATCAGCGTATTGCGTCCGATCTCACGGCCATTGGCACGGTCGGCCATGCCCGTGATGAACTCGAATACAGTGTCGTGCCCTTCCGTAATGCAGATTACACCCGAAAAGCCGGTATCCTTTGCCCGCTGTGCCAACAGGGAGTACCCCTCTCTGTTAACCATATCAATCATCACCCTTCGTGCCGCACTTATCCTCAGGAATCCGGATCGCAAACTCGCACACCTCACCGCCATTCAGCGCGGTCTGTACGATCTCCCCTTCCAGGCGGCAGCCCAAAGCAACCTCATAGGGCTTTTTGGAGAATCCCATGCTGCAGCGGCAGAACTCCGCCGAAACCGGCGGCAGCTCCGGATCGCCAAGTATGGACTCACGCGCCCACGGGCAGTGACAATATAGGTATCGTTTGCGCATGGGATCAGTCTCCTTCAGCCACTCGTCCGCCATGTAAGGAATCTTGGTGACTCGCAGTATGCCGTCCGTATACTTACCAACTGAAGCTTCTTCATGGTCGCGCAGATAATCCAAAACCGCATCGGTGATTTTCTGGTTGTAAAACAACGTGCCGCTGCGGTGATGCTCCTCCATCTCAGCCATGAACTTGGTGCGGCGCTGATGGACAAAAGCTTCGAAGCTTTCGGCCTGCCTCAGCTTGTCGCGCAACGGCAAAAAGTACGTATCCGGCAGATCGTGCAGGCATCCGGACAGTATATCCCTGAGCGTATCCGGCGGCACGAGCGCTTGGGCGCGTTCCATCACGGCGCGCATCAGTCTCGCTTTCTCGCGGCTGCCCGTTCCCCACGTCGGCATATTAAGTCCGTCAAACACGCAGCGTTCCGCCTCTTCTCCAGCCCGCTCATTAATCAGGCGGCGCAGGTTTCCGATCACCTCGCCGCCGTCGAGCAATGCGAGAAACGCCACATGAGCCTCGTCATTGCGGGTAAATCTGGCATACCGTGCGAGACTCAAAATGGCCGTCTCGTCGTCCCGGCCTTCGGCCAGCAGCTTATCCGCAAATGCAGACGCGTCATCATTTCCTGCATGGGCCGTGTCCGTACCGCGCGATGTGAGGACGGCATCAAACTCCCGTGCTAGGGCCAGCGCGCGTTCGATCTGCGCGTCGTCAGTCCTGCGCTCTTTGAGGTAAGCTGTAAATCCGCTTTCGTCCATTACACAGCCTCCATCGGTCTTATCGTATCGGTTTCACCATGATCAGGCACGGGTTGGCTTCGCCCCACAGCTCCGGAATGCACTCGAGCGGCAGGAAGCCCATTGCCTGATAAAAGGCACGCGTATCCGCATACTCCGCATTCTCGCGCGAAGCATCCAGTGTCTTGACTTCCAGCAGCCCATAGCCACCCGCACGGCAAAAACGCTCTGCCCTGTCAATGAGTGCCGCGCCGATCCCCCGCCGGTGATACGGCTTTTTGACACCCATCACATGAACCTCGGCGGTGTGCTCATTATGCATTGTCAGCGCGATGAAACCTACCGGTGTGCCGTCCGCATAAGCAGCATGAAACACCATATCCCGGCTGTCGCGGATATAGTCTTCGCGGGCCTCGGGGATGCCGAACCACTCGGGCAGCGCTTCCAGCACCTCCCGGGCAATCCGCGCCTTTTCACTGGGATCGTCAATTTGCCGGATGTCTGCACATTCCCTGCTCCATTCCTCAGACAGCGTCGCATAGTGGTATTCATCGTACCACACCTTTTCGTCACCGACACGGCCATATCGGGCTCTCTTAAAATGTGCTTCACGGCGCATGCCGCACTTCTCCATCACGCGCCACGAACCGTAATTGTCCGCGTTGCACGTAGCGTAGATGCGGTGCAGTTTCAGCGTTTTAAAACCAAACTTCAGCAGCGCCATCGCTGCTTCGGGTGTGTATCCCTGCTTCCAGTAGTCGCGGTGCAGTATCCAGCCGAGCATTCCTTCCGTCTGGTCCTTATTGAGGTAAATTCCGCAGCCGCCGACGAGCTTGCCGGAGTCCTTCAGCGTGACGGCGAAATCATAGTTCAGCCGCGGCGTCTCCTCCGCTTTGCTCAGGCACTCGTCGATAAAGGCCTCGGTATCTTCCTGCTCGTTCGGTCCCCAGATCATATAGCGTACGTTGCCGATATCGGATGCGTACGCATGCACTGCGTCCACATCCGTCTTTGTAAACGGCCTCAGAATCACACGCTCCGTCGTCAGTTTCATATCAAGTTCTCCGTTTCAGACAATCTTGCGGTTCAGCGCTTCCCACAAATACAGCGAGGCATAGGTGCGGTAGGGCTGCCATACGGCGCTGACACGCAGCAGGTTTTCCTTCGAAGCTTCAATGCCGTACAGCCATTGAAATGCGCGCTGCAGACCGCCGTCGCCGCAGGAGAAAACGTCTTCCCTGCCGAGCGAGAAGATCAGGAACATCTCAGCCGTCCACCGGCCAATGCCCTTTATGGCGGTAAGTTCCTTGATAATCGCCTCATCATCCAGTTCATTCATGGCCCCCAGCTGCAGCGCACCGCTTGCTGCCGCCTCGGCCAGCGCCTTGACATAGCGCACCTTGGCATTGGACAGGCCGATCGCACGCATATCGGTTTCGGATGCGGTCAGCAGGTTTTCCGGCGTGACGCTGCCGCCCACCAGCGTTTTCAGGCGCTCCCAGATTACATCGGCCACTTTGCCGGACAGCTGCTGCCCTACAATCGCGCTGGCCAGCGAAGCAAAGTAATCGTTCGAGAGTGCGATGCGGAGAGGTCCGATATGTACGATCAGGCCACCCAGCTCCGAATCAGCCTGCGCCAGCGTATGGTTGATGTTGTCGGTTGTCTGCAGTTCGTTCATTGGATCTCCTTATTTTTCTGCGGGATGTATATTCCTTCGCATCATCCACGCGTTCTTGCCGAACGGCGCAACGATCTCGAATCCTTCGCGCCGGTACATATCGACCGACCCCGTATGCTGGTTGTGCCCGGCACCGGGAATATCAAACGGAAAGGCTTCGGTAACACCGCCACCGCGCACCGCGATTTCATCAAGCGCTGCATGCAGCGAGAACCCGGCGATACCCTGTCTGCGGCAATGCTTATCCGTAAACAGGCATGAGATTCTCCACTGAGGCCTGTCCGCTTCGGCGATCTTCATGGCTTGATACGCCCTGCTGCGGCTGTAGCGCTGCAATATTTCCGGTCTGCCAAATTGGCACCAGGCAACGGGTGCATCCGCATTGTAGACGATCATCCCGTCCGCTTTGCCGTACATCACCAGATCACGGTGATACTCTTTGCGTTCCTCGCGGCTCATACGATCAAACTGCGATGAACCACACAGGTAAAACGTACACCAACACCCTCCCCGCACGCCATGGTATGCACCGAACAGAGCCTCAAAATCCAGCCATGTCTGAGGCGAGAGAGGTTTTGCCGATAAGCGCTCCGCTATGTCCGCTTCATTGTACATCGTTACGCCCTCATACGAGAAAACCATAATGCCGTTGCATCACGGCATTATGGTTTCCGCTTGTTACGGCTGCACTGCCGCGGCTAACGGCAGAACGCTGTCCATTCTATCTGTCTACCTGGCTCCCTGGTCGTAAGGTATGCCTTCCGCCTTAGGCGCCTGAGAGCGTTTGGACGTCAGCATAAGTACAATCAATGTCGCGATATAAGGGATCATTTTGTATATGTTGTCCGATATCCCAAGTCCCTGCATAAACGCAAGCCCCGAATGCGCTGCTGCGATGGTCTTCATCAGTCCGAAAAACAATGCTGCCAGGAATATTCTCACAGGTTTCCACTGACCGAATATCAGCACGGCCAACGCGAGGAAGCCATATCCTGAAACGGTTGCGTTAAAGCTTGTGGAGGTAGGAACGACGAAGATGAGGCCGCCAAGTCCGGCAAGAGCGCCTGACAACAGCACGCCCGCATACCGCATCTTATAAACATTGATTCCGACTGAATCCGCAGCCTGAGGATGTTCGCCGCACGCCCTCAGCCGCAGTCCGAATTTTGTCTTGTAGAGCACAATCGCTGAAATGACCAATATCAATATCCCTAAATAGGTTGTGATATAGGTGTTCTGAAAGAACAGCGGCCCAAGGATTGGAATATCTCCCAGCAACGGAACGCTCTGGATTCTGAACGTATTAATGAACATCACTTCCTGCGATCCCTGGATCGTTCTCGCGACAAAAATCGAAAACGCCGGTGCAAACATGTTGAGCGCGGTACCGCTGATGACCTGATTTGCACGCAGGTTTATGGAAGCATATGCGTGAAAAAGCGAGAATATCATGCCGGATACGATGGCAGCCACGATGGCTATCAGAAGGAGAAGCTGGCCGCTCATGCTGCCTTCCAGCGTGTGTATGACAAAAATGCTGCTGAAAGCTCCCATGATCATGATACCTTCAAGAGCGATGTTCACAATACCGCTGCGCTCCGAAAACATGCCGCCCAATGCAACCACAAGCAAAGGGATTGAGAAGAACATCGTTTGCTGAATGAGAAAATACACACTATCCATATTACTCTTTCTCCTCCTTTACAGCTTGGTTGTCATTAGCATTATGCTGATTAGCGGACTTAATTGATACCTTGCTGAAAAAGTTCTTTACCAGAAGAACGAATGCGCTGAAATAAATGATGATCGCAATGATAATATCGATAACCTGCGGCACGAAATTGTACTCCTGCATATAAAACCCGCCAGTCGTTATATACGCAATGAATAGCCCGGAAAAGAGTATACCGATGGGATGCGAAAGACCAAGAAGCGCCACCGGTATTCCGTTAAAGCCCTCTGGAGCCAATACATCCACGACCTCAATATACTTGCCGGAGCCTGCAAGATAGATCAACGCACCCGCGATGCCGGCCATTGCTCCCGCAATAACCATTGAAAGCACGATGTTTCTCTTTGCGTTGATTCCAGCATATAAACTCGCGTCCGGGTTATAGCCGCAGGCTTTAAGTTCGTATCCGAAAACAGTCTTCTCAAGCATAAAGTAAATGACGATCACAAATATGACTGCAATAAGAAATCCCCCGTTAAGGCTTGAACCGTCCGTGAGCTTGTCCAGACCAAGTTTGGGTATGTTCGCAGTTTCTTTTACGGGGAAGGACATATTCCGCATGCTGTTGTAGACCGTCTCCTTAACGAGCGCATTCACCGCATACATGCCGATGTAGTTCAGCATAATGCTGGATATAACCTCGTGAACGTTAAAATAAGCTTTCAGCAATCCCGGAATTAAAGCCCAAACAGCGCCCGCCAGCATTCCTCCCAGAAGCGCTACTATCCAATGTACGGCGCCGAGGTATGGCATTGTCACGCCGATAAGAACGGCCACATAAGCACCGACAATGAGCTGCCCGGAAGCACCAATATTAAATAGGCCCGTTTTAAACGCAAACCCTACCGAAAGGCCGGTCATTATGATCGGAGTTGCCAAATAGAAAACGGTACCAATTCCTTTCGCGCCACCTGTAAAACCACCCAGCAGGATTGTCAGAAATCCAGCGGGAGCCTGCTGTGGGTTTGTGATCAGCAATATAATAAACCCGACTAAAAGGCCGACCAGAACCGCCATGACCGATGCCAGCACGCTTGAAAGCATAGGACCTAACTGATTGAACCATCTTTTCATATAGCCTCCCTCTTCGCACCCGACATGTACAGCCCAAGCTCCTGCTCTGTCGTGCTTCTGGCATCCAGGTCTGCTACGATTTCACCTTCATAGATGACCAGTATGCGATCACTGACGTTGAGCACTTCATCCAGTTCCAGAGAAACGAGCAGCACAGCTTTGCCCTCATCCCTTTGCCGGATAAGCTGTTTATGGATATATTCGATAGCGCCAACGTCAAGCCCTCTTGTCGGCTGTACCGCAACCAAAAGCTCAGGGTCCCGGTCTATTTCCCGTGCGACGATTGCTTTTTGCTGATTGCCGCCCGACATGCTTCGGGCAATCGTCCTTCTTCCCTGCCCGCTGCGAATATCGAACTTTTTGATAAGTTCATCCGCATATGCGTTGATCTTATCAAATTTTAAGAAGCCCACTTTTTGAAACCGGTCAGTAAAATATTTCTGAAGCACAAGGTTATAGGCGAGGCTATAGTCCAATATCAGTCCATGTTTATGCCGGTCCTCGGGTATATGAGACAAGCCGAGCATACTTCGATTGCGAATGCTGGAGCGCGTGATGTCCTCCCCATTTAATACAATCTTTCCTTCAGTAGCCTCCATCAGGCCAGTAATCGTATAGACAAGCTCAGACTGACCGTTCCCGTCAATTCCCGCAACGCACAATATCTCTCCGCGTTTTGCCTCAAATGATATTTTATTAAGCCTGTTCTTCTTGGTATGCTTTGATTTAAGCGTCAGATCCTCGACTTTCAGTACAACATCACTGGGTGTTGCTTCCTCTTTATCTACGGCAAAAATGACTTTTCTGCCCACCATCATTTCCGCCATTTCTTCCTTCGAAGTATTTTCTACATCCACCGTAGCGATATATTTGCCTTTGCGCAATATTGTGCACTTATCGGCTACCTTCTTGATTTCATCCAACTTATGCGTGATGAAAAGTATGGACTTCCCTTCCTCAGTAAGCCTCCGCATCGTTTTCATCAGGTCGTCGATCTCCTGAGGGGTCAGCATGGCAGTTGGTTCATCAAATATCAGAATCTCATTTTCCCGGTACAGCATTTTCAGTATTTCAACACGCTGCTGCATACCGACAGTAATATCCGAAATGAGGACATCCGGATCGACACTGAGATGGTATTTTTCACTGAGGGCTATCACTTTCTTCTTAGCATCATCCATCTTCAGCAGTCCGCGCTTTGTTGTCTCTACGCCAAGAATGATATTTTCGAGCACGGTGAAATTATGGACAAGCTTAAAATGCTGATGAACCATGCCGATGCCGTATTCGTTGGCATCGTTTGGATTTGTTATTCTGACCGGCTTCCCATCCTTTTTAATAATGCCGCTGTCAGGCTGATACAGTCCGAACAGAATGCTCATCAATGTGGATTTTCCGGCACCATTTTCGCCGAGCAGTGCATGAATCTCACCATGCTTAAGCTGCAAGGAAACGTGATCATTCGCAAGTATGCCTGGGAACCGTTTCACGATATCCAGCATTTCAATCACATAGTCCAAAATATCCCCTCCCATCACCGTAATTAACTAAGTAATTATATAGCATATCGGACCGTTTGACCACAGTTAATTGAATGATGACATATGCCTCTGCTCTATAGAAAAAGGGATGTCCGTGAGAACATCCCTTTCTGGTCTTAATGCACTATTCGACAAGCGTTACGCTTACGTATTCCAACGGAAGCTCGGTCGCAGTCGTTGCCGTCTGATCATTCCACAAAGAAGATCTGAGCCCATCCGTGTCGTCAATCAGCTTCTGGCAGATCGCATCATAATCGGCCTGCGTGAAAGTGGTAAACTGGGATGTTTCAAACGGAAGACCAACCATATCCACCTGGATATCAAGCGACTCGGAAACGCCGCCTTTGAACGTTCCAGCATAGTAGTCGGTGAGCGCCGCATATGCCGCATTGCCGACACCCTTCATCGCGGAGGTAATAACCGTCGTCGATTCAAAGGACTGGTCAACGTCAACGCCGATCGCCTTGCCGTTGTTGGCTTCAGCCGCCGCAAATACAGAGTTACCGACCTTGCCACCGCAACCAAAGATCACTTCGGTTCCGCTGGTGTACCAGGAAGCCGCAAGCGTCTGGATTTCAGGGGTCGCATCAAAACCGCCGGTGTAGTGATAGATCACCTTAACATCGCCCTTCGCGAGACCGAGTTCTTTCGCAGCAACCTCGGCACCCTGAATGAATCCATAGCCATACCGCACGACCGCCGGAACCGCCATGCCGCCCATGAAACCAAGACTCTTGTAGCCGTCTTTCACCGCTGCATAACCGGCGAGGAATCCCGCCTGCTGCTCGGCAAAGAAGATCGAATAAACGTTGTCGTTGATCTTATAGTTAGGTGCACCATTGGTCCAGTCGCCATCGTTCGGGTTGCCATCGATCAGCACGAACTTGATATCCGGATACTTATCCTGAGCAACATAAATCGCAGGTTCAAACAGGTAGCCAGGGGTGATAACAATTGCTGCTCCGCCCTGAACCGCCAGATCGATCGCTGCAACATAAGCATCCGTGGTCACTTCTGTAGGACGGTAATACTTGTACGTTTTGCCGTTCTCTTCAGCATACCGAACAATACCTTCCCAAGTTCCCTGGTTGAAGGATTTGTCGTCAATGTTACCTTTGTCCGTGATCATCGCGATCTCATAACCAGTTTCAGCCGGTTCGGACGCCGATTCCGACGGCACCGTCGATTCGCTCACGGTTTCAGAAGGCTTGGTCGAAGCAGTTTCCTCGCCCTTACCGTTTGAGCAGCCCACCAATGCAAAGAGCACCATGCCCAACACCAGTAACAGTGCAAGTCCTTTTTTCATCTCTTTATTTTCCTCCTGTGTAATTTGTGTACGGTATATGTATGACCGCACATCCTTCTCGATTATAGCGGTTTTGGGACAAAAATGCAATCTCAGCATAAAAAAGATATAATCCGAACTCGGAACGGGCTGTCATCTTGAACGTGTTAAGTCTTTATATCACCAAGCCTTGCATGAGTACCCTTACACTTGCGCGGTGTTGACCATTCGCATGCAGAGCTCCTTTTCACACTTATCAGATAAACGCGATATCGGATAGTTCCATCTCGATCCTCTCGCCCAGCGGCAAGCCTTCAACTTCGATTGTTTCTTTGCAGGTCTCCTTCAGCAAAGGCAACTCAATAAAGAATTCGCTGCCATGGCCCTGCTTGCTTTCCACCCATACGCGCCCGCCAAGCATCTGAGCAAGCGATTTGACAAGTGCAAGCCCGATTCCGCATCCTTCGCTTGAGCGCGCCAACGAGGTATTTACCTGCCGGAACCGGTCGAATATGATCTCCTTTTTGCCGTCCGGTATGCCGGAGCCGTTATCGCGCACAGCGATGCATACTTTATCTCCCAGCCAGTAGAGGCGGATGCAGATCTCACCGCCTTGCAAAGTATGCTTTAGCGCATTCGATACAAGATTGAGAATGATGCGGTCGATGATAGCGGTATCGGTGGGTATTATGATCTCTCTCTGCGGTCCGGCAAAATGTATGGCCACTTTCTTTTTCTCAGCGTATGGCTGCAACGATCCGACAAGAAACCGAAGCAAGCCCGCGATATCCTTATCGGTCAGCCTTGGCTGCATAAAGCCCGCGTCGATCTTAGTGATATCGAGCAGGTTATTAACCAGCCGGCTTAGCCGGAACATATTCTGCCGGATATAGGCTATGCTGCGGCGGATCCCCGGAATGTCGGGCTCCTCCTGTTCCAGATACTGCTCGACAAGCTCGGTTGAGATCATCATGATAGATAGTGGTGTCTTGAATTCATGCGACACATTGATAAAGAAATCCGTGATCAGCTGGTTCTTCTGCTTTAGTTCCTCTGCGGTTTGCTTTAGCTTCTTAATCAGATCTATTCTTTCGGTAATGTCTCTGGATATGCCAATCAAGCCGATTACTTTACCTGATGTATCGCACCATGGTGCCTTTTTGGAGAGGAATACTTTATCGTCTACGTACTCCTCAATCGTCTCTTCATCACCTGTCTCCATGATCTTTTGGTCGTTTTCAATGATCGCCTTAGCCTGCTGTTCATTTCGAAGGAGGTCCATGTCGCTTTTACCCAGTATGATATCTGACGCAAGGCCCAACTGACGCTCGACAGGTGGGTTGACCATCACCATGCAGCTTCGCTTGTCTTTCAGATAGATCAAATCGCTGACACCTTCGATGATCATCCTGAGCAGCATCTGATTATCACGCAGCGCTTCCTCCGCCTTCTTTCTTTCCGTGATATCAACCGAGGCACCGTAGATTTTAACAGGTATATTGCCATCGTAGATAACCTTGCCCTGTGCCAACACCCACATATAGCCACTATCGACTGTCTTGATCCTGTATTCCACTTTGTATTTGGTTTGACCGTTCAAGATTGTGCGTGTGCTTTCCTCTATCGCGTGCGCTTTATCATCCGGGTGAAGCAGCTTATCATAATACAATTCCAGCGGTTCGGCCAATTCCGCTTCCAGTCCCAGACGCCTCTTCAGTTGATCGGAGTACTGCATAACTCCGCTCTGCACGTCAAATATCCAGGAACCTGCTGTGGAACCGTCCAAAATCTCCAGGTATTCTTTTTCTTTTTTCCTCAGTAGCTCAGCTTCTTTTTCCAGCATTAAGTTTTTACGGTGTTCTTCCTCTGCTGTCTTTTTAGCGGTAATGTTTGTGGAAAACAAGGCTGCGGCAACTACCCTGCCGTCTTTGAATACCGGATAGTAGTGGTTATTATACCACTGTCCGTCTTTCGAGTCGTCAAATTCGACTGGCTTACCCGTTCTGAATATACCAGACCAATGAGCTATCCGGGTCGCCTTAAGACCGAGGTCTGTTTCCTGGGCAAGGCAATCGGTTATTTGTAAGCCAATGCAATCCGCAGCGCTTCTCCCAAGCCAGCAGGCAAGCCCCTTCGAAATGTTCAATATCACTCCAGCTTCATCAATCAGGCAAAACCCGTCGCTGATTGAATTTAGAATTAGCTGGTTACTTTCGCTCATGCTTCTCAGCGCCAGCTCCCGTTCTCTGCGATCCAGGACGGCAATTAACATTTCGCAGAAAACCCCCACCATCCTGTTGTCGAGACACTCAATACAGATTTGTTTAGCATTGCAGGCGAGTGCTCCCCACGGCTCTCCATTTGCGAAAACAGGATAAACATACATTTCACGGGTGTCGCCTTGCGGAGCAACGGTAAAAAATTCACCCGCACTGTGGTCCGGTATATTCAGTGAGCCAAGCGGCAGCGAAACCGGCGCGGATGCATCTGCATACATTCCTCGATGCCAGCAGTACAGCTGTTCGGCAGTTTCACATTGAAAGTTGTATCGGTATATCGACACCCAACTCATACAGCAGTATTCTCCGATACGCTTCATGGCTTCGCTGATCGCATCGTCGATCTTTTCGAGCGGCGTGTTGATGAAATTCCGTGACAGTGCAACTACATCCCGCTCAAACATAGAGAGGCGGAAGGCCTGCTCTTCGGTCACTTTTGCCTCCGTAACATCCTGCAGCGTACCGATTATAACAAGGCTGCCTGTCTGGCCATCTTTTCTGCTCTGTGCGATCAGACGGAGGCACCGCCACCCCTTTCCAGGATGGGTAAAA
Organism: Bacillota bacterium; assembly: GCA_023459495.1. Classification (GTDB taxonomy): domain Bacteria; phylum Bacillota; class Clostridia; order Christensenellales; family SZUA-584; genus JAEWCC01. Next base: position 112,809 of record JAEWTL010000059.1, on the reverse strand, counting down.
CACAAATTTTCATCTATTGAAGCAGGACTTCTCGCCACAGAAGTCAACCGCATTTGCAAGTTTTTCCGATCACTTCCCTCCAAAACAGCAAGAGCGCTTTCAGAAGTAACCGGTGTAGTGAGTGGATCCAGTCCAAGCAGATCAAACATCTCATGTGACCAAACCATTTTGTGATCGGCTGAATAAAACTCGAAGCTCGCGATTCTGGCCATGTGCTGCGCCTGCTCCAGATGTTTCAATGAAAAAGCCAATTCATCTTCAATCTTCTTTTGTGCTCTGTTCAGTCTCGCGCTGCGCACTGCCTGCTGCACGGCGAAAGGCAGCCTGCCAATATGCTTTTTAAGTACATAATCCGCCGCGCCTTGCCGGATAAGCGCAACGATCTGCTCCTCCTGAATCAGCCTGCCGATAAATACAAACGGTATCTCCGGGACAATCCCGGTGGCCTGGGTCAATACTGAATCGGCTCCCCGTGCGGAATGGTCGGCTAATATAACATCATACCGGCGCTGTTTAAGAAGCCGGGAAAATTCGTCCTGCGTTCTCGAAACATCCATTTGGGTTGGGCTGAATCCACGGTTGGTCATTTCACGGTTCACGATGCCGATATCCCTCTCATTTTTCCCAAAGAAAAGAATAGATAGCTGCGGGTCGGTTGTTATGGACAGCGGACCGCTCTTCGCACTCGTTGGATAATGTCTTTGATCCTGATCTGGGCTGAACCCATAAAGACTGATCATATGGATGATAGCCTCGTTTCGGCGATATGAGATTTACAATAATGGGTAGTTTACATTATATTACCGGATAATCAATTCTGCGACAAGTTAATTCGACAAATTATGTCATATTTTTTGCACATTTTAATAAATTGGTCTTTTTAGGGATTGTCACGAAGCGTTTTTGAGCATATACTTATTTAGTATCACTTATTATATTCATGAATACATTTTCATCATGCATCCCTCTGGTCATACTATTATCAAATTAACAAGGAGGGTGAACCATGAATCCTGTTCGGGTGATGATTTCCGAGAACTGCGGAGATTATGCTGACCTGCTTTCGCAGCGGCTTTCCATGTATCCCGATATCCAAATCGTTGGAGTCGCATGCGATGGGGAAAAGACGATGAGCATGCTTCCGCTGATTCAGCCGGATGTGCTGCTGCTTGATATCGTCATGCCTTGTGTAGACGGCATCGAGGTGTTACGGAGAATACAAAAGGTTCAGCAGAGCATGGCAATATACGTGATTTCCGCCCTAGGCAGCACCGCTATTATACAGGAAGCGTTATCGCTTGGGGCAAAATACTACTTTATCAAACCGTTCAGGACCGAATTGATGGCCAAACGGATTCGGGAAACACTTCTTCAAAATTAAAAGCAGGGACGCCCAACTGGAATTCAATCATCCCTCGGACATCCCTGCAATGTGTGCTGGTTGTTTCAGCCGATTATGCCCGCAGTTCCCGTACGAGCGCTTCGGCTTTTTCGACCACGTCCTTCACACCTTGCTCCTCAAACGGCGGCACCAGCCCCGCATCACGCACGAGATTGGAGAACGCCATTTCGCCGCCATGTGATACGAAACGCACATAGCGCCGAAACGCATCGTCATAGTCCTGCCGTGACGCGAACAGGAACTCCAAAGCGACCACCTGCGCGAGGCAATAGTCGATGTAGTAGAATGGGCTCTCAAAGATGTGCATCTGATACTGCCAGCGTGTGCCGTCCTCAAGGTATGGAATCCCTTCGGTTGACAGGTAGGGGCGGTACTTCGCCTCCAGCTCCCGCCATACCGACTTGCGCTCCTCCGGCGTCATCTCCGGGTGCTCGTAGACGATATGCTGGAAGCTGTCGACAATTGTGCCGTACGGGATAAACGTGAGGGCGTCGAACACGTGGCAGAACCGGTATTCCCGCGCCTTATCCCCAAAGAACTGCTCCGTATACTTCCATGCGAAGAACTCCATGCTCATCGAATGTACCTCGGCAGTTTCCATGCCGTAGGCCGCAGGCTCGCGTCCGCTGGTCATATCACCTACATATGGGCTGTGCGAAGTCATGTAGTCCGCGAAGGCGTGCCCCGCCTCATGGGTGATCACGTCCACGTCCCCCGCCGTACCGTTGAAGTTGGCCAGAATGAAAGGCTGATGATATTTCGGGAAGATTGTGCAGTAGCCGCCGCCCCATTTGTTCTTGCGGGACTCCACGTCGAACGCCTCGGCTTCCAGCATCATGTCGATGAACTTGCCCGTCTCCTCACCCATTTCGTGGTACATATCGTGCGCAACGTGGAAGATGCCATCCTTGTCGAGCACGGGCTTGGGGTTGCCTCCCGGCACGCTCACATCGTTGTCATACAGCATAAAGGTATCGATTCCCATGCGCTGCGCAGTCTCGGCTTTCAGCCGGGCCACCGCGGGCACGACGTATTTCAGCACGTTCTGCCGGAAGGCGTCTACCATCTTTGCATCATAGCTCAGCCGGTTCATTCGATAATAGCCCAGCTCGACGAAGTTCTTATACCCCATCTTTTTGGCCATACGGTCACGCACCTTCACAAGCGAGTCATAGATTGAGTCGAGCGCCTGCGCATTTGCCTGAAGCGTCTTGCCAAGCGTCTCATAGGCCTCACGACGCACCTCGCGATCATCGTCCTGCATATAGCGGCGCAGCATGGAAAGCGGCATCGGCTGGCCCTTGAAGTCGAACGTCATGCCCGCCATCAGGCGGGAGTATTCGGTCATGAAACGGTTCTCCTCCACCATATCGTCTACGATCAGGGGTGACATGGCCTTCACCTGGCACTCGTAGAATTTGAAAAGCTGCGGGATCAGCGCCTTCTCCAGCTCTGCGCGGAACGGGCTTTCCAGCATCGCGGCAGCATACTGCAGCTGCCAGTTGCGTACCTGCGGCGTGATTTCGTCATAGTAGCTCTTCTCCGCGAGATAGAATTCATCCACGGTGTTCAGCGTATAGCGCGTCTCCGCAAGACCTGCGGCTGTCAGAAACTCAAAGTTGAGCGTCACATACTTTTCCCGTGCCTTCAGCACTTCTTCCGCCGAATTTGCCCCCCGGATTGCTGCCACAATGCGTTCCGCTTTGCTGCAAAACGCCTCCACGGTCATTCTTTCATACTTCAGTTCCGATACCTTCATCGAATCCGCTCCTTCATGTTGATAATATAGGTATACCTGCAAACGGTAAGTTTTGCAAGCTTCAGCGTCTCAAAACAAGACAAAGAAAAACCGCTCCGTAGAGCGGAATATCAAATGTGAAAAAAATAAAAAGGAGTAAAATATGAAAAATGCTCCAGCATTGCTGCTGCCTTCAGTTATTACGCAAGCCGGTGTCCGGCAGCCTTATAAAGGCTGTACCACTCGGACTTGCTCAATTCCACGCCGGACGCCTGACAGAACTCTTTCAAGTGAGCAGCGCTTTTGGTTCCTGCTACGACCTGAATGTGGGCCGGATGACGCAGAATCCATGCGATGGCGATAGCGCTTTGCGATACGCCGTATTTCTCCGCAAGCTCATCGAGCTTCACGTTCAACTCCGGAAGCTTCTCCCGGTCGAATATGAGCCCTTCGAAGAACCCATAGAAAAACGGGCTCCACGCCTGTATTGTGATACCGTTCATCCGGCAATATTCGAGTATACCGCCGGTACGATCGATTGCTTCGTCGTTGTACATGTTTACGTTCAGGCCGGAGTCGATGATGCCGGTATGCCCAAGCCCAAACTGCAGCTGATTCACGATCAGCTTATGCGGCAGATATTTTTGCAGCATTGCCGCCTGCATGGCGCTGAAATTGCTGATTCCGAAGAGACGGACCTTGCCGCTTTCATGCAGCTGGTTGAACGCTTCCGCGATCTCGTCCGGCTCCATCAGCGTATCGGGCCGGTGCAGCAGCAGCACATCCAGATAATCCGTACCCAGCCGCTTTAGGCTCGCATCCACACAGTCAAGGATGTAATCCCTGCCGAAATCGTAATGCATGTCCGCCGTATGCGCTCCGCGGATGCCGCACTTGGACTGGATGATGAACTGCCCGCGGTTTATAGCACCAAGATGCGCCGCTCTGCCGAACAATTCTTCCGATTTACCGTCGCCGTACACATCAGCGAGATCAAAGAAGTTCACGCCCGCGTCCAGCGCGGCAGCGATCAGTTCTTCCGCCTGCTTTTTCTCTGCCTGCCACAGCCTCCTGCAGCCCAGTGATATCTCCGAGGCCTCTATTTCCCCACTCAGCCGTATCGTTTTCATCGGCTTACTTCAGCATCGATTTGATCGATTCGGCCATGGCGTTTAGGATGAGCCAGCAGCTGGTCGCACCCGCATCCAGCACCCCGCGGGATCGCTCGCCCAGGCGGCTGGCACGGCCGATCTTGGCCACCATGCCCTCAGTGGACTGCCAGCCTTCCTTAGCCGCCGCCTGAAGCGAGTTCAGCGCTTCCGCGAAGCCCTTACCGGAGTCGAGCGCGGAGGAAAACGCCTCAACACCCGGTATCAGCGTATCAAGCAGCGTCTTATCGCCCCGCTTGGCGCTGCCAATATCCTGAATGCCCGCAAGCGCATTCTTCAGCATGGTCTCAAAATCACGCGCTCCAATCTCATCAAGCCCCTTTGATGCCATCGACATTTCGTCGAAGAATACGCCGTACAACGGACCCATTGAGCCGCCAATATCCTCCATCAGTGTACGGCTTAAAACCTCCAGCCCTTCGGACAGCGAAAACTCCTTGCCCGCCAGCCGGTCACCGCACATGGTGAAGCCCTTATTCATGTTAATGCCGTGGTCACCGTCGCCGATCTTCCCGTCGATCTCACTTAAATACGCGGTATTATCATGGATCGTTTTGATCAGATCAAGTACGACGCGTCCGGCCTGTTTGTTGTTTATTGTCATCTTGTCCCCCGCTTACAGCTGTTTTAAGCCCATCGAATCCGCCGGATAATCGATGCATTCCTTCAACTCATCGTCCAGCTTCATTACGGTCAGCGTCACACCCATCATCTCGAGGGATGTAAAGTAATTGCCGACATATGCCCTGTGCACGCGGATACCCTGCTTTGAAAGCAATTCCTCCACGCGGTTATATACGATATACTGCTCCATCACCGGCGTAGCGCCAAGACCCGAGAGCAACACGACCACTTCGTCGCCCGAAGCAAACGGCAGGTCGGGCAGGATCAGGTCGAGCATCTTCTTCGCAATCTCATTTGCGGTTGCAAGCGGCTCCACGCTGACGCCCGGTTCGCCGTGGTGTCCGATACCCAGTTCCATTGTGCCGTCTTCAATCGTGAAGTTTGGATGTCCCACCGCTGGGATCGTGCACGGAGCAGTGCCGATACCGACCGAACGCGTGTTGTCGATGGCCTTCTGGGCCGCCGCGATCACCGTGTCGAGGTCTGCACCCATGGAAGCTTTTGCGCCGCCCACCTTCCACATCAACACTTCGCCCGCCACACCACGCCGCTTTTCCAGTTCATCCTTGGGCGCGGAAGCACAGTCGTCGTTGGCGACCACCGTCTTGACTTCGATGCCTATCGCCTTGGCTTTGCGCATCGCCATCTTGACGTTCATGTTGTCACCCGCATAGTTGCCATACAGGCAGGCGACGCCGCGACCCGAATTGGCCGTCTGCATGGCGTCCAGAAACGCCGCAGCCGAAGGTGACGAAAATATCTCGCCCACCGCGACCGCGTCGCACATGTTCTTGCCGATATAGCCGATAAACGCGGGCTTGTGGCCGCTGCCGCCGCCCGTCACGATGCCCACCTTGTTCGGCACCGGAGCGTCCTTATACTTCAGCACGCGCGGATTGTCCGTCGGGGATACGATGTGGGCGTTTGCCTTTACGAATCCCTTGAGCATATCCTCCACTACAAAGTTCGGATCGTTTACGATACGATTCATAACTTCCCTCCTAGCAGTTCCTGTGATACATGGCGTCAATCTCGTTGATGCGGTTCACCTTAGGCGCGGACCCACCGCCCGCAAAGTCGCATTGCAGCCAAATGTCTACCAGATACTTGGCGAGTTCCACGCCAATGACGCGCTCTCCCATGCACATGATCTGTGCGTTGTTGCTCTTGCGGGAGCGCTCTGTGGAGAACGGGTCATGGCAGACTGCCGCACGGATACCCGGCACCTTGTTGGCCGTGATGGACATGCCGATGCCTGTGCCGCATACGAGGATGCCACGCTCGAACTCACCCGCCGCTACCGCTTCGGCCACGGCTCTGGCGACATCAGGATAAAGCACCACTTCGCCTGAGTTTGCGCCAAAGTCCTTGAACTCTACGTCTTCTTTTTTCTTCAGATGCTCCATAATGGCCACTTTAAGCGCATAGGCCGCCTCGTCGCATCCGATCGCGATTTTCATGATCGTCTCCTTTAGTCCCGGTTGACCCAGAACAGCACGGTATCAGTGCTGCCGGGGTTGCTGGATAGGTGCCACTCGCCCTTGGGCAGATGTACGATCTCCCCCGCTTTGGCGGTAACTCCCTTGCCTTCCTTTGCCGCAACCTTGAGCTCGCCCGCCGCAACAAAGAAAATTTCATCTGAGCCGTGGCTCTCAAACTCCTTCATCACTTCGCCGGGCTTTAAGGTGAGCGTGCCGCAGCTCATTTCCGCTTCCTTCATAGACAGTGCGGGCTTAACCACGCCGCCAAATTCCAGCGTGCCTTCTATTTCATTGGGATTATATACTTTCATTTTTCTTCCTTATTAATATGCTGCTACATTAAAGCTCTGCAGCAATCCGCTTCAGGTTCGCGAGGCCTTCCGTCGCGAGCGCTTCGCCCGTCGGCGCAAAGCTGCGCCAAATCGCACAGTTGCCCGCTAGCTCCGTGAAGCTCGGATCGAACGACTCGATCACGAGCGGTCCGTCGTAGCCCACCTCGGCCACCGCCTGGAAGAACTCCTTGAACGGTACCAGTCCAGTGCCGGGGATGCCGCGGTCGTTCTCGTTGACGTGAATATAACCGAGGTATTCCTTGCCGCACGTCTTCACCGCACCGGAGAAACTCTTCTCCTCGCGGATCATGTGGAAGCAGTCGAGATGTACCTTGATATTGCCCGTGCCCACTTCCTTGCAGAACTTCACCGCGTCCTCCGCGATATTCAGAAAATGCGTCTCAAAGCGGTTAACGCACTCCACGCAGATCACAACATCGCCCGTGGCTTTGGCATACTCACCGATCTCACGCATGCACGTTACGCCCCATTCCCATTCCTGCTCCGTCCGCGGGCGCTTGGTGAGGTAACCCCATGCGGCGTAGTTAACGCCGCCCAAAATTTTCGTTCCCAGTGCGTTGCAAATATCCACGGCCTTCTTCATGGCCTTTACGCCGTTGGCACGGATGGCCGGGTCGGGCGATATCGGATTGGTTTCCGGGGTCAGCGTGGTGGTGCATACGCACTCTATGCCCACACGTTCTACTTCCGCCTTTACCTTCTCGGTCGGGAATGTAAACGGGTTAGCAATCGCGAAGTCGATCACCTCAAACCCCAAGTCTTTGGCCTTCTGAATGATCCAGAGATCCTCCTCACCGAAGTTCTCTGCCCATATAAAGCTGTCTACTCCAAATTTGAAGTACATTGCGCCCTCCTTATACCGTCTGCGGAACCGCAGGATTGTTGTTCGCAAAGTTCTGCAGGATGACCAGCGGCTCGTAGCTGCTGGTATTCTCGATCACAATGCCCTTCTTTCCTGCGTCTTCCGATACGAAGAACTCGTCGCCGGAGATATCGCCGAAGCGCAGCACCCCGGGCGCCTCGCATTCGAATGCCCCAAACGTACCGTGGCCCTGTACCACGATTGCACAGTAGCACGCTTCGTCATGCAGCTTCACCTTTGTGCCGGGCGCGACGGTGACTTCCTTCGAGGCAATCCACTCATTGGCATACGCCACCCACTTTTCTACTAGGCCCTTCTGCGTCTCAGGCAGCGCCTTGGGAGCACGGAAATATTTTTCCTTGTAGTCGGTGCGGGTGCTTTCCTCCCAGTCAATCTGGGCAAACAGCGCTTCCGCATCGCCTTTTTCCTCAGGCGGCTGGCAGTCGGTCAACAGGTTGCCGGGGTTCACCTCGCCCATCGTGACGTTCTCCATAATGGTATTGACGTCGCTGTTCCACTGCGGCTCGTAGGTTACGACCGAAGCGGGCGCGTGGATGACGCCGGCGGGCGTATACCAGCCGGTGCCCAGCTGAATGCGGTATGCGCGGGAAAGCTCCGTGATGCGCGTATCGGCGTTGTTATAATTGCGGATGCATTCCATAACCTGCTCTTTGGTGGTCGAAGGATCGAAACCAAAGTAGGTCAGCGGGAAACGCCCCAGATAAGCGTTATACTGGATCGGGAAATAGTAGGCTTCCGGTTTGCCGTGGCGGCCGATCTTGTTTGCTCGCTCTTCCGTGAGGTGCAGGTGGTGGAACAGCGGCTTTTCATAGTCGTATATTTTTGCAAACGTCGGCCATGTACCGTACTTTTCCTGCAGCGCTTCGCCGATGAGATCCGCGCCCAATGCTTCCACGACATCCGCAAACAGTATCTTCTCGCCTGTTTCAGCATCAGCCAATACAAAGCTCATACCCTCGGTCGGGCCGGTTTTGGGGCCGTTCAGGGCCACCGTGACGGAGCCGAGCCAGCGCTCGCAGATACCGCCGCGGTCCATGCCGAATGCAAAGTAATCGTCCGGATGTAGACGAAGCCTGTGCCCCGGTTCGTTAAAGCCGCGCGGCACCCACGTGGGCGTCAGCTGCAGCACGCCTTTTCCTTTTTCAAATACCTTCCTGATGCGGTCACTGGACATGCGCGTCGCCTCCTTCATTTCAATTAAAGACTGTAGTATTTCACCTTATCCGCCGCGTCGAACAAATCGATCTTGTGGTTGATGACCTTCTTCATTTCGGCGATACCGTCGATATAGAGTTCGAAAGGTTCCCTGATCTTCGGATCATTGAACAGCGTCTTGCGCAGCTCCTGATAGAGCGCGTCCTTGGTATCGGAAGAGATGTTGATCTTGTTTACGCCACGCTTAACGCTCTCTGCAATCTCCTCATCCGGGTTGGCGGAGCCGCCATGCAGCACGAGCGGAACGGTCGCTTTCTTTTTGATCTCGGTCAAGAGGTCGAGTTTGAGGTGAGGCTTGAAGCCCTTCGGGTAGATGCCATGGGCCGTGCCAATGGCAATGGCGAGGCAGTCGATGCCCGTTGCTTCGACGAACTTCACAACGTCGTCCGGGTCGGTGTAGATGATTTCGCTTGTGCCACCCTCAGCGTCGTTGCCCGTGGTGCCAATTGTGCCAATCTCCGCTTCCACCGAAATGCCGAGCGGATGCACCAGATCAGCGACCTGCTTGGAGAGGCGCATGTTTTCTTCAAACGGCTTGTCCGAAGCGTCCATCATGACGGACGTGAAGCCGGTGCGCACTGCATGCATGATGTCTTCGATCGTGGAGCTGTGGTCCATGTGGATACAGACCGGAACGCTGGCGTTGTGCGCGGCATCACGCATGGCAGCCATTGCGCTGTCGCCCTGAAAGTTGAGTTCCTTGGGGTGAATTGCAAGAATGACCGGAGCTTTCTTTTCTTCGCAGCATTCAATCACGGCTTTTAAAAGCTGGCATGTACCAATATTGAACGCGGGCACCGCAAAATTACGTTCATTGGCGACGGACAGTATTTCCTTCATGTTCACTAACACAGTTGCATTCCTCCGAAATTTAAAATATAATCATATCGGTATTAGCCGACATTTTTTACGAATATCAGGATGCGGTTTATACCGCTGTTTGTTTTTGTCAGGGCTTTTGTGCTGCTCTTTATTCGGATAACGTCTCTGGACGTTGCCCGTTTAAATGACCGCGCATCGGTTTGTTTCTTCCCTGCGCTATTTTTAGCGCATAATTTTGGTTAGAAGCAGCCCCTCGGGAGGGCTGCCTCTAACCTATTTTTAATTATGCTTTACCTTGCTTTCAGCCGATTAAGAATGCAGGTACTGATCAACGTTCTCCGAGGTTACGAGCGTGAACGGAACCATGATGGACTTCTCAACGGTTTTGCCAGCCAGGATATCCGGGATCAGAGCGATCGCGGTGGTAACCTGAGCAGCGCCGTCCTGCAGCACGGTCGCACCAAGCGTACCGTCCTTAACCATCTGGAGCGGGCCCGCATTGCCGTCAACACCGATGCAGACGATGTCCGTGCGGCCAACGGAGTTGCAGTACGCCTGGACAGCGGACGACATGTCGTCGTTGTCGCAGACGATCGCTTTGATGTCATCGCCATACTGCGTGAGAACGTCAGTCGCGAAGCCAACGGCCTTGTCAGCAGACCAGTCCGCAGCGAAATCGCCAACGCTTTCCCACTTGTCGCTTGTGCTCATCACGTTCAGGATGCCTTCGCCTCTCATGATCTGAGCCGAGTTACCGACGATACCCATCATGTGAGCATATTTGCCGCCATCCGGGATCTGCTCCATAACGTAGTTCGCCATCATTTCGCCAGCCTGGACGTCGTCGGAACCGACAAACGCGTTAGCAAGCTCTTCCGTGTTGTTCGTCATCGAGTTAACAACGACGATCGGGATGCCAGCTTCAGAGCAGCGGGTTACAACCGGAGCGCTGCCTTCAGCTTCTGCCGGGAGCAGAATGACGAAGTTTGCGCCGTTGTTGATCGCGTCTTCAATCAGGTTGACCTGCGTGATGGGGTCGGTCAGGCCGTCATACAGCTGCCAATCCGTGATCGTGCCGTCAGATACCATCGCATCCAGAGCGGTCTTCGCAGCGCCGTTCAGCGTAGCATGGAACGCGTCCACGGTGTTCTTGGCGATGTACGCAACATGAACTTCCGCTGCCGGTGCGGAGACCTCAGTGGATTCCGACACAGCGGCCGAGGTTTCTGTCGAGGGTTCCGTCGACGTTGACGGGGTGCTGTTGGAGCAGGCCGCGAAGCCCAGAACCAAAGCCAGCGCTAACACGAGAACCAATACTTTTTTCATTTTCTTCCTCCTGCGCTATTTTTTATTTTATCTTTAACCCGCTTTGCGGGATAAGACCAAAGCTAACTGCGTCTCTTATTCAACGCCATATCCATCATGACCGCGCCCAGTATCAGCAGACCTTTTACGATCATCTGCCAGTATGACTCGACATGAAGCAGGTTCATGCCGTTGTATATCAGGCCGATGATGACAATGCCGACCAAGGTTCCGGGGATCGTAGATACGCCGCCGGCGAACGATGTGCCGCCGATGACGCAGGCTGCGATTGCGTCCGTCTCATAACCCACGCCAATGTTAGGCTGCGCCGCATTGATACGCGCCGTCATGATAATGCCCGCGATTCCTGCAAACACACCGCTGATGACGAACGTCATCGTGCGTGTCCAGAATATGTTGACTCCCGAAGCCGTTGCCGCATTGATGTTACCGCCTACTGCGTATACATAGCGGCCAAACCGCGTCCAATGCATCAGTATATACGATATAATGAATACCGCAGTCAGTATCAGAATGGGGTACGGCAGGTAATCGCCGATTTTACCTAATCCGATCTGAGCAAAATTCGGATTTGCCAGCGCAAATGAGTAGCCGCCCGATATCACGTAGCCCAGACCGCGGATAACAAGCTGGCTGGCCAGCGTCACCACGAACGGGAACATATTGAATCCTGCCACCAGTACACCGTTCAAGAAGCCAAGCAATCCGCAGACGATAACAGCCGCGACACAAGCCACTACATTGCTGCCGGTCATCTGCAGCGCCACGCCGATCGTAGTACTGGCGAGTGCAAGCAGGGAGCCGATCGAAAGATCGATACCGCCTGCAGTAATGACAAACACCATGCCAAGTGCCAATACGCCGTTCAGAGCGACTGTTGAAAGCACATTGGTGATGTTACCAATCTTTAAAAAGTTTGGAGATGCAAAGCTCAATATAATAAACATTGCAACCATGACGAACACGATACCATACCGTTTCATGAAAAGGCTTAAATCGTGCTGGTCCATTCCCAGGATCCTTTTTTCCTGCTTTGCGTTCATGATTTCCCTTACCTCCCGCCGAATTCTTTGGCTAAAATCGTTTCCTGGCTGGCAGTGCCCGCCAGTATATCCTTCCGGCTGATTTCCCCGTTGAGCCTGCCTTCATGATAGATGAGAATCCGGTCGCTCATGCCCATAACTTCGGGCAGCTCCGACGATACCATGATGATCGCCATGCCCTCCGCAGCAAATCTGCTCATCAGTGAATGAATTTCCGACTTTGCGCCGACGTCGACACCTCTTGTCGGCTCGTCCAGTATCAGCAGCTTCGGATTTGCCATGACCCACTTGGATATAACCACCTTCTGCTGATTGCCGCCGCTTAAGCTGTATGCTTCCGATTCGATGCTCGCCATCTTAACCGTCAGTGTCTTGGCGACCTCGCGGCACTCCGCCTTCTCACGCCGCTGGTTGAGCAGCACGCCCTTTTGCCGCGCAGGCAGATTGGGCAGCGATATGTTTTCGCGGATCGAACGGAACAGACACAGGCCGTAATTTTTGCGGTCCTCGTTGATCATCGCGATGCCCATCTTTATCGCATCTTTGGGCTTCTTAATCCGTATCTCTTTTCCGTTAAGATACATTTTTCCGGCCGTGAGTTTATCCAGTCCGAATATTGCCCGCATGGTTTCGCTGCGGCCCGAGCCCACAAGCCCGGAAAGCCCTACAATCTCGCCTGCGTGCACCTCAAAGCTGATGTCGTTGAAGCCTTTGCCGGAGAGTCCATCCGCCTTAAACACCACATCCCCGACCGGGCAATCCACCTTGGGGAAAATGTTTTCAACCTTGCGGCCCACCATCATGGAAATCAGCTCATTGGTGGAGATATCCGCCAAATTGCCTGTGCCGATGAAGTGACCGTCGCGGAATACCGAGTAGGAGTCACAGATCTGGAATATCTCCTCCATGCGGTGCGAGATATAGATGATCGTAACGCCCTGTTCCTTTAAATTGCGGATCGTTCTGAACAACCGCTCAGTTTCCTCGCTGTCCAGCGAAGACGTCGGCTCGTCCATAATGACCAGACGCGCGTTGCATGAAACTGCCTTGAGAATCTCGATCATCTGCATTTGCGCGAGCGTCAGGGACTCCATCAGCGCCTTGGGGTTCATGCCCAGGTTGTACTGCTTCAAAAGCTCCACAGCGCGCCGATTGGTTTCCTTCTTATTCAGGAACGGTGTGCTTTTGATCGTATCCTCCCGTTTCAGGAAAATACTCTCCGCAATCGACAAATACGGCTCCGGGTTGAGCTCCTGATGGATCATCGAGATACCGGCTTTGATTGCCTCTGCGGGGCCGTTTGCAGCATAGGGCTTTCCCTCAAAGAAAATGTCGCCTTTATCCTGCTTTTGCAACCCGATGATGATCTTCATCAGCGTGGATTTGCCCGCACCATTCTCTCCGAGCAGCGCGTGAACCTCGCCGGGTTTGACCTGCAGCTGTACATCCTGCAGTGCATGCGTACCGCCGAAGGATTTGGATACTCCCTGGCAGTCCAGGATATATTCGTATTCGGTTTTGTTCTTGACTGCCTCCTCCAAATATATCACCTCATTTCACTAAACTTTTTGGCCCTGATGGCCTGTTACTTTCTTCCCAGTGCGCTGAGCCTGTCCAGCACATCCCGCCCTGCGTGATGCGCATCCTTGTAAAGCGCATAGTACTGACGGTAAATATCATGTCGTTTGGAGTCGGGCAGCACGATCTCGCTGCGGTAATGCACCGCTGCGCGGCAGCCTTCCTCCAGATTGGCAAACACCCCGGAACCTACGCCCGCGGCGATCGCTGCGCCGAGACCCGCCTGTTCCTCAGTTTCGGATACACGCAGCGGCGTATTGTATACGTCCGCCTGCAGCTGCAGCCATGGCTTGCTGCGCGCTGCGCCTCCCGAAGCCACCAGCCATTCGGCATGGAATCCGAGCCCGCCGCATATTTCAATGCACTGCATCAGCGAATAGGCTACGCCTTCCATGACGGCTCGCGTCATGTGCGCACGCGTCGTTCCGATGTTGAGTCCCATCAACGCACCGCTGAGATTCGGGTCCACATGCGGCGTGCGCTCTCCGTTCAGATACGGCAGGAAGATAATCCCACCGCTTCCCGGCGGCGTTTGCGCGACCTCATGGTCGAGCTGCGCATAATCGACATTGCCCGAATTGCGGTGCCACCATTCGAAGGACCATCCGGCTGTCATTGTGGCACCAAACAATATCCAGCGGCCCTTTTTGTAACCGCAGAACATGTTGGTGTTCAGGTCCGGGTTCAGCACCGGCCGGTCGATCTGGAAGCTGACCTGTCCGCTGCTGCCAATGTTGACCGTCGCGTCGCCTGCGTGCACCATGCCGTTGCCGATTCCCTGCATCACCTGATCTCCGCCGCCCGCCGCTACGATCGTTCCGGCTTTAAGGCCGGTCCGTTTCGCCGCGTCGGTGCATACTCTGCCCGCTTCCTGCGTGGTCTCATAGCAGTTTGGAAATAAAGATGCGGATATCTGCACACGCCGGAGGATTTCCTCCGACCAAGTATCATTCTTAATATCAAATGCCAGCGTAGCCGATGCATCCGAATAATCCGAGGACAGTTCGCCTGTCATCTTCATCTTCAGATAGTCCTTGGGCAGGCACACGTGGCGTATTTTTTCAAAGTTCTCGGGTTCGTTCTCCCTCACCCACAGCAGGGAAGGAAGCAGAAAGCCCGTATATACCGGATTCATCATCAGCGAACGGATGCCGTCCGTTCCGAGTATGCGGCGCAGGTCTTCCACCTGTTTGCCGGACCGTGCGTCGCAGTGCAGGATCGCGGGTCGTACCGGACGGTATTCACTGTCCAGCGTGACCAGCCCGTGCATCTGCCCGGAGAAGCTTACGCCTGCGATATTGTCCGCGCATCCGCCGCACTTAGCCAGCGCTTCGCTGACCGTTTCGGCACAGGCCTGCCACCATGCGTCCGGATGGTGCTCCGCAAACCCACCGCGCGGAGAGTCGAATGTATAGGAACGAGAACTCAGCGCTTTCACTTCGCCGGTTTCATCGATCACGATGGTTTTGAGTCCCGATGTTCCGAGATCAATTCCCATCAGTAACGCCACGCCGCGTTCCCCCTTTACCGTACAAATGATGTTAAAAAACCAGCCATGAATGTGTCGCCCAGCCCGATGGTATACTTCGGATGCTCCATGTAACGCGAAGGCGCGATACGCACGTATCCTCTGGGGCTCATGCGATCTAATTCCTCCGCAAACCGGATACCCTCCGGGCTCAGTGCAAGCCGCATGCTCTCACCGCAGTCCTCGTACGAACCATAACGGCCCGTGCGTGCCCGCGTACCTGCCATCAGGTTGCCGAGCGTCAGCCCTTTTTCAACGTCCGCGCCTGCAAGTTCCTCGCCGTAGTACATCGCGTAGTCCTTGGTGTGAAGCACGATTCCGCGAACCGGGTACTTATCCAACAGCGACTGTAAGCCGCTTAGTACAGACGCAAGGTCTTCCTTATCGGTATGAACCCCGAACCTGCAAGTATGCTCGACAAGTTCTTCCTCGTTCATTCCGTAGATGTCCACCAAATCCGATAGCCGGTCAAACACGAGGTTTTTGAGCTCCGGGTTTAAGTAGCACGCGCCTTCAAGATAGATCGTACAATCCGGATTGACGCGCTTTACCTCGCGGTAGTGCGCCGATATTTCGTCGATACGGCCTGACATGATGCCCTCTTCAATGATGCCGTTGAAGCCCGATACGCAGTACACGAGTATTTCCTGTGCGTGCGTTTCGCAAAAGCTGAGGAACGGCTGGCCCACAGGCATCGTCTTATGGATGCTGTCGTAGTCCATGATGAGCCGGTTGGACACAGGCGCTTCATATACCCTTCCACCCGCCGTGACCCGTGCGCCCTTGGGATACTGCAGAATCATATGACGCACCGGAGGTTCGTCCGTAGCGCTGTCCATCATGGGTACTACGCCGTGTTCCGTCACCGTATCAAGTCCGGGGCCGCTCATCAGCTTGCAGACCTCTTTGGACCGGTCGGTGATGTTTGCCAGTACCGGAAAGCCCACCGCGTTCAACGCGGCCGCGCCCTGGGCACAGGTCCCGCCGAGCGCATACTCTGTTTGGAAATAGCGCTCAAGGTATTCACAGACTTCAAGGTTCGTAATGTCGATCTCGCCGCCCAACCCGTGGATCATGTGATAGCTGACAATTCGGGCAAATGCCTCCATCGAGTCGATCACATCTCCTGTACGGACATACGGTTCCTCTTTGAGGAAGACCGATAGTATGTTGTCAAATGCTTTGCTGTCCCATGCCATCACGACATCCAGATCACTCGTGTATCCCAGTACAATCCTGTGTCCGCTGTTTTTCAGCCTTTCGATATCGCTCGGCATCTGCCCGAAATAATCCGCGTACTTGTCCCGGTAAGCCACTTGGGTCCTCCGTCTTAGAGTTTGGTTTCCGAGAGAACGTACTCCAGCGGGTCCGTTTCTCCGTTATTCACGGCATCCTTCTTCGCACGGGCGATGAAGTACACCAGTATGTCGATCAGTGCCGAAATGTAGATGTGTGACGCGGCGCCGAATATATAAACGCTGGAATACTCGATCCCGGTCGATAGCGCGTAGTCCGCACTTTTGGCATGCGGCGTGTTGTGCAGGTCAGTAATCGCCAGGGTCGTCATGTTTTTTCTTTTCGCAAGCTCAAATGCCTGAAGCACCTGCTTTGAGCTGCCGGAGTGGGATATACCGACCACGATGTCACGCTCGCTGCCGAGGTTCACGCTGTTGAGTTGCTGCTCCGGCATGAACGAACTGCTTGTCCGAATACCGACACGGCCGAGTCTGAACGCAAAGTCGATGGCCGAGGGTATCGAGTTGCCTGTCGCAACGAGATGCACCGTATCGCACCCCAGCATCAGCTCCACGCATTTCATCATCATGTCGTTGTCCACATTGGACTGCGCGTGGATGATGTTGGACGCGACCTCTTTGAGCACATCGTCAACGTTGTCCGGTTCTGTTACCACCGCGTTACCGCTGAAAAGCTGCTCACGGCCCAGATCATGCGCCAGCTGAAGCTTCATCTGGTAAAACCCTTTGTACCCCAGATGCTTGCAGAGGCGGATTACCGTCGCGTCGCTTGTTCCGCAGAGCTCGGCCAGTTCGGAAACATTAAGCGTTACGGTCTGTTCCGGATTCTTAAGAATGAAATCCGCGACTTTCTTTTCCGCCGAGAAAATTTCCTCGTAGTTCAGCCGGATATTTTCGAATACCCAACCACCCAGTTCCATTTTCTTTCCTTTCCGGCAAGCCTATGAAATATTATTTCACAAAGATGATTTAACCTGCTGTACGACTCGTATTATATGCACACGTAAAGTGTTTGTCAAGGATCATTTGGAAAATTCTATGATGTTCGTGAAATATTTTTTTATCATCCGTGCAGTATTTCTTCTTATCGCACTGTTTTTACCCGTTTTTACCTGTTATTGTATCAATTATACTGTTCGCATGAAGAAAAAGTTTTTTTCGCGATAACGCATCACGCAACAATCCTGTCGAAGCGATCGCCCTCCACAGATCGATTTCCGTTTGATTTTTCCTTTTTACTTCAAGCTACCTGATGATATTATGCCGTTTACCGGAGCTTTTCAGCCCAGCAAGCGGTCGAAAAATTGTTCGGTCTTAAGCGCCTCGTCGATCGCCAGCATCGCGGCGCCGGCCAGCGCAGGATCCCCCTGAAACTCGCTCATGTGTATGCTTACTTTGTTGTACAAGTCCGGCAGCGCATGCTCCCGCACGGAATCGCTTACCTTCTGCAGAAAATACGCGCCTCCCCTCTGGAAATCGTCGCCGATAATAATTGTACCAGGGTTGATCACATTGATCAGACTCGCAATACCAAAGCCCAGATACCAGGCGACATCGTCGAGCAGGCATACCGCCAGCTTGTCCCCCTGCGCAAACGCGCTGTATATATCGCCTATGCTGCTGTCAGCAGTTAAAACCGTATTTGGGTATTCCGCGATATGCTCTTTGAGCATATTCAGCATGGCAAAGCCGGAAGCGTATTGTTCCAGACAGCCCCTGTTGCCACACTCGCACTTTTTGCCGTGCACGTTGATGCTCATATGCCCGATTTCCCCTGCGACACCCAAACGGCCTCGGAGAATGCTTCCATCCTCAATGATCCCGGCGCCCAGGCCCTGGCCACCCATGATATAGAGGAAAGGTCCCTTATCTGTCGGCCCCGACAAGCGCTGCCACTCCGCATATGCCGCAAGGTTGGCGTCGTGGTCCGCGTAGATCGGCACGTTGAATTCCTGTTGAAGCTCCTTGATCAGATGGACATTTTTCAGATTGGGGAACCCTGTCGCGAATACAAACTGGTCCTCCGATTTTAGGAACGGGCCGAGCACCGCGATGCCTGCGCTGAGCAGCAGCTTGCCTTCCAACTGGCTGATCTGAGCGCGGATCTCAGTTTTGATGCTCTCGATCACCTTGCTGATGTCGCTTCGCGTATCGATGGGTACCTGTTTGAACGCGTGCTGGTTGCCCTTGATATCATATACTGCGACAAGGAAATATTTGCGCGTCAGGCGCACGCTCATAAAACGGTATTTTTCACAATTTAAGTCGAGTCCGATGATGCGGCGGCCCTTCTTGCCTTCAATCAGCCCGGTTTCGTAGACCAGGCCGCATTCGATGAGTTCATTTACAATGTTGGTGACAGTGGCCTGATTGAGCCCGCTGTGCTTGGTCAGATCGGCGCGCGAACGGATGTTGTACTTGCGCATCAGATCAACGATCAGCGCCCGATTAATATACCGGACATCCCCAAGGTTCTTTCCTTTTTTACCGGCCTGCATGCGCATCTCCTGCTTTCGCCCCTCACTGGACGTGTTATGTTATATTGAATGAATCATTAATTTTATCAAATCATTATTTTTATTAAATCATAATAGCAATTTCGCATTTTGTCAACAGCTTAATTATTACAAAACGCAGACCCGGTTCAAAACTAAAAACGGCCTCCGCGACCGTTTTTGATAATGGCTGTACAGTTTCTTTAAATCACGGGTCCTTTACGGCTCGAAAAGACAGGTAGCCGTATGCGTTTTCCCGGTTGCGCGTGTATACGCCGCCGTCGTATACGATAATGTAGGCTCCCTCTTCCCCGCTCTCTGTCTGCGTCCAGTAATAGATGACCTGCGAATGCTTATCCCAGAGCGGCGTCTCCTTGTCGGGTGTGGCCTCATAGTGCGCAGTGCCGGTCTCCGCGTCCCAAACACCACCTGCGTTTTCACCGTGCAGCGACATGGATTGCACGGCCTCCTCCACAGCGGGCAGTCGCCAGATATCCTGCGGTTCATTCATAATGGTCGTGCCGTCCTCCGAGAGATACCGGCACCGCTCCACCGCCTCGTCATACGTTATACCGCCCTCCGGCCAGCCCGGCCCGCGCGGTGCCCATACCAGTGTGATGCCGTTACCCTCCACGGTCCGCATGCCATAATTCCCGTCGTCCACTCGCTGCGATACCTGAACCAGCTTCCACGGCGTCACCGCCAGTATAATCAACAATGGCGGGATCACGAGCAGTCGATATGCCCATTTTCGGGGCTGAGGTCGTCCGAAAAAGTACAGCAGCCCCAGCGCCGCCACCGGGATGGCGATCATCAGGTAGACCACAGAGAATACCGCACCGCGAAAAAACCAGAGCAGGAACAGAGCAACCGCAATATGCAATGCAAGCCCGACCCTGCGCCAGCGGATCGACACAGCTCCCAGAGCGCAGAACACGATGGAGATCGACAGGTATTGCGCGAACAGCATGAACAGGTTCTCCCACGTCGACTCCGAGTACCAGCCTTCATGGAAGTTTTCGATGATGCCCCAGAACGTCCATACGCAGACAAACGCCGTAGTGATGCCGACAGCGGTCCAACCGATGATCTGGTGCCTCTTCAGCGGTTTTTCCTTTTCGATAACAATCTTCGAGGCTTCATGCATTGCATTCCTGGTGTACATCGTGCACCTCCTTTTTTTCGGGAATCCGTTATTGCAGCAAAAACTTCAGTACCCGCTCCCGCTGGTCAATCAGCATGTGCCCCACACCCGGCAGTAGAGCCGTTTCTGCGTTTGGCAGGTGCTTTTTCGCACGCTCCACCGTTTTTGGGCCATTCACCATGGCATCGTTTTCGCCGATAGCCAGCAGTACGGGCATGGTCAGCCGGGCCAGCTCCGCGTTGCTGAAGCGTGGTAACGTCCCTCTGTAATAGTCGAAATTTTCTGTAATCAGGCGGATGTAAGCCACCGCCTCTTTGGGCATCTCCGTGCCTTCGCTGATCTTATCCAACGTTTTTCCATTGCCGCGCCTGCCCTGCAGTTTCAGGGTAATCAGCCTGACTATCGGCGAAACTTTCAAAGGGCCTATGCCCGCGGGGCACAGCAGCGCGAGCTTGTGGACCTTCTCTGGATAAGCCGAGGTAAACCTGATCGCAATCCATCCACCCAGCGATATACCAACAATGGACGCCTGCCCGACATCCAGTGCATCAAATACATTGTGAAGCCACTCCGCATGTACACGAGTATGATAATCGGGCCGGACATCATGGCTTTTGCCTGCCTCGCCCGGAATGTCGATAGCGTACACGCGAAAGTGCTGACTGTACTCCGCCGCGTCGCCGATCCACATTGCAGCATTGGAGCCAGACCCGTGGATCAGGAACAACGGCGGCAGTGCCTTGTCCCCGCAGGCGATCACAAACGTACGTCCGCAGCAGGTTTCCACCTCGAACGTCTCGTACGGTACGGGCCAGCTGCGCAGTATGGCGTCGTATACGCCCAGCACCGCGCGCTTCCCTTCCTCTGATTTAAATACTGACTTTTGAGTCATGATGATTCCTCCTTTTATTTCAACAGCCAGCCTTCCGCTTCCTGCAAGCTGCCAAAGATGCGGAATTGGCTGCCGCGTCCCGCCTCCGCCGCCATTTCGCGGAACTTGCCGCGCATCGCAGCGGTATCGGGCAGTATCACTGCGGCCCGCACCGAATAGTTGACGAGCTTCTGCAGTATGGCTCCAGCCACCCCGGTGCGCAGCCGAAAGAACTCCTCCGAGAGCGCCTCGGCATGAATCAACAGCCGGCTGGTGTCGTGCTGCCCGCACAGCGCTACCAGATCAAGCGCATCCTGCTCAGTCCTTATCGGCACAGGGCTTGAAACCACTTCAACATAACGCCCCGGCAGCGTTTCGATTACGTTGTATTCCATATTGATCTCCTCCTCCGGGCCGCCGTCGAAAAGCTGCCCCTTTGCATTGCTGATCCATTCCAGTTCACTTTTCAGCGACGTCAACACGCCTTCATCGGTCAGCTGCCAGAGCAGCGCCTCTCGAGGCGAACGCGCCTCAAAGCCATTGCCGCGGCGCATCCTCTCCTGCTGCATCGCTACCTGCGCCCGCAGCTCTGCTTCATATCCCCTGACGAGCGCCGAAAGCTCCTCCGTCGAGAGCATATCCGCGCTGATGAGCCGGATCAAAAACTCTTTGCGGAATTCGGGCGGCTCCGGCGTGGATTTCAGCCAGCCTTTCAGCACCTCCCTGCCCTCCTCCGTGACCGAGTAGACCTTTTTGGAAGGCGCGCCCTCTTGATGGTGCGTCTCACAGACGGCCAGTCCTTCCTCCTGAAGCGCGAGCAGCGCTTTATAAATCTGGTTATTGTTGCCCGACCAGTGCATATAGGCCGACTCCTGCATGGCCTTTTTTAAATCATACCCGGTCATGGGCTTAACGCTCAGCATGCTGAGCAGCGCATTTTGAATGTCCAAACGACGAACTCCTTTTTGTTTATATGTTACTTTTATCATATGTTAGTTTTATTGTCAATGCCAAATTTCATGCTTTGCTTTATCTGCGAGCGTGGTAAAATGAGTACAGGTAAAATTTTCTCATCTTTTCCGCAAGGATTTACCGGGCTGAGTTGTATTACTGGTAGGACTGGCATCCGGAAAGGAATCCCTTTGCATACGAAAGCAGACATCGCAGCGGCATATCACACGCACGCGGATACCGTATACCGCATCTGTTACACCTGCCTGAAAGGGCACCGTATGGACGCAGAGGACGCACTTCAGGCTGCGTTTCTGGCACTGCTGCGCAGCGGAAAGCGTTTTGAGAGTGCCGCGCACCAAAAGGCGTGGCTGATTGTAACGGCCTCCAACATCTGCAAGAACATGCTCAAGCGCAGATACCGCGGGGATATTCCGCTCGATCCGGAACTGAACGCGGCGGATAGCACGCCTGACTGCGAAACACTGCAGGCCGTTCTCGGCCTGCCCGACCCCATGCGGCTGTGCATCTACCTGCACTATTACGAAGGCTACGCCGCGCGTGAAATTGCAGCCATGATCCGCAGCAAGGAGTCGACGGTATGGAGCTATCTGCACAGGGGGCGCGGCCTTCTGAGGTCCGCGCTGAAGGAGGATATAAGATGAGAAATCAGATACAGCGTGCATTCAACCCCGTACGGCTGAGCGATAATAAAAAACAGAAGATATTAAACGAGATTGAGCAAAAGGACGCTCTTCGACGTGCAAGGCTGCACTGGCTGGCAGGTGGAACCGTGTCGGCAGCGGCTGCCATCGTGCTGGCCGTCTTGCTGATCGCGGGAAATCCGCCGCAGTCCGTCGCCGACGCGTCTGGGGAAGTATCCGCGCAAACCTCCGCAGTGGCCGGGGTACAAACGCAATCCCCCGCAATCAGCATTGCGGGCCGCATCACGCTCAGCATCAACCCGAGCGTAGAGTTTCGTCTCGGCGAGGATGGCATGGTCGTCGAGGTCGTGGGGCTCAACAACGACGGTGCGGCACTCATCGAGGGTATCGATTTCGCGGGACTGTCGCTGGAGAACGCAACCATCGTAGTGGTCAACCGGCTCATTGAGCAGGGTTATATCAGTGCCTCCATGGTGGATGACGTCTACATCTCGGTGACCGGATCGACCCAGCCTGACACGCTTGACATGATGAGCACGATCATCAAGACCGCTGCCTCACAGTATGAGCTCGCGGTAGACACCGTGCAGACGGGCGATAATGAGCTGCAGGTGGTACTGGGTGAAACGGATGAACCCATCCCCACACCCGGTGAGGAGCCGGCGCCCACACCGGAAACCACACCTGAAATCTCCGGTGTCCCCGTGCCTACAGCCCCCGCTGATCCAGCAAGTCTGCCCGCGACACTCACGCTGCAGTACCTGAAAGACTTTGCCGGTGGCGTGGACGACATCTATATTGACTTTAACGGCGAGCGGGTGAACAGCGATATCGACGCGTATATCGACATCGCAGGCATGCCTACAGGAGCGGCTACCTTCTGGGCGCTGAACAAGCTGATCGCAGAGGGGTATATCGGGGACGAGCGGCCCGATACCAAGGTGGAGTTTGACGTTTCAGCTTTCGGCGAAGAGGCGGCTGCAAATGTGTGCGAGCTGGTCTCGCTGATGATGCAGGAAGCGGGCCTCGCGCTGGCCGCTACGGACGAGGGCGGCGGGCATTTTTGTCTCGCGGCTTCGGGTCTTCCCGCCCCGGAGCGCACGGCGCGCTATACACTTCGCGAGATTGACGACCCCACGCTGATCAAAGTTCGGGAGGATATCACGGAAATACAGATGCAGATCCTCTCCATGGCCTTCACACCGGAAGAGGTCGAGTACATGCTGACGCCGCGCTACTGGGCTGTAGTGCCGAATCTGATTGGTCTGCCCGAAGAAAAAGCGGCGGAATTGCTGCGGCTCGCGGGTTTAGTGCCCGAATTCATCTATGAAAGCGCCGACCCATCCGCATATGGGGACAGCGTATTTTATGAGACCACAGAATACGGGACCGTGTTGTGTCAGGATTCTCCCGCAGGCTGTTTATGCGAAGTAGGCGGCAGGTATTTTGTATGGGTCAAAACGCAGGACGCTCCGCTAATTTCCGAAGGGAATATACCGCCAGAGTTATTTCAATACCTGCCTGTTTTTCTCGGTGAGTCGGGGTATGCGGAATTTACCCTGGACAGGGAGATCGGCATAGGCATACCGCTTGAACTCAGGCAGGAAGGCTGGGAGGTTTTGGTCCATGCTTATGGCGGCAGTCTGAAAGATGAGAATGGGTCGTACCTATACGGACGCGTGAGTTTTAACAGTGATCCGAATAATCCCACAGTATACTGGACACCGTTTCTTGAAGAGTGGGACGACATACACGAGCGCGCGATACTGGCGTATTACATCTATCATGATGGGGAGTTTGTAGCCTGCGTGGGGATTGGACTGAAGCTGATCAGCGATACCGAGGGTGATACCCTGACATACAGTGCGCGCCCCGTGGCATTCGGAGAAGATACAACTTACAATCTGGACCTCAATCTGAGGGAATACGTACCTTGAGGCAGAAAACGAATTTACGAGGATGTCCGGAGTAAATACGGAAAATGTCTCTTTTAAACGGCACTCTATCATCCATAGGGTGACTTTTGCGCAGTATTTGCTTATGCTGAAGGCAAAGGAGGGATGACTATGGGATGCAGCAAAACAGGCACGTTTATTGCAGCCTTGCGCAAACAGTGTGGGTGGACGCAGAGCGAGCTTGCGGAAAGAATCGGCGTCACCGACAAAGCTGTGTCAAGGTGGGAAACTGGCAAGGGATATCCGGATATCTCTCTATTAAAGCCGCTCAGCGAAGCGCTTGGCATATCGACAGGCGAGCTGCTTGCAGGCGAAGCCATTGAGCAAGACAGCCTGCGGGATAAAACAGACGAACTGCTGATCAAAACGCTGGCTGCCTCAAAGAAGCGGGCCAGGCGGATTCTTGCCATCTGTTTCTACGTTTTCGGCGGCCTGACATTTATATGGGCGTTTGCCTTTCTTGGTTATGACACATCGTGGGTATCGGTCTACGCCACGTTCGGATTGCTGCTCATCGCTGCCGCGTCCTTTCTGGTGTTTTCGAAACGTCTGGCATATTCCATCGCGGCCGCGCTCGCGGTGCTGCTGCTCGGTCTCGGCTTCTTTGAGGCGCGGGACTATGTGAGCGTGACGCGCAATGCCACGCCACCGCTGTTTAGCTACCGCATCACCACCACATTCTTTAACGACAAAACGATCCGTTATCATAAGCTGTTCTACGATGTTGTCCGCCACCATGCAGACAGCGACGATGAGTATTACCGGATCGTCCCCAAGCAACCAAGTAACTGAGGCAAAACGACAGCATAAAAAAGAACCCCGAGTGGCTTCAGGGGTTCTTCTGCTGGCCCCGCGTGACGCGGGGCTTATTGCTACCTGCTCTTACTTACCTCAGCGGCCGGTCTTCACCTTGCGCCGCACAAAATCAGCGATGACTGCCTCCAGATTGGGCGAACCCAACTCGTCGAGCGAGTAGTACACGCGCGTATTTGGCTTGTCAATCTTCACGATACGCGAGAGGTCGATCGGCGTACCGATGATGACGGAATCGCAGTCCGTACGTGCAATGGTCTGCTCGAGGTCATGAATCTGCTGGTCGCCGTAGCCCATAGCGGGCAGCAGCGCGCCGATGCCGGGGTACTTTGCAAACGTGTCCTTCAGCTTGCCCGCAAGGTAAGGCCTCGGGTCGATAATCTCCGCCGCGCCGAACTGACGTGCCGCCACGATGCCCGCGCCAATCTTCATTTCGCCATGCGTCAGGGTGGGGCCATCCTCCACGACCAGCACACGTTTGCCGGAAATTACCGAGGGGTCATCCACCGTGATCTTCGAGGCCGCAGTGATCACCGCAGCAGCCGGATTGACCTTGCGCACGTTGTCGCGCACTGTTTCAATGTCCTTCGGATCCGCACTGTCAACCTTGTTGATTACGACCACATCCGCGAGGCGCAGCGTGACTTCGCCCGGGTAATAGGCCAGCTCGTGTCCAGGCCGATGCGGATCGACCACCGTGACCATCAGGTCGGGCTGGTAGAACGGGAAGTCGTTATTGCCGCCGTCCCATACGATCACATCACAGCCGTCCGGATCATTCTCCGCATTGCGCAGAATGGCTTCATAGTCCACGCCCGCGTAAATCACATTGCCGCGCACGATGTGCGGCTCATATTCCTCCATCTCCTCGATGGTGCAATGATGCTTCTTCAGGTCTTCGATCTTGGCGAAACGCTGCGACTTCTGCGCCACAAGGTCGCCGTAAGGCATGGGGTGGCGAACCGCCACCACTTTTAAGCCCTGCGCCATCAGCAGTTCCACGATGCGGCGCGAGGTTTGGCTTTTGCCGCAGCCCGTGCGCACCGCGCCGACCGCGATCATGGGTTTTGTGCTTTTCAGCATGGAGTTCTTTGGCCCCATCAGTATAAAGTCAGCGCCAGCCGCATTCACAATGGCGCCCACGCCCATTACAAAGGCGTAAGGTACATCGCTGTAAGAAAACACACACTCATCCACGTCCAGTTCACGAATGAGCTGCGGCAGTTCCTCCTGCGCATAGATCGGGATTCCGTCCGGGTAGAGCGGCCCGGCCAGCTCCGCAGGGTATTTTCGTCCCGCTATATCAGGTATCTGCGCCGCCGTAAAGGCCACCACGCGCGTGTTCGCGTTGTTTCGGTAGGCCATATTGAAGTTGTGAAAATCTCTTCCCGCCGCTCCGATGATGATGACGTTCTTTGTTCTCATATGTTGATTGCCTGCCTTTCCGCTTTTTCGTACATCAACCATGATACCACAGCCGATTGCGACGGCAAAAAGCGGTATCTTCAGTTTAATTTTAACGGCAGAAACGGGAGCAGAGTATGCGTGAGTATGCGTGAGTATGCGCAGGTATGCGTTTTTTCCAAATTTGGGGTTATTCGTCCTCATCGCCGTGGTGCGCAAGATGGCCCACGCCGATATCCTCGCGGATGCTGACGGCGAGCGAGATCGCGTCCCGGCCATACTTGCCGCGGATCTGATCCACCGCCCGCTCGATGCGCTCGCGTTTGCGGTGGGCAGGGTCTGCCTCCCCGCCGAACAAACAGAGCTGCTGTTCTTCGCCCGAAGAGAGCGCCTGGCCAGTCACGGTGAGCATACGGATCGGCGCACGCAGGTTCCACGAAGCCCGGATAATCTCCATTGCCGCGTCGGTGATCTCCTTCTGCTGATTGGTCGGTGCGGACAGCTTTTTCTGGCGTTGAATCGTTTTGAACTGCGGATCGCGGATTGTCACCTGCACGGTTCCGCACTTCAAGTCATATCTCCGCAGGCGCGAAGAAACCGTATCAGCCAGCGCGGCAACTCCCGCGTGGATATCCTCCAGCCCCGTGAGGTTGCGTTTGAACGTCATGCCGTTGCCTACGGACTTAGGTGCTGCATGCTCCCCGGCCACAGCGACCGGACTGTCATCGAGCCCGCACGCAAAATCAAACAACATCTCCCCCATCTTGCCAAGCTTATCCGCCGTGGCCTGACGGCTGCAGGCGGCAAGCTGCCCAATGGTGGTGATACCGATGCTCTCCAGCGCGTGCGTGGCCGCCTTTCCGGCATACAGCAGCGCGGATACCGGCAGCGGCCAGACGATATCGCGGTAGTTTTCCCGGCTGATCACCGTGGTGGCATCCGGTTTCTTATAGTCGCTGCCCAGCTTGGCGAACACCTTGTTGAAGGAGACGCCCACCGAAATCGTAAGCCCCACCTCCCGTTTGACCGTCTCGCGCAGCTCGTCCGCGATCTGCCGCCCGTCGCCCCCACCTGTTACGTCCAGCCAGGACTCGTCGATGCCGAAGGGTTCCACACGGTCGGTATAGCGCTCATAGATGGCGTTCACGATGCATGAATACTTGCCGTATTCGCCGTGATGCGGAGTCACGGTCACCAGCTCCGGACATTTCTTCTTTGCCTGCCACACGGTTTCCGCCGTCACGATACCGTACCCCTTTGCCAGTTCGTTTTTGGCCAGTATAATACCGTGGCGGTTTTCCATGCTGCCGCAAACCGCCATAGGGACACTTTTCAGTTCCGGTCGGAACAGGCATTCCACCGAAGCGTAGAAGCCGTTCAGGTCGCAGTGCAGTATAGTCCTGTCCACACGGTACTCCAAAACGCAAACTTATGTTCGCATTATAGCATAAGCCGCAGAGAAGCTCAACGGGTAGGCGAATCGAATATACGAAAACAGCACCGTCTATTCCTATCAATCCGGACATATACCCTTAGTGGAGGGCATATGAAGCGGTTACTGAATGCGGTACTGTCTTTTTTAAGTTGGTGCGGCATGATGGTTGTCTCAGCCATCGTATTTGTTGCGCTGACCTTGTTCCCCCCTAAGAATCGATGGTAACGCTTTGCCTGAGACCCCGCTATGCCTGATCGTCCATATCTGCTTTCAGCTCAATAAATTGTTTTCTGGTTGTTTCATTTCTCGTCCTATGCGGAATCAATGTCTTTTCCAGCAGTTCGCGGAAAATTTCGGGTAGGCGCTGCTCCAAAACCTTCACTCCTTGCTCGGTCGCTCCGCCCTTTGTCGCAACTCTTCCCACCATCTGATCAAAGTCCTCGTTTGTCTTAACCAACAGTTCTGCGGTCCCTAAAACTGTGCGCAGCGTCAGCTCATAAGCATCTTCGTAAGAAAAGCTGCTGCTGCAAACCGCGCATACGCTAAGGTGTTTCAGGATTGAGGCAATGAAAGCAGGGGCGCAGCTGGTCAAGCAGCCTCCAACTTCAAACAGCCTCTCATCAATCGATTTCACCTGCCCGATCTTTTCAAGCAGGCGGTCGATGAAATGCATATCGTTGTCATCCACTCGGTCATTATGGCATACCAGCGTATATCCTTCGTAAACCTCCGAAAGCAGCGTAGGCAGCAATCTTGTCACCTTGCCCCCGAACACATTCTCTACGCTCTTAATTTCCAAACCACCCGAAATATAGATCAGATGCGTTTTCTCGTCGATATGTCCATGGATCTCCTTGATTACGCCCGCCACGTCCAGCGTACCGGTCATAATAAATATCCGCCTGCACCGCATTGCAACCTCATCGCTGCTGTCCACAACTTCAACATCAGGGTATTCGCTTCGAAGCTGGGCCAGCTTACCTTTGGTCCTCGTAGAGATCACAACGTCTCCCGAGGGCATCGCGCCCGAGGATATCAGGCTGTTTAACAGTACGCTGCCCATATGGCCGTATCCGATAAAACCAATTTTGCTCATTGCCCGCCCTCCTCATTTCCGTGTGCGATATGCGTCAGGGATGACATGACGATTCCGATACATTGCACCAACTGTAAATCAGCAGACGAATACCGTTAGAATCAGCCCTCCGCGCATCTCCATGGGCCGCCGCAGATGCGGTGCAGTTCCTCGGTCAGGTGGAACCAACGCATCGTATCGCAGCGCTCCGGATAGAACTCATAAAACTCGCTCTTAAAGAACGTATAGAAGCGCGAGATATCCGTACACATGCCAAAGGTGGGTACGGCGTCAGTGGACAGCGTGAACGAGAACGGCTCGCCGTGCCGCGTGCCCGCATAGGTCAGGCCCGCCCGCGACAGCGTCAGCGTTCCTTCTCCCGCAATCAGCGAAGTTTCACTGCTCTTCAGCCGCTTGTCCTTCGGTAATACACCCAGCTTCACCGGCTCGCTATATTCAAAGCCTTCTGCCTCCACCTCAGATTTGGCCCTGTCGCGCTCCAGCGCATACCAGTGCGATATCGTTTCCGGAATCACGCTTGTATCGTCGAGCGGAATCAGGTCGTAGTGCTCGGTGATGTGCGCGCCGTTGCCGCACGCCTCGCATCGAATGA
The DNA here is from genome assembly GCA_023459495.1 of Bacillota bacterium. Lineage (GTDB taxonomy): Bacteria > Bacillota > Clostridia > Christensenellales > SZUA-584 > JAEWCC01. The sequence goes on along the minus strand of JAEWTL010000059.1, from coordinate 82,970 downwards.
CATCGCCCTCACCGCGCATCGTATACATGCCGCCGCATTTCGGGCAGAGGTACAGCAGGTCGTGCAGGCTTTTGGCCATCTCCCCTTTGCCGTTGTACGCCGCCCTCTTCTGCCTGTTCCACAGGTAGTCGTCGTGTGCCAGCTCACGGTTTAATGTGTTTTGAATCTCTTCCGCACTCAACTGTTTCAGCTGCTCTGGCGTAAACAGCCTGTCCACCACGACCTCGACGCGGCCCGGGCGCGTATCGAGGCAGTGCTTGGTATTGGTCATGTAGCCGCCCGCGATCTTGGTATAGTATACCGTAACGCCAAGGTGCTTTAAAAGACGACCGCTGCCCACCGCACAGGGCTGGCCGCCACCGGATATGGAGCTCATGCCCTCGGGGAACAGGCACACGCGCCCGCCGGAGCGGATAACGCGGATAATTTCGCGCACCGCATGGGTGTCGGGTGTGAAGTTGCGCTTGGGAATTACCTGCATCAGCGCAAAAATGGGATACAGGTGGGAACGGAAGAACTCGTTGTAGCCCACCACGTAGTTCAGCCGATGCGGCAGAACCGCGGGCGCGGTATACAGGTAGTCCACGCGTGAGGCATGATTGCTGATGAGGATATAGGGTTCCTTATCCTTAGACGGACGAACCCGGTACGTAAAATGTATGCCCAGCTTTTTGCTCAGCGCCAGCCGCCATATATTGATCAGCAGCAGATAAGGGATTGCAGGGGGTCTTTTGACATGCTTTCGTTCGAGCTTTTCCTGCAGCGAAAGTTTCTCCTTCATAGCAACTCCTTGGTTTTTGAATAATAGATGATAAATGCAGAGAACGATTTTCGTTGAAATTCAGCATACCATGAATTTGTCGAAATTTAAAGAATCTTGCGTATTCGCAGATTATAAAATTGATTCTGGTCAACGTCAATCAATCTGCTATATCATCTCAATTTTCAGGTTAGAGAACCGCTCATTTTGGGCAAGTTCGTATATTGTTAAGTTTTATGCAAAGACTGAAACCAAAGAAAACGGTAAAGAGGTTTCTAATAATGAAAAGAGTGATATACGTCCTGATCTCGCTGCTGCTTATCGCTTTGATTTCAGGCTGTTCCGGGGGCAACTCCGGTTCCACCACCACGGTGGTGACGGGTGGTTCTTCACAGTCCCAGTCTGCCAGCGAAAGTGGCGGACAATCAGAAAGCGCGTCCAGTTCGCAGAGTAAATCCATCAAGCCCGAGCAACTGATCTCTTCCGATGAAGCGGCGGGACTAATCGGCGAAGCGGTAAAGGCCGGGGTGCCGGATGAATACACGCCATTCGGGCTGAGCGTATGTTTTTATGCTGCAGCGAATACCGAGTCCAAGAACTTTCTGCAGATTGCCGTTTTACAGGCGGCAGCAGGCTCTGAGCACGGCGGCGGTGAATCCAGCCAGCCCAGCGAGTCCAGCTCGGCCAGTCAGTCCAGCTCCGCCAGCCAATCGAGCGAATCAAGCGCGTCCGAAGGGCAAGGCCAGGCGGTGACGCCAAAAGATATCTATGACGGACTGAAAAAGCTGTTTTCAGACCCGAACACATCGCTCACCGGCCGTATGGGCGACGATACCTTCCTTACATCGCAGGGTATCACCATCCTTTCCGGAGAGTATTGCATCTATATCTCGGTTGGCAGCTTCAGCCCGGAAGCCGGGCAGGCCATTCTGAAGCAGGCGGGCGAGATGGCACTGGAAAACCTGCAGCGCATTCTCGGGGAATGAGACAGCCGCATCTGCTCTGCATATCTACAAAATAAAACCGGCAGACAGCCTTCTCCCCCGGGGATCCGCTGTCTGCCGATGAAATAGTTATTCATTATCTCAGGACTGCATGAACTCCTCATGCAACGCCCGCACCGCGCGCGAGGCATCCTCCGAGCGGATGAGGCACGATATGGTCATGTGTGAGTCGGCAGTTTGCAACACAGTCACGCCTTCGTCGGAAAGCGCACGGATAATGCGCGCCATGACGCCCGGTACACCGCGCATGCGTTCACCGATAGCAGACACCTTGCCCAGCCCGCCAATGATCTCATACTCTAGTTCCAGGCTGTCAAGCAGCACCTTCGTTTTATCCGTTTTATCCTCGTCGATGGTAACGACCACACTCTCCGGGAATATGTTGATCAGGTCGATGCTGATGCCCGCCTTTGCCAACGCGCTCAGTAAGTCCTTCTCCGCCGCCGCGGTGACGCTGCTGACTTTAACCTGCGCTCTGCCGCCCGCGTATGCCACGCCCGACAGCACATCCTGCGTTTCCACTCCAACTTCTGCGGAGATGCGCGTGCCCGTGGCATCGCTCGCCGTATTGCGCACAATGAGCGGGACGTTACCGCGCATCGCAATCTCCACGGCCTTGGGATGGATCACCTTTGCGCCGTGGTCGGCCATCTGGAATACCTCACCGTAGCTTACATCCGGAATCACACGCGCTTCGGGCAGCAGGCGCGGGTCAGCGGTCATCACGCCATCCACGTCGGTATATATCTCCACCGCCTCGGCCTTGAGCGCGAGCCCCAGTATCGCCGCGGTCGTATCCGAACCGCCCCGCCCCAAAGTCGTGACATCGCCGGCACGCGTGATGCCCTGAAAGCCCGCGACCACCGGTACAATACCATCCTCGGCAAGCGCGATCAGCCGCGCCGTATCCACCTCAGCATACGTGGCGCTGCCGAATTGTTCGTTGGTATAGATGCCCGCCTGCCAGCCTGTGAGCGCATGCGCATCCACACCACGCTGCTTCAGTGAGGCCGCCATGACGACGGCGGAGATGATTTCGCCGCAGGACATCAACAAATCGTTGTCGCGCGCACAAACCTCGCACCCTGCCTCGGCGCGCGCAAACTGCAGCAGCGTATCGGTAGCGTATGGCTCTCCCTTGCGCCCGATAGCGGACACTACCACCACAGGCGAAAAACCTTTCTCGCGCGCCGCAATAATCTTATCGATGGCAGCCGACCGCATATCGCCTGAGCGCACGGATGTGCCGCCGAACTTCTGAACCAGTATCCTCATAAGCAATACTCCTTTTGCGCTGTCCCGATGGCTCCACGGCCGCGCTTGGCACGGTTTGTCCGCAAAACCACCCTTTATACAATACCATTAAGTCCCTAATCATACTATTACTTTTTTTGCAGGGATGTGTCGAAGAGCTTCCGCGCAATATATAAAAAGCAGCCCTGCCGGACTGCTTTGGAACGGGATTCATATATCGCAGTCACCGCTGTCCCACGATGGCTTCATAGTCGAACAGCTCATCCATTTCGGCCAGCTCACATACCATAAATGCTCGGATATACTCCTTGTCGCGAGTGATGGAGTGGATGTAGTAGCCGTTTTTCAGGTAGAACGCCACGGAGGAGCGCATACGGCTGGCGGTGTGCAGCGTGATGGCTCTAACGCCCAGCGCGATACATTCACGACGCACCTTCTCGAGCAGCAGTCCGCCAATTCCGATCGACTGAATCTCCGGGTCGATAGCGAGCCGCGAGAGGTACGCGATGCCCTCTGAGAGCACCTCAAAACGCACCGCGCCTACCGTTTCACCATCCACGCAGCATAGATATACATGCTTGTTTTCAATGTCGGAAAGAATCGCTTCGTCCATCTCATGCAGCGCCGCGACGTTTTCCTCTTTGTGCAGCTCTTTGGCATACTGCGTAAAAGCCTTGCGCGTCACAGCCTTGACGGCAGCCAGATCGTCCGGCCCCGCCTTCTGAAATGTAATACTATCCATCATTTATGCCCTTTTATCGTCTGTGTGTGCCGGTTAACGGGAGGGCATGAAAGCCCTCCCCTACATTCCATCATTTCTTATCCTGCATCAGCAGCACCATGACCGCCTTTTGTGCGTGAAGCCGATTCTCCGCCTCGTCAAACACCACGCTGTGCGGCCCGTCAATGATCTCCGCGGAAACCTCCTCGCCACGGTGCGCGGGCAGGCAGTGCAAGAAGATGAAGTCCTCTTTGCACCGCGATGTCAACTGTTCGTTCACCTGAAAGCCCTCGAAGTGCGTATACTTCTCCCGAGCGCCCTTCTCCTGCCCCATCGACGCCCACACGTCGGTATAGACCGCGTCGGCATTCTCCACCGCTTTCTTCGGGTCGTACGTGACGACTACCTTTGAGCCGCTCTGCTTTGCGGCTTCCTGCGCCAGCACCAGCACGCCCGCATCCGGCTCCAGCCCTTTGGGACACGCCACCGATACATCGAGGCCGAGCTTTGCGCAGCCCACGAGCAGCGAATTCGCCATATTGTTGCCGTCGCCGATAAAGGCGAGCTTGCCGGAGAAGCTGCCCTTAGCTTCGTAGTAAGTCATGAGGTCGGCCAGCACCTGACACGGATGCAGCAGGTCAGTCAGACCGTTGATGACCGGGATCGTGCCGTACTCCGCAAGGCCGTCCACATCGCTCTGCGCGAACGTACGAATCATGATGCCGTCCACCATGCGCGAGAGCACCTGTGCGGTGTCGGAGATGGGCTCCCCGCGGCCCAGCTGAATGTCGTTGCTGGAGAGAAACATGCCCATGCCGCCGAGCTGATAGATACCCGTCTCGAATGAAACGCGCGTACGGGTGGAGCTTTTGGTGAATATCATCGCCAGCACCTTGCCGGCCAGCAACGGTGGACGCACGCCCTCCTTCAGCTGCTTCTTGAGCTTCACCGCCAGCGACAGCACCTGCAGCATTTCATCGGGCGTATAATCGGACAATCGCAACAGATGTTTCTGCGCAAACTCCTTCTTCGGCTGGTAATTCATCAGATCCATGGCAAAGCCCTCCTTATGATTTTGTATCGCTCAGGTATTCGCCGAGCGGTATATGATGCGTTTCAATCTCGCCCACCGACATCACGGACAGCAGCGCGTCCAGCGTATCGGTTGATGTAATGCACGGCGTGTTGAACTCCATCGCGGTACGCCGCAGTATGAAGCCGTAGCGGTCGTGCAGCTTGCCGCGGGTGGGCGTGTTGACCACCATCTCTATTTTCTGCTGCTTGATCTCTTCCAACGCGTCCTCACGCGTCAGCGAACCGCACGGAACGCCGTTCGGCGCAAAGTAGCTGTACGTTCCCTCTGTACACATGATGGTAAAGCCCATATCCGCCATCCGAATCGCGTACCCGATCGTTTCTTCCTTGTCACGGTCTGTCACCGAGAACAGGATCGGCTTGTCGCGCCGCGGCAGGCTGAAGCCCGAAGCGAGGAACGCCTTCTTCAGCGCCGCAAGGTACGTCTCGTCTGTGCCCATCACCTCGCCGGTCGATTTCATCTCCGGCCCGAGGAAGATGTCCACGGTGGTCAGCTTGGAGAACGAGAACACCGGGGCCTTCACAGTGATCAGGCGGCTTTCGGGATACAGCCCCGGCGCATAGCCCAAGCCGGATAGCGTCTCTCCCAGCATGATGCGCGTGGCAGCCGCCACCATGGGCACGCCCGTCACCTTGGAGAGGATCGGCACGGTGCGGCTGGCGCGCGGGTTCACCTCCAGCACGTACACCTCGCCCGAAGCGTCCACGACAAACTGGATGTTGTAGAGGCCCTTGATTCCCAGCTCCACGCCGATGCGCTGCGCGTAATCGACGATGGTATGCTTGGCCTGCGTGTCCAGCGCCTGCGTGGGATACACCGCCATGCTGTCGCCGGAATGCACGCCCGCGCGCTCGATGTGCTCCATCACGCCCACGATCATGGCTTCGGTTCCGTCGCAAATGCCGTCGATCTCCACCTCTTTGCCGAGAATGTACTTGTCGATCAGCACCGGGTGCTCCGGCGATATCTTCGCCGCGGCACGCATATATTCCTCTAACTCCTGAGAATTATATACAATTTCCATCGCACGTCCGCCCAGCACATAAGACGGGCGAACCAGCACCGGGAAGCCGATGCGCTGCGCAATGGCAACCGCGTCGGGCAGCGAAAACGCCGTCGCTCCTGCGGGCAGTGGGATATTCAGCTTTTCCAGTACGCGGATAAACCGCTCTCTGTCCTCTGCCCGGTCGATGCCGTCCACCGACGTACCGAGGATGGTAACACCCACCTTGGCGAGGGGTGCGGCCAGGTTGATGGCGGTCTGTCCCCCAAACTGCACGATCACGCCCTCCGGCTTTTCGCGTTCAATCACGTCGAGCACACATTCCCTTGTGAGGGGTTCGAAGTACAGCTTATCCGATGTATCAAAGTCCGTCGATACCGTCTCCGGGTTGGAGTTGATGATAATCGACTCATAGCCCAGCCGTTTCAGCGCCAGCACGGAATGCACGCTGCAGTAGTCGAACTCGATGCCCTGACCGATTCGGATCGGTCCGGACCCCAGCACCACCACCTTACGGCTTCCGCTGTCCTTCGCTTCGTCCGCACCGTCGTAGCAGGAATAGTAGTAGGGCGTTTTGGCCTCGAACTCGCCTGCGCAGGTGTCCACCATCTTATAGGTGGGCCGGATGCCGAGAGCAATGCGCAGCGCCTTAACGGCGGCTTCCTGCGAACCTAGTAAGTTCGCGATATAGCTGTCGCCGAAGCCGTAGCGCTTGCACTTTTTCAGCAGCGCGACGGACAGCGTATCGATCGTATTGGCTTTCAGCTCCCGCGCAATGGTTAAGATGTTCAGCAGCTTGCTGATGAAGAACTTGTCGATGCGCGTGATCTCAAAGATGTCGTCTACGGTATAGCCGCGCTCCAGCGCCTCCGACACCACGAAAATGCGCTCATCGTCCGCGTTCTTCAGCGAATTTTCGATGGCTTCATCGCTCCACGCGGCGATGCTCTTCATGCCGAGCTGGTAGTCCAGCTTTACGTCCAAGCTGTCGATGGCCTTGAGCAGCGACTCTTCGAAGTTGCGCCCGATGGCCATGACCTCGCCCGTGGCTTTCATCTGCGTGCCCAGCGTGCGCGTAGCGGTGACGAACTTGTCAAAAGGCCAGCGCGGTACCTTGGTGACCACGTAATCCAGCGTGGGTTCAAAGCAGGCGCACGTCTCGCCCGTGATGGGGTTGATCAGCTCGTCAAGGCCGTAGCCCACCGCAATCTTGGCGGCCATGCGCGCAATCGGATAGCCTGTGGCCTTGGAGGCCAGCGCGGATGACCGGCTGACGCGCGGGTTGACCTCGATCACAACATATTCAAACGTGTCCGGGTCGAGCGCGAACTGAATGTTGCAGCCGCCCTCAATGCCCAGCGTGCGGATGATGCGGACAGACGCGCTGCGGAGCATCTGGTATTCCTTGTCGGAAAGCGTCTGCGACGGCGCGACCACAATGCTGTCGCCTGTATGAATGCCCACCGGGTCGAAGTTTTCCATGTTGCACACGACGATGCAGTTGTCCTTTGCGTCGCGCATGACTTCGTATTCAATTTCTTTGTAGCCCGCGACGCTCTGTTCCAGCAGCACCTGACCGATCATCGAGAACGCGAAGCCGGTTGCTGCGATGTTCTTCAGCTGTTCCATGTCCCGCGCGATACCGCCGCCCGTGCCGCCCAGCGTATACGCGGGCCGGATGATCACCGGAAAGCCGTTGTCCTGCGCAAACGCCACGCCTTCGTCTATCGTGGTGGCGATGCGGCTGCGCGCAATCTTCTCGCCCACGCGCTCCATCGCTTCCTTAAACAGCTCCCTGTCTTCGGCCTGCTTGATAGAGGCCAGCGACGTACCCAGCAGTTCAATGCCCAGCTCATCCAGTATGCCGCTCTCTGCGAGCGCCACGGCCATGTTGAGCCCGGTCTGTCCGCCCAGCGTAGCGATGATGCCCTGTGGCAGTTCGCTGCGCAGAATATCGGATACGGCTTCCAGCGTAATGGGTTCGATGTACACGCGGCCGGCCATTTCGGCGTCGGTCATGATGGTCGCGGGGTTGGAGTTGATCAAGACGACCTCGTAGCCTTCCTCGCGCAGCGCCTTGCACGCCTGCGTGCCGGAATAGTCGAACTCCGCCGCCTGTCCGATCACAATCGGCCCCGAGCCGATCACCAGTATTTTTTTCAGGTCTTCGCGTTTGGGCATTCGCTTACCTCCGATGTGGTCGCTTTCCCTCACGAGGGCATTGCCCTCGTGCTCCCAGTTCTTTTCTTGAAGAAAAGAACCAAAAGACTCGGGAGATGCCATATATATGGCATCTCCAAGGGGATTCCAAAGGAAATGTTCCCTTTGGCGAGGGTTCGGGGGCGGCGCCCCCGAAAACGTCTATCCTATGTTAATATCGTCTCCAGCGCAGCGCATACCGCGTCGATGTGTTCCCTTTGAATGACGTACGGCGGCAGAAAGCGCACCACGTTGCCGCCCGCCGTGGCAGTTACAAAGCCTTTGTCGAGCAGGGCTTTCTGAATGTCCTTGGCAGGTACGGCGTCGTCCAGTGCGATGCCAAGCATCAGTCCACGCCCGCGCACCGCCTTGACGGCGGGATGTATGGCTTGAACAGCCTCCAGTTTCTCCGTGAAGTACGCGCCCATGTCTTTCACATGCGCCAGCAGATCGCTATTCATAAGCTTTTCCGTCACATACAGCGCCGCCGCGCTCGCGAGGTGGTTGCCCGCAAAGGTGGAGCCGTGATCCCCGGTTGTAAAAGCTTTCGCTGCCGCGCCGCGTGCAAGAAACGCGCCCACCGGTACGCCGTTGCCCAGCGACTTGGCCAGGATGATCACGTCCGGCATCGCGCCCAAAGCGGGCGATGCAATGATTTCCCCGGTACGGCCCATGCCCGTCTGAATCTCGTCCGCGATCATGAGCGCGCCGTGCTGATCACATATCTTGCGGATGGCCTGCCAATACTCTGCGGTAAGCGGCAGCACGCCGCCCTCGCCGATGATCGGCTCCGCGATGACCGCGGCGGTCTCGTCCGTTACCAGCGCCTCCAGCGCCGCGATGTCGTTCGGCGGCGCGTATGAGAAGCTGGGGACCAGCGGCTTATACGGCGTGTGGAACTTTTCCTGTCCGGTCGCGGCCAATGTAGCCAGCGTACGCCCGTGGAAGCTGCCCTGGAGCGTTACATACTGTGCGCGCGGTCTTCCCGCTGCGTAATGGTACTTACGCGCGAGCTTCATCGCACCTTCCACCGCCTCTGCGCCGCTGTTGGAAAAGAACACGTTGTCCATGCCCGTGGCTTCGCACAGCAGCTTGGCGGCTTTCGCCTGCGCCTCGATATAAAAGAGGTTCGAGGTGTGCAGCAAGCTGTCCACCGCACCGTGCAGCGCGGCCTTGAAGCCCTCATCGGAATATCCGAGGCAGCACGTGGCAATGCCGGAGAGAAAATCGGTATACCGCTTCCCTTCAGTGTCGAATAAATATACGTCCTCCCCGTGCTCAAAGCACAGGGGCGCACGGCTGAATACGGGACAATAATACTGATTTTCCAGCGCGGCGATCTCTGCTATCTTCATATCGTCACTCCCTTACCATGGTACCGATGCCCGAATCTGTGAAGATCTCGAGCAGGATCGGATGCGGGATTGTACCGTTTAAAATATGAGTACGCTTTACGCCGCTTTTGATGGCGTGGATGCAGCCCTCCACCTTAGGCAGCATGCCGCCTGAGATTACGCCTTTATTGATAAACTTGTAGATTTCATCCACCGATATCTCGTAGATCAGCGTCTCCGGGTCGCTGGGGACCGTGCGGATACCGTCGATGTCCGTGAGGAACATCAGCTTCTCGGCGTTCAGTGCTGCGGCAATCTCGCCCGCCACCGTGTCCGCGTTGATGTTGTAGCTCTCTCCGTCCTTGCCCACTCCGATGGGTGCGATGACCGGGATGTACTCATCCTGCGCCAACGTGTTTAGGAGCTTCGTGTTGATGCCCGTGATCTTGCCGACATAACCCATGTCGAAACCGTCGTCAGCTTTCAGTTTATCCGCCTGAATCAGCATGGCATCCTTACCGCAAAGGCCGATTGCATTGCCGCCCGCCACATTAATCTGTGACACAATGTCTTTGTTGATTTTGCCCATCAGCACCATCTGCACCACGTCCATGGTCGCTTCGTCCGTCACGCGCAGGCCGTTATGAAACTGCGGCTTGATATCGTACAGCGCGAGCATCTTGTTGATGTCGCCTCCGCCTCCATGCACCACGATGGGATTTACGCCCACGTATTTGAGCAGCGTGATGTCCTGCATGATCTTCTCGGACAGCTCCTTGGAAAGCATGGCTGCGCCGCCGTACTTGATGACCACCGTCTTTCCGGAGAGCCGCCGGATATACGGCAGCGCTTCGATCAGTATATTTGCTTTTTCAAAATATTTGTCCATCTACAGATACCATCCCATATCGTCAAGGCCTTCGGTTTCCGCAAGGCCCGTCATAATGTTCATATTCTGCACAGCCTGCCCGGCCGCGCCTTTGATAAGGTTGTCGAGACATGCCACCACGACCAACCGGTTCGCGCGTTCATCCAGCACGAAGCCTGCCGTCCAATTATTGCTGCCCACCACGTGTTTGAGCTCCGGCAGCCCTTTAGAATAAACCTTGACAAACGGCTCATCTTTATACACGGCATACGCCTGCGCAATGTCAGCTGCGGATATGCCCTTCTTCGGCGTTGCATACATAGTTGAGATGATGCCGCGCTTTACGGGCAGCAGGTGCGGCGTGAACGAAACGATCACCGTTTCCCCCGCAGCCAGCGACAGCTCCTGCTCGATCTCCGAGGTATGACGGTGAGTACCCACGCCATAGGCTTTTGCGTTGCCCTCCACCTCACAGAAGCCGTATTCGAGCGCTTCCTTTCGCCCCGCGCCGGTCACGCCCGACTTTGCGTCGATGATGATGCCCTGCGGCTCGATGACACCCGCTTTAAGCAGCGGAGCCAGCGCCAGGATCGCGCAGGTGGTGTAGCAGCCCGGATTACCGACGATGCGGGCTGTTTTGACGCGCTCCCGGTACAGTTCCGGCATTCCGTAAACGCTCTCGGCAAGCAGTTCCTTTGCGGGGTGGATTACGGGATACCATGCCTCGTAAACCGCCGCGTCGTTGTAACGAAAATCAGCAGAAAGATCGATGACTTTTACACCTTCTTTTAACAATGCGGACACGGCTTCAGCCGACGCGCCGTGCGGCAAGCATAAAAATACGATATCACTGTCCGCCGACAGCGCCTTTGCGTTCATGTCTTCAAGCGGCATATCATGCGCGGTAAAATGAGGATATACTTCGCTCATCTGTTTGCCTACAAAGCTTTTTGATACTGCATGCGCGATTTTTACGCCTTTATGCCGGGATAAGATGCGCATAAGTTCCTCGCCTGCATATCCCGTCGCACCGACCACGCTGACCTTAACCATTCTTTTGCGCCTCCTTTTAGGTGTTAATAATTATACATAAAAATGCATAAAAATGCAACCTCTTTTTTCAGAATAACGCAACTGCAATTCTGCCAAACTACAAACGAAGAATCGCGGCAAGGGGGTATTCATATGAAGAAAGTGATACTGTTGGTTGTGGTACTCGCGGTAATCACTGCTGGTTGGTTTCTCTATTTTCGTCAATCCGATCCCATTACAGAGGTCACTACCGCACGAGCAAAGATCACGGACCTTGGCAACACACTCGAGTTTTCGGGACAGGTCACTCCTGTACATATGTACAGCGCGATGAGCGATACCGGAGGCACGGTAAATAAGCTTTACGTCAAGGAAGGCGACGAGATCAGTGCGGGTGACAAATTGTTCGCGCTCGACACATCGGCACTGGAAGCGCAGCTTAAGGAAGCCCAACTGCAATATGATATGCTCTCGGACGCAGCCTCGCAGTCCGTCATGGCGCAGAACGGAGCCCTGTCCGACACGGAACGCGCACTGCAGGAGCAGCAGATCAAGGTGGCACTGGCGCTCTCGCAGACGACCGGCTACGATTATGAGTCGTTCAACTCGGCCTTTGCGGATACCGCGCAGGGTGCCGCCGATGAAATGGCCGCGTCTCTCTCGGGCATGACGCTCGATGACTTGCCCACCGTATCTGCTTCAAGCAATGCCACAATTGAAGATCAGCTTGCCATGGCTGAACTTTCCGTTCAGACGCTGAAGGACGCCATCGCAAAAATGTCCGTCACCAGCCTGATCGACGGCACCGTAGTAGCGGTGAATATTCACGAAGGTGAGGTGCTGGCTCCCGGCATCCCTGCATTGGTGATTGCGGATACATACGATACGGTGGTCGACGGATATGTATACGAAAAAGACGTTAAAGAGCTTGCTGAAGGCCAAAAGGTTAAAATATACACTGAAGAGGGCTACTACTGGGGCACATTGACCGCTATCGGCAAGGCGGCAGGCGTTGGCGACACTTCGGAGTACGGTACCATGACCAAGGTGGAGGTGACACCGGACGGTTCATTCTCAAAAATGCCGGGCGCGGTGGTCGATCTTGAAATCGTCATCAGCAGCAAGACGGATGTACTCTCCGTACCACTTGAAGCGATTACGGACGACGGCAATGTATTCGTCGTTAATGCCGAGGGCAATGCGGAGAAACGGGTAATTTCAACAGGATTCAGAGACTTGTATAACGTTGAGGTACTCAGCGGACTGAGCGCAGGCGAAGAGGTCATCCTCTCGCCCAAGGACATCGAGGAAGGACAGCAGGTTGAACATGATTGAGGTCAAGAATCTCTGCAAGACTTACGGCAGAGGAAATACCTGTGTACACGCGGTGCGGAATGTATCGCTCAATGTAAACGAAGGCGGATTTCTGGCCATCATGGGCGCATCAGGTTCAGGTAAATCAACCCTGATGAATATCCTTGGCTGTCTTGACTCCCCTACCAAGGGCGAGTACTGGTTCGCCGGAACCAACGTTCGGCGGCTTTCGAGCGAGAGCAAGGAATACCTGCGCAGCCGACGCATTGGATTTATCTTTCAGTCGTTTTATCTGCTGCCCTCCCTCAACGCGCGGCAGAACATCGAGCTGCCCATGGTTTACGCCGGCGTCTCGCCCAAGGAGCGGCATGAAAGGTCGAGCGAGCTGCTGGAGATCACCGGCCTTACGGCGCGCGCGACGCATATGCCAAGCGAACTGTCCGGCGGACAGCGTCAGCGTGTCGCCATCGCGAGGGCATTGGTCAACCGCCCGAACGTAGTGCTCGCCGACGAACCGACAGGAAACCTTGACAGCCACACTGGAGAAGAGATCATGCGCATGCTGAAAAAATGTAATGAGCAGGGTACCACCATTGTGCTGATAACCCATGAGCGCAACATCGCGGAATACGCCAAGGAACTCATCGTGCTTAAGGACGGAATCATCGTCACGGAGGAGCTATGAGACTAAACGATTACGTCGGGATTGCATCGCATCAACTAAAAAAGAACCGGATGCGCACAGTCTTGACTGTGCTTGGAATCATCATTGGGGTTGCATCCATGATTACGGTCATTTCGGTGGGCGAAGGCGGCAAAGAAATGATCAACGCGGAGCTTGCCAAGTTCGGCGTCAACCGCGTCTGGCTCTTCCCCAGTGACGTGCAGGGGCCGGGCGATACGCTTGTATATTCGGACGTAGAGATGCTGCAGCAGGTGAATGGCGTAAACGACGTGGCCCCTTCCGCATATGAAAAAGCACAGCTGTCCAGCGGGTCCGTATTCGTGCTTTCCGATGTGGTGGGTACGACGGATGCGCTTTTTGACATCGAGCAGATGGCGTATCTGGAGGGACGAGGCCTGACTGCGCAGGACGTTGAATATTCCCGTCCAGTGGTGGTGTTGAGCGAAGAGGCACGTGACAAGCTTTTCGGAGATGAAAGTGCCGAAGGCAAAAAGGTGAGCATCAACGGGCAGAGCTTTAAAGTGGTGGGTGTCGAAAAGGAGGATCAATCGATTTATGCCTCATTCTTTTCGGGCAAATGCTACATCCCGATCACCACGTTTTCAGCCATGTTTTCCACCAAATACGTCGATGAGATCTCGGTGACCGCGCAAAACACGGAAACGCTGGACGATGTGATCGACAGAAGCGTATCGCTGCTGCTCAGCAAGTACGGCGACGGTTCCATCAAGATCATTAATCTAACCCAGGAACTGGCCAACGCACAGAACATCCTCGACATCTTTACCGTCGTGGTAAGCGCCGTAGCAGCTATTTCGCTGCTCGTGGGCGGCATTGGAATCATGAATATTATGCTCGTAACGGTCAAGGAGCGAACGCGCGAGATCGGCATCCGCAAAGCACTCGGCGCGGGCGAGCACCATATCCTCGGTCAGTTTTTGACCGAAGCACTGTTCTATTCAATACTCGGGGGCCTCTTAGGGGTAGGAATTGGCATGGTTCTAACCGATCTTTCCGGCAGCATCCTCGGCATCGAATCCAGGGTGTCCATGTCTGCCGCGGCGTTGAGCGTGCTGTTCTCTGCCACGATCGGCATCATCTTTGGCATCATCCCGGCATTCAAAGCTTCCAAGCTCGATCCGGTTGAAGCGCTGCGTCAGGAATAGGCTACAGTTCGCGGCCCAGAGCGATCAGCGCAAACGCGCGCTCAGCAGCTAGTGTCACTAATCGTTTAGCGTCCGCAATACACGCAGCCAGTGTCATCGGACCGTCCGGCAGCGGCACGATGGCGCGTACGCCAAGATCGAATACGGCCTGAACGCCTTCGCCGATGCTGCCCGCGAGAGCAATCACCGGTACGCCCGCAGCATTTGCGCAACGCGTGACGCCGTGCACCACCTTACCAAATGCCGACTGGTAGTCCACACGGCCCTCTCCCGTTACGACGAGGTCAGCGCCGTGCAGCAGTCCCGGAAAGTTGACGCGTTTCAGCACAGCATCAATACCGCTTTGCATCTGCGCGCCCGCAAATGCGGTGAGCGCTGCTCCGATGCCGCCTGCCGCGCCCGCGCCGGGCATCTCGGATACCTTCCGGCCCGCATATGCGTCGAGAACACTAGCGAAATGCACCATCCCTTGTTCCAACTCGTCGAGTTGCGCCTTGTCTGCGCCCTTCTGCGGGCCATACACATACGTTGCGCCCTGCGCCCCGGTCATGGGATTGGTCACGTCGCACATGATGGTAATCGCAGTGTTTTTTAGTCGCGGATCGAGGCCAGAATCATCCACTGCGGCAACGCTCGCTAACTCTTTACCGCACATGCGGCTGATCTCGCTGCCGTCGCTGCGCAGGAACCGGATCCCCAGCGCCTGCAGCGCTCCCGTGCCCGCGTCGCTCGTGGCACTGCCGCCGATGCCGAGCAGGATGTCACGGAAGCCTGCATCCATGGCCTGCCGGATAAGTTCACCCGTGCCATAGGACGAAGCGCGCTGCGCGCTGCGCTCCTTTTCTGCAAGCCTCGCAAGCCCGCTGACCTCCGACATGCCGATCACTGCCGCGCCTCCCGCTTCGCCATAGACACAGGGGATGAGTCTCCCCAGCGGATCGGCGGCCTGCGTTTGAATGACGCGGCCATTTGTGGCGTGCACCATCGCTTCTACAGTGCCGTCTCCCCCGTCCGCAATGGGTACCTCGGCAATATTCGCATCGGGAAAAATCTTTAATGCAGCTTCCTTTACGCAGGCGATGACCCCAAGCGACGTCAGCGAATCCTTGAACGCGTTGGGCGCGATCACGATCTTCATCATGCCGTACTCTGTGTCAGTCGACCACTACGGCGGTCCCGGATACCGTGACCATCAGCATGTTGTTGCCCTGTCCGAGAACCTCGTAGTCAAGATCGACGCCAACTATGGCGTTGGCGCCCATGGCATAGGCCCTTTGCTCCATTTCGGCAATTGCGCTTTCCCGCGCCTGAATCAGTTCGCCTTCATAGCTCTGAGAGCGGCCGCCGAAGAAATTCGTGAAGCTTGCGGCGATATCCTTGACAAAGTCCACGCCGCTGATCACTTCCCCGACCACAATACCTTTATACTCCCGAATGGTCTTGCCCTCGACCGAAGGCGTTGTCGTAATTATCATAAACCATACCTCTTTCGGATTAATGATATGATTATATCATTCAAGTATGAAGTTTGCGTAAATATATACGATATTCCGGCGCAAAAGGAAAAACCGCCGGATCGCTCCGGCGGCTCTTCCAAAACCTTGTTCCCTGTTGTCGTTACCGATGTCTTTCCTTAGGTGTCTGTCCTGATGCCTTATCCCTGTTGTCTAAACCCTGGTGTCAATGGTGCCGAAGGTGGGACTCGAACCCACACGGTATCGCTACCACCGGATTTTGAGTCCGGCACGTCTGCCAATTCCATCACTTCGGCATAGTTTCAACTCCGCTACTATAGCACAACGGCTATTTTGCGTCAAGACGACGCAGGCAGATTTGAAACCATAAACAGGGTTATGATTCTTGAGAAATATATGCCAGCACACCCTCGCAGATGGCCTTTGCGATTCGCTGCTGATAATCGGCATCCTGCAGCCTCTTTTCCTCGTTCGCATTGCTTAAGAATCCGCATTCGACCAGCACGCCGGAAGAATCACCGCAGCGCAGCACATACAGATCCTGTTCATGCGCCGACCGGTCTTCGCTGAATTCTCCATTCAGACTGTCCTGTATCGCCCAGGCCAGCTCCTCACCTTCCGCCGAACCAGGCTGGAACAACACGTGGGCACCTTCTACGCTGGGGTCATCCGGGTAGCTGTCCATGTGAATGCTGATAAAGATGTCCGGGTTCTGCTCCTGTATGATCCTGCCCCGTTCATGGAGGCTTTCAGTTTGCGTCGTACCGAGTCCGGTATCCTCCTCGCGTGTCATAAGTACCTGCATGCCAAGGGCCTCAAACTCTGCCTTCAAGCACTTTGCAACCTCAAGGTTGATGTCAGCCTCGTGCACCCCGGATACGCCGATCGCTCCGGTATCGAAACCACCATGCCCCGGATCGATAACAATCAGCATATCTTCCGGTGATTTTGTAGCAGTAGTTTTGACGGGTACCACAGTTCCGTCAGCGGTTGGCCCGGAGGTCGGCCCGGAGACAGCGCCTTGCACTGTTGCCGTAGTCGGTGGCGGGTCCGAAGCCTGTGCGCCCGCCGCAATGACCCCGGTTTTGGTCAGCGCAAAAATTACCACGGCGATGATGATGCCGATGGCAATCAAAGATAGCAGCGTATTCAATAGTTTCTTCGAGTTCAGCCGATACCGGCGGCGGTTTGGTCCTCTGTCGTCCTGCCTGTTCATGTTTGCCCCCCAAAAAAATAATTCCCGCCATCACCTATAAACCAACATCCGCAGTATAAATTTGTATGCAGGGATGGGTTTGCCGACATTTTTCCCTATTTTCTATTAATATTTTCGTAATAATCGTAATTTATATGTAGTATATAATTCTTTCCATGGCTTGTCAACGTAAAAAGCGCGCTGTCAGCCGAATATTACGGGAAAAAAAGAGCCCCCAAAAAGGAAACTCTTTTACTGACTATTGCCCTCAAAAACCCGCGACGCTATTTATCTGCCTTTTTAGACGAAGTAACCGACCTTTTCCTCCCGCGTCTTATCCGTTCAGCACCTGTGCCATCAGATAAACGAGCGCGGAGTTCCAGTATACCGTTACCTCGTTCGTCGAATAGCTTTGCGTGTTGTCCGCATAGCATTTGGCGGGGGGCTGACCTGCCAGCACTGCTTTTGCGTACGGGTCCTCAAGGTTCTTGTTCGGCCCGCCCACGAGCATGCCGGGCATGGTAACACCCGCAGCCATCGAGGGGCGGTGATGCGTATTCACGGGCGATACGGTTCCCATGCCCGTCACGTAGCATGTGGACATGGGATTCGCGCCAAAGATATAATCCAGATGGCGGTCCGCCGCCGTGCTGTAACCCGCGTTTCCGAAAAGCGTTGCCGCTAAACCCAAATAGCTTGCGTTGTCGCATACGGTCATGTTGCTGCCCCATGCGTATCCCGTCCCAAGCGATACGCTGTAGCCGTCTGTGTTCGAGTTGCTCAGATAGGTATCTGCCTTCTTCTGCATAGCTTCTCTGATCTTCTGCACACAGGCGGAATCAGTTACTGCCGGGTCCAAGGAGAGGTATATCCGGTTGCCGTATCCCCCGACTTCCTTCCAGCCGTAACCCTCCAGCACGTACACGTAGAGCCCCGCAATCCGCTCAAACTCATCAAGGTATTGCTCAGCTCCTGTGGCACTGTAAAGCGCAGCCGCTGCCCAATAGCGTTCGTCCGTATCGCTGCCATCGTAGTATTCCCCGGTCAGCACGTCCTCCGGGTTGGTAAACCGGCCTTCCGGATGCACCTGCAGATAGCCCCATGCTTTCTCCGCCGCCGCAAGACACTTCTTCGCAAACTTTGCATCGATCTCCTGATAGATGCTGAAACTCATCGCCATGACTGCCGCGAAATCCCCAGTGGCCGCATTGGATATGGGCATGATGTAGAGCTGCTCCGTTTCGTCCTCGGGCATAATCTCCCCCGGAAACGCAAGCCCGGTCACCTTATGGTATACACCGCCGCTCTCGTCCTGCATCTTGAGCATCCACTCCAACTCCCAGCGCGCCTCGTCAAGGATATCGGGTACACCGTTGCCGCTCTCCGGGATGTCGTAATCGTCACCCTGCAGCACCGCAGGATAGTCCCGGTAGGCAAACAGCAGGTCGGCCACCGCTTTGGCTCCACTCACCACATAACGGCCATAGTCGCCCGCATCATGCCAGCCACCCGAAACGTCCTTTGTCTTATCTGTGCCGTACAGGATGGCTTTGCCCATGTGGCATTCTTCGTGTGCAAAAGCGCCTGCAAGGCCTGCGGGAAGCGCTGTGCCGCAACGCTGCAGGTACAGCATGCGGAATACCGACTTGAACGCTTCTGCCATCACACCCGCCCTAATATCGAACGGGTACGATTCCGCGCTTCCGCTCCTTACCGTATACGTACCCACCGTTTTAAGCGAGCTAAAATCAGCAATATAATTCGTCTCGCCGGAGGCCTCGCTGGCGACAGGCCCTTTCAGGTCCCCTTCGAGTACGACTGCACCGTTCTCATCCACAACCTCGAACGCGGTTCCGATCTTGTCACCCCGCAGCACCGCAATCTTGGTTTCGCCCGGCTCATAGCCGATCTGGCGTATGTTGATATCGGGGTGTACCGGCTCCGGTTCCGGCGCGAGTATGTTCGATCCATCCACCAGCGTCACCTCCACATTGTCGATATAGACGACATTCTGCGGCAGCGTATCCTGACCTTTAGGCGTGCCCAGATTAAAGCAAAGCCGGGGAGCGCGGTCAGAGCCCTGCGTCATCGTAAACTCAATCTCATACCGCTGCATCTCCGTTCCGGCGTCAAAGGCCCCTTCGGCGTAGCCCGTATAGTCTCCACCGTTAAGCTGCAGCCGCACGCTGATCTGGCGTTCCATATCCGACCGCGCGTCGAACGCGAAACGGTATACCCCACCCGTCTCCAGCTTGAAGCCATCGTAATAGAGCTGCACCGAATAATCCTCGACTCCGCATGAGAGGATATCAACAACCGCTTCTCCGTTTTCTTCGGTCAGAGTCGCCGAGCCGCCCTTGTCGAGAAACAACGACCAGTTTTCGGTGCCTGCCCCAAAGTCGCCGTTTTTCACCATGTTGACTCCTTCACCTTCCATCGCTTCGGTCGGAGAAGGCGTGGGCGCTTCCACGTCCACAGACTGAACAGATACTGCGGGCGTCAGGCTTGTTTTCGCAGGTCCCGCGCACCCGGCGAGCAGCAGTACCGCAGATAAAGCGGCCACAATGATTTTCCTGATCATCGATATTACCTCCGCAAACTCTTCGCCGTAATCCGGTACGGCGCAATTACCTTATGCCTTTGAGATATTCGTAAACGAACCGCCCGCTTTCAGTCAGGTTCTCTTCGGTCCAGTTCTGCGGTGCACCGGGCTTCAAGGCCGCACTCGTCTCGTCCCTGTCGCCTAGGCTCCAGTTGCACCAACTGATTCCCAGCGATTCAAGGAACGCAAGCCATTCCCTGCTCTCCGGGATGAACACACCGCCGCTGCCGTCCGCCCGGCTCGTTCCCCATTCGCTTGCGAATACGGGCGCTCCCGCGGCCAGCGCTTTCCGGCACTTTTCCCGCAGCGCCTCTCCATGCGTGCCCGCATAAAAGTGCAGCGTGTACATTATATTATCAAACTCCAGCGGGGCCGCAGCCGCGATGTCTACGTCCTGGCTCCATGTGGGCGATCCTACCAGGACGAGCGCATCCGGGGCGTTGCTCCGGATGACGGGGATAATTCGCTGCGCATACGGTTTGACGTTGCCTGCCCAGGTCACTTCCCCACCGTTGGGCTCGTTGCAGATCTCGTAGATCACTCCCGGCTCATTGCCGTACCGCACACTCATTTTGCTGAAAAACTCCGCGGCCCTGTCCGCGTTCTTCAGCGGGTCATTGTCGAACATGATATGCCAGTCGATGATCGCATACATATCCAGCGCAAGCGTATCGTCCACCGCCCGGATGACGTCTTCCGCCACATCAGGGCTGGTCAGATATCCGCCCTCATCGGTATACATCGCGATGCGGAATACATTCGCACCTGCCGCCTTTGTCGCGGCGATGCTTTCCCTGCGTGCAAACTGCGGATACCACTGCATGCCATGGCTGCTCATCCCCCGCAGCAGTACGGCCTCGCCCTTGCTGCCTGTCAGCGCGGTGCCGCAAACCTTCAGCGCTCCGTGATAGCCGGCGCCCTTCCATTCCATATATAGCCTCCCTGCGAAACCAAATCATTCCGTTGTTTCAATAATATTATAGGTTCCGGATTTTCGCAAAGGTTTCGTAACCGGCGCTTCAGAAAGGTGGTTTTAATGTGAATATTTTCCCCAAACCGTCGAATACTACCTGTATCACGCGAAAGGTATGAAGCATATGGACAAGAAATGTAAGAGCAGCAGCCAGACAAGCAACACAGACGATTTTGATATCAACGATTATTCCACGCTCGATATCGCTTCCGCCACCGAAATGACCGGTGCAGCGATGCGGCCCCCTCTGACCGATGCCGAGGCGGAGAATTACGGCGACATCATCGCCATGCCGCAGCAGCGTGCCACCCACGCAAATGCGAAGGGACAGGAAAGATGCAAAAGAGAAGACAAACTGTAATGCCGTTTTTCGGGCGGATCAGCGCGCTGCACGGACGTTCCATCAGCACCAGAAATAAAAAGGGCTCCCACTAAGGAAGCCCATACTGTGTTCCGATACTACTGAATGCTCTTTGCGCCTGCGTCGTACGCCTGCTCGTTCATCGGGACGAGGTGCGCCTTGCGCTCGCCCAGCATATGCGCTACAGCGTTGATCACGCTCTCCTTGGCGACCACGCCCGAAGCGGCGATATACGCGCCCAGCATCACCACGTTAGCGACCTTGGCGTTGCCCAGTTCCGTGGCAATTTCGTTGGCGGGGATGTAATATGCCGTTACGTCCTCACGCGATGCCTTTTTGTCGATCAGCGAGGAGTTGATGAGCAGCTTGCCGCCCGGTTTGAGGATGCGTTCAAACTTGTCCAGCGACGGTTTGTTGAGCACGATTACAGTGTCCGCCTCGGTGACGACCGGGGAACCCACCGGCTCATCTGATACGATCACGCTGCAGTTGGCCGTGCCGCCGCGCATCTCCGGCCCGTAGGACGGCAACCAGCTGACCTGCTTGCCCTCCGTCATGCCTGCGTAGGCAATGAGCTCGCCCATCAGCAAAGCACCCTGTCCGCCGAAGCCCGCGATAATGATTTCGTTCGTCATCTTACTTCGCCTCCTTGAACACGCCCAGCGGATAGTACGGAATCATATTCTCTTTCAGCCATTTCAGAGACTCCACCGGCGAGAGGCCCCAGTTGGTCGGGCAGGTGGAGAGTATCTCTACCAGCGAGAACCCCTTGCCTTCCATCTGCGTCTCAAACGCCTTGCGAATTGCTTTCTTGGCTTTGATGATGTTCGGTACATCGTGCAGCGACACGCGTTCAATGTAGGCCGCACCTTCCAGCGTGGACAGCATCTCCGCGATGCGCACCGGATAGCCGCAGTGCTCCGCCTGCCGCCCGTAAGGCGACGTGGTGGTCTTCTGCCCCACCAGCGTGGTGGGCGCCATCTGGCCGCCCGTCATGCCGTAGATTGCGTTATTGATGAATATGGTCGATATCTTCTCCCCGCGGGCCGCGGCATGCACGATCTCCGCCGTGCCGATGGACGCGAGGTCGCCGTCACCCTGATAGGTAAACACGAGGTTCTCCGGGTGTACGCGTTTCGCGCCCGTGGCCACAGCCGGAGCGCGGCCATGCGCCGCCTCGTACATATCGATATCGAAGTAGTTATACGCAAACACCGCACAGCCCACCGGGGCCACGCCGACGGCCTTATCCTGCAGACCCATCTCCTCAATGCATTCCGCAACGAGCCGATGCGCGATACCGTGCGTGCAGCCCGGGCAGTAGTGGAACGGCGCGTCCGTTAAAACTTTGGTTTTCTCAAATACGACGGCCATGTTATCTGCCCTCCTTGATACGCCTTAATTCTTCGACGATGCTGTCCGGCGTAGGCACAAAGCCACCCGTGGTGCCAATGAACGATACGGGACGCGCACCGTTTACCGCAAGCTTTAGGTCCTCCACCATCTGGCCGGAGCTCATCTCCACCGCGACAAACGCTTCGCAGCGCTTCGCGGCTTCCGCGATCACCTTGTCCGGGTAAGGCCATAACGTGATAGGCCGGATCAGACCCGCCTTGATGCCTTCCTTACGCGCCTTGACTGCCGCGTTCTTGGCAATGCGCGCCGTGGTACCATATGCGACGATACAGTATTCCGCATCGTCCATCAGGTACTCCTCCCAGCGCGTCTCATTCTTCTTAATCTCGTCGTACACCTGCTGCAGACGGGCGCTGACCACGGCCATCCGCTCCGCCTCGATATAGAGCGAGTTGATGATCGAGCGTTTGCGCGTGCCGTCGTAGCCTGTGGCCGCCCATGGCTTTTCCACTGGCTTGCTCTGTTCCGGCGGGGTGAATTCCACCGGTTCCATCATCTGGCCGATCATGCCGTCTGCGAGAATCATCGCGGGCACACGGTACTTATCGGAAAGGTCAAACGCGAGCGACATGCTGTCTGCCGCCTCCTGCACGGAGCAGGGAGCCAGCACGATCAGCCGGTAGTCGCCGTGTCCGCCGCCTTTGACAGCCTGAAAATAGTCGCCCTGCGAGGGCAGGATGCCGCCGAGGCCGGGGCCGCTGCGCATCATGTTGACGATGACACAGGGCAGCTCCGCACACGCGATGTAGCTGATGCCCTCCTGTTTTAAGCTGATGCCCGGCGACGAGGACGACGTCATTACGCGTGCACCCGCGCCCGCCGCGCCATAAACCATGTTGATCGCGGAGACTTCCGACTCCGCCTGCAGAAACGTGCCGCCAACCTGCGGCATGCGCTTCGACATATATTCCGGTATCTCATTCTGCGGCGTGATGGGATACCCAAAGAAATATCTGCATCCCGCCTGTATGGCTGCTTCGGCGATCGCCTCGCTGCCCTTCATTAGCACTCTTGCCATGCTGCCACTCCTTTACTTCTCAATCGTGAACACAACGTCCGGGCACATGCGCCCGCACGCCGCGCACCCGATGCACAGCGCCATATCTGTCACTTCCACCGGGCTGTAGCCCTTTGCATTGATCTCCGTTTTGGAGAGCTGCAGTATGCTTTTGGGGCATACCGTCACGCACAGCCCGCAGCCTTTGCAGGCGTCTTTGTCTATGATGACTTTTGCCATTCGCTCATCCCCTTTGCACAATGAATGCCGATGTATATACATGCAAGGATACCACAGCCGCGCCTTTTAAGTCAACGCGCGAAGATTTCGGTTTCAGCATACTGAAACAGTTTACATATCAGGCAGCCGCAATTCCGCAAGCATGTACAAGTAAGCTCGAACGATTGAAACAGGGAGCCCTGAAAACAAAGCCCCCTGCTATTTTGTATATTTACTTGTACGTATGTGGCTACTGCGCCGGTGTATATCCCGGGGGTGGTGCGGGGTATCCCGCGAGTTCTTCGTAGCGTACTGCGCCGGTTAGCAGCGCATTGTTTTTCAGTTCCTCATACATCCCTGCTTTGCTGGTATAATAATAAGGATTAACATACAATATGCCGAGCAGCCCCAGCGTCAACGCAGACAGCAGGTTCCAGCCGATGAAGCTTAAATCCAACACAAAGAGATCAGCCTTGTATCCATACGTCATGCGCATCGATAATTTGATGGCATCCGTCGCGCGCACCGCCGGAAACTCGGCTAGCAGGTAAGGCGCTGCAAAGTACGCGTATCTCTTCACAATACCGGGGATGACGAACAGCAGGGACCACAGGAATATGAACAAGTCTCGCCAGAGCAAACCCCCGAGGTGGCGGCCGTAGTCGCCGAAGCCACGCCGAAACATTTCACCCACGCTTGTGATCCAGTTGTTGTAGATACACCGCGAAAAGTGTGCATGCCCCACCTCCAGCGGCAAACCCACAAACAGATGGATCAACCACACGATTCCAGCAAGGGCAACGATAGTAGCAATGATCCAGCTAACCAACGCACCTGCAAAAGGTATCCTGTCCAGATGTAGATCATTTATGGAACTGGAATTAAACGTAAAATTGAAATTGGCTCCGGTACTTTGTCCACCGCCAAGCAGTATCAGCAGCAACGCCGCGCCGACGCTCATCCCATAACGCTGCCGGAACTGGAACTTAGCTAATTCCTTAATTTCTCCTCTCGTTCTCATAAAACCCTCCTGATTATTAAATATCATGATTGCAATACTAATTATACCATATGGATCAGTCGTTTGATATATGTACTCTTAACTCTCCACGGATCGTTAAAATCACCAGAATTTGATCCTGCGTCCCTTACCGATCCCGTTGACAATGTGCTTGATAATATTGTAATCACAAAACCCGTTGCTGATGGTGATTCTCTTTTTATTGCCGTAGAAGATTATAATATATTTGTTCCTGACATTTTCAATATTCCGGTAGGACGTCACATCCTCCCACCGCACTTGCTTCGCTATGCCAAGCAAGTTCACGTATACGATCATATCATTGTCGATATACAGGCGCATGTTAACGAACAGCAGAAAAAACGGCAGCCCGCAAACGATGAAGATGAGGGCAATCATGAACTTCCCCATAAACTGCGAGCCCATCGCCGGGACAAACATACGGTTGGGCAACAGTAAAAAAGCAAAGCCGTACAGCATGATGACCAGCCCAATAATCATGAACGATCTGCCCCAACGGAACGTCCGCCCTCTGTTCTCGGACTGTCTATACTCCTCGGCATGAGAGAGCGCATAATCTGGATTGAACGCTTCGGGGCGGTAGTGACGGAGCTTCTCCTGTATGACCGAGAAGCCTGCAAAGTAGGGATACAACCGGATGCTCTGTCCGCCGCCATACAGCATGATATCGCCGATGACACCCAGTTTGACTACGGCGCTGAGATCCTTCCACGCGATTTCCCGCCGCCGTCCCAGCGGATTGCGGTATACGATTTTTTCGTCGCTGATATATATTCGGGCAAAGAGATAGTACAGGAAGAACGGGACAAAAAGCGGCCCTATGATCGCCATCATCAGCAGCATCCCTGCGACATCAGGGATAAACGCAAGGGCCGCTGTACCCAATGTGCCGATGAAGCTATATACGCCCACTGCGGCATGCAGCTTAAACACGATGGTCCCGTCTGGTCGCAGCTTATACCGTTTGGATTTCCCGGCAGCTTTAGCAGCTAATGCGGCGATAAAGAGGCCTGTATTCACATCAGCCATTTTCGACCCCCCATTATGATAATTAAGATCACCGAGGCAGCCACAGCTGTGCTAAGATTGCTGCCCGCCCAATATCCGCTTCGCGTATGCCAATGCCGTGGGCGTTACCGCGATGCCGCCCGCAGACGTTTCGCGCAGCGCGCCGGGCAGCATGCGTCCCACACGCGCCATCGCGGAGATTACCTCGTCCAGCGGGATAGCGCTCTTGATACCCGCGAGCGCAAGATCGGCGGAGAGCATGGCGTTGGCCGCGCCCGAGGCGTTGCGCTTGGCACAGGGACACTCCACCAGCCCCGCGACAGGATCGCACACGAGTCCCATCACGTTCTTGAGCGCAATCGCCGCCGCGTACATCGCCTGCTCCGGCGTACCGCCCATCATCTCCACTGCCGCGGCTGCCGACATGGCCGCCGAAGCGCCGCATTCGGCCTGGCATCCGCCGCGCGCACCTGAAAGCGTCGCACCCAAGTCAATCAGGATGCCGATGCCCGACGACGTCAGCATCGCGTCCAGCAGCACCTGCTCCGGCAGGCTGAACCGTTCCGCCACGCCGAGAATGACGGCGGGCAATATACCCGAAGCGCCCGCCGTCGGCGCGGCACAGATACGGCCCATCGAGGCATTGACCTCTGAGCCCGACAAGGCACGCGCCATTGCCGTGACCAACGCTTCTCCGCAGACCGTGCGGCCCGTTTTGGCATAATCGCTCAGCTTTTTAGAGTCCCCGCTGATGAGGCCGCCCCGCGTGGCCAGCGCCTTTTCCCGCGCAGCCTCCGCCGCATCCCGCATAACACCAAGAAATGTGCGTAAATGCGTGTACACTTCTTCCGGCGTTTTTTCTGTCAGCGTGCATTCACGCTTCAACACAATATCGCTGATGCGGTCACCGCGCTGTTTCGTCAGCGCAAGCAGTTCTTCCGCGTTTTTGAACATAATCTCTCCTTTAACCGAGCGCCGGAACGCACCGAACGCTCACCACGTCACCGATCCTTTGTATCTCATCCACAGCCGCGGCTGGTATCAAACCGTCGCAGGCGATGGTCATGGATGCGAGCTCTCCGCGCGATTGACGCGAGACCTCCATCACTCCGATGTTGACACCATGTCGCGCCAAGACGCCCGACACTTCCGCAATGATTCCGCGCCGGTCCCGGTGCGTCAGCACCAACGACGGGCTCTCACCATTAAGCGACACCGCAAAGCCATCGATCTCCGTGATGAGCACGCTGCCGCCTCCTACCGACGAGCCGGTAACCGTATGAATGCCCGCGGGCGTATCGAAAATGATGCATACCGTGTTCTCGTGCACATCACCTAAGTCCGCCGTCTCAAACTCAATAGCTTTGCCGCGCTCCTTTGCCAACTTAAAACCATCGCGCAGCCGCTCGTCGTCCTCGTGGATACCGATCAGTCCCGCTGCGATGGCCACCTGCGTGCCGTGCCCCTGTCCCGTGGCCGCAAATGACCCGTGAAGCTGGCAGCACGCCGCAGTATATTCGCCCACGATGGCGGCCGCCATACGCGCGATACGCGCCGCACCCGCTGTATGAGAGCTGGAAGGGCCGATCATTACCGGCCCTAAGATATCAAAAATGCTTTTTGGCATAACGCTCCTCCCCTTGTCCATATTGTAACATAACCGTACCGTTTATGCATCGGTTTCCGGCGCTTTACGCAACGCCATCGCGCCGTTGATGACTGCCAGCACAACCATCAGCGCGCCCAGCCCAAGAAGCCCATTCAGGATGCCGATATGGCCCGCGATTGCGCCGAACAGCGGAAAGATTGCGATCATTACGAAGCTGAACAGCGTGCTTTCCAGCGACAGGATCGTCGCCCGCTGCGCCGAGGGAACGATGCGGTGGATATACGCACGCGTGGCGACGAACAGCACCGCTTCAAACGCGTTCAGCAGGCAGAAGGCCGCGAGGCTCAGCGCCGGAATATACAACGCAAGGATCATCAGCGCCAGCGCCAGTGGCAGGGCTGCGAGGATCGTGCGTTCGCCCAGCCGCCGCTCAATGCGGTGTGCAAAAGCTGCACCTGCTGCCGCAGCCGCAGCCGATGCTGCGAGATACAGCCCGATGGTCAGCGTTGATGCCTGCGCGTTTTCCCATACGATCTGCATGTAGTAGAATGACAGCGTAACGCTGGCCGAAAACACCGGGATAATGAGCAGCAGGTACGTCAGCCGTTTGCTGCCCCGCAATGCGGCGAAGCTGTCCACATACTGCGACTTTAGTGCTGCCCATATGCCGATACGCTTCGCCTGCTGTCCGATGCGCGGTTCCTTCATCATTGTGCCCACCAGCAACGAAACCGCGGCCAGCCCCATCGCCGCATAGTAAGCGAACTCATAGCGCGTATTGCCGAGCCAGCCGCCGATGGCCAGTGCCGCGATCCCGGCCCCCTGAAAGACCACCTCGTTCCAGCCTGCGATTTTCATATAGGTGCCTTCACGGCCGTCCAGCAGCAGCGAGTCGTACACAAAGGCGTCGCCCGCGCCCGACTCGAAGTTATAGGAAAGCGCCGATACCATGAAGCTCGCCGCAAACATCGCAAACCCGTTTGCAAACAGCATCAGCGCGGCGGAGACCACCGAAAGCGCGCAGCCGATAAGGCGGCTTGTTTTGCGTCCCCAGAGGTCCGCTACTACCCCGGTAGGTGTTTCCATCAGCAACGACGTGACGTGGAATATGCCCTCAAGCAGGCCAATCTGCAGCAGCGTCATGCCATGCGCCGCAAGATACAGCATCCAGATGCCCTGCGTAACGGCAAAGTTTTTAATAAACGTGAACGCATAGTTCACACGGATATTCTTTTGATAATTCATAAGTTGCCCCTTTCACGCTGTTACAGCGCTGCAGGCATTTCCGCCCCAAAAAGCTACGCTTTTCGGGGACCCTTTAACATAAAAAAACCCGCAGCCGCTTGTGCTCCGGGGTTAAAAGTAATTCCCATAAGCTTCAATAACAGCTAGTAAATTCCATTTAAGAAAAGATTGAATCTACCCGCTGTATCTTGCCGTTTTTTCCACCGCGTATGGTGCGCCATTTTAGAAACCGCGCGTTTTGGATCGCGTTAGTTTTCACGAACACATTGTACGTTAAAAGCATTCTTCTTGTCAACGCAAAAGACCGGAGCGAACGGCCCCGGTCCGACATGTCCACGTTATATATATAGTGTCTTTTTGGCTGCCTGCGCGATTCTCTCCGGCGTAGGCACGTTGGCGTTCTCCAGCACGCGCGCATACGGCATGGGCACCTGCGCGGTGCACACACGTTCCACCGGAGCATCGAGATACTTGAACACCGCATTCTGCACTTTAAAGGCGATTTCTGCACCGAAACTGCCGAATTCGTTGGTCTCGTGCACGATCACGATGCGGCCCGTTTTCTTCACCGACTCCGTGATGGTATCAAGGTCGAGCGGTACGATGGTGCGTGGGTCGATGACCTCCGCGTCAACGCCGTCCTTCTCCAGCAGCTTCGCGGCTTCGAGTGCCTTGCCCACCATGAACGAAGTCGCCACGATGGTTACGTCCTTGCCGGGGCGCTTGATGTCCGCCACGCCGAACGGGATCAAGTATTCCTCCTCCGGCACCTCGCCGCGCGCAGCATAGAGCATCTTGTGCTCGCAGTAGACCACCGGGTTGTTGTCACGAATGGCGGTTTTGAGCAGACCTTTTGCATCGTAGGGCGTTGCGGGGCATACCACCTTGAGGCCCGGAACGTTGGAGAAGATCGACTCCAGGTTCTGCGCGTGCTGCGCACCGTTGCCGCGGCCGCAGCCCTGCTGCACGCGGATGGTATATGGCACCTTCACCTTGCCATTGCTCATGTAGTGTACCTTGGCGGTCTGGTTGACGAGCTGGTCCATGGCGCACAGAATAAAGTCCACGTACTGCAGCTCCACCACAGCACGACCGCCGCTGATGGAAGCGCCAAGGCCTGCGCCCACGAACGCCGCCTCGGAGATCGGCGTGCTTCGCACACGACCCTCACCAAACTCCTCCGGCAGGTTCAGCGTACAACCGAACACGCCGCCGAACCGCGCGACATCCTCGCCCATCACGAACACCATGGGGTCCCTGCGCATCTCCTCTGCCAGCGCGTCCCGGATTGCGATTGAATATTTTATGTTAGCCATGGCTGTCACTCCTCAAACAGGTTCTTCATCAGTTCGGACGGGTCGGGTTCCGGGCTATTCTCCGCAAACCCGATCGCTGCTGTAATCTGCGCATCGACCTCGCGATTGATCTTTTCCAACTCCGCCTCGGTTGCAACGCCATCCTTCACCAAGCGTTCGCCCAAACACTTGATCGGGCAACGTTCTTTCCACGCGTCGACCTCCGCCGCCGTGCGGTAGCCGCCGTACGAATATACGTCGCCCGGCCAGTGTCCGGTCCAGCGATAGGTCTTGCATTCGATCAGCGACGGACCTTCCCCTACACGGGCACGTTCGATGGCTCTCTTATACACCGGTTCGATGGCAGTCACGTCGTTACCGTCCACCGTCTCGCCCGGCATGCCGTATGCCGCGCCGCGTACTGCGATGTCCTGCACGGAGCAGCTTTCCTCCGCAGTGGTGAACACCTCATAGAGGTTGTTCTCGCACACGAAGATGACCGGCAGCTTCCATACCGCCGCGAGGTTCATGCTCTCGTGCGTGACGCCTTCGTTGGATGCGCCTTCGCCGAAGAAGCAGAACACCACCGCATCGTTCTTCTTCAGTTCCTTGGCTGTCAGCGCCGCGCCCACCGCAATGGATGTGCCGCCCGCGACGATGCCATTCGCGCCGAGGTTGCCCTTCTCCAGGTCGAACATGTGCATGGAGCCGCCCTTGCCGCCGCACACGCCGGTGGCGCGTCCGAACAGTTCGGCCATCATGGCGTTTACGTCCATGCCGCATGCGACGCAGTGGCCCACGCCGCGGTGCGTGCTGGTGAACATATCGCCCGGTTTCATCAGTTGCATCGCCGTCGCCGCGATGGCTTCCTCGCCGATGTACGGATGGAGCGAGCCCGTGACCAGCCCTTCCTTGTACAGCCGCGAGGCTTCCTCCTCAAACCTGCGCATGCGCTGCATCCGTGCATACACTTCAATCAGTTCGCTGTTTTTCATCGCTATTGTATCTCCAATATCATTAGGTCAAACTAATGTGGGGGCGCCGCCTCCATGCCACCGCCCAAGGGGCAATGCCCCTTGGGAATCCCATTAGGAAAATGCCTGCGGCATTTTCCTTACAATCCTTTAAAAGGCCCCTTTGCCTAAAGGGGGCTGTCGGCGAAGCCGACTGGGGGATTCCTGCCCATTCACAGGATATGCCTCAGAGCGGTTGACACAAGCAACCGTTCCCTCGTGCTGTTCAGTCCATGAACAGGCCGCCGTCCACATCGAGGATCTCGCCTGTGATGTAACGTGCATGCTCCTCGTCCGCGAGGAACAGAATGCCGTTGGCAACGTCCTCCGGGTAGCCCATCCCCAAAGGCGTGGCGTTGGCGATATTCGCTTTCTTTTCTTCCGTATAATCACCGCCGCCCGAGTCGCCCGCGAGCATGGGCGTGTCGATTGGGCCCGGGCTGACCGCGTTGACGCGGATGCGCCACGGCGCAAGCTGTTTGGCAAGGTGGATGGTAAGCACGCTGATGCCCGCCTTGGAGGCTACGTAGTTCGCGCCCACGTTCATGCCGCCTGTCTTGGCCGCGCCTGCCGTCACGTTGACAATGCACCCGAAGCCCTGCTTTTTGAGCACCGGCGTGATCTCCCGGCAGCACAGGAAGGTGCCTTTAAGGTTGACGTCCAGTACGCGGTCCCATGCCTCGTCGGATACGTCCTCGATCTTGCCAAGGAAGATGATGCCCGCCACGTTGGCAAGCACGTCGATCTTCCCGTACATGGACAGCACGTCGCCCATCACCTGCTTGACGCAAGCGCTGTCCGAAATGTCGATGTAGTAAGCCTTGGCGAGGCCTTTTCCGCCAGCATTGATCTCGTCCGCTGTTTCCTCCGCCTTTTTCAGGATTACATCGCACACCACGACGACAGCGCCTTCGTTCCCAAAGCCGATTGCCGTAGCTTTGCCGATGCCGCTGCCTGCTCCGGTGACCAGCACAACCTTATCCTTGAATCTCATGGGAAGCCTCCTTTTCGGTAATTACGAACGGCATTTACCGTTTCAACTGATGGCCAGCTATACAAGTTCGCTGCTCTAAATGCCCTGGATGGGTATGATACTCCCTTTATCCGCGAGACGCCTTGAATAAGGCGTCTCGCATGATGGGATTCTCAAGGGCCTGCGGTCCTTGAGCGGAGGTTTGGAGGCAGAACCTCCAAGAATAACTCCAGCAGCAGACTAGCTACGATTTTTACCGTTTGGTATAGATATACGCCTCGCCCGGATAGCGCATGATGAGTTCACAGCCCGGCGCGTATTTTGGAAAAGCTTCGATGGCGTCCATGGGGCTGCCTTTATCGCCGTTATGAAGCGGGAAAGTCCAGAAATGGTGCGGCATACAAGCCTTTGCGGAAAGGTCGTTTGCGAACTGCGCAGCCTGCTCGGCGTTCAGGTTGCCGAAGGCTCCGTTGATGGGGAGCAGTACGATCTCAGGCTGCGCGTCGATGGCCTGCTGCAGTATGGTTTTGGTATACGCGGTGTCGCCGCTGTAGTAGACGCGCACAAAGCCAAAGTCAAAGATGAACCCCAGCGCATCCGGGCACAGGTCGCCATGGTCCGCCGCGGTGATGGTGAGCTTGAACTCGCCAAAGTCATGCGTCTCGCCCTTGTGCAATACGTGAACGCTTTTTTTTGGTGCACCCGCTTCGGTCATGATACGTGCGCTTTCAGTGTTGGTATAGATCGGCGTTTTGCCATCCTTAAGCAGCAGCTGCAGCGCATCCACGTCAAGGTGGTCCCCATGCTCATGGGAGGCAAACAAGTAGTCGATCTCAATGTCGCCCGGATCGAACAACGGCGCGGTCATGCGTTTGAAACCGTTGCCGTATTCGCCGCCCAATATTTTATATACGTAGTCCGAGAGGTAGGGATCGACAACGATCACTTTACCGCCCGGCGTCTTGAAAAGAAATCCCGCCTGACCGAGCCAAAATACGCCGAGGCTTTCCGATGCCACCTGGGTTGCGTGAAGGGTATCCTTAAACGCCATGGTTTTCTCCTCCTATATTTGTTGTACGCGTTGGCTTAATTCCATTACAAAGTCGAGGTTGTTCTGAATGTGCTCGCGCATATGCCGACTAGCTTGTTCGGTCTTTCCGTCTGCCATATATTCCACCATGCGGTGGTGCTGACCTACGCCCTGCTGGGAGAACTGTGCGGTGTAGCGGCTGTACAGCGAAAACAGCAGCGTCATCAGCTGATATTTGATGCTGCGGAACACATTGTCAATATACGGGTTGCCCGCGGCCCGGATGACCGCTTCATGAAATTCAAGGTCGGCCTGGACAAATTCCAGCGGATTGACCTGCGGTTTCTCAAGCACACGGTCAAGCGCTTTAAGGCGCTGCTGAAGCTCCTCCATCGGCACGCAGCTTTTTTCGATGCAGGTCTCTACAGCGAGCAGTTCAATCGCCAGACGGAACTTGAACAGGTGCTCAATGTCCTCCGGCGACAGCTGCATCACGGTGGTGCATTTGTTGCGCTCGCGGTGAACCATGCCCTCCGATTCGAGGATCAGGAAAGCATCGCGCACGCACGCGCGGCTGATGCCGAACTCTCCCGCAAGCTCTTCCTCGATAAGCCGGGAGCCCTGAGCAAATTCGCCTTCAATGATGCGTTCGCGGATGATATCGGCCGCCCTCTGCCCAAGCGGCGCTTTGTCAATGGTCAGTGTCTTACTCACGAAATATTCCTCAGCGGTTTGATACGCCCATTATAGTTTGTCGACCGTCGATTGTCAACAATCTATATTCATGTTCCTTTATGCATTCGGACATCATCAGGGCGGCTTATGTAAGGCCGCCCTGTAGGACAGTCTATGCCTGCCTCACATCAGCCGCGTAACCCGCCGTCCACCCGCCGTCTACGTTCAGTGTGCAGCCCGTAATATACCGGGCTTCGGGCGATACAAGAAACAGTGCCGCGTTCGCAATATCAACAGGTTCGCCGGTATGGCCTTGCGGAATGTGCTCCTCCATGCTCTGCTTTTTGAACGGGTCATCGTAGATGATCGCGCCCATGTTGTTATTCATGATGGAGCCCGGCACGATGCTGTTGATGTTGATGCCGTAACGCGCATAATCGATCGCGAGCGAGTTGGTGAGGCTCAAAATTGCCGATTTGGCCGCGCTGTAGGGACTTTGCAGCCGAAGCGGAGCCCGCCAGCCCGCCACCGAACCAATGTTGACGATGCGCCCGCCGCCTGCCCTCATCATGATAGGCAGCGCGAACCGGCAGCAGTTGTATACGCTGTCGACGCAGATATCCAGCGTGCGCCGCCACGCATCCTCGTCGTACTCCCATACCGGCTTGCGCAGATCATTGGTCACGTTATAGCCTGCGTTGTTGACAAGGATGTCGATGCGGCCGTGGCGATCTGCCGCCGCGCCGATCAGCTTTCCCATGTCCTCACCGCTGCGCACGTCGCCCGCGATGCCAAACGCTTTCATGCCCTGTGCATTCATCTCCGCCACCGCCGCTTCAAGCCGTTCCGCGTTGACGTCGTTCAGATAAACCACCGCGCCGTTTTGGGCGTACAGCCGCGCTGTTTCGCCACCGATGGCACCTGCCGCGCCGGTGACCACCGCTACCTTGTCCTTTAAGTCTACAATCATATCCCTGTCCTCCTGCCTTACCATTCACGCATGTACGAGGCGGTGAGCCCGCCGTCCAGCCGCAGTACGTTGCCCGAGAAATAATCCGGCGCGTCGAGCAGCGCGTAAACAGCCAGGGATACTGCTTCCTCAGCACGCCCTTTGCGGCCCTTGGGAATATGGGCCAGCAGCTTTTCGTCAGCGTCCATGCCGCCCCGGCAGCCTTCCATCGGACCCAGCAGCAGCGCATTGGCGGATATGGCTCCATCGCTCTCCGCGGCGACTGCCTGCATCAGCGTGACTGTGCCCGCGCTCATTGCGGAAGCTGCGCTCTGCCCTGCCGCACTCATCACTCCACCCAGCGCCCCGATGAACAGCACGCGTCCGCCACGCTCCACCATGGGTGCGATGAGTACTTTGGCTGCGCCGTAGACCATATCCACGCTATCCCGCTTTGCGCTGTGCCATTTCTGTTCATTCAACTCATGCAGCATTCCATACTGCTTTGCCGGGTCTTCCATTACGCTTACGATAAGGTAGTCCGGTGCGCCTTTCATCTCGGCAATACGCCTGCATGCCGCCAATAACTCCTCCTGCGAAGCATATGCCCCTACCCCGCCATCCGGCATCCGCCCCGGCCCGGTGAGTTCCTCAACCGAAACGCCCCTGCCGGCGATCGCCTCGGCAAGCAGGCCGTTCATCTGCCCGTCTGTGCCGATGATCACCGCTTTTTTGTAGTCCATGTTGTCGATGTCCTTTCCTTAAATGGAAACAGCCTGTGCCGTTCCCTCAATATACGCTCCTGTAGCATTCCAGATTGGACCGCAGTACGATCTCTGGCTTGACGACGATCTCTCCCGGCTTCTTCTTTTCCGTCACGGCTTCGTAAAGCGTCCTCACCGCCATCTGGCCCTGCAGAATGGG
Source organism: Bacillota bacterium (assembly GCA_023459495.1). Lineage (GTDB taxonomy): Bacteria > Bacillota > Clostridia > Christensenellales > SZUA-584 > JAEWCC01. Next base: position 47,533 of record JAEWTL010000059.1, on the reverse strand, counting down.
GTTCTGATACAGCGCCGCGAGCAGCGGCCCTTCCGTAAGTGCGGGAATCATCTCCGGATAAAGGTCATGCCCGACCACCGCGATATCGGTGCGACCGCATTCCTTCAGCCTGCGACAGACCGGAAGGTAATTGTAAGACGTGACGTAAATGCCTTGGATCCCGGGATGAGCCTCGAGCAGTTCCTGCGCGCGCGCGTAGCTTTGTTCCGCGCTGTCATAGTTCTCCGCGACAGCCCTGATAGCCAGCCCTCCGTTTTGCTCATTCTCGCACATGAAACCTTCGATGACGCGCTGATGACCGGTAAACCGGCGGCTGGTCGTGACGATGGCTGCTTCTCCCCCCGACGGGAGCGCGATGCTTAACATCTGCGCAGCAATCCGACCCAGCGCGTCCGAGTCCGTATGGATTGTGGCAACGCTACCGGTATCCGTCATCTCCTGCCCAAACAGCACAACCGGGATCTTACTCGCAATGCCGCAGAGCATATCCCGGTAGGCTTCGCTGCCGAAGCCAGGCGCAAATATCAGTCCGTCGATACCTTCCTCCACAGCGGCCTGAAGCGCTTCCTCCACCTGTCCCACAGCAGTGTTGTCGGGAAAGTAATGAAAAAGTCCCTTTACCTTATAGTCCGCGTATTCATTCAGGCCGCGTGCAATGCCTTCGTTGAGATACCGCATGAATTCAGCCGGCATGCGGGGAACAACGATGCCGAATTTGAGCTCACCGCGCACGAGCGCCCGCGCGAATTTGTTGGGCTTATAGCCCATCTCTTCTGCGGTTTTGACTATCAGTGCACGCTTCTTATCGCTCACCTGTGCCTTGCCTGTAAGCGCTTTGGTGACCGTCGTGGGCGACACACTGAGCGCTTCTGCAATCTCTTTGATTGTGACTCGCTTCTCTTCCAAGTAAACACATCCCTTCACCAAAGTTAACGTTAACTCTTATATCTGCAGTTCTGTTCCGGTCAGGCAATTCGCCTTTCGTATGGCCAGAAGAACAGATTTCAAGTCAGGGAAAAGTTAACGTTAACTTTATTCTGCATCAAAGCTGAAAATCCTGCCCGAAAGCTTAAAATTTTATTGTGAAAATATTATGTTAGGTCTCAAAACTCCATGTCTTCCTTGTTAAAGGCGAAATTATCGTATATAATGACTTTATAGCTTTAGAAAACGACACAGGACGGGCATATGAACTTTTTTTACCTCATCCTGCTTGCCATTGCGCCCGGCGCGGCGCTGGTCATCTTCATGCTGCTTAACGACCGCTATGACCGGGAACCTGCTCGGCTGCTCATCAAGGTATTTCTCATGGGCATGCTCGTCACGCTGCCTACCATCGTCGTGGAACTGATCGGGCAGTATTTCAATGTTTTTTCCGGCATGTTAGGCAAAGCGGTGGAAGCCTTCCTCATCGTGGGCCTTGCCGAGGAATATTTTAAGCGCCGCGTGGTGCTGCGCTACGCGTTCTATCACCCTGCGTTCAACGAGAAGCTGGACGGCATTATTTACTGCAGCTTGGCTGCGCTCGGTTTCGCGACGCTGGAGAATATTTTTTATGTACTCTCGTACTATCCCATGGACCGTACCATTTGGATTACGCGCGCATTTTTGAGCGTACCGGTGCACATGCTGCTCGGCATCATCATGGGCTACTATCTGTCGATGGCCAAATACTGCTCCCATCCGGGCAAGTGCCAAAGTTATATGACCCGGTCGCTGCTGATCCCTGCGGCGCTGCACGGCGCGTTTGATTTCGTGCTGATGTCGGAATATCCGCTGCTGACACTGCTGTTCATTCCCATCGTAATCTATCTTTGGATATCAGGCATGATCAAGCTGCGGCGCTATTATGTCGACTCGCGCGACCATCACGGCGGCTGACGAGATTTTTGATCTGTTCACAGAATGTTCCCTGCTTTACGTATTCCTGCCGCGCATTGACAATTGCACTGCGCGGCTTTTTTGTATACAATCATAGTGAGGATGCTTCCATGCAAAACATAAAAACACCAGCTGCAGAAAAGAAAAAACGGCCGTTTCTCAGGCTGCTCTGGCTGCTGCCCGGGCCGATTTTTTATGCGCTGTTCCGGCTTTCCTTCCTGTGGCCGCAGTTCACCGAAACCGTATATTCCCGCGGCATATTCCGCATTACCAACCAGGCGCTGTCGACCGTAACAGGGGCGCTGCCCTTTTCGCTGGCCGAGCTGCTGCTGTACGCATCTATCGTCGGCGTCGCGGTTTTTCTCGCGATGATGATTGTGCACTCGATTCTGGCCAGAAAAGATTGGTGGCGCGTGCTGCTGCGACGCGTCATTGCGCTGGGCTGCGCGGCATCCATGGTATACGCGCTGTTCATCGGGCTATGGGGGTTCAACTATGCCCGCCAGCCGCTCGGCGAAACGCTCTCGCTCGATACCTCCCCCGCGACCGTGCAGGAGCTCTATTCCACCTGCGAAGCGTTGATCGAAAAAGCCAACACCCTCCGGGCCGAAGTGCCCGAAAACAGCGACGGCGTTTTCTCGCCTGCAGAAACGCGTGCCGATATCATGCGCAGCACAGAGCCGCTGTACAACAATGCGGCGCAGGCCTCGGGCTTCAGCTTTTTAGGCGGCAGCTTCGGGCGCGCCAAGCCGGTGCTGTATTCCGTGGGTATGTCCTGGGCGCACATCACAGGCGTATACTTCCCCTTCACGGGCGAAGCCAATGTGGATAACGACGTGCCCGACCTGCTGTTTGCCTCCACCTGCCTGCACGAGACCGCTCATCAGCGCGGCTTCTCACGCGAGGATGAGGCCAACTTCCTTGCCTACTATGTAGCCAGCTTCTCGGACGATGCCGAAACCGCATATTCCGGCACAGTGCTCGCGCTGATCCACGCCATGAACCAGCTTTACAGCGCGGACAGCGACCTGTATTTCGAGCTGCGCGATACCTATGCAGAAGGTCTCAATCGCGACCTTGCCAATTACTCGGACTACTGGCAGCATTTCGAAAGTCCGGTCAGCGAAAAGGCCGAAGCCGTTAACAATACCTTCCTTAAGGCCAACCAGCAGCAGGACGGCGTTAAGAGTTATGGCCGCATGGTGGACCTGCTGATCGGCCTGTGGCGCAGCGACGGCCTGTAAATTTCTTCTGAAGCGATACGGTATCTGTGATATAATGGATACCGTATTTTTATTGCTTCGGAGGTACCGCCATGAAATTTGCGCTTATCGTTTACGATGATATGACCCTGCTCGACTTCTGCGGCGTGTACGACCCAATTTCGCGTTTGAAAACCATGAACTTCCTGCCGGAGTTGGAGTATCGCGTGTGTGCGCTGAACAGTCCGGTGCGCTCCTTTGAAGGGCTGGAGATGGCGTGGGAACACTGATCGGCGACATGTCTTTCATGCGCTGGCTGCGCAGCGCTTCCCCGCAGGCTGTGATGACCGCGGTGTGCGGTGGTTCGCTGGTACTGGGCGTTGCCGGATTCCTGAAAGACAAGCCCGCTACGACACATCCCACCCTGATGCAGCATCTTAGCCGGTTCACCTCAGCGGTTTCACAGGAACGCGTGGTCGATGCAGGCAGTGTGATCACCGCTCGTGGCGTCACATCCGCCATTGATCTTGGGCTGTACCTCTGCAAACGCATCGCAGGCAGCGAAGCTGCGGAAAAGATTCGCGTGCAGATGGACTACGCGGTTTAGCTTCTTTCACATTTTTAATCGTCTCGATTTTCTTTCCCGATGTTGAAATTCATAAGAGGATGTTCTATTATTGGTCCAATTGTTCGAACAATTCGACAGAAGGAGATCTGCTGTGGATTTTGAAAAACAGATCGATTTGATTAAAACTGATTTTGAAAAATGCCGCCGCCTGCTCGTTGCCATCGGAGACGAAACCCGACAGTCCATCCTTATCACGCTGATGAGCGCCGATTGCGAGGGAATGCGGGTGGGCGAAATTACAGCAAAGACCCACCTGTCCCGCCCGGCGGTTTCCCATCATCTGAAAATTCTGCTGGACGCAGGATTGGTTGATGTGTGGCATGAGGGGACCATGAATTTTTATACCGGCAACTTTGGCACCGAATTTCAGCATCTGTGTGGTCTGGTACATCACATCGAAGAGTTTCGTGCCGCGGTAACCGAGACCTTTGGTCCCGACACCTGTTTCAGCAACAAATAAGGAGCGTTCATCATGACGATTTTCTATTTTACATCCACCGGGAACTGCCTTGCGGTGGCTAAAAAAATTGGCGGCAATCTCATTTCGATCCCGCAGATTATTGACTTACCGAATTTGCATTTTAAAGACGATGTCATCGGCCTGGTCTTCCCTGTTTATGGCTTTGGAATGCCCAGGATGGTCCGCGAATTCCTCCAAAAAGCCACATGGGAGGCCGACTATTCCTTTGCGGTCGGTACCTATGGAAACCTGCCCGGAGCGGCGATGATGGATGTGCAGAAATATGCGAAACAGCATGGAAAGCACTTCGATTACGCAGAAAGCCTGCTGATGGTGGACAATTATCTGCCTGGCTTTGACATGGACGACCAAATCGCCAAACTGCCGGGGAAGCGCGTCGACGAAAACCTCTCCCGGATTATTGCGGATATACGGAACCGCAGAAAGGCAGAAGCCACAACAGGGCTGATATGGCGAGCCTTTACCGCATTAATGAGGAGTGGTGAGCGTCGGTTTATGAACGGCAAGCAGGCGCAGCGTTACATGATCAATCAGGATTGTACCCGATGTGGCGTCTGCGCAAAAGTCTGCCCGGCCGAAAACATCAGCGTCACTGACAAGGTAATATTCGGCGATCATTGCGAAGGATGTCAGGGGTGCCTCCATCTATGCCCTCAAAACGCAATACACATGAAAAACGAAAAGAGCGCCGCACGGTGGCGCAATCCCGATGCTTCGCTGAACGAGATTATCGCCGCCAATCGCAGACAGAAAGGGACTATATGAACAGAACAATAGCTGTTACCGGCGGCACAGGCTATATCGCGGGATTTGTTATTGCGGATTTTTTAAACCACGGCTATATAGTACGGGCAAGTGTACGCAGTTTAGCAAGAATGGATGGCCTGAAAAAAGCCCTGTCCGCTTATGTAGGCCAGGAAGCTTTATCACGTCTGTCAGCCTTTGAGGCTGACCTGACTGCTTCAAAAGGCTGGGCTGAAAGTTTTTCCGGTACTGACGGTATCACTCACGTCGCTTCGCCTTTGGGGCATGGTACAGAATCGGCCGAGGAACTGCGGCGCATCGCCGAGGGCGGCACACTGAATGTGCTGCAGGGCGCGCTGGATGCCGGGGTAAAACGGGTGGTGATGACATCCTCCCAAGCAGCCTCCACTCCCCCTGTATCCGTGGGAAAGGTGGTGCTGGATGAAACCTTCTGGAGTGATGAAGCGAATTCCGAGCTGGACCCTTACCGCCTGTCAAAGATCGCTTCAGAAAAGGCCGCATGGGCTTTTTCAGCTAAGCATGGGCTCGATCTCTCTACCATTCTGCCCGGCGCGGTTTTCGGACCGGTTATGAGCGCTGATAATATCAGTTCCAACGTCATTCTGCTCAGACTGATCAACGGCGGTATACCCCGTTCGCTGAACATACCGCTTGAAGTGAGTGATGTACGGGATTTGGCTGCGCTCCACCGGCTCGCATTTGAGAACAGCAATGCCATTGGAGAGCGTTTCCTCGCCGCCAGCCAGACCATCCGGATGCCTGAAGTGGCGCGAATCTACCATGAACAATACCCTCAATCCAAAACGCCCGCTAAGGTGTTTCCCAATTGGACGGTCCGTCTGATGTCCAAATTTGTGCCATCCCTGCGTTCAATGGTTCCTATGCTGGGCCGCGAGTATTCGCACACTACCGAAAAGGCGGAGCGCATTCTGGGATGGACTCAACACACTCCGCAGGATACTGTGCTGGATGCAGCAGTTTCCTTCGACCAGCTGGGGATGATTAAAAGCCGCCGCCATTAAAGAGAAAAGATTTCGCTATCGTCCTGATTCTAAAATTCCCCAGCGTCTATTTTTCGCCTCTGCTGCACATGGTATAATGGACGTATCATTCAAGGAGGATCACGGGTTGGCTGTCGTCACGATATCCCGGCAGATGATGAGCTTCGGCGACGAGATCGCCGCTGCTGTCGCGCGCAAAATGGGCTGGGCCATCGTCTCGCACGAAACGCTGCTGGATCTGCTGCCTGAGCTGACAAAGCACGAGCGGCATATGCTAACCGAAAGCGCAAAGTTCTACCTCACGCAGGACGCAGCAGGCGAGACGTACATCTCCCGCCTCACGGCCGCGCTTGGGGATTATACGGCGCGCAACTCTGTCGTGCTGGTGGGCTTCGGGTCGCAGGCAGTCTATGCGCAGGTCCGTAACGCGCTGCGCGTTCGCATCATCGCTCCGCTGCCGGTGCGCATCGCGCGGCTGAAAAAGCAGTATCATGTGACGGATGAACAGGCGGAGGGCATACTCGCCAAGGCCGAGCGGAAACAAAAAAAGTTCGTCTCCACGCTGTTTGGCACAGACCTTACCGACCCTGCTTCCTACCACATCACGCTCAATACAGCTGAACTCTCCGCCGACGAATGCGCTGCCGCTATCGTTGCGGCATGGGGCGAGCGTGAGTTGGCACTGCGCATTGAACACCAGACAGATGAGAGCCAGGCACGGAACAACCTCTCCGGCCTGCCGCTGCTCAAGAACCAATCCGAAATCGACTTTGCGCGGCTGCTCGATATGTACCACATCGAGTGGAAGTACGAGCCCAAGACTTTCCCGGTGGAGTGGGACGCGCAGGGCAACGTCACATCAGCCTTCAGCCCGGATTTCTACTTAACCAAGTTCGACACCTATATCGAGCTGACGACAATGAATCAAAAGTACGTCACAGAGAAAAACAAAAAGGTGAAGAAGCTGCGCGAGCTGTACCCCGGTACAAATATCAAGGTGGTCTACCGTAAGGACTTCCATTCGCTCGTGGAACGCTTCAAGCTCAACGGAGAAGGATAAACATGATTGATCCCCATACCGCAACCATCCGTTTCAGCGAGGATATGCTGCGTGACCGCATTGCCGAAATGGGCGCGCAGATTGCCGCCGACTACGCTGGCCGGGAGCTCGTCGTGGTGGGTGTGCTGAAGGGCTCGCTCTACTTCCTCGCGGATCTGACGCGGGCTATCCCCATGTCGCTGCAGGTGGATGTCATGTCCATCGGCGTCTATCCCGGCGCGACCAACCAGACCGGTGTGGTGCGTATCACCAAGGACCTCGACGCGGACATTACCGGCAAGCATGTGCTGGTCGTGGAGGACATTGTCCGTACGGGTCTCACGCTCGGTTACCTCATACAAAATCTAGAATCGCGCTGTCCGGCGAGCGTGGCGGTGTGTGCGCTGCTTTTAAGCCCCTTTCAGCAGCTCATCAATGTCCCCGTTGCATACTGCGGTTTTACCGTGTCGGACGAGTGGATGATGGGCTTTGGCATGGACATACGGGAGCAATGGCGCAACCTGCCCTATATAGTGAACGTTGATAAGAAGGCTAACAAATAACTTTCAGTTATCGAATTGGGAATGCAAAAAGCACCACTCAATTTCTGAGCAGCGCATTCTGTGTAGTACCTATATCATTTAACAGCAATACTTTTATTTATTCTGCAGTTTGTAAAGTATCTTGAAGCCCTTGGCCTCGATGGACTTTTCAATCTCTTTGGTGTTGAGGGAAGCAATGCCCACCACGACCGCACTCTTGCCGCTTCCGCCACGATAAACCGCGACGTGCGTGATGTTGGCTCCAAACTCGGCAAATATGCTCGTTAAGCTTGCCATGATGCCAGGTACGTCATCCGCCTCAATGGTCAGGCGCGTACCCGAATCACGGAAGCCCAGCAACTCAATGAACGAATCGAATATTGTGCTCTCCGTGATGATGCCGACGAGCTTGCCATCCTCCATCACAGGCAGAAAGCCTACTTCGTTGTCGCGCATCAATATCGCTGCTTCTTCCAGCAGCGCATCAGGCGATATGGTGACCGGGTCCTTGTGCATCACCTGGCTGATCTTTGTGCGCGAGAGCAGATAAGTCAACTCTCCGACGCTGAACGATGTCGCTTTTGACGGGGATGCCTGCGCGATATCCTCTTTGGATACTACTCCCACCAATTTACCGTTTTTCACGACCGGCAGGCGCTTGACGCCATGCATACTCATAATCTCATGGGCGTCCGGAATGGTTTGATCGGGCGAAACTGTAAACGGATTCGTCGTCATCTTGTTCCTTATAAACATGTGTCACCCTCCTAAATAGGCTTTTTTGATTTCGTCACTCTGCATGAGCTCCGCTCCGGTGCCGGAAAGCACGATGGCCCCGGTCTCCAATACGTATGCGCGGGTTGCAATCTGCAGGGCCATGCGCGCATTCTGTTCCACAAGCAGAATGGTCGTGCCGGACGCGTTAATGTCGCGGATGATGCTGAAAATCTCCGCTACCAGCAGCGGCGCCAAGCCCATCGACGGCTCGTCGAGGAACAGTATTTTGGGATGGCTCATCAGCGCACGCCCCATCGCCAGCATCTGCTGTTCACCGCCCGAGAGCGTGCCGGCCTGCTGCCGCCTTCTGTCGGCGAGGCGCGGGAAGTGAGCGTACACGCGATCGAGGTCCTTGGAGATACCCGCCTTATCCCGGCGCAGAAACGCGCCCAGTTCAAGGTTTTCCAGCACGGTCATTGTGGAGAATACGCGCCGCCCTTCGGGAGACTGCGAGATGCCGAGGCGCACCCGGTCCTGCGGCGACGTACGCGTAATATCTTTCCCGTCCAGTTTGATGGTGCCGCTTGTGGGCTTTTTAATACCCGATACCGTATGCAGCGTAGTCGTTTTACCTGCGCCATTGGCGCCGATCAGCGTGACGATTTCGCCGTCGTTAACCGTAAACGAAATACCCTTTAAAGCATGAATCACACCGAAGTGAACGTGGATGTCATTGATTTCAAGCATGGCTTACATCCTCCCCGAGGTAGGCCTCGATCACGCGTGGATTGGACTTGATTTCATCCGGCGTCCCCTCTGCGATGATCTTGCCGTAATCCATCACATAAATGCGTTCGCAGATCGTCATAACCACTGACATGTCATGCTCAATGAGCAATATCGTGAGGCCGAACTGCTCACGCAGCTGCGCAATGGTTGCGGTGAGCTGCGCTGTTTCCGCAGGGTTCATGCCCGCCGCCGGTTCGTCGAGCAGCAGCAGCTCAGGCTTTGTCGCGAGCGCGCGTACAATCTCCAAGCGGCGCTGTTCGCCATAGGGCAGGTTTGATGCCTTCTCGTCCTGCTTGCCTGCGAGGCTGAAAATATCGAGCAGCTTCAGGCTTTCCTCGCGCACACGCTTCTCCTCACGAATATACGCAGGCAGGTGGAAGAAGCTCGATAACAGGCTATAGTGAATATTCTGATGCATCGCGATGCGAACGTTGTCCAGCACCGAAAGCTCTTTGAAAAGGCGGATATTCTGGAAGGTGCGCGCAAGACCCGCTTTGCTTATTGCATAGGGTTTCATGCCGCCAATCTGTTTTACCTTGCCATCCCGGTCCAGCATAATGGTCCCGGAGGAGGGCTCGTAAATGCCCGTCAGAAGGTTGAACACTGTAGTCTTTCCCGCGCCGTTTGGACCGATCAGGCCGACCAGCTCACCGCGCTCAATCTCGACATTCACGTTAGAAACAGCGGTAAGTCCGCCAAAAGATTTTGTCAGCTTATTAACACTCAATATCGCCATGGTTAAGCCCTCTCTTTCTTAAAAGAAAGGCCCTTGCCGATCTTTTTAAATAGAGCGAGAGAGACCTCCCGGGAGCCCATAAGGCCCTGCGGCCGGAATATCATGATGATGACCAGCAGCAGCGCATAAAGTACCATGCGGATATCCGCGAACGACTGCAGTAGCGTTGATATCACCGCCAGCACAACAGCAGCAAGGATCGATCCGGACAGACTGCCAAGACCGCCGAATACGACGATGATGAGGATATCGATCGATTTCATAAAGCCGAACAGGTCCGGTTTGATGACATAGAAGTAGGATGCGTAAAGCGCGCCCGCAACGCCCGCACAGCATGCTCCGATAATAAACGCGGTCACCTTATAACGCGTGGTATTCACACCCATGGTCTCGGAAGCAATCTCATCCTCCCGAATGGAGATACAGGCGCGTCCGTGCGTAGATTTAATAAAGTTGGCAATCAGCAGCACCGTGCCTGCGGTAAAGAAGAACATCCACGGCCAGTTTACAAATTGCGGAACGCCGCTTAACCCCGCCGCGCCGTTGGTGATTTCCAGATTGACGAATATGATGCGGATGATCTCCGCAAAACCCAGCGTTGCGATGGCGAGGTAGTCACCCCGCAGCCGCAGCGTGGGCAGGCCCACGACCAACCCGACGATGCCGGAGAGCAATATCGCAGCCAATATGCCAAGTAAAAAGCCCCAGACCGTCGGCATACGCATCGTGATCACTGCGCAGGCGTAGGCGCCGATGGACATAAAGCCCGCATGGCCCAGAGAGAACTGCCCGGTGAAGCCGGTGATAAGGTTCAGACTGGTCGCGAGGATAATATTGATGCAGATGGTTATGAGCGTGACCTGCAGATACGGTGAGATTACCTTCGTTTGAATCAGCGCATAGATGACGCCAAATATTACTGCCAGATAGATCAGCTTGCGCAGTGCCGAATGGTGCATCAGGAAGCTGGTTTTCTTCGCCTTTTCCATTCTCACACCTTCTCTTTCTCGGCTCTGCCCAGCAGACCAGCCGGCCGGATAATCAGAATCAGGATCAGGATTGCGAACACGACCGCGTCCTTATAGAGCGAGTTGACGTAGCCTGAGACCATGACCTCCACGATGCCGATAAAGTAACCGCCTATCATCGCGCCCGGGATGCTGCCGATACCGCCGAACACTGCCGCGACAAACGCTTTGATGCCGGGCAGATAGCCCATTAGCGGCTTGATGGAGACATAATACATGCCGACCATAACGCCCGCCGCGCCTGCGAATGCGGACCCCAGCATAAATGTGAACGATATCGTCGCATCCACGTTGATACCCATGAGCCTCGCGGCGTCCGCATCCAGCGATACGGCGCGCATCGCCTTGCCCATCTTGGTTCTTTTAACGATAAACTGCAGAAGGATCATCAGCAGTACTGAAACGCCCACGATGATAATCTGCTGCATGGATATGATGATGCCCCCGGCGGTAAACTGGTCCGCAAGCACACCTGTCATTGTGGGGTACGAGCGCACGCCTGCTCCCATGAGAAACACCATACCATATTCCAAAAACAAAGAAACACCGATGGCGGTGATGAGTACTGCGATGCGCGGCGAGTTACGCAGCGGCTTGTAGGCGATCTTCTCGATGCCCACGCCCAGTGCCGTACAGAGCACCATCGCAATAAGCAGCGAAGGCACAAAGCCAAGCTTCAGCCCCGTCAGGCAGAAATAACCGACATACGCTCCGATCATATAGATGTCGCAATGCGCAAAATTGATAAGCTTAATGATGCCGTACACCATGGTGTACCCGAGTGCGATTAACGCGTATGTGCTGCCCAGCGATATGCCGTTGATCAGCTGTTGCAGAAACTGTTCCAAAGCCTTCCCCTCTTTCATCATTCGCCGCAAACAACCGACGGCAAAGGAATGGTTTTTCCCTTACTATCTTGGTATCATATCATAAAACCAGCGGCGATGACATATTCATTTTTACTTAAAATATTACACTTTGTTTAAGTTGGTCTGCCATTCAGGGTGCTGTTTTCCGTAAAAATACAGAAAGTGAGGGCCCAGTAAGGCCCCCACTCTACAACACTGTAAAAGGTATTCGATTAAGCGCCTGCCCTGACGCTGCTGACCTGCTCGCCGTTCTGCATCTCGATGACCACGAGCGCCTTGATCGGGTTGTGGTCTTCGCCAACGCTGAATGTGCCGGTGACGCCCACGAAATTGGTCGTCGCAGACAGCGCGTCCTTCACGGCTGCGCCCGTCAGCTCGGAAGCACGGCTGATGCCGTCGCAGGCGAACATCGCAAGGTCGTAACCCAGCGCGTTGAACGCATTCGGCTCGCTGCCATACTCAGCCGTAAACGCCGCAATGAAGTTCTGCACGGCCGGATCCTGGTCGAGCGAAGAATAGTGGTTGGAGAAGTAGACGTTGCTGCACGCATCCGCGCCTGCCAGCTCAGCCAGCGTCGGAGAATCAAAGCCGTCAGCGCCGAGGATGGGAACGGTGATGCCCAGCGCACGCGCCTGCTTGATGATCAGGCCCGCTTCTTCATAGTAGCCGGGAATGAAGATCACATCAAAATCCATCGCCTTGATCTTGGTCAGCACTGCGTTGAAGTCGGTGTCGCCCGCCACATACGCCTCGTCGGATACGATCGCGCCGCCGCCAGCCGTGAACGCTGCGGTAAAGCTCTCGTCCAGGCCCTTGCTGTAATCGCTGGAGCTATCCTTGATGATGACCGCTTTGCTCAGGGAAAGGTTGGTCAGCGCAAAGTTTGCCATCGCAGTACCCTGATAAGAGTCGTTGAAGCAGATGCGGTACGCATATTCCTTAACGCCGGAAGCGTCCACCGTAACATCGTCCGCTGTTGCGGAACCGGAAATTACGGGGATGCTATACTGCGTCGCCACAGGAATTTCCGCCTTGAAAGCGCCCGAGGTCGCCGGTCCCAAAACGACCAGCACGCCATCTTCCGTCATCAGCTTGGTAGCCAGCGTAGTGGCTTCCGCAGCGTCCGACTTGTTGTCGTACTTCACGAGTTCAACCATAGCGCCATTGATGCCGCCCGCCGCGTTGATCTCCTTGATCGCAAGCTCGATACCCTGCACGGTGCTTTCACCGTAGGTCGCCACTGCGCCGGAGAGTTCCATGTTGATGCCGATCTTAATCGTCTCTGTAGTCGCCGGTGCCGATTCGCTCACTTCAGCCGACCCGGAAGTCTCAGCCGAAACGGATGCTGATGCTGTATCTGTAGGTTCAGCAGACTGACAGCCTGAAAACATCACGAGCGTCATCATAACCGCAAGCATAATGACAAGTAACTTTTTCATGATTTTCCTCCTTTAATAGTGGGAAATTAATTTACGGCTATAGTAGACTTTTTGCAGCATTATGTCAAGCCAAATTTCTTTTTGTGTTAGTATATTAATATAATTCAGGCCAGAAAGAGATGTTTTCACCGGTTTGATCTGGCATCCATGCAAGTTAATTATATCAATTATGCATAAAGAGGCAGCCCGTTTAATACGACTGCCTCTCTGCCTTTCCGATATCTCTACCGATAAATGAGCGTGTATGATTAATTCATTTCTCTGATTGCCTTCACCAGCGCGTCTACTTCCTCTTCCGTGTTGTACAGCCCCAAGGAAGCGCGCACCGCACTTTTCAGCCCGTAACGCAGCAGCGCGGGCTGGGCGCAATGGTGTCCCGCGCGCACCGCGATGCCCTGTGTGTCGAGCTTACGCGCCACAGTCTCCGGGTCCCCATCTGTCACAAAGGTTACGACGCCCGCTTTCACCGCAGGCGTACCGATGACGCGCACGCCTCTCAGCGCGGACAACCCTTCCATCATCCGCTGCGTAAGCATGTGCTCATGCGTCGATATGCGCATCATCCCCACCTTTGACAGGTACTCTGTTGCTGCGCCAAGACCGATCGCGTCCGCGATGCTTCCCGTGCCTGCCTCAAACTTCGCAGGCGCATTTTGAAATTCCGAATGGTCGACACTCACATGCCGGATCATGCCGCCTCCCCCCTGCCAGGGCGGCATGGACTCGAGCAGCGCCCGTTTACCGTACAGCGCACCGACACCCATGGGGCCGTACATTTTGTGGCCCGACAGCACATAAAAGTCCGCATCCAGTCCGTGCACGTCTACCGGCAGGTGCGGAACAGCTTGTGCGCCGTCCACCAGCACCACCGCGCCGTGGCTATGCGCGATATCTGCCATCTGTCGCACAGGGTTCACGGTGCCCAGCACGTTCGAAACATGCGCAAACGCAGCAATACGCGTACGCGGCGTAAAGAGCTTTTCGTATGCTTCCGGCACCACGTCCCCATTGTTGTCGAGCGGCGCGGCTTTCAGTATTGCACCCGAACGTTGGGCGAGCATCTGCCACGGTACGATGTTGGAGTGGTGCTCCATCTCCGTGATGATGATCTCATCTCCCGGCCCGACGTGTACACCGCCCCAGCTGGATGCCACAAGGTTGATGGCTTCGGTCGCTCCGCGCACGAACACGACCTCCTCAGGCGAGCCTGCGCCGATGAAACGGGAGAGCTTTTCCCGCGCTTCCTCATAAGCTTCCGTAGCTTCGCGGGAAAGCGTATGGGCACCGCGGTGTACGTTCGAGTTATTTTCAGCATAGTAACGGCTCACTGCATCGATCACGCACTGCGGCTTATGGGATGTCGCCGCGTTGTCCAGATAGATGAGCGGCTTGCCGTTCACCTGCCGGGAGAGTATCGGGAAGTCGTCCCGGACGCCCATATTATCCTGTTGCTCGGGTGCACGTGGTAAAAAATAGTATTCCGGCACTTCACAAGCGCAGCCCGGTTCCGTAGCTTCCCCGCGATAAATGCGGTTAGCCAGCGCGCGCAGCTCCGCCTCTTCCCCACGCCCCAATCCATTTCGATTTTCTGTTACTCCGGAGTTATGCCCCGGAAAGCTGTGCTTTTCGGGAGGGCCTCCGGGCGTAAACCTACCGGGTATAATCATAGTAGCTTCCCACCTCGACGTTCTCGAGTACGCCCAGCGCGTCGCTCGTCAGCACGGCAACGGAGAAATAGAGGCTCAGGATGTACGATGCAATGCCACGGTTGTCGATGCCGCCCAGCTTAACCGATAGACTTGGAATATTCGACTCGTCCGGGATGCCCGGCTGGTGCAAGCCGACAACGCCCTGCTGCTCCTCGCCCACGCGCATCAGCAGGATATCGGTGGTGTTTCCTCCCCGGTGGCTGTTCACGCCCAACTTGTCGCACGGTACAAGCGGTACGCCGCGCCACGTCATAAAGGGCGAGCCCATGATATGCACCACCACAGGCGGTACGCCGCGCCGTGTACATTCCCGGCCGAACGCAGCAATAGCACGCGGATTCGCAAGGAAGAACGCGGGCTTTTTCCATACGCGGGAGAGCAGCTCGTCAAGGTCGTCGGGCATGGGCACGCCACGCCGGGTCCGTACCCGCATTCCCGGCGATGCCATGGAAAGCAGTCCGAACTCCGGATTATTGATCATCTCCCATTCCTGCTGTTCGCGCATCGCCTCAATGGTAAGCCGCAACTGCTCTGCCTTCTGATCGATAGGGCTATTGAAGATATCCGTCACGTTCGTGTTGAGGCGCAGGATGGTCTGGATGAGGTTCAGCATGTACTCGCCCGGCTGTTCCTCGTAATCCGGATAGGTTTCAGATATCTCGTCCTCGTTGATCGGATGGGTGTCAGCATAGATGCGCTTTTCATTCAGATTTTCCAGCTCCGGACCTTCCCCCATCCGCTTCAGGCGGTTCACGCGGTATGTACCCGCCTCCACTGCTACCCAGGGCAGAAAGGTCAAAAACCACCGGGGTGTGATGCATTCCATCATCGGCACGGACTTGGTCGTGTTGGACAGCCGCCGCGCCGCACCGGGATTTAAACTCATATGTTTGGAATCGATGATATTCATGAGATTTCACCTGCTTAATATGTTTTTGTTTCTGTTTACTATATGAACGAGGCGGGCAGGCGGTGAAAGCAGCATAGGGTGGCGCAGGCGCATAAGATGTGGTAGAATAGTCGAAAAAGTTTACAACAACGGACAGACAGGAGCGAATTGAATGCTGCCAATTTACAGGACACCGGAGAGCAAGTCGGTTTTAATGGAGGAGTACGAACAGATTCTCGCGCGCTGGCCGCACCCCTGCGAGCGCCGCATGGTCCCAACCGACCTGGGCGAAACGTTTGTCATCTCCAGCGGAAACCCGGAGGGCAGTCCGCTTCTTCTGCTGCATGGTTCCACGACTAACGCCGCGCTGTGGCTTTATGACGCCGCAACGCTTGGAGAGAAGCACCGCATTTATGCGCTGGACATCGTAGGCGAACCGGGCAAAAGCGCAGATGTTCGCCCTCCGCTGGAGCCGGATACATACGCCAAATGGCTGACACAGGTCATGGACGGCCTCGGCATTGAGAAGGCTGCGGTGGCGGGCAACTCGTTGGGAGGCTGGCTGGCGCTCTCCCTCGCGACGCGCATACCGCAGCGTGTGAGCGCGCTCGTTCTGCTTGCGCCCGCCGGGCTGGCACGCGTAAAGCGTTCGTTCTTTATCAAGCTGATCCCCAAGGCGCTTGAGGGCAAGCGCGGCGCGCAGAGCCTCAACCACCTGCTGTTCGGCAACGCGCGCATCCCGGAGGAAGCCTTCGGCTACGCGGAGCTGCTGCGGAAGCACTACAACCCGCGCCCGCTCAAATTCTATGTGTTCACAGACAGGGAGATTGCTGCGCTTCGTATGCCGCTAATGTACATTGGCGGCGAGATCGACCCGCTGCTGCCTACAAAAAAAGGCGCTCAGCGTCTGCACCGCCTGCTGCCGCATGCCGATGTGCGCATCGCGCCCGGCCTTTCGCATACCATCATCGACACCGCTGGTGATATAACGGCATTTCTCGATACCCATAACATATGATCAGCCAAGATGCTCGGTCAATCGCATCACGTGGAGGGATACAAATGTCAACCTTGCCTAAAAGCGCACAAAAAGTTCAGGACATGCTCGATACCTTCGGCTTGGGTCTTCAAGTGATTGAAATGCCCGATTCCACGCGCACAGCGCAGGAAGCTGCCGATGCGCTGGGTTGCACCATCGGACAGATTGCCAAATCGCTGATCTTCCGCGGCGCGGCGTCAGGCAGTCCGGTGCTTATCATCGCGAGCGGCGCCAACCGCGTAAACGAAAAAGCGGTCGGCAGACTGATCGGGGAAAAGCTGCAACGGGCAGATGCCGATTACGCGCAGGAGCAGACCGGCT
This sequence comes from Bacillota bacterium, assembly GCA_023459495.1. Classification (GTDB taxonomy): domain Bacteria; phylum Bacillota; class Clostridia; order Christensenellales; family SZUA-584; genus JAEWCC01. Next base: position 30,458 of record JAEWTL010000059.1, on the reverse strand, counting down.
TTGCCATCGGCGGCATACCACCGGTCGGTCATACGAACCCCATTACAACGTACCTTGACGAAGACCTGCTGCACTTCGATGTGATCTGGGCAGCCGCGGGCACGCCGCACGCCGTATTTAAGCTGTTGCCGGAGCATTTGAAAACCATCACCAACGGGCAAGTTATCTGCATCAAGTAGCCCAGGAGTATATTGGATAATGCAGCTATGCAGTGCGCATCCCGGGACTCGCTCACACCATCATCCACGCCGCAGGTTTGCCGCGTTGATAGGAAAATGATTTAGTTGATTAAGCAAACATAAAAATCCGGCAAAACTGCCGGACCAGCTTGATGACAAAGTCTCTCTCATCATTCTGAGGGGTGTGAAGCACCCGAAGAATCTTCAAGATGCTTCACCTTCGGCTCAGCATGACAGCAAGGGGTCTTCTCTGCAGTCTGACTCGGCAAAATTTGCCGGGTTTTAAATTCAGCCTTAATCGGGCTATTGCTTCTTCAGCCTGCCGCCGATATTGAGCCAGATGATACCTGAGACAGCGACTACACCCAATACACAAAAGCCGATCAGCGCCACACCTCCCGACTCATCCGTCAGTATCAGCGCGATGCCGGTGAGTGCCAGCACTCCAGCGAGTATGAATACGAAATCTCCGACGTACCGGCACAGTTTATCCGTATCGTACTGCGCTTTCTTTTTTGCGGATGAAGTATTATAGCCGGAGATCAGCCAGGTCATCTTTTTAAACCTGATCAGCCAGCCGATTATCGCCAGAACGGCAGCCATGATGATCAGTATCACTCGATATCCTTTCTATGCAGCGTCGTTCAGACTCAGTCGCACCAACGATGGTTACAGCCATATACTAATATCAACTGGAGGTGATTCCTTGCCTGCAATGCATACGCATGAGTTCAAAGGGGTGACGGTATTCGTCGGCGGCCACCTGCACCTTTTTTCAGGAGTATCCAGCCCCAGCCCCGACACACCCGGCCATACCCACCTCATCGCGGGCGAAACCTCGAGCGAGGCGGGGCACTCCCACCACTATGCGCTGGTCAGCCAGGGGCCCACGGTGGTAGGCCCCGGCCGGCATTACCATTACTATACCGGGAATACGCAGGTCACGCAAAACCACCTGCATCCCATGAGCGGCACGACCTTCGTGCTGGGCGAGTAGGTCAGCGTTGATGCACGTCGCCGCTGCCGTTATCGGAAACGGATACGCTGTCCGGGTCGCCATCATAGGTGATATCGCCACTACCGTTAATGCTTCCGGTCAGTTTGCCTGTCACAAACACATTCGCATCACCGCTGCCGCTGATGTCCACACTCGCTTCCTGTGCTGAGAAATCGAAGCCGCGGAAAGAGCCGGAACCGCTCAAGCTTACGTCCAGATCCTGTACCAGTCCCGATATGGTGATGTCACCTGATCCATTGCTGCGTACGGTCGCTTCGTCCGCTTTTACACTTAGATCCATGTCTCCCGATCCGTCGACCGCAAGAGACAGTCGCTGGGTTTCCATGCTGATCTTGATATCCCCTGAACCCGAGATGTGAATATCAAATGACTCACCTGTCAGCGTTTTGCCGGTCTGTGAGACATCCCCGCTCCCATTGATTTCAATGCGTCCGCCTTCGATCGCGGGTATCCGCAGCGTCATCGGCTTGCGCAGTGAAAAACTGGTGTGCGGCTTCATGTCCACGGTTACATTCCCGTCGCTGCTCTGCGATACTTCCACCAGATCAATCAGGTTGCTTTCCGCTTCCAGCACTGCCTTGCCCTTAAGGTCCATGTCGATAATCACATCAACCGACGTCTGGTTGGTGAGGCCCGTAACTGCGGAGTCCAGTTCGATATCACGGGTTTCCAGTTCGCCGTTGCCGACTACCATATCACTGCCCAGATTGACGTAGAAGCAGCCCGTCAGCATTACCGCCGTCAGCGCGGCCAAAAAGACCGCGGCGTATGCTCTCATCCTTCTCATATATTGCCCTCCAAATTTTACTATTACCATATTATATGGGATTCTGCCGAATGGCAATCCCCTGCCGCATTTATCCGGAGATTGCGGTGCCCACATTTTTCTTCTGCCGCTTTGCCGGAGCTTTGATCCCCAAAATAAATCGCGTCGGCGGGATGCGGCGAAACACCTCATACAGCACAAGGCAGGCAGCCAGCGTACCCAGCACGATTGAGAGGTATTTCGACACGAACGGCATATCCGTAGCCACGATATAGTACGCGATTACAATTAAGGCGGACTGATGCAGCACATACACCGGGTATGACGCCCCATTGAGATAATTCAGTACCGGCGAAGGCTTGTTCAGGTACGTATCCGCTATGCCCATCAGCGCCAGAACGATCATCCATATGCTGAGGTTACGCAGCAGCGCCATGCTCGCACCGAGCAGGTCAACCTGATCCGGCCAGCCCAGCGAATATGCCAGCATGAGATACACGGGAATAAGGATAACCGCCGCGGCAAGCGTGGCAAAGCGGATACGGCGCACCCAAGCCATCGTTTCCCCATTGCGGGCCAGCAGAAATCCGAGCAAGAACAGCGCGGCATAGAAGAATGGATTCTTGCCGCCGATATCCGGCAGCGCCTCCATCGCGGTTACCGGAACAAACGCCAGCAGCCACAGCCATGGCCTCACGCGCCCTTCTTTGGGGCTGCGCAGGCGGATAAGCAGAGGCAGCAGGCACAGGCTGATCACGAACAGGTACAGGATAAACCACAGATGCGCGGGCGTAAACCCGCCGGTATAGCCTGAAAGGTCGTGAAAGTCAGTGAAGTACTGCCTGAGAAACTGAAAGTAGCCGTCGGTGAAGCCTTCATGCTGCAGGCTGGCATAGTAGCCCTGCACAGGCACGATCAGCACAAGCCCAAACAGCAGCGGCACGAGCAGCCGAAGCACCCGTTCTTTGACATACTCTTTTGTGGAACGCTTCTGCAGCGCGTGGAACGACGAGAACCCGGCAATGACGAACAGCAGCGCCATAAACCAAAAACCCAGGCTGGCCACAAACCAGCTGGAAAACCCGTTCGTGGCATCCTTGACATAGTTGGGCTCCCACCAGTCGAACACGCGGGCGGTGTGAAACGGGAACAGCATAAATACGACGAAGATTCTAAGCCAGTCGAGTCCGTACCTGCGCATAAATGTACCTCACAGTTCTGATAATCAATTCAGAGGTATCCGTTTGATATTACTATAACAGCTTATAAAGCTTCTTCAACAGCAGAGCAATGCCCTTTCCGCCACTGCATTATTCAATATAACGCCCGGATGCGTCAAAATACAGGATATTTGCGCAAAGCCTTTGTCCTGTTTCAATCAGTCCGAATGAATAATACGGATTGCGGCGCTTGTCCGTGGGTGAGCCGGGATTCAGCAGCAGCACGCCGCCCTCCTCCGCCAAGTAAGGGATATGGCTGTGGCCAAAAACGATGCAGTCCACATGGTCCTGTATAAAGCAGGCCGATGCTCGGCTCAGTGTAGTCCCACCGTTCCCATGGCCGTGTGTGACGCCGATTCGGTACCCGCCCAGTTCCAGCACCTTTTTCTCCCCCAACTCACCGGCGAACTCCGGCGGGTCAACGTTGCCCGCCACCGCCGTTACCGGTGCCAGGCGCGCAAGCTGCTCCAGTACCCCCGCACAGCGGATATCGCCGGCATGGATGATGTGATCCACGCCGCTGAAATGGCGGAGCATGATCTCCGGCAGCACTTTTGCCTTGCCGGGTATATGGGTGTCCGATACTACTCCGATGGTCATAAAGTCTCCCTTTATCCTAGACAACATTATACCAGCCTGAACCAGGATATTGTACCTCCTTTGCAGGAAGGTTATAATGGATGGAAACAACGACAGGAGGGCACCCATGGCGAAGATATTGTTCGCACCCGTTACCTATACGAAATACGATCCCGACGAGACGCTGCCCGCGCGCTTCAACCGGTTGATCGACCGCATGAATTTGCAGACCGCTGTAGAGGGCAAATGGACCGCGGTGAAGATGCATGTTGGCCGCGAGATCGGTTATACGACGATCCACCCGCTGTTCGTGCGGGCGCTCATCCGCAAGCTTAAAGAGTATGGCGCAAAACCGTTTGTCACAGACAACGACGTCAGCGGTGCGCGCGACCGCGGCTATACCGAAGAGTTCTTGGGCGCGCCGGTGGTGCGGGTATGCGGCGTGATGGACAAGTACTACTATGAAAAGGCAGTGGATTTCCGCACCTTCAAAAACGTGGACGTGGCAGGCTATATCCACGACGCCGAGGTGCTGATCGACCTATCGCACATCAAAGGCCATGGCTCCTGCGGCTACGGCGGCGCGGTGAAAAACATCGCCATGGGCTGCGTAACCGATCGGACGCGTCATCAGATTCACAGCCTCGAGGGTGGTCTGGTATGGGATGAAAGCCTCTGCTCCCACTGCGAAGCATGCATCACCAGCTGCAACCATAGTGCCAACGCTTTTGAAGACGACAAATACACCGTGAATTATCATCAGTGCACCACCTGCCAGCACTGTGTAAAGGTCTGCCCCACGGGCGCGATCTCGCTGGACTCCCATAACTATACGGATTTCCAGACCGGTATGGCGTTGTGCACCAAGGCCGTGCTCGACACCTTCTCTCCGGGCAGCGTGTTCTACATCAATTTCCTCACGAACATCACCGCCATTTGCGACTGCTGGGGCATCTCCACCCCGGCTGTAGTACCGGACATCGGAGTCATTGCGGGAACGGATATTGTCGCGGTGGAGCGGGCCAGCCTCGACGCGATCAAAACGGAAAACTTACTGCCCGGCGGCGTACTGCAGGGTGTGGCGCTCGGCGAAACCGGTCACCTGTTTGAACGCATGCATGGCAAGAACCCGTATATCCAGCTGGATGAACTCGTCAAACTGGGCCTTGGCGGACAGGAGTATGAAACCGAAGAAGTGCTGTAAAAATATACAAAAAGCGGGTAGTTAAAATCCGCTTTTTTTGCATCACATCTACCCGTAAATATCATTGAAGCATTTCCAAGTAAAAATAAAGCCCGGAAAGTTGACTCCGGGCTTACACGTTTATATGCGCTTTGGGCTATTTACTGTCCGTCTGGGCCGGTACCGGGGCTATGCTTACGGTTGGAGGTTCCTCCGTATAAGGCCGGCCAGCCATGTAAAGCCGCCATACACCGCCGCTCCAGAGCGGCCGAATGACGACGCAGCCTTGCGAGGAGCTCGCCTCAATGACAAGGTTGTTGCCGATATAAATACCGGCGTGGTGGATTTCGTGCCAGCGTCCGCAATGGCAGGATGTCTTCTGCCAGTAGAGCAGGTCACCCGGCTGCAGCTCGTCCAGATCCACAGTATATCCGTTATTATAGCAGTATTTGGCCTGTTCGACGGAGGTTGAAGGGATGTCGATACCTGCCTGCTGATACGCCCAGTGAACCAGGGAGGAGCAGTCCGCATAGTTACCTGAATTTCGGCGGGCGTTTGAATATGGGTCACCCAAGCGTGTCAGCGCTGCTTTAACAATCGTTGTACCGATGAGGTTCGGATCAAGTCCATCAATAATCGCAGCGAGCTCATCGGAATTGAGGCCTTCGTACAAATTTACGCCGAGCAGCGCGGCATAGGTCATGTTATACTTGGTGTCCCTGAAGATGCTTAGCGCGTGCTTTTGTTCCTTGGTCCAGCTAAGTTCCTTCGCATATGTATCGCAATCGATGCTGTCTACCGCAATACTGATGGTCATCAGCGTGCTGTAAACCGCCTCTCCCCCGCTCTCCGCAGGCGTTACCACAGGAACAGTATGCGAAGTGATCTCATATCGGTTCATGTCCCGGTAGATCTGCTCCAGCAGCCCGCAGTCGGTTTCCGTAATCAGCTGTAGTGTGCTCAGGTCATAACCGGCTGCCACCACAAAAATGGCGAGTACCTCCGACCAGTTGTTCACTGTATCGCTGTCGCCATCAAAATCGCCACTGTACACCACTTCGACTTCGTCCGCGGTTGCAACCTGTTTAAGCGCGTCCACCTGCGCATTGATTTCACCTGTATATTCGCTGTTGATACTTTGCACCGCTTCCTGCACGGAAACGAGAGGTTCCACGCTCTCCTGCGCACCCATCCCCGTGGTCTCCTGTGCACTGCCCGCCAGCGCCATGCCCTGCGTTGCTTCTGCCGCATCCCGCTGCGTTTTGGCCAGCTGCAGCTCAGTCAGCCGGTTCTCGTATGCGCTCAGCAGCAACAGCTGCTCATCCACCCTGCCTGCCAGCGTATCCGCCTGTGACTGACGCTGCAGCACTTCAGATACCGAGAACACCGCCGCTCCTACCGACAGCACGACCACCAAAACGATGCAGATGATTGAGGTTACGATCCCGCTGCGCGTCATGGTCAGCGCGCGCGCTTTTTTATTCGCATCCGTCAGCGAGGAAATGATGATATGGTAGCTTTTATCCTTGCGTATCTTCTTCGTTCCCATCGTCTTCTCCCGATTATATGTCAGGTCATATATAAACCGCTGTATGCGGCTTAAACACAAATTTCAAGGTAACCCTTTAAATTTAATCCGTTATGAGCGTTGATTTGGTGCTTGACCGGGGTCAGGCTCGTGCATATAATATACGGGTGCTTCGCCGGAGTACTTACAAAGCTTACGCAATTTTCCGACGGCACCGGGGTAAATAGTATAAACCGATGAATATTGGTTTTTTTAAGCAGAATACGTCACAACGCTGTGATCTCATCCTTCACGGTTCCATTGCCAAAACGATCGCGCGGCTCTCGCTGCCCACACTGCTGATGGGAACCGTTCAATGCGCAATTCCGCTCATCGACGGACTGTTCATCAACAACATCGCAGGCACTATCGCCGCAGGCTCTATCACCTACTGCACGCCGATCATCGGCATGGTGGTGGGTTTGGCTGCCGGGCTTGGCTCCGCAGGCATGGCGCTCATCGGCCAGACCAACGGAAAGGGTCAGCTTACGGAAGCTCGCCGTATCTCTACCCAGCTTATCATGTTCGCTTCCATGCTCGGCATCGTGCTTGCGCCGGTGCTGCTCGCGCTTGCGTATCCCGTCTCGGCCCATGTGGACCCGCAGATCTCGCAGGGCGTCTTTACCTACCTTGCGCTGAGTGCCCTTTCGATTCCCTTCTCCTTTTTGGAGTCGATCTACAACGCAATCAAAAACGCGAACGGCAATCCCGAGGCGACCTTTGTGCGCATGGTGATTTTGCTTATCGTTAAGGTCGTCTTCAACGTGCTGTTCATCGCGGTGCTTCGCTGGGGCGTTACCGGCGCGGCTTTGGCCTCGCTTTCCGCCAACATCCTCATCACGGTCTGGATGTACTTTGAGCTCTTCATCAAGAAAGGACCTGAACGGCTGTCGCTGAAAGGCTACAGGCCCGACGGCGAGGTGATCCGCACGCTCGTACGCATCGGACTGCCCACCATGCTCTCCAACCTTATGATCTACGTGGGCTTCTACCTCATCAACAACGAGGTGGAGAAGTACGGACCCATTGTGCTCACCGGGCAGGGCATTGCGAACAGTATCACCAGCGTCTGCTTTACGCTGCCGTCCGCATTCGGCGCGGCAGTCACCACAATGGTCAGTATGAACGTCGGTGCGGAGCAGGGCGATCGGGCTCGCCGTGCCTGCTGGCTCGGCTGCCTCATGAGCGCAATCACCGCTGCCGCGTTGATCGGCATCATCGTGCCGCTGTCCAGCCATATCACGGTGCTGTTCACGCGGGAAGCGGAGGTGCTCGATATGGCGAACCGCTCACTTCATATCTATACCTACTCGGTTGTGGGTTTCGGAGTCTGCATGACGCAGATCGGCGCTTTCATCGGTCTTGGGCGCACCAACGTTTCGCTCGTCATGGGCGTACTGCGCATCTGGCTGCTGCGCTACCTATTCATACTGGCTACGGAGCGCTACCTCGGCGTATACGCCGTGTTCTGGGGCAACCTGTTCTCCAACTACCTTAGCGCCATCATCACCACAGTAATGGTTCTGCGCGTCCAATGGGTTTCGGTCATCGACAGCGGCCCCGGCCTGTTTCCGGGTCTGCGCCGCCGCATCACTCAGCGCGCAAGATCATAAGGCCTGTCCACATTCTTTGGCAGGCCTTGTTCGATTGCTTAGAAATCCACTTTATCCGGGTTCAGTCCTGATCCGCCGAAGTTCGGCAGGGCGTTCATTTCAGCAATGTCCTCTGCGCTGATCTCAAACGAAAACACCTGCGCATTCTCGTGGATGCGAGAGGGCGTCACGGATTTAGGCAGCGGCAGAAAATCGTTCTGCAGGCACCAGCGGATGCACAGCTGCGCAACACTGACACCGTATTTCTTTGCAAGGGCGACAAGCGTCGGGTGACTCAATACCCTTCCGGTGCCGAGCGGACTCCACGCCTCGAGCAGTATGCCCTGCTTTTTGCAGTATTCCGACGTTTCGGACTGCATATTACCCACATGCAGTTCAATCTGATTCACCATGGGTTTCACTTCAGCCTCCGCGGCAAGCGCCTCCAGATGATGTGTCATGAAATTGCTGACGCCGATCGCGCGGATGCGTCCTTCGGCATACAGCTTTTCAAACGCCTTCCACGTGCTGAGATTGGTCTGCTTCCACTGCGGCCCATGCTGCAGTCCGGATGGCCAGTGAATCAGGTAAAGGTCAAGGTAATCCATGCCCAACGCTTCGAGAGATTTCTCAAAGGCCTTCATGGTTTTGTCATAGCCGCGGTCACTGTTCCACAGCTTGGTGGTGACGAAAATCTCGCCGCGCGGCACTCCGCTCTCGCGGATACCATCCCCCACCTCTTTCTCGTTGCCATAGGCCGCTGCGGTATCAATGTGCCGATATCCGGCTTCCAGCGCTGTTTTAACAGCATCCACGGTCACCTTTCCCTGAGGCGACTGCCATGTTCCGAATCCCACGCAGGGGATACCAACGCCGTTGCTGAGTGTAAATTGGTCCGTTAGGCTTTTCATTCTTCCTCCTCTGCTAAATGCAATATATCTTGCACCATGCGCACTCTATTCGCGCAGAGATAATACTCCTCGCTAATTATCGTCATTTTTCGCCGCTCTGTCAACACCTCCCCGCATGCTTGCCATCGCCCAGAGGGTGGAATATAATGGCGTAGTGATCTTCAGTTCAGTGAAAAAAGGGGGCATATGGAAGAGTTGCTGTGTGCGGAGCATATCCGCAAGGTATACGAAGGCCGAACGGTACTTGAGGATGTCAGCATCTCGGTGCGCCGTGGCGAGGCAGTGGCGTTCGTGGGAGAAAACGGCTGCGGTAAAAGCACGTTGTTGCGCATCCTCTCCGGCATGACCGCACCCACAAGCGGCACAGTGCACTTTGCTAAAGGCATGCGGGCAGGACTTATCCCCGACCGATACGAAAAGCTCCCTCTGACGATATCTCGGTTCATGTCGCATATGCAGAGCCTTGAAGGGCTGGGTGAATCGGCGGTTCAGGGCTATTACCGCATGTTTGCGCTGGAGGATATGCTGGATACGCCGATGAAGTATCTCTCCAAAGGGACGCTGCAGAAGGTGGCCGCGGTGCAGGCGCTCGCAGGTCAGCGGGACATTCTGTTTGTGGATGAGCCGCTATCCGGGCAGGACGCTCTCTCAAGGCTGAATTTGATCGAAGAACTGCGGACCCGCAAGCGCGGCGGTATGGCGCTGGTGATGGCCTGCCACGAGCCCTTTCTCATCGAAGCATTGGCTGACCGTATATACGAGATCAGCGGCGGACGGCTGACGGATGGCACGGAATACATCTGCCGGGGTGCCACTTCGCGCTGCGTCTTCCTCGTCGAAGGCAGCGCAGAACACATTCCGGCATTGCTGCAAAACATACCTGGTGAAAAACCGGTTCTTACCCCATTCGGGCCGCTGGTCCGCATTGAGGCGGACGTTTCACAGTCCCCCGCCATCTTTCAGGCGTTGGTGTCGGGCGGCACTCGCATTGCGCGCTATGAGGAGGGAGACTTGCTATGCTAAAAGCGATTTTCCGGTACGAGCGGGACAAGCTGCTGCACAGCGGTCGGTTCGTGCTGCCGACGCTGCTGCTGCTCGGGTATATTGCCGCAGGCTACGCCATCGCCCCACTCAACATCCTGAGCAGCTTTTCAATCTGCGCGCTGATCCTGTTTGCACTGATGCTCAGTATGGGCGTAATGCTCAGCACCTTAAGCGAGCCCATGGTAGAGCAGACGATGCTCATCAAACTGCGCCATCCTTCATATCTGTATCTGGGCAAAGCCCTGCTGATTGCGGTGCTTGCGCTCGTGTTCGCATTGACCGCTGTACTCCTGCCGTTGCTAATCAATCTGCTGAACCATTCGAAGCTGTTCATTCGTCCGGTCGTTTTTTCGGATATCGTCTCCGGTTTGGTGCTGTTCTGGCTCACCGGCTTCTCCGGCGGCATGCTTGGGCTGCTGTTCAACCCTCGTCTGCTGCCCGGCAGAAAAATTGCTGTGCTTCTAAGCGTTTTGGCGGGGCTTATTGCCATCGCAAAAGGAGGATTGATCGACGCGCTGCCTGCGCTGCGATATCCACTAATTCTGCTGCCGCCCATCTATGACGCCTGCACAGCCTACAGTGCAGATCTGTACTTCAGCCTTGGCCACGCATGGCCTCCCCTGCTGTGGCTCACGGCTTACTCGGCCGCAGAGATTACGACCTATGTGTTTGCCATGCGTGCAAAGCGGTTTGAATAAAAAATTAAGCCGCGAATACCCGGTTTCTGAGCTTAATGGCAAGCCTGCTTACGAGGGCGTTGCCCTCGCGCTCCCGTCCAAGGAACCAGTCCCTTAAATATCCCTTTAACTGCGAAACGCCCCGTTCAGAGCGTTTCATTCGATAGGATTTTAAGGGGACAATGCCCCTTTAGCGGTGGTCGAGGTCCCCGCAAAGCGCAGCTTTGTGGGATGAAGGTTCGGAGGCGGGGCTACAAAGGGAACCTTTGTAAGCAACCAGAATGCGGGTATTTTCGGCTTCTGAAGGTTATGTTAAGGTTCGGGTACGAGTTCCGAGGTGCCGAACATCAGCGCATCGGCTACGGGGCGCTGCCCGGTGAGTGAGCCTTCATATTCACTAATATTTTCACCCATAAAGCCAATGGTCGCGCTCGCGCCGCCGTCCATATTATAAGCCACCTCGCATCCATAGGATTCAAACAGCTCGGCCAGTTCGGTCAGCGTCATGCCGTGGGTGGGCTCCGGCGGACGCCCCTGCACCATCACCAGCAGAAAGTGGTTGGCTTCAATCATGCCCACTGCGGCCCGAGGGTTCTTCTTCCGGAGGTAATGTGTATCCAAACCGTCCTGAATGGTCCCATCATTGATAAGCACCGGGCCGAACGAGAACGAATTGGTGACACCCTGCGCCAGCAGTTCGTCCGCGGTGGCCTCGCCCGCCGCAAACACGCGCATCGTGCCGTCCGGCATGAACACCAGTGAGCTGTTATCATCGTTATCCACGCTGACCAGGCCATCGCGGATGATGACACCTTTGGGATCATTATCAAGGTTGTCAGCCAAGAAGTCGCCGTTGATCGCGACCACGGCACTGTAGTCCCGCATGATCTTGTAGAGGTCCACATTTTTACCGGTTGTACTGCCCGGCTTGGAAAGACCGCCGCGCGCCAGTTCGCCCGGCTTGCAGCGCACTTCCGCGACAAAGTACGTCACTTCCAGCTCTTCATCATAGATGCGATTGATCTCTACCCAAAGCGTGGGCGAAGAATATGCCCAGTAACCGGCCTCAGCGTCCACCGTTACCTGCTCATCCGCCGTAAAGTATGGATCAGGCGTGGGCTCGGGCGGAGCCGTAGGCACCGGAGTCGGTGAAGGCGTGGGCACCGGAGTGGCAGTCACCACAGGCGTGGCTATGGCTGTAGCTGTCGGCGTGGAAACAACCGCAGCCGAATCCGTACATCCACCAAGAATGGCCGCTACCACAACAACTGCAATCATTTTTCTAAACTTCATAATATACTCCACAGAAAATTGTGCCGCCTGTTTTTTCGCGGCCCGACCTATGACGCAGGTACAAGCTCCGAAGTTCCGAACATGAGCGAATCGGGCACTCCCCTCTGACCGGTATGCGACCCGCCGTATTGGTTGAGGTTTTCACCCATAAACGTCATGGTGGCGGACTGTCCGCCGTCCAGGTTGTACGCAACTTCGCAGCCGTAGGAGGCGAACAGGTCTGCTAATTCCACAAGCGTCATGCCGGTGCTGTACCCGTCATCGCGGCCATCCACCACAATCAGCATGTAGTGGTAAGGATCAATCATGCCCACTGCACAGCGCGGGTTTTTCTTTCTGAGATAATGCTTGTCCAGCCCCTCCTGAATGACGCCGTCGTTAATAAGGGTCGGTCCGAATGAGAACGCGTTCTTAACGCCCTGCGCCAGCAGTTCGTCTGCCGTAAGCTCCCCTGCCGCAACCACGCGCAGCGTGCCGTCCGGCATAAACGCCAGTGTGGTATTCTCGCCGTCATCAGCAAATACGATGCCGTCCCGGATGATGACGCCTTTGGGGTCTTCCGAGTGGTGATCCAAAAAATCGCCGTTCACCGCGAGCACCGCCTGATAATACTTTGCAATTTTATAAAGTGCAGTCGAGTTGCCGCCCGGCCGGTCCGGCGTAGAGAAGCCGCCCCGTTCCGTCTCGCCGGGTTTAACGCGTACCTCCGCAGCATAGTAGGTGACCGTTTTTTCTTCATCGAATACGCGGTGAATCTCCACCCATAGCGTGGGCGAAGAATACGACCAATAGCCGTTTTCCGCGTCCACCGTAACCTGTTCCTCGTCCGTAAAGTATGGCTCGGGAGTGGGTTCAGGCGGAGTCGTCGGCACCGGGGTGGGCGATGGAGTGGGTACCGGGGTAGCGGTCGCAGCCGGCGTAGGAATAGCTGTGGGTGTCGGCGTGGATGCAGCTGCATTGGCGTCTGCACATCCGGCAAGCAAAACCGCCATCACGACGACGGCGGTGATTTTCTTCAATTGCATAATCAATGCTCCATAAGATGTCGATAAATACGTTTAATACATTAATATGAAAACGGACATTTTGTCAAATCATAATTAGATCAACGCAATACTGAAAGCGCCCTCGAATCGGGGTGTTCACCTTGGAAAGGATAGTGTCGGACGGATGCTCACAGTTTAAAGCTTTTCATAAAGGACAGCACATCAAAGTCGCTGTCAGGAAGCGAAGCCCCATGCGCGGCTGCCGCTTTCCATCGCGAGTAGTATGATCACTTGTTCCACTCCTCAATGTCCGCTGACACTGCCGAATCTCTGGTCCAAGAGGACTTCTCCTCACAGCACAGTACCGCTGACATCCACCACGTTCCACGCCTCAATGAACGGCATGGATACCGAGGCACCGTCCTCCGACTCGGAGGTGCTCAGATAGCTGACCTGCGCCCAAACTGTCACCTGCTGGCCTTCCATGATCCGCTTTTCACCCTTGTTCAGGCGATAATGCACATAGACCGCGTCCGTACCAACAAAATTTTGGCCGCTGATGACGAAGCTGCATTCATAAGCAAAGTCCTCGCTGTCCGCCAGATAGACGACCGTTCCGGTAATCTGTATAAACGATCCGTCCTCATTCTGTGCGCGCGTATAAAGCTCACTGTAATTTACCGGATCACATTGCTGCCGGAAAGCGTTCATGCGCTCCGTGCGGGCATCCTCAGTCTCGTCGATGTAACCCTGATCAAAATTACCCGAGTAGATTATATCCCCGGAATAGCTGTAGATCGTTCCCTGCCCGTCCGGTATATTCTGTACAAAGCCGCCCTCGTACGTCAACCGCTCGTCCTGAAACAGTTTCCCCTGCCCGTTCAGGTTATCGTCCTCGTACCACCCGGCTTCAGAATAGCCCGAATCAAACATGGTTGAGCCTTCGCCATACATGTGTCCCTGCCGCCAGCCGCCATCGTAGATCCAGCCCACGCCTTCCGCATTTTGCGTGCTGAATGTGCCCTGTCCGTCCGGCAGCCCGTCCCGCATCTCTCCTGTGTATGTGCCGCTGCGGTCGCCAAATTCGAAAGAGATCGTGATTTCCAGGTCTGTAACCGTGGTGGCCAAATCATCCGGGGATGCCGATACGTTCTCCCCTGTGTTTTCCGAAGTTGTATTTTCTTCATTAAACGCCCCAAGCTTTGAGCATGCGGTCATCGCAAGCAGGCAGCTAAGCGTGAGTAATATGCAGATGGTCTTTTTCAAGTTTGGCCCCCTGTGTTTTTGACAATTATACCACATTAAAAAAATAACGACCATATGCAGCGACCGCAACCGCTTCTACGGCAATCTTGCAGGCATACTCTGTAGTATTATATATTAGGAGGCACACCATGTCCTGCGAATTCTTTGATTGCACACTTTTTAATCAATATCACGTTGACCTGCCGTATCCGGCGGTCTCGGTCAACGCGCCCAACCCACGCTGGGCCGCTCTTCTGTCCGGCGCTTTTGCGGGCAAGGGTTCGGAGTCGACTGCTATCGGCCAGTACAGCACCCACCGCTTCTTCACACAGGCGTGGCCGGAGATATATACCGCTTACAAGTATATCGCGTTCACTGAAATGACGCACTTTTCGCTGCTGGGGCATCTGATACTGAAGCTTGGAACAAACCCTAAGCTGTTCTCATATCAGGACCTGCGCTGGTGGAGCGGCGAAGATCCGGAATATCATCAATCCATCCGTCCTATACTCGAGTCGGACATGGAAGGCGAGCGGAACGCCATCGCGCATTATACGCGGCTCATCGGCGAAATCGATGACGAGAGCATCCGTACATTGCTGCGGCGCATCATACTGGATGAACGGCGGCACCTTGAGGTGCTGGGACAGCTTTACGCGCAACTGTAAAATTTCCCGTGATTTTTACATATCTCCTATTGCATTTCCCAATAGTATGGTTTATATTGTATTAAAGGTCAGGGAAGGTCAGTATTTTCTTTGACCATTGGGAGGGATGCTGGTTGGAATACAAGGACTATTATGCCATACTCGGCGTAAACAAAACGGCGACGCAAGAGGAGATCCGCAAAGCTTACCGCAAGCTCGCCAAGCAATATCACCCGGACATGAACAAAGGCGACAACTCGTCTGAAGCCAAGTTCAAGGATGTCGGCGAGGCGTACGAGGTGTTGGGAGACGCGGAGAAGCGCAAGAAGTACGACATGTTTGGCAACCAGACGCAGTTTACGGGCGGGTCTAACTTCGACCCATCGCAGTATGGCTTTAACGGCGGCAACGTGCGCTACGAATACGCAGGCGGCGGTGACCACAGCGACTTCTTCAACATGTTCTTTTCGGGCAGCGGCATCAACTTCGACGATCTGTTTGGCGGGTCAGCGCGGACGGGCGGGCGCACATCACGCGTATACGAAGGCGACGATTTGAGCGATCTGTTTGGCGGAGCAAGGACCGGAGGCCGTTCGCAGCGTACGCTGGACGGGCGCAACATTGAGGCTGAGATTGAGATCACACCCGAAGAGGGTGCGGCAGGCGCGGAAAAGCGGATCGCGCTGCAGACCGAGACCGGCACGCGCACCATCGACTTCAAGGTACCTAAAGGCGTAAAAGACGGCGAGACCATCCGTCTGAAAGGTCAGGGCTACGCGGGTGCGGCGGGCGGCCAGACAGGTGACCTCAGGATGACGGTACATCTCGTATCAAGCGCGCGTTTCGCAATAGAAGGCAACGACCTCGTCACCACGGCGGACGTGTACCCGTGGGACGCGGCACTGGGTGCTAAGCACACGGTGGACACGTTGGACGGGCGCATCGCGGTGAAGATTCCCGCGGGCGTGCAGTCGGGCAGCCGTATCCGCGTCGCGGGCAAGGGTTACCCCGTGCGCAGCGGAACCCGCGGCGATCTGTTCATCAAGGTGCGCATTGTGAACCCCGCACACCTGACGGGCGAACAGAAGAAGCTGTATGAGAAGCTGAAAGATACGGCGAAGTAAAGTTGATTTTTGGGGCGCTGTCCCCGATCCCCCGCTAAAGGGACGCGTCCCTTTAGAATCCCTTCAATGCCCTATCGCTACGCGATAGGGCGGGAAAATATTAAAGCGAGGGGTAAAGATATAAGAAACCACGAAAAATGCCGCAGGCATTTTTCTAATGGGATTCCCAAGGGATAATATCCCTTGGGCGGGAGCGCGAGGGCGGAGTCCTCGCATAAAAAGCAAAGACAACCAAGGAGGTTTTGAATATATGGAACTGGACAAATTGACTGAAAAAGCAATGGCCGCGGTGAACGCGGCGCAGGAAGCAGGAATACGGCTGGGGCACCAGCAGATTGACGGGGAGCATCTGCACTACGCACTGGCGACACAGCAGGACGGGCTGATTCCCAAACTGCTGGGATATATGGGCATCGACACGGCGCAATACGTGCGCAGCATCGAAGCCGAATTGAACAAGCTGCCGAAGGTGCAGGGCGCGTCGGCGTCGGTGTATGCGGGACGGCGGCTCTCCGAGCTGCTCGTCAAAGCGCAGGACGAAGCCAAGCGGTTTAAGGACGAATACACGGGTGTGGAGCACCTTTATATTGCCATGCTGAAAGAACGCGGCACGCCGTCGGCAGCCATCTTCAAGCAGTATGGCATCACGGTGGACAGCTTCATGGCGGCGCTTTCCAAGGTTCGTGGCAACCAGCGCGTGACCTCGCAGAACCCCGAGGAGACGTATGACTCGCTCACGCGGTTCGGGCGCGATTTGGTGGAGATGGCCAAGCAGGGCAAGATCGACCCGGTCATCGGGCGCGATGGTGAGATACGGCGGGCCATCCGCATCCTCTCGCGACGCACCAAGAACAACCCGGTGCTGATCGGCGAGCCGGGCGTGGGCAAAACCGCGGTGGTGGAAGGTCTTGCGCAGCGTATCCTCGCGGGCGACGTGCCGGAGGGCCTCAAGGACAAAACGATATTCGCGCTGGACATGGGCGCGCTGATTGCCGGGGCGAAGTACCGCGGCGAGTTTGAGGAGCGGCTGAAAGCCGTGCTGGCGGACGTGAACAAGAGCGACGGGCGCATCATCCTGTTCATCGACGAGCTGCACAACATCGTGGGCGCGGGCAAAGCCGAGGGCGCGATGGACGCGGGCAACATACTGAAGCCCATGTTGGCACGCGGCGAGCTGCACTGTATCGGCGCGACCACGCTGGACGAGTATCGCAAATACATCGAGAAGGACGCGGCGCTGGAGAGGCGATTCCAGCCGATTCTGGTTGAGCCGCCGTCGGTGGAAGATACCATCTCGATTCTGCGCGGACTGAAGGAGCGGTTCGAGATTCACCACGGCGTGAAGATCACGGATGGTGCGCTGATCGCGTGCGCAGTGCTGTCCGACCGGTACATCAGCGACCGGTTCCTGCCCGATAAGGCCATCGATTTGATGGACGAGGCGGCGGCGATGATCCGCACCGAGATCGACAGCATGCCGACCGAACTGGACGAGATATCGCGGCGCGTGATGCAGCTGGAGATCGAGCGGCAGGCGCTGAAAAAGGAAGACGACGCGGCGAGCAAGAATCGACTGGCAGCGCTGGAAAAAGAGCTGGCCTCGCAGAAGGAGCAGGCCGACAAGCTCAAAGCCCAGTGGGAGCTGGAGAAGGTGGCGCTCACGCGGGAGAAGGAGATCAAGCAGCAGATCGAGGACGTGCGGCGGCGCATCGAAGACGCCAAACGCACCTACAGCCTTGAAGAGGCGGCGAAGCTGGAGTACGGCGAGCTGCCGGGGTTGCAACGCCAGCTCGAAGAGGAGCGGCGGCGCAACGCGCAAAACCAGAACGTGCTGCTGAAGGAGGAGGTCACCGAGGAGGAGATCGCCGAGATCGTGGCGCGGTGGACGGGTATCCCGGTTTCCAAGCTGGTCGAGAAGGAGAAGGATAAGCTGCTCGGCCTCGCGGACATCCTGCACAAGCGCGTGGTGGGCCAGGACGAGGCGGTGACGGCGGTCAGCGAAGCGGTAATCCGGGCTCGAAGCGGCCTGAAAGACCCCAAGCGGCCCATCGGTTCGTTCATCTTCTTAGGCCCCACGGGCGTGGGCAAGACGGAGCTGGCGCGGGCCGTGGCGGAGGCGCTGTTTGACAGCGAGGACAACATGGTGCGCATCGACATGTCCGAGTACATGGAGAAGCACTCCGTGGCGCGGCTGATCGGCGCCCCTCCGGGATACGTGGGCTACGACGAGGGCGGGCAGCTCACCGAGGCGGTGCGGCGCAAGCCCTACTGCGTGATCCTGTTTGACGAGATCGAGAAGGCGCACCACGACGTGTTCAACGTGCTGCTGCAGCTGCTGGACGACGGGCGTTTGACCGACAGCCAGGGCCGTACGGTGGACTTCAAGAACACCGTGGTGATCATGACAAGCAACCTCGGCAGCGAGTATCTGCTGACCGGCATCGACGCGGAGGGCAACCTCTCCGACGAGGCGCGGCTGCAGGTGATGACCGAGCTGTCGCGCAGCTTCCGGCCGGAGTTTTTGAACCGCGTGGACGATATCGTGATGTTCCGCCCGCTGACGAAGGACAACATCATCCAGATCATTGATCTTGCGGTGAAGGCGATCCAGAAGCGGCTTGATGAGCGCGGCATCCTGCTGAAGCTGACCGACGCAGCCAAGCGGCTGATTGCCGACAAGTCGTACACGCCGGTATACGGCGCGCGCCCGGTGAAGCGCTACCTACAGAAGGAGATCGAGACGCAGCTGGGGCGCATGCTGGTGGCCGGAACGATCACCGACGGCGGCATCGCGCAGGTGGACGCTGTGGGTGGAGAGCTGAAGATAACGGTGGGATAGGTGATATATTTGTAGGGAACGGTCTTGACCGTTCCCTTTTGTTCTTGAATAAAGTCTGGTCTTTATGGGGGCTTTCCCTCATACCCCCGCTCAAGGGGCTAATTGCTAGGAAAACCTACTTACCAAAAATACACATTCCTTATATATTGTTATTAACCATGACTGCGTTATTAACCATGACTGCGATCAAATGATTGCCTTGCCTGATCTTACTTTTTATGTTATTCTGACTACAGTCTATAAATTGTACTTTTGTGATAATATAATTATTATTTTTATGGGGTGTTGTTTATGGATACGAAAAAATTAACCCTTTTTTATCGATTCAGAGATTTTATAAAAATCATTTCCAAGTCCCACGAAATTGAAATTGTACCTCGAACAGAACAGGAAAAACAGATCCTTAGAAAAAGAATTTTCTGGATAGTGTTTAGTTCCATCTCTGTTTCCGCATTGTTATTATGGTTAATAATATATTTTAATAATTTAAATAAGGTTATGAATAATGGTTTCAGTGATGCTGAGAAAATTGTATATACAATTTCATTATCAGGTTCAATTATTGGAGCTGTTATTGCAGGTCTTATTAGTATTCTCGCAACATATTTTATTGTTCATCAAAATTATAAAATGGACTTTCACAAAGAACGTTTATCACATATACCAATTCTTCAAATAAAGTCCTATACCAAATTAAACAATACTAATAATGACATCCCTAAATTGGTCGATGGGGACTCGTATAAAGTTTTTATTGAAATTAGTAATGTTGGACGTGGTATCGCGCTTAATGTTACTACCTGGATTTTTGAAGAGTCATGGAACGAAGCATCTTTCGGGATTATTACATATGATAGTACAAAGCGTTTTCAAATTTCTTTTGACCCTGACAATAATGTATATACTTTAAATTTTCGTTTCATTGACATATTCGATAATAAATACCAGCAAGGTTTTAAATTACATTGCGAAGACGGCATTATCAAAGATATCAATTGCACAATCCCAACTTTAATTCAGAAAACTCGCAGGATTAGATATATACAATAATGTTTGGAGTGAACAAATGAAATGCCATATAGTACCGGAAGTATATCTTAAATCATGGAAAATACCCGAATGCAAGAATTCAATATTTATTTTTGATAAACAAAATATAAAAACCCCAATCCAATCTAATATTAGTAACTTAAAAAACACTTACTTTGTTGCGGAAGATATCTATATACTTAAAACTAATAATGAAAATTATACAGAAAAGCTTAAGGACGATTTTTGCATCTTATATAATAGTCTTATTAATTATTCCATTAGTTTCAATAATACCTTAATAACTACTTTGGAAGACTTTTTGCTTTATTATAGTAGCATTGATAATTGGATTATACATGATAAATATAATAATCCAATCGAATGCTTGGAAGTACAGAAGAGTTTGGAACAACTTTGGGATAAAAATGTAGCAAAGCTTATAGAAAATTACTTTGACTCTTATCTTGAAAACAGATGGAATGTGTTTCTTGATTATATTAATAATGAACTCATAAGTAAGAAAACATGGATTATAAAGCCAAAGTTAAAAGAGTATTTTCTTGAATTTGCGTCAATACAATTTTGTAGACGATATGAAAATCTTAAAGGCTTTGGATTAGACTTCGCAGTAAATTTTTTTCTACAATTTTTAAAAGACTCTCTCCCGAAGAATGTAACTGAAAATACGGAAAATGCAGAAGACTATAAAAAAGATCTTATACTTATTGAATTATATAGATATGTTAAAAATATTAATCCAAATATAATATCCCATACTTATGACATTATAAATAGTGATATGCAGGTCTGTTTTTTAATTGCTCCACCACATATCGAATTTATTACTTCTGATAATCCGTTTATTTATCTCAGCTTGAGTAACCAATATCCAAAGTATTATAGTGGAATGTTTTTACCGATCAACAGAAATATTTGCACTTATATATGTAAAAATACTGGTGGCTCAATGCTTAATAAGTACCTAATTTTATCACCTTCTTATGCAAACGTTAAATTTATTAATCATCTTATAAAATCACATAGTATCAATCATGTTGCGTATTGTATGCCATCTATAGATCAATTATTAAGCAAGTATCCTGATACGGAAGGATGGAAAGAGATGCTTGGGGATGTGGGATTAGTTTATACAGATGACTTACAACCATCAATAGACTCATAAGAATCTGTCCTTAATCGTTACCATCAACAGATCAACATTCGTCCTAGCCCGTCTTGCCTTTCCCCCCACCCATGCTACTATCGCAATAGGCAATTTTTTCATCCGTTATTCTATCCTTACAAGGAGGCTGCCATGCTAGAACTCGGTTTTCCCTCTATCCTCATCCACATCCTGAACGTGCTGTGCTATATCGGCATTGTCCTGTGGATCGTCCTCGGCGTTCGTTGGCTACATCGGCGCTTCGGCAAGCGTCGGGCGGATTCGGGGCGGTAATATCGCATCATACCCTGTAGGGGCGACCCTGTGTGGTCGCCCGTAATCCAACCCCTGCGGGCAGCCACATAGGGCTGCCCCTACGGTTCAGCATTTGTCCTATAGTCGCTTCGGCAAGCATCGGGCGGATTCGGGACGGTAAGCCTTATTCCTCTCCCCTCTCCCGTTCAATCTCTTCTATCAGCGTATCCACCTTCCGGCTCTGCGTCTGCACCGCTTCGTTTTGCAGCACCTGCTCCAGCCGCTTCACCTTTGCAAACTGATCCCGTATCTGCTGCGTTTCGTTGATTGCAGTGCCGCTTTGCAGCGCCTCGTCGATGAGTTGATCCAATTTCTCGCGTTCCAGCTTCAGCAGTTTTTCGTTTTCAGTCATCACAGGCTCCGTTATCTTGAGGATCGGGTGTTACACACACTAAGCACATGGTGTTCCATATATGCAACATAACGATATCACCGGCGTTACACGCTGTCAACGTTTATTTGTCGAATCCCAAAATAGTTGTTGCATATGCGTAACGTTCGTGGTTACTTTATGGAGAGAGGATTTTATATGGATATCGGACAGTTTATTAAAACGAGGCGTCTCGAGCTCAAATTCAGCCAGCGTCAGGTCGCGCTGAATTCCGAATTGAGCAACGCCACAATATCCCGCATTGAGAGCGGCGCGGTTCTCCCGGACGCAGCGACACTTTCAAAGATCGCGAAAGCACTGAAGCTAAATCCTTCGCTTCTGTTTAAAATCAGCGGCTACATTAGCGAGTCCGCGGATATTCGAGAGGAAGAGAACAAAACGGCGATCCGGCTAAAACCGTCGAAGGGTTCCCGAAGCTTTGGCGCGCGGTTGCGGGAACTGCGGGAGATCGCTGATTATTCGCGGGAGGAATTTTACGAAGCTGCCGGATACGAACCGGCAATCGTAAAAGCGTGGGAAGCGGGAGCCGAAACCCCGGATACCAGCATCATTCAGGAGATTGCTGATTTCTTTGGCGTAACGGCGAGCTATCTGACGGGAAAGTCGGATGTAAAGGTATCCGGGCCGCGTCAGTGGTCAATACCGCCTAAAAAGAAGACCGTGCTGAGAGAGACGGAAGCTCAAGACATCCGTGAGGCCTTGAAGGAGCTGAGCAGAGCCGTAGCGAATGCGCAAAAGGTTCTGGCGGCGTACTCTCAAGACGATAAGGCTGATGACTGAAATCAATGGAAGATTCACAACACGGCTTTCCACCTCCTCATCAGTCCCCCTCGATGGGAAGCCTTCAGACCATCCCTATTACGTCCAAACATAGAACATGACAATATACTTTTCGACTCCCCGTTTCCGTCTGTCAAAGCAACATAAGCATACCCCGCCCATCCTCCTTGCTTGATGCACATTGCGGCAAGATGCTATAATGCTGTCAGAAATACGAGGAAGGAATTGCGATGAACACAAGCCGGATGCCCGCCCTGTTTGCGGGGCATGGGTCGCCCATGAACGCGATCGAAGATAACGAATTTACCCGGAGCTGGAAAGAAATCGCGCAGCGCTTACCGCGTCCCGAGGCGATACTCTCCGTATCGGCCCACTGGTATACCGAGGGGGCGCTCACATCGGATGCAGAGCACCCGCGCACCGTTCACGACATGTACGGCTTCCCCCGGCCGCTGTACGAGGTGCGCTACGACGCGCCGGGCTCCCCCGCACTGGCAAAACGCCTGCTTTCGCAGCTTCCGCAGGCCTCCGTCGATAACAGCTGGGGGCTTGACCACGGCACATGGTCGGTGCTGCGCCACATGTTCCCGCAGGCCGATATCCCGGTCGTGCAGCTCAGCGTGGACGCCCGCGCACAAGCGCAGGTCCATTTTGATTTGGGCCGCGCGCTGAGACCGCTCCGCGACGAGGGTGTGCTGATCTTCGGCAGCGGCAACGTGGTGCACAACCTGCGCCTGATCGACTGGAATCAACCGGGCGGGTTCGACTGGGCGGACGAGTTCGACGCAACTATCCGCCAGCGCATCAAGGCGGGTGATTATGCGGGCGTCGTTGATTACCGCAGCGCGGGCCGCAGTGCCGTACAGGCATTCTCCACGCCCGACCACTTCTTCCCGCTGCTGTACGTGCTGGGCGCGGTGGACAGCACCGACACGCTGACCGTCTTCAACGATGCGCGCATGATGGGTTCGCTTTCAATGACCGGTTACCTGTTTACGTAAGGTGTGTGCCATTGATGCAATAACAACAAGTCCTGATATGCAAAAAGCCCGCTGCAGGGTATCCGCAGCGGGCTTTTTTATAGCCGGTTATTCGCTTATGCATTATCCGGTTTGCGGCCGGGTAGGGTCCTGCTCTCCCCTGCCTGCTTCTGCACTAAATCTCTTTCTCAAAATACCGGAAGCGCTTGTACAGCTTTCCGCCCGCGGTAACGACCGGGCGCCACGACTTCTCGTTTGCCTCGCTGATGGTGGAAGCATCGCCCCATTTGTAGCCTTTCTTGATTCCGGCTTCCATAATGGCCAGATATGCGGCAGATACGGCTGCTTTGTGCTCGTAGTCCTTCACGCAGAATTGCATCATGATACGGATGCCTTTGATCCGCTTCTTCCAGTACAGGAATCGCAGAAGCCCAAACGGGAGCAGATGCCCGTTCATATGGATGAGCGCTTCGTTGTAGTTCGGGATGCTCACGACAAAAGCCAGCGGCTTGCCATCATTGCGCCGCACGATGTAAACAAGGTCCGGATCGGCCAGCGTTTTCATGGCGTCCGCGGCTTGCAGGATATTATTCCATGAGGGTACACCGCTGCCCCAATCCCTCGCGTCGGACTCCTTCAAAATGCTTTGGATATCGGGAAGCTCCTTCTCAAGGTTCTTCAGGTCAATTGGATACGCTTCAAAGCCATAGCGTTCTTTCGCATACCCGACGACCTTCCTGAACTTGTCGAAGGGGATTTCGTCCGGTACGATTTTGAACGCCAGCATATCCGAAGCGGATTTTGTAAAGCCTGCACGCTCGAAAACATCTCTGTACCACTCCGGGTTATAGGTTTCATACAGCACGGGCGGCGAGTCGAAACCCTCTATCAGCAACAGCCGGTCCTCTTCCCCGTCCGTGGGCGAGTACGGCCCTTTCATGACCTGCATGCCAATCTGCTTCAGGTACTCCTGTGCCGCTTCGACCACTTTGACCCCGCTCTCCATGTCCTCCGCCTCAAACAGCGAAAAAAAGCCCCGGGCAGTTCCATGCGATTCCGATTCGGGCACGTTATGCCCCGCGAGGATTCGTGCCACCGGCTTAGCGTCTCGATAAGCCATGAAGTACGCGTGCTGACATTTGAGAAACTTGTTCTTTTCCGGATTCAGCATGCCCTTCATGGTGGGTATCAGCGGCGGGACCCAGTTCTTGTCCTTCTTATACAGCCTGAAAGGCAGCTTAATAAACTCCTTCAGATCCTTTTCGTCGATTTGCCTTACCTCAATGCCCATCTTCCGCCCCCATATATACTAATGCTGTCGATATTATACTCTATTTTTTATGCTGCGTTTAGCGACCGGAGAAGCATTGCGATCCCGACTCCCAGATAATTTCCGATAGCGTAGCCGATAATGCCGGTTACAAGGCCGCTGATCAGGATTTCCCGATTTTTAAGCCTGCTGACGACCACGGGCACAAAAGGCGGTGAACATACCGCCGAAACCGACGTGATGATCATCGTATCGGAGTCGATCTTGAACGGTTTGCACAGCAGCGCATGGATCAGCATGCTTCCGAAGACGGAGATCAGCACATATAAGAATATGGTCCAGTCGATATGCAGAAACACATCGAACTTTGTCATGGATGCGACGGTAAAGCAGAAAAGGTAGATGATGTACATGCCCAGCTGAAACGTGTATTTGATCCTGCGCACCGGCTTTATAAACGAAGCCGCGATACCCAGCGAGGTAATCATCAGTATCATAACCGCCGTGCTGTAATCCGCAGGCAGCAGACCGCCGATCACAAAGGACAACCCCAATATGGCGGCAGACAGCAGAAGCGCGAAGCCAAGTCCCTTTAAAACCTTGGGCTTCAGCATTTTTCCGTATGCATCAGTCGACTCATCGCTGATGTCGGATTCCTGCGCATCCTCCTGCTGACCAACCGGCTTATACGCTTTAAGCCGGAATACTTTCTGGAAAAATACTCGCGCGACAGAGGCCATGAAGATGATATAGATGAGCCCGATCACCGTATCGTAGGTGTTGAAAAGGATGTATGTATCGTTATCGACGCCGAGCGCAGCCTTGATCGCCGCAACGTTCGGGGTGCCCCCGGTGTAAACCGCCACCGACATACCACCCAGCTTCCAGCCGTTTTCATCCCGGAATCCGATTGTGACCTGAAGGACGAATGTGGTGATGATAATTGCAACGATCGCAAGCCCCATGCATATCAATCCGGATTTGGATATCTTCAGCCACTTCTTCACGTTTAATGAAAAAAGCAGGAGCGGCAGCGCGAGTGCAACGCTGATATCCTGCATCGTGGATTGCATAGTGGTGAAACCCTCCGGCAGGATGCCAACATTGCCGACGATCATTCCCGCGAAATAGCATACCAGAACCAGACCGATCTTCTGCAGTATTTGCAGTTTCGTGGACACCCATATCAGCAGCGCCGGAAATAAGATAAATAAGCCCGCAATCAATATATTCATGACCAAGATGTTCCTGCTTCTGTTCAGTCGTGTTACAGTGCCAGTTTATCATATTCTATAAAAGTTAGTCTACCTAATTAATCTACCCGGTCTTGAACCGCTAAGGTTTCACAGCATCTTCGAGTATCTTTCCAGCAGTGCCGAAAACGCAGGTAAATGTTTTAGCTCGTAGATGGGCAGCGGCGGAGCGGGGCTTTCGGAATAGTCCGCAAGCGTCAGCGCGTACCAGCCCGAGCTGCGCCACGCGCCTGCCTTGTAGGCAATGTTGGGGAAAACACCCCGCAACGTATAACCGAACGCGGTATGAAACGCCTCGCTCTTCTCGTTCGGCACGCAGATCACGCTGACCGCTGTAAGAAAGCCCTGCAGGCGCAGTATGTCCAGCAGGCAGGAATACAGGGCCCGCCCGCAACCCCTGCGGTGCATACCGTGTTGAACGTAAACCGTGGTCTCCGCCGACCAGTCGTAGGCGGCGCGTTCCTTGAACCGGCGGGCGTAAGCATAGCCCGCTACCGCCCCGTCCATCTCGCAGACCAGCCAGGGATACCGGGCGGAATACGCATCAAAGCGACTCTCAAACCCGTCCAGTGATGGCGGCGTATACTCCAGCGATACCACAGTTTCCTGCACATAATAGGAATAGATGTCCAGCATAGCCGGGCAGTCCTTCTTTTCTGCAAGCCTGACCGCAAAACTCATACGCCTTTTTCCTTTCGGTCCGTTTGGATTCATGTTTCGTCCTTATGGCGATACCGACTTCAATGTTGATTATATCAGCTTTAAATGCAGCAAAAAACCCTCTTCCGCCTATATTAATGTATATTCTTACGGCAATATCTGCGCTGTTGGTATATTCATCGCCTTTTATACGCCTTGAAAGTCATTTTTCTGCATATATGCAATCTTAATCGTCAGAATGCGTAGTATCGCTAACGAAAAAATTGTATTGAACCGAAAATATACGATATTTTTGCGCAGAACAGACAAAAACCGCCCGAATTGAGGGTTGAACGACATTGCGATATTCGCGCTGTTATGGTACACTTCGTCGACTTAGTTGCTGTTTTTAACGGTTAGTTGCAGCACACGACAGGAACGGAGGTAGTATCATGAAACTGGTCAAAATTAAACTGTCGGGGCATGAGGATATAAAAAATCTGGTTCGGATTACGAATCAATACGATTTCGATGTGGATCTGCAGTCGGGCCGGTACGTTGTCAACGGCAAATCGATACTCGGAATATTCAGTCTGGATCTGGCCCAGCCCATTCAGGTGATCATCCATTCCGATGCATGCGAAGGCCTGATAAAGGACCTCAGCTGTTTTTCGTTATAAGGTAATCATTCACCGGTCCCTTCCGTTTCTATGCTTTTCGGGCAGGGCAACCGGCGGTTGAAATAAATTTATACTGGGTAGAGAAATATGGGGCTTTTCCAAATCATCAC
This sequence comes from Bacillota bacterium, assembly GCA_023459495.1. Lineage (GTDB taxonomy): Bacteria > Bacillota > Clostridia > Christensenellales > SZUA-584 > JAEWCC01. The sequence goes on along the minus strand of JAEWTL010000059.1, from coordinate 2,976 downwards.
GGCGATCAGCATATTCGTCATCATTTACTCGCTGATCATCTCCGAAAAAATCCACCGCACGGTAATTGCATTCATCGGCGCGGTACTGCTTCTGGTATTTAAAATACTGCCGCAGGACAAAGCAATTGAGTCGATCGACTTCAACACGATCGGCCTGCTCATTGGTATGATGATCATTGTCAACATCTTGAGGCGCACCGGTGTTTTCGAGTACGTCGCAATCAAGGCTGCAAAAATGGTCAAGGGCGATCCCTGGAAGATACTCGTTGCGTTTGCCGCTATCACCGCGGTCGCATCCGCATTTTTGGATAACGTCACCACGATCCTGCTGATTGTGCCTGTTACCCTTGTCATCACCGAAACGCTGGAGCTCAATCCCATACCGTTTATACTGCCGCTGGTTTTTGCGTCCAACATCGGCGGCACCGCGACGCTGATCGGCGATCCGCCCAACATCATGATCGGCAGCGCGACGGGGCTGGGCTTTATGGACTTCATCATCAATCTGGCACCGGTCATCATCGTTATCTTCTTCGTGACAATCATCATTATGAGATTCATGTATAAGAAGAAGCTGCAGATCACAGATGATAAGCGTTTGAAGATTATGGCCATGAATGAGAATCTTGCGATCCGGGATAAGACGCTGCTGAAAAAGTGCCTTGTTGTACTGGGCATCACCATCTCCGGATTCGTGCTGCACCAGTATCTCGGTTTTGAATCAGCGACCGTTGCGCTGACGGGTGCCGCGCTTCTGCTGCTGATCAGCAAGGTGGATCCGGAAGAAGTGCTCGTCGAAATCGAATGGCCGACGATATTCTTCTTCATTGCACTGTTCATTCTGGTAGGCGGTCTCGAGGCGGTCGGCGTGATCAACTTCCTTGCGAACGGCTTGCTTGGTATCACGGGTGATAATATGCTCCTGATGATGATATTGATACTGTGGGGCTCCGCAATACTGTCGTCCTTTTTGGACAACATACCGTTTGTCGCCACCATGATTCCGCTTTTAAAGAGCATCGGTGCGATGTCCGCCGTATCCATCACACCGCTTTGGTGGGCATTGGCGCTTGGGGCCTGCCTTGGCGGTAACGGCACGCTGGTGGGTGCTTCCGCTAACGTAATTGCGGGAGGGCTGCTTTCCAAGCATGGCCATAAACTGAGCTTTATGGAGTTCACAAAGGTCGGCCTTCCGGTTATGCTCGCTTCGGTCGTATTGGCTACAGCTTATCTGGTCATATTCTATGTGTAGGAGAGGTTTTCGTTTATGATGAGAAAAATCATTGAGTCGGTTGAAGTATCCGAACACACGATTAAACTCGAGCAGATGGGCGCAAAGGTTACCGTCATCAACAGCACGCTGTGCTACGTGAGCTTCGATCTGGGAAAGCTGACGCTGCTGTATGTTTACAATGTGAATCACAAAGGCAACTACTTTCTGGAGCGGATTAAACCGTACCCTCTCGCGCTCGACGAGTTCGGCTCTGAAACCGATGTCGTGAAGCTGATCGCCAAGGATGTCGAGAAGTTCAGGAACGCGCTGAATTCCTCGCATATTGACGAGTACATCTCTATGGGTAAACAGATTGCTTCGGCGTTCAGCACATTTGAAGATACGTTCCTGAATTACAACATTCCGGCTGAAAAGGTGGAGAAAATATTCAAAAAGGTATTGGCGCTGGAGTACGAGATCGATATGATCCGCGATATCGCCAAGCAAATTTATAAGGAATAGGCTGAGATACTGTGCGCGGGAAATGCTCCCGCGCTTTTTTATTTCATGGCGTCCCGACCTGCAGTTGTTCCTTCGCGCGGCTGCGATCTTCCGCTATATAAAAGCGCAGGAATGATAAACGAAAAGGGACGATGTACACCGTCCCTTCTAGCTTTCAAGCGGATGCTATTACTGCTGCTCCGGCGGATTCTCCGGAGACTCAGGCGGAGCCTGCTGCGGCTGATACGGCTGCTGATACGGTGGGTAAGGCGGATACTGTCCGTACGGATACGACGGCGCGGGCGGATATTGGGCCGCAGGTTTCTGCTTTTCTTTGATGAGTGCAAAGATGCCGCCCAGTACAAGCATTACCAGCGAAACGAAGTTGAAAAATGCCACCATGCATAGCGCCCCGGCAACGATCATCATTATACCCGCAGCCACATTCCTTTTCTTTGCCATGCTGCCGCCAATGATGCCGACGATGCCGGCAACCGCAGCGAGAATGCCGCCGCCGATGACGATACCGCCGCCCATCGGTATCACGTCAGTGAACACCCACTCCGGCACATCTTCGGGCATATCGACATGATAATGGTACTCCCAGCCTCCGTCGCCCCAGTCTCCGTTGGTGTCCCAGCTGTCAAGGGAACCGCTCCAATTGCCGGAGCTGCTCCATTCGTCATACGCGTTTTCCCACAGGTTTGAACTCATCAAAATGGAACCGCCTAAAATTAATATCAGGCCGTATAATATCGCTATGATGCCGCCAACGATGCCCAGAACCAAACTGGCTGTTCTCATGGGATTTCCTCCTCCTATTCGTCTTTATTTCAGTATACATGGTAAAAAGTTGGATGACAACACCAGTTAGCATGATCTTAACAGTGAAGTGATTTCATTAAAAAGATAAGCAGAGAAAAATAAAGAGCTCTTGCCATTTTTTGCAAAAGCTCTTTTTAAAATCGTCCGTATCAACCGACTTATTTCCCGTTGTTAGGCCACATACCCATGTTCCCACGGTTCATTGGGTTGCCCATATTCTGCATGCCATTGGGTCGCGTACCCATATTACCACGATTCATCGGACTGCCCATGTTCTGCGTGCCGTTAGGCCGTGTGCCCATGTTTCCCTGATTCATCGGGTTGCCCATGTTCTGCATACCGTTGGGCCGCGTGCCCATATTCCCACGGTTCATCGGACTGCCCATATTCTGCATACCCATGTTCCCTCTGTTCATCATATTGCCCATGTTCTGCAT